>NZ_JBICXP010000009.1:0-306723 GCF_043200355.1 Streptomyces sp. NPDC048436
TTTCCGACTCTATCAGACTCTTTCGTGTCCGATTTCCTCGGTGCCTTTCCGGTTCCCGCTCCTGCCTTTCGGCTTTCGCGTTTCCCTTTCCGGCGAGTCCGACTCTATCAGATCCTTTCGGGCCTGATTCCCAGTCAGCGGGCCTTTGTCTTCCCGGCTGTTGGGCCGTTCCGACGAGTGAGACTTTAGCGGAATCCTCGCTCCCCGGCTAATCGGGGGCGTCCTTTCGAACGCGGATTCCTCATTTCGCAAAAGCGCATGAAAACGAGCAGACGACGGGGCATCGAAGATGACACGGCATCGATCGCTTGAATGGTTGTGCGGAATGGCTGCCCGGGGACCGACCAAGGGTCGACGCTCACGTCGGGCAACTCGGAGAACAGTACGGAGGCGGTCAAGGTGTGTCAACCCGAGTACACGGAGGGCCCTGCGAGCTACTGTAGGAGCCGTGACTACGCATGCGCACACCCAACTGTGGTGGGCCGCCTGACGGCGGCCGTACACACGCATGTACCCAACGGCCGCCGACTCGGCGGCCGTTCTTGTTTCTCCCCCAGGAGGACCCGGAGCCCGGCCGTCGGGCCGGCGGGCCTGACCAGGAGGCGGAGAGATGACGAGGATCTTCAGCGGGATCAAGCCGACGGGGCACCTGACCCTCGGGAACTACCTGGGCGCCCTGCGCCAGTGGGCAGAGGTTGATCAGCACCGGGCGGAGTCGCTGTTCAGCATCGTCGACCTGCACGCCCTGACCGTGGACCACGATCCAGGCCGGGTGCGCAGGCTCAGTCGGCAGGCGGCGACGCTGTTCCTCGCGTCGGGGATCGATCCGGAGCGGGCCGTCGTGTTCGTCCAGAGTCATGTGGATGAGCACGCCCGGCTCTCGTATCTCCTTGAGTGCATCGCGACGGACGGCGAGATGCGGCGGATGATCCAGTACAAGGAGAAGTCCGCGCGGGAGGCCGCGCGGGGCGGCAGTGTGCGGCTTTCGCTGCTCACCTATCCCGTCCTTATGGCGGCGGACATCCTGGCGTACGGGGCGGACGAGGTGCCGGTCGGGGACGACCAGGTCCAGCATGTCGAGCTCACCCGGGATCTGGCGGTGCGGTTCAACCAGCGGTACGGGCACACGTTCGTGGTGCCGCGGGCCACGTTTCCCAAAGTGGCGGCCAAGGTCATGGATCTGCAGGACCCGACGTCGAAGATGGGGAAGTCCGGCGACACCGGGGCCGGGATCGTCTATCTGCTGGACGAGCCGGATGTCGTACGGAAGAAGATCATGCGGGCGGTGACCGACAGCGGGTCCGAGGTCGAGTACGACCGTGAGGCCAAGCCGGGTGTATCGAATCTGCTGGAGATCCTCGCGTCCTGTGAGGGTGGGGATCCCGAGGGCTTGAGCGGTGAGTACGAGACGTACGGGGCCTTGAAGAAGGACACCGCCGATGCCGTGGTGGAGGTGCTGCGGCCCTTGCAGGAGAAGCACAAGGAGCTGGTCGCCGATCCCGCGTATGTGGAGGACGTGTTGCGGCGGGGGGCCGAGCGGGCGCGGGAGATGGCCCGGCCGACGGTGGACACCGCCTATCGCGCCATCGGTCTGCTGCCGCCGGTGAACGAGGCGCGGTAGGCGCGGGGGCTGGTGGTGAGGCGCGAGGCGAAGTGCTGGCGCATCGTGACCTCACTGCCGAAGCCCGCGCGGCGTGCCACTTCGGGCATGGGCAGGTCGGTGCGTTCCAGGAGCTTCTGCGCTGCCGCCAGGCGCTGGTCCAGGAGCCAGCGCAGGGGGGTGGTGCCGGTGGCCGCCGTGAAGTGACGGGCGAAGGTGCGCGCCGACATGCCTGCCCGGGTGGCGAGGCCGGCGACGGTGAGCGGTTCGTGGAGGTGCCGGAGGGCGTATTCGCGTACGGAGGCCAGCGCGTCGGCGTCGCGGTCGGCGTGCGGGGTGGGGTGCTCGATGAACTGGGCCTGGGTGCCGGTGCGGAAGGGGGCGGTGACCATCGAGCGGGCGACGGCCGCCGCCGCTTCGGAGCCGTGGGCCGTGCGGACCAGGTGCAGGCAGAGGTCGATGCCGGCGGCGGTGCCCGCGGCGGTCCAGATGTTGTCGTCCTCGATGAAGAGGGCGTCGGGTTCGACGGTGACGCGGGGGTGATGGGCGCGGAGCAGGTCGACGAGGCCCCAGTGGGTGACCGCGCGGCGGCCGTCGAGGAGGCCTGCCTGGGCGAGGGTGAAGGCGCCGCCGCAGAGTGCCGCGATGGTGGTGCCTCGGGTGTGCGCCTTGCGCAGGGCTTCGAGGACGGGGGCCGGGGCGGGGGTGACGTGGTCGTCGAGGCCGGGGACGACGATCAGGTCGGTGGTCGAGAGGCGGGTCAGCCAGGCGAGGGTTCGGTCGGGGGTGAGGGTGAGGGCGCCGCGCATGGGGACGGGTGCGGGGTCGGCGGCTACGCGGCGGAGGTCGAAGGCGGGTACGCCGCGGTCGGTGCGGTCGGTGCCCCAGACCTCCGTGATGACGGAGACGTCGAAGGCGCGGATGCCGGGGAAGGCGAGCAGGGCGATGCGCTGGGGGGTGGGGGCGAGCGGTGGCTTGGGCACGGTGGCAGTAAACCATCGGTCGATGGCTTTCTTCCCTCTGGGCCGTGGGGAGGTGTGGCGGCAGCATCGTCTTCATGGACATCGCAGAGAACGCAGCGCTGGTGGTCGTGGACGTACAGAAGGGTTTTGAGGAGGAGGGGTTCTGGGGAGCGCGGAACAATCCGGAGGCCGATGAGAACATCGCGTCGCTCATCGACGCCTGGCAGGCCACGGGGCGCCCGGTCGTCTTCGTACGCCATGACTCGTCCCATCCGGCGTCGCCGCTGCGGCTCGGGTATGCGGGGAACGACTTCAAGGAGTACGTCGAGCAGCGGCGCGGGAAGGGCGCGGGGGCGGAGCTGTTCGTGAAGAAGACCGTGAACTCGGCCTTCTACGGGACGCCGGATCTGGACGCGTGGCTGAAGGCGGAGGGGATCTCGCAGTTCGTGGTGGCCGGGATCCAGACGAACATGTGCGCGGAGACGACGGCGCGGATGGGCGGGAACTTGGGGTACCGCGTGCTGTTCGCGCTGGACGCCACGCACACGTTCGACCTTGAGGGGCCGTTCGGCTGGCGGCGCACCGCGGAGGAGCTGGCGCAGGCCTCGGCGGTTTCGCTGCACGGCGGGCGCTTCGCGGAGGTGGTGACCACGGAGGCGGTCGTCGCCGCGGCGGTGGCCGTATAAGGGGCGCGGCCTGTGCGCGCCCCTATGCCCATCGGCGACGGTCAGCTGTTGCCGGAGGCGAGTTCGCGGCTGCGGTCGCGGGCGGCTTCCAGGGCGGCGATGAGGGCTGCTCGTACGCCGTGGTTCTCCAGTTCGCGGATGGCGTTGATGGTGGTGCCGGCCGGGGAGGTGACGTTCTCGCGGAGCTTGACCGGGTGTTCGCCGCTGTCGCGGAGCATCACGGCGGCGCCGATCGCGGCCTGGACGATCAGGTCGTGGGCCTTGTCGCGGGGCAGGCCGAGGAGGATGCCGGCGTCGGTCATGGCCTCGACCAGGTAGTAGAAGTACGCCGGTCCTGAGCCGGAGAGTGCGGTGCAGGCGTCCTGCTGGGTCTCGGGGACGCGCAGGGTCTTGCCGACGGCGCCGAAGATCGCCTCGGCGTGGGCGAGGTGGTCGGCGGTTGCGTGGCTGCCCGCGGAGATGACGGACATGCCTTCGTCCACGAGGACCGGGGTGTTGGGCATGACGCGGACCACGGGGGTGCCATCGGCGAGGCGTTCCTCGATGAAGGAGGTGGGGATGCCTGCGGCGGCGCTGATGACCAGGCGGTCGGGGGCGACGTGCGGGGCGAGCTCGTCCAGGAGGCGGCCCATGTCCTGCGGCTTGACGGCGAGGATGAGGGTGTCGGCCTGCTTGGCGGCTTCGGCGTTGCTGACGGGGTCGACTCCGTAGCGGGTGCGGAGTTCCGCGGCGCGGTCGGAGCGGCGGGTGGTGACCAGGAGATCGGCGGGGGCCCAGCCGGCCCGGATCATTCCGCTGAGGAGGGCTTCGCCGATCTTGCCGGTGCCGAGGACTGCGACGGGCTGGGGCATGGGTGGGTCACCCTCCAGGTGCGGGTCAGCGGGACGTTCTGGTCCGGCCATCCTCGCATTGGCGGGTCAGGCCGTGCGGCGGCGGAGGGTGGCGGCGCCGAGGGCGAGGACGAGTACGGCGCAGGCGGCGACGATGACGGCGTCGCGTACGAAGTCGCCGGTGACGGAGGGGTGGCGGAGGACTTCGTTCATGCCGTCCACGGCGTACGACATGGGCAGGACGTTCGAGATCGCTTCGAGGACCGGCTGCATCTTGTCGCGCGGGGTGAACAGGCCGCACAGGAGCAGCTGGGGGAAGATCACGGCCGGCATGAACTGGACGGCCTGGAACTCGGAGGCCGCGAACGCGGAGACGAAGAGGCCGAGCGCCGTGCCGAGCAGGGCGTCGAGCAGCGCGACCAGGAGCAGCAGCCAGGCGGAGCCGGTGACGTCCAGGCCGAGGACCCAGAGGGCGAGGCCCGTCGCGAGGACGGACTGGACGACGGCGAGGGCGCCGAAGGCGAGGGCGTAGCCCGCGATGAGGTCGCCCTTGGCGAGGGGCATGGCGAGGAGGCGTTCGAGGGTACCGGAGGTGCGTTCGCGGAGGGTGGCGATGGAGGTCACCAGGAACATCGTGATGAGGGGGAAGATGCCGAGGAGCGAGGCGCCGATGGAGTCGAAGGTCTGCGGGCTGCCGTCGAACACGTAGCGCAGGAGCAGCAGCATCACGCAGGGCACCAGGATCATCAGGGCGATGGAGCGCGGGTCGTGGCGGAGCTGGCGCAGGACGCGGGCCGCGGTGGCGAGGGTGCGGTGGGCGTTCATCGGGGGCTCCTGGCGGGGGTCGCACTTCCGGTGTCGCTGTCGCTCTGGGTCGCGTTCGCCTCCTCCACGAGGTGGAGGAAGGCCTCTTCTACGGTTTCGGAGGCGGTGCGGGTGCGCAGGGCCTCCGGGGTGTCGTCGGCGAGGAGTTCGCCCTCGCGCATGAGGAGGAGGCGGTGGCAGCGTTCGGCCTCGTCCATGACGTGCGAGGAGACGAGGATCGTGGTGCCCCGGTCGGCGGCGATGGAGTGGAAGAGGTTCCACAGATCGCGGCGGAGTACGGGGTCGAGGCCGACGGTGGGTTCGTCGAGTACGAGGACTTCCGGCGCCCCGAGGAGGGCCACCGCCAGGGAGACGCGGCTGCGCTGGCCTCCGGAGAGGTTGCCCGCGAGGGAGTCGGCGTGGGCCGTCAGGTCGACGTCGGCGATGGCGTGGGTGACGTGGTCGTGGCGGCGGTGGGCGGCGGCCCCGCGGCCGGGGTCGAGGACGGCGGCGAAGTAGTCGAGGTTCTGCCGGACGGTCAGGTCGTCGTAGACGGATGGATCCTGCGTGACGTAGCCGATGCGGGACCGGAGGCCGGGCGAGCCGGCCGGGTGGCCGAGGACCTTCAGGGTGCCGGTGACTTTGGCCTGGCTGCCGACCACCGCGCGCATCAGGGTGGACTTGCCGCAGCCCGAGGGGCCCAGGAGGCCGGTGATCTGCCCCTTCGGGACGGTGAAGTCCAGGGCGCGGAGGACTGTGCGGGGGCCTCGGATGACGGTGAGGGCCCTCGCCTCGACGGCGGGTGACGTCTCGATATTCATCATGTGATGATTATTGCGCCCAGGGCGCGGAGGACGTCAAGGGCTTGCGTCCCTCCCGGGCCCCTCAGCCCTTCCGGTTCTTCCTGGAGGGATTGCCCGCGCGGCGTGCCGTGCGCTTCGCGTACTGCTCGCGCGCCGCCTCGTACTCCTCGCGGTGGAGCGTCTCCCCCGGGGCCTCGGTGAGGGAGCGGAAGAAGTAGGCGAGGAAGACGCCGACGAAGCCGATGGTCAGGAGGCCGCGCATCGAGGACTGGGACGCCGGGTCGTGGCGGCGGGTGAACCCCTCCCAGGTGCGGCGGAAGGCGATCGCACTGCAGATCGAGAACATGATGAGGACCAGGAAGTTCACGAACGTCCCCACGTCCGCGATCGCCATCCCCTCATACGCGAAACGCAGCACGAAGCAGCCCGCCGCCGCGGCAAGCAGTGAGCCCGCCGCGACACCCACGCGGCGCGCGCCGTAGCCGTTGTCGTGGCCGACCCAGGTCGTGCCGAAGAAGCGGAGGGGCTCGGGCTGCGGGCCGGGGGCCGTCGCGGCTGTCGAGTCCGTGCGGTCGGGGGTGCTGGAATCTGCGCTCACCCGTCGAGTATCGCCCGCGGTGGCCCCGGACCTGACGCACATCGACACCGGGCAGGCGCGCCCTATTCGTCCCCCGCCTTGCCCTGCCGTACCACCCGGCGGCTAGTTTGGGTGGCAGGACAGGCAAACGGGCCCAGGTGGAAATCGGTGCACGGGGGAACGGGGAGGTCGGAGAGTGTCGCTCCGCGGAGGTGACCCAGCTGAGATCGGCGGCTATCCGCTCGAGGCGCGCCTCGGCTCGGGCGGCATGGGCACGGTCTTTCTGGCGCGTACGGCTTCGGGGCGACCCGTGGCCATCAAGCTGATCCACCAGCAGTTCGCCGGGGACGAGGAGTTCCGTATCCGCTTCCGGCAGGAGGTGGCCGCGGCGCGGCGGGTGAGCGGCGCGTTCACCGCCGCCGTGGTCGACGCCGACCCGGAGGCCGAACATCCGTGGATGGCGACCGCCTATATAGAGGGGCACACGCTCGCCCAGCGCATCGCCAAGACGGGCCCGCTGACCGGCGCGGAGCTGCGGATACTCGCCATCGGTCTGACGGAGGCGCTGCGTGACATCCACCGCGCGGGCGTCGTGCACCGTGACCTGAAGCCCTCGAACGTCGTGCTCTCGCCCGAGGGTCCGCGCGTCATCGACTTCGGCATCTCGCGCGCCGCGGACCAGCAGACGCTGACGATGACGGGGCGTGTCATCGGTACGCCGCCCTTCATGTCCCCGGAGCAGTTGCAGGCGCCGCGTGGGGTGGGGCCGCTGTCCGACGTCTTCTCGCTGGGCACGCTGCTGGTGTACGCGGCGACGGGGCAGGGGCCGTTCGACGCGGACAGCCCGTACATGACCGCGTATCAAGTGGTGCACGAGGAGCCGTCGTTGGGCGACGTCCCGACCGCTCTGCGCGCGGTCGTCGAGCCGTGCCTGGAGAAGGATCCCGAAGCGCGCCCCTCCACCGACGAACTCCTCGTACGGCTGCGGGACCTGCCCACCGACCTCGGCGGCACCCCCGCCGGCGGGGTCCACGCGGGCCGCACCCGGGACATGAAAACCCAGCATCACCTCACGACGGCGGACACCCCGCCGCCGACGGCCCTGACCGGCGTCGATACCGGCACCGGCACCGGCGCCGCCATCGGCCGCCGGCTGCGCCGCCGCTGGCGCCCCGTGCTCGCGGCCGCGGTCGCCGTGGCCGCGATCGGCGGCGGTGTCGCGGCGGTGACGTCCGGCGGACCTGATGAGCCGGGCACTGCGGGGAAGGGCGGCGGGAGCGACAAGGGCAGCATCGCCGCCGCGCCGGGTGCCGCGCTGCCGGACGGCTTCGAGCCCTGGCGCAAGACCGTCCGGGGCGGACGCGAGGACATCCCGGACGAGCTGCGCTGTGTCGCGCGCGGCGACGCGCTGTTCTGCGGGGGCGGCGGCGTCGTCGCGACCCGGGTCAGGGCCTCCGACGGCTCGCGCGTCTGGACGGAGAACAGCCCCGGCGTCCCTGTCCAGGGGATGCATCTGGTGGGCGCCACGAACGACACCGTGTTCGGCTACCGTTTCGCCGCCGAGGACGCGCCGGGCGGTCCCGCGACCGAGGTGGTGGCCCTCGACGCGAAGCACGGCACGGAGCTGTGGTTCGTGCCGTCCGGCGCCCAGTCGACGGCCGTCACGGGCCGGACGCGGGACGCCGTGGTGATCGGCTCCAGCGTCATCACGGTCGACGCGTCGAACTCCCGCCTTGAGGCGCGGGACGCGCGCAGCGGCAGTGTCACCTGGAAGACGCCTTTCCCGGCGGGCACGCGGTGCTCCCCGGTTCCGGCGGGTGCGCGGCTCTACGCGATGTGCGCGCCGGGCGCGGAATTGGAGGCCAGTGCGGTGCGCAACCCGACCCTGCACGTGGTCGACCGCGTCAAGGGGACGCTGGGCAAGGCCATCGCGGTCAAGGGTCCCGTCGTGCCGATGGGCGTCGCCGGCGACGCTCTCGTATTCCTGCGGCAGCACATGGAGGGGCCTGCGTCGGCCGGGTACGACGGGGTGGCGCGGGTCTCGTTGACCTCGCCGAAGGTCTCGTACTCACGGTTCGCGAAGACGTACGACGGGACGCCCGGCATGGGCGGCGGGGCCGTCTATCTGAGCGGGCAGACAGGTCTCGTCACGGCGCTGGACCCCGCGACCGGCCGCAAGAAGTGGTCGCGGCAGACGAGCGTGGAGGGCGCGTCGGGTCCTGTGGCGGCAGCCGGGGCGCTGTACTTCAGCTCGGCCAGCGGCCGGGTCGTCGCACTGTCGCCGCGAGACGGCGAGCCCCTGTGGACGACGGATCCCCGGGCCCAGGGCCTGACGGGCGAGTTGGGCGCGAGTCCGCGTGTGACCGTCGCCGGGCGCGCGGTGGTCGTGGCCGCGGCCGGGAACACCCTGTTCGCCTTCGACGCGGCGAAGCCGCCGAAGTCACGCTGAAGCCGCCGAAGTCCGGCTGACGGCCGGGCCTCGACGGCTCCCCTGCGCTCACCCCTGCGCTCAGTTCAGAGGCCTCAGCAGCGCGGCGCCACGTAGCCGTCGCTGCCCGTGCGGACGTACGTGTCGGAGATGTAGCGCCCGCTGCCGATGCGGTCCCACAGCTTCGAGGTGCCGGTGGGTCCGGTGACCGTCTCGCCCGGCTTCTGGCAGTGGATGGTCACCCGGGAGCCCGCCGATACGCGGCCCACCTTGTCGTACGACGTACCCGGTCCTGAGCGGACGTTGACGTCCGCGGCGACGGCGTACGTCTTCGCCGCGGTGGTCTCCACGACCTCCGCGGCCTCCGCGACCTCGGGCACGATGACGTTCTCGCTCATGCTTCTCTCCCCCGTGAAGCGGCGGCTCGGGCCGCCCTTGGCATGTTCGTCACTGGGTGGACGCGTGAGCGAGGTGGGGTGGTTGCGGTGGCCGGGTTCCTTTCCCCGGCCCCGCACCGCCGGAAGCCGGGCGCTAGCCCAGCAGCGACACGTCCCGCACCGCGCCGCGGTCCGCGCTCGTCGCCATCGCCGCGTAGGCGCGCAGCGCCGCGGAGACCTTGCGTTCGCGGGCCTTGGGGGCGTAGACGCCGCCCAGGGCCTCGCGGCGGCGGGTCAGCTCGGCGTCGTCGACGAGGAGTTCGATGCCGCGGTTGGGGATGTCGATGCGGATGCGGTCGCCGTCCTCGACCAGCGCGATCGTGCCGCCGGACGCCGCCTCGGGCGACGCGTGGCCGATCGACAGGCCCGACGTGCCGCCGGAGAAGCGGCCGTCCGTGACCAGGGCGCAGGCCTTGCCCAGGCCGCGGCCCTTCAGGAAGGAGGTGGGGTAGAGCATTTCCTGCATGCCGGGGCCGCCCTTGGGGCCCTCGTAGCGGATGACGACCACGTCGCCTTCCTTGATCTGCTTCTTGAGGATCTTCTCGACGGCGTCCTCCTGCGACTCGCAGACCACCGCGGGACCCTCGAACGTCCAGATCGACTCGTCGACACCGGCCGTCTTCACGACACAGCCGTCCACGGCGAGGTTCCCCTTGAGGACCGCGAGGCCGCCGTCCTCCGAGTACGCGTGGGCCGCGTCCCTGATGCAGCCGCCGGCGGCGTCCGTGTCCAGGGTGTCCCAGCGCTTCGACTGCGAGAAGGCCGTCGCCGAGCGCTCGCAGCCCGGGGCCGCGTACCAGAGGTCGACCGCCTCGTCCGACGGTGAACCGCCGCGCACGTCCCACGTCTCCAGCCAGTCCTTGATGGACGGGGAGTGGACCGTGTGCACGTCCTCGTTCAGGAGGCCCGCGCGGTACAGCTCGCCGAGGATGGCGGGGATGCCGCCGGCGCGGTGCACGTCCTCCATGTAGTACGTGCCGCCGGGCGCGACGTTCGGGGCGACCTTGGCCAGGCAGGGGACACGGCGCGATACGGCGTCCATGTCGGCCAGGGTGTAGTCGAGCTCGGCCTCCTGGGCCGCGGCAAGCAGGTGCAGGATCGTGTTGGTGGAGCCGCCCATGGAGATGTCGAGCGCCATGGCGTTGTCGAAGGCGGCGCGGGTGGCGATGTTGCGCGGCAGGACCGACGCGTCGTCGCCGTCGTAGTAGCGCTTGGCGATCTCGACGACCGTGGCGCCCGCCTTCTCGTACAGCGCCTTGCGGCCGGTGTGCGTGGCGAGCATCGAGCCGTTGCCGGGGAGCGAGAGGCCGATGGCCTCCGTCAGGCAGTTCATGGAGTTGGCCGTGAACATGCCGGAACAGCTGCCACAGGTCGGGCAGGCGTTCTCCTCGATGCGCAGGATGTCCTCGTCCGAGACGCTCTCGTCCACCGCGTCGCTGATCGCGTTGACCAGGTCCAGTTTGCGGACCGTGCCGTCGACCAGGGTGGCCTTGCCGGCCTCCATCGGGCCGCCGGAGACGAAGACCGTCGGGATGTTGAGGCGCAGGGCAGCGTTCAGCATGCCGGGGGTGATCTTGTCGCAGTTGGAGATGCAGATCAGGGCGTCCGCGCAGTGCGCTTCCACCATGTACTCCACCGAGTCGGCGATCAGGTCGCGGGACGGCAGGGAGTACAGCATTCCGCCGTGGCCCATCGCGATGCCGTCGTCCACGGCGATCGTGTTGAACTCGCGCGGGATGGCGCCCGCCGCGGTGATCGCCTCGGAGACGATGCGGCCGACCGGCTGGAGGTGGGTGTGGCCCGGCACGAACTCGGTGAAGGAGTTGGCGACGGCGATGATCGGCTTACGCCCGATGTCCGCGCCGGGTACACCGGAGGCACGCATAAGGGCGCGTGCGCCCGCCATGTTGCGGCCGTGGGTGACTGTGCGGGACCTGAGCTCGGGCATCGTCGCTCGCTCCTTCGGGGATCGGGAGAGACATAAGGATCGACTGTCCTCGAGCGTACGCCGACGCTCCACGATCTGGACAGCGTGTCCGGATGGCGGGACGGCTGTCTCGGTGAGCGGTTCATTCCGGGGGCCGGCTCAGGGGCCGGTCAGATGCCCCTGCACCACCGGCGCGAGCCGCGCGATGATCACCTCCGGGTCGGCCGACGCCAGCGGCTCCACCTGGATCACGTACCGCAGCATCGCCGTGCCCACGAGCTGCGCGGCCGCCAGCTCCGCGCGCAGCTCCGCGTCAGGACGGTCGACGCGGCGGGCCACCCTGCCGAGCAGCTGCGCCACGATGAGGCGGCGGAAGACGGCCGCCGCCGTGTCGTTGTTCACCGCCGAGCGGACGATCGCGAGCAGCGGGACGCGGGTCGCGGGGTTCTCCCAGACGCCGAAGATGAAGCGGGTCAGGCGCTCGCCGACGCCGTCGAGCGGGCCCGCCTCGATCGCCGACGACGCGTCGAGCGCGGGCGCGAAGGCCACCTCGATCGCGGAGGCGAAGACCTGCTCCTTGGTGCCGAAGTAGTGGTGCACCAGCGCCGAGTCCACCCCTGCGGCCTTGGCGATCCCGCGCACGGAGGTTTTCTCGTACCCCCGTGCGGAGAACTCGGCGCGGGCCGCCTCCAGGATGCGGTCCCGCATCGCCGGACCCTCGGCCGACTGCGTACGCGAAGGGCGCCCCCTGCGGCGCGGAGCCGCACCGCCCGGCGCCGGAGCCGTCACGAGCGGGGCACCTGAAGCGCGGACGCCAGATGCAGCCGGGTGTAGGCGAGGGCCTCGGCGAGGTCGGCCTCGCGTTCGGCGCTGGACATCGCGCGGCGCGTGTTGACCTCGATGACGACGTGCCCGTCGAAGCCGGTCGTCGCGAGGCGCTCAAGGAGTTCGGCGCAGGGCTGCGTGCCGCGCCCTGGCACCAGGTGCTCGTCCTTGGCGGAGCCCTTGCCGTCGGCGAGGTGGACGTGGCCGAGGCGGTCGCCCATGCGGTCGATCATCTGCATCGCGTCCGTGCGGGCGGTCGCGGTGTGACTGAGGTCGACCGTGAAGTGGCGGTAGTCGTCCTTGGTGACGTCCCAGTCGGGGGCGTAGGCGAGCATCTCGCGGTCGCGGTAGCGCCACGGGTACATGTTTTCGACGGCGAAGCGGACGTCCGTCTCGTTGGCCATCCGCCAGATGCCCTCGACGAAGGCGTTCGCGTACTGCCGCTGCCAGCGGAAGGGCGGGTGCACGACGACGGTCGACGCGCCCAGCTTCTCGGCGGCGGCCTGCGCGCGCTGGAGCTTGATCCAGGGGTCCGTGGACCAGACGCGCTGCGTGATCAGGAGACAGGGGGCGTGAATGGCGAGGATCGGGATGCGGTGATAGTCGCTGAGTCTGCGCAGCGCCTCGATGTCCTGGCTGACGGGGTCGGTCCAGACCATGACCTCGACACCGTCGTAGCCCAGACGTGCGGCGATCTCGAAGGCCGTCGCCGTCGACTCCGGATAGACCGAGGCCGTCGACAGGGCGACCTTCGCATCCGGGATGCGCACCACTGGTTCTGCCACGAAGGACAGGGTACGGGCCTCGCCCAGGCGCGCGGGAGGTGGTCTCCCCCACACCTGGGCCGTATGTGACGTACGTCTACGCACCGTCGCCCGTGGTGGCCGCCTGGGCCGGCGGAAGGTGGTCGAGGCGGCGCAGGATGACGCCCTCGCGCAGCGCCCACGGGCAGATCTCCAGCGTCTCGACGCCGAAGAGATCCATCGCGCCCTCCGCGACGAGCGCCCCCGCGAGGAGCTGTCCGGCCCGCCCCTCGGAGACTCCGGGCAGCTCGGAGCGTTCCTGCGCCGTCATCGCCGCCAGTTGCGGAACCCAGTCCTCCAGGGATTTCCGCTTCAGCTCACGCTGTACGTAGAGGCCTTCGGCGGAGCGCGCGGCGCCCGCGAGCCTGGCCAGCTGCTTGAACGTCTTCGACGTCGCCACGACGTGGTCCGGTGCGCCGAAGCGGCTGAACTCGCCGACCGTGCGCGCGATCTGGGCGCGCACATGCCGCCGCAGCGCCTTCACGTCGGCCGGGTCCGGCGGGTCCTGGGTGAGCCAGGCGCCGGTCAGCCGGCCCGCGCCGAGCGGCAGGCTGACGGCGGCGTCCGGCTCCTCGTCGATGCCGTACGCGATCTCGAGGGAGCCGCCGCCGATGTCGATGACCAGGAGCTTTCCCGCCGACCAGCCGAACCAGCGGCGGGCGGCGAGGAAGGTCAGGCGGGCCTCTTCGGCGCCGGTGAGGACCTGGAGGTCGACGCCGGTCTCCTCCTTGACCCGGGCGAGGACCTGATCGGCGTTGCTGGCCTCGCGGACCGCGGAGGTCGCGAACGGCGCAAGATCCTCCACGCCCTTGTCCTCCGCCGCCTCCATCGCCTCCCGGACGGTGGCGACCAGGCGGTCGATGCCCTCGGGGCCGATCGCCCCGGCCTCGTCGAGGAGTTGAGCCAGGCGCAGCTCGGCCTTGTGCGAATACGCGGGCAGCGGGCGCGCGCCGGGGTGGGCGTCCACCACCAGCAGGTGCACCGTGTTCGAACCTACGTCGAGGACACCGAGTCTCATGTACGGAACGCTACTGCGCGTACGGCGCCCGCTGGTCCTCGGACCGGGTAGTGCGCGCATACCCTGGAGTCGTGCCAAAGACGAAAAAGGCGAAGACCGACAAAACGAAGCCGAAGACGAAGTCGGGGAAGCCGGGGAAGGCGGGAAAGCCGGAGAAGGCCCTGCCGGACGAGAAGGGCCTCGACTTCGCCCGTGCCTGGGTGGAGTTCCCGGATCCGGCGGACGACGAGCAGGTCTTCCGCTGTGATCTGACATGGCTGACCTCTCGGTGGAGCTGCATCTTCGGCAGTGGCTGCCAGGGCATCCAGGCGGGCCGGGCGGACGACGGCTGCTGCACGCTTGGCGCGCACTTCTCCGACGAGGACGACGAGAAGCGCGTGGCCGAGTCCGTGGCGCGGCTCACGCCGGACGTCTGGCAGCACCACGACATCGGCACGGTGAGCGGCTGGGTGTCGACGGACGAGGACGGCGAGCGCCAGACCCGCCCGTACAACGGCTCCTGCATCTTCCAGAACCGCCCCGGTTTCGCCGGGGGCGCGGGGTGCTCGCTGCACATCCTGGCGCTGAAGGAGGGCCGCGAGCCGCTGGAGACAAAGCCGGACGTCTGCTGGCAGCTGCCGGTCCGGCGGACGTACGAGTGGATCGACCGGCCCGATGACACGCGCATCCTCCAGGTGTCGATCGGGGAGTACGACCGGCGGGGCTGGGGCCCCGGCGGCCACGATCTGCACTGGTGGTGCACGTCGGCGACGTCGGCGCACGGCGCCGGTGACCCGGTGTACGTCTCCTACCGCCCCGAGCTGACGGAGCTGATGGGCAAGGAGGGCTACGACCGGCTCGCCGAGCTGTGCGAGGAGCGGCTTGCTTCGCAGCTTCCGTTGCTCGCGCCGCATCCGGCGGACCCGGCGCGCTAGCAGTTTCCTTTCGCCACCCCGCTCATCCCTCACTCGGGGCTCGGGTCACCGCTGCCGCTCGGCGGCGGTGACGAGTTCCCGGGGTCCGAGGGGGTGGGCGTCGGGTCCGATGGGGTCGGGTCCGGGTCCGGCGGCGTGGGCGTCGGGTCCGGGGTCGAAGGTGTCGGCGTCGGCCTCGGCGGCTTGGTGGTGGGCCTCGGGCCCGGAGTCGTCGGTCGTCCCGAACCGTTTCCGTACCCCTCGATCGAGATGATCGCCCCGGACGGCGCGATGGAGACCCGCGCGCTCCAGTGCCCCACCGGCTCACGGCCGTGGTCGACGTACACGCGGATCGTGAACGTTTCTCCTGGCGCGAGCGTCCCGGACGAGCGGCTGAGGTAGAGCCAGGAGGCTCCCGTGCTCGCCGACCAGCTGACCGGTTCGCCGCCGGACGCCGTCAGTGTGACCAGCGTCGTCCCTCCGCTCGGCCGTGCCTCTACGGTGAGGCGCCCGGCCCCGGTGCCCGAGCGGGACGGGGGCGATCCCGGGGAAATGACCTCTACGGAGACGTCCGGTGAGCGGCTGCCCGCGGTGAAGCGGGGGTCGGGCGGTGTGTGGGCGTTGCCCGCGTTCTCGTAGTCCTCGCGTCTGCGATCGCCGTTCAGGCCGTCGGGGTCACCGGTCTCGCTGGCGCTGACCGAGCGGCCGTCCTGGCCCTCTCCGATCAGGGGCGCTCCCCGGTAGGCGGCCCAGAGGGCGAGCACCGGGGCGGCCACCACGGTGGCGACGACCGTGGTCGTCACGGCACGCGCGCGTAGCCGGTCGCGGCGTGCGGCGTGGTCCTTGGGGTCCATCGGGAATCCGCCCCGGTCGAAGCGCGGACCGCCGCCCCGCGCGCGCGGGACATGCGCCATCGCCCTGTGCACGGCGGCCCGCGGGGCCTCGATGACGGGCAGCGCGGCCGGGGACGCGGCCGTGCCGGGCCAGGCGCCGGAACCCGCGCGCTCGGCGGTGCGGCGGCAGCGGGGGCAGTCGTCGACGTGCCGGACGAGTTCGCGGCGCAGGGCCGTGCCGAGGAGGAGCTGGTTGTCGCCGGTGAGGCGGGCGACGATCGGGCAGGTGCCGGTCTCCACGACGGCGAGCGCGGCCCGGGTGCGCTCGACCTCGCAGGCGGCGGAGGCGAGGAGCTCGCGGGTCCTCGCCACGTCCATGCCGATGACCGCGGCGACTTCCTTGGGGGTCAGCTGGTGGCGCACGGCGAGCTCCAGGGCCTCGCGCTGCTCCGGTGTCGTCCCGGCGGCCTCGGGCCAGGCCAGCTGGGCCAGTTCACGGCGCCGCCGCCGCTCGTCCTCGTCCGGTGGATCGGCGGGCTCGGGCGGCTTCGGGGCGCGGGAGGCGGCTGGGGAGGCGTGCGCGCCCTGGCGTTTGCGCTTGGCGTCGGCGAGGGCGCGCAGGCAGACCCAGCGGGCCAGTGCGTACAGCCAGGGCTTCAGTTCGGCCTCGGTGTCGGGGGCGCGTGAGCCGCGCCGCTCGGCGATGGCGAGTACGTCCCCCAGGGCGGCGGTCGCCGCCTCGTGGTCGCAGAGCACGGACAGGCAGTACGTGAACAGGCCGTCCAGACAGGGCTCATAGCGGGCGGGCGGCGCCTGCGGCACCGAGCGGGGCACAACGCGCTGGCGCGCGTCACGATGCGCCCGGTGTGCGCCGGTTGCTTGCGTGGGGGTTTCCGGCCTGCTGCTCATCACCCGTGCGAAGTTAGGCGGATGATGCCGGGCCCCTCCGCCAACTTGAGCACATTTAATCCTTACGGGTGAACAGATCCCTCAAAAGGGGACAGGAGCCCATGATTCCGTGACGCGCGCCCCCGGCCCGGAGGGGGTCGCCTCCCGCGCCGTCGGTCGTTGTCAGTCCTGCCCGCTACGGTTCGGTTCATGGCCACCCGTACGAAAACCGCCAAAGACCGGCCGTCCTACCGCTGCACCGAATGCGGCTGGCAGACGGCCAAGTGGCTCGGCCGCTGCCCCGAGTGCCAGGCCTGGGGAACGGTCGAGGAGTACGGCGCGCCCGCGGTCCGCACCACGGCCCCCGGCCGGGTCACCTCGTCCGCCCTGCCCATCGGCCAGGTCGACGGCCGCCAGGCCACCGCACGCTCCACCGGAGTCCCCGAGTTCGACCGCGTCCTGGGCGGCGGCCTCGTCCCCGGCGCCGTGGCGCTGCTCGCGGGCGAGCCCGGCGTCGGCAAGTCGACGCTGCTCCTGGACGTCGCGGCGAAGTCGGCGAGCGAGGATCACCGCACCCTGTACGTCACGGGCGAGGAGTCGGCGAGCCAGGTCCGCCTGCGCGCCGACCGCATCAAGGCCATCGACGACCACCTGTACCTCGCGGCGGAGACCGATCTCGCCGCCGTCCTCGGTCACTTGGACGCGGTGAAGCCGTCGCTCCTGATCCTCGACTCGGTCCAGACGATCGCGTCACCGGAGATCGACGGGGCGCCGGGCGGCATGGCCCAGGTCCGCGAGGTGGCGGGCGCGCTGATCCGCGCCTCCAAGGAGCGCGCCATGTCGACGCTCCTGGTCGGCCATGTCACCAAGGACGGCGCGATCGCGGGCCCCCGCCTCCTTGAGCACCTCGTGGACGTCGTCCTGTCCTTCGAGGGCGACCGCCACGCCCGCCTGCGCCTCGTCCGAGGCGTCAAGAACCGCTACGGGACGACGGACGAGGTCGGCTGCTTCGAACTGCACGACGAGGGCATCACCGGCCTCGCCGACCCCAGCGGCCTCTTCCTCACCCGCCGCACGGAGGCCGTCCCCGGCACCTGCCTGACCGTCACGCTCGAAGGCCGCCGCCCCCTGGTGGCCGAGGTCCAGGCGCTCACGGTCGACTCCCAGATCCCCTCCCCCCGCCGCACCACGTCGGGCCTGGAGACCTCCCGCGTCTCGATGATGCTGGCCGTCCTCGAGCAGCGGGGCCGCATCACCGCACTGGGCAAGCGCGACATCTACAGCGCGACGGTCGGTGGCGTGAAGCTCTCCGAGCCGGCGGCCGACCTCGCGATCGCCCTCGCCCTGGCCAGCGCGGCGAGCGACACCCCGCTGCCCAAGAACCTGGTCGCGATCGGCGAGGTGGGCCTGGCGGGCGAGGTCAGACGGGTCACGGGCGTCCAGCGCAGACTGGCCGAGGCGCACCGCCTCGGCTTCACGCACGCCCTCGTCCCGTCCGACCCGGGCAAGATCCCGCCCGGTATGAAAGTCACCGAAGTCGCCGACATGGGGGACGCGCTGCGTGTCCTTCCTAGGTCGCGTCGCAGAGAGGCCCCACGGGAGGAGGAAGACCGCCGGTAGACTTTGCCCTGGTCTCGCCCATCCGTACGAAGTGACGTATGGACCGGGGCTTGGACAACCCGCGACCCGAGGAGTGCAGTGGCAGCCAACGACCGGGCGTCAGCTCCCGGCAAGCCCGGCGGAAGCTCCGCTGCCGAAGGGCTGATGCGCGCCTCCCTGAGCGCGGTCGCGCCCGGTACGGGCCTGCGCGACGGACTCGAGCGCATCCTCCGCGGCAACACCGGAGGACTCATCGTCCTCGGCTGGGACAAGACCGTCGAGTCGATGTGCACGGGCGGCTTCATCCTGGACGTCGAGTTCACGGCGACGCGGCTGCGCGAGCTGTGCAAGCTCGACGGCGGCATCGTCGTCGACAAGGACATCACCAAGATCCTGCGGGCGGGCGTGCAGCTCGTCCCCGACCCGACGATCCCCACCGAGGAGACGGGCACCCGGCACCGCACCGCGGACCGCGTGTCCAAGCAGGTGGGCTTCCCCATCGTCTCCGTCTCCCAGTCCATGCGCCTCATCGCGCTCTACGTGGACGGACAGCGCAAGGTCCTGGAGGACTCGGCGGCGATCCTGTCCCGCGCCAACCAGGCGCTCGCGACCCTGGAGCGCTACAAGCTCCGTCTCGACGAGGTGGCGGGCACGCTGTCGGCCCTGGAGATCGAGGACCTGGTGACGGTCCGCGATGTCACCGCGGTCGCCCAGCGCCTCGAGATGGTGCGCCGCATCGCCACGGAGATCGCCGAGTACGTGGTGGAGCTCGGCACCGACGGCCGTCTCCTCGCCCTCCAGCTGGACGAGTTGATCGCGGGCGTCGAGCCCGAGCGCGAGCTGGTCGTCCGGGACTATGTGCCCGAGCCGACCGCCAAGCGCTCCCGCACGGTGGAGGAGGCGCTCTTCGAACTGGACGCGCTTTCACACGCGGAGCTGCTCGAACTGCCCACGGTGGCCCGCGGCTTGGGCTACACCGGCTCTCCGGAGGCGCTGGACTCCGCCGTCTCCCCGCGGGGCTTCAGGCTCCTGGCGAAGGTGCCGCGGCTGCCCGGCGCCATCATCGACCGCCTGGTCGAGCACTTCGGCGGACTGCAGAAGCTGCTCGCCGCGAGCGTCGATGACCTTCAGACGGTGGACGGGGTGGGCGAGGCGCGGGCCCGCAGCGTCCGCGAGGGGCTCTCCCGCCTCGCGGAGTCGTCGATTCTCGAGCGGTACGTCTAGCCGTCGGCGGGGCGGGGGAACCGCCCCGCGGCGTCAGCCCTCTTCCAGTACGAACGAGGCTCGCGCCGACCCCAGGCCGGGCGACTTGGCCTCGACGAGATACGTCCCCGGCTTGGCGCTGCCCGCCGGAGGCGACGCGCAGTGCGGCTCGCTGCCGCGCCGGTCCCACTGGACGGTGTGCGTGACGCGCCCGTCGCCCGGCACCCGCAGCAACAGGCTCCCGCCACCCGACGGGCAGTCCGCCGAGGACCAGATCTCCTTCTCGCTGTCGGCCTGAGTGATCGTCAGCACCGTTCCCTTGCCGCCGAGATCGACCTTGCAGGCCTTGCCCGCGCTGTTCTGCGCGACGATCTCGAACTTCGGCTTCTCGTCGATCTCGTACGTGTTGTGGACGCTCCGCAGCTTCAACTTCACGTCGCCGCTCACGCAGTTGGGCAGTCGCGAGCCCGCGGGCAGCCCACCGCCACCGCCTCCGCCGCCCTTGGCGTCGTCCGAGCCGCCGCCACCGCCGCCGGAGCCACCCGGGCCGCCCGCGCCGCCGGACCCCTCGGAATCGCCGGAGTCACCGGAGCCGCCGCCCGAACCACCGGAGCCGCCCGAACCGCCGCCGTCCCCGCCCTCGTCGCCCGACTCGTCGCGCCCGCCCGGGTTTTGACTGATGGCGGGCCCGGATTCGGAAGGACCGGGTGTGATGGAGGTGGCGGGTCCCGTACCCGACGGGCCGTCGGCGCCGTTCTTGCCGCCCCCGCCCCCCATGGTCAGCACCCACACGACCAGGAGCGCCATCAGCCCGAACAAGGACAGCAGAATGGCCCTCCGACGCCAGTAGATGGTGGAGGGAAGCGGCCCGACCGGATTGCGCAGAGATCCCACGGCCCAAACCTTACGAGAGATCCGCGCCGTGTCCTGCCCCACCCGCCGCCCAGAGTCACAAAGTTTCCGGATCATCATCTCGGAATGACAGACTCCGCTTCCCGCACCCTGTCTTTCGTCAGGGGGTGTGACCGGACGATCGCCGGGTGTGACGATTCGGGGCTACTCCGTACCGTCCGTAATCATGGACACCATGGACGACGATCTCTATCGCGATGTCACCGACTTCGCCCACGACACCCCTACCTGGTTCCAGCATCTCGCCGAGGTGTGGACGGAACTGGGCCTGCTGCTTTTCGGCGTGCTCTTCATCGTCGCCTGGTGGCGTGCGCGGCGCGGTGACCCCCGTGCCGTCGCGATAGCGGTTCTGGCGCCCCTCGTCACGGCGGTGGCGTACGTGTGCAGCGAGTTGATCAAGTCCGCCATCGACGAGGAGCGCCCGTGCCGGGCCGTCTCCGGGGCGCTCACCTCACTCGTCGAGTGCCCGCCGCACGGCGACTGGTCCTTCCCCAGCAACCACTCGACGATCGCGGGCGCCGCGGCCGTCGGCCTCGCGCTCGCCTGGCCGCGGATCGCCGCGCTCACGCTGCCGATGGCCGTGCTCATGGCGTTCTCGCGGGTCTTCGTGGGCGTGCACTATCCGCATGACGTGCTGGTGGGCCTGGTCCTCGGAGCGGTGCTCGCCTTCATCGTCGTACGAGGAACAACTCGCCCCGTGGCGCGGGTCGTCGAGGCGATGCGTGGGTCGTCGACGGGTGTCGTCAGGTGGTTCGCGGGTCCGGGCGGCCCGACGCCGTACGCGACGTCGCACAGGCGGCCCACGCACCGCCGCTGAAGCACCGCCGCTGAAGCCCGGACTTGTCCGGGCTCAGAACCGGGCTCAGAACCTCACCAGTCCCGCCTCATAGGCGACGATCGCCGCCTGGACGCGGTTCTTGACCCCGAGCCGGTCGAGGACCGCGCTCACATACGCCTTGACCGTGCCCTCGACCAGATGGAGCCGGGCGGCGATCTCCGGATTGGAGAGGCCCTCACCGACGAGCCCGAGCACTTCCCGCTCGCGCGGGGTGAGGGCCGCGGTCCTCGCGCGGGCGTCGGCGCCGCGGCGCACGCTCTGGGCGCCGTAGCCGTCGATGACGTGGCGGGCCACCTTGGGCGAGAGGAACGCGGCGCCGCCCGCCACCGCGCGTACGCCCGCGATGAGTTCGTACGGGTCGCCGGACTTCAGCAGAAAGCCGGTGGCTCCGCCGCTCAGTGCGCGCGCGACGTACGCGTCCTCGGAGAACGTCGTCAGCATCGCGACGGCGACGTCGGGCACCGTCCGGGCGATCTCCTCGCCCGCGGCCAGACCGTCGAGCCCCGGCATGCGGATGTCGAGCAGCGCGACGTCGGGCCGGTGGGCCTGGGCCAGTGCGACGGCCTCCCTGCCGTCACCGGCCTCCGCGACGACCTCGATGTCCTCGCCGGCGCCGAGGATGGCGCGGACGCCCGCGCGGATCATCGCCTCGTCGTCGGCCAGCAGTACGCGGATCACCGCACCCACTCCTTCTCGTGCTCCCGCACCTCGTCACCGACCCCGGCCTTGGGGATCACACTCTTCTCCACGACGGTCCCGTCCCTGAAACAGACCCTGAAGTGCTCGACGGTGACGAAGAGTTCACCGCTGGCGCGGTAGTAGCGGCAGTCGGCGCCTTCGGGGGGCGGGGTCGGGGCGCGCTCCTCGGGCGGGTCACTCGCGGCTCTGTCGGGCAGCAGCCGCTCGGCGTCGGTCTGCGCCTGCCCGATCGCAAGGCGGGCGAAGTCGGCCGGTTCGAGGACGGCGTTCGAGCGTGAGTACGCGTACCAGGCGAAGGCGCCGCCCACGAGCAGGACCCCGGTGGCCACGGCCGCTCCGAAGGCCAGGGCGGTCCGCCGTCTCGCGTAGGCGAGGCCGGAGGCGGGGGGTGCGGGCGGGCGGGGCGTTGGGCTCGGGCTGTCCGTGGGGGCCACCGCGGGGAGCCGTGCCGTGATCCGGAAGCCGTCGCCGTGCGGGCCCGCTTCGAGGGTGCCGCCGAGGTCCTCGATCCTGGCCCGCAGCCCGAGGAGGCCCGAGCCGCCGCCGGGGGCGCCACCCGTGCTCGGCTCCGCCGCGGGGCCGCTGGTGACGACGACGGTTCTCCCGCCCGTATCTGCCGGCGACTCGACCGTGACGGGGGCACCGGGGGCGTGCTTGGCGGCGTTGGTCAGGGCTTCCTGGACGATGCGGTCGGCGGTGGGGGCGGGGGTGACTGTCGAGGCGACGTACCGCACCGCGAGGCCCGACGCTACGGCGCGCTCCACCAGGGCCCTGACGCTCTCGCCCGCCGGGGCGAGCGGGGCCGCCTCGTCGCCTTCGTCCCGCAGCAGCCCGATGATCTCGTGCAGCCGGTCCGTGGCATCCGACGCGGCGACGCGCAGCTCTGCGACGGCGCCGCGGTGCCGTGGTGGCAGATCGGCGGCCACCTGGAGCGCGCCGGCCCGGACCGCGATGAGGCTCAGCTCATGGCCGAGGGAGTCATGCATGTCCTGGGCGATGCGGGCCCGTTCCCGCAGCCGGGCCCGGTCGGCGACGATGCGCTGCTCGCGCTCCAGCTGGGCGGCGCGGGTCCAGCCCGCGGCGGCGAGTTCCCTGCCCTGGCGGAGGTAGCGGCCCGCGAGCCACGGGAAGACCGCACCGAAGAGCAGCGTGCCCATGAGGACGAGCCACTCGACGACGGGGTCGACGCCGCGTACGACGATCTTGGCGGTGCCTGCCAGGGCGGTGACGCCGAAGACAAGCAGGGCGGGCTTGACGCGGGGGGCTCTGCGGCCCATGAGCAGGGCGAACACGGCCAGGGCCGCGCCGTACGAGAGGGTGAAGAGGGAGGGGGCCGTGGCGAGGCCCAGGGCTGCCGCGGCGGCGAAGGCTGCCGGGGGGTGTCTACGCCAGGAGGCTGCTGCCAGGGCGAGGGTGGTAATGCCGGCTGCTTGTTGCCAGGGCGGGGCGGGTTCGTTCAGGCCCAGGTGGGTCACTGTCAGGGCGGGCAGGGACAGGGCTGCCCACAGGAGGGTGTCTGCCCTGCGTTCGCTCTTCACTTCGTTGACGCTACGGGGCAGGGGGGCGGGGGCGCCTCTGCCGATCGTCAGGGGTTGCCCCTCCGGGGGGTGTGGCTGGTTGGCCCGCGGTATCCCCGTGCCGGAAGGGCCTTCCCGCCCACCCGCCCGATTGCCCCGCAGCGTCCTCGTACCGAACAAGCCTTTCCCGCCCACCCGCCCGATTGCCCCGCAACCGCCCAGTGATGACCGAGCCTTGAACGACCAACACGCCCCCCTACCCCCCAGCCTGTCCCAACCCCCGCCACCCCCGTGGCAGGATCGTCATGCCATGACTGCGCCAACGAAGCCCATGCCAATGTCAGACCTCCCCGAGCCCGCCGGCGAGGCCCTGCACAGTCCCGTCATCGCCTGGTTCGACGCGAACGCGCGTGACCTGCCGTGGCGGCGGGACGACGCCGGGCCCTGGGGTGTGATGGTCAGCGAGTTCATGCTGCAGCAGACGCCGGTCAGCCGCGTCCTGCCCGTGTACGAGCAGTGGATCGCCCGCTGGCCGCGCCCCGCCGACCTCGCCAAGGAAGCCCCGGGTGAAGCCGTCCGCGCCTGGGGGCGCCTCGGTTATCCGCGGCGCGCCCTGCGGCTGCACGGCGCCGCGGTGGCCATAACGGAACGGCACGGCGGTGACGTACCGGCCAGGCACGCACAGCTGCTCGCGCTGCCCGGCATCGGCGAGTACACCGCGGCGGCCGTCGCCTCCTTCGCGTACGGCCAGCGGCACGCGGTCCTGGACACGAACGTGCGCCGGGTCTTCGCCCGCGCCGTCACCGGTGCCCAGTACCCGCCGAACGCCACCACGGCCGCCGAACGCAAGCTCGCCCGCGCCCTCCTGCCCGAGGACGAGCGCACCGCGTCACGCTGGGCCGCCGCCTCCATGGAGCTCGGCGCACTCGTCTGCACCGCCAAGAACGAGAACTGCGCCCGCTGCCCCATCGCGGAGCAGTGCGCGTGGCGGACAGCGGGCAAGCCGGCGCACCAGGGCCCCGCGCGCCGCGGCCAGACGTACGCGGGAACGGACCGCCAGGTCCGCGGCAAGCTGCTCGCGGTGCTGCGCGAGGCCGTGGCTCCCGTGCCGCAGGCCACGCTCGACCGGGTGTGGGACGAGCCCGTGCAGCGGGCCCGCGCCCTGGACGGGCTCGTCTCCGACGGCCTCGTCGAACCGCTCCCCGACGGCCTCTACCGCCTGCCCCTCACCTGAAGCACGTCTGAGGTACGGCACCAAATGCCGCGTAACGCCTCAGCTTTACGCCCCGCCTACTTCTGTTACACAACCGACGGAAGGCCGTGCGCCCTCCGGTGGCTGCTCCGCACAGCCTCGTGACAAGCCGTCCGTAGCTTCGTTCCAGTGCCGCACAGAGCGGTCGTTGGTCGGATCGGAGGCGGTTGGGTATGGCGCACGGCGAGGTGCTCGAATTCGAAGAGTACGTCCGCACTCGGCAGGACGCCCTGCTGCGCAGCGCCCGGCGCTTGGTCCCCGACCCCGTCGACGCGCAGGACCTGCTGCAGACCGCGCTCGTGCGGACGTACGGCCGCTGGGACGGCATAGCCGACAAGCGGCTCGCGGACGCCTATCTGCGCCGCGTCATGATCAACACGCGTACGGAGTGGTGGCGGGCCCGCAAGCTCGAAGAGGTCCCCACCGAGCAGCTGCCGGACGCGAGCGTGGAAGACTCCACCGAACAGCACGCGGACCGGGCCCTCCTGATGGACATCATGAAGGTCCTCGCACCCAAGCAGCGCAGCGTCGTCGTGCTGCGACACTGGGAGCAGATGTCCACAGAGGAGACGGCCGCCGCCCTCGGTATGTCAGCGGGAACGGTCAAGAGCACGCTGCACCGGGCGCTCGCCCGGCTCCGCCAGGAGCTGGAGAGCCGGGACCGCGAGGAGCCCGCCACCGGCGTGCTCGAACGTGAGGAGCGGGAGCGTTGCGCGGCCTAAGCACCCGGGTCGGCAGGACGGTCGTCGGCAGGACGGTCAAGGCGGGGGGCACGGCAACGGCCGCGCTCGCCGCCCTCGCCCTTTTGCTCTCGGCCTGCTCGACCGGTGGTTCCGGCGCCCGCGACGAGGGCCCGGCCAACCGGGGCGAGACGGTGGTGTCCCCCTCGGCGTCCCCTTCACCTTCTGCGTCGACGACATCGGCTCCCACGCCGCCGTCGAGCGTCGACGCGGTGAAGCTGATCAAGGACGACCCGAAGGTGAGCGAGACGGTCAAGCGGGACCTGAAGCCCTGTGTCGCGGATGAGTATCCGGTGGACGTGGCGTACGGCAACCTGACCGGAGGATCCGCTTCCGATGTCGTCGTGAACATCATGACCTGCGGCGATGCGGTCGGCACGAGCAGTTATGTGTATCGCGCCGAGGGCAAGAAGTACGAGAATGTCTTCCAGGACGAGGAGCCACCCGTCTACGCGGAGATCGACCGGGGCGACCTGGTGGTCACCAAGCAGGTGTACGAGAAGGGTGATCCGGTGTCGTATCCCTCCGGCGAGGAAGTGATCACGTACCGCTGGTCCTCGAACCACTTCACGGAGACGGACCGCACCCGCAGGCACTACAGCAGCGCGGTGGGCGGCGAGGCTCCCGCCCCCACGGAGAACTGAGAGCACCCGATGGCAGAGCACACCCATGTCCTGTTCGTCGAGGACGACGACGTCATCCGCGAGGCGACGCAGCTCGCCCTCGAACGGGACGGCTTCGTGGTCACCGCGATGCCCGACGGCCTCCTCGGCCTTGAGGCGTTCCGCGCCGACCGCCCTGACATCGCCCTGCTCGACGTGATGGTGCCGGGCCTGGACGGCGTCTCGCTGTGCCGCCGCATCCGCGACGAGTCCACGGTCCCGGTGATCATGCTCTCGGCGCGTGCCGACTCCATCGATGTCGTGCTCGGCCTGGAGGCCGGGGCCGACGACTACGTGACGAAGCCGTTCGACGGGGCGGTCCTGGTGGCCAGGATCCGCGCCGTGCTGCGCCGCTTCGGCCACGCGAGCGGCCCGGACTCGGCGGCGCCCGCCGGCGGCGAGAGCGGCTCGCCGGACGGGGGCGTGCTGCACTTCGGCGATCTGGAGATCGACACGGAGGGCATGGAGGTCCGCAAGGACGGCGCTCCGGTGGCGCTGACGCCGACCGAGATGCGCCTGCTGCTCGAATTCTCCTCCGCGCCCGGCACGGTCCTCTCCCGCGACAAGCTCCTGGAGCGCGTGTGGGACTACGGCTGGGGCGGTGACACCCGCGTCGTCGACGTCCATGTGCAGCGGCTGCGTACGAAGGTGGGTCAGGACCGGATCGAGACGGTCCGGGGCTTCGGCTACAAGCTCAGGGCATGAGCCGGGCCGACGGCATGTCTGAAAACTGTGGCGCGGCGCGTTTCGGGGGACCTATATGAGCAGGGGGACGGTGGTGGCCGCGCTGCGTGCCCGCCTCCGCACGGCGTTCGGCGCACGCCTGCGCACCGGCGTGCGCTGGAAGATCAGTGCGGCGATCGCGCTGGTCGGGGCGCTCGTCGCGGTGGCACTGAGCCTGGTCGTGCACAACGCGGCGCGCGTCTCGATGCTCGACAACGCACGCGACGTACAGGACGAGCGGGTCCTGTTCGCCCAGCGGATCTACGAGTCGTCCGGGCGGACCACGCAGTTCGGCATGAAGGTCGACGACCCGGAGATCCCCAAGGAGCTCCTGGAGAAGGTGCTCGCGGGCCGGCGCGCCACCTACGTGGAGGACCACGACGACGGCGTACCGGACATCTGGGCGGCGGTGCCGCTGAGCGACGGCCACATCCTGTCGCTGCACACCCGCTTCACCGACCGCAGCGCCACCGTCATGAAGGACCTCGACCAGGCCCTGGTCATCGGCTCGATCTCGGTCGTCTTCGGCGGATGCGCGCTCGGCGTGCTCATCGGCGGCCAGCTTTCGCGGCGTCTGCGCAAGGCCGCCACCGCGGCGCAGGAAGTGGCGCAGGGGCGGACGGATGTCAGCGTACGAGAGGCCATCGGCGGAGTCGTACGCGATGAGACCGACGATCTTGCGCGCTCGGTGGACGCGATGGCGGACGCGCTGAAGCAGCGCCTCGAAGCCGAGCGGCGGGTGACGGCGGACATCGCGCACGAGCTGCGTACGCCGGTGACAGGGCTGCTCACGGCGGCCGAGCTGCTCCCGCCCGGCCGCCCGACGGAGCTGGTCAGGGACCGGGCGCAGGCGATGCGCACGCTCGTCGAGGACGTACTCGAAGTGGCCCGCCTCGACAGCGCAGCCGAGCGGGCCGAGCTGCAGGACCTGATGCTCGGCGAGTTCGTGACGCGGCGGATCGCGGTGCTGAACTCGGAGGTGAGCGTGACGGTGGTGCACGAGTCGGAGGTGACGACCGACCCGCGCCGTCTTGAGCGCATCCTGGGCAATCTCCTCGCCAACGCCGCCAAGCACGGGAAGCCGCCGGTCGAGGTGAGCGTCGAGGGCCGCGTGGTGCGGGTCCGCGATCATGGCCCCGGCTTCCCCGCGGGGCTCCTGGAGGAGGGCCCGAGCCGCTTCCGCACCGGCAGCACGGACCGCGCGGGCGTCGGCCACGGCCTGGGCCTGACGATCGCCGCGGGCCAGGCGCGGGTGCTCGGCGCGAGGCTGACGTTCCGCAACGTGACTCCCGCGGGCGCGGGCCCTGACGACCCGGCGGAGGGCGCGGTGGCAGTCCTCTGGCTCCCGGAACACGCCCCTACGAACACGGGCAGCTTCCCGATCCTGCGACTGCCGGACACGCAGAAGCGCCCCTGAAAGGGGCGCGGGGAACTGCGCGACAAGCCACAACGCACCTGCAAGTTACAAGCGACAGCGGGCCCCGGCGCCGTCAAAGACACCGGGACCCGTTCACAGCCAGGCGGACCGCCGGTCCGCCGGTCAGACGGACTCTGCAACCGCAGCCCGCGCCCCAGCCGCATCCTCGGCCCCGGAGTCGGAGCCCTTGGGCTCGGAGTCCTTGGGCCCAGCCCCCCGCAGGGGAACCTCCTTGACGAACAGCGCAGCGACAAGCGCGGCGACCCCGATAACCGCCCCCAGCAGAAACGCCGAGTGCGTACCGGCAGAGACAGCATGCTGATACGCATCCCGCACCGGCGCCGCCAGCTTCGACAGACTGTCCGCGTCCAGCTGCGCCGACTGCTCGGTGACCTTGCCGCCGAGCTCACCGGCGCGCGAGGACATCGTGTCCTCGACCCGGCTGTTGAAGAGCGCCCCCATGATCGCGACGCCGAACGACGAACCGAGCGTACGGAAGAGCGTGGCCGAGGACGACGCGACGCCCATGTCCTTCATCTCGACGCTGTTCTGCGCCACCAGCATGGTGATCTGCATCAGGCAGCCCATGCCCGCGCCGAGCACCGCCATGTAGAGGCCCGAGGTGAACCGCGTGGTGTCGGTGTCCATCTGGGACAGCAGGAAGAGCCCGAGGACCATCAGTACGGTGCCGGCGATCGGGAAGATCTTGTACTTGCCGGTGGACGTGGTGAACCGGCCCGAGAAGAACGAGACGACCATCATCGAGAGCAGCATCGGCAGGAGCAGCAGCCCGGAGTTGGTGGCCGAGGCGCCCTGCACCGCCTGCTGGTAGAGCGGCAGGAACAGCATCGCGCCGAACATCACGAACCCGGTGAGGAAGCCGATCACCGACATCAGGGTGAAGTTGAGGCTGCGGAAGATGTGCAGCGGCAGGATCGGCTCGGCGGCCTTCTTCTGCACGATGACGAAGCTGATGAGCGAGACGACGCCGATCGCGATGAGCTCCATGATCACGGTCGAGGTCCAGGCGTACTCCGTGCCGCCCCAGGTGGTGACGAGCACGAGCGAGCTGATGCCCACGGTCAGCAGGGCCGCGCCGAGGTAGTCGATGCGCCCCTTCGCCTTCTTCTTCGGCAGGTGCAGCACGGCGGTCACCATGGCGAGCGCGACGGCGCCGAGCGGCAGGTTGATGTAGAAGGCCCAGCGCCAGCCGAGGTGGTCGGTGATGGTGCCGCCGACGAGCGGTCCGCCGATCATGGCGATCGCCATGACGCCGGTCATCATGCCCATGTACTTGCCGCGTTCCCGCGGCGTGACGAGCTCACCGATGATCGCCATGACGCCGACCATCAGACCGCCCGCGCCGAGCCCCTGGACGGCACGGAAGCCGATCAGCTGGCCCATGTCCTGCGCCATGCCGCTGAGCACCGAACCGGCCAGGAAGATGACTATGGACGTGAGGAAGACGCCCTTGCGCCCGTACATGTCGCCGAGCTTGCCCCAGATGGGAGTCGAGGCCGCGGTCGCCAGCATGTACGCGGTGACGACCCACGAGAGGTGCTCCATGCCGCCGAGGTCACCGACGATCGTCGGCATCGCGGGGCTCACGATCATGTTGTCGAGCATGGCGAGCAGAATTGTCACCATCAGCGCCATCATCACGACGCGCACGCTGCGCGGCTGTGGCGCTTCCTTCGCCTGGCCCCCCGGCTTTTCCTTGTTCTCCGCGAGCTCCGCCATGTTCCCCACTCCCCAGTTTCCCCGGCCACTTACTGCTACGGACCGCTACTTACTTGCCGCCCGGCAAGCTGACTACACTGAGGGAAACTAGACCCCCAACTAGCCGGGCGTCAAGTAAGTAAATTCGAGTCCAAGCTAAGTCCAAGGATTCGAGCCGAGGGAGCCGAGGAGCACCACCATGGTCACGGGCACAAGCACGGGAACGGGCTCGCACGCGGGCAAGCAGCGTCGCGGGGACACCCGTCAGCGCATCCAGGACGTGGCCCTCGAACTCTTCGCCGAGCAGGGCTACGAGAAGACGTCGCTACGCGAGATCGCGGAGCGCCTTGAGGTCACGAAGGCGGCGCTGTACTACCACTTCAAGACCAAGGAAGACATCCTGACCAGCATCTTCGAGGACCTGACCAGGCCCATCGACGAGCTGATGGAGTGGGGCAAGGAGCAGCCGCGCACGCTGGAGACCAAGCGGACGATCCTGACCCGCTACAGCGAGATCCTCAAGGACGCGTCCCTGCTCTTCCGCTTCATGCAGGAGAACCAGGCGGCGATGCGCGACCTGAAGACGGGCGAGACCTTCAAGGACCGCATGCTCGGGCTCCTGGACATCCTCAGGGAGCCGGGTACGCCGATGACCGCGCAGGTGCGCTGCTTCAGCGCGCTGTTCACGATGCACGGCGGGATGTTCGTGCTCAGGGACGCCGAAGGCGACCCCGAGGAGAAGCGCAAGGCCATCCTGGAGGTCGCCATCGATCTGGTGACACGGGCGCACGAAGACGCCTGATACGTCGCCTGACGCGTCGGGTCAGACGTTGACACCGTTGGAGCGCAGGAACGCGACGGGGTCGACGGCCGAGCCGTAGTTCGGGGTCGTGCGGATCTCGAAGTGCAGGTGCGGGCCGCTGGAGTTTCCGGTGTTGCCGGAGGCGGCGATGTGCTGGCCCGTGCCGACCGTCTGGCCGACGCGCACGTCGATCTTGGACAGGTGCGCGTACTGCGAGAAGGTGCCGTTGTCGTGCTTGATCACGATGGCATTGCCGTACGCGGGACCGTCACCGGCGCCGTTGCCGCCGGCCTTGACGACGGTGCCGTTGTGCACGGCCTCGACGGAGGTGCCGATCGACACCGCGAAGTCCTGGCCGGAGTGCTTGCTGGACCACATGTTGCCGCCGAGCCCGAAGGACGCGGAGAGCGTGTACTTGTCGACCGGGTCCTGCCAGGAGACGGCCTTCTTGGCGGCGGCCTGCTGAGCCTTGCTCGCGGCCTTGGCCTGCGCGGTGGCCTGCGCCGATATGGAGCCGGCGGAGACGCCGGGCAGCGCGCCGCTCTTGGTGCTGTCGGCGGCGGCGACCCCGGATCCGAGCACTGCCGAGGCACCGACACCGATGGCGGCGGCGGTGAGGACGGCGGTGCGCGTGCGGAGCAGGGACAGGCCGGTCTGGTGGAACGTGGCGCGCTTCGACATGGCGGATGACCTCCGGGATGGGGAGCGTGTACGTGGCACCGCATGTCGCTGCGTGGCACGTGGGACACAAAGGGACCCGGCACACACGCTTCGCTGCGTTCCGCCGGGGCCTCACCTTGGTAACCCGCACCCACCCCACCGCTCAAACCCCCCATCTACTACCGAAAGCCGTAGCAAACCACCCCTCTTTCGCCCTCTTGACACCGACAAATCCCGACAATCCCCCCTTCAACTACTTGCCGGATTTAAGCACCAGAGGATGGTTTAACCCCACTTCGAGAAGCCCCCTCGCCCCAGCACGGGCCCACCCCGGCCGTCCGACCCCCCGACGAGCACAAGGTCCCGAAGGTTGCGGACCAAAGGTCCCGCACTCCCCTGCGGGCGCCTCCACTATTCCCCCTAGTACCGGACATAACGCCTGTGCGTCATGTCACCGAGCGGCAAGATCCTCGGTGGCCACAATGTGACGGGCACTACGCTGCGCCCCATGGATCCCGCGGTCATAGGCGCCCGCCTTGCGTCGAGTGTGGTCACCCCGCTGATCAAGAAACTCTTCGTACGGGAAGGCCCGGGCGCAGGCCTGGTGGAGCACCCCGTGCGGCTTTCCGGCCTCGTGTCGTTCCGCGGCGAAAAACGGAACCTGACTGACAAGGACCTCGCGAAGCTGGCGGCGGAACTCGTCCGCCAGGCGGTACGGGCCTCCGGCGAGCGCGCCGTCCCCGCCGACGAGGAGGAGGCCGTCGCCCACGCCCTGGCCCGCACGCTGCACGCGCTTGGCGACCTCACCCTCACCGACGTCGAGGCCGTCGAGCTCGGCCACAACGCCCTGGCCCTGCGCCTGCGCCGGGCAAGCGGCAGCCCGGACCGGGACTTATCGAGGGACGCGGCCCACTTCTACGACCACCTGCTCGACACGGCCTGCCTGCACATCCTGAACTTCTTCACGCAGCGCTCCGCCTTCATCGCCCGGACCCTGGTGGAACAGAGCCGCAGGCAGGCCGACCTGATCGCCAAGATCGACGAACTGATCGCCCGCCATCCCCTTCCCGGGGCGGAGGACGTGGCGTTCGAGCAGCGGTATCTCGCGTACGTGGCGAAGAAGCACGGGAAGCTGACGATCTTCGGGATCGACCTGGCGAACTCGCCGGGGCGGTGGCCGTTGGATGCGGCGTATATGTCGCTGGAGGCGACGGCTTCCGGGGCGCACTGGAGGGACTCCATTCAGGCGGCTGCCTTGTCGCCCGCCGTCCATGCGGCATTGGGCGAGGACCGCGGCCGACCCCGCCACGCCACCGTGCTCGACGAGGAGACGGAGGCCGAGGCAGCCTCCAGAGCCGCAGGGCCCGAGCCCCTCACGGCAGTTCCCACTCCCAGCCCCGCGAGGCAGGCGACCCACAGAGCCGCGGAATCCGCTCACATCCGAGCGGCTGCCGCGCCCAGCCCCATCCCTGCCGATCAAGCCCTGGACACCCACGACCGCGTCCTCCTGCGCGGCGAGGCCGGCTCCGGCAAGACCACCCTCATCCAGTGGCTGGCGGTGAGCGCCGCGCGCACCGCCCCGGACGACGACCACATGACGTACCTCTACGACCGCATCCCCTACGTCCTCCCCCTGCGCACCCTCACCCGGCACGGCGAGCGCCTCCCTGCCCCCAAAGACTTCCTCTCCGCCGTCGACTCCCCGCTCGCCGGTACGCAACCCAGGGGCTGGGAGTCCCGCGTCCTGACGGCGGGGCGTGCCCTGGTCCTGGTGGACGGCATCGATGAGATCCCCGAGGCCGAGCGCTCCCGCACCCGTGCCTGGCTGAGCGACCTGATCGACGCATACCCCGGCAACCGATGGCTGGTCACCTCCCGCCCCTCGGCCGTACGCGAGGACTGGCTCGCCGAAGAGGACTTCACCGAACTCACGCTCTCCCCGATGAGTCGCGCGGACGCGACGGCGTTCATCAGCCGCTGGCACGTTGCGGCACGAACGGGTGCGGCGGACGAGGACGCCGCACTCGTCTCGTACGAGGACCAGCTCCTCGACGCGGTGCACGCGAAGCCCGACCTCGGCCGCCTGGCCACCAACCCCCTGATGTGCGGCCTGATCTGCGCGCTACACCGCGATCGAAGGGGCTTCCTCCCCCTCGGGCGCAAGGACCTCTACACGGCGGCCCTGTCCATGCTTCTGATCCGCCGTGACCGCGAACGGCACATGGACGTACCGGAGCTACGGGAAGAGCCGCAGCTGCAACTCCTCCAACGCCTTGCCTACTGGCTGATCCGCAACGGCCGTACGACCATGGACCGTTCGCGGGCCGAGGCGATCATCGCGGACGCGCTTCCTTCGGTGCCGGAAGTGGCGGCGCTCGGGGATGCGAAGGCGGTCTTCGAGCACTTCCTCCACCGCAGTGGCCTCCTCCGTGAACCCGGCCCTGGCACCGTCGATTTCATCCACCGCACGTTCCAGGACTTCCTGGGGGCACGGGCGGCGGTCGACGAGGGTGACTTCGGCGTACTGGCGCGCCATGGGGCGGACGACCAGTGGGAAGACGTCATCCGCATGGCCGTGGCGCACGCCCGCCCGCGCGAACGGGTTGAACTCTTCGGCGAGTTGCTGGCCTTCGGGGACGCCCACGCCGACGAACAGGCGCGGGTCCGCGTGCATCTACTCGCGGCGGCCTGCCTGGAACACGCGGCCGAGCTGCCGCCCGCCGTACGGGAGCAGGTGCGGCGACGCCTGGCCGAGGTGATTCCGCCACGCAGTCCGGAGGCCGCCCGCGAGCTCGCGGCGGTCGGGCCCATGGTCCTGGACCTGCTGCCAGGCCCGGAGGGACTGAGCGAGCAGGAGGCGGGCCACGTCGCGGTCACCGCGACGAGCATTCCGTCGGACGCCGCGATCCCCTTCCTCGCACGCTTCGCACGCCACCCCGCGCTCGCCGTGCACAGCCAGCTGATGTGGGGGTGGAGCCGCTACGACTGCCGCAGGTACGCGGAACAGGTCATCACGCAACTCAACGACGGCGAAACGTACTTCACCATCCGCAGCACGGACCAGATCATGGAACTCGAACGGTTGGGCATCCGCCCAAAGCTCCTGGACATCCGAGAGACGGTCTCTCCCGCAGCCGCCTCCCGCCTGCTCACGGCCTGTGTCCCCACGTTCCTCTCACTGAGGGTGCCGCCTGCGCGCCTCACTCCGGAGGCCCTCCACGCACTGCGTGAACTGGACCAGCTGCGCCTCGTCCACATCAACGAGCCCTGGAGCCTCAGCCTGATCCCGGTCGAGGCCCCGCTTCGCACCCTGGGACTGCTCGACTCCGCCCCCGCCGCTGACGACGTACGAAGCATGGACAGGTGGCCGCAGCTGGAGTGGGTCATCTTCGGTGACACGGACGGCCCCGTCGCACCCTCACTCTGGGCGGCCCTCACACGCCTCCCCCGCCTCGTCCGGCTTGACATGACATCCAGCAATCTCGCCCACGCACCGACCGGGCTCACGCTGCCCGGCCTGACGGAGCTGTCCCTGCTGCACGAGGGCACCGACTGGGCGTCGGCGGCATCCCACGTCACGAGGCTCTGCCCACACATCACGCACCTCTCCGTGTACGTACCTGCTGGCCAGGAGGCCACCGTCGCGCCCTTGGTGCACCTGTCCGCCCTGAGGCACCTGACGATCACCCCCTCCCAGTTCTCCGACCTCGACGCCCTCCCCTCACACATCGAGGTCCACGCCCCAGCTGACCCCGCCGTCACCGATTGAACTGAAACCACACCCCCTTCCCACCCCCGGTAGGCGTCACCCCACACACATCCGACAACGCGGTCACGAGAAACAGCCCCCGCCCGCCTTCATCCTCGGCGGAAGCCCGCCGGGGCGAGGGAAGTTGAGGGTTCCCGTCGTACACGGCAACGCGTACGTGGGTCGCGGCGACGGCCGCTCTCAGATGTACGTCCCCCTTGGTGTACCGGTGGACATTGGTCACCAGCTCCGAGGTACAGAGCGCGGCGGCGTCGGCGAGGTGGTCGAGGCCCAGGGTTTCCAGTGCACTGCGTACGAAGTCACGGCAGATCTTGGGAGAGGTGGCGCTGGCTGGGGCGAACAGAGTGTAGGTGTGCGGGAGTTCGGCCTCGTGGTCGGCCGCGGGGTCATGCACGGGTACGCCCATAAGACGCCTCCAAGGCGTGCGTCGGGGGTTCGCTGATCGCCTGGCCGCAGTGGCCTACCACCCCTCGCGAGCAAGTCGCCGTCCGGCACGGGAACTTGGGTCGGGCAGTGCGCTTCTGCGGTCAGGCATGGGGGTGCGATTGCTTTCGACAGCGAGGCTTCCACCATCAGCGTGTGAGCGTCGCGACACTCAACGTAGCCAGCAATGTGCCACTAGTGCAACCCAGTTGCCTCGATCGGTGGATCCTCTGCCGCTGACGCGGCAAACTGAGGCCGAACTCCCTGGAGGTCCACCCTTGGCACTGCGGCAGCACATCACCGAGCGCCAGCGAAGGCTCGGCATCGAGCTACGGAAACTGCGCGAAAACGCGGGGCTCAATCTCATCGAGGCAGCAGCACTGATCAACCTGGGGCGCCCGCACCTGACCCATATCGAGGCTGCCCGGACCGGTATCTCCACGGAACGACTCCGCGCCCTCGTCGGCAATTACGGGTGCACTAGTGGCCCGTACGTCGATGAGCTTGTCCGCATGGCCGAGAGCAATGGCAAGGGGTGGTGGTCCGAGTACCGTAAGGCGCTCCCCCAGCAGGTTCTCGACCTGGCGGAACTGGAGGACCGCGCGACGGACATCGCAAGCTACGAGACGCTGCTCATCCCCGGGTTGCTCCAGACAGAGCCATACATGCGCACACTGTTCCGCAGCGCCCGACCCGACGCCACGCGCGCCGAGATCGACACCCTCGTGGCGTTCCGCCTCGCGCGCCAGCGGATCCTCTCCGGAGAACGCGCGCCGCAGTTGCGTGCCGTCATCCACGAAGCTGCCCTGCGTATGGTCGTCGGCGACCCACACATCATGCGCGGGCAGCTGGCCCACCTGGTCGACGTCGCCGCCAATCCGCAGGTGAGCATCCAAGTTCTGCCCTTCGACCAGGGGACGCAGGCTTGGCGAAGCGCACCGTTCCTGCTCATCGCCCCCGGGGTACCCGAGCTGGAGACTGTCTTTGTCGAGCACCCCTCCGCAGGCCTGACCCTGCATGACGCCGACGCTGTGCGCCAGTACCAAGGGACGATCACCGCCCTGGCCCAAAGCGCACTGCCCGCGCTCGTCCGCGAGGAAACCTCAGCCCTTCGCGAGGAGCCCGACTCCTGGGGGCTCGTCCAGCACATCCTGTACACCCATACCGGAGGAGCCCGATGACCGAACTCAGCTGGCAGAAATCGACCTTCAGCGAAGGCGCGGGCGCAAACTGCGTCTACCTCGCCGCAGCCCCGACCACTGGGGTCATCCACCTCCAGGAGAGCGACACCCCGGAGACAACCCTCACCACAACCCCCGCCGCCCTCGCAGCCCTGATACGCACCCTCACCCGGGGCTCCGCTGACCTGCGGCGCTGATACCGGGGGAGGCCCGCCCCGCCACCCATTCAGGTGAACCAGCACCAACTCCGCACCCACACACGTCACTTACGCAAGTCTCGGCCCATGCACCAAGGTCGTGGCCCGCCTCGCCGTCGACCTGAAGACCACGTTCCCGAACCAGCGCGGCTTCTCCCGAAGCAACCTGATGTACATGCACAAGATGGCCCGCACCTGGCCAGAACCAATTGTCCAACAGCCTGTTGGACAATTGCCCTGGGGCGGATTCGCCTTCGTAGGCCGTCAGTACCCCGTGGTCATCGGCGGTGACGAGTTCCGTATCGACCTGCTCTTCTACCACCTGAAGCTGCACCGCTACTTCGTCTTCGAGCTGAAGACGAAGGACGTGCGCCCCGAGCACGTCGGCAAGCTCACTTCTACGTCAGCGTGGTCGATCAGCTGGTACGCGACCCGCAACGCGACGACGCGACCATCAGCTTCCTCATCGGAGCCCGCCACAACAAGACGTCCGTACAGCTTGCCCTCGACGCCAGCAGGAACCCGATGGCCGTCACGTCCTACTCGACGCTCAACCCTGCCGACCGTGAGCTGGTGCCCACGGAGGAGGACCTGTCACGCGTGGTCCAGGAAGCCATCGACAGTGTCGAATCCTGATGCGGGCCACGGAATAGCTCGCGCCCGCAGGCGAGTTGGGCCTCACATGACAGACACACGCTTCGACCCGCACACGCTGCTCGCGGAGAGCAGCCTCGGCGTACTCGCCACCATCAAGGCCGACGGCCGGCCCCAGCTCTCCCCCGTCATGCCCTCGTACGACAGGGACGCCGGCGTCATCCGCGTATCGACCACCGGGAAGACCGCCAAGGTCGCGAACCTGCGGCGCGACCCCCGCGCCTCCCTGGAGGTGACCAGCACCGACGGCCGCGCCTGGGCCACCGTCGAAGGCACCGTCACCCTCATCGGGCCCGGTACCGACCCGCAAGGACCCGAGGTCCAGGCCCTGGTGGATTACTACCGGGCGGCGGCCGGTGAGCACCCCGACTGGGATGAGTACCGGAAGGTCATGGTGGACGACCGCCGGGTGTTGATCGTTATGGCGGTGGAGAAGGTGTACGGGGCGCGGCTCGGCTGACACGTCGCTTCCGAGGGGGCGGTAGCGGGGTGCAGAAAAATTCCACGCCACGCCATGGAGGAGCCGAGCCTGGTGGAATTTTCTTGCAACCCGCCCCCGCAGGCCCTCCCGGGGGAGCGGCAACGCTTCGGGGCAGATAGGGCTCAACCCGGCGTCAGGCGCACCGCGTTCACCTACGCTTGGCCCTCCACGGCACGACACGCGCTATCCCACCCGCAGGGACCCCCTATGGCCATGGAGCCCGTTGTCCGCATCCCCTCGCCCTCCGCCGCGCCCCTCGTACAACGGCTCATCCGCACGCCTCCCCCGCAGCCGCCCACCGCCCCGGAACTGATCGCCGCCCTCACCACCTGGCGCGGCCCCGACGCCCCGGCCACCCCGGACGACGTCCACCGCGTCGCCGCCGACTTCGCCCACATCGCCGCGGAGACGCACAGCGCCCCGGCCGCCGAACTCAACGCCGTCGTCGACGTGTTGAGCCGGACTCTCCTCGCCGTGGGTGAGCTCGATCTCAGCGATGTCGATGCCGTGCGGCTTGGGCCGCAGGATTACGCCCGGCGGCTGCGCGGTGCCGTGCAGGGGGCCGACCGTGCCCTCTCGCCCGGTGCTGCCGGGTTCCACGATGAGCTGCTCGTCGCCGTATGCCTGCACCTTCTGTATTACTTTGTGCGTCGTTCGCCGTACATCCAGCTCCACATGGCTGAGCGCGCCAGCCGCATCCGCCAGCTCATCGACCTCAATGACGCCGAGGCCGCGGCCCGCCAGCCCGAACGGTCCCAGGAGGACCGGGACTTCGAAGCCGCGTACGCCGAAGAAGTCGTACGCCAGCACGGCTGGCTGACCATCGTCGGCGTCGACTTCGCCAACGCGCCCGACCGCTGGCCCCTTGAGGACACCTACCTCAGCCTGGAGGCAGAGGAGAGCAGCGGCAGCGGTGTGCCCGGTGAGCCGCGGACCGTGCTGCTCGCGGACCGGGCGCTTGAGGGGCACGAGCGGGTGCTGCTGCGCGGTGTGGCGGGCTCGGGGAAGACGACCCTCGTCCAGTGGCTCGCGGTGGCCGCGGCGCGCGCGGGTGCCCGCGTGCCCTTCGTGCTGCCCGTACGCCGCTTCGCCCGCGAAGGCTTTCCCGCGCCGGACGACTTCCTGAACGCCATGAGCCACCCCCTGGCCGACCGGGCGCCGGAGGGCTGGGTCGTCCGCACCCTTCTCGCCGGGCGCGCCATGCTCCTGGTCGACGGGATCGACGAGGCCCCGGAAGCCACCCGCGGCGAGCTGCGCGACCAGCTCCGCCGCCTGCTGCGCGTCTTCTCCGGCAACGGCTGCCTGGTGACCTCCCGCCCCTCCGCCGTCGAGGACGGATGGCTCGCCCAGGAGCGCCTCGCCGAGGAGGGGTTCAAGGAGCTGTCCCTTGCGTCCATGTCGCGTGATCAGGTCACGCGTTTCATCCGGGACTGGCACGCGGCGGCTATGAGCGACGAGCAGTGCAAGGAGCAGCGGGACCGCGACGAGCTGCGGGAGTACGAACAGCGCCTGCTGCACTCCGTCCGCATCTACCGCGAGCTGCGCCAGCTCGCCACCAACCCCCTGATGTGCGGCCTGATATGCGCACTCAACCGCGACCGCTCCGGCTCCCTCCCCAAAGGCCGCAAGGAGCTGTACGACGCCGCCCTGGAAATGCTGCTCCAGCGCCGCGACCCCGAGCGTGAGGTGCTTTACGCCGACGACGTACACCTCCAGCAAGGACCCCGGGAGCTGCTCCTGCGCAAGCTCGCCCACGCCATGGTGGAGGAAGGAGTGTCCGAGCTGCCGCGCCGGCGCGTGGTCGACATCCTGGACGGCGCCCTGCCCGCCATTCCCTCCGCGCGCGCGGAGGGCGACGGCGAGAAGATCTTCCGGCATTTGCTGCACCGCACCGGGCTGCTCCGCGAACAGGCCGGCCTCTCGGTGGACTTCATCCACCGCACCTTCCAGGACTATCTGGCAGCCAAGGAGATCGTGGCCCGCGGCGAGTTCCACACCCTCGTCGAGCACGCGCACCGCGCCGAGTGGGAAGAGGTCATCCGCATGGCCGCCGCCCACGCCAGGCCCGAGGAGTGCGCCGGCTTCCTTGAGCGGCTCCTTGCCGCCGCCCCGAACCTCCGCCGCCCGCACGTGAACCACCGGCGCCTGATGGCCGCGGCCTGCCTTGAGCACGTCACCGAGCTGGACCCGGCGGTGCGCCAGCTCGTGCACGACCGCACCAAGAACCTTCTGCGTCCCACGACCGAACTCGCCGCCCGCAGCCTCGGCTGGGTCGGCCCCATCGTCCTGGAGCAGCTGCCGGACCCCGAGGAAGTGCCGAGCGACCAGCAGGCACTGCTCCTCGCGATCACGGCGACCCGCGTCCAGGACGACGCCGCCATCGACTACCTCGCCCGCATGCGCCACCGCACGGCGCTCTCCCTGCGGGCCGAACTGGCCCGGCCCTGGCGGTACTTCGACACAGAGCGGTACGCCGACGAGGTCATCGCCCATCTCGACCCGCTCGGCCTGTACTTCCCCGTCTCCGACACCGCGGAGCTCGCGGCGCTGCGGAGCCTCGGCGGGCGGCCATGGATCCAGGTGGTCGGCGTCATGCGCACCGAGGAGCTCCTTGACGGCCTGGCGCACGAGCAGCTGACCCACCTGTGGTTCACCGCCGAGCCGGCCGACCCGGACATGACCTGGCTCTCCCGCTTCCCGAACCTCAGCGTGCTCCGCGTCAATCCACGCCTGCCCCGCCTGAGGAACGTACCGGAGGGGATCACCATCACGGCGTAGACGGGATGCGAAAAAGGGGCTGCCCCGGACCGTAAAGAAACGGTCCGGGGCAGCCCCCGCACTGCTGTACTGCGGGCCGGAGGCTTACGCCTCCTTGCTCAGGTTCGGCCCAGCGCCACCGGCGGCCTGCTCGATCGGCGGGACGTCCGGGAGCGCCGCCTTCTCCTCGCCACGGAAGGTGAACTTGGCTTCTTCGCCCTCACCCTCCGCGCCGACGACCACGATGTGGCCGGGACGGAGCTCGCCGAAGAGGATCTTCTCCGACAGGATGTCCTCGATCTCGCGCTGGATCGTCCGGCGCAGCGGCCGGGCGCCCATCACGGGGTCGTAACCCTTCTTGGCGAGCAGCTTCTTCGCGTCACCGCTGAGCTCGATGCCCATGTCGCGGTCCTTGAGACGCTCGTCCACCTTGTCGGTCATGAGGTCGACGATCTGGATGATGTCTTCCTCGGTGAGCTGGTGGAAGACCACCGTGTCGTCGACACGGTTCAGGAACTCCGGGCGGAAGTGCTGCTTCAGCTCGTCGTTGACCTTGGTCTTCATGCGCTCGTAGTTCGTCTTGACGTCACCCGCGGCGGCGAATCCGAGGTTGAAGCCCTTGGAGATGTCACGCGTGCCGAGGTTGGTCGTCATGATGATGACCGTGTTCTTGAAGTCCACGACCCGGCCCTGGGAGTCGGTCAGACGACCGTCCTCCAGGATCTGAAGGAGCGAGTTGAAGATATCCGGGTGGGCCTTCTCGACCTCGTCGAAGAGGACGACCGAGAACGGCTTGCGGCGGACCTTCTCCGTCAGCTGACCGCCCTCTTCGTAACCGACATATCCGGGCGGCGAACCGAAGAGACGCGAGACCGTGTGCTTCTCGCTGAACTCCGACATGTCGAGGGAGATCAGGGCGTCCTCGTCACCGAAGAGGAATTCGGCGAGCGTCTTGGAAAGCTCCGTCTTACCGACACCGGACGGGCCGGCGAAGATGAACGAGCCACCGGGACGCTTCGGGTCCTTCAGACCCGCACGCGTACGACGGATCGCCTGGGAAAGCGCCTTGATGGCGTCCTTCTGGCCGATGACCCGCTTGTGGAGCTCGTCCTCCATACGGAGCAGACGCGAGGACTCCTCCTCGGTCAGCTTGAAGACCGGAATGCCCGTCGCCGTGGCGAGGACCTCGGCGATGAGCTCGCCGTCGACCTCGGCGACGACGTCCATGTCGCCGGCCTTCCACTCCTTCTCGCGCTTGGCCTTCGCCGCGAGCAGCTGCTTCTCCTTGTCGCGGAGAGACGCCGCCTTCTCGAAGTCCTGGGAGTCGATGGCCGACTCCTTGTCGCGACGCACGCCCGCGATCTTCTCGTCGAACTCGCGGAGGTCCGGCGGCGCGGTCATCCGGCGGATACGCATCCGGGAGCCGGCCTCGTCGATCAGGTCGATCGCCTTGTCCGGCAGGAAGCGGTCCGAGATGTACCGGTCGGCCAGGGTGGCGGCCTGGACCAGCGCCTCGTCCGTGATGGAGACCCTGTGGTGGGCCTCGTAACGGTCGCGCAGACCCTTGAGGATCTCGATGGTGTGCGGCAGCGACGGCTCCGCGACCTGGATGGGCTGGAAGCGGCGCTCAAGGGCCGCGTCCTTCTCCAGGTGCTTGCGGTACTCGTCCAGCGTCGTGGCACCGATGGTCTGGAGCTCACCACGGGCCAGCATCGGCTTGAGGATGCTCGCCGCGTCGATCGCACCCTCGGCGGCGCCCGCACCCACCAGGGTGTGGAGCTCGTCGATGAACAGGATGATGTCGCCGCGGGTGCGGATCTCCTTGAGGACCTTCTTCAGGCGCTCCTCGAAGTCACCGCGGTAGCGCGAACCGGCGACAAGCGCGCCCAGGTCCAGGGTGTAGAGGTGCTTGTCCTTGAGGGTCTCGGGCACCTCGCCCTTGACGATGGCCTGCGCCAGGCCCTCGACGACGGCGGTCTTGCCGACGCCGGGCTCGCCGATGAGCACGGGGTTGTTCTTCGTACGCCGGGACAGCACCTGCATGACCCGCTCGATCTCCTTCTCGCGCCCGATGACCGGGTCGAGCTTGGACTCACGAGCGGCCTGGGTGAGATTCCGGCCGAACTGGTCGAGCACCAGGGACGTGGAAGGCGTGCCCTCCGCAGGACCGCCACTGGCGCCGGCGGTCTCCTTGCCCTGATAGCCGGAGAGCAGCTGGATGACCTGCTGCCGCACCCGGTTGAGATCGGCGCCCAGCTTCACGAGGACCTGGGCTGCGACGCCCTCGCCCTCGCGGATCAGGCCGAGCAGGATGTGCTCCGTGCCGATGTAGTTGTGGCCCAGCTGAAGGGCCTCGCGGAGCGAAAGCTCCAGGACCTTCTTGGCACGGGGGGTGAAGGGGATGTGCCCGGACGGGGCCTGCTGGCCCTGACCGATGATCTCCTCCACCTGCTGGCGGACCGCCTCGAGCGAAATCCCGAGGCTCTCCAGGGCCTTAGCGGCGACACCCTCGCCCTCATGGATCAAGCCCAGGAGGATGTGCTCGGTGCCGATGTAGTTGTGGTTGAGCATCCGGGCTTCTTCCTGAGCCAGGACGACAACCCGCCGCGCGCGGTCGGTGAACCTCTCGAACATCGTTAATCGCTCCTCAGAGCGGTCAGGCAGTAAGGGGGCTGTCCCCTCCCTGTCCTTCCGCAGCTTAGTCCCGCAAGCGGGGACCGCTCATTCCAACTGCCGACACCCGGCCGAGAACAAGAGGTGCCTCCTGACCCCGAACGCCGACAACTGCTCCAACCCGATGGTGCGAGACGATGTTCCCGCAGGCCAAGCACTTACCCTCACCACCACTACGCCGATGGCGAACGTGAGACGGCCTCGCGCGTGTGTCGCCCCTCCCCACTAGGGATGTCTTACCCGCAAGGACTGACACTCCATGCGGCGCACGCCGGTTCCCTCCGCTACGGGCGAACACCCTTGCGCCGCCAAGCGCGCCTTCACGCCCTCATCGCGGACACCCTGTGCATCCAGAGTGCCACGCTGCGTAACCCGAGGGGCGTTCGGGCGGTTGCTCTTTGCATGGCCTTCACCGTTCCCCAGCCCCGCGAACCGGCCGAGCCGAGCGATCCGGTCCGCCGGTGGAGCGATCCGGTGCGCCAGTGGTACGAGAACAAGCTCGGCTGGGCGACGGAGCAGCTCCGCCCAGGGCTTCCGGTCCGGCTCCTGACGGGGCTCCGCTTCGACGTACTGCAGCTTCCCGCCGAAGCGGGCTTCGCCGCCCTGCGGCATCTGGGGCCGAAGGCTCCGGTGGCGCTGCGAGGGGAAACGATGCGGCTCTTCGTGGCCGCGGGGAGCGCCGACGAGCTTCCGGGGCTCCTCGACTGGCTGGAGTGGGGCGGCATCCCGCTGGACCTCACGGCCGTCGGTGCGGGTGGACGGATCGACGCGCCCACTCCTCCGGGGTGGCCCGGCTCCCGGGGGGCCGCCGTGTGGCTGCGGCCCCCAGAGCCCGGGTGCGAGGTGGAGCCGACGCTGCCGGCACTGCCTTCCCTGTACTGCGTGGGGGGTGGCACGGTGCCCCACAGCGACCCCGCCGTGGGCTCCGGTCTCGTACGACTGGTGGACACGGCGGCAACTCAGTGCCACCGGGTCCGGTTGCGACGTCCGAGTCGTCAGCCGTTGGCCTTCTCGTAGGCCTCGCGAATGGACGCGGGGACGCGGCCGCGGTCGTTGACCTCGAAACCGTTGTCCTTGGCCCAGGCACGGATGGCCGCGGTGTCCTGACCGCCGCCCGTGGCAGCGGCACGCGCTTTGCCGCGCCCGCTCGAACCGCGGCCACCGGTGCGACGACCGCCCTTGAGGTACGGCTCAAGAAGACCGCGGAGCTTGTCCGCGTTCGACGTGGTGAGGTCGATCTCGTACGACTTGCCGTCCAGCGCAAACGTCACGGTCTCGTCAGCCTCGCCACCGTCGAGGTCATCGACAAGAAGGACCTGAACCTTCTGTGCCACCGGATTTCCTTTCATCGATAACTTAGGGCTGGATCGCACGGCGTGAGCCGCCGAATCTCCGCCCCCTGTTATATGCAGTACTGCAGTACGTCGGAAAGCAAACCGCTTTTGCTGGGAAAACACAAACCCCTGGGAGAGACCGGAGAGCTCGAGAACCCAGGAAACATGCGCGTTTCGGACATAGGGAACCCGGGCAGCGGGCAGCCCGGAATACCGGCGACGATCACAGATGCAGAAGCATCCGGCTGTTGCCCAAGGTGTTCGGTTTCACTCGTTCGAGGCCGAGGAACTCCGCGACGCCCTCGTCTTTGGAACGAAGCAGCTCGCTGTAGACATCTCCGTCGACAGGCGTCTCACCGATCTCCACGAAGCCGTGCTTCGCGAAGAAGTCGACTTCGAAGGTGAGACAGAAAACCCGCCGCACTCCGAGCCAGCGGGCGGTCTGCAGCAACTTCCCCAACACCTGATGACCCACTCCGGCGCCCTTGACGTCGGGGTTCACCGCGAGTGTGCGTACTTCCGCGAGGTCTTCCCACATCACGTGCAGGGCGCCGCAGCCGACGACCTCGGCGTTGTCGTCGCGTTCCGCCACCCAGAACTCCTGGATGGACTCGTAAAGCGCGACGGTCGCTTTGTCGAGCAGGATCCCCTGACGCGCGTAGGAGTCGAGGAGGTTGCGTACGACCGGCACATCGGCTGTGCGCGCCCGGCGTACGGAGACTGCTTTAGCGCTGAGTTCAGGGGGTTCTGCTGGCATGACCGGACGCTATCGCTCTGCTTGTGCCGTCGCCTCGCCGGGGTTCTCCGGGGGTTGAGCGGCCGGGGCCACGATCCGCATCGCGTCACTGAGCGCTTCGCGCTGTTCCTGCGACATCATGCCGAAGAACGCGACGAGAGCGGCGGCGGGGTTGTCGCTCTGCGACCATGCTTCGTTCATCAGTGCGGCGGCGTAGGCGGCCCGAGTGGAGACCGCCTCATATCGATAGGCGCGGCCTTCCGCTTCACGGCGCACCCAGCCCTTCTGATGGAGATTGTCCAAAACGGTCATGACGGTGGTGTACGCGATGGACCGTTCCTGCTGAAGGTCTTCCAGGACTTCCCGAACGGTCACGGGGCGGTTCCACTTCCACACCCGTGTCATGACTGAGTCTTCGAGTTCTCCCAAGGGGCGAGGCACACCAGAACAATAGTGGGAGAAGTCACTAATGCCGTGACGGACGTGGCGGAGGCGGCATTTCCCCAACAAAAAGGGCGTACGACCCGGAATGTGAGCGAGTCGTACGCCAAGGGTGTGCGGTCGGTGACCTCAGGTCACCGGGGTGATCGGTCCTGGTCAGGCCCTGGGGGTCTGCCGGGCGCCTTCGGCTCGGGTGATCGCGGCGTCGACTGCCGCGTCCTCCTTGCTCTTGTTGGCGCCGCCCTGGGTCTTCACGATCGTCACGATGAGACCGATGAAGAACACGGCCATCACTACGGGGGGCAGGAGCGCGGAGACATAGTCCATGCCCCCCAGAGTAGCTAGCCCGCGACGAGCTGGTGCGCCGGGTCCGCCGGTCGTGCCGGTTCCGCGGGGCGGCGCTTGGGCGGGAAGACCTCGGCCGGGGTCGGCACGGGGCGGGGCCGCTCGGGTGCGGCGGGTGGTCTGGGCGGGGCGGCCGGCGTCCTGGGCCTTGGCGCCTCCCGGTCACCGGCCTCGTCCCGCCCGCCGGGGAGGGCGTGCAGGTGCGTGCGCGAGGCGGGGACGAGGGGGCGGGACGCCGGGACGACCGTGGCGCGGCGACCCGAGAGGCGGGCGCGTACGGCTTGTTCGGCGACAGCTCGGCAGCGTTCGAGCAGGGCGGCGGCGTCCGGGTTGCCGCGCAGGGCGCGCAACGCGGCGAGGTCGTCGGCGCCCGGCTGGTAGCCGGAGCCGAGGACGTCCTCCAGGAGCGCGAGGTAGCCGCTCGCGGTGCCGGGCAGGGCCGCCCGGTAGCGGGCGAGGTCGGCCAGCAGGAAGGCGCGGAGCCGGGCGCCCTCGCGCGCCGCCTCGTCGACCGAGTCGGCGAGACGGAGGCAGTCGCGGACGTCTTCGTCGGAGACGGGGCTGGGATGCAGGGCGAGGGCCAGAGCGCGGCGGAGCACACGCAGCTCCTCCGCACCGAAGGCCATGCCGCCGCGGGATCCGTATGGCGTGGGCATGGACTGACGATACGTGTTAAACGGACAAAATCCGCTTAACGCCAATCTGTGGCGTGGTGAGCCCACGCGCCTCCGGTCACTCCGAGCGGCGGCGGAAGGTCGCGAAGACGACCGCTCCTACGCCGAGGAGCGCGGCAGCGCCCGCCGCGATCCAGGGCAGGATTCCGGCGCCCGCGGCAGCCATCGGGCGGGGAGTGGGGTCGTCGGATCCCTTGGCGACGCCGATCGCCGCCTTGTTGTTGGACGGGACGGGGTCGCTGCTCTCGGAATCGGTGTCTTCGGGACGGTCGGTGCCTTCGGAGCGGTCGGTGTCCGCGGGGCGCACCTGGACCGTTCCCCTGACGTCTTCGACGTCCTCTTCGTAGCGGACCTCGAAGTGGAAGTACTGGTCGTCTCCGGGCTCCTGCCAGCCGGAGTCGGAGCAGAGATAGCGCCGGTGACCCGCCTGGAAGGGCTCGCGCTTGTCGTTCTCGTACGTGAAGCAGTCGCCGCCCGACCTGTCGTCCGGCGCCGCGTCGGGCTGTACGTGGGCCGTCGCCACCACGCCCTTGGGGAGCGTCACCTCTACGTAGAGGGCCGGTTTCCACGATGGGCGGGCGACAAGGGCCGGTCCCCCGTTGCGCAGACCGAAGGTGAGTTCGCGGGTCGCGCCCTTCTTGCCGGGCTTCAGGGTGTCGCCCAGGGCGCTGATGTCCGCCGTGTTCCGGGCCACGTACCGCACCACGTGCTCCCTCGCGAAGTCCGCGCCCCGGCCCGTCGCGGGGACGAGGCCGAGCTCCGGGCCACGCCCCGCGTCGCCTCCGACGCTCCTGTCCTGCTCCGCAGGAACGGCCTCAGCGGAGTACTTCGCCCAGGTGTGCAGGGCCTCCGCGGCGAGCGACCCCGGCAGCGGCGAAGCCAGGGCCACGGTCTCGCCGGGACGTACCGCCCGCGTGAAGTAACAGGTGGCTTCGGAGTCGTACTCCCCGTAATGGCCCAGCCGGTAGCGGCAGTTGCTGTACTGCCCGGCGAGCTGCACGCCCGCGTCGCCTGCAACCGTGAGGGCGATCTGCTCGGTCCGCAGGTCACCGGTGTTGCGCAGCACTACGGGGAACCCGATGTCCTGCCCGGGCTTCAGGCCCTCCTTGCGCGGGAGTTGGGCTACCTCCAGCTCGGGGGCCCCGACCGTGACGCGGGAGGTGAGCGTGCTGTCGGTGACGCGGTCGCCGGTCAGTGTGTAGCGGACGGTGCCGGACGCTCCGGGCGCGGTGCCTTCGAGTGCGGTGAGGGAGAAGGACTTGTCGGGGGTGCGCAGGTACGTGTCGAAGCCGCAGGTGATGACCGCCCCTTCGGCCGTGCACAGCTTGTTCGTGAGCTTGACGGCCGCGATGCCCTTGAGCCCGCTCGCGTCGATGACGAACTTGAGGTTCCGGGGCTTGGGGAGGGATTGCGCGCCGTCGTAGAACTCGACGCGGGGGTCCTGCGAGACGGCGGTGTTCGTGCGGGGCAGGGATATGTGGGTGGCGGCCTGAATCTTGGACCAGACCTTGGTGGGCTTTTCCGGGGGCTGGTCGGTGGGTCTGGGGGTGGGGTCCGGGGTGGGTTGGGCCGGCGCCTGGGCGGCGGACAGTGGAGCCGCGGCCAGCGCCGTGGACGGCACGGCAACCGTCGGTAGCGCCAGTGCCGTGGCCGCCACCGCAGCCCACAGTCGTCCCTTACGCCTCATTCGCCCCAGCCCGTCCGAACCCCGTACCCGACCCGTCCCTGCGCAGACCCTTGTATGGGGCGGAGGGTTGTGCGCGCAAGCCCCGCTCGTGAGCCGTCAGTTATGAGCCGTCCGCCGTGGCCGGACGGCCCCGCTCGGGGAGCGGAGGCGGGGCCGGACGCTCAACTCCGGGAGACGTTCCGCTCGTATACGAGGCGCAGTCCGATGAGGGTCAGCCACGGCTCGTGCTCGTCGATGACCGTGGCCTCGCCGAGCACCATGGGCGCGAGGCCGCCCGTCGCGATGACCGTCACGTCGTCGGGGTCGCCGCCAGGACCCGCGAGCTCGCGGGCCATGCGCTGCACGACGCCGTCGACCTGGCCCGCGAAGCCGTACAGGATGCCCGACTGCATGGCCTCGACGGTGTTCTTGCCGATGACACTGCGCGGCCGAGCCAGCTCGATCTTGCGGAGCTGGGCGCCCCGTACGCCGAGGGCCTCGACGGAGATCTCGATGCCGGGGGCGATCACGCCACCGGTGTACTCCCCGCGCGCGGAGACCGCGTCGAACGTCGTCGCCGTACCGAAGTCGACGACGATGGCGGGCCCTCCGTAGAGCTCGACCGCCGCGACCGCGTTGATGATGCGGTCGGCGCCGACCTCCTTGGGGTTGTCCATGAGGATCGGTACGCCGGTCTTGATGCCGGGCTCCACGAGGACGGCGGGCACGTCTCCGTAGTAGCGACGGGTGACTTCGCGCAGCTCGTGCAGGACGGAGGGGACGGTGGAGCAGATGGCGATGCCGTCGATGCCGTCGCCCAGCTCATCCCCGAGGAGCGGGTGCATGCCCATCAACCCGTTGAGCAGTACGGCGAGTTCGTCGGCGGTGCGGCGGGCCTCGGTGGAGATGCGCCAGTGCTCGACGATCTCCTCGCCGTCGAACAGGCCGAGGACGGTGTGGGTGTTTCCGACGTCGATGGTCAGCAGCATGTCGTCGTCACTCCGCCCCGTCAGAGAGCGCGCGCAGGTCGAGACCGATGTCGAGGATCGGCGAGGAGTGGGTGAGGGCGCCCACCGCGAGGTAGTCGACGCCTGTCTCGGCGTACGCGCGTGCGTTCTCCAGGGTGAGGCGGCCGGAGGACTCCAGGATCGCGCGGCCGTCCACGATGGCCACGGCCTCCTCGGTCTCGATCGGCGTGAAGTTGTCCAGGAGGATCAGGTCGGCGCCCGCGTCCACGACCTCGCGCAGCTGGTGCAAGGTGTCGACCTCGACCTCGACGGCCAGCTCGGGGAACGCCTCACGGACGGCCTTGAAGGCCTGCTCCACGCCTCCGGCGGCCACGACGTGGTTGTCCTTCACCAGGGCCGCGTCGGAGAGCGACATGCGGTGGTTCACGCCGCCGCCCATGCGCACCGCGTACTTCTCCAGGGCGCGGAGCCCCGCGGTCGTCTTGCGGGTGTCGCGGACCTTGGCCTTCGTGCCGTCGAGTGCGTCGGCCCACGCGCGCGTGGCCGTCGCCACGCCGGAGAGGCGGCACAGGAGGTTGAGGGCGCTGCGCTCGGCGGTGAGCAGGTCGCGGGTGCGGGTGGTGACGCTGAGCAGCACCTCGCCCGCCTCCACCTGATCGCCGTCCTCGACGTGCCGCTCGACCTCGAACGTGTCCGTGCAGACAAGGGAGATGACGGCTTCGGCGATGCGCAGACCCGCGACCGTGCCGGCCTCGCGGGCGGTGAAGTCACCGGTGGCGACGGCCTCTTCGGGGATGGTGGCGACGGAGGTGACGTCCACGCCGCCGTCCAGGTCCTCCTCGATCGCCATGTGCGCGATGTCCTCGACCTGCACGGGGTCGAGCCCCGCGTCGGTCAGGAGCTGCGCGAGAGCGGGGTCGAGGCCGCACTCCAGGGGGTCGTACGCGTCGTCTCCGCCACAGCCGCAGGCGTCGCCGCAGCCGCCGCCGGCGGGGGCGAGAGGGAGGTCGTCGGGGGTGCTCACGGTCACTTCTCCTGGGGGCTTGTCGTCGGGGGGAAGTCTGCGGTCTCGGTCGTCTTCAGGGCCAGGGTCCGGTCCGCGTTGAGGCGTACGACGATGTGGCGGCGCCAGGTCGCGTCGTCGCGGTCGGCGTGGTCCTCGCGCCAGTGGCAGCCGCGGGTCTCCTCGCGGCGCTGCGCGGCGGCCACCAGGACGCGCGCGACGCACAGGAGGTTGGTGGCCTCCCAGGTGTCGACGCCGGGCTCGGCGGTCTTGCCGTCCTCGGCGAGCGCGCCCGCGGCCTCGGCGTGGATGCGGGCGAGCCGGGCCGCGGCCTCGGAGAGGGAGTCGGCGGACCTGAGCACTCCGGCGCCTTCGGTCATCACGCGCTGGATGACGAAGCGGGCCTCGGGGGGCAGCAGGGGGTGCGCGGGGGTGTCGGGGTGGGAGACCGGGGCGGGCACGCGCGCGTGGAGGGCGTTCTCCGGGTGCCCGTTCTCCGGGTGCTCGTTCTCCTGGTGCTCGTTCTCCGCGTGCCGTGAAGCGATGTCCGCGGCGATGCGCTCGGCGTAGACCAGGCCCTCCAGAAGGGAGTTGGAGGCCAGGCGGTTCGCTCCGTGCACGCCGGTGCAGGCGACCTCGCCGCAGGCGTACAGGCCCGGGACCGTGGTGCGGCCGTGCGGGTCGGTGCGGACGCCTCCGGAGGCGTGGTGCGCGGCCGGGGAGATGGGGATGGGCTCCGTCACCGGGTCGATGCCGTGGGCGCGGCAGGCGGCGAGGATCGTCGGGAAGCGGTTCTCCCACATCTCGGCGCCGAAGTGCCGTGCGTCCAGGTACATGTGCTCGGCGCCCAGTTCCTGCATGCGCCGGATGATGCCCTTGGCGACGACGTCCCGGGGGGCGAGCTCCGCGAGCTCGTGCTGCCCGACCATGAAGCGCACGCCGTCCGCGTCCACGAGGTGGGCGCCTTCGCCGCGCACCGCCTCGGAGACCAGCGGCTGCTGGCCCTCCGCGTCGGCGCCCAGGAAGAGCACGGTGGGGTGGAACTGCACGAATTCCAGGTCGCTGACCTCGGCGCCCGCGCGCAGGGCGAGCGCGACGCCGTCGCCCGTCGACACGGACGGGTTCGTGGTCGCCGAGAAGACCTGGCCCATGCCGCCGGTGGCGAGGACGACCGCGGGGGCGTGGACCGCGCCCACGCCGTCGTGCTGGCCCTCTCCCATGACGTGCAGGGAGACACCGGCGGTGCGTCCGTCGGCATCCGTGAGGAGGTCCAGTACGAGGGCGTTCTCCACAGTCGGTATGGACTGCGAACGCACCGCCTCGACCAGGGCGCGGGAGATCTCCGCGCCGGTCGCGTCGCCGCCCGCGTGTGCGATGCGGCGGCGGTGGTGGCCGCCCTCGCGGGTCAGCTCGATGGCGCCTTCGGGTCCCGTGTCGAAGTGGGCGCCGGTCTCGATGAGGCGGCGCACGGCGTCGGGGCCCTCGGTGACCAGGATGCGCACGGCTTCCTCGTCGCACAGGCCCGCGCCCGCCACGAGGGTGTCGTCCAGGTGCTGTTCGGGGGTGTCGCCCTCGCCGAGGGCCGCGGCGACGCCGCCCTGGGCCCAGCGCGTGGAGCCGTCGTCCAGGCGGGCCTTGGTGACCACGACGGTCTTCAGGCCCGCCGCCGAGCAGCGCAGGGCGGTGGTCAGCCCGGCCACTCCGGAGCCGACGACGACGATGTCGGCTTCCAGGGACCAGCCGGGGGCGGGGGCATGCAGCCGTATTCCGGTGGCACTCATGAGGTGGCTCCGAACGTGAGCGGGATGTTGTCGATCAGCCGGGTCGCGCCGACCTTGGCCGCCACGGCGAGGACCGCCTCGCCGGTGTGGCCGGGCTGTACGTCGGTGAAGTCGGCCGGGTCGACAAGGGCCAGATAGTCGAGCTCCAGCGGGGGCCGGCTGCGCGCGGCCTCGTCGAGGACCTGCCGGGCCGCGGCGCGGACGGCCGCGGGGCCGCCGGGGACGGACGGCGTGACGGACTGGGCGACCGCGTGGGCGTCGGCCGCGGCGCGGGACTCCCCCAGGGCGTTCAGGGCGTCGGCGCGCGCGTGCGTGGCGGGGGCGGAGGCCGCCCGTGCGTGGAGGGCCTCTTGGGCGGCGTGCCGGTCGCGGCCCGCGAAGAGGGCCTGGGAGAGGGCGAGGGCGGTGCGCCGCTCGGCCGGGGACAGGTAGCGGTTGCGGCTGGAGAGGGCCAGGCCGTCGTCCTCGCGCACGGTGGGTACGCCGACGATCTCGACGCCGAAGTTCAGGTCCCGCACCATGCGGCGGATGAGGGCAAGCTGCTGGGCGTCCTTCTGGCCGAACAGGGCCGTGTCGGGCCGCGTGAGGTGCAGCATCTTGGCGACGACGGTGAGCATGCCGTCGAAGTGCCCGGGGCGCGTGGCTCCTTCGAGGAGCGTGCCCATGGGTCCTGCGCTGACCCGGACCTGTGGTTCGCCGCCCGGGTAGACCTCGTCCACGGCAGGGGCGAACACGAAGTCCGCGCCTTCCTGTTCGGCGATCTTGACGTCGGCTTCCAGAGTGCGCGGGTAGCGGTCGAGGTCCTCGCCCGCGCCGAACTGGAGGGGGTTCACGAAGACCGTGACCACGACTTCGCCCTCGTCGCCCGCGATGCGGCGTGCGGTGCGGATCAGCGTGGCGTGGCCTTCGTGCAGGGCGCCCATGGTCATGACGACGACGCGGCGGCCCGTATCCGCGCGCGTGCGCAGCGGTTCGGCGGTGTGCACGACGTTGGTCATCGGCTTCCTCCCTCGGCGCCGCCGGTCCCGCTTCCGCCGTTGGCCAGGACGCCCAGGAGGTCCTCGGCGAGCTCGGGCTTGAGCAGTCCGTGGGCGAGCGCGCGGTCGGCTGTCGCGCGGGCCATCGCCAGATATCCGGCGACGGTCTGCGGAGCGTGCTTGCGCAGCTCGGCGACGTGGGCGGCGACCGTGCCCGCGTCCCCGCGCGCGACGGGTCCCGTGAGGGCGGCGTCGCCGGACCGCAGGGCGTTGTCCAGGGCGGCGCCGAGCAGCGGGCCGAGCATCCGGTCGGGGGCTTCCACGCCCGCGTCCCGGAGCAGGTCCATGGACTCGGCGACCAGCGTGACCAGGTGGTTCGCGCCGAGCGCGAGCGCCGCGTGGTAGAGCGGCCGGGACTCCTCGGCGATCCACTCGGGCTCGCCGCCCATCTCGATGACCAGCGCCTCCGCGGCGAGCCGCAGCTCGTCGGGGGCGGTCACACCGAAGGAGCAGCCGGCCAGGCGCTGTACGTCGACGGGGGTGCCGGTGAACGTCATGGCGGGGTGCAGCGCGAGCGGCAGGGCGCCGGCGCGCAGCGCGGGCTCCAGGATCTTCGTGCCGTACCGCCCCGAGGTGTGCACCATGAGCTGGCCGGGGCGGACCGCGCCGGTCTCGGCGAGGCCCTCGACGAGACCGGGCAGGGCGTCGTCGGGCACGGTCAGGAGGACGAGGTCGGCACGCTCCAGGACCTGCGCGGGCGTGACGAGGGGGACGTCGGGCAGCAGGAGCGCCGCCCGTCGTACGGACGCGTCGGAGACTCCGGACGCGGCGACCGGGCGGTGCCCGGCGAGCTGGAGCGCCGCGGCGAGCGCGGCGCCTACCCGGCCCGCTCCCACGACGCCCACCGTGAGCCTCGCGGGGCGGTCCCGCGGCTCTGGCTGATGAGGTGCGTTCACGTGATGACGCCTTCCCGTTCCAGTCCGCTCGGGGTACCGGACGATTTCTCGTCATGTTAACGCGATTGGCCCGCGCCGCGTCCTCGGCTGTCCACAGGCTGTGGGTATTCGTATGACCGGCGGCCGATCGCACGCCATGCTCGGGGAATGACTTCACATGACGGATCCGAGGTACACGACGGAGCCGAGGTGAGCGAGCAGGACCGGTCGGCCGCCCGCCGCCGGGCCGCCGCCCTCGGCGCCACCCGCATTCTGCACCGCTGGTCCGCGCACCTCCCGCTCACCGCGCGACTCTCGGCACTGGCGGACGCCGCCTCCGAGGTGGTGGGCCCGGACGAGCCCATCGACATCTACGGCAACGCCGTCGTCGCCCGCCTTGAGGACGAGGTCGCGCTGCTGCTGGGCAAGGAAGCCGCCGCCTTCTTCCCGACCGGAACGATGGCCCAGCAGGTCGCCCTGCGCTGCTGGGCGGGCCGCATGGGCAACGCGACCGTCGCCCTGCACCCGAAGGCCCACCCCGAAGTGCACGAGGGGGGCGCCCTCTCCGTGGTGAGCGGTCTGCGCACCGTGTATCCGACGCGGGAACCGCGGCTGCCCACGGCCGAGGAAGTGCGGGACTTCGACGAGCCCTTCGGGACGCTGATGCTCGAACTGCCGCTCCGGGACGCCGGTTTCGTCCTGCCGTCCTGGGAGGAGCTCGAAGAGATCGTGGAAGCGGCCCGCGAACGCGACGCCGTCGTGCACATCGACGGTGCGCGCCTGTGGGAGTGCACGCCCCACTTCGGGCGTTCCCTCGCGGAGATCGCCGACCTCGCGGACACCGTGTACGTGTCGTTCTACAAGTCGCTCGACGGCCTGAGCGGCGCCGTGCTCGCGGGCCCGCGCACCCTCGTCGACGAGGCGAAAACCTGGCGCCACCGTTACGGCGGCCAGCTCTTCCAGCAGTTCCCGGCCGCCGTCGCCGCGCTGCTCGGCCTGAAGAACACCCTTCCCCGGCTGCCGGATTACGTCGCCCACGCGCGCGTGGTGGCCGAAGCGCTGCGCGAGGGGTTCGCGGCCGCCGGGGTCCCCTGGTCGCGCGTGCACCCTGAGCAGCCGCACACCCATCAGTTCCAGGTCTGGCTGCCGTACGACTCCGAGGTCCTGACCGAGGCGGCGCTCGGGCAGGCCGAGGAGACCAAGACCCAGTTGTTCGGCCGCTGGTTCCCGGACGGGCCGCCCGGCCTCTCGGTCACGGAGGTCACCGTGACCGAGGCGGGCCTGGAGTGGACGGCCGGCGACGTCAATGATGCGGTCGCGGAATTCGTACGGCGGATCCCCGGCTGAACGAGCCGGGCCTCCGGTGCGGGCGCCCGGCGCGGGCGATCCTGGCCAGCGCGGCCCGGATCCGTCCGTGGGCGGGGCGTTCCTCGATGACGGCACGGAAGCGGCCGTAGTCGCGCACCTCGCGGATGACCTGCCAGTCGTCGCGGCCGGGGGCGGGCGGGGTCGGCGTGCCGTGCTGGGCGGCGCGGTAGCTGTCGAGCAGGTACTGCTGGGTGATGCTCATGATGGTTCGCCTCTCATGACAAATGGTACTTATCGGGCATCCTTGGGTCGACGGGAAGCAGAGTCGGCGCAAGGGGGCTGGTTTCCGGTCCGGCGGCGACGCTGCCGTGCGGCCCGGTCAACGCGGGCTTTCCGGCCCGGTCACCACAGACTGCGCCCGCCGTCACGCCCCCGTCGCGCCAATTGACAGGGGCCGTCAATCGGCGGACGGGATGTCAGTGGCGCGGTGCACGATGGGTCCATGAGCGTGCACATCGAGATCGCGGGCCTGCCGCAGGAGCGGATCTTCTTCGACCCTTCGCCCTTGGCGGAGCTGGGCGTTGCCCTGCACGCGCTGGCCGAGCCCGGACACCATCCGGGCATGCACGGCTGGGCCACCGCGACCACCGCCTGCCTCAAGCCGGACCTCGCCGACCGGCTGCACGAGGCGGACTTCCTGTGGCGGAACACCTTCTCGGACGTGTTCATGCCGTTCGCCGGGCTGGTCGACGGTGACGGCAGGCCGGGGGCGACGCTCGCCGAGGAACTGGACCTTCTCGACCGCCTGGACGACGAGCGATTCGTCATGGCGGCCCTGGAGTTCACCTGCGGCACGACGTACAACGAAGGCGGTCCCTCACCGCTCACCGACCCGGTCCGGGGTGCACGCGCCCTGGAGCTGGCCGCCACGCGCGGCAATCGCCAACTGGACTTCGCCAAGCGGCTCCTGACCGACCCGCAGGTCGTCCGTGCCTGGCTGCGCCGCCTCCTTGAGGACTGTGACGAGGCGTTCTTCGCGGACACCTGGCGGCGGGTGCGCGTGCAACTGGCCGCCGACGCACGGCACAAGACCGAGATACTGCGCCACAAGGGCCTCGCCGAGGTGCTGGCCTCGGTGTCGGCGGCGCTCTCGGTGGACGAGGACGGCCGCCGCATCACCGCCGACAAGCTCGTGCCGGGCGCCGCTACCGCCCTGGACCACACCCTGGGCGCGGGGCTCACGTTCGTGCCGTCGCACTTCGCCTGGCCGCACCTGATGATCCTGCACGCCCCGGGCTGGCGCCCGGTGATCCACTACCCCGTATCCGCCCCGGACCTGGCCACACCCACCTCTGTGGAGACCCTGGAGCGGCGGCTCACGGCCCTCGCGCACCCGGTGCGCCTGCGGCTGTGTCGCAACATGGCCCGCGCGCCGTTCAGCACCGGTGAGCTGGCCCACGCGACCGGCCTGACGGCACCGGAGGTCTCCCGGCACCTCTCGCTCCTGAAGAAGGCGGGCCTGGTCACCACGGTGCGGCGCGGCCGGTACGTGATGCATCAGCTGGACGTCACCGTGGTGGCCCGGCTCGGCAGCGACTTCCTGGAGGGCATCCTGCGCTGACGTCCCGGCCCTTGGCAGCCCTCAGGCCGCTCCGCCACCCGCCCGCACGAGGCCCGTCTCGTAGGCGAGGACGACCACCTGCACCCGGTCCCGCAGGCCCAGCTTGGTCAGGATGCGGCCCACATGGGTCTTCACCGTGGCCTCCGACAGGACGAGCCGCGCCGCGATCTCGCCATTCGAAAGCCCCTGGGCGACCAGGATCATGACCTCGCGCTCGCGGCCCGTGAGCCGCTCGAGCTCCTTGTGCTGCGGCTGTCCGCCCGCGTTCGGCAGCATCGGCGCGAAGCGGTCGAGGAGGCGCCGCGTCGTGGACGGCGCGACCACCGCGTCACCGCTGTGCACGGAACGGATCGCGGCGAGCAGCTCGCCCGGGGGCACGTCCTTGAGCATGAACCCGGAGGCGCCCGCCTTCAGCCCCGAGAAGGCGTACTCGTCGAGGTCGAAGGTCGTCAGGATCAGCACCTTCGGCGGGTTCTCGTCCTGGCAGATGCGCCGGGTCGTCTCCACGCCGTCCAGTTTCGGCATGCGTACGTCCATGAGCACCACGTCGACATCGGTCGACCGCAGCTCCTGGAGCGCCTCGACCCCGTCGCCCGCCTCGGCGACGACCTCCATGTCCGGCTGGGCGGCGAGCACCATCCGGAACCCTGTGCGCAGCAGCGCCTGGTCGTCGACGAGCATGACGCGGATCGACATCAAAGGCCCTTTCGTGGATGTTCATGAGCGAACGGTTGTTCATGAGCGAACGGATGCGGTCATGAGCGTATGGCGTGAACGTCGCGGTGACAGGTGTCAATTTGCGGGCTTGAGCGGGAGCAGCGCACTGATGCGGAAGCCGCCGCCGGGCCGCGGCCCCGCGTCCAGCGTGCCGCCGACCATGCCGACGCGCTCCCGCATGCCGATCAGGCCGTGTCCGCTGCCGTCGGCGCCGCCGTCCTCGTACAGCTCGTGGGGCGCGCCCTTGCCGTCGTCCTCGACGAGCAGCCCAAGGCCGTCGTCGAAGTAGACGAGGCGCACACTCGCGCCGGTGTTCTCGCCGCCGTGCTTGCGGGTGTTGGTGAGCGCCTCCTGCACGATGCGGTACGCGGTGAGCTCCACGCCGCTGGGCAGCGGGCGCGGGGTGCCCTCGACCTTGAAGTCGACCGGGAGGCCGGCCGTGCGGACCTGCTCGATGAGCTCGTCGAGCTGCTCGACGTCGGGCTGCGGGACGTACTCACCGCTCTCCTCGTGCTCGCCGGTGCGCAGCACGCCGAGCAGCCGGCGCATCTCGGCGAGCGCCTGGCGCCCGGTGCCGGAGATGGTCTCCAGGGCCTGCTTGGCCTGCTCCGGGGCGGCGTCCAGGACGTACGCGGCGCCATCGGCCTGGACGACCATCACCGAGACGTTGTGCGCGACCACGTCGTGCAGCTCGCGGGCGATGCGGGCCCGCTCGGCGGCGACCGCCACCTTGGACTGCGCCGCCCGCTCCTTCTCCAGACGGTCGGCGCGCTCCTCCAGCTGCGCGAAGTAGGCCCGGCGGGTGCGGACGGAGTCGCCGAGCACCCAGGCGAGGGCGAAGGGCACCATCTGGAAGACCGTGAAGAGGATGTTCCCGAAGGTGCTTACGCTCTCCTCCGGCCAGCGCAGCGAGGACAGTGGAGCCGCGCACAGGCCGCCTATGAGAGCGAACCGCGAGGCCCACTTCGTGCCGTCGGCCGACGCGCTGTAGATGATCACCAGCATCGCGAAGTCGGCCGGCATCGTCTTCACGTCGAAGATCAGCTGGGCGACGCCGAGGACGGCGGCGAGGACCAGCATCTTCTCGGTGGCCTTGCGGCGCAGCGCCACCACCACGGACATTCCGACGATGACGAGGGCGGCCGGGACCGTCGGGTCATGGCCTTCCGCCTCGGCCATGGAGACGAGGCCGACCGCGGAGATCCCGAGCAGGGCGAGGGCCCAGAAGCCATCGACCCCGGTCGGGTTTCTGCGGAGGAAGTCATAGACGCGCTGCACGTAACCCAGCGTAGGCAGCCGCGGAGCCCCGCGGGGTCAACCGGAGGGCCGATCCGCACCCCGTGCATGTACTCCCCAAGGTGGAGGCCCGCTTAGCCTTCTCGCGTGACGAACGAGGCGGCGGGCAGGGCGGCGGACGAGGCCGGGGGCGGGCGGCACGGCGTGCGGCGCGGCTGGCGGGAGGCCATGGAAGCCGCGCTGTACGGGCCTGACGGCTTCTATCTGCGACCCGAAGGACCCGCCGGGCACTTCCGGACGTCGGTGCACGCGACGCCGCTCTTCGCCGCCGCCGTGGCGCGCCTGCTGTGCCGGGTGGACGAGGCGCTCGACCACCCGGACGAGTTGGCCTTCGTCGATCTTGGCGCGGGGCGCGGTGAGTTGACCGCGGGTGTCCTTGCCGCGCTGCCCGCCGATGTGGCGGCACGCGCGCGTGCCTATGCGGTGGAGCGGGCCGGGCGCCCGCCGGGACTCGACCCGCGCATCGAGTGGCGAGGCCGCCCGCCCGCCGGTGTCTCCGGCCTGCTCTTCGCGAACGAGTGGCTGGACAACGTCCCCCTGGACGTCGTCGAGGCGGATCCGGACGGTCTGGCGCGCCACGTTCTCGTACGCGACGACGGCACCGAATCCCTCGGCCCCCCTGTCGACGGTGCGGACGCCTCCTGGCTCGCGCGCTGGTGGCCGCTCGCCCCGGAGCCGGGCCTGCGCGCGGAGATCGGCCGCCCCCGCGACGAGGCGTGGGCGGCGGCCACGGGGACGCTCACCCGCGGCCTCGCGGTCGCGGTCGACTACGCGCACGACCGCGCGGGACGTCCGCCCTTCGGGACGCTGACGGGGTTCCGCGCGGGCCGCGAGACGGCGCCCGTGCCGGACGGCACCTGCGACATCACGGCCCATGTGGCGCTCGACGCGTGCGCGCTGCCCGGGGCCTCGCTGCTCACCCAGCGCGCCGCCCTGCGCGCCCTGGGGGTCCACGGTGGCCGCCCGCCGCTCTCGCTGGCCTCCACCGATCCGGCGGCGTACGTACGGGCGCTCACGCGCGCGGGAGAGGCGGCCGAACTGACCGCCCCGGGCGGACTCGGCGACTTCGGGTGGCTGTCCCAGCCGGTCGGAGTTGCTGAGGGCCTACTTGTCGATGTCGCCGACCACGAAGAACAGTGACCCAAGGATCGCCACCATGTCGGCGACGAGCTGTCCTGGCAGCAGCTCGGCGAGGGCCTGGATGTTGTTGAACGAGGCCGAGCGGAGCTTGAGGCGGTACGGGGTCTTCTCTCCCTTGGAGACCAGGTAGTAGCCGTTGATGCCGAGAGGATTCTCGGTCCAGGCGTACGTGTGGCCCTCAGGGGCCTTGAGCACCTTCGGGAGGCGCTGGTTGATCGGCCCCTGGGGCAGCTCGGCGAGCCGGTCCAGGCAGGCGTCCGCGAGGTCGAGGGCATTGTGGGTCTGCTCCAGGAGCACCTCGAAGCGGGCCAGGCAGTCACCCTCCTGACGCGTGACGACCCTCAGGGTGTCCTGGAGGTCCCCGTACGCGAGGTAGGGCTCGTCACGGCGCAGGTCGAAGTCGACTCCGGAGGCGCGGGCGATGGGACCGCTCACTCCGTAGGCGTGCACCGCCTCCGGGGACAGCACCCCGACACCGCGCGTACGCCCCCGGAAGATCTCGTTGCCGAGCACCAGCTTGTCGTAGACGTCCATGCGCGAGCGGACCGAGGCGACCGCCCCGCGCGCGCGGGTGGCCCATCCGGCGGGGAGGTCCTCCTTGAGGCCGCCGACCCGGTTGAACATGTAGTGCATACGGCCGCCGGAGATCTCCTCCATCACGTTCTGGAGCTCCTCGCGCTCCCGGAACGCGTGGAACACCGGGGTGATTCCGCCCAGTTCGAGCGGATAGGACCCGAGGAACATCAGGTGGTTCAGTACGCGGTTCAGCTCGGCGAGGAGCGTGCGCATCCAGACGGCGCGCTCGGGCACCTCCATGCCGAGCATCCGCTCCACGGCGAGCACGACGCCCAGCTCGTTCGAGAACGCGGACAGCCAGTCGTGCCGGTTGGCGAGCACCACGATCTGCCGGTAGTCACGCGCCTCGAAGAGCTTCTCCGCACCGCGGTGCATATAGCCGATGACCGGCTCCGCGTGCTGGATCCGCTCGCCGTCGAGGACGAGGCGCAGCCGCAGCACACCGTGCGTGGACGGGTGCTGGGGGCCGATGTTGAGCACCATGTCGGTGCTCTCCGCGGCACCGCCGATGCCGAGCGTGGTCTCCGTCGTGGGGCTCATGCGCGCATTCTCTCGTACGCACGGCCATACGCGACTGTCACATCGGCTACGTAGGCTTGAGGCATGGATACGGGGACGGCACAGCCCGCACGACCGGCGCAGCCTGCCGGGACAGAGGCGGAGCCGGTGTGGACCGGGCTGCCGCGGGGGCTGCTGCGTATGCGGCGGCTGCTCCTCGTGGTGTGGTTCGTGCCGCTCGCCGCGGCCGTCGGGGTGCTCCTGGGGATGTTCGCCGGGCCCGCGTGGGCGGCCTTCGCGGCCCTTCCGCTGGCCGTCGTGGTGTGGGGCTGGCCGGTGCTGGGGCGCAACTGGCGGTCCTGGCGGTACGCGGAACGGGCCGACGACCTGCTGATCAGCCGGGGCGTGCTCTGGCGCGAGGAGACGGTCGTCCCGTACGGCCGGATGCAGCTCGTCGAGGTGACGTCGGGGCCCGTGGAGCGGCGCTTCGGCCTGGCGAGCGTGCAGCTGCACACGGCGGCGGCGGCCACGGACGCGCGGATCCCCGGCCTGCTCCCCGAGGAGGCCGAGCGGCTGCGCGACCGGCTCACCGAACTGGGCGAGGCCCGCTCGGCGGGGCTGTGAGCGGCGTACGGGAGGCGGCGGGGGAAGAACACGCCCCTGGCGCCGAAGACGTACGAGAACGGCGTCTGCACCCCGTGACGCCCCTGCGCAGGGCATGGGCGCCGGTCGCCGTCCTCGTGGGCTTCGCCGTGCACGACCCGAACGGCGCCCAGCGCCGGGTCTCCGAGCTCGCCGCGGCCCAACTGCTCGCCGGGCTCGCCGTCGTCCTCCTGGGCGGCGCCCTGTACGGCTTTTTGAGCTGGTGGTTCACGCACTTCGCCGTCACCGACACCGAGCTGCGCATCCGCACCGGTCTTTTCTTCCGGCGTACGGCGCACATCCGGCTCGACCGGCTGCAGGCGGTGGACGTGACGCAGCCGCTCGCGGCCCGCATCGTGGGTGTCGCCAAGCTCAAGCTGGATGTCGTCGGGACGGAGAAGAAGGACGAACTGGCCTATCTCGGCCAGGAGGAGGCCTCCGTCCTGCGGGCCGAACTCCTCGCGCGGGCAGCCGGTTTCGCGCCCGAGACGGCCCGCGAGGTCGGCGAGGCCCCGGTCCGCAACCTGGTGCACGTTCAACCACGGATGCTCGCCGTCTCACTCCTCCTCACCGGCACGACGTGGGGCATGCTCGTCGCCGGGCTCGCCGTGCCGTCCTTCCTGTGGTTCATCACCCACAACGTGTGGACGGTCCTCGCGGTCGGACTGCCCATGCTGGGCGGGGCGTTCGCGAGCAGTGTGGGGCGCTTCATCGGGGAGTACGACTGGCAGGTGGGCGAGTCCCCCGACGGCCTGCGCATCGACCACGGGCTGCTCGACAAGACGCACGAGACGGTGCCTCCGGGCCGGGTGCAGACGGTGCGGGTCGTGGAGCCGTGGCTGTGGCGGCGGCGTGGCTGGGTGCGGGTGGAGCTGGATGTGGCGGGCTCGTCCAACAGCGTCCTGGTCCCGGTCGCCTCGCGGGAGGTCGCGGAGTCGGTGATCGCGCGGATCCTGCCGGGTGTCCGGGTGCCGGCCGCCGCCGAGCTGATCCGCCCGCCCGCGCGCGCGGCGTGGTGCCTTCCGGTGTGGTGGAAGGGGTACGGACTCGCGGTGACGGACACGGTGTTCGCGGCCCGGCACGGCTTGTTGCGGCGCCGGCTTTCCCTGGTACCGCACGCGAAGGTGCAGAGCGTGCGGCTGAGGCAGGGGCCCTGGGAGCGGTACAAGGGCGTGGCCGACGTCCAGGTGGACACGGGGGCGAACAAGACGGTGACGGCACGGTTGCGTCCCGCCGGGGAGGCGGTCGCACTGCTGTCCGCGCAGGCGGAGCGCTCCCGTACGGGGCGCAGGACCGCGCGGCCGGACCGGTGGATGGCGTGAGGGGCGTCCCGCCTACGCCCGAAGCGCCGACCGCAGCTCCGCCACGTCGATCTGCTCGGTCTCGTCATGCGCCGTCAGGTCGATGACCTGGCCCACGCCCCGCTCGGCGGCGTCGCCCTCCGGGGCCTGCTTGAACTCCGCCTCGGCCTCCGCCTTGTGCACGGCGAGTGCCTCCTCGCCCACGACATCGGCGAGGTCCACGTTCTGGACGGCCTCCAGCGCCCCGGCGGTCGTCTCGCTCTTCGTACCGAAGAAGTCGAAGCCGCCCTGGGCGACCGGCCGCCGCCGGTGTGCGGGCGGCGCGACGGCGACCGCGCGCTCATGCCCGCCGTACCCGTCGGCCGCCCCGGACTTCCCCCGCGCTTCGTCCCCGTCCGTGCGCTGCCGGGCAGCACCGCCGTCGGGGGAAGGCTTCGGTGTCAGCCGGTCGAGCGCCATGTTCGCCCGGTCGTACAACGACGGAGGCGCGATCGCCCCCGGGCGCACGACGGGGGCCGGCGCCTGCGCACGGGCCGCCGGGGCCGGTGGCAGCGCCCGCGCCGGAGCGGAGGCCTCGATGGCGAGCAGCCGCCGTCCCTCGAGCGCGCTGGCCCGCTCGGTCTCCGCCGTCGCGTAGCGCCGCAGCAGCGCCGCGTGTTCGTTGCGCAGCGCGGCGAGCTCGGCGCGCTTTGAACGCAGCTTCGTCTCCAGGCGGCCCCGCAGTTCGCGGGACTCGTCGAGGTCGGATTCGCACTCGGCTATGCGTTCCTCGTAACGCCACTCGTCGCTCTTGCGGGCCCGGCCCAGCTCGGCGACGCGTTTTCCGGCCGCCAGGTCCCAGCGGCGCATGACGACCGAGCCCACGACGGCTGTCGCGGCAGCGGCGGCGGCGAGGCCGCGGAGCACGATGGGTTCCGCGAACAACCAGGCGCCACCGGCGCATACGAGGGAGAGACCTGCGACCGTCGAGGGAGGCAGCAGCCTGTGCAAGGGTGGGGAATGGCGGTGACGTCCACGTGGCATGGCCAGAAACTTACCGCGCGTAGGCGAACTCTGTTGCCCCGCCCGCCAAAAATGGCCGCGCGAGAGCCGAATCCCCCGCCCTTCCCGGCCGGCCGCTACTTCTTGATCAATCCCTTCGACTCCAGATACTCCCGGGCGACATCGGCTTCCTTCTGCCGCTCCACATCGACCTTCCGGTCGAGTTCGGCGAGATCTTCCGTCGTCAGCGCCTTGGTGAGCTTCCCGAGGGCCTCGGCTATCTCCTTGTCGCCCGCTTCCTTCGCGTTCACAACCGGAAGGATGTTGTCCGCGTTCTGGAGCTTCTTGTCGTCCTCAAGGGCCACAAGACCGAAGCTGTCGAGCGTCGCGTCGGTGGTCGTGGTCAGCACCACCTGGTCGGTGCGGTTCTTCACGGCCTGCTTGGACTGTGTGGTGCCGACGCCCTTGGGGTCGATTCCCGTGATGTCGATGCCGTACGTCTTCTTCAGTCCCGGAGCGCAGAACGGCCGCGACTCGCATTCGTCACTCGCGGCGATCTTGACCTTCTCGCCGGACTTACCGAGATCGGAAAGCGTCTTGAGCTTGTGCTCCTTCGCGTATTCCTTGCTCACCGCGAACGCGTTCTGATCGACGGCCTCACCGACGGGAAGCACCTTCAGGCCCCGCGGCTCGGCGAGCTTCTTCAGCTCGGCCACCGTCGCGTCGACATCATTCGACGCGACCGGCTTCGCCTTCGGGCCGTTCTTGCCGAGGTTCAGGAACTCCGCGAGCGTCGCCGCGTATTCGGGAGCGACATCGATCGAGCCCTTCTTCAGCTCGGGTTCGTACACCTCGCGGTTCTGGACGGTTTTGACCTCGGCGTCGTATCCCGCGTCGTCGAGTACGCCCGCGTAGAGCTCGGCGAGCACCTTCTGCTCGGTGAAACGGGCCGACCCGACCACTATCTTGCCCTTGCCGCCCGCTTTGTCCGAGCCGCCCCCGCTGTCCTTCTCCAGGCTGTCCCCGCCGCACGCGGTGAGCCCCGCGGTCAGCGCCACGACGGCCACGGCCGCCCCTGCCATCCGTCGCGCACGACGCGTTGTGCTGTTCATCGGTGAACCACCATTTCGAAAGACTTGGGACTTGGGAAACAGATCACTGGGATCACTGGGATCACTGCGCTACGCCCGCCCGCGCATGGGGCTGAAGACCTTCCCCACCACGACAAGCACCACCTCCACGAACAGCGCGAGCACCGCCACGAGCAGCGCCCCCGCGACCACCTGCGGCGTGTTCTGCAGGTTGAACCCGGCCGTGATGATCCGGCCGAGGCCTCCCTCGCCCGCCATCGCGGCCAGCGTCGCCGTGGCGACGACCTGTACGCCGGCGGACCGGACGCCGGTCATGATCAGTGGGTACGCGAGGGGCAGTTCGACCCGCGCGAACAGCTGGCGGCCGCTCATGCCCATGCCCCGCGCGGCCTCCACCACCGACTTGTCGACCTCACGCATCCCGATGTACGCGTTGGTCAGCAGCGGCGGCACCGCGAACAGCACGAGCGCGATCAGCGTCGGTATGTCCCCGTGCTCACCGAGCGGGGTGAGTGTGAGGAGCACGAGCACCGCGAGGGTCGGCACGGCACGGCCGATGTTCGAGATGTTCACCGCGAGGGCGCCGCCCTTGCCGATGTGGCCGAGGAACAGCGCGATCGGCAGCGCGATCACACACGCGACGGCCAGGCACACACCGCTGAAGTAGAGGTGCTCGGCCAGCCGGTGCCACACCCCCTTCTCGCCCTGCCAGTTGGCGTCCGTGGTCAGCCAGTCGTACGCACCGGTGATCGCGTTCATGCGGGTTCAACCACCTTGGCCGGGCGCTCCGCGCGGGCGGTGCGGTTCGTGCGTATGCGGGTCACGCGTGTCCACGGCGTCAGCCACCGCTGGAGCACGAGAAGCAGAAGGTCGGCGACGACGGCGAGCAGGACACAGAGCGCGGAGGCGGTGAGCACCTGCGCCTTGAAGGTCGTGTCGAGGCCGTCGAGGATCAGCGATCCGAGGCCTCCGTAGTCGACGATCGCGCCCACGGTCGTCAGGGCCACCGTCGAGACGGTGGTGATGCGGACACCGGCGAGCAAGGCGGGCAGCGCGAGCGGCAGTTCGACCTCCCACAGCAGCCGCAGCGGCCCGTACCCCATCCCCCTGGCCGCGTCCCGTGCCTCCTCCGGCACGGCTTGCAGCCCCGCCAGGATGTTGCGCACCAGGATCGTCAGGGAGTACAGCACGAGGCCCGTGACCACCAGCGAGGCGGAGAGCCCGAAGAAGGGCAGCAGGAGCGAGAACATCGCCAGCGAAGGCACGGTGTAGAGGACGGTCGTCACGCCGAGGATCGGCCCGGCGAGGAAGCGCCAGCGGCGTGCGAGCAGCGCGAGCGGCAGCGAGACGGCGACGCCGATCGCGACCGAGGCCGCGGTGATGCCCATGTGCTGCACGGTGGCGTCGATCAGCTCCTGGCTGCGGGAACTGACGTACTCACCGCAGATCCAGTCGTTCGTCACCAGACAGTTCTGCTCGCTCATCCCGCCCCACTCCCCCCGCGTCCTGAATTCTGAGGCCGTCTGGCGAGACCCTAACGCGGAGCACCGACAATCGCCGAGACTCGTCGTACTGGCGCAACATGGGCTTTACACAATGCCCGCGACAATGGGGAATCATGATCCGGTTCGAGCACGTCACCAAGCGGTACGCGGACGGCACCACCGCCGTGGACGACCTGTCCTTCGAGGTCGCCGAGGGCGAACTGGTCACACTCGTGGGCCCGTCGGGCTGCGGGAAGACCACGACGATGAAGATGGTGAACCGTCTCATCGAGCCGACCCAGGGCCGGATATACGTCGAAGGTGACGACATATCCGCCATCGACCCGGTTCAACTCCGGCGCCGCATCGGCTATGTCATCCAGCAGGTCGGCCTCTTCCCGCACAAGACGGTCCTGGAGAACACGGCGACCGTCCCGCACCTCCTCGGCGTCAAGCGCGGCAAGGCCCGCGAGCGCGCCGCCGAACTGCTCGACCTGGTCGGCCTCGACCCGGCCACCTTCGGCGACCGCTACCCCGATCAGCTCTCCGGGGGCCAGCGCCAGCGCGTCGGCGTCGCCCGCGCCCTGGCCGCCGATCCGCCCGTGCTCCTGATGGACGAGCCGTTCGGCGCCGTCGACCCGGTGGTGCGCGAGCACCTGCAGAACGAATTCCTCCGCCTCCAGCAGGCCGTCCGCAAGACCGTGCTCTTCGTCACGCACGACATCGAGGAAGCGGTCCGCCTCGGCGACCGCATGGCCGTCTACGGAGAGGGCCGCATCGAGCAGTTCGACACCCCCTCGACGATCCTGGGCGCCCCCGCCAACGGCTACGTGGCCGACTTCGTCGGCGCTGACCGCGGCCTCAAGCGCCTCTCCGTGACGCCCATCGAGGAGGGCGACCTGGAGCAGCCGCCCGTCCTGCACCTGGACGACCCGCTGCCCGCGAAGCTCGACGCCCGCTGGGCCGTCGTCCTGGACGGCGAGAACAACCTGCACGGCTGGATCTCCGCCGAGCACGCGCACGGCGGCTCCGGGACGGTCCGGGACCGCGCCCGCCGCATGGAGGCGTGGCTTCCGGTGGGCGCGAGCCTGAAGCAGGCGTTCGCCACGATGCTGCAGCACGACGCGGGCTGGATCGCGGTCATCGACAAGGACAGCGAGGGCCGCTTCCTGGGTGTCCTCACCCCGGCCCGGCTGCACGAGGCCCTGCGCAGGTCGACGGCCGCCGACGCCCGCGACATCGCGCGCGGGGAGGTCGAGTTGGAGACGATCACGGCCATCGCCGGTAACTGAGCGGCTACTTGTGGGTGCTTTCTTGAGGGACGCCTAGCTATGGGCACCTTCTTGTGGGCGCTTACTTGCCTTCGAGCCGCCCGCTGAGCCACTCCAGCGTCGCGGGAATCTCCCGGCGCCACGTGTTGAAGTTGTGCCCGCCGCTGTCGAGCGTGATCGACGAGACCCTGGTGGGCGCCTTCACCTTGTCGATGAACTTCTCCGTGTCCCCGTAGTTGTCCTCTCCTTGTTTGCTGGTGGTGACAAGGAGGGACGTCTTGGGCGGCGTCATGTGATCCAGGGACCACATGAGGTCGGCGTGCCGCTCCAACTCCTTGTCGCCGTGGAAGAGATCGCCCGTCGTGACGTCGATGGGCGCCTTGTAGTACGCGGAAAGGCCCGCGCCCGCCGCGTACACATCGGGGTGGTGCACGGCGAGCTTCAGGGCGCAGTAGCCGCCCGTGGAGTCACCGACGACGCCCCAGCTGCCCGCCGTACGGCCCGCCCTGTAGTGCGCGGAAATGGCGCCGGGCAGGTCCTTGGCGAAGAAGGTCTCGGCCTGCGGGCCCCCGGGGATGTCCACGCACTCGGTGTCCCGCGGCGGCGCCACGGTGGGCCGCATCATGACCAGGATCATCGGCTCCATCGTGCCCCGCCTGACCTGCGCGTGGGCGGTCTGCGGGTAGTGCAGGCCCTTGATCAGCGCCTCGGCGGTGCCGGGGTAGCCGGTCAGCACCACGGACACGGGGAACGTGCGGTTCTTGTACCGCGGCTGGAAGTACTCGGGCGGCAGATAGACGTACGCGGGGCTTGCTATGTCGGACTCTTTCCCGCTGACGACGACCTTCTGGATCTGGCCGCCGGTCGAGGGCCTGTCGCCGCCGGGCACCTTCACCGGCCGGGTGCTGCGCACGTCGACGGGGGTCTCACCCTTCGCGGGGTCGTGGTCGACGACCACTCCGGGGCTCGTCTCCTGGCCGAAAAGGTCCGCCCACGTGGCGTAGAAACCGAACGCCTGATTGGCGGCGAGGCCGACCGAGGCGAAGACCGCGAGCTGCGTGGCGAGCAGCAGCCCGATACGGCCGGTGACGGCCCGCCAGGTGCGGCGGGCCAGGCGCGGCCAGAGCCAGACCGTGCCGATGAACAGCACGACGGCGATGAGCACCGTGACCGCGATGACCGTGTTGCTCGTCAGACCCATGGGGTGTTCCGCCTGCGCTTTCTGCCTGTTCCGTAGTTCTTTTCCAGCGGTTTTCCGGTCGGGAGTGAACCCGACTCCCAGAAGAACCGTCCTAGAGGGCGCAATGTCGCCGGATGCCGTTTTGGTGCCGGATTCGAAATCTCTCGCAGAACCACGGGATGCGATGTCTGTCAGGATAGATGCGGAAATGTCGGGCGCGGTTCCGGACAGTGAGGGCAGCCGCCCCGAGGGTCGGCGCCGTACCGGCGGGCTCCGTGACGGCGGGCTCCCTGACGGCAGACTCGGCCGGCTGCTCCGCGGGCCCCGCCCCGAGACCGTACCGACCTTCGTCGCCCGCGCCTGCACCCTCGTAGGCCTCCTGAACGTCGCGTCCGGCGTCTTCCCGCGCTTCAGGCACAGCCGCATGCACGCGATCGCCGAGGTCCTGCCCGGCGCGCTCGGCCCCTTCGCCGCCGCCCTCGCGCTCAGCTCCGGCGTCCTCCTGCTGCTGCTCGCGCACGGCCTGCGCCGCCACAAGCGGCGGGCCTGGCGGGCCGCCGTGGTGCTGCTCCCGGTCGGGGCCGTGGCCCAGTTCGCCTACCGGCACTCGATCATCGGCGTACTGATCTCGCTGGCGCTCCTGACGCTGCTCATGCGCCACCGGGGCGAGTTCGCCGCGCTGCCCGACCCCCGCAGCCGGTGGCGGGCGCTGGCCAACTTCGTGCTCCTGGGCGCCGGTTCCCTCCTCCTCGGCCTGGTGATCGTAAGCGCCCACCCGGGCAACGTCATCGGCGATCCGAGCATCACGGAGCGGCTGGCCCACGTCCTGTACGGCCTGTTCGGCTTCGAAGGCCCGGTCGACTACTACGGACGTACGTCGTGGACGGTCGCCTACTCCCTCGGAGCGCTCGGCCTGCTCACCGCGATCACCACCATCTACCTGGCCTTCCGCCCCGAACACCCGGCCGCACGCCTCACCGAGGACGACGAGACGAAGCTGCGCGCCCTGCTCGACAAGCACGGTGCCCGCGACTCGCTCGGCCACTTCGCGCTCCGCCGCGACAAGGGCGCCGTCTTCTCGCCCAGCGGCAAGGCGGCGGTCACCTACCGCGTCGTCTCCGGGGTGATGCTCGCGAGCGGCGACCCGATCGGCGACGTGGAGGCCTGGCCCGGCGCGATCGAACGCTTCATGGACGAGGCGAAGGCCCACTCCTGGACGCCCGCCGTCATGGGCTGCTCCGAGACGGGCGGCGAGGTCTGGACACGCGAAACCGGCCTCGACGCCCTCGAACTGGGTGACGAGGCGGTGGTGGATGTCGCGGATTTCTCCCTGTCCGGGCGTGCGATGCGCAACGTACGCCAGATGGTGAAGCGGATCGAGCGCAATGGCTACGAGACGCGCGTACGGCGCGTGCGTGACCTCGGGGAGCGGGAGCTTGAGCGGATACAGCGCGCCGCTGACGACTGGCGCGGCACCGACACCGAGCGCGGCTTCTCCATGGCGCTCGGCCGGATCGGCGACCCCGGCGACGGCGACTGTCTGATCGCGACCGCCCACAAGGCGGACGCCGAACCGGGCCCCTACGGAGACCTCAAAGCTGTCCTCCACTTCGTTCCGTGGGGCAAGGACGGCGCCTCCCTCGACCTCATGCGCCGCGACCGCTCGGCCGACCCCGGCATGAACGAGCTGCTCATCGTGGCCGCCCTCCAGGCCGCCCCGAAGCTCGGCATCGCCCGCGTCTCGCTCAACTTCGCGATGTTCCGCGCGGCCCTCGCCCGCGGCGAGAAGATCGGCGCGGGGCCCGTCCTGCGCGCCTGGAGGGGCCTGCTCGTCTTCCTCTCCCGCTGGTTCCAGATCGAGTCCCTGTACAAGTTCAACGCGAAGTTCCGCCCCCGCTGGGAGCCCCGCTTCGTCGTCTACCGCTCCTCCAAGGACCTCCCCCGCATCGGTTTCGCCGCCATGCAGGCCGAGGGCTTCGTCACGCTCGCACTGCCCCGCTTCCTGCGCGGGGCCGGGGCGCAGCGCCGCCCCTGCCCGCACCGGACCGCGGAGCGCGAGGTCCAGGCGGCGTAGAGCCCGCCCCCACGGGCCTAGGCTGGAGGCATGAGTACGTTGAGCGGGCGGGGATCGGTCGAGGGGCTGCCGGAGTGGGGCCGCTGTGCGGTCATGGGGGTCGTGAACGTGACCCCCGACTCCTTCTCCGACGGAGGCCGCTGGTTCGACACCACGGCCGCCGTCAAGCACGGCATCGACCTCGTCGTCCAGGGCGCCGACCTGGTCGACGTGGGCGGTGAGTCGACCCGTCCCGGCGCCTCGCGCGTGGACGAGGACGAGGAGCTGCGGCGCGTGGTCCCCGTCGTGCGGGGGCTCGCGGCCGAGGGCGTGACGGTGTCCGTGGACACGATGCGCGCCACCGTCGCCGAGCAGGCGCTCGCCGCGGGCGCCGTCCTGGTGAACGACGTCAGCGGCGGCCTCGCAGACGAGCGCATGGTCCCCGCGGTCGCCGCCGCCGGGGCGCCCTTCGTGGTCATGCACTGGCGCGGCTTCCTCACCGACATGCACGCCAAGCCCGTGTACGAAGACGTGGTCTCCGAAGTCGTCGACGAGCTCCACGCGCGCGTGGAGGCCGCCATCGAGGGCGGCATCGCCCCCGGGCGCGTCGTCGTCGACCCGGGTCTCGGCTTCTCCAAGGACGCCGAGCACGACCTGGCGCTCCTGGCCCGGCTCGACCGCCTCCATGAGCTCGGCCACCCGATCCTGGTCGCCGCCTCCCGCAAGCGTTTCCTCGGCCGGGTCCTCGCGGGCCCCGAGGGCGCGCCGCCGCCCGCCCGTGAGCGCGACGCCGCCACCGCCGCCGTCTCCGCCATCGCGGCCCACCAGGGCGCCTGGGCGGTCCGCGTGCACGAGGTGCGGGCCACCGCCGACGCGGTCCGTGTCGCACACGCCGTGACCAGCGCGGCCGGCGGCTCTCTGTGACCGCGGCGCGGACGGACGTCGAGCAGGTCGAGGCGGCCAACACGGCCTTCTACGAAGCGCTGGAGCGCGGCGACTTCGACGAGCTCTCCGACCTGTGGCTGGACACGGAATCGGCCCTGGCCACGGAAACGGCCGGCCCCGACGGCCTTGACGACCCCGAGGACCGGGGCCTTGGGGACGACGAGGAAGACGACGAAGCCGCGATCTCCTGCGTCCACCCCGGCTGGCCGGTCCTCACGGGCCGCGGCGAGGTCCTCAGGTCGTACGCGCTGATCATGGCGAACACGGAGTACATCCAGTTCTTCCTCACCGACGTGCACGTCGGCGTCGCCGGTGACACCGCCCTGGTGACCTGCACCGAGAACATTCTCAGCGGCGGCCCGCCGCCCGAGGCCGGCGGTGAGCTCGGCCCGCTCGTCGGCCAGCTCGTGGTCGCCACGAATGTGTTCCGCCGCACAGCCGACGGCTGGAAGCTCTGGTCGCACCACGCCTCACCCGTACTCGCCGAAACCGATGACGAAGAGGGCGAGGAGTCACCCTCCTGAGTGGGTAGGCGGGCGTACAGGAGCCCCCGCGGGCAAGGACTGTCAGAGCTCGCAGGTAGATTCGATCGAGGCTGCTGTGCCGACCGCACTCGGCGCAGGCCTGCCGATACCGACGATTGCAGGAGTGATTCGCGTGGATCGTGTCGCGCTGCGCGGCCTCAAGGCCCGTGGACACCACGGTGTCTTTCCGCGGGAACGCGAAGAGGGCCAGACCTTCATCGTGGACCTGGTCATTGGCCTGGACACGCGAGCGGCGGCGGCCGACGACGACCTGGCGAAGACCGTGCACTACGGCATCGTGGCCGAGGAGGTCGTGGCCGCCGTCGAAGGCGAGCCCGTGGACCTCATCGAGACGCTCGCCGAACGCATCGCCCAGACGTGTCTGAAGCACGAAGGAGTCCTGGAGGTCGAGGTGTGCGTCCACAAACCGGACGCCCCGATCACCGTCCCCTTCGACGACGTGACCGTCACCATCACCCGGAGCCGAGTATGACCGCGTTTTCCACGCAAGGGCAGAGCGACCCGACCGTCCAGCCGGTTCCCACCGCCGTGGTCGAGCAGGTGGACGCCGCCGACACCACCCTCTCCAACCCCAAACGCGCCGTGATCTCCCTGGGCAGCAACCTCGGCAACCGCCTGGAGACGATCCAGGGCGCCGTCGACGCCCTGGAGGACACCCCCGGCCTGCGGGTCAAGGCGGTCTCTCCGGTGTACGAGACGGAGCCCTGGGGCGTCGAGCCCGGCACGCAGCCGTCGTACTTCAACGCGGTGGTCGTGGTGAAGACGACCCTGCCGCCGTCCTCGCTCCTGGAGCGGGCGCACGCCATCGAGGAAGCCTTCCACCGCGTACGGGACGAGCGGTGGGCCGCACGCACGATCGACGTCGACATCGTGGCGTACGCGGACGTCGTCTCTGACGACCCCGACCTCACGCTCCCCCACCCGCGCGCGCACGAGCGGGCCTTCGTGCTCGCCCCCTGGCACGACGTGGAGCCCGACGCGCACCTCGCCGGCCGCGGCGCGGTCGCGGAGCTGCTCGACAAGATCACCCGCGATGGCGTCACGCCCCGTGCCGACCTGGAACTCCGGCTGCCCGAGTAGTCGTTAGGGTCTAACGGACCCGCACGACGAGTTGGCGGGTCCGTACGACGACGAAGGGTCCATCCGTGAAGCAGCTGCGCATCAGGACACTGGCCGGCCTCTTCGTGGTGGCCGGAGTGCTGTCCTGGGCGGGCGCCCGGCTGTGGGACTCCGTCGGTACCCTCCCGCGGGTCCCGCTGGCCGCTCCCATCGTGCTCGCGGTGATCGCCGCGGTGCTCCTCGCCACGGCGCTCTCGCTGCGGGCCAGGCTGCGCGCGCAGCGCGAGCGGCGTCCCGGCGCCAAGGGCGTCGAGCCGATGATGGCCGCGCGGGCCGTCGTCTTCGGCCAGGCCAGCGCCCTGGTCGCCGCCCTCGTCGCCGGGATGTACGGCGGCACGGGCGCCTTCCTCCTGGAGTATCTCGACGTCCCGGCCCGCCGGGACCAGGCGATCTACGCGGGCCTCTCACTCGTGGCGGGCATCGCGGTGATAGCGGCCGCCTTCTTCCTGGAGCGGGTCTGCAAGCTCCCGGAGGACGACGACGAGAACGGCGAGAGGGCCGCGGCCGCCTGAGACGGCTTTTGCCGCCGGACGGGGCCTAGCGCGCCATGATGAGGCTCATCGCCTCGCTGCGCGTCGCGGGGTCCCGCATCTGCCCGCGCACCGCCGACGTGATCGTCTTGGCGCCCGGCTTGCGCACCCCGCGCATGGTCATGCACATGTGCTCGCACTCGACGACGACGATGACGCCACGCGGCTCAAGGATCTCCATCAGGGAGTCCGCGATCTGCGTGGTCAGCCTCTCCTGCACCTGCGGACGGCGCGCGTACACGTCCACGAGGCGGGCGAGCTTCGACAGGCCGGTGATCTTGCCGTCGGACGACGGGATGTAGCCGACGTGCGCGACGCCGTGGAACGGCACCAGGTGATGCTCGCAGGAGCTCTGCACCTCGATGTCCTTCACCAGGACCATCTCGTCGTGGCCCAGGTCGAACGTCGTCGTCAGGACGTCCTCGGCCTTGAGGCGCAGACCGCCGAATATCTCCTTGTACGCGCGTGCCACGCGTGCGGGAGTCTCCCGCAGACCCTCACGGTCCGGGTCCTCCCCGACCGCGATCAGCAGCTCGCGCACGGCGTTCTCGGCACGCTTCTCGTCGAACTCGCCGATCGCGCCCTCGCCGTCCAGCGTCACGGGGTCGGTCATATGTGTGCCTCGTTCCTGGCGTCCCGCATCAGTGCGTATGAAAAAACTGGTGCGTATGAAAAAACTGCGCCCCCCAGGCTAGAACCAGGGGGGCGCAGCATCCATTCCGGGCCTGCTGAGGCGCTCGGGGTCAGCTCTCGGGGCTGTCCTCGGGGGCCACCTCGATGCCGGTCGAGGGCTGGGACTCCGTCGCACCGGCGGTCACCGCGGGGGTGGCGCCGTTCGCTCCGTTCGTCAGTGACAGCTCCCGGGGGGAGAGCACCGGCGGGCGGGTCGAGGGCGTGCGCCGGGTGGAACCGGTCCACGCCGGGCGAGCCGGGCGCTTCACGATGCCGGCGAAGACCTCGGCGATCTGCTCCTTGTTCAGGGTCTCCTTCTCAAGGAGCTGGAGGACCAGGTTGTCGAGAACGTCGCGGTTCTCGACGAGGATCTCCCACGCCTCGTTGTGCGCGGTCTCGATGAGCTTCTTGACCTCTTCGTCGACCAGCGCCGCGACCTCTTCCGAGTAGTCGCGCGGGTGACCCATCTCTCGGCCGAGGAACGGCTCGGTGTTGTCACCGCCGAACTTGATCGCGCCGAGCCGCTCGGTCATGCCGTACTGCGTGACCATGGCCCGTGCGGTCGCGGTGGCCTTCTCGATGTCGTTCGCCGCGCCCGTCGTCGGGTCGTGGAAGACGAGCTCCTCGGCCGCGCGCCCGCCCAGCATGTATGCGAGCTGGTCGAGCATTTCGTTGCGCGTGGTCGAGTACTTGTCCTCTTCGGGCAGGACCATCGTGTAACCGAGGGCCCGTCCGCGCGACAGGATCGTGATCTTGTGGACCGGGTCCGAGTTCGGAGACGCCGCGGCGACCAGGGCGTGACCGCCCTCGTGATACGCGGTGATCTTCTTTTCCTTGTCGGACATGATCCGGGTCCGCTTCTGCGGGCCCGCCACAACGCGGTCGATCGCCTCGTCCAACGCGTGGTTGTCGATCAGCTTCTTGTCGCCGCGCGCCGTCAGGAGCGCCGCTTCGTTCAGCACGTTCGCCAGGTCGGCACCGGTGAAGCCAGGCGTACGCCTGGACACCGCGCCCAGGTCGACGTCCGGGGCGACCGGCTTGCCCTTCTGGTGCACCTTGAGGATGTCCAGACGGCCGATCATGTCCGGGCGGTCGACGGCGATCTGCCGGTCGAAACGTCCGGGGCGAAGGAGCGCCGGGTCGAGGATGTCGGGCCGGTTCGTGGCGGCGATCAGGATGACGCCGCCCTTCACGTCGAAGCCGTCCATCTCGACGAGGAGCTGGTTCAGCGTCTGCTCGCGCTCGTCGTGACCGCCGCCCATACCGGCACCGCGGTGACGGCCGACGGCGTCGATCTCGTCGACGAAGACGATCGCCGGGGCGTTCGCCTTGGCCTGCTCGAAGAGGTCACGCACACGCGAGGCACCGACACCGACGAACATCTCGACGAAGTCGGAACCCGAGATCGAGTAGAAGGGGACGCCGGCCTCACCCGCGACAGCGCGCGCGAGGAGCGTCTTACCCGTACCGGGCGGGCCGTACAGGAGCACGCCCTTGGGGATCTTGGCCCCGACCGCCTGGAACTTCGCCGGCTCCTGGAGGAACTCCTTGATCTCGTGCAGCTCCTCGACGGCCTCGTCGGCTCCGGCCACATCGGTGAACGTCGTCTTGGGGGTGTCCTTGGTGATCAGCTTGGCCTTGGACTTCCCGAACTGCATGACCCGGGAGCCGCCGCCCTGCATCTGATTCATCAGGAACAGGAAGACAACGACGATGAGTACGAAGGGGAGCAGGGAAAGAAGGATGCCGACGAACGGGTTCTGCTTCGACGGCGAGACGGTGTAACCGTCCGGGATCTTCTTGTCCTGGTACTTGTCCTGCAAGATCTTGGCGATGGCGACGCCCTGGTCGCCGATGTAGCTCGCCTGGATCTTGCTGCTGTCCTTGATCTTCTGGTCGCCCTTGAGTTCGACCTTGATGGTCGACTCGTCACCGGTGGTGAGCTTGGCTGATTCGACCTTGTCGTCGTTGATCGCCTGCACTACCTGGCCGGTGTCCACCGTCTTGTAGCCGCCGGACGAACCGACGACCTGCATCAACACGACCACGGCAAGGACGGCCAGCACGATCCACATGACTGGCCCACGGAAGTATCGCTTCACGTCCATCCATACGGAGCGAAGACGCCCCGTCCCTCCTGCCATAGTGAGTTTGATAAAGACTGTTCTTCGGACGGTACCCCAGCATTGTCACCCGAAGCCGCACGGGACGGCTGACAAACCCGTCTTCGCATGCTTCAACGGCGGGAAACGGGTGAGGGTTCCCGGCCGCTCGTGCGGAGTTGGCCGGGAGGCCGGGGATTCAGCCGCCGTAGACGTGCGGAGCGAGGGTGCCGACGAACGGCAGGTTGCGGTACTTCTCCGCGTAGTCCAGGCCGTACCCGATGACGAACTCGTTCGGGATGTCGAACCCGACCCACTCCACGTCGATCGCGACCTTGGCCGCCTCCGGCTTGCGCAGCAGCGTGCACACCTTCAGCGACGCGGGCTCGCGCGAACCCAGGTTGGAGAGCAGCCAGGACAGCGTCAGACCGGAGTCGATGATGTCCTCGACGATCAGGACGTGCTTGCCCTTGATGTCGGTGTCCAGGTCCTTGAGGATCCGCACGACACCGGAGGACTGGGTGCCCGCGCCGTACGACGACACGGCCATCCAGTCCATGGTGAGCGGGGTGGACAGCGCACGCGCCAGGTCCGCCATGACCATCACCGCGCCCTTGAGCACTCCGACGATCAGCAGGTCCTTGCCCGCGTACTCCGCGTCGATCTTGGCGGCCAGCTCAGCCAGCTTCGCGTCGATCTCTTCCTTGGTGATGAGCACCGACTGAAGGTCGGTGCCCATGTCTTTCGCGTCCACCCGCATCACTTTCGGTCGTCCGTCCCACCGGCCGCGCCGGGGCCAGGAGCCCCTCGGTCAACAGCCTTGCCGGATCACCAGTCTGCCACCCTGGCGCTGGGCGACGACTTTGCCCGGGAGGTTGATGGCTCCCTGGCCTCGCCAGCCGGTGATCAGACGGTCGACCTCTTCGAGGTGTCTGGCGAACAGCGCACCGGCCGGGGCGCCCGCCTCGATGGCCGCGCGGCGCACGATGCGGCGGCGTACGGCGGGCGGCAGGGCGTAGAGCTTGGCGCACTCCAGGAGGCCCGCGGCGTCGCGCACGGAGGCTTCCGCCTGCGCGGCCCAGGTGTCCAGGGCGTCGGCATCGTCCCGGGACAGCTGGGCCGTACGGGCGAGTGCTTCCACGACGCCTTTGCCGAGCGCCTTCTCCAGCGCGGGCAGGCCTTCGTGCCGCAGCCGGGAGCGCGTGTAGGCGGGGTCGGTGTTGTGCGGGTCGTCCCAGACGGGCAGCGACTGGACCATGCAGGCCTTGCGGGCGGTCTGCCGGTCGATGTGCAGGAACGGGCGGCGGTAGCGGCGGTCGGCGCCCGGTCCGCCGGACACGGCCGCCATCCCGGACAGGGAGCGGATGCCGGAGCCGCGGGCGAGGCCGAGCAGGACGGTCTCGGCCTGGTCGTCACGGGTGTGGCCGAGCAGGATCGCGGCGGCGCCATGGCGGTCGGCGACGGTGTCGAGCGCGCCGTACCGTGCGTCGCGGGCCGCGGCCTCGGGGCCGCCGTCCCTGCCGACGTCCACGGCGACGGACTCGATGGGGTCGAGGCCGAGGGCGGTGAGCCGCGCCACGACTTCCGCGGCGCGCAGGTCGGACCCGTCCTGCAGCCCGTGGTCGACGGTGACGCCGCCGGCGCGGATGCCGAGTTTGGGGGCCTCGAAGGCGAGGGCGGAGGCGAGGGCCATGGAGTCGGCGCCACCGGAGCACGCGACGAGCACGAGTGGCGCGGGGGCCTGCCCGTGTGGAGGGTGGGGCTGAGCGGGGCGTGCGGGGTCCGCGGGGGGTGCGGGGACGTGCTGGGGGCTGCGCTGTGCGTCGGCGCGCGGGGGATCTGTGCGCGGGGTATCTGTGCGCGGGGTATCTGTGCGCGGGGTATCTGTGCGCGGGGTATCTGTGCGCTGGAGGTCGGTCAGTACGTCGTGGAGTACGCGGCGGACCGCCAGGCGTATCGCCGCGACCGCAGGATGGGGACCCATGTCCGGTTCCCTTCGTGAAATTCGGGGGTGAGCCTCGGACCTGTCACTCAGGACCGCGCTCGAGAGATCGGGCCTCAGCCAGATCTCACGAGGTTAGTCACTCAGAGTGTGTTGATGGTGACAGAGCCGAGCCGTTCCCCGAGCATTGCACGCCTACCCATGGCTCACGGTCCCTCGGACGGGTGATTGCGGGGGCGTTCTCCTGCCATCGGCCGCATCTCGCTCCTTTACTGCCCTCGCTCCCCCTTACGGTGCATCCGCGCGACCCAGTCCGCCGGTTTGGCGATCTCCGCCTTGGTGGGCAGCGTGTTCGGCGAAGTCCACACCCGGTTGAAGCCGTCCATCCCGATCTCGCCGACGACCGCGCGCACGAAACGCTCGCCGTCCCTGTATTGGCGCAATTTCGCGTCGAGGCCGAGCAGCTTGCGCAGGGCCTGGTCAAGGCGGCTCGCCCCGCGGGCACGGCGCTGCTGGAACTTCTCGCGGATTTCGTTGACGGAGGGCACCACGTCGGGACCGACGCCGTCCATCACGAAGTCCGCGTGGCCCTCAAGGAGGGACATGACGGCCGTGAGGCGGGCGAGGATCTCGCGCTGGGCGGGGGTCTGGACGAGCTCCACGATGGAGCGGCCCCCGTCCTCCTCCTCGCCCTCGGGTCGGCCTCCGGCGAAGGACTGGGCCGCTTCCCTGATGCGCTCCAGGAACGTCATCGGGTCGACTTCGGTCTCCGAGAGGAATGACTGGATCTCACCTTCGAGGTGGTCCCGCAGCCAGGGCACGGCGGAGAACTGCGTGCGGTGCGTCTCCTCGTGCAGGCACACCCAGAGCCTGAAGTCATGGGGGTCCACGTCGAGTTCGCGCTCCACGTGCACGATGTTCGGCGCCACGAGGAGGAGCCTGCCGCCGCCGTTCGTTCCCGCGGGGAGGTCACGGGTGCTCGGGGCGAAGGTCTCGTACTGCCCGAGGACACGGGAGGCCAGGAAGGAGAGCAGCATCCCCAGCTCGACGCCGGTGACCTTGCCGCCGACGGCTCCGAGCACGGCGCCGCCGGGGCCGCCGCCGCGGCGGTCCTGCATCTTGTCCAGGAGGGGCTTGAGGATCTCCCGGAAGCCCGCGACGTTCGCCCGGATCCATCCGGCCCGGTCGACGACGAGCACCGGGGTGTCGTGGGTGTCCTCCGTGCCCATCCGGGTGAAGGAACGGACGTGCTCCTCCGAGGACTTGGCATGTTTACGGAGCTCGGCGACGATGGCCCGTGCCTCGTCCCGGCTCACTTCTGGACCCGGCCGCACGAGCCGTGTCGCGGTCGCCACCGCGAGATTCCAGTCGACCATCTCCGCACCACCGATGCTCGTCATGCGTCAACGGTACGTGGTCGGCCCCTCCAACGGAGGGGGTTGAACCCCCAGATTGCCCTGGCCCCACCCCGTAGGGGCCAACGGAACCCCAGTGCCCGTCAGCGGCACCCGCACTTCGCCACCGCCGACGCCATGCCGTCCAGGGCTGCCTGTGCCGCCTTTGGGTCTGTTGTTCCCGTGGTCATGAATGCGAAGACCAGGAGTCGGCCGTCCGCGTCCACGACCGTGCCCGCCAGGGTGTTCACGCCCGTCAGGGTGCCCGTCTTGGCGCGTACGACGCCGGTGCCCGGGGAGTCCTTGGGGTAGCGGTCGACCAGCGTGCCGGTGAATCCTGCCACCGGCAGGCCCGTCACCACCGAGCGGAGTTCGGGGTGGGCGGGGTCGGCGGCGCGGGCCAGGAGCGCGGCCAGCAGTTCGGCGGAGCTGCGGTCGGCGCGGTCCAGGCCGCTGCCGTCGGCGAACTTCGTGCCGTCGAGCGGCAGTCCGGCCTTCTTGAGCTGGGCCCCGATCGCCCTGGCGGCGCCGTCGAAGCTCGCCGGTTCCTTCGAGGCGAGCGCCGCCTGGCGGGCCAGCGCCTCGGCGATGTCGTTGTCGCTGTGCGTCAGCATCCGCTCGACGAGGGCGGAGAGGGGCGGGGACTCGACCTTGGCAAGGGACTCGGCACGGTCGGTCACCTTGGATGGGCCGGGGTCCTTCTTCTTTTTGGTACCCGTCTCGATGCCCTGCTTTTCCAGGAACCCCTCGAACTTCTTCGCCGCCTCCGCCGCCGGGTCACCCGCCCGCGGGGCCGGGCCGCTGGAGGAGTCGTCGAGGCGGCCCTCGTCGGCCATCAGGGCGCTGACCAGGCTGAGGTTCTCGTTCGGGCCGATGGGGTGCTGCGGCTGCCCGGCGTACAGCGAGGTGTCGTACGACAGGGTCACCTTGTCCGTGCCGCGGTCCTTCAGGGCGCGCGCGGTGTCCTCGGCCAGGTCACGCAGGCTCGCGGCGCTTCCCGAGTAGGGGCCGTCCTTGCGGGCGGTGAGCGTGGGGTCGCCGCCTCCCACCAGGACGACTTTCTTCGAGTCCGGCTCGATGACCGTCTTCGTGGTGATGCGGTGGTCCGCACCTGCCGAGGCCAGCGCGGCGACCGCCGTGGCGATCTTGGTGGTGGACGCGGGCGTCAGGGTGTCGCGGCCCCCCTTGCCGTAGACGCGCCGCCCGGTCCCCGCGTCGATGACGACCGCCGTGCGCTCGGGGCCGAGCGCCTTGTCCTTCAGGAGCGGGTCGAGGACACCCGCGAGCGCCTTGCCGTCCGGCGCCGGCGCGGAGCCGCCGTGCGCGGAACCGACGGGGACGCCGAGCCCGCTGAGCACGGAGGGGGCGCTCGGGGCGGCCGAGGGCGCCCGACCGGACGTACGACCGCCGTGATCTGTGCCACCCCCGCCCTCCTGGGAGGCCGCCCAGTCACGCTCGGCCGTACGCTGACCGGAGGAGTCCCAGGGGCCGGCCGCGGCCACCGCACCGGCCGCGATCGCGAGTCCGACGGTGGCGGCACCCGCCGTGAGCTGCAAGGTCTTGAGTTTCGCAGAAGCCTTGAGGGCGGCAGGGAACGTGGCCGCCGACGGTCTCGGAAGCTGCCGCAGCAGCTTCTGGGCCTGCTGCCGGGTCTGCTGCCAAGGCTTGAGCTCCGGCACGACGACCAGCCCCTTTCGCGATCACACATCTGCGTGAGGGACACTTAACCACCCGAAGTATGTGCTGATCATGGAGGAGCCACCCGTGGAGTTCGACGTCACCATCGAGATTCCGAAGGGTTCGCGGAACAAGTACGAGGTGGACCACGAGACCGGCCGGATCCGCTTGGACCGTCGCCTCTTCACGTCGACCAGCTACCCCGCTGACTACGGCTTCGTCGAGAACACCCTCGGCGAGGACGGTGACCCGCTGGACGCCCTCGTCATCCTGGACGAGCCGACCTTCCCGGGCTGCCTCATCAAGTGCCGCGCGATCGGCATGTTCCGGATGACCGACGAGGCGGGCGGCGACGACAAGCTGCTCTGCGTCCCGGCATCGGACCCGCGCGTCGAGCACCTGCGCGACATTCACCACGTCTCCGAGTTCGACCGCCTGGAGATCCAGCACTTCTTCGAGGTCTACAAGGACCTGGAGCCCGGCAAGTCCGTCGAGGGCGCCGACTGGGTCGGCCGAGCCGACGCCGAGGCCGAGATCGAGAAGTCCTACAAGCGTGCCGAGGCCCAGGGTCACTGAGTTCCCTGTTTGCTCACCGGACGGGCCGCGTGGTCTTCACCAGGACCACGCGGCCCGTTCGCGTATCTGTGCGCATACTGTTCGTACGGGAGGTGCGCAAGGTTCGTATGTGGGAGCGAGGCAAGAACGAGTGGCTGACCAGGAGACCGAGGACCGAAAGCCACAGTCGGATGAGGCACGCAGCGCGTTCAGCCCGCCCGCCGGCGTAGTGCCGCAGCCACCGGCTCTCGAGGACGAATCGCAGACGACCTCGGAGTTCGCGATCCCGAACGGCCTTGCGAACCCCGCGACGGTCACGCAGGAGACCGAGAAGTCGGCGTTCACGACGCCGCACACCTACAGCTCCCGCAACGCGCCGCCCGCCTTCACTCCCCCGCACGGCATACCTCTGGTCAAGCTCACCAAGGAAACGCCGTGGCAGGACCAGATGCGCACGATGCTGCGCATGCCGGTCACCGAGCGGCCCACTCCGGAGGCGACGCAGAAGCACGAGGACGAGGCCGGGCCCGCCGTGCCCCGCGTGCTCGACCTGACGCTGCGTATCGGCGAGCTGCTGCTCGCGGGCGGCGAGGGCGCGGAGGACGTGGAGGCGGCGATGTTCGCCGTCTGCCGCAGCTACGGCCTCGACCGCTGCGAGCCGACCGTGACGTTCACGCTGCTCTCGATCTCGTACCAGCCGTCCCTGGTGGACGACCCGGTCACGGCCTCCAGGACGGTACGCCGCCGTGGCACCGACTACACGCGTCTCGCGTCGGTCTTCCACCTGGTGGACGACATCAGCGACACGGACATCGAGGTCTCCCTTGAGGAGGCCTACCGCCGGCTCGCGGCCATCCGCCGTAACCGCCACCCCTACCCCGGCTGGGCGCTCACGGCGGCCGGCGGGCTGCTCGCGGGCTCGGCCTCCGTGCTCGTCGGCGGTGGCGCCCTGGTCTTCCTGGTCGCGGCGTTCGGCGCGATGCTCGGCGACCGGCTCGCCTGGCTGTGCGCGGGCCGCGGACTGCCGGAGTTCTACCAGTTCGTGGGGGCCGCGATGCCGCCCGCCGCGATGGGCGTCACGCTCAGCCTCGTGCACTCCCAGGAGGTCAACGCGTCCGCGGTGATCACCGGTGGGCTCTTCGCGCTGATCCCGGGAAGAGCCCTGGTGGCCGGCGTCCAGGACGGCCTGACCGGCTACTACATCACGGCGGCCGCCCGTCTCCTTGAGGTCTGCTATCTCGTCGTGGGCATCGTCTGCGGTGTGCTGCTCGTGCTGTCGCTCGGCGTGATGCTGGACGCGACGAGCCTGCAGCCCGAGACGACGTTCGTGGCGACCGACTCGCGTCCGGTGATCCAGATCCTGGCCTCGATGGCGCTGAGCCTCGCCTTCGCGATAATGCTCCAGCAGGAACGGAACACCGTACTGATCGTGACCCTCAACGGCGGCATCGCCTGGGTCATGTTCGGCGCCCTCGCGCAGACGCCGCTGGAGCTCTCGCCGGTCGCCGCGACGGCCGTCGCGGCCGGGCTCGTGGGCCTGTTCGGGCAGCTCTTCTCGCGCTACCGCTTCGTCTCCTCGCTGCCGTACGTCACCGCGGCCATCGGCCCGCTGCTGCCCGGTAGCGCCACGTACTTCGGACTGCTCGCCCTCGCTCAGAACGACATGAACACGGGCATCAGCTCGCTCACCAAGGCGGCGGCGACGGCCCTGGCCATCGCGATCGGCGTGAACCTGGGCAGTGAGGTCTCGCGGCTGATCCTCAAGGTGCCGGGCGCCACCACGGCGGCGAACCGCCGCGCGGCGAAGCGGACGCGAGGGTTCTGACCGTTCTGGCCAGAAGCCCCGTCGCCCGCCGAGTCAGCGCTTCGCGTGCCGGCCGCGCGATGCCGGGGTGGCCCCGTGGGCGTCGCCATCGGCCGCCGCCGCCTTCTTGGACTTGCTGCGCGCCCGCAGGAACTCGATCGCGATCGGCACCACCGAGATCAGGACGATCAGGATGAGGATCGCCTCGATGTTCTTGTGCACGAAGTCGATGTTGCCGAGCCACGCGCCGAGCAGCGTGACGCCCGCGCCCCACAGGACGCCGCCGATGATGTTGAACGTGATGAACGAGCGGTACCGCATGCCGCTGACGCCCGCGATGATCGGCGTGAACGTCCGCACGATGGGCACGAAGCGGGCAAGGACCAGCGACTTCGGGCCGTACTTCTCGAAGAAATCGTGCGCCTTGACCACGTTCTCCTGCTTGAACAGCTTGGAGTCCGGGCGGTTGAAGAGCGAGGGGCCGACCTTCTTGCCGAAGAGGTAGCCCGCCTGGTCGCCGAGGATCGCCGCGACGCAGACGAGGACGACACAGAGCCAGAGCGGGAAGTCGAGCTGCTTCGTCGTGATCAGCAGGCCCGTCGTGAACAGCAGCGAGTCACCCGGCAGGAAGAAGCCGATGAGCAGGCCCGACTCGGCGAAGACGATCGCGAGCAGACCCCAGATCCCGAACGTGTTCAGGAGGTAATCCGGATCCAGCCAGCTTGGTCCGAGCGCAAGCGTCGTCACGGTTCGGGGCTCCTGTGGGTGAGAGGGCGGTGCGGCGGGGATGGCCGCCCAAAGCTATCAACGCCAGGTGACGCGCCCAGGTTCCACGGTTCTCCCCAGGGCTGCCGCGTACAACAGGTTATCGGTCCGCCTTCGGCCTCCCCGCCCGCTCCCGGCGCCTCAGCAGAAGCAGAACCAGAAGCAGAACCGGAAGCAGAACCGGACGTCAGCTGTTCCGCGCCCCGTTCGCGACGATCGCGTCCCGCATATAGACGGCGAGCCCGGGCCGGATGGCCTCGTACGTGGCCGTGAAGCGCTCGTCCGCCACGTACATCTCGCCGAGGCAGGTGTGGAGCTCGTGCGGGCAGGTGTAGTGCCAGCGCGAGATGAGCAGGCGGTGCTCCTCCGCGACGTCCATCGCCTCTTCGGAGTCCGCGGGCGTCCCCTGGTCGAGCAGATCCCCCATGCGCGCGTGCAGGGCGTTGAACCCGTCGGTGATCCGCTGATAGTCCTCCTTTGTGTACGAGGCGGCCTTGAGCTGCGACTCCTTGTAGGCGTCGGTGTCGCCCCAGCGTCGCTCGACCTCCTCCGCGTACTGGTCGGGGTCGTGGTCTCCGAAGACCTCGAACTTCTCCTCGGGCGTGAGGTTGATGCCCATCTTTTTCGCCTCCATGGCGGTCTCGACGGCGGCGGCCATCTCCTGGAGCTTGGTGATCCGGGCGGTCAGCAGCTCGTGCTGCCGGCGCAGATGCACGCGTGGGTCCGTCTCCGGGTCGTCCAGGAGGGCGGCCACCTCGTCGAGGGGGAAGCCGAGCTCCCGGTAGAACAGGATCTGCTGCAGCCGGTCCAGGTCGGCGTCGCTGTAGCGCCGGTGACCCGCGTGGCTGCGCCCGCTCGGCACGAGCAGGCCGATCTCGTCGTAGTGGTGCAGCGTGCGCACCGTCACCCCGGCGTAACCGGCGACCCGTCCCACGGAGTAGCTCATGGCCTCCGCCCTCTCTTTTCGGTACGCGGCTCAGCCTGGGTCCTCACGCCACGTGAGGTGCAAGTGCAGGCTCCGGCACCCCGCCATATCCTCGCCAGCAGGGACAGAAAACCTCACCCACGAGGAGACCGCCCATGCCGCGCCGCCACCCCGGCCCCGAGCAGCCCAAGAAGCGCACCCTCTCGGTGAACCCCTTCTACGGAGAGGCCAACCCGGTCAGCGGCATGACCGAGGCGCCGCCCAAGCACCGCCTCCCCGATGGGCCGCTGCCGCCCACGACGGCGTACCAGCTGGTGCACGACGAGCTGATGCTGGACGGCAACTCACGGCTCAACCTCGCCACCTTCGTCACGACGTGGATGGAGCCGCAGGCCGGCGTCCTGATGGCGGAGTGCCGGGACAAGAACATGATCGACAAGGACGAGTATCCGCACACCGCCGAGCTGGAGAAGCGCTGTGTGGCGATGCTCGCCGACCTCTGGCACGCGCCGGACCCTTCGGGCGCCGTCGGCTGTTCGACGACGGGGTCGAGCGAGGCGTGCATGCTCGCCGGGATGGCGCTCAAGCGCCGCTGGGCCACGGCCGAGCGGAACCGTGACCGCTACCCCTCCGCGTCCGCCCGCCCGAACCTCGTCATGGGCGTCAACGTCCAGGTGTGCTGGGACAAGTTCTGCAACTTCTGGGAGGTCGAGGCGCGCCAAGTCCCCATGGAGGGTGACCGGTTCCACCTCGACCCGGTGGCCGCCGCCGAGCTCTGCGACGAGAACACCATCGGGGTCGTGGCGGTGCTCGGGTCCACGTTCGACGGTTCGTACGAGCCGGTCGCCGAGCTCTGCGCGGCCCTCGACGACCTCCAGGAGCGCACCGGTCTCGACATCCCCGTGCACGTGGACGGCGCGTCCGGCGCGATGGTGGCGCCCTTCCTCGACGAGGATCTGGAGTGGGATTTCCGCCTCCCCAGGGTGGCGTCGATCAACACCTCGGGACACAAGTACGGCCTGGTCTATCCGGGCGTCGGCTGGGCCCTGTGGCGGGACGCGGACGCGCTTCCCGAGGAGTTGGTCTTCCGGGTGAACTACCTGGGCGGTGACATGCCGACGTTCGCGCTGAACTTCTCCCGGCCCGGCGCGCAGGTCGTGGCGCAGTACTACACGTTCCTGCGTCTGGGCCGCGACGGCTACCGCGCGGTGCAGCAGGCCGCCCGTGACGTCGCCCGCGGCCTCGCGGACCGTATCGAGGCGCTGGGCGACTTCCGAATGCTCACCCGGGGCGACCAGTTGCCGGTGTTCGCCTTCACGACCCTGGACGACGTGAAGGCGTACGACGTCTTCGACGTGTCACGGCGGCTGCGCGAGCGGGGCTGGCTGGTGCCCGCGTACACCTTCCCGGCCCATCGCGAGGATCTGGCGGTGCTCCGCGTGGTCTGCCGCAACGGCTTCACGGCCGACCTCGCGGAGCTCTTCCTGGCGGACCTGAGCAGCCTGGTGCCCGAACTGCGGGAGCAGCCGCACCCGTTGACCCGGGACCGCGAGGCCGCGACCGGCTTCCACCACTGAGGGGTCCGGAGGAGGGGCCAGAGGGGCTACTTGTCGAGCGCCCCGAACCTCCTCACGGCCAGCGGCATGAAGACGCCCACAAGCACCACGGGCCACGCCACTGCAAGCAGCCCGGCGTGCCCGGCCGCCCAGGACGTCCCCACCACTCCGGGGTCGTTGCCGAACAGGTCACGCACCGCGGTGGCCGTCGCCGACATGGGGTTCCACTCGACCACCGCGCCGAGCCAGCCCGGCATGTTCTGCGGGACCGTGAAGGCGTTGGACAGGAAGCCCACCGGCCAGACCAGGATCTGTACGGCCACGACCAGCTCCGGCTTGCCCGCGACCATCGCCAGGTGGATGCCGATCCACAGCATCGCGAACCGCAGCAGGAGCAGCAGCCCGACCGCGCCGAGCGCGGCCCCGAACGAGCCGTGCCAGCGCCAGCCGATCGCGAGGCCCACGCCGGTCATGACGAGCAGCGAGGCCAGCGACTGGAGCATGTCGGCGGCCGAACGGCCCACGAGGACGGCACCGTTGGTCATCGGCATGGACCGGAACCGGTCGATCACGCCCTTGTTGAGGTCCTGGGTGACGGCGACCATCGTGGCGTCAAGGCCGAAGGCCATGGTCAGGGCGAACATGCCGGGCACCAGGAACTCGGCGTAGTCGCCCTCGATGCCTTTGCCGCCGCCGATCAGGTAGTTGAACATCAGCAGCAGCATCACCGGGAAGACCAGGCCGACGAGGACCTGCACGGGCTGGCGCGCCCAGTGGGCGAGTTCGCGCCGCGTCATGGTCCAGGAGTCGACCGCGGCCCACTTGGCGGGCGTGCCGCTCGTCATCGCCGTACGGCTGATCGGCTTCGTAGGGCTGGTTGTCGTCGTACTCACACGGCCTCCTTCGTACGTTCCTGGTCATCCGCTCGGCCCGTGAGCCGCAGGAACACCTCGTCCAGGGTCGGCCTGCGCACCGCGATGTCCTCCGCCTCCACACCGGCGTCCCGCAGGGCCTGTACGACCCCCGTGAGCGCCTCCATGCGGTCCACCACGGGCGCGCTGGCCAGCCGCCGGTCCGCGTCCAGCGTGGCCTCGCCGGGCAACAGCCTTGCCGCGAGCTCCAGTTGTGAGCCGTCCCGCACCACCACGTCGATCCGGTCACCGCCGATCTTCGACTTCAGCTCGTCCGCCGTGCCGTCCGCGATGACCCGGCCCCGGTCGATCACCGAGATGCGGTGGGCGAGCTGGTCCGCCTCTTCCAGGTACTGCGTGGTGAGCAGCACCGTCGTACCGCCGTCGACCAGCGTGCGCACCGCCTCCCAGACCTCCGTGCGGCCCCGCGGGTCGAGGCCCGTGGTCGGCTCGTCCAGGAAGAGCACGTCGGGCTCCGTGATGAGCGAGGCGGCCAGGTCCAGGCGGCGGCGCATGCCACCGCTGTACTGCTTGACCGCCTTGCGGCCCGTGTCCCCGAGCCCGAACCGCTCCAGGAGCTCGTCGGCCCGCCCGCCCGCGCGCCGGGCACCCAGGTGGTAGAGCCTCCCGAACATGTCCAGGTTCTGCCGGCCGCTCAACTCCTCGTCGAGCGCGGCATGCTGGCCGAGCAGACCGATACGCCTGCGCACCTCGTCGGGCTGCCTCCGTACGTCGTACCCGGCGACCTCCACCCTTCCCTCGTCCGCCCGCAGCAGCGTGGCGAGCACCCGCACCGCCGTGGTCTTGCCCGCGCCGTTCGGACCGAGCACGCCGTGCACCGTGCCGCGCCCGACCACCAGATCGAGGCCGTCGAGCGCCTGCTTCTCCCCGTACCGCTTCCGTGCGCCCTCGACGACGATCGCGTCCGTCATCCGTCTCCCTCCGAGCTGCCACCACCTCGTAGTCAAACTTGACTACAAGCTCAACGCGAAGGAAGGTATCCCCGGAGACGGGATTAGTCAAACTTGATCAGCGTGATTAATCAAACTTGATCAGTCATCGTCTTCCGCGTGCGGCTCACCGGACGCGTACGGGTTTTCCTCACCCTCGGCGAGGACACCCACGAAGGGCTCCCCCTCCCCCGCGAACGTGTACGCCCCGCCTTCGATCCGCTCGATCAGACCGGCGGTCCACTCCACGCCACTGTCCGCCGTGTGGACCCAGAGGTTCATGATCTCGCCGATGTGCCCGATCGATTCGGGGCCGGCCTCGGGCGTGTAGTACTCCGTGACGGACTTCCGCCACTCCTCGACGTTCCGCACCCGCTGCCTCAGCAGCTCGACCGCTTCGCCGCGGGGCAGGTCGACGATGCAGCCGAGGGCCGCCGAGAGCACGTCGGGCCGCTGGTCGTACGAGACCAGGGCGGCCCGGATCAGGCTCAGGTACTCCTCGGTGCCCGCCTCGGTGATCTCGTACTCCGTGCGCGGCGGTCCGCCCGCGGTCGAGGGCGCGATCTCGTGCGCGAGCAGCAGGCCTTGCTTGGCCATCTGCTTCAGCGCGTGGTAGATCGAGCCGGGCTTGGCGTTGGACCACTCGTGGGCGCCCCAGTACTCCAGGTCGTTGCGCACCTGATAGCCGTGGGCCCGCCCCCCGTGCTGACGGACGGCGCCGAGGACGAGGAGTCGGATCACCGACATGAGGCCACCTCTTTCTAATCAACTTTGATTAGAATAGCGGGCCCCTTTTCCTACCAGCTCTCGCCGCGCTCCAGGGCCACCAGCTCGAACGCCGTCTTGCCGTCGAGGGTCTCGCGGATGATGTCGGCGTGACCCGAGTGCCGGGACATCTCGGTGATCAGGCGAAGCAGCACCCACCGCATCGACACGTCCTCCTTCGGGAACCACGGCTGGTCGGGAAGCGAGAAGGTCTCGTCCAGCGTGGGCCGGGAGCGGATGAACTCCTCGGTGCGGCGCGCGACTTGGTCCCAGTACGCGAGCGCCGACTCGACCGTCTCGCCCTCGACCAGGCGGAAACACTCGTCCCAGTTCGCCTCGGTGCGCGCGACCGCGGGGTCGACGCCCATCGCCCGCGCGATCCAACCCTCCTCGACCTCCGCGACGTGCTTGAGCAGCCCGCCGAGCGACAGCTCGCTCGCGCTCGGCTTGGCGGCGGCCTGCGTCTCGCTCAGGCCGATCAGCGACCGCCGGATGCCGCCGCGCTCGGCGTCGAGGAAGGCGAGCAGCGCGCCGCGCTCGTCGCCGGGGGCCTCTGCGTTGACGTGGGTGACCATGGGGTCCGCCTCTCTTGGAGAGCCAGGTGAAGCCTGCCGGGCTTTCCGACACCACGAACGTTACGGACCCTTGCGGTCAGCTTCTGTCCGCAAGGGTCCGGGGCGGTCCGGGGCGGTCCGGGAGTTCACGACGTAGGCGAGGCAGCTCTCCGAAGGCCGGGACTGCTCAGAAGGGGAAGCGGGACCTGCCGTGCTGCACCGAGATCCACTTCTGCGTCGTGAACGCGTCCACCGTCGAGTCGCCGTTCAGCCGTCCCACGCCCGAGCTCTTCTCGCCGCCGAAGGGCACGATCGGCTCGTCGTGCACGGTGCCGTCGTTCACGTGGAACATGCCGCTGTCGATCCGCCGCGCGAACCGCACGCCGCGCTCGACGTCGGCGGTGTGGACGGCGCCGCTGAGCCCGTACGGAGTGTCGTTGGTGAGGCGTACGGCCTCTTCCTCGCCGTCGAAGGGTACGAGCAGCGCCACCGGGCCGAAGATCTCCTGGCGCAGCACCGGGGAGTCGGCCGGCAGGTCCGTCAGGACGGTGGGCGACACGAGGTTGCCGTCGGTGCGGCCGTGCAGGAGCGCCTTCGCGCCCGCGGCGATCGTCTGGTCGACGAGCTTGGTCACCGCGTCCGCCTGGGAGGAGTTGATCAGCGGGCCGATGTGGGTCGCGGGGTCCGCCGGGTCGCCGACGTTCAGGGACGCGGCCTTCGCGACGAACTTCTCGGTGAACTCGGCCTCAAGGGAGCGGTCCACCAAAATGCGGTTGGCGGCCATGCAGACCTGGCCCTGGTGCACGAAGCGGCTGAAGACCGCCGCGTCCACGGCGTAGTCGACGTCCGCGTCGTCCAGGACGACCAGCGCGCTGTTGCCGCCGAGCTCCAGGATCGAGCGCTTGAAGTTCGCGGCGCAGACCGTGGCGACATGACGGCCCACGCGATCGGAGCCGGTGAAGGAGATGACGCTCGGCACCGGGTGTTCGATGAACGCGTCACCGATCTCGGCGATGTCCGTGATGACCACGTTGAGCACGCCGGTCGGCAGGCCCGCGTCCTCGAACAGCTTGGCAAGGAAGCTGCCGCCCATCACGGGGGTGTTCTGATGCGGCTTGAGCACCACCGCGTTGCCGAGGGCGAGCGCCGGGGCGACCGTCTTGAGGGAGAGCAGCAGCGGGAAGTTGAAGGGGCTGATCGTCCCGACCACGCCCACCGGCTCGCGGTAGAGGCGGTTCTCCTTGCCGTCGCCGGGCGACGGCAGGATGCGGCCCTCGGGCTGCAGCGCGACGTGGACGGCCTCGCGCAGGAATTCCTTGGTGAGGTGGATCTCGAAGGCGGCCTTGAGCCGGGTGCCGCCCAGCTCGGCGACGATCGCCTCGGATATCTCTTCCTCACGGTCCTCGATGATGCGCAGGGCGCGCTCGAAGACGGCGCGCCGGGCGTAGGGGCTGGTCGAGCCCCACTCCTTCTGTGCGCGCTCGGCCGCCCGGTAGGCCTGGTCCACCTCGTCCACCGTCGCGACGGTGATCGACGCCAGCTTCTCCCCGTTGTACGGATTGAAGTCGATGATGTCCCAGGAGCCGGAGCCGGCCTTCCACTCACCGTCGATGAACTGGTGAGCCAGGTCAGTGAAGAAGGACATGAGACCCCTTGCCGCAGTCTGTGCAGACATCTGATTTCACGTCATCGTACTGACGAGTCACGTCAGTTGGAGCAGACCACGGAGAAGATCCCGACTATCGGCCGGATTCGGGCTGTCGCTCTGCAGCTGGCCGACCACCCGCTCGTACTGGCCGACTTCCTCGGCCTTGTCGAGGTACAGGGCTCCCGTCAGCTGCTCCACGTACACGACGTCGGAAAGGTCCGACTCCGGGAAGCGCAGCATGGTGAACGCTCCGCTTTCACCCGAGTGCCCACCGAAACTGAACGGCATGACCTGGAGGGTGACATTCGGCCGTTCGGAAATGTCGATCAGGTGCTGAATCTGACCGCGCATCACTTCCCGGTCCCCGTACGGGCGTCGCAGCGCCGCCTCGTCGAGTACACAGTGGAAGCGGGGCGCACGCTCGGAGATGAGCAGTTTCTGGCGCTCAAGGCGCAGGGCGACGCGGCGCTCGATGTCGGCCTTGCTCGCGCCCTTCATACCCCGTGCGACGACCGCGTGGGCGTACGCCTCGGTCTGCAACAGGCCGTTGACGAACTGGACTTCATAGACGCGGATGAGCGACGCGGCGCCTTCGAGGCCGACATACGTCTGGAACCAGCCCGGCAAGATGTCCGAGTAACTGTGCCACCAGCCGGCGAGGTTGGCCTCTTTGGCGAGCGAGAGCAGGGCGACCCGCTCGGCCTCGTCGGTGACGCCGTACAGCGTCAACAGGTCCTCGACGTCCCTGGACTTGAAACTCACACGTCCCAACTCCATGCGGCTGATCTTCGATTCGGATGCGCGGATCGAGTAGCCGGCCGCCTCGCGGGTGATGCCGCGCGATTCCCTCAGGCGCCTGAGTTGCGAGCCAAGGAGCATGCGCCGTACGACCGAGCCGCTCGACTCCCCTGCGGTCACTTCGCTCAATCCTCCCCATCACTTGGAAGCCAGCAGTCTGCCATTAAACGCTTCAGGCCGTACTCGTTCGGTTACAGAAACGGAAAGCCTTCGGAAGTCCTCCACAAGAAGTCGTAGGAAGAAATGGGCAAGAAGTGGCACGGGAACGACCAAGTCCGGCGCGTGCACGTGCATCTGCCCTTGCATCTGCTGTACGCATTCGGAACCATGGTCCGCGCGCACCCGCTGCGTCACCGTCGCATCGAGCTGTACCGATGCGTCGCAGCGTCGCTTTACCGACCGCACCACCGCTTCATCGCTATGACCGCGAAACCGGGGAGTGCCTCGCATGGGGACGAATGGATCGACCATGCTCGAGCCGTTACGGCAGGGGCTTCCCCCACTCGACCCCTCGGCCGTCTCCAGCGCCGCATCCTGCTCCCTGCCCGCCCGCTATGAAGCGGTGGGCAGCGCGCGGCAGTTCACGCGCAAGACGCTGAAGCAGTGGGAACTGGAAGAGCGCTTCGACGACGTCGCCCTTGTCGTCTCCGAACTGGTCACCAACGCTCTCAGACACGCGCTGCCGTCCGACACCCCGCGCAGCGAACAAGGCCCGCCGGTGCGGCTGCACTTGATGCGCTGGACCTCGCGTCTGGTGTGCGCGGTGCGTGACCCCAGCGACGACAGTCCGGTGGCGCGCGAGACCGACGACGACTTCTCCGCCGAATCGGGCCGCGGCCTCTTCCTGGTGGACTCGTTCAGCGACAGCTGGGGCTGGCACCCGCTCGCGGGCGCGCTGCGGGGCAAGGTCGTCTGGGCGCTTTTCCAGCTGGTGTAGCTGTTTCAGCTGATGTAGCTGGTGTAGCTGTTCCAGCTGGCGTGGACGGGCGGGGCGGTGGCTAGCCGCCTATGAGGCCGTCGAACTCCCCGTCCTTCATCCCGAGCAGCATCGCCTCTATCTCGGCGCGCGTGTAGACGAGCGCGGGACCGTCGGGAAACCGCGAGTTGCGTACGGCGACGTCGCCGCCCGGCAGTTTCGCGAACTCCACGCAGGCGCCCTGCGAGTTGCTGTGCCTGCTCTTCTGCCAGGCCACCCCGTGCAGCTCCGTGGCAGCCATGCCGTTAAACACGTGGTGCACAGGTCGCTCCCCGGTGGTGCCAGTGACTGGTGTGGCTCTAGAAGGCTCTAGACATCTCTAGATGCAGTGGTCAACTGTCCGGGATCATAGCGGTGTTCACATGCCGATGCATGGGCAGATGCACGTGCACGCGCGGTGGTCTCTTGATTACAGCTCTGTCAGCACCTGCCCAGGCCCTCGCATGACATGCGAACCCGGCCGTCCCCCGTCCCTCCACCAGGAAGGACGCATACCGCGCCCTTCCTGTTCCAGGATTCACGTATCGGTCGGGGCTTTCGCGTGCGCGGGGACGGCTCGCGGGGGGACGTCAGGCCTCCAGGAGGGTGTCGAAGGCGGGCGGCAGGTGTTGCCAGGCCTCGCGGCCGGCGGCGTACTCCTCGTCGGTCAACAGGCATGACTCCAGGACCTGTTCAAGTCCGTCACGGTCAAGGCCGGGCGAGGTGAAGACCAGGTGCTGGCAGCAGTCGCCGTGCTCGGGATGCCAGTCGAGGGCAGCGGCTGCGCGGCGCACCGGCGGGACCATCTCCCACGCGGCGTCGGGCAGCGAGGCGAGCCACGGCCCCGCGCTCTCGACGCACAGCGCGCCGCCCGCCGCGTCCCAGCCGAGCAGCGTGTCCGGGTGGTCGGCCAGCCAGAAGCGGCCACGGCTGCGGGCCGCCGCGCAGGTCAGGTCCTCAAGGGCCTGGTAGAGGCGCTCCGGGTGGAAGGGGCGGTTCCGGTGCCATACGAGGGTGGCGACGCCGGCCTCGTCGGCGTCGACGGGCAGCAGCGCGCAGGACGGATGCTGGGCCGCGGCGGCGGCTTCGACGTCGAATCCGGCGAGGGCGGCGCCCGCCAGGTCCCCATGACCGCTGATCGGGACCTGGCGGGCCGTCGGGTGGAGCTGGGCGAGGAGCGCGCGGTCCTCGTCGTCGGCTTCCGGGGAGTCGGCGACGGCGAGCACGGGGGCGTACTCCAGTTGGCGCGCCCAGGTGTCGGCGACCGTGCGCTGATCCGTGGGGGCCGCGGCGAGTCCGGCCTCCATGAGGTCGTCGCCGTTGCCGAGGTAGGGCAGCAGGAGGGCGGGGTCGACGGCCGTGATGACGCCGCTCAGGCGCAGGCCCTCGTGCGCCGTGATCACTTCGGCCATCGCCTTGGGCTCGACGGAGTCCCACAGCTCGACGATCGCGAGCCGGGTCAGGCCGGAGTCCGCGAGCCGTTCGAGCTCGGGCACGAGGTCCTCGCGCAGGGCACAGCAGGCGCAGTCGTTGACCAGCGGCGCATCGCCGGTGGAGAGCGTTCCGGAGGCGTCGCGCACCGTACGCACGACGGTGCCGTGCACCGCCGTCGCCAGGTCGTGGTGGAGCGCCACGCTTCCGGGGACGGCGGCGAGGAGCCGCTCGACGGCTTGCTTGCGGGCGTCGGAGTGGAGGCCGCCGATGATGGCGATGTCCATCGAGTTGACGCGGTCAACGGGGTCCATGGGGTTCACCGTGCGCCGTAGCGGCGCTCGAAGCGTTCCACGCGGCCCGCGGTGTCCAGGACCTTTGCCGTGCCCGTGTAGAAGGGGTGGCTCGCGGAGGAGACCTCGACGTCGACGACGGGGTAGGTGCGGCCGTCCTCCCACTCCACGGTCTTCTCGCTGGTCGCGGTGGAGCCGGTGAGGAAGGCGAAGCCGGAGGACTTGTCGCGGAAGACGACGGGGCCGTACGGCGGGTGGATGTCCTTGCGCATGAGGGTCAGCGCTCCTCTCGGAAATCGACGTGGCGCCCTGCGACGGGGTCGTACTTGCGCAGGGTCATGCGGTCGGGGTCGTTACGGCGGTTCTTGCGGGTCACGTACGTGTAGCCCGTGCCGGCCATGGACCGGAGCTTGATGACGGGGCGGAGTTCGTTGCGAGCCATGGCGCTAGTGTATGAAAATGATTCCCGTTTTCAAAACGGTTCCGCAGGGGATCTCCTTCCCACGACCGAGAGGTGCGTCACCATGTCCGCCCACTGCCAGCTGACCGGCGCCACGCCGGGCTTCGGCAACCAGATCTCCCATTCGCACCGGCGTACGTCACGCCGCTTCGACCTCAACGTCCAGCGCAAGCGCTACTGGCTGCCGAGCGAGGGCCGCCACGTACGGCTGCGGCTCAGCGCCAAGGGCATCAAGACCGTCGACGCCATCGGCATCGAGGCCGCCGTCGCCAGGATCCGTGCCCGTGGGGTGAGGGTCTGATGGCGAAGAAGAGCAAGATCGCGAAGAACGAGAAGCGGCGCGAGATCGTCGCGCGGTACGCCGTGCGGCGGGCCGAGCTGAAGGGGATTCTCCGCAGTCCGTCGAGCGGCGAGTCCGAACGGCGGGCCGCGCAGGAGGAGTTGAACCGTCAGCCGAGGGACGCGAGCGCGACGCGCGTACGCAATCGGGACAGCGTCGACGGCCGGCCTCGCGGATACGTCGGAAAGTTCGGACTTTCCAGGGTGAAGCTGCGTGATCAAGCGCACGCCGGATTCCTCCCCGGGGTGCGCAAGTCGTCCTGGTAGCTTGGCGCGCGATTTCATCGATTTCATCGACTTCATCGGCCGGTCATGTAGGGGGATTCAGTGCGCGTGCACGCTCGGAACGTACGTATCGGTGCCGCGGCGGCGGGGCTCGTCGCCGCCCTTGTCCTGACCGGTTGCAGCAGTGACGGCGACGACGGTGGCGGCGGGGGCAAGGACGAGGGCTCGGCGGGGGCTTCCACGCCAGGTGGGGACTCCGATGCCGATGCCGGTTCCGGCGGCAAGGGCGGTAGCCCTGAGGGCAGTTGGCTCGCCACCGCCGACGGAAACCCGCTCGCGCTGGTCATCGCCGGGAAGCAGGCGACGCTGCTCGGCGAGAACGTGCTGTGCAGTGGCACCGCCGCCGGTGAGTCGATCCAGCTGAAGTGCGCCAAGGGCGACTCGGGCCGCACCAAGGGCACGGTCGACTCGGTCGACAAGACGTCGATGACGGTCTCTTGGCAGGGCGCAGGCAAGGACGAGTTCACCCGTACCAAGGGCGGCAAGCTGCCTGAGGGGCTGCCCACGGATGGGCTGCCTACGGACGGGCTTCCGCAGTCCTGAGAGGCCAGTAGTCAGTAGTCAGTAGTCAGTAGTCAGTAGTCAGCGGATCGTGGGGTCTTCGGGGTCCCGCGGTCCGCTTTCCGTTCGCGTCGTCTTCTGCGCGCCTGTCTCCGTGCCGTCCACCAGCATGGGCGGCGGTGCCGTGTCCAGGGCGTCCGAGAGTTCGTCGAGGGTGGTCAGGAGCAGCCTCGCTCCCCTGCGGACCACCCGGTCGGGGAGGTCGGTAACGCCCTCGGCGTCCCAGTCGTCTAGGGCCGCGCGTACGGCGTCCCACTTCGGGACGCGGCGCTCGCGTACCGCCTTCGCGCCCTCCTCGGTCGACGCGCGCAACGTCTCCGCGAGACGGGCCGCGGCGGGCACGGGGGTGGCGTCACGGTCCGGCAGGTGGGCCTCCATCAGCATGGCCACGCGGCCGAGTTGGGCGAGGGCGTCCTCGGCGTCGGCGGCCGCCGCGCGGGAAAGGCCTCGGTGGCGTACCGGCTCGTGCTTGGCGCGGGCGGCGGCCTCCTGCCAGGTGACGCGGGCGTCTCGGGCGGCGAGGAGCATCCCGCGGACGTCCGGGCAGGCCTTGCCTGCGGGGTCGGCGTAGCGGTCGACGACGGCTGCGGCGTAGCGTCCGTCCGCGACCAGCCAGTCCGCGAGGCGGTTGCGCAGGCGCGGGGTCTCCCAGGCCGGGTACACGGCGTACGCGATCATCGCGAGGACGCCTCCGCTGAGCGTGAGCACGACGCGTTCCGGAACCGTCTGCGTCCACTGCTCGCCGCCCATGCCGAGCAGGAACACGACGTACGCGGCGACGCAGGCCTGGGCGGCGACCTGGCCGGTGCGCATCAGCAGGTACATCATCCCGGCGCAGAGCACGGCGAGGACCGCGGAGGGTCCGGTGCCGGGGTGCGCGAGCTGCACGATGCCCGTGGCCAGGGCCACGCCGACGAGGGTGCCGCCGAAGCGGGCCACGGCGCGGGAGTACGTCTGGGAGAAGTCAGGGCGCATCACCATGACGGAGGCCATGGGGGCCCAGTAGCCGTGACCCAGGGGGAGCCAGGTGCCCACGAGATAGCCGGTCGCGGCCACGGCGGTGACACGGACGGCGTGGCGGGTGATGGGGGAACCGTTGCGTTGGCGCAGCTCGGCCCTCATGGCTCGGAGGGCGGCGGGGAGGAGGGCGGGGAAGGTGGGGCGGAGGAGGGGGGTCGCCGCGGGGGCTCGGCCGGGGGGTCGGCCGGAGGCTCGGCCGGGGGGTGCGGCCTCGGTGGGGGGTTTGCCCGCTGTTTCGACTACGTCGCGCAGTAGCGCCGCCAGGCGTTTCGCCGCTCTCTGCGCCGGGCCGGTGAGGATGGCCCCGGTGTCCGGGGTCTTGAGGGTGGCAGCGGCCCCGGGTGGGATCTCCACCGGTTCACCGTGCCGGATGGCCCTCGCCGCCGCGTCCAGGATCGCGCCCGCCGCGGCCAGGATCTCGCGTACGCGGTCACGTTCGGGGCCTTCTTCCGGTACGCCCACCGCCGGGTCGGCCAGGGAGGCGAGCACCGGACGGATGCGTTCCGCGAGGCCGCGGGCGCCGTGGAGTTCGGCGGGGCGGGTGCGGGCCTGGCGCGGGGTGACGGTCGCCGCGTCGCGGGCCGCCATCAGGGGCTCCGGGTCGAAGTCGGCGAGGGGGTCGTGGCGCAGGCGGCGGGCGTAGTCGGCCTCGGCGGCGAGCGCGTCGGCGAGGGCATCGCGGTGGGCGCCCCATCTGCGTACGGGGAAGAGGACCACCAGGGCGGCCTGGACGGCGCCGCCCACGACCATCATCGCGGCGTGGCCCGCGGCGGCGGCGACGGAGCCGGGCAGGGTGACCGTGACCAGCATGATCGCGACGTTGGAGGAGGCGATGATGCCGACGGTCGGGCCCGCGGCCCAGCTCAGGCCGGAGAGGAAGGTCCAGAGGCAGAGAAGGGCGAGGAAGAGGAGGGTATGGGAGCCGGTGAGGTAGCCGAGGAAGGTGGAGATGGCGAGGCTCGTACCGGAGGCGAGGGCGAGTTCCGGGCGGGGGCGCCAGCTGCGCTGGAAGGTGGCGATGGCCGCCTGGAACGCGCCGAACGCGGAGCTGGCGGCCACGGCCGGCCCGAAGAGGGTCAGGCTGACGCCGATGACCACGGCGAGGCCGGCTGCGCCGCGGAGCGCGATGAGGGGTTCAAGTCGCTTCCGCTCGACGGCGAGGCCCGAGCGGGTGGTCTCCTTCAGCGCTCGGAGCCAGGTCACTCTGTGATGATACGGGGCATTTGGGGTGTAGGGCGTGGGGTGGAGGCCCGGGGGGACGTGGCGTGGAGGGCGTGGGGTGCGGGTCGTGGGGTGGGGGTGCTGCCGGGGGCGGGGGTTTTATGGGAGGTGGCGTTGGCCCGGGGTCATGTGGGCCCGGTCCGCTGCGGTCGTGCCGTGGTTCCAGCCGTCCTGGTCCACCGCGCCCCGCACCCGGGTCGTGGTCGTCTCCGGGAACATGCGCTCCGCGTGGGACGTGACGGCCACGTCCCTCGCGGCCAGCACCGGCAGCAGCTCGCCTGCTTCCGGGGACTCCGCAGTGACGTCCCGCGCCGCCGAGGCCAGCCGCGTGCCAAGGCGGTTCGCGTACGCCAGAAGGAACGCCTGACGGAACGTCTTCGTACGCTTCCGGCCGCCCGCCCGCAACCCCGCCTCCGCCTTCGTCATCGCCGCCGTCCCCTGCACGAGCAGGGAGGTGTGGAGGAGCTCGACCACCTCCAGGTCGGGCTCGAAGCCGACGACGGTCGAGAAGCCGTACGCCTCGTTCCACACCGCGCGGCAGCGGTTCGCAGAGGCGACCGCGTCCAGGAGGATCGCCTTCGCCGTCTCGTACGGGGCGTCCACGCCGATGCGGCACGCGCCGGGCCTGTCCTTGGCGTGGGTGCGGGAGGCGAGCAGCGCCTCGTCGATCGTGTGCCGGGCCATCAGCTCCTGCGCCTTGGCGGTGAGCGCCTCCGCCTCCTCGGGGAACCCGGTGGCCTCGGCCTTGGCGAGCAGCGCCCGGATACGGGTGAGGATGCGGGGCTCGTCGTGGCCTGGCGGCGGCGGCGCGTGGAGCGGAGTGCCGGGGGCGGGACCCACCGGCTCGATCGCGGGGAGGCGCAGGAGGAGGCGGTAGAGGGAGAGGGCCGTGGTCGCCTGGGAGAAGCGGTCCGTGGGGGTGTGGGGTCGGCCGCCCTTCGGGGCCAGTTCGTCGAGCTGCGCCCGCCAGCGGGGCGGGAGCGTGTCGCCGTATCGACGGGTCTCCGCCGTGATCAGGTCGGCGGCGAGGTGGAGGTGCTGGGTTTGGTGGGACTGGTGGGAGTGGTGGCGCTGGGTGGCCTGGTGGGTCTGGTGGGGCTGGTGCGTTTTGGTGATCATTCGTATGACGTCCGCCGGTTGCCAGCCCCGCTCCCACGCTCGGCGCACCAGCTCCTCCCCCCTGCGCCGCAGCTCCTCGTCCGCCTCCGGGGCAGCCGCGAGGAGGGACGCGCCGGTGTCGAGGCCCTCGTCGCCGTCCGCGTACAGCGCTGCCGCGAACGCCTTGTCGATCACCTCGGTCACCGGATCCATACGCCCAAGGGTATGGCCGGCCCTACCCCGAGGACGCCCCCCAGTGGTCGTGCCCGGGGGCGCCGCGGACGGTTGGCTTGCCCCATGACCTCAACTGCCGTACGCCTCACCGCGGTCCGCCGCGCCTACCGGGACGTGACCGCCCTCGACGGCGTCGATCTCGCGATACGGGCCGGGACCTTCACCGCGATCATGGGGCCCTCCGGCTCCGGGAAGTCGACGCTGCTGCAGTGCGCGGCCGGGCTCGACCGACCGACGTCCGGGACGGTCGAGGTGGGCGGCACGGAGCTGACGGGGCTGAGCGAGCGCCGTCTGACGCTGCTGCGGAGGGACCGTATCGGCTTCGTCTTCCAGTCCTTCAACCTCCTCCCGTCACTGACCGCGGCCCAGAACGTCGCGCTCCCGTTGCGGCTTGCGGGGCGCAGGCCTTCGCGTACGGAGATCGGGGACGCGTTGGCCCGGGTGGGGCTCGGTGACCGCGCACGGCATCGACCGGGAGAGCTTTCGGGCGGCCAGCAGCAGCGGGTCGCGCTGGCACGGGCACTTGTCACCCGCCCCGCGGTCCTGTTCGGCGACGAGCCGACCGGGGCGCTGGATACGACTGCCAGTCGTGAAGTGCTGGTGCTGTTGCGGGAGTTGGTGGATGGGGAAGGGCAGACCACCGTCATGGTCACGCATGATCCGGTGGCAGCCGCCCATGCGGACCGGGTGGTGTTCCTGGTGGACGGGCGCGTGGCCGATGAGGTGCTTGTGCCGGGTGCGGGTGCGGGTGCGGGTGCGGGGGAGGTTGCTCGGCGGATGGCGGGGCTTGAGTCGGGGGCGACAGGGGTCTCGCGCTCTCGCTACGTGGAGCCGCGGGTAGTCGGTGGCGGTTCGGCGACCGCAGGGGACGCTTCGGCGAGCGTGGGTGGCCGGTGATGTTCCTCGCCTCCCTTCGTACCCGCTGGGCCGGCCTCCTCGGCGCCTTCGTCGCCGTCGCACTCGGCGTGGCACTCACCGCCGCGATGGGGCTCGGACTCGCCTCGACGTTCAGCGCTCCGGAGCGGGAACCCGTGCGGTTCGCCGCGTCGCCCGTGGTCGTTATGGGGCAGAACACCCTGACTGTCCCGGTAAAGAGGGGCCCCGACACCCGGTACGTGACGAAGCCGCTCGCTCATCCACACCCTGTGGATATCGAACTTCTGCGCGACCTTCGCCGCCTCGGGCCGGTCCAGCTGGACGGGGCCGCGCGGGACGCCGTGGGCGTGGACGCTCCCGCCGGGGAGGTGCGCGCGACCGTCGGGTCGCGGGCCCGCGTCCTCACGGGCGGCGAGCGGCGGCTGGCCGATCCGGAGCCGGGGCGGGACGCCGAGGCGCTGGTGGCGGTGAACTCCCTCTTGGGTACGGCGGGCGGGGTCTCCGCTTTTGTCTCCGTCTTCGTCACGGCGTCCACCTTCTCCTTCGTGGTGGCGCTGCGGCGAAGGGAGTTCGGGCTCCTTCGGATGGCCGGCGCGACGCCGGGGCAGATCCGCAGGATGGTGCTCGCCGAGGCGCTCGCGGTGGGCGTCACCGCGTCCGGGGTGGGGTGCGTCCTTGGCGCCTGGGGTGCGCCGGTGCTCGCCGATGCCTTGGTGGACGCGGAGATCGCTCCGGAGTGGTTCACGATCGGCGGGGCGGCCTGGCCGTACCATCTCGCCTTCTGGGTCGGGGTGTTGGTGGCTCTCTCGGGGGCATGGGCCGCCTCGCGGCGGGCGGGGCGGGTCGGTCCGGTCGAGGCGTTGCGTGACGCGTCGGTCGACACCGGGGTCATGCCGTGGAGTCGGCGCGTCGTGGGGGCCGCGTTGCTCGCCGCGGGGGTCGGGATGCTGGCCTTCACCCTCTGGACGGACCCGTCCGCGCTGATGAAGCGCAAGACGTACACGACCCAGCCGATGATCCTGATCACCGCGCTCGCCACCCTCACCCCCCTCCTCGTACGGCCCGTCCTGCGCGCCGTACGCCTCCCCGGCGCCATCGGCCTCCTCGTCCGCGAGAACTCCGCCGCCTCCGTACGCCGGACCGCCGCCGTCGCCGCGCCGGTCCTGGTCACGGTGGCCCTCGCGGGCTCGCTGCTCGGCTCGGCGGAGACCGCGGGCAAGGCGAGGGCCGAGGAGGCCCGGGAGCGGACCGGCGCTCAACTTGTCGTCACGGGAGATGACTTGAGTGGCTTTCAGGAGGTGGCGGCCGGTGTGGACGGCGTCTCGGTGGCTGCATCGTCCGCGTCGACGGCCGTGTTCGTACGGGAGGAAGGCAGCGCGCTCGTCCGCTCCGAGGCGCGCGCGGTGAGTGATCCGGCGGCGTTCGCTTCCGTGTCCCGTCTTCCGGTGGTGGCCGGGGACGTGCGGGATCTCGACGACCGTTCGATCGTCGTGAACGAGGAGTGGGAGCGGCGGCGGGTGGGCGAGCGGGTCGACGTCCGGCTCGGGGACGGGAGGCGTGCGCGGCTGCGGATCGTCGCGGTTCTCGCGCGGGGGACGGGGGACAACGGGGCTTATGTGACGGCGGCGGGGGTTCCGGCAGCGGTCGACCGGATCGATGTGCGGCTGCGGGAGGGGGCTGACCGGGGGGAGGTCGCGGCGGAGCTGCGGGCGGGAGCGGGGCCGGGGGTGCGGGTGCGGTCGGCGGAGGCGTGGCTGGCCGCCACGCATCCGGGGACGAAGCCACAGACCCGTCTCGGCCTGCTGGTACTGCTGGGCATCGCCTTGATCTACACGGCCATCTCCCTGGCGGGCACACTGCTGATGGCTACGTCGGTGCGGGACGCCGAGCTTCGATCGCTGCGGATGGCCGGGGCGACGTGGGGCCAGGTGCGGCTGATGGTGGCTGGGGAGTCATTGCTGGCGGTGGGGGTGGGCACGGTCCTTGGCCTGACGGTGACGCTGCTCAACCTGGGCACATTGAGCACGGCCCTGACCCGCTTGTCGGCACCGGCGGGGGTGGTGGTGCCTTGGGGGGTGGTGGGGGTGACTGCGGGGGTCTGTGCGGTGGTTGGGGTGGGGGCGGGGTTGGCAGGGGGGGTGGTCGGGGGGGGCGGGAGAGGCCTGTTCGACGAGATGAGACCACGGGGCAATCGGGCGGGCGGGCGGGAAAGGCCCGTTCGGCAAGATGAAACCACGGGGTGAACGGGCGGGCGGGCGGGAAAGGCCCGTTCGACCAGGTGAAACCGCAGAGCGGGAAAGGCCCGTTCGACCAGGTGAAACCGCAGAGCGGGAGGACCCCGTCCCGGCAGGGCAACAGCCGAGGAGGAAAAGCCACCGTCCGCCCAGCGCAGCCAAAAGAGCCTAGCTATCACCCCCCTCATCAATAAGCCTCCGCACCTCCCGATCAACCAGCCCCAGCCTCGCCTCGGCGACAAGCGGCACCGCCCGCCGTTGCCGCCGCGCCTCGTGGACGTCGATGTCGACCGTCACCAGGCCCGGCTCCCACTTCGGCGCCTGCGCCACCACCGTGCCGCGCGGGTCGACCACCCGCGAACCGCCCCAGAACGACGCCCCGTTCTCGTTCCCGACCCGGTTCACGAAGACGACCCAGCACTGGAGCATGCGGGCCGTGTAGGAGAGGAGGGTCTCCCAGTACAGGCCCGTGTCCATCGCCTCGGGATCGAGGCTCGCCGCGCTGTTCGTGGGGATGATGATGACCTCGGCGCCGTCCTGCACCGCGAGCCACGGAAGCACCGGCTGCCACGCGTCATTGCATACGAGGGTCGCGGCGCGCCCATGCCCGCCCGGCAAGTCGTACGCACGCAAGTGCTGACCCGGGCTGACATGCTTGCGCTCCTCCCAGGCCAGGTAGTTCGGGAGGTACAACTTCCGGTGGGCATGGAGGAGTTGACCCTTGGCGTAGTACGCGGACGTGTTGTACGCGCGCAGGCTGGTGTGCTCGTGAAGGCCCACCACTACGTCGGCCCCGAGCGTCGAAAGCTCCAGGAGCCGCAGGTCCGTAGCATCGAGCGAGGTGTCCCGCCGCAAGCCCCCCAGGTGGTACCCGTGCAGGCTCAGCTCGGGGAAGACGACGAGGTCCGCGCCCTGCGCCGCCGCCTGCCCGATCTGGTCGCGGGCCACCGCGAGGTTCTCGTCCACCTCGCCGAGGACACAGTCGGTCTGCGCAAGGGCCACTCTCATGGCTCCGAGCCTTACAGCGCCGGGCGGCCCCCGCATGTCGGGGACGCCCGGAAGAGACCTCGCCGGAGGAGCACAGCGGGCAGAGGCCAGCAGACAGCAGCGGACAGCAGACAGCAGACAGACCGGACAAAAGCCCCCGATGTCAGTGGCGGCTGCGAAACTCGACCCATGACCGAGAAGTGGGCCATCGCACCCACCGAGGACGGCGCCGCCGAACTGGCCCCCCTCGGAGGCGACTGCCTGCCATCGGGACCCGTGCGACGCGAGCCGAGCCTCGCCGAAGCCGTGCGCGCCAGGCCCGGCGTGACCCGCTGGGTATGGCGCTCGACCGCCGAGATCTACCCCGTCCTGCTGGCCGCGGGAGTCCGGGTGGACCGTTGCTACGACATCGAGGACGCGGAGCTGCTCCTCCTCGGTCACGAGGGCCGCCTGGGCGAACCCCGCTCGGCCGCAGCCTCCTGGGCGCGGCTCAACAACGCTCCCGTCCCGGCCGACCCACCCCCCAGAGCGGCAGCTCCCGGCGCCCAGGACTCCCTCTTCGAACCCTCCCCCGTGACCTCGCTCCCCTTCGCCGCGCTCCTGGAGGTGTATGCCGCCCAGCAGCGAAGACACGAGGCCGCCGAGCACCCCGGCAGGATGCGGCTGCTCACGGCGGCCGAGTCGGCGGGGATGCTGGTGGCCGCCGAGATGAACGTGGCGGGCCTGCCCTGGCGCGCCGACGTCCACCACGCCCTGCTCACCGACCTCCTCGGCGAGCGGTACGCGGGCGGCGGCAGGAACGCGGGAGCCGCCGAACCCCGCCGCCTCGCCGAACTCGCCGACGAGATCTCCGCGGCGTTCGGCCGCCGGATGCGCCCCGACCTGCCCGCCGACGTCATCAAGGCCTTCGCGCAAGCCGGGATCAAGGTCAAGTCCACCCGGCGCTGGGAGCTGGAGGAGATCGACCACCCGGCCGTGAAGCCCCTCATCCAGTACAAGAAGCTGTACCGGATCTGGACGGCGCACGGCTGGAGCTGGCTCCAGGACTGGGTGCGCGACGGCCGCTTCCGGCCCGAGTACACCCCGGGCGGCACCGTCAGTGGCCGCTGGACCACCAACGGCGGCGGCGCCCTGCAGATCCCCAAGATCATCCGACGTGCGGTCGTCGCCGACCCCGGCTGGCGGCTCGTCGTCGCCGACGCCGACCAGATGGAGCCGCGGGTCCTCGCCGCGATCTCACGCGACCGTGGCCTGATGGAGGTGGCCGGCAGCCACGAGGACCTCTACACGCGCCTGTCCGACCGCGCCTTCTCCGGCGACCGCGAGCACGCCAAGCTCGCGCTCCTCGGTGCCGTCTACGGCCAGACGTCGGGCGACGGCCTGAAGAACCTGGCGGCACTGCGCCGCAGATTCCCCGCCGCGGTCGCGTACGTCGACGACGCGGCGAAGGAGGGCGAGGAGGGCAGGCTCGTACGGACCTGGCTGGGACGGACGAGCCCACCCGCAGCCGGAGCGGGGGACTTCGACGAGGCGGGCATCCCGCAGGACGACCCCGCCGAAACACCCTCCCCCGACGGCGAGTTCACCCCTGGTTACGCCTCCAGCAACGCCCGCGCCCGCGGCCGATTCACCCGTAACTTCGTCGTCCAGGGCAGCGCGGCCGACTGGGCCCTGCTGATGTTGGCCGCCCTGCGCCAGTCCATCGCCGCGTCCGGACTCCGCGCCGAGCTGGTCTTCTTCCAGCACGACGAGGTCATCGTGCACTGCCCGAAGGAGGAGGCCGAGACGGTCACGGCGGCGATCCGCGCGGCCGGCGACCTGGCGGGACGCATCGCGTTCGGCGAGACACCGGTGCGGTTTCCGTTCACCGTGGCGGTGGTGGAGTGTTACGCGGACGCGAAGTAGCGCGTCGGCCGGCCAAGTAGCCACCTGTCAGGTCTTGTTCAGCCCGCCAGCAAGTTCCTCAGCTCTCCGACCACCTCGCTGCTGTCCGTGCCCTCCAGCGACTCCAGGGCCGACTTCCAGTGCGCGTACGCCTCTTCGGTGCGCCCCTCCGCGTACAGCAGGAGCCCTCGCTGATGACGGGCCAGGCCCGCAGTATGGGCGTCGGCCCGCTGCTCCGCACGCTCCAGGAGGTCGACGCACTCGCGCGTCGCCTCCTGCGTACGGGAGACCCCGCGCAGGGCGCGGACCATCCCGAGGCGCACCTTGGACTCGTTGTGCCAGTCCTCGGCGACGCCGTGGATGCGCAGGCTCTCCTCGAAGTGCGTGAGCGCGACGGCCGGTTCGCCCAGGGCGAGATAGGCCTTGCCCATGTCGCAGTGGACTTCCTGGCGAAGGCCTGCGTGCCCGAGCGCCTCGCCGATCGCGAGGCTGCGCTCGTAGTAGGAGATCGCGGCGCGCGCGTCGGTGTGCTCGTAGACATTGCCGAGCGTGCTGAGGGCGAACGCCTCGCTCAAGGGGTCACCGAGGGCCTTGGCCAGCTCCAGGCTGTGCCGCAGCGCCTCGGCCGACTCCTCGTAGCGGCCGAGGGCTTCGAGCAGGAGGCCGCGGTTGATGACACCGCGGTGGACGCACGACATGTGGTCGAGCTCCCGCCACAGCGCAAGCGCCTCGTCGATCAGTTCCAGTGCCCTGTCGCTGCGCCCCGACACGTAGTTGAGGCCGGCGAGATCGGTGAGCGCCTGCGCCTCGGCCGCGGTGTCGTTCCAGCGGCGGGCCGCGGTCACCGCGAGGTGGTTCAGGAGGTCCGCCTCGGTGAGCCGGCCACGGCGCTTGAGATACGAGAAGAAGCAGCGGACGAGTACGGGCAGGAGTACGGAGTCGCGGCCGTGGCGGTCGGCGAGGGCGATGACGTTGGCGAGCTCCGTGTCGCCCCAGGCGAAGGCCTCTTCGGTGGACATCGCTGGGGCGGGCGTGGTGGGCGCGGCGGGCCTGTCCAGCCGCTCCGCGACTCCCCTCAGCCGGTCGTCGCGGTCCAGCCCCTCCGGCATGATCGCCAGCAGGGTCTGGCGCGCCGACTCCGCGTACCAGTGCAGCGCCGTCTCCACGACGTCCACCGCCGCTCTGGTGCAGTCCTGGCGGGCCACTTCCCTCGCGAAGTCACGTACGAGGTCGTGGGGGGCGTATCGGGCGTAGGCCGTCTCGTCGAGGAGCGCGACGTCGACGAGACGGTCGAGGGCGGCTCCCGCGCGCCACTCCTCGACCGCCAGCAGGCGGGCGACGAGGGGGATTCCGTACGCGGGGAGGTCCAGGGCGCCGATCACGGCGAGGGCGGCGGCCGCGTCCCGGTCGGACTCGCGCTCCGAGGTACGCAGCGCGTCCAGGGCCACGGCGAGGGAGCGCCGCACGCTCAGGTCGTCGTACTCCAGGTGGTGCAGCCGGCCGCCGCTGACGGTGAGGAGTTCGGCGAGGGCCTCCGGCGTGAGCGCGCGCCGGGCGGCGAGGCGGGCCGCGATGATGCGCAGGGCGAGGGGGAGGCGGCCCGCGAGTTCGACCAGAGGGTGCCCCGCGTCGAGACCCGCGCGGCCGGATACGGCGCGCAGCAGGGCGGCGCTGTCCCCACCGGAGAGCGGCTCCAGCGGGAAGCGTCCCGCGCCGTCGAGCGCGGTGAGGGTCGAACGGCTGGTGACGATGACCGCGCAGCCGGAGCCCGCGGGCAGCAACGGCCGCACCTGCGCGGCGGTCGCCGCGTCGTCGAGGACCAACAGGGTGCGGGTGGGCGCGAGCAGCGAGCGGAGCAACGCGGCTGCGGCGTCCGGGTGTTCGGGACTGTGACTCGGTTCGACCCCGAGATCCCGGAGGAGTGCGGCGAGGGCTTGCTCCGGGCTGAGGGGGGTCATGCCGGGGGTGGCCCCGCGCAGATTGACGTAGAGCTGCCCGTCGGGGAAGTGCTCACGCAGCCGGTGGGCGACGTGCAGGGCGAGCGCGCTCTTGCCTACGCCGGCCATGCCGGAGAGGACGGCTATGGGGGGCGAGGGGTCTGTGGTGCCGTGAGAGGCGGGGGCAGGCACTCCACGGCCGCCATCGCTACCGCCTTCACTCCCGGCGGCCTGTCCTGCGAGGAGGGTCGCCAGGGAGCGCACTACTGGGGCGCGGCCCGTGAAGTGGGCTGGTGCTGGGGGGAGTTGGGCGGGGCGGGTGCGGGTGCGGGTGGGCGCAGGTGCGGGGGTGGAGGCGTGTGAGGCGTCGACCGAGGGAGCGGGGGCGGGGCGTGCAGCGTCAGGGTTCGCGGCGGGGCGCGGTACGGAGCTTGGGGCGGGGTCCGCCACGGACCCCGGCCCGGCATCCACCCCTGCACCCGGGGCAGCATCCACCCCGGCACCCGCCCCGGAACGCGAGCGGTGGCCCGCCGCAAAGCCCACGTCCGCACCCGCCTCCGCGTCCACCCCCGCACCCGCACCCGCACCAGAGGCCGCACCCGCCGCCCCAGAACCCCCCGCGAAACCAACCCCCGCAACCTCCCGCAGCACCACCCCATGCGCCGCCCGCACCGCCGCTCCCGGCTCCACCCCGAGTTCGTCCACCAGTCTGCGCCGCAGCTCGCGGTGGACGGCGAGGGCCTCCGCCTGGCGGCCCGAGCGGTGCAGCACCAGCATCAGTTGCCCATGGAAGGCCTCCCGCAAGGGGTACTCCGCGACCAGCTCCGCCAGCTCCGGCACGAGGCCTCCGCCGCCACCCCCCGTCGCCAACTCCGCGTCGTACCGCAGTTCGAGGGCGAGGAGCCGCGCCTCCTCAAGGCGCGGTACGAGCGCGTGGCCCGCCGAGTCCGCGGGCATCCCGTCCAGCGGGGTGCCGCGCCACAGGGCCAGCGCGGCGGAGGCCGCGTCCACGCAGCCGTGCCAGTCACGTTCACCGTGCGCCGCCCGCGCCCGCGCCACCAGCTGTTCGAAGACCCGTACGTCCAGCTCGCCGTCGTCCACCCGCAGCCGGTACCCCGGAGGCACCGCCCGCAGCCGCTCAGGGTCGTCGAGGAGACGGCGCAGTCGCGTCACGTGATTCTGCAGCGAGGCATGGGCCGACGCGGGCGGGGCACCACCCCAGAGCGCGTCCTTGAGGGCTTCGACGGAGACGACCCTGCCCGGTTCGAGCAGCAGCGCGGCCAGCAGAGCACGCCCCTTGGCGCTCTGGACGGGCTGCGGCTCGCCATCGGCGTCGTACACGGCAGGAGCTCCAAGAAGCCCGAACCGCAAGTCGCCGCACCACACGCCCACGCCATCTCCCGCCAGCCGTTGGCCACATGTTAGCGATCGGTTGGCGGCTCCTGATGGGATCAGTACATCGGGCCCGGCCCCGCCGGTACTCGCGCGCAACGCGTAACTCGGGGGAGTGTCACCGTTGCGGCCGGGCCCGCTCAGCTCCTGCGGAGTTGCCTCAAATCCCCTACGGGGAGAGGGATTTGAGGCGCTCTCGCGGGCGGCCAGGCCGCGCGGTAGCCGTCGTACCCCCACGGCGAGCGACGAACCGCAGGCCCCCACCGGCCCCCACCGGACCCGGCGTCCCTTGGTTTCCGGCACCAGTTACTCACCGATCGCCCACTATTCGCGCACGTACTTATTCGAGTGCGCGCCCGCGCACCCAGCGAATGCCCCCCGGACGCACCTCACTCCGACAACGGCACCCGCACCGTGAACACCGCTCCCTCCCCCGGCGTACTCCGCGCCGTCACCGTCCCGCCGTGCCCCTCCACCAGCTTCCGGACGATGGCGAGGCCGAGGCCGCTGCCGCCCGTCGACCGCGTACGCGACTTGTCCGCGCGCCAGAAGCGGTCGAAGACGTGCGGCAGGTCGGTCGGCTCGATGCCGGTACCGGTGTCGGCGACCTCCACCTCCACCGCGTCGGGCGTGGCGCGGCAGCTGATCGTGACGCTGCCGCCCTCCGGCGTGTGCCGGATCGCGTTGGAGACCAGGTTGCCGATCGCCTGGCGCAGCCGGAGCGGATCGGCCGTGAAGCAGGGATCGCCGTACGTCTTCGCGCTCAGCCGTACGCCCGCCGCCTCGGCCCCCGCCTGATGCGCCGCCGCGACCTGGTCCACGACGTCGGACGTGTGTATGGGCTCGCGGTGCAGCCGGAGCGTACCGGCATCGGCGGCGGCCAGATCCTGGAGATCGTTGACGATGTGCTGGAGCAGCAGGGCCTCTTCGAGGAGCGAGGAGACCAGCTCGGGGTCGGTGGCGACCACGCCGTCCTCGGCCGCCTCGAGCCAGCCTCGGATGTTGGAAAGCGGCGTACGCAGCTCATGCGCGACGTCACTGACCATGGCCTGGCGCTGGTCCTCCAGGGCCTTGCGGTGCGCGGCCATGTCGTTGAAGGCGTCGGCGAGCTGACGTATCTCACCGGCGGAGCCCGCCGAGCGCGCGGTCACCGGTTCGCTCGCCTCGCCCGTCTTCATGCGCTGGGTCGCGGTCGTCAGCGCCCGCAGCGGCCGGATCAGCCGGGTCGCGGCGAAGGCGGTGACGGCGACCGTCACCGCGAGGATGCCCGCCGAGAGCCCCGCGAGCCGCGTGGTGTCGGCCCCGGAGAGGCTGAACCCCGAGTTCGCGCCCGCGCGGGCCGCCGCGGTGCGCGAACCGTCGGAGCTGGTGACGAAGAGGAGCGCGGGCGCGGAGACGTACGGCCCGAGCTGCTCACGCCGCGCGCTGCCTACGCAGGCGGCGGCCTTGGTGTCGGCCTCACGGTCCACGCGGGTGCTGTCCACCGGGTCGGGGAGTGGTCCGGTGGGGGCCGTTGACTCGGTGTCCGGCTCGGCAGGACTGGGGGTGGGAGCGGGAGTGGGAGTGGGGACGGGAGTGGCCCGCCCGGAGGACGTACCCGGCCCAGAAGGCGCACCCCGCTCGGAAGGCGCACCCGACCCCGAAGGCGTACCCGGCTCGGCAGGGACGACGAAACTCGCCCAAGGTCTCCCCGTCCTGGCGGCGCGTTCCGCCACCCCGCCGTCAGACCGCCGCCACGTCAGATCGAGCTCGACCGTGACCGGTGGCTCACCCCCGCGCCGCAGACATGCGTTGGTGAGCTCGTTGAGCCGCTTGAGGGCCTTGCTCTCCGTGTGGGTGGGGACGACGAGGCGCGTGTCGTTGCAGGTGTAGTCGAGGAACCGGTTCGGGTCGTTGGGGGCATCGATGCGCGGACGCCCGCCCGGGCCCTGGACGGACCGGGCGACGACCCCGAAGTCGTGCATGCAGCCCACGACATCATCGGCCACCTTCGCCAGCTCCGTCCGCTCCCGCCCCGAGAGCCGGAAGGGACCGACCGCGCGCGGATCAATACGGTCGAGCCCCGCGGTATCCGCGTCCTCGCTCCCCGCACCGCTCTCTCCTCCACTCCCGCCCCCTCCCCCTTGCCCACTCCCCGCCCCCGCGGTCAGCGCCCCGTCGACGGCGAGCGGGTCGACGACGGCCGAAGCCTTGGCGGGCAACTCGGCGCCGGGCGCTCCCTCGCCACCACTCCCGCCCTCTCCCTTTCCCTTTCCCCGCGAATCGGCGATGACGACGCGGTCCTGCGTGGTCAGGGCGATGCGCCGCCCGGTCTGCCGGGCGAGCTCACGCACGGTCCGCTCGGCGCCGCGCCACCCGGGCGCGGTCGCGGCGAGGCCGAGCAACTCGTCGTACACACGTGCGTCGTCGGCGAGGACCTGCCCCTGCTCCTGCCGGATCGCGCCGGAGGTGGTCTGCGCGGCGAGCCACGCGGTGGCTGCGATGGAGAGGACGGAGACGAGCACGGAGACGGCAAGCAGCCGGGTCAGCAGGCTCTTGCGGAACGGTATGTCACGCGCCACGTCGCCCCGCCGCGCCGAAGACCGCATTCGCGTTCACGTTGGCATTCGCGTTCGTGAGCTTGTACCCGACGCCGAAGACCGTCACGAGATGACACGGCCTGCGCGGATCGGTCTCGATCTTCTTGCGCAGATTGAGGATGTGTACGTCGACGGTGCGGACGGATATATAGCCGGACGACCCGTGGATACGATCCAGGAGCTGGGGCCGTGTGAACACCCTCTCAGGCTCCGCGGCCAACGCCGCGAGCAGCTCGAACTCCCCCGGCGTGCAGTCGACGAGCCGCCCGTCGACCGTCACCTCATGCCGCACCGGATCCACTACGAGCCCGCCGACCCGCAGCACGCGCGCCGCCGCCTCGGCGCCCTCGACGACCGGATGGTGCGTGCCCTGGGCGCGCCGCAGCAGCGTACGGACACGGGCCATCAGCTCGCGCGGGCTGTACGGCTTCGTCAGGTAGTCGTCGGCGCCGAGGTCGAGCCCGAGCAGCAGATCGTCCTCGGTGGAACGTGCGGTCAGCATCAGAATCGGAATCCCGGCCACGGAAACGCCTCCGATGCCCGCCTTGTCCCCGCCCCGCAGGACGCGCGTGACGCCGAGGCCGTCGACGCGCGGCATCATCACGTCGAGTACGAGCAGGTCGGGGACCCGGCTCCGCACCTCGTCGATCGCGGCGCGCCCGTCATGGACGACGGTGACCGTGTGGCCCTCGCGCTCCAGATAGCGGCGGACCAGCTCGGCCTGTTTCTCGTCATCCTCCGCGACCAGGACAGAAGCGCACATGGGGCCGAGCATAGGCCGGGCGGTACGGACCGAACGGAATACGGACGGCGGCCTGACAGGATCCTCATAAGTCTCCGGGCTCGCCGGTCCAGCCGTCGTGCGGCACAACCACGACCTGGAACTCATCCTCGTAGACGATCCGCCCGGGATCCGATGACCGCACCACCCGGCACTCGACGCCGTGCGCCTGAAGGATCTCCAGATACCCGGGTACGCGATCGATGAGATGCGTGGCCGTGACCTTGAACCAGGCCACGGCACCGGGCGTGGCCTCGTGGTCGTAGACGGTGGGATCGACCTTCGACGGGGTCGGATACGCGGCGTCGTACCAGTCGTTGTTGGCCCGCCGGAAGCGCTCCTGCTCCGGAGTCAACTTGCCGTCGCGCGCAAGCCCGTTGACGAGAACGAACACTCCCGGGAAGTGCCCGCGCGCATGGCGCGTGGGCGACTCGAACCGAACATACGTGGCAGCTACGTCATCGCTCATCGCGGCATCCTCGCACTCCGCCGGAGCCCCGGCACGACTACCCCTGGAGCACCACCCCCCGCGCCGGCCCGCGGTCTCCCTCCGGCACCCATACGGCCTCCCCGCCTCGCGCCCCCGCCCCGTCACCCCGAAGGTGGTCGGCATGAACCGCATCGCCGCAGCCGCTGCCACCGCCGCCCTCCTGACCCTCACCGCCGGCGCCTGCTCGGACGGCGACGTGGACAAGGTCAAGGACAGAGCAGCCTCCGCGACCGCCAAGGCAGGAGAGGCCGTCTCCTCCGCGACGGAAGCCGCGGCCTCCAAGATGGCCGAGGTGAAGGACGGGGTGGACGCGAAGGGCGACGTGAAGGTCGACGGCGACACCAAGTCCGACGGCGACCGGACGACGGCCAAGATCACGGCCACCAACAGCACGGACAAGAAGGCCGACTACACCATCTCCGTCAACTTCCGCGACGGTGACGGCAAGCTCCTGGACACGGCCGTCCTGAACATCGGCGACGTGGAGCCCTCCAAGTCGAAGCCCGGCACGGCCCGCAGCAACCGGAAACTCTCCGGCACCTCGAAGGCAGAGATCGGCAAGGCACTGCGCCACTGACGAAGACGCCCGCCCACCCAGCCACCCACCTGCGAGCTCAGTGGACTCAGGGGACGAGCGACCGCCAGATCCTCTCCGGCAGGACACGCGCGGCCTCGTCGAGGTCGACGTCGTCGATGCCGGACAGCCAGCGGCGGGCGGTCGCGACGACGGGCCCGAGGACCAGCGCCTCGATCAACGGCATGGGCAGCGGGGCGAGTTCACCCGACTCGATGTGCTGCCGCATCCACTCGGCCATCGGGGAGAGCCTGGCCTCCTGCGCGTCGCGGAGCTGCTTGGCCTGCGCCATCCCGAGCCGGTCGGCATACGAGGAGTGCAGGAGCCGGGAGGCGTCCGGGTACTCCTGGATGAACGTGAGGTAGGTCCGCACAAGGGCACGGATACCGGTCCGGGCGGTGCGGGAACGCTCCACGCCGGCGGCCAGCTCGGCGAGGAGACGGCCGAGCCAGCGCAGCAACAGGGCGTTCATGAGCCCGTCGACACTGCCGAAGTGGTGGTACAGGCTGCCGAGGCTGACACCGCTGGACTTCGTGAGGGCACTGACGGTGACGCCCTGCTCGCCGGAGTCGGCGTACACCTGAAGCGCGGCGTCCAGGAGTCGGTCGGCGGTCTCTGCGCCACGTTGTTGCTTGGGGCTCATGGTGGGACCAAGCGTAGAGCACGCCATTTCTAGAGCAGTTTTCTAGAAAATACTCCCAGAAGACGGCACCACTACCGACCTCCGGCCGAGCAGAAGCAAAACATCCTTCTAGAAAGATCTTCCAATCAGCGGCCTCGATGGTCCAAACTGGACCACGTGCCCCGACCCCGTGTCCGGGCACACGTCCGGGCCGCGGCCCGGGCCTGTGTCCGTCCGTGCGGCCGGGGGGAGCGCACGGACCGGCACAGGCAACACCGACTCCACCCGCCAAAAGCAAAAGCCCCAGGTCACGGCGAGTGAGTCCTGAGGCTTCTACAGAGCCGCCTTCGGGATTCGAACCCGAGACCTACGCATTACGAGTGCGTTGCTCTGGCCATCTGAGCTAAGGCGGCACGCGCGTCCCGCACCTATGGTGCGATCAGCAGCGACGCCAAGTCTACACAGTTTCCGGGGGTGCTCCGTACACGGTCGGCGGGCGGCCCTCCCGGGCCCCCGCCACCCCCGCCGCCCTCGTCATCCCTGTGAGCAGCGCTTCCCGTCCGCCGGTGCCTTCCCCTTCAGCAAGTACGCGTTGATCGCCGAGTCGATGCACTCGCTGCCCCGGCCGTACGCCGTGTGCCCGTCGCCCTCGTACGTCAGCAGCTTGCCCGAGGAGAGCTGGTCGGCCAGCGACTTCGCCCAGCGGTAAGGGGTCGCCGGGTCACGTGTCGTGCCGACCACGACGATCGGGGCCGCGCCGTCCGCCTCGATGCGGTGCGGCTCGCCCGTCGCCTTCACCGGCCAGTACGCGCAGTTCAGCGAGGCCCACGCGAGACCCTCGCCGAAGACCGGTGAGGCCTTCTCGAAGTCCGGGAGCGACTTCTTCACCTTGGCGGGGGAGGCGAAGGCCGAGGGCAGGTCCAGGCAGTTCACGGCGGCGTTGGCGAACATGAGGTTCGCGTACGTGCCGTCGCCCTCGCGCTCGTAGTAGCTGTCCGAGAGTTCGAGGAGGCCCGCCCCGTCCTTGTCCTTCGTCGCCGCGGCCAGAGCCGTGCGAAGTTGGGGCCAGGCCGCCTCGTCGTACATCGCCGCGATCACGCCCGTCGTGGCGAGCGCCTCGCCGAGCTCGCGGCCGTCGGGGTCTCCGGCGGGGATCGGCTCACGGTCCAGGTCATCGAAGAAGGACTTGAGGCGCTTGCCCGCGTCCGCCTCGCTCGTCGTGCCCAGCGGACAGTCCGCCCGGCCGACGCAGTCCTTCGCGAACGACTGGAACGCCGTCTCGAATCCCGCCGTCTGGTCGCGGTTCATACGGCGGGCCGGCAGCGAGGGGTCCATCGCGCCGTCCAGGACGAGACGTCCTACGCGGCCGGGGTAGAGCCCCGCGTACGTCGCCCCCAGGAACGTGCCGTACGAAGCGCCCACATAGTTCAGCTTCTCGTCGCCGAGCACCTCGCGCAGGAGGTCCATGTCCCGGGCGGCCTCGACCGTGGAGACATGCGGCAGCACCTGGCCGGAGCGCTTGTCGCAGCCCTTCGCGAACTCCTTGAAGGAGTCGACCAGTTCGGTGGTCTCGCCCTGATCGTCCGGCGTGATGTCCGTCTGCGTGTACGCGTCCATCCGCTTTCCGTCGAGGCAGGTGACGGGCTCGCTGCGGGCGACGCCGCGCGGGTCGACCGCGACCATGTCGTACCGGGCGCGGACCTTCTCGGGGTAACCGAGTGCCGCGTACGACTGGAGGTATCCGATCGCCGAGCCGCCGGGGCCGCCCGGGTTGACCAGGAGGGAACCCAGGCGCTTGCCGGGGCCCGTGGCCTTCTTGCGGGAGACGGCGAGCTTGATCTCCTTGCCGCCCGGCTTCGCGTAGTCCAGCGGCGCCTTCATCGTGGAGCACTCGAAGCCGGGTACGCCGCACTCGCGCCAATTCAGCTTCTGCTCGTAGAAGGGGGACAGCTCCCGCGGGGTGGCCCGGGGCAGCGCGGCCATGGACGCGTCCGCCGTCGAGCTGCCGGCTGAGCAGCCGGAGATGAGCAGTCCGGCGGCCAGGAACGCGGTGGCCGGGGTGCGGAGTCCTCTGATGCGCATCACGCGAGACTAACGTCATGTGTTGGCCGCGTTACACAATGTGCTCGTATGGGTGACCCGTCAAACTCCGTCGCCCCCCGCCTAGCCCGCCCATAGGCGAGGGGCACCCCCGCCTAGCCCGCCCGCAGCGCCACCGTCATCGCCTCCACCGCGAGCAGCGGCGCCACATTGCGGTCCAGGGCGGTGCGGCAGGCGCCGATCGCCTCTATGCGGCGCAGCGTGGACTCGGGCGAGGTGTCGCGCGCGATCCGCTCCAGCATGTCGAGCACCTCCGTGTTGGCCAAGGCCACGCGGGAGCCGAGCTGGAGGGCGAGCACGTCTCGGTAGACACCGGTCAGGTCGATGAGCGCGAGGTCGAGGCTGTCGCGCTGCGTACGGGTTCTGCGGCGCTTCTGCCGGTCCTCCAGCTCCTTCATCGCGCCGGCCGTGCCGCGCGGCATCCGGCCGCCCTTCTCCGCGCCGAGCGCCGCCTTCAGGTCGTCCGTCTCCTTGACGTCGACATCCTCCGCGACCTGCTTCGCGTCGTCGCTCGCCGTGTCGATCAGCTCCTGCGCGGCCTTGAGGCAGCCGCCGATGTCCGACACGCGCATGGGCAGCTTGAGCACGGCGGCCCTGCGCTCGCGCGCCCGCGGGTCGGTCGCGAGGCGCCGGGCGCGGCCGATGTGCCCCTGCGTGGCACGCGCCACGGCGGCGGCGACATCCGGGTCGATGCCGTCACGCCGTACGAGCACGTCCGCGACGGCCTCCACCGGAGGCGTACGCAGCGTCAGATGACGGCAGCGGGAGCGGATCGTGGGCAGCACGTCCTCAAGGGAGGGCGCGCAGAGCAGCCATACGGTGCGGGGAGCGGGCTCTTCCACGGCCTTCAGGATGACGTTGCCCGCGCCCTCGGTGAGGCGGTCGGCGTCCTCCAGGACGATGACCTGCCAGCGGCCGACCGCGGGCGACAACTGGGCCCGCCTGACCAGCTCGCGGGTCTCCTTGACGCCGATGGACAGCAGGTCCGTACGCACGACTTCCACGTCGGCGTGCGTGCCGATCAGACTCGTGTGGCATCCGTCGCAGAAGCCGCAGCCGGGGGCGCCGCCGAGCGCGCGGTCGGGGCTCGTGCACTGGAGCGCGGCGCCGAAGGCACGGGCGGCGGTGGACCGACCGGAGCCGGGGGGGCCGGTGAACAGCCAGGCGTGCGTCATCTTCGACGCCTCGGGCTGCGGGGCGCCCGTGGCCACGGCGGTGACCAGGGCGTCGGCGTCCTTGGCGGCGGCCTCGAGCTGCTCGCTCACCCGCTCCTGGCCCACCAGGTCGTCCCATACGGTCATAGGTCACCGCCTCCGCCCTGCACCTGCGTCGCACCTCGCGCTGTCGAATTCATTGTGGAGCACGCCACTGACAACGCCGTGCCGACCAGCGGTACGCCGAGGTCAGCGGGGCAGTACTCAGCGCTTGCGACCGCCTCCGCGACGGCCACCGCGGCCACCTCCGCGACCGCCGCCGCCCCGCTCGTCGTCCTCGCCCTCGTCCTCACGCGACCCGAGCAATTCGTCCGCCAGCGACGGGAGATCGTCCAGCGGAGTCTCCTCCGCCCAGTCGGAGCGGGGCCGCTGCCGGGGTGTGCCCTGCTCGTCGACCTGGGGCAGCTCGCGGGTCCGGGAGTTTCCTCCGTCCGGCGCGGGCGGCTGCTCGGACCGCTCGTCGCGGAAGTAGCCCGGCGGCACCTTGTCCTCGCTTACGGCAGGCAGTACGGCCGTCTCGTCGGCGGCACCGGGCACCGGCGGCTGCGGCAGCACCTCGGTCTCATCGGAGCCTGCCGTGTCCCGCACCGCGGGCAGCACCGCGGTCTCGTCAGCGGCTCCCGGAGTTCCCGCTCCCGGAGTGGCCGCACCAGGGGCAGCCGCTCCCGGCTTCACGACAGGCGTAGCCACCGTCGTCTCGTTGTCAGGCACAACGTCCTCAGGCGCGTTCGCAGGAGAATCCGCAGGGGTTTCCTCGGAAGGCTTCGCAGGAGAATCCGTACGAGGCTTCGCCGCCGAAGCCGGCGTGGACGTCCGCGAAACCGCCGTCGCAGCCGCCGCCGAAGCCGCGGCAAGGCGCCGTGCCTCCTCCGCCCGCCGCAGTGCCTCCTCGGCCTTCCGCTGCTTCTCGAGCCGCCGCTCCTCGGCCTCGGCCCGGAGCCGCGCCTCTTCCTCCGCCTCGCGGCGGCGCCGCGCCTCCTCGGCCGCCCGCACCTTCTCCTCGGCGAGCAGACGTGCCTGCTCCTCCTCGGCCCTGCGCTTGGCCTCCTCGGCGCGCTGCCTTGCCTCCTCGGCCTGGCGCTCGGCCTCGCGGCGCTGCGCCTCCTCCAGCTCGCGGCGCTTGCGCTCCTCCTCCTCGGCGCGGAGCTTGGCGAGCTGCTCCTGGCGCTCGCGCTCGACCCGCTCCTCCTCGGCCTTGCGCGCGGCCTCTTCCTCGGCCTTGCGGCGCGCCTCTTCCTCGGCGGCCTTACGGGCCTCCTCCTGCGCCTTCACCTCGGCTTCGGAGAGCGGCAGCATCAGGTCGAGCCGATGCCGGGCGACGGTCGTGACCGCCTCCGGATCCTGGGCTGCGTCGATCACCAGGTAGCGGCCCGGGTCGGCCGCGGCGAGCGTCAGGAAACCGGAGCGCACGCGCGCGTGGAACTCGGCGGGCTCCGACTCAAGGCGGTCGGGGGCCTCCGTGAACCGCTCACGGGCGGCCTCCGGCGATACGTCGAGCAGCACCGTCAGATGCGGCACGAGCCCCGCCGTCGCCCACCGGGAGATACGGGCGATCTCGGTCGGGGACAGATCGCGGCCCGCGCCCTGATAGGCCACGGACGAGTCGATGTAGCGGTCGGAGATGACGACCGCGCCGCGCTCAAGGGCGGGGCGTACGACCGTGTCCACGTGCTCGGCGCGGTCGGCGGCGTACAGAAGTGCTTCGGCGCGGTGCGAGAGCCCGGCCGAGGACACGTCGAGCAGGATCGACCGCAGCCGCTTGCCGACCGGCGTGGCTCCCGGCTCGCGCGTCACGACGACCTCGTGGCCCTTGGCCCGGATCCACTCCGCGAGCGCCTCGGCCTGCGTCGACTTGCCCGCGCCGTCGCCGCCCTCCAGGGCGATGAAGAACCCGGTGGCGGCGATCCCCTGCACCGGGTCGTCGCCGCCGCGCAGCGCGTCCCGCAGGTCGTGCCGGAGCGGAATGCCCTGCCGGTCGTCGATCTTGGCGAGGACCAGCGCGGCCACCGGCAGGAGCAGCGCGCCCACCAGCATCAGCGTGAAGGCGGCGCCTCCGTGGTCGAAGACGAACTTGCCGTTGACGAAGCGGTGCGGACCGATGGCCGCCGCGACGACGGGGGCGATGAGCGCGCCGAGCGCGATGAAGAGGCGTACGACGGCCTGGACATGCTCGGTCGTGCGCGCCCGCCGGTAGTCCTCGACCTCCTGGTCGAGCAGCGCGTGCCCGGTGTGCGCGGCGATGCCCGCGGCCACTCCGGTGAGTGCCAGGAGCAGCAGCACGGTCGTCACGTCGGGCACGAGGCCCGCGGCGAGCAGCGCGACGCCGGTGAGGGCGATGGCGAGCGCGAGCAGGCGGCGGCGCGAGAGCGAGGTCAGCAGGGACGGCGAGGTGCGGATGCCGACGGCGGTACCGCCGGTCAGCGCGAGGACGATCAGGCCGTACGTGACGGGCCCGCCGTCCAGGTCCTTGGCGTGCAGCACGGCGACGGCCACGGAGGCGGCGATCGCGCCGGCGATGGCGGCGCAGGCGGCGACGAGCAGCGGGATCGCACCGGTGCGGCCCTTGTCGGTGCCGCTGCCGGTGCGCGGCCTGCGAAGGCCTTCGAGCGGGCTACGCGCGCGTGGCGTCTGCGTGGGGGGAAGTTCGAGGAAGTAGACGATCGAGAGCGAGGCCGCGAAGAGCCCGGCGGCGACGAACGAGCCGAGCCCGGCCTGGTGCAGCTCGAACCAGTCGATCCCGGAGCCGAGCAGGTTCCCGATCAGCGTGACGGCGACGAGCGCGGCGGCCGCGAGGGGCAGCGCCATGAATCCCGTACGCAGCGAGAGGCGCCGCAGTGCGTCCATGTGGTCCGGCAGCGGCCGCACCGTCGCGCCCTCCAGGGGCGGCGCGGGCAGCAGCGCGGGCGCGGCGCTCTCGCGGCACACCGTCCAGAAGCGCTCGGCGACGCCGATGACGAAGGCAGTGACGAGCAGCACGGCGAGCGCGTTGTCCGGGGTCCAGTCGATCCAGAGCGGCGCGACGATCAGCAGCGCGGCCCGCAGACCGTCCGACACGACCATCGTCCAGCGCCGGTCCAGTGGCCCGGCAGGTGACGTGATCGAGCTCAGCGGCCCCAGAAGCACCGCCCCGAAGAGCAGCGTCGCGAGAACGCGCGCCCCGAAGACGGCGGTGACGGCGAACGCCGCTCCTCGGTATCCGCCCCCGAACGCGCCTTCGGCGATGGCCGCTTGCAGCGCGAGCACCACCAGGACAAGGAGGGCGAGTGCATCGCCGACACCTCCGACGAGCTGGGCGCTCCAGAGCCGCTTCAGCTGCGGCACGCGCAGCAAGGCGCGGACAGCACGCTCTCGGGAATCTGCGACCAGGGCGTCGTCGGGGGCCGGGTTTCCGACCGTTGGCTGCTCGGCACGCGTCATCCGTCCAGCCTATCCGGCCGGTGTGACACACCGAAGGGGCGCCCGAACAAACGGGCGCCCCTTCGGTTCACACATTCACAGCGCCGTACGAAACGACGTACGCCGAAACGACGTACACAAGTGCCTACTCGGCGTCGGACGCCTGCGCGGCCGAAGCCGCTGTCTTCTTGGCAGCCGCCGTCTTCGTAGTGGTCTTCTTCGCGGCCGTCGTCTTCTTGGCGGCCGTTTTCTTGGCAACCGTCTTCTTGGCCGCGGTCTTCTTGGCCGGGGCCTTCTTCGCGGCCTTCTTGGCGGTCTTCTTGGCCGGACCCTTCGCCCGCTTCTCCTCGAGCAGTTCGTAACCCCGCTCAGGAGTGATGTCCTCGACGCTGTCGGCGGCCCGCAGCGTCGCGTTCGTCTCGCCGTCCGTGACGTACGCGCCGAAGCGGCCGTCCTTGACGACGACGGGCTTCTTGCTGACCGGGTCCTCGCCGAGCTCCTTCAGCGGCGGCTTGGCGGCGGCCCGCCCGCGCTGCTTGGGCTGGGCGTAGATCGCGAGGGCCTCTTCGAGGGTGATGTTGAAGAGCTGCTCCTCGGCCTCCAGGGACCGCGAGTCCGTGCCCTTCTTCAGATACGGGCCATAACGGCCGTTCTGCGCGGTGATCTCCACGCCTTCGGCGTCCGCCCCGACCACACGCGGCAGGGACATCAGCTTCAGGGCGTCCGCGAGCGTCACCGTATCGAGCGACATGGACTTGAAGAGCGAGGCCGTGCGCGGCTTGACCGCCTTCTTGCCCGTCTTCGGGGTGCCCTCGGGGAGCACCTCGGTGACGTAGGGGCCGTAACGGCCGTCCCTGGCGATGATCTCGTGGCCCGACTCGGGGTCGGTGCCGAGCGCGAAGTCACCGCTCGGCTTGGCCAGGATCTCCTCGGCGTACTCGACGGTCAGCTCGTCCGGCGGCAGGTCGTCGGGCACGTCGGCGCGCTGGTGGCCCTCCGCGTCCTTCTCACCGCGCTCGATGTACGGGCCGTAGCGGCCGACCCGCAGCACGATGCCGTCGCCGACGGGGAAGGAGGAGATCTCCCTGGCGTCGATCGCGCCCAGGTCGGTCACCAGTTCCTTGAGCCCGCCGAGGTGGTCGCCGTCGCCGTTGCCCGCGCTGGAGGCGGCTCCCGCGTCGTCGCCCTCGCCGAAGTAGAAGCGCCGCAGCCACGGCACGGCCTGCGCCTCGCCCCGCGCGATGCGGTCGAGGTCGTCCTCCATGCGCGCCGTGAAGTCGTAGTCGACGAGCCGCCCGAAGTGCGTCTCCAGGAGGTTGACTACGGCGAAGGACAAGAAGGAGGGCACAAGTGCCGTGCCCTTCTTGAAGACGTAACCGCGGTCGAGGATCGTGCCGAGGATCGACGCGTACGTCGACGGGCGGCCGATCTCGCGCTCTTCGAGCTCCTTGACCAGCGAGGCCTCGGTGTAGCGGGCCGGCGGCTTCGTCGCGTGACCGTCGACGGAGATCTCATCGGCGGACAGCGCGTCACCCTCGCTGACCTGCGGGAGCCTGCGCTCACGGTCGTCGAGTTCGGCGTTCGGGTCGTCCGCGCCCTCGACGTACGCCTTCATGAAGCCGTGGAAGGTGATGGTCTTGCCGGAGGCGCTGAACTCGGCGTCGCGGCCGTCGGCGGCGGTGCCACCGATCTTCACCGTGACGGAGTTTCCGACCGCGTCCTTCATCTGGGAGGCGACGGTCCGCTTCCAGATCAGTTCGTAGAGCCGGAACTGGTCGCCGGTCAGGCCGGTCTCGGCGGGCGTGCGGAAGCGATCGCCCGAGGGGCGGATCGCCTCGTGCGCCTCCTGCGCGTTCTTGACCTTCCCGGCGTACGTGCGGGGCTTGTCCGGCAGGTAGTCGCTGCCGTACAGCTGCGTGACCTGGGCGCGGGCGGCGGTGATCGCCGTGTCGGACAGCGTCGTGGAGTCCGTACGCATGTAGGTGATGAAGCCGTTCTCGTACAGCTTCTGTGCCACCTGCATCGTGGCCTTCGCGCCGAAGCCGAGCTTGCGGCTGGCCTCCTGCTGCAGCGTCGTCGTACGGAACGGCGCGTAGGGAGAGCGGCGGTAGGGCTTGGACTCGACCGAGCGGACCGCGAACCGGGTGTTCTCCAGGGCGGCGGCGAGCGAGCGGGCGTTCGCCTCGTCCAGGTGCAGCGTGTCGGACTTGAGCTGTCCGACCGAGTTGAAGTCACGGCCCTGCGCGATGCGCTTGCCGTCGACCGTGGTGAGGCGCGCGACGAGCTGCGAGGGGTCGGAGGCGTCGCCGGTGCGGCCGGTGCCGAAGGTGCCCGTCAGGTCCCAGTACTCGGCGGAGCGGAAGGCGATGCGCTCGCGCTCACGCTCGACGACGAGACGGGTCGCCACGGACTGGACACGGCCCGCCGACAGGCGCGGCATGACCTTCTTCCACAGGACCGGCGAGACCTCGTAGCCGTAGAGGCGGTCGAGGATGCGGCGGGTCTCCTGGGCGTCGACCATGCGCTTGTTGAGCTCGCGCGGGTTGGCGACGGCGCCCTGGATCGCGGCCTTGGTGATCTCGTGGAACACCATGCGCTTGACCGGGACCTTGGGCTTCAGGACCTCGAGGAGGTGCCACGCGATGGCTTCGCCCTCGCGGTCCTCATCGGTGGCGAGGAAGAGTTCGTCGGAGTCCTTGAGGAGATCCTTGAGCTTCTTGACCTGTGCCTTCTTGTCGGCGTTGACGACATAGATGGGCTCGAAGTCGTTGTCGACGTCCACGCCGAGACGGCGCACCTCGCCGGTGTACTTGTCGGGCACCTCCGCGGCGCCGCTGGGGAGGTCGCGGATGTGCCCGACGCTCGCCTCGACTACGTAGCCGGGGCCGAGGTAACCCTTGATCGTCTTCGCCTTGGCAGGCGACTCGACGATGACGAGTCGGCGGCCGCCCTTTGCGGTCTCGCTGGTCGGGGACAACTTCGCTCTTCTCTCCGGTCGGTACTCGGCGGCCGTGTCGGCCTGCCTCGCTCGGTGCGCTTGCGTTGCGCTGACGCTGCGGAGTGTGACGGTACATCCCGCCCCCGTGTCAAACGGGAAAAGCCCGCAACGGCCACTCGAACGGTAACCCGACTACCGTCATTCCTGCCGCCCGGAGTGGCGACCTGCCGTTTCACCACCGGCGTCACGACCGGCGCCCCGCCGACGCCGGGCCTACGGCCCGTCCCGCGCCGCGCGCCACCGGCGCTCCCGGTCACATTCGAGTGAAGCACCACACTCCGAGCATCAGCGCACCCGCTCCGGCGAGCGCCGCGAGCGTCGCCGATGCGACAGGGCTCACACCGTCGGCGACGGGTGCGCGGTGCGCGACCCGTGCCCCGGTCCAGAGCAGCAGCCCTGCCCCGAACAGCGCGAACACCGTGCCCGCGAAGATCGCTGGTCCACTCTCCATGGCGTTGCCTCCCCGTCTGGGTTCCCCGGCCGGGTTCCCCGGTCTGGGAAACTTGCACGCCCGGAAAGCCGGGGCGCGAACCCCGGGTGAACGCAGGGGACCCGGTCCGCGTCAACAGCCGGCACACCGCGACAGCCCACCTTCTCGATGTACGTCCCGTGGTCGGCGGCGGCCATGCATCCCACCCACATCGGGGGAGCGGCATCCCCGAAACGTACGAGACACGCCGTACGCCCTGGAGCCGGTCCGAGGGGCCGGCCCGCCCGGAGAGGTGAGCCGCTACTTCCCGACCGGCTCCAGGAACCCCTGTTCGACGAGGAGGCGGATCTGGGCGGGCGTACGGTCCCGGAGCAACACCGGGTCCTCCCCCACCAGTTGGGCGATCGCGTCGAGGATCCGCCCGGCGCTCAGCGTCCCGTCGCACACCCCGGCGAAGCCCGCCCCCACCGTGTCCACCTTGGTGGCCCGCCGCATCCCGCGGTTCTGACGCAGCACGACGTGCTCCGGGTCCTCGGCACCCGGCAGTCCCACCTGCTCCTGCACGACCTCGTCCGCGAGCTTGAAGTGCCCGGCGAGCAACGCGGCGTCGTCGTGCGCCCGCAGGAAATCCTGCCTCGCGAAGAACGCCCGCACCGTCTCTCCCAGCGGCTGCTCGACCGGGTGCGGCCACTCCTCCACGGTCACGGACGGCTCGGCGGCGCCACTCCCGGCCGCGGACTTGCGCAGCGTGATCCACCCGAATCCGATCGCGCGTGTCTTACGGGCGTCGAACTCGTCGAGCCACGCGTCATACCGCGCCGCATACTCCTCGGGATCCATCAGGTGGTCCCCGGCGTCCCGCAGCCACAGCTCGGCGTACTGCGTGATGTCCTGCACCTCGCGCTGCACGATCCACGCGTCGCACCCGCGCGGCACCCAGGAACGGAGCCGCTCGGTCCACTCCTCGCCTTCCACGTGCTGCCAGTTGGCGAGGAAGTGCGCATACCCCCCTTCGTTCAACCGCTCCCCCGCCTGCTGAACGAGCGAGCGGCACAGATCGTCCCCGCCCATCCCGCCGTCGCGGTAGGTGAGCCGTGCGCCGGGGGAGATCACGAAGGGCGGATTGGACACGATCAGGTCGTACGTCTCCTCGCCCACGGGCTCGAAGAGCGAGCCCTCCCGCAGATCCGCCTCGGGCGCGCCGGAGAGCGCGAGCGTGAGCCGTGTGATGTGCAGCGCACGGGGGTTGAGGTCCGTCGCGGTCACCCGGGTCGCGTGCTGCGCGGCGTGCAGCGCCTGGATGCCGGAGCCGGTGCCGAGGTCCAGGGCGCTGTCCACCGGCGTCCGCACGGTGAGCCCGGCGAGCGTCGTGGACGCACCGCCGACTCCGAGGACGACGCCTTCGTCATGGCTGCCGATGCCGCCGGCGCCACCGACCGCGCACCCCAGATCGGAGACGATGAACCAGTCCTCGCCGTGCGTCCCGCTGAACGGCCGTACGTCCACGGTCGCCCGCAGCTCGCCGTCCGCCTCGCTCAGCCAACCGCCCTCCAGTAGGGCGTCGACCGGCAGAACGGCCGCCACGCGCGCGTGCGGTGCGGAACGCTGCAACAGGAAGAGCCGTACGAGCGTCTCCAGCGGCCCTTCACCCCGCGTGGCCCGCAGCGCGGGCACGGTCTCGCTGCGGGCGAGCGCCGTGTAGGCGGGCGCCCCGAGGAGTTCGAGCAGCCCGTCGGCGGTGAAGTCGGCCGCCAGCAGGGCTTCGCGCAACTGGGCGGAGATGTCGGCGCGGTCGGACGAGGGCAGGGGGGCGCTAGCGATACTCACCCCCTCATTGTGACCCGATACGGCCGCACCGGCTGTGGGGCACACCTGGACGCACCGCTGCCCCGGCGCCGGGGGTTTCCCCAGGCGCCGGGGCAGCGAGGCGAAGAGGGGTGAACGTCTAGGCCGCGGAAGGCGTGGCGGAAGCCGACTTGCAGCTGTCCTGCTTGCCCATCGCCTTGCCCACCTCGCCCTCCTGGAGCTTCTCCAGCGCCTTGTTGCCGCTCTTGCTCAGCTTGTCCAACTCCCCCGCGACGCTCTTGAGGCCGTCCGCGAAGTCCGCCTGGTTCTTGGTGTCCAGGCCGTCGACCTTCTTCTTGAGGTCCCCGTACGACTTGGAGATGGCGTTCAGTTCCTTGACCGCGTCATCGGTCTTCTTCTGACCGCCGTCGACCGGCGGGGCGCCCGCCTTCTTCACCGCCGCGCCCATCGCCTTGTAGGCGTCGGACATGTCCTGGAACGCCTTGGAGTCGGTCTTCTGGACGTCCTCCGGCGAGCTGTTGTCCGACGTCTCCTTCTGGATCGCGGCGTTGGCGTCCGCGATCTTCTTCGACTGCGGCTGAACCGAGTCACAGACGTCCTTGGCCCAGGAGTCCAGCTTCTCGTTGCCGTCGTCGCTGCAGCCCGACAGCGCCAGTACCAGTACCGCACCGCCGGACAGTGCGGCTGCAAGCTTCTTGTTCACCGGATTGGTCCCTTCCGTGGCTCTCGGCCCCGGAACTTACACGCCAACTGGGCTACAACCGCATGCCGGGGGTCCGGTACCGCCCCTATTGAAGCCATTTGCACCAAGCTGGGAGGGCGAGAGAAGGCTCACCGGACGCGACCTGACTAGAAGTCCGGACGCACGAAGTCCGGACGCACGAAGGGCGGACAACGCGTCAGAACGCGCCGCCCGCCCACGTGTTGGGCAGAGACTGACCCGGCGTTACGAAACCACCGCCGGGTCGGGTGAATTACTCACCCGCTCGGCACCACCTTCTTCCTCGTCGCCCACGGCGATACCGCGGCGCTTGGAGATGTACACCGCGCCGACGATGACCAGGATCGAAAGCACCGCGATCACCGCCCGCACCCCGGCGTTCGCGTCCTCCCCGTAGCTGAACTGGACGACCGCGGGCGCGATGAGCAGCGCCACCAGGTTCATCACCTTCAGCAGCGGGTTGATCGCCGGCCCGGCGGTGTCCTTGAACGGGTCACCGACGGTGTCGCCGATGACCACCGCGGCGTGGGCCTCACTGCCCTTGCCGCCGTGGTGACCGTCCTCGACGAGCTTCTTCGCGTTGTCCCAGGCGCCACCGGAGTTGGCGAGGAAGACCGCCATCAGCGTGCCCGTGCCGATCGCGCCCGCCAGGAACGAGCCGAGCGCGCCGACACCGAGCGAGAAGCCGACGGCGATCGGCGTGAGCACGGCGAGCAGACCTGGCGTGGTGAGCTCCCGCAGCGCGTCCTTGGTGCAGATGTCGACGACGCGCCCGTACTCCGGTTCCTCGGTGTAGTCCATGATCCCGGGGTGCTCGCGGAACTGCCGCCGCACCTCGTAGACCACCGCTCCGGCCGACCTCGACACCGCGTTGATCGCGAGCCCCGAGAAGAGGAAGACGACCGCGGCGCCCAGGATCAGGCCGACCAGGTTGTTGGGCTGCGAGATGTCCATCACCAGGTTCATCGGGGCGCCGTCGCCCATTTTCTCGCCGACGTCCTTGGCCGCGCCCGCGATGGCGTCGCGATACGAGCCGAAGAGCGCCGCGGCCGCGAGAACGGCCGTAGCGATGGCGATGCCCTTGGTGATGGCCTTGGTGGTGTTGCCGACGGCGTCCAGGTCGGTGAGCACCTGCGCGCCGGCTCCCTCGACGTCACCGGACATCTCGGCGATGCCCTGCGCGTTGTCGGAGACCGGACCGAAGGTGTCCATGGCGACGATCACGCCGACCGTGGTGAGCAGGCCGGTTCCGGCGAGCGCCACCGCGAAGAGGGCGAGCATGATCGACGTACCGCCGAGCAGGAACGCCCCGTACACGCCGAGCCCGATCAGGAGCGCGGTGTAGACGGCTGATTCGAGCCCGATGGAGATTCCGGCCAGGACGACGGTCGCCGGTCCGGTGAGGGACGTCTTGCCGATGTCCTGCACCGGACGCCGGGTGGTCTCCGTGAAGTAGCCGGTGAGCTGCTGGATCAGCGCGGCCATGACGATGCCGATCGCTACGGCGACGACCGCGAGGACCCGCGGATCGCCGTCATGACCGGCGATCGTCGCGTCCGTGACGCCGTCCAGATCCGCGTACGACGACGGCAGGTAGACGAAGACCGCCACGGCCACGAGCACCAGCGAGATGAACGCGGAGATGAAGAACCCGCGGTTGATGGCGGTCATGCCGCTGCGGTCGGAGCGCCGTGGCGCCACCGCGAAGATCCCGATCATCGCCGTGATGACGCCGATCGCCGGAACGATCAGCGGGAAGGCGAGCCCGGAGTCACCGAACGCGACCTTGCCGAGGATCAGCGCGGCGACCAGGGTCACCGCGTAGGACTCGAAGAGGTCGGCGGCCATTCCCGCGCAGTCGCCGACGTTGTCGCCCACGTTGTCGGCGATGGTCGCGGCATTCCTCGGGTCGTCCTCCGGGATGCCCTGCTCGACCTTGCCGACCAGGTCGGCGCCGACGTCGGCGGCCTTGGTGAAGATGCCGCCGCCCACACGCATGAACATCGCGATCAGCGCCGCCCCGAGGCCGAAGCCTTCGAGGACCTTCGGCGCGTCGGCCGCGTAGACCAGCACCACACAGGAGGCGCCCAGAAGACCGAGCCCCACCGTGAACATGCCGACAACGCCGCCCGTGCGGAAAGCGATCTTCATGGCCTTGTGCGAAACAGCGGTGAGGTCCTTTTCCGGTTCACCTTCCGCCGGAGTGGCCTCTCGTGCGGCTGCCGCCACACGAACGTTGCTGCGTACGGCGAGCCACATGCCGATATAGCCGGTGGTCGCCGAGAACACCGCACCGATCAAGAAGAAGATCGATCGGCCGGCACGCTGATTCCAGTCGTCTGCGGGCAGCAGCATGAGCAGGAAGAACACCACGACGGCGAATACGCCGAGAGTGCGCAGCTGCCTGCCGAGATAGGCATTGGCGCCCTCCTGGATCGCCTTCGCGATCTTCTTCATGCTGTCGGTGCCCTCGTCGGCCGCGAGCACCTGGCGTACGAGGACCCAGGCGACCGCGAGCGCCGCGACCGCGACGGCCGCGACGGCCATCACGATGAGGCGATTGTCGTCGGTCAGTACTGCGGCTGCGAAGGTTGAGGGGTGATCAAACTGCTGAGGGGTAGAAAGCCCCGCCATTCGTCCTCCTTGACGCCTGGGGTGAGCTCAAGATGTGGACGGATTGTAGGGAGCGGAACCTGATCAAAACAGAGTGCCGCAAACGGAATTGGCGGAAGATTGCTTCCCAGCAAATGATCGCGAGCCCAGATTGACCCCGAAAGCGGTAATGCCCCAAAACCGTTGACGCCGGTGCGGCAAATGACTGAGGCAATTACCAAGATAATGATCAGAGAAGAAAAGTTCCCTGGCCGCCCCGGTCGAGGACGGGTCGCGCAAGGGGGAGCCTGGGGTCCACTGGGGAGCCGCAGGGCCTCACGCGCGCCGCAGAGGGGCGTCACGGGGCCATCGCGCGGACATCACGCGGACGTCACACGGGCATCGCAGGGTGAAAGAAAGAAAAAGCCGGTCCGCCGGTCAGACGAGTGTCGCCGGGGCCGTCGGCCACGTCATCCGGATGAGGCCGCCGTTCTCGCCGGCGGTGACTTCCACGTCGTCCACGAGCCCGCTGATGACGGCGAGACCCATCTCGTCCTCGCCCTCGGCGTCCAGATCGTCGGCGCCGTCCGGCCGAGAGCCGGGTGCCCGGTCGCCGGGAACCGCGTGGGGGGCTTCGTCGCCGACCTCGATGGAGAACTGCTTCTCGTCCTCGATCAGGGCGACGCGCACCGGCGCGGAGACGTCATTGCTCTGGTGCAGCCCGACGGCACGCGTGCAGGCCTCACCGACGGCGAGCCTGACCTCATCGAGGACGGCCTCGTCCACCCCGGCCCTGCGCGCGACCGCCGCCGCTACGAGCCGGGCGGTCCTGACGTGCTCGGGCAGCGCGCTGAAGCGGAGTTCAACGGTGGCCATGCATCCCCCTCGGACATACGCGCGTGCTGTCAGGGGGCCGGGCCGAGGGCCCGGTCCCCTGCTGTTCTGCCACCCCGGGACACGGCCGACGGCCGGTCCGGGACTTCCGACGCTCAGTCGGTAGCAGCAACCGCTTCCTCGACCGAGGTGTGAATGGGGAACACCTTGGTCAGGCCGGTGATACGGAAGATCTTCAAAATACGCTCCTGGTTGCAGACCAGGCGCAGCGAGCCCTCATGGGCACGCACCCGCTTCAGGCCGCCGACCAGCACGCCGAGCCCGGTGGAGTCGAGGAAGTCCACGCCCTCCATGTCGACGACCAGATGGAAACTGCCGTCGTTCACCAACTCGACCAACTGTTCGCGCAACTTGGGCGCGGTATAAACATCGATTTCGCCACCGACCTCGACGACCGTACGATCGCCGACGGTACGGGTCGACAGGGACAGGTCCACGGATCCTCCAGCACCTTGCTATCGAGCGGTCATCCCTTGGGATACCTCGGCAGAGCCCCCGGGACGGATCGCCAGCCGCGATGGCATTCAATCACTTACCGGCGGGCGTGCACGACGCCTTGGGACCATTGTCCATCCCGCCAGTGACACACTCGGTGCAGATGGCCAACTTTTCTTCGCCCGGAGGACCCTCCTCGGGCGCCCCGATACGCACGTCTCCACGGACGGTCCTGGACCGGCTCACCGCGGGACCGAGCCGTGCTTCGCGCGTCACTCATACGGAGCACTTGCCCCCACGTGCGGCCCGATATGCAGTCTGGCCTGATCGCATTCGTTCCGAGGTCGTCGCCGCGGTGCAGTCGGCCGGAATCGAACATCCCTGGGCCCACCAGGCGCTCGCGGCCGAGCACGCCCTGGACGGCGAATCGGTGATCGTCGCCACCGGCACCGCGTCGGGGAAGTCGCTGGCCTACCTCACCCCCGTCCTCTCGGCCCTCCTCGACGGCTCGGAGGCGCCCAACGGCCGCGGCGCGACCGCGCTGTATCTGGCCCCGACGAAGGCCCTGGCCGCCGACCAGCGCCGCGCCGTACGCGAACTGGCGGAGCCCCTCGGCAACGCCATCCGCCCGGCCGTGTACGACGGCGACACCCCCGTCGAAGAACGCGAATGGGTACGTCAGTACGCCAACTACGTCCTGACCAACCCCGACATGCTCCACCTCGGGATACTCCCGTCCCACCCCCGCTGGTCCTCCTTCCTGCGCGCCCTGCGTTACGTCGTCATCGACGAGTGCCACACCTACCGCGGCGTCTTCGGCTCCCACGTCGCCCAGGTCCTGCGCCGCCTGCGCCGCCTCTGCGCCCGCTACGGCTCCGACCCCGTCTTCCTCCTCGCCTCCGCCACCTCCGCCGAGCCGGCCATCGCCGCGGAGCGCCTGACCGGACTGCCCGTGAAGGAGGTCGCCGACGACGCCTCACCCCGCGGCGACCTCGTCTTCGCCCTCTGGGAACCCCCGCTCACCGACCTCCACGGCGAGAAGGGCGCACCCGTCCGCCGCACCGCCACCGCCGAGACGGCGGACCTGCTGACCGACCTGACCGTCCAGGGCGTGCGCTCGGTCGCCTTCGTACGGTCCCGGCGCGGCGCCGAGCTGATCTCGGTGATCGCCCAGGAACGCCTCGCCGAGGTCGACCGCTCGCTGGCCCACCGCGTGGCCGCCTACCGGGGCGGCTATCTCCCCGAGGAGCGCCGCGCCCTGGAGCGGGCCCTGCACTCCGGTGAGCTGCTCGGCCTCGCGGCCACCACCGCCCTCGAACTCGGCGTGGACGTCTCCGGACTCGACGCCGTGATCATCGCCGGCTATCCGGGGACCCGTGCCTCCCTCTGGCAGCAGGCGGGCCGCGCCGGGCGCTCCGGGCAGGGCGCGCTCGCCGTCCTCGTCGCCCGCGACGACCCGCTGGACACGTATCTCGTCCACCATCCCGAAGCGCTGTTCCAGCAACCCGTGGAGTCGACGGTCCTCGACCCCGACAATCCGTACGTCCTGGCGCCCCACCTCTGCGCGGCCGCCGCGGAACTTCCGCTCACGGACGACGACTTGGCTCTCTTCGGCCCCGCCACCGAGGAGCTGATCCCTCAGCTGGAGGCCGCGAAGCTGCTGCGCCGCCGCACGAAGGCCTGGCACTGGACCCGCCGGGAGCGGGCCGCCGAGCTCGCCGACATCCGCGGCGAGGGCGGAAAGCCCATCCAGATCGTCGAGGAGGGCACGGGCCGGCTGCTCGGCACCGTGGACGCGTCCGCCGCGCACACCACCGTGCACGAGGGCGCGGTCCACCTCCATCAGGGCCTCACGTATCTGGTGCGCCGCTTGGACCTGGAGGATTCGGTGGCCCTGGTCGAGGAGGCAAGTCCGCCGTACTCCACGACCGCCCGCGACACCACGGCCATCTCCATCCTGGAGACGGACACCGAGATCCCGTGGGGCTCCGGCCGCCTCTGCTACGGCTCCGTCGAGGTCACCAACCAGGTCGTCTCCTTCCTGCGTCGTCGTGTCATCACCGGCGAGGTGCTCGGCGAGACGAAGCTCGACCTCCCTCCCCGTACGCTCCGTACGCGTGCCGTGTGGTGGACGGTCACCGAGGACCAGCTCGACGCCGCCCGCGTCAATCCGGAGATCCTCGGCGGCGCCCTGCACGCCGCCGAGCACGCGTCCATCGGCATGCTTCCGCTCTTCGCGACCTGCGATCGCTGGGACATCGGCGGCGTCTCGGTGCCGCTGCATCCGGACACGCTCCTGCCGACCGTCTTCGTGTACGACGGCCACCCGGGCGGCGCGGGCTTCGCCGAGCGGGCCTTCCACACGGCCCGCGAGTGGCTGACCGCCACCCGGCAGGCCATCGCCTCCTGCGAGTGCGAGGCCGGCTGCCCGTCCTGCATCCAGTCCCCGAAGTGCGGCAACGGCAACGACCCGCTGCACAAGCGCGGTGCGGTCCGCCTCCTCTCCGTCCTGCTCAAGGACGCGCCCGCCCCCTGAGATCCACCGGTCGGCGGGCCCTCCCCCTGCGGGCGACGACGACGCAGGCTCGGCCCCTGGCACCCGTGCGGCAGAGCGCGTCGCCCTCGCGGCAGGCCGTCGGCCCGCAGCCGGCTCGGGCCCCGCGTCCGGCGCCGGAGCGACCGGCCCCGCGGGACCCGCCCGGGATCTGACCTCCGTCACGAACGGCCCGAAGTCCGCCGCGGCGGTGACGTCGGAAATCTCGCCCTGCACCGCGCACCGCACGACGCGCGCCCCCTGCGCCTCGGCCACCCGCGTGGCACCGTCACACGCCCCGGAACTCCCCTCCATCCAGTGGTCCGCAGCCGCGAGCGCCGCCAAGTCGGCCGCGCCGCCCGCCCGATGACGGGCGACGATCACCTGCCCCATCGCGAGGACCGCACCACAGACCACGCAGAGCACGGCCATCACGACGACGACCCACACGGTGGCGGCACCCCGGTCCGAGGCGGCTGCGGGGCCACGGCCCGAAGCGGCGGCGCCACGGTCCGATGAAGCCGCGGGCTCACGGCCCGAAGCGGCCACCGAGTCACGTCTCGAAGCAGACGCGGTGGCGCCCGTGGCCGAAGCAGACGCGGTGGCGCCCGTGGCCGAAGCAGATGCGGTGGCGGTGGCGCCCCTGCCCCAAGCAGCCGCAGGGGCGCGGCCCGAGAGGGCCGCAGTACCCCACCGTGAGTGCCAAGGACGCCGAACCTGGCTGCCCCCAGCGTCAGAACCCTTCACGCCCCCACCCCCACCGTCTGCTCCGCCAACGCCACCGCCTCCGACCGCACCCGCAGCCCGAGCCCAAGCGCTCCTGGCCCCGGCGAGTCCGCCGCGACCTCCACCCGCACCAGCTCCCCGTCCCTCCGCACGGCCACCGACGCGCCACGCGGCGCCGCCTGCCGCGCCGCCGCCACGGCCGCGCTCTCGGGGTCCTGGCGGGCCATCGCGCGGGCCCCGGCCCGGGCCGCGTCCACGCACTGGATCTGCGCGGACGCGGTCAGCAGCGCCCAGACCAGCGCCATCGTGAAGAGCACCAGCGTGGGCAGCACCACGGCCGCCTCCGCCGTCACGAACCCTTGGTCCCCGCGGCGGCCCCGACCGCCACCGGCCCTCTCAGAACTGGACATCGAGCGCCTTCTCCACGACCGCCTGCAAGGCCGCCCTGACCTGCCCGCTCGTCACCACCTTGTAGAGCAGTCCGGCGAACCCCACCGCCGCGATCAGCCCCATCGCGTACTCCGAAGTAACCATCCCCGCGTCCCCGCGCCCCGCGCTCTTCTTGACGCTCACCGCACGCGCCAGGCGCCGCATGGCTCCCGTACACAGCTGTCCCCGCATCTCAACCCCCGTGTCATTTCCGTCTGTTCAAGGTCCAGGCAGCCGGGCACTCGCCCAGCCGCCGTCCGTCCACTCAGATGCCGCTCAGGCGCAGCTCAGATGCCGCTCAACAAGCCACCCGCCAGGCCGATCACCACGGGCAGCACGCCCACCGCGATGAACGCGGGCAGGAAGAACAGGCCCACCGGCGCCGTCATCAGTACGCCTGCCCGGCGTGCCGCAGCCGTCGCCGCACGCCCCCGTTCCGCACGGCAGTCCGCGGCGAGACGCGCCACCGGTTCCGCCGCCGGAGCCCCGGAGTCCCCCGCCCGCTCAAGGAGGCGGGCCAGCGCCCCCGCGCCCGGTATCGCGCCCAAACCCCGCCAGGCGTCGACTGGTTCACCGCCGAGACGCACCTCCGCGGCCCCCTGCGCCAGGCGCTCGCCGACCGGCCCCTTCAACGCCTCGCCCACGGCCTGCGCGGCCACGACAGGCCCCGCCCCCGCCGCGACGCAGGCGGCCAACAGGTCAGCGGCCAAGGGAAGTTGCCGAGCGGCCTCCGCGGCATCGAACTCCGCGACACCAACGCCCCGCCCCCGCCACCAACGCCACGTCCCATATCCAGCGCCCAGCCCCACCAGGCACCCGGCGACCCCGCCCACCAGCACCCACCCGGCGCTCACCGCCCCGGCCGCCACCGCCCACCCCCGCACCGCGTCCCGCCGCCAGAACCACCGCCTGGCCGCTCCCCCTGACGGCCGTTCCCGCACCCCCAGTACGGCTCCCGCACGCCACCGCACCGCCCGTTCCCGCCGCGCCGCAAGGGCCGCCGACACCAGCCACAGCCCGGCCGCCACACCCCACACGGCCACCCCCAGCTTGTGGACAACCACGCTCATCGCTCCTCCGCCCCTCGTACGATCCGCAGCGCCCACCACACTCCGGCGCCCTCCAACGCCCCGCCCACCGCCAGGCAGCCGAGCCCCGCTCCCGTATGCAGCAGCACCCGCAGCGGTGCCGCCCCGAGCGCGCTGCCCATGAGCAGTCCGAGCACCGGCAGGCCCGCGAGCATCACCGCCGTCGATCTAGCCCCCGCCAACTGAGCCCTCAGGTCCGCCCGTTGGTCCCGTTCCGCCCGCAGTGCGCCCTCCAGCCGCTCAAGCCCCGCCGCGAGCCCCGCCCCGCGGTCCACCGCCACCCGCCAGCACGCCGCAAGCCCCAGCAGCCCCCGCGCCCCGGGTTCCTTGGCAGCCTCCTCAAGCGCCCCGGGCACATCCCCGCCGAACCGCGCCGCCGCCAGAACCCCGGCCCGCGCCCCACCGAGCCAAGCCCCGCCCTCGGGCCCGGCGTCTCCCACCGCGGCCCGCAACGCCTCCCCCGGCTGCCGCCCCGCCCGCACCTCCCCCGCGAGCGCCCCGCACATCGCGATCACCGCGCAGGACCGCCGCTCCTCCGCGAGCCGCGCACTCCTGCCCCTCCGTACGCGCCGTATCAGCGGCACCCCGGCCGCTCCGAGCACCAGCGGCACCACGGAATCCCCGAGCAGCGCGAGTGCCGCACCGCCCGCGAGGGCCCACCATTCGTGCCGCATCCGCCCGCCGACCGCGGCCGTCACCCGCCGCCACACCGGATCCTCCGACACGGCCTCGCCACAGCCCCCGAGCACCTCGCGCGCACGCCGTGAACCCCGCTCCCTCCCAGTCATCAGCCAAGCCGCGCCTCCCGCGCAGGCCGCCGCCATCACCGCGCTCATCCCGCACCACCCCGGCAGGCACCCTCGAGAAGCGAACTCAGCCGCTCCCATCCGCGCTCCCGGAGGAACTCCTTCTCGCCCCACCGCAGCGCCGGAACCGTCACCACAAGGCCCGAGGGGTCCCGCTCCAGGACATGCACCTCGGCGATCCGCCGCCGCCCGGCCCGGTCTCGTACGAGATGGAGCACCACGGACAGCGCTGCCGCCAACTGGCTGTGCAGCGCCGCCCGGTCGAGGCCCGCCGCCGTCCCCAGCGCCTCAAGGCGGGCCGGGACGTCCCCCGCGGCATTGGCGTGGACCGTGCCAGAACCTCCCTCATGCCCCGTATTGAGGGCGGCCAGGAGATGGACCACCTCCGCGCCCCGGACCTCGCCCACGACCAGCCGGTCGGGCCGCATCCGCAGCGCCTGCCGCACGAGGTCGTCAAGGCCGACCTGACCGGCTCCCTCCTGGTTGGCGGGCCTGGCCTCAAGGCGCACCACATGGGGGTGGTCCGGGCGCAGCTCCGCCGAGTCCTCGGCGAGCACGATCCGCTCGCCCGGTCCGACGAGGCCGAGCAGCGCGCTCAGCAGTGTCGTCTTGCCCGTACCGGTGCCGCCGCTGATCAAGTACGAGAGCCGGGCGTCGAGCAGGGCCCGCAGCACCCGGTCGCCGCCCGGCGGTACCGTCCCCGCCGCGACCAGTTCGGCCAGGGTGAAGGCCCGGGGTCGTACGACCCGCAAGGAGAGGCAGGTCGACCCGACGGCGACCGGGGGCAGCACCGCGTGGAGGCGGGTCCCGTCCGGAAGCCGTGCGTCCACCCAGGGCCTTGCGTCATCGAGCCGCCGTCCCGCCACGGCCGCCAGCCGCTGTGCGAGGCGCCGCACCGCCGCCGCGTCCGCGAAGGACACGGCGGTCAGCTCAAGGCCCCCGCCCCGGTCGACCCAGACCCGGTCGGGCGCGGACACCAGCACGTCGGTCACGGAGTCGTCGGCGAGCAAGGCCTCCAGGGGCCCTGCGCCCACCAGCTCGCAGCGCAGCTGTTCGGCCGCCCCGAGGACTTCCGCGTCGCCGAGCACCCTGCCCTGTGCCCGCAGCGCCTCGGCGACGCGGGCCGGGGTCGGCTCCGTGCCGTTCTCCGCGAGCCACTGGCGCACCCCGTCCAGCATCCTGGCCCCGACGACGGCGCTCATGAGCCGCCCCCGGTGGCGTCGACCGGAACCCGCTCCCAGAAGGCCGTACAGAACCGCGCCAGCGGCCCCTTCACGGCGCCCCCGGGTGGCATCCCGCCTGCCTGTGCCGCCAGCAGCCCCGCCTCCCGGGGCAGCTCACCGACGAGTGGAAGGTCCAGGAGCCGCGCGACCTCCTCCGCGTCGAACCCGCCCAGGCCGTCGAGGCTCCCGAGGCCGTCGAGTCCGCCGGCACCGGCGCGCCCGGCGCCTCCCCCGCCGACCACCACCCGTAGATCCCGCAGCACCATCCCGACCGCCGACGCGACCCGCCGTGCCCCCGCCACCGCGCGCAGCTCCGGCGGCACCACCAAGAGCCCCAGATCCACCTGGGCCAGCGCCTCGGCCACTCCTTCGTCCACCCGGCGCGGCAGATCCACGACCACCACTCCGCCCCTGCGGCGGGCCGCGGCGATCACCGCGCGCATGGCCTCGGGCGGAACGACCACGACGTCTCCCCGGTCCCAGCTCAGGACCCGCAGGGCATGCAGCTCGGGCAGCGACTCCTCAAGCGCGCCCCCGCCTACCCGGCCCCTGGACTGCGCGAAGGCGGGCCAGCGGAGCCCGTCGGCCGCCTCGCCACCGAGCAGGACGTCAAGGCCGCCGCCGAGCGGGTCGGCGTCCACGAGCATGGTGCGCCGCCCCGCACGGGCCGCCGTGACGGCAAGCGCGCACGCCAGGGTCGAGGCACCGGCCCCACCGCTTCCGCCGATCACCCCCACGGTGAGCGCGGGCCGCCCCACGCCCTCGGCGACATCGGCGATCCGGTCCACCAGCCAGCGCTCGCCGTCGGGCAGGACCAGCACATGATCGGCACCGATCTCCACCGCACGCCGCCAGACCCCGGAATCATCCTGGTCCCGCCCGACCAGCACGACGCCGCGCCTGCGCGTTGCCCCCCGCACCCGGCCCACCGCGTCGTCCCCGACCAGCACCAGCGGCGCCGCGTCCCAGCCGCCCCCGCGCTCCGGTACGCCGTGGCGCACCTCGGGCCGCGCGCCCGCCGCGGCGCACAGCCGCAGCAGGTCGTCCAGCAGGTCCACATCTTCCGTGACGATCAGCGGTCCGCCCTGCCGTCCATCGGACGACGACGGCATGTCGCGTGTAATCACTCCAGCCACGATCTCCAGCCCCCTCTCACCGCAAGCACTGTGAATGCCGCGTTCCACATCGGCGATGAGCGGGCCAAAGCAATCCGGCCATGAACTTCGCGTGCAGAACGAGCGGAATCAGCGTGCAGCGTTGCCGGATAACGTGTGGATCTTGGTCAATAACTGTGGACAACGCGGGAGCTGTGAATATCCCCGCCACCCATACCGGTGACATCCGATCGACATCCGGTCGGCATCCGGCGGGCTTCCACAGAGCAGCCCAACCACTACACACAGTGACGAATCATGGGCACGCAAAAAGATCGCCGCAGCGGCCGTCAGACGGCGCCAGGCGATCGGATAAGGAGCGGAAGAGGCCCGGAAAACCCATCCGGACATGCGACGACCCCCGCCGGGGGGGAGAGCGGGGGTCGTCCCCACGGTCCGACTCGGGGGGGGAGGAGCCAGACCGGGTTAGCACGGTCGCGAACGATCCGTGACTTCCATGGTGTACCCGAGAGCCTTCTCAGGCAAACCCACGCGCCTCACCTTACGCCGAATGGTGGGCGCCTATGCTCGGCCTCGTGGAAAACCACTCCTTGCCTCGCACAGCTGCCTTCTTTGACCTGGACAAGACGGTCATTGCGAAGTCGAGCACTCTCACGTTCAGCAAGTCGTTCTACCAAGGCGGCCTGATCAACCGCAGGGCGGTACTCCGAACCGCATATGCACAGTTCGTCTTCCTCGCCGGCGGAGCCGACCACGACCAGATGGAGGGGATGCGCAAGTACCTCTCCGCGCTCTGCCGCGGATGGAACGTACAGCAGGTCAAGGAGATCGTCGCCGAGACGCTGCACGACCTGATCGACCCGATCATCTACGACGAGGCCGCGTCCCTCATCGAGGAGCACCACACCGCCGGACGTGACGTCGTCATCGTCTCCACCTCGGGTGCCGAGGTCGTCGAGCCGATCGGCGAACTCCTGGGCGCGGACCGGGTGGTGGCGACCCGGATGGTCGTCGGCGACGACGGCTGCTTCACCGGAGAGGTGGAGTACTACGCCTACGGCCCCACCAAGGCGACGGCGATCAAGGAACTCGCGCAGTCCGAGGGGTACGACCTCGACCGCTGCTACGCCTACAGCGACTCGGCGACCGATCTCCCCATGCTCGAGTCCGTCGGGCATCCGCACGCGGTCAACCCCGATCGCACGCTGCGCCGCGAGGCTCTCGCGCGCGGGTGGCCGATTCTCGACTTCCACCGCCCGGTCAGGCTCAAGCAGCGGCGCCCGGCACCGTCGCGCCCCGCGCTCGTCGCCGTCGCGGCGGTGGGCGCGGCGGCGGCCACGGCGGGGCTTGTGTGGTTCGCGAGTCGCCGCCGGACAACACGCGCCCGATTCGCCCTTATTTGAACCTAAAAGTAAAGAAGTAGCGCCACCACTTCCGCTTACCTCAGGACAGGAGTACAAAGGAGTCAACGGCCCGCGAGACCAAGGACATCCGAGAGGATCACCTTAGAACGCAACAAGGCCCCACGGACCGAAGCATGAACACCGAGCACCCACGCGACGTCGACCCGTCGATTACGGGCCAGCCGCACCAGGCCACGGGCCAAGTTCCCGACCTGATGGGCAACTTTCGAGGACGCTTGGTAACACGGTGAACATGCCAGCGGCGGTACGAGTTCTCGTACCGCCGCAACCCTGTTCAGGGCCTTCTTTAAAGTTGAGGACCTTCTTTAGAGAAGCCTCACAGGCACGCCACGCCTTACAGGCAGCAGGTCACGCCGCGCCGCGCTGCAGCGCCTCGCAGACCGCGGTCGACTCCCTGACCCCCAGTTCGACCGCACGCCCACAGTGGGCGATCCAGGCGGCCATCCCCTCCGGCGTACCGGACGCGTAGCCGTCGAGCGCCGCCACGTACGCCGCCCGCCCCTGTTCCGCGTGCCCCGCCTCGGCCGGGCAGATGGACTTCGGGTCGAGTCCGCTGCCCACCAGGACGATGCGCTCGGCCGCCCGTGCGACCAGACCGTTGCGCGAGCCGAACGGGCGCAGGCTCAGCAGCTCGCCGTGGACCACGGCCGCCGTCACCAGAGCGGGGGCCGAGCCGCCGGCGATGATCAGCTGCGAAAGGCCTTCCAGCCGGCCTGCCACCTCGTACGAGTCCGGCAGAGCCAGCTCGACCAGTGGCTCGTCGACGGGCTCGCCCGCGAGGCGCGGCCGACCCGCCGCCTCGTCGGCCTCCGCGGCGGCGACCAGATGCAGGCGGGCCAGGACCCGGAGCGGTGACTGCCGCCAGATGGACAGGAGTTGACCGGCCTCCGCGGTCAGCCGCAGGGCCGCGCCGACCGTGCGGGCCTCGTCGTCGCCGCTGAAATCGCTGCGTCGGCGCACCTCTTCGAGGGCCCAGTCGGCGCCGGTGAGCGCCGCCGAGCCGCGCGCGCCGCGCAGCGCCGCCTCGGAGGTGACCTCGTTGCTGCGGCGCCGCATGATCCGGTGACCGTAGACCCGGTCCACGGCCTTGCGCATGGAGTCCACGGAGTCGGCCACGCCGGGCAGGGCGCCAAGGGCCGCGAGCGGATCGGCTGTCGTACTCATGAGTACGACCCTACGCAACCCCGACGCCGCTCCTACGAAGGAGTGGTCTTCTTCACGCGAAGTGGATACCCCAGGTAATTGACCGACTACCCTTGGTGAACATGAAGATCGCTTTCGTAGGGAAGGGCGGCAGCGGCAAGACCACGCTGTCCTCGCTCTTCATCCGACACCTCGCCGCCACCGGTGCGCCGGTCCTCGCGGTGGACGCCGACATCAACCAGCACCTGGGCCCCGCTCTCGGTCTCGACGAGAAGGTCGCCGCCGAGCTGCCCGCCATGGGCGCGCGTCTCCCCCTCATCAAGGACTATCTGCGGGGCTCCAATCCGCGGATCGCCTCCGCCGACACGATGATCAAGACGACGCCGCCCGGCGAGGGCTCGCGGATCCTGCGGGTGCGCGAGGACAATCCCGTGTACGACGCGTGCGCTCGGCCGGTGGAACTCGACGGCGCGGCCGTGCGTTTGATGGTCACAGGGCCGTTCACCGAAGCCGACCTCGGTGTCGCCTGCTACCACTCCAAGACGGGTGCGGTGGAGCTGTTCCTGAACCACCTGGTCGACGGACGCGACGAGTACGCGGTCGTCGACATGACCGCCGGTTCGGACTCCTTCGCGTCCGGCATGTTCACCCGCTTCGACATGACGTTCCTGGTGGCCGAGCCGACCCGGAAGGGGGTCTCCGTCTATCGCCAGTACAAGGACTACGCACGGGACTTCGGCGTCGACCTCAAGGTCGTCGGCAACAAGGTGCAGGGCCAGGACGACATCGGCTTCCTGCGTGAGCAGGTGGGCGACGACCTCCTGGTGACGGTCGGGCACTCGGACTGGGTGCGCGCCATGGAGAAGGGCCGCCCGCCCCGGTTCGAACTCCTGGAGGAGGACAACCGCCGCTCCCTGCACGCGCTTCAGGCCGCCGCGGACGCCTCGTACGAGCGCAGGGACTGGGACCGCTACACGCGCCAGATGGTCCACTTCCACCTGAAGAACGCGCAGAGCTGGGGCAACGAGAGGACGGGTGCCGACCTGGCTGCGCAGGTCGACCCCGACTTCGTACTCGGTGAGCGGGCCGTCGCCACGGCCTGAACATCCCCCGGGGTGCTACGGCTTGGCTGCCGGGGCGCCCGGGACGCCCTTGGGGGCCGGTGCGGGCTGGGCGGAGAGGTAGGACGCCCAGCCCTCCTTCGGGGCCTTGCCGACCCTGAGCTTGGTGAGGCGCTCCACGGTCTGCGGGTCCTGGGCGTCGAGCCAGTCGGCGAGCTGGCGGAAGGAGACGCAGCGCACCTCCCGCTTGGTGCAGACCGACTCGATCGTCTCCTCGATGGCACGCATGTACGTGCCGCCGTTCCAGGACTCGAAGTGGTTGCCGATGATCAGCGGGGCGCGGTTGCCCTTGTAGGCACGGTCGAAGCCCTGCAACAGGCCGTCGCGCATCTGGTCGCCCCAGTACTCGTGCTTGTCCGGGTCACCCTGGGACGTCGTACCCGACTGGTTCACCATGAAGTTGTAGTCCATGGTGAGCGTCTCGAACTTGCGGCCCGGGACCGGGACAAGCTGCATCGACAGGTCCCAGAGGCCTTGCTTCTTCTTGGGCCAGACCTGGTTGTTGACGCCGCTGGTGTCGTAGCGGAAGCCCAGCTCGCGGGCCGCCCGCATGAAGTTCTTCTGTCCTTCGAGGCAGGGGGTGCGGGCGCCGATGAGTTCCTTGTCGTAGTCGAAGGGCAGCGGCTGCGCCTTCTTCGTGCCCGTGTTCGTCTTCCAGGCCTTCACAAAGGACTTGGCCTGCTCGATCTCGCTCTTCCACTCCTTGACCGACCACTGCCCCACGCCACCACTGGTGCCGCAGAAGTGGCCGTTGAAGTGGGTGCCCACCTCGTTGCCTTCGAGCCAGGCACCGCGGAGCTGCTCCACGGTGTCCTTGATTCCCTTGCGGTCGTTGAAGCCGATGTCCGAGCTGCCCGCCAGGTGCTGCGGCGGGTCGTAGAGCTTTCGCTTCGACTCGGGGAGCATGTACACGCCGCTGAGGAAGTACGTCATCGTGGCGTCGTTCCGCTTGGCCACCTTGCGGAAGTGCGAGAAGAGCTTCTGACTGTCCTCGCCGGCTCCGTCCCAGGAGAAGACCACGAACTGCGGCGGCTTCTGGCCGGGTCTCAGTCGTGCGGGTCTGGGCAGGTGCGGCTGACGGCCGGTGAAGGCCGTGGAGCCGTCGCCGATCATGCGGACCGCGCTCTTGGGAGCCGGCGCGGGAGATGCCTTCTTGGCGCCGTGCGCGCCTTCCTTGGTGCCGGAGTCGCCGGTCGCGCAACCGGCCAGTCCCGCGACGCATGCCACGAGGGCGGTGATGCCCGCGGCGATCCGCTGGATCCTCTGGGTGGCGGCCATCTTCCGCCCACCTTCTTCCTTCACGTCGGCTTGGAGTCGGCAGGCCGCCGGGCATTTCAAGGCGGATTGCACCGAAATGCCCGGCAGCGCCGCCAACGTCGCACGGAGGCACGGGGCGTTATGTACGACAAGCCGACGAATAGTTTTAATCACTCTTGAGAGTGATCTAATGACCCATTTGCCGTGTTTGTCTGTACGGCATCTTTACTCTCCATTACGATCCGTTTACCGAGAGTTGAGAGATCCCGCCGCTGCACGCCGTGACCCACGGCCGCGACCCGACCTCCGGAGACCGCCGGAGGACCCCTAGTCCCGCGACCGCGCTGCCCCGGAGGAGACGGGAAGACATGTCTGCTTGCGCCCCCACCCACGCCACCGACTCGGCCCACGCATCACGCGACCACGAGCCCCACGCCCCGCCGCCCGGCAAGTTCCGCAAGTTCCGGAACTTCCGCATCGCGGGCGCGGATCTGTCCGCGTCCATCGCCGTATTCCTGATCGCCCTGCCGCTGTCCCTGGGCATCGCGCTCGCCACCGGAGCCCCGCTCCAGGCGGGCCTCGTCGCCGCCGCCGTCGGCGGCCTGGTCGCCGGATGGATCGGGGGCTCACCGCTCCAGGTCAGCGGCCCCGCCGCAGGGCTCACGGTCGTCACCGCCGACCTCATCCACCAGTACGGCTGGCGGACCACCTGCGCCATCACCGTCCTCGCCGGAATCTCCCAACTCGGCCTCGGATGCCTGCGCGTGGCCCGCTCGGCACTCGCCGTCAGCCCCGCCGTCGTCCACGGCATGCTGGCCGGCATCGGCATCGCGATCGCCGTCGCCCAGCTGCACATCGTGCTCGGCGGCACACCGCAGAGCGCCGTGCTCGACAACCTCGGCGCGCTGCCCGCCCAGTTGGCCGCACTACAGCCGGGCGCGGTGTCCATCAGCGCGCTGACGCTGGCGGTCCTGCTGCTCTGGCCACGGATCCCCGGCCGCGTGGGCAGAGCCGTCCGTGTCGTCCCCGCCGCCCTCGTCTCCGTGGCCGCTGCGACGGCTGTCGCCTCCCTCGCCGGGCTGAGCGTGGCCAAGGTCGACCTGCCGTCGTGGCGCAGTCACGCGCTGGTGGGCATGCCCGAAGGACCCGTGCTCGGGCTCGTCGCCGCCGTCCTCACCGTCACGCTCGTCTGCAGCGTGCAGTCCCTGCTCGGCGCCGTCGCCGTGGACAAGCTCGCCGCCGGGCGGCGCGGCCCGAACACCGGCGGCGTCCGCTCCGACCTCAACCGCGAACTGCTGGGCCAGGGTGCCGCCAACACCGTGTCCGGGATCCTGGGCGGGCTCCCCGTCGCCGGGGTCGCGGTGCGTTCCGTGGCCAATGTGCGAGCCGGAGCCGTCAGCCGGAACTCCGCGATGCTGCACGGCGTTTGGGTAGTAGCGGCCGCCCTCCTCATGGTCCCCCTGCTCGAGCTGATCCCGCTCGCCGCGCTCGCCGCCCTGGTCATGGCGGTGGGCATCCAGATGGTGAGCCTGAACCACATCCGCACCATCACCCGCCACCGCGAGATCCTCGTCTACGGCGTCACCACACTCGGCGTCGTCTGCTTCGGCGTCCTCGAAGGCGTGACACTCGGCGTCGCCGTCGCCGTGGCCGTCGCGATGCACCGCCTGGCGCGTACGCGGATCACGCACACCGAGGCGGACGGCGTCCACCACGTGCGCGTGCGTGGCCAGTTGACGTTCCTCGCCGTGCCCCGACTCAGCAGAGCGCTGCACCTCGTTCCGCACGGCGCTTCCACGATCGTGGAGCTGGACGGTTCCTTCATGGACCACGCGGCGTACGAAGCACTGCAGTGCTGGCAGGACGCCCACACCGCGCAGGGCGGCACCGTCGAGGTCACCGGTCGCGCGGGGACCCGGATCGCCGAGCCCGCGAGCGCGTCGCACTCGTGCTGCCGGCCCTGGACGGCCTGGCGCAACCACCACTGCGACCGGCCCCAAGAGGCCCCCAGGGGCGAGCCGCGTCCCAGTGCGCATCAACTGGCCAGCGGAATCAGCGCGTTCCAGCGGAACACGGCGCCGCATGTGCGCGGTGAGCTGGCCCGCCTTGCGCGCGAGGGGCAGCAGCCCTCGCAGCTCTTCCTGACCTGCGCCGACTCCCGGCTCGTCACGTCGATGATCACGTCGAGCGGTCCCGGTGACCTCTTCGTCGTACGCAATGTCGGCAATCTGGTGCCGCTGCCGGGCGCCGAGAGCGGGGACGACTCGGTGGCCGCGGCGATCGAGTACGCCGTGGACGTACTGAAGGTGCGGTCCATCACCGTCTGCGGGCACTCCGGATGCGGGGCGATGCAGGCGCTGCTCAACACCCCGCCCGGGGGCGCCCAGACTCCCCTGCGGCGGTGGCTGCGGCACGGGATGCCGAGCCTTGAGCGGCTGGCGGCGCACAAGGACGAGTGGGCACGGCTCGCGGGCCGTGCGCCGGCCGACACCGTCGAGCAGCTCTGCCTGACCAATGTGGTGCAGCAGTTGGAGCACCTGCGCGGCCATGAGGCGGTGGCGCGGCGCATGGCCGAGGGCGACCTCGAACTGCACGGCATGTACTTCCATGTCGGCGAGGCCCAGGCCTATCTGCTCACCGACAGCCCGGACGAGGTCTTCGACCAGGTGACGCCGTCGCCGCACGAAGGCTCGCCGCGCGAGAAGTCTCGCGATAAGTCCCCGGCCAGGAGGTCCCTGGGCAAGGCGTCACCGGCCAAGGATCTCCCTCGTGAAGAACCACCCACGCGAGTAAAGGTCTAAACCAATTTTCGGCAGGCTCTTGTCACCAGGGGTTCGCGTCTGATGAGCTGAGGCTTTGGACACAACGGACACCCTGGGAATGGGAGATGTCGTGAGCAACGAAAGCCTGGCCAACCTTCTTAAAGAAGAGCGAAGGTTCGCGCCGCCGGCCGACCTGGCGGCCAACGCCAACGTCACCGCGGAGGCGTATGAACAGGCCAAGGCTGACAGGCTCGGCTTCTGGGCCGAGCAGGCCCGCCGCCTGACCTGGGCCACCGAACCGACCGAGACGCTCGACTGGTCGAACCCGCCGTTCGCGAAGTGGTTCGCGGACGGCAAGCTCAACGTCGCGTACAACTGCGTCGACCGCCACGTCGAGGCGGGCAACGGCGACCGCGTGGCGATCCACTTCGAGGGTGAGCCCGGCGACAGCCGGGCCATCACCTACGCCGAACTCAAGGACGAGGTCAGCCGGGCGGCCAACGCGCTGACCGAACTCGGCGTCCGGCAGGGCGACCGCGTCGCCGTCTATCTGCCGATGATCCCCGAGGCCGTGGTGTCGATGCTGGCCTGTGCCCGCATCGGCGCCGCGCACTCTGTGGTCTTCGGCGGCTTCTCCGCCGACGCCATCGCCAAGCGCGTGAAGGACGCCGACGCCAAGGTCGTCATCACCTCCGACGGCGGCTACCGCAGGGGCAAGCCCGCCGCCCTCAAGCCCGCCGTCGACGACGCCGTGGCGCGCGAGGACAGCTCCGTCGAGCATGTCCTCGTCGTACGCCGCACCGGCCAGGACGTGGCCTGGACCGAGGGCCGCGACGTGTGGTGGCACGAGCTCACCGAGCGCCAGTCCGCCGAACACACGCCCGAGGCGTTCGACGCGGAGAACCCGCTCTTCATCCTCTACACGTCGGGTACGACGGGTAAGCCGAAGGGCATCCTGCACACCTCCGGCGGTTATCTCACGCAGGCGGCCTACACCCACCACGCCGTCTTTGACCTCAAGCCGGAGACCGATGTCTACTGGTGCACGGCCGACATCGGCTGGGTCACCGGGCACTCGTACATCACGTACGGCCCGCTGGCGAACGGCGCGACGCAGGTCATGTACGAGGGCACGCCCGACACCCCGCACCAGGGGCGCTTCTGGGAGATCGTCCAGAAGTACGGCGTGACGATCCTCTACACGGCGCCCACCGCGATTCGTACGTTCATGAAGTGGGGCGACGACATCCCCGCGAAGTTCGACCTCAGCAGCCTGCGGGTCCTCGGCTCGGTCGGTGAGCCGATCAACCCCGAGGCGTGGATGTGGTACCGGAAGAACATCGGCGCCGACAAGTGCCCCATCGTGGACACCTGGTGGCAGACCGAGACCGGCGCGATGATGATCTCGCCGCTGCCTGGCGTGACCGAGACCAAGCCGGGAAGCGCCCAGCGCGCGCTGCCGGGCATCTCGGCGACCGTCGTCGACGACGAGGCCCGCGAAGTCCCGGACGGCGGGGGCGGCTACCTCGTCCTCACCGAGCCGTGGCCCTCGATGCTGCGGACCATCTGGGGCGACGACCAGCGCTTCATCGATACGTACTGGTCGCGTTTCGAGGGCAGGTACTTCGCCGGTGACGGCGCCAAGAAGGACGACGACGGCGACATCTGGCTGCTCGGCCGGGTGGACGACGTGATGCTCGTGTCCGGGCACAACATCTCGACCACCGAGGTCGAGTCGGCGCTCGTCTCGCACCCCGCGGTCGCCGAGGCGGCCGTCGTGGGCGCGGCGGACGAGACGACCGGGCAGGCCATCGTCGCGTTCGTGATCCTGCGGGGCACGGCGAACGCCGACGACGAGGGGCTCGTGGCGGAGCTGCGGAACCACGTGGGCACGGCGCTGGGCCCGATCGCCAAGCCGAAGCGCGTCATGCCGGTGGCCGAACTGCCCAAGACGCGGTCCGGGAAGATCATGCGGCGGCTCCTTCGGGACGTCGCCGAGAACCGCGAGCTGGGTGACGTCACCACGCTCACGGACTCCTCCGTGATGGACCTGATCCAGACCAAGCTGCCGGCAGCGCCGAGCGAGGACTGAGTCACCAGGCTTCTCCCGGAGAACCCCGAAGGGCCGCCCGGCACCGCGCCGGGTGGCCCTTTTGCACTTAAGGTGAAGATCACCGGATGGCCCCCGCGCACGGCGGCACGTCGGCAAGGCGGCACGTTAGGTACGCTAAGGATCGCGTCAAAAGAGCGACAAAAAAGCGACAAGAAGTACCTAGGTGCGCCGGGAAGTCTGGTCGGCATGTGATGAGTCCTGCCTACCGACCGGAGGTCGACCCCCGTGGCCGCGCCCGCACCCCACAACAACCGCAAGGTTCTCGGACGGCTCACGCTGCCCGAGCGGAACTTCGTCGCGAACGCGCTGCGGGCCGAGACCGTCGGTGGTGTCCTCCTCCTCATCGCCGCCGTCACCGCGCTGATCTGGGCGAACACCGCCGGCGGCTCTTACGAGAGCGTGAGCGGCTTCCACCTGGGGCCCAGCGCTCTCGGCCTCGACCTCTCCATCGAACACTGGGCGGCCGACGGACTGCTCGCCGTCTTCTTCTTCGTCGCCGGGATCGAACTCAAGCGTGAGCTGGTCGCGGGCGATCTGCGCGACCCGAAGGCCGCCGCGCTGCCCGTCATCGCCGCGCTCTGCGGCATGGCCGTACCCGCTCTCGTATACGTCCTGGTCAACACGGTCGGCGGCGGTTCCATGGACGGCTGGGCGGTGCCGACCGCCACGGACATCGCCTTCGCGCTCGCGGTCCTCGCGGTCATCGGCACCTCGCTGCCGTCCGCGCTGCGCGCCTTCCTGCTCACCCTCGCCGTCGTCGACGACCTCTTCGCGATCATGATCATCGCGGTCTTCTTCACCAGCGACCTCAACTTCGCCGCGCTCGGCGGCGCGGTCCTCGGGCTCGCGGTCTTCTGGCTGCTGCTCCGTAAGAACGTACGAGGCTGGTACGTCTACGTTCCGCTGGCCCTGGTCATCTGGGGGCTGATGTACAACAGCGGCATCCACGCCACCATCGCCGGAGTCGCGATGGGTCTGATGCTGCGCTGCACCCGCCGCGAGGGCGAGGAGCACTCGCCGGGTGAGCACATCGAGCACCTTGTGCGTCCTGTGTCCGCCGGACTCGCCGTGCCGCTGTTCGCGTTGTTCAGCGCCGGTGTCGCGGTGTCGGGCGGCGCCCTCGGGGACGTATTCAGCAAGCCGGAGACGCTCGGTGTCGTGTTCGGTCTCGTCGTCGGCAAGGCGGTCGGCATCTTCGGCGGCACCTGGCTCGCCGCGCGCTTCACCAAGGCCGAACTCAATGACGAACTGGCCTGGCCCGACGTCTTCGCGGTCTCCTCGCTGGCCGGCATCGGCTTCACCGTCTCGCTGCTGATCGGCGAACTCGCCTTCACCGAGGACCCGCTGCTCACCGGCGAGATCAAGGCCGCCGTCCTGATGGGCTCGCTCATCGCGGCCGTACTCTCCGGGATCCTGCTCAAGCTGCGCAACGCCCGATACCGCGCGCTGTACGAGGAAGAGGAGCGTGACGACGACCTCGACGGCATCCCCGACGTGTACGAACAGGACAAACCCGAGTACCACCTGCGGATGGCCGCGATCTATGAAAAGAAGGCAGCCGAACACCGCAGGCTTGCCGAAGTGTCGGCCGGGGCACGCGCAGATGACGACGGTCCGGCATGATCTGAGCAGACTTGACTGCGCGGAACGAGCCGCGTGGTCGTATCTGAACAGACGTATCCGAACAGACGTGTGTGAGCAGGCTTAAGCAGGCTTACCGAGAAGGGGAGAACGCGATGAGCGCACCCGACGGACCCGTCGGCACCGAACGCAGCCTCGGCCAGCTGGTCTCCACGGCGACCAGCGAGATGTCGGCGCTGGTGCACGACGAGATCGCGCTGGCCAAGGCCCAGCTGCGGCAGGACGTCAAGCGGGGTGCGATCGGCGGCTCCGCGTTCGCCGCGGCAGGGACGGTGCTGATCTTCTCGCTGCCGATGCTGAGCTTCGCGCTCGCGTACGGCATCCGCACCTGGAGCGGCTGGAACATGGCCATCTGCTTCGTGCTCTCCTTCGCGGCGAACGTGCTGGTCGCGGGCGTGCTCGCGCTGATCGGCGTCGTCTTCGCGAAGAAGGCCAAGAAGGGCAAGGGCCCGCAGAAGGCCGCCGCATCGGCCAAGGAGACGGCCGCCGTACTGGGGAACGTCAAACCGCACCCGCGTTCGGTGAGCCCCGCGGGTACCGCCGTCGTCGCGGTGGGCCCGTCCGGTGCCACCCTCGACCGTGGCGATGGGAAGGCCGCGGCTGTGGCACGCTCGTCTTCATGACGGACTCCGCCCAGCCTGTCCCCCTTCCGGCCCAACCGACATCGCCCGTACGCGTCGAAGGGCCCTGGACCCACCGGGACGTCGCCGCCAACGGCGCGCGCTTCCACACCGCCGAGATGGGCGACGGGCCGCTCGTGCTGCTCCTGCACGGCTTTCCGCAGTTCTGGTGGACCTGGCGGCACCAGATGGTGGCGCTCGCCGACGCCGGGTTCCGTGCGGTCGCGATGGACCTGCGGGGCGTGGGCGGCAGCGACCGTACGCCGCGTGGTTACGACCCGGCGAACCTCGCGCTCGACATCACGGGCGTCGTGCGGTCGCTCGGTGAGCCGGACGCCGCGCTCGTCGGGCACGACCTGGGCGGATACCTCGCGTGGACGGCGGCCGTGATGCGGCCCAAGCTGGTGCGCCGCCTCGCCGTCTCCTCGATGCCGCATCCGCGGCGCTGGCGCTCGGCGATGCTGTCGGACCGCAAGCAGACCGCCGCGAGTTCGTACGTGTGGGGCTTCCAGCGGCCGTGGCTGCCCGAGCGTCAACTCGTCGCGGACGACGCGGCTCTGGTGGGGCGTCTGGTGCGGGACTGGTCGGGGCCGCGGCTCCCGGACGACGAGACGGTGGAGGCGTACCGCCGTGCGATGACGATTCCGTCGACGGCGCACTGCGCGATCGAGCCCTACCGCTGGATGGTGCGTTCGATGGCGCGTCCGGACGGCATCCAGTTCAACCGGCGCATGAAGCGGCCCGTGCGGGTCCCCACGCTGCATCTGCACGGCTCGCTCGACCCGGTGATGCGTACGCGGAGTGCCGCGGGTTCGGGTGAGTACGTCGAAGCGCCTTACCGGTGGCGGCTGTTCGACGGTCTCGGGCACTTTCCGCAGGAGGAGGACCCGGTCGCCTTCTCGACCGAGCTGGTGAACTGGCTGAAGGATCCCGAGCCGGACCGGTAGGGCTGCCGAGCCTCGATTCCGGGCCGTGCGAACACCTGTCCTTCGAACGGCCAATTGCCTCCCGCATAGGCCAATTGGGGCCCGTGGGCGCGATTACCGACCTTGAGGCACGGGCACACGTCGGGGTATGGGCTGGACGCACGACTACAGTGACGCAGCACGCAATCGCCGCTCGGCCACAGCGCTGAACAGCCGTGAGAGGGGCGGTCCGCACGATCCGGGCCATGAAGGCCCTGTTCAAGGCATCGGCATCCCCCGCATTCTGCGCCGCAGGGCCCGCTGGGTCTCGGCGCGGCTGCGCCATACACGCGACTGATCCGCCCTGCGGGCCCGCTCGGCGACTGTTCCGCCCGGCTAGAGCGCCCCGGCTAGAGCGCGCAACCCTCGCTGTCGACCTCTTGGTTGGCGGTGCGGCCTGCCTTGATGTCCTCGCGGACCTCGTCGGCGGTCAGCGCGTACCCGGTGTCCGGGTCGTCGAGTGACTTCGCGAAGACCACTCCGTAGACCTTTCCTTCGGGCGTGAGCAGCGGGCCGCCGGAGTTGCCCTGGCGGACGGTCGCGTAGAGCGAGTACACGTCGCGGCGCACGGTGCCCCGGTGGTAGATGTCCGGGCCGTTGGCCGTGATGCGCCCCCGCACGCGCGCGGGGCGGACGTCGTACGGGCCGTTCTCGGGGAAGCCCGCGACGATCGCGTTGTCACCGCTGGCCGCGTCCTTCGACGTGAACTGCAGCGGGGTCGCCTGGAGGGTCGGCACGTCCAGTACGGCGATGTCGCGCTCCCAGTCGTAGAGCACGACCTTTGCGTCGTACGTCCTGCCGTCTCCGCCTATCTGCACCGTCGGCTCGTCCACGCCTCCGACCACATGCGCGTTGGTCATGACGCGGCGGTCGGAGAAGACGAAGCCGGTGCCTTCGAGGACCTTGCCGCAGCCGCGGGCCTCGCCCTGCACCTTCACGATGGAGCGCTTGGCCTTCGTGACGACCGCGCTCTTGGCGAGCCTCGGGTCGGGGGCCTGGACCTCGGTGATGGGCTCGTTCGAGAACGGGCTGAAGACCTGCGGGAAGCCGTTGCGCGCGAGGACGGATGAGAAGTCCGCGAACCAGGTGTCGGCCTGGTTGGGCAGGGTGCGCGAGACACCGAGCAGGATCTTGGAGTTGCGTACTTCCTTGCCGACCGTCGGCAGCGTCGTGCCCGCGAGGGCGGAGCCGATCAGCCAGGCGACGAGGAGCATCGCCACCACGTTGACCAGCGCGCCGCCCGTGGCGTCCAGGGCGCGGGCGGGCTGCCAAGTGATGTACCGGCGGAGCTTGTTGCCCAGGTGGGTGGTGAAGGCCTGGCCGATGGAGGCACAGACGATCACGATGACCACGGCGACGACGGCGGCCGTCGTGCTCACCGCTCCCTCGTCGTCCGTGAGGGCGCCCCAGATGACGGGCAGCAGATACACCGCGACGAGGCCGCCGCCCAGAAACCCGATCACCGACAGGATGCCGACGACGAATCCTTGGCGGTAGCCGATGACCGCGAACCATACGGCGGCGACCACCAACAGGATGTCCAGCACGTTCACCGATTCAATCCTCGCCTCGCATCGCGGTCGCCACGTCCCCGCAACCTTGTCATGCGCGCCAGTCGAGCGGCACCTGCTTGGTGCGGTCCCAGGGGCGCTCCCACCCTGCGAAGTGCAGGATCCTGTCGATCACTCCGGCCGTAAAACCCCAGACCAGGGCGGATTCGACGAGGAACGCCGGGCCTCGGTGGCCGCTGGGATGAACCGTCGTCGCGCGGTTGCCGGGATCCGTGAGATCAGACACGGGGACCGTGAAGACGCGGGCCGTCTCGGCCGGGTCGACGACGCCGACGGGGGTCGGCGTGCGCCACCAGCCGAGCACGGGGGTCACCACGAAGTCGCTCACCGGGATGAAGAGTTTGGGCAGCACGCCGAAGAGCTGAACTCCACGGGGGTCGAGTCCGGTCTCCTCCTCGGCCTCGCGCAGAGCGGCGCGCAAGGGGCCGTCCGTCAGCGGGTCGCCGTCCTCGGGGTCGAGGGAGCCGCCGGGGAACGAGGGCTGCCCGGCATGCGACCTGAGGGAGCTCGAGCGCTCCATGAGGAGCAGCTCGGGGCCGTGCGCGCCCTCTCCGAAGAGGATCAGGACCGCGGACTGGCGCCCCGCGCCGCTCTCCGGGGGCAGGAAGCGGCTCAGCTGGGTCGGCTGGAGCGTCCCGGCGGCGCGGACGACGGGGTCCAGCCAGGCGGGGAGTCCTTCCGTGCTGAGGCGCACGTGTCCGTTGGGGCTGCCTGTGCCGGCGTGCCCCTGGAAGCCGTTCCCATCGCTCATGTGCGTATCGCTCGTGTCGGTTGTCTCGCTCGTGTCGCTCGCGTGCGTCATCGGCACCCCCGTCCGTTCCTGGACAACGCCTGTGCCCCCTCGGTTCGTTCCTCGGTCATGCGGCGCCGAGCGGGGGCGCGGGCTTTCCCGGGTAGTCCGGCGGGGGCTTGAGGCGCTGGCCCGGCAGGCCGCCCATCTCGTACTTCAGGAGCTTCTTCGCCTTCTCCGGGTCCGTCTCGCCCTCTCCGTACGACGGGCAGAGGCCGGCGATCGGACAGGCGCCGCAGGCGGGCTTGCGGGAGTGGCAGATCCGGCGGCCGTGGAAGATCACGCGGTGCGAGAGCATCGTCCACTCGCTCTTGGGGAAGAGGTCGGCGATCGCGGCCTCGACCTTCACCGGGTCGGTCTCCTCGGTCCACTTCCAGCGCCGGACGAGCCGCCCGAAGTGGGTGTCCACGGTGATGCCGGGGACTCCGAAGGCGTTGCCGAGCACGACGAACGCGGTCTTGCGTCCTACGCCGGGCAGCTTGACCAGGTCCTCTATGCGGCCGGGGACCTCGCCGCCGTGGTTGTCCCGCAGGGCGGCGGCGAGCCCCATGATCGACTTCGTCTTCGCCCGGAAGAAGCCGGTCGGCCTGATCAGCTCCTCGACTTCCTCGGGGTTGGCGGCGGCCAGGTCCTCCGGGGTCGGGTACGCGGCGAAGAGGCGCGGGGTCGTCTGATTCACCCGCAGGTCGGTGGTCTGCGCGGAGAGGACCGTGGCGATCAGGAGCTCGAAGGGGTTCTCGAAGTCCAACTCGGGGTGGGCGTACGAGTACACCTCCGCGAGCTCGCGGTTGATGCGGCGGGCTCGGCGGACGAGGGCGGCCCGGGACTCGGGCTTGGCCTTCGGCGCGGACTTCTTCGCGAGCGTGGCTTGCTTCGCCGTGGCGACGGCGGTCTTTGTCGCCGTGGCGGTCTTCTTCGCCGGGGCGGCTTTCTTCGCCGTGGCGCTCTTCTTCACCGTGGCGGCCTTCTTCACTGCGGCAGTCTTCTTCGCCGGGGCGGGCTTCGCCTCGCCCGCGAGGTCCTGTTTCTTCGCCGAAGCCTTCTTCACCGGTGGCACCCTTGTCCCTTTTGTCGCATTCTCTGACCCACCGGAAGCCTGTTCGCCCACAGCGGAATCACGGTGAGCGGTACGCTTCCCAGCCCCCTTGGCCTGTGCTCTCACCGGCTTTTTGGACACCCGGCCAGCCTAGAGCCCGACACTGACATCCGCCCCGGACCCTTTGGATCGGCCCCCAATTGGCCCCCTCCCGCACAGCTCGCCACGCCAGTGCGGCAGACTTGTGACTGATCACACTGTTTGGACCGTCCGGCAAAATGGGGAACACGGTCCCCTGATGCAGGTCGACAAGGAGAGAACTCGTGGACGACGTTCTGCGGCGCGCCCCGCTCTTCGCGGCGCTCGATGACGAGCAGGCGGCGGAGCTCCGCGCCTCCATGAGTGAGGTGACCCTCGCCCGCGGGGATGCGCTTTTCCATGAGGGTGACCCTGGAGACCGCCTTTACGTGGTCACCGAGGGCAAGGTGAAGCTTCACCGGACCTCACCCGACGGCCGCGAGAACATGCTCGCGGTGCTCGGCCCCGGTGAGCTCATCGGTGAGCTCTCGCTGTTCGACCCGGGCCCGCGTACGGCAACCGCCTCCGCGCTCACCGAGGTCAAGCTGCTCGGTCTCGGTCACGGCGACCTTCAGCCCTGGCTGAACGCCCGCCCCGAGGTGGCCGCGGCGCTGTTGCGTGCCGTCGCCAGGCGCCTGCGCAAGACCAACGACCAGATGTCCGATCTGGTCTTCTCCGACGTGCCCGGGCGTGTGGCCCGCGCTCTCCTCGACCTGTCGCGCCGCTTCGGCGTGCAGTCCGAGGAAGGCATTCACGTCGTGCACGACCTCACGCAGGAAGAGCTGGCCCAGCTGGTCGGCGCCTCCCGCGAGACCGTCAACAAGGCACTGGCGGACTTCGCCGGGCGCGGTTGGCTGCGGCTTGAGGCTCGCGCGGTGATCTTGCTGGATGTGGAGCGGCTGGCCAAGCGGAGCCGCTGACGCTGTTTCTTGGCTGTGGATGGCTGTGGCTGGGGTTCTGTCTCTCTTGAGGCGGGGCCCCGGTCGTGCTTTCCCCACAAGGCTTTCCCGCCCGATTGCCCCGGGGTGCGGGGCGGGCGGGGTGCCGTCGTGGATGGACCCCTCCGTGGGGCTAGATCAGGCCGTGCTCTCGCAAGTAGTCCAGTTGCGCCCTCACCGAAAGCTCCGCTGCCGGCCACAAGGAGCGGTCCACGTCCGCGTACACGTGGGCTACTACGTCCGAAGGCGCCGCGTGGCCGTTCTCCACGGCTGTCTCGACCTGGGCGAGGCGGTTCGCTCGGTGGGCGAGGTAGAACTCGACGACGCCCTGGGCGTCGTCCATGACCGGGCCGTGGCCCGGCAGGATCGTGTGGACGCCGTCGTCGACGGTCAGGGACCGCAGGCGCCGCAGGGAGTCCAGATAGTCGCCCAGGCGGCCGTCAGGGTGCGCCACGACCGTCGTCCCGCGGCCGAGGACCGTATCGCCCGTCAGGACCGCCTGATCGGCCGGGAGATGGAAGCACAGGGAGTCCGCGGTGTGGCCCGGCGTCGGGACCACGCGCAGCTCCAGGCCGCCCGTCTTGACCACGTCACCGGCGGCCAGGCCCTCGTCGCCGAGGCGCAGCGCCGGGTCGAGGGCGCGCACCTTGGTGCCGGTCAGCTCGGCGAAGCGCGACGCGCCCTCCGCGTGGTCCGGGTGGCCGTGGGTGAGGAGGGTGAGCGCGACCCGCTGCCCCGCCTTCTCGGCCGTGGCGATGACGTTGTGGAGGTGTACGTCGTCCAGCGGGCCCGGGTCGATGACGACCGCGAGCCCTGAGCCGGGCTCGGAGACGATCCACGTGTTGGTCCCGTCCAGCGTCATCGCCGACGCGTTGGGGGCCAGCACGTTGACCGCGCGGGCGGTGGCGGGACCGCTGAGTACTCCGCCCCGGGGCTGGCCGGGGAGGGCGGCGGCTTCGGTCATGCGGGTCCCCCCGTAGGGATGTGCTTGGTGAACTCTTCGTGGCCGGGCCAGGTCAGCACCAACTCGCCGTCCTCCAGCCGCGCCTGGGCCAGAACCGGGGTCAGATCGCACCCGGACGCGGCGGCCAGGGCGTCCGCGGCCGACCCGTGGGGGCTCAGCTGGCGCAGGGTGGCGATGGTCGGCGGCATCATCAGGAGCTCGCCCTTGTCGTACCCCTCCGTGGCCTCCCCCGGAGCGATCCACACCGTGCGGTCGGCCTCCGTGGAGGCGTTGCGAGTGCGCTGCCCCTCCGGGAGGGCCGCCACGAAGAAGAACGTGTCGTAGCGCTTCGGTTCGAACTCCGGGGTGATCCAGCGCGCCCAGGCGGCCAGCAGGTCACTCCGGAGGACCAGGCCGCGCCGGTCGAGGAACTCCGCGAAGGAGACGTCACGGGCCACCAGCGCCTCGCGGTCCGCCTCCCAGTCGTCGCCGGTGGTGTCGCCCACCACGCTCGAAGGAGTCGGCCCGGCCAGCAGCACGCCCGCCTCCTCGAACGTCTCACGGACGGCGGCGCAGACGATCGCCTGCGCGCCCGGCCCGTCCACCCCGAGGCGCTCGGCCCACTCCGCGAGCGGCGGCCCCGCCCAGCGGACGAGGTGGTCGTCGTCACGCGGGTCCACGCCGCCCCCCGGATACGCGTACGCGCCTCCGGCGAAAGCCATGGAGGCGCGTCTGCGCAGCATATGTACGGCGGGTCCGGCCGCGGAGTCCCGCAGCAGCATGACCGTGGCCGCCCGGCGCGGAGTCGCTGGCGTCAGTTCGCCGCTGCTCAGCGCTCGGATGCGGTCGGGCCACTCCGGGGGGTACCACTGCCCATTAGCCATGGGCGGAGGCTATCCCCTAGTGAGCTGATGTTCGAGAGGCAACTATCGGGTGCCAGGAGACCGCGATCGGCTCAGCGACCAGGCCGAGGCCAGGCCCCGATCGGCAGCGGCCAGGCAGCGTCTGAGCAGTGCCCGAGCAGCCCTTACGCCTCGGTCAGCTCCACCTGGACCTCGACCTCGACCGGCGCGTCCAGCGGCAGGACCGCCACACCCACGGCGCTGCGGGCGTGCACGCCCTTGTCGCCGAGCACCTCGCCGAGCAGCTCGCTCGCGCCGTTGATCACCGCGGGCTGGCCCGTGAAGTCCGGGGCCGACGCCACGAATCCGACGACCTTCACGACACGCGCTACGCGGTCCAGGTCACCGACGATGGACTTCACCGCGGCCAGCGCGTTCAGCGCGCACGTGCGGGCCAGTTCCTTGGCCTCCTCCGGCGTCACTTCCCCGCCGACCTTGCCGGTCACCGGGAGCTTGCCGTCCACCATCGGGAGCTGCCCCGAGGTGTAGACGTACACACCCGACTGGACAGCCGGCTGGTAGGCGGCGAGCGGCGGGACCACCTCGGGCAGGGTCAGGCCGAGCTCGGCCAGCTTCGCCTCGACAGCCCCGCTCATGCCTGCTTCTCCCGCTTCAGGTAAGCCACGAGCTGCTCAGGGTTGTTCGGGCCGGGCACGACCTGGACGAGCTCCCAGCCGTCCTCGCCCCAGGTGTCCAGAATCTGCTTCGTGGCATGGACGAGCAGGGGCACGGTTGCGTATTCGTACTTGGTCATATGGCCGACTGTAGCCGTTGTGAGGCGCTGCTCACGGTGGCCTCCTGCTTAGCCCGGACGCCGACTGGTTAGGCTCGGAAGTGTGAGCAGGCTCCAGGTCGTCAGCGGCAAGGGCGGTACCGGCAAGACCACGGTGGCCGCCGCACTCGCGCTCGCCCTCGCGACAGAGGGCAAGCGCACCCTTCTCGTGGAGGTCGAGGGCAGACAGGGCATCGCGCAGCTCTTCGAAACCGAAGCGCTGCCTTATGAGGAGCGGAAGATCGCCGTCGCTCCCGGGGGCGGGGAGGTGTACGCCCTCGCCATCGACCCCGAACTGGCCCTTCTGGACTACCTCCAGATGTTCTACAAGATGGGCGGCGCGGGCCGGGCCCTGAAGAAGCTCGGCGCCATCGACTTCGCCACCACCGTCGCACCGGGCCTGCGGGACGTCCTGCTGACCGGCAAGGCCTGCGAGGCGGTGCGCCGCAAGGACAAGCGGGGGCGGTACGCGTACGACTGCGTGGTGATGGACGCGCCACCCACCGGGCGCATCACGCGCTTCTTGAACGTGAACGACGAGGTGGCCGGGCTCGCCAAGATCGGGCCCATACACAATCAGGCCCAGGCCGTGATGCGCGTCCTCAAGTCACCTGAGACAGCGGTCCACTTGGTGACCCTCCTTGAGGAGATGCCGGTCCAGGAGACCGCCGACGGGATCGCCGAACTGCGCGCCGCGAAGCTCCCCGTGGGGCGGGTCATGGTGAACATGGTGCGGCCCACGCTCCTCGACGAGGCCTCGCTCGAACTCGGGCTCGAACAGACGCCGCGTACGGCCATCGCGAAGTCCCTGTCCGCCGCAGGACTCGGCGGGGCACGCCGCGGCGGTGTCGCCGAGCGGCTGGTCGACCCGCTGCTCGAACAGGCCGCCGAGTACGCCGAGCGGCACGCCCTGGAGCGTTCCCAGCGGTCCGCTCTGGGCGAGCTCGGCCTCCCCCTGCACGAACTCCCGCTCCTGGCGGGGGGAATGGACCTGGCGGGTCTCTACGAACTCGCCACGGAACTGCGGAAGCAAGGGATCGCATGACCTCGGACCCGGCACGTCACCCGGACACGACACGCTCCCTGGAGGCGGCCCGCACGCTCGACGTGGACTCGCTGCTCGACGACCCGAAGACCCGCATCGTGGTGTGCTGCGGCTCCGGGGGCGTCGGCAAGACGACCACGGCGGCGGCGCTGGGGCTGCGCGCCGCCGAGCGGGGCCGCAAGGTCGTCGTCCTCACCATCGACCCGGCGCGCAGGCTCGCCCAGTCCATGGGGATCGACTCGCTCGACAACGTCCCGCGCCGGGTCAAGGCCATCGACGGCGGCGGCGGCGAGCTGCACGCCATGATGCTCGACATGAAGCGGACGTTCGACGAGATCGTCGAGGCGCACGCGGACAAGGAGCGGGCGCACGCCATCCTCAGCAACCCCTTCTACCAGTCGCTTTCGGCGGGGTTCGCGGGCACGCAGGAGTACATGGCGATGGAGAAGCTGGGGCAGCTGCGCTCCCGTGACGAGTGGGACCTGATCGTCGTCGACACGCCGCCCTCGCGCTCGGCCCTCGACTTCCTCGACGCACCCAAGCGCCTCGGTTCCTTCCTGGACGGGAAGCTGATCCGGCTGCTCATGGCGCCCGCGAAGGTGGGCGGCCGGGCCGGGATGAAGTTCCTGAACGTCGGGATGTCGATGATGACGGGGGCCCTTGGCAAGCTGCTCGGCGGTCAACTACTGCGTGACGTCCAGACGTTCGTCGCCGCGATGGACACCATGTTCGGCGGTTTCCGCACCCGCGCGGACGCCACTTACCGGCTGCTCCAGGCGCCCGGCACGGCCTTCCTCGTGGTGGCGTCGCCGGAGCGGGACGCGCTGCGGGAAGCGGCGTACTTCGTGGAGCGCCTCGCGGCCGACGACATGCCGCTCGCCGGTCTCGTACTGAACCGGGTGCACAGCAGCGGCGCCGCTCAGCTCTCGGCCGAGCGGGCGCTTGCCGCCGCGGAAAATCTTGATGAGAGCGGCATTGTGGATCAGGAGGACGGGAAGGCTGGCTTGCGTACCTCCCACGAGGCTCCCGGCAACTCCCCCGAGGCCCCCGTCAGTTCCGAGTCCCCCGGCAGTTCCGAGACTCCCGCATCTTCCGAAGCGCCCTCCGGAGCGCCGTCCGAACTCAATGACGCTCAAGCTGAACTCAATGGCGCTCAGCAGTCCATAGATCAGCAGCCCGTGGCCCAGCTGACCGCAGGCCTGCTGCGGCTGCACGCGGAACGCATGCAGCTGCTCGCGCGCGAACAGCGCACGCGTGACCGCTTCACCGCGCTCCACCCCGAGGTGGCGGTGACCGAAGTGACCGCGCTGCCCGGCGATGTGCACGACCTGGCAGGCCTTCGGGCCATCGGAGACCGGCTCGCGGCCGGTGGTGATGGTGCTCCGGCCGGAGCTGCCTGAGCAGCGGGGCTGCCCTACTGCCGCCTGGTCGGCGGGGCGTTCGATGCCCCACCGCCACGCGGCGGACGGGCGCTAACCCACTGCCGCGTAGCTCTCGTACGTCTCGTCGTCCTCCAAGTCCACGGGCAGCAGGCCCGCGCCACGCTCGTACTCGGAGCGCGCCGTCTCCAGCAGACGGCGCCAGGAGGTGACCGTGGGACGCCTGCGCAGCAGTGCGCGGCGCTCCCGCTCGGTCATGCCACCCCACACGCCGAATTCGACGCGGTTGTCCAGCGCGTCGGCCAGGCACTCCGTGCGCACCGGGCAACCGGTGCACACCGCCTTGGCCCTGTTCTGCGCTGCTCCTTGAACGAACAGTTCATCTGGATCGGTAGTGCGGCAGGCCGCCTGCGCACTCCAGTCGGTTACCCAGCCCATACCGGCGCCGTCCTCTCCCGAATCGAGGCTCCCCCACGGCGGCAGCGGCATATTCACCGCCGCCAGTTGAGGACGTTACGGAAGGTAGGGACAGCGCAACACCCCCTTCGGGCCCAATCTTGGATGGCCCGAACGGACTATGCGTAAGCGGCAGATCACCCGACGGAGTGAGCTGGCGACATGCGTGATTAACCCGGCAATTGCGGGCACTTCAGCTGAGTCACAACGGGCATCGAATGCCGCATGAGGCGAATTCGGACACACATTCCCTAGCTCTTGAAGAGCTGAAGGAGGACCCCGTTCCGGATTCGGGAGGGACGGAGGGGTTGTTGCCGGACCGCACTGCTGTGACAGTTGAGAGCAGCTTAGGCCAAGGCATTGAGGCGTGTCCGGCGAATCAGAACGTAGGCTGCCCTCATGGGAAAGAAGCGCTCGGGCGGTGGTCTGTCACCAACTCAGCAGGCCGCGAAGTTCCTAGGTGTCAGCGTGCTCGCGGGAGCCGTCCTGGCAGGTATCGCCCTGCCCGCGGCCGGCGCGCTCGGCCTCGCGGCGAAGGGCTCGGTCGAGGGGTTCGACGAGATCCCGGCCAACATGAAGCAGCCGCCGCTGAGTCAGCGCACCACGATCCTCGACAGCGAGGGCGGCTCCATCGCCACGGTCTACTCACGTGACCGCACGGTGGTCCCCCTCAAGGAGATCTCGCCGTACATGCAGAAGGCGATCGTCGCGATCGAGGACGCGCGCTTCTACGAACACGGCGCGGTCGACATGAAGGGCATCCTGCGCGCGGTCAACCAGAACGCGCAGAGCGGCGGCGTCTCGCAGGGCGCCTCCACCCTCACCCAGCAGTACGTGAAGAACGTCTTCGTCGAGGAGGCGGGCAACGACCCGACGAAGGTCGCCGAGGCCACCCAGCAGACCATCGGGCGCAAGGTCCGCGAACTGAAGTACGCGATCCAGGTCGAGGACAAACTGGGCAAGAAGCGCATCCTCAGCAACTACCTGAACATCACCTACTTCGGCCAGCAGGCGTACGGCGTCGAGGCCGCGTCCCAGCGCTACTTCTCCAAGCCCGCCAAGGATCTGCAGGTCCAGGAGGCCGCGCTGCTCGCCGGCATCGTGCAGTCCCCCAGCAGGTACGACCCCGTCAACGACACGCAGGAAGCGACGAAGCGCCGCAACGTCGTGCTCCAGCGGATGGCGGAGACGCACGACATCACCCAGGCGGAGGCCGCGGAGGCGAAGGAGAAGCCGCTCGGTCTGAAGGTGAGCAGGCCCAAGAACGGCTGCATCACCGCGGTCAGCGGCGCCGGGTTCTTCTGTGACTACGTACGCGAGGTCTTCCTCTCCGACCCGGTCTTCGGCAAGACCAAGGAGGCGCGGGCCAAGGTCTGGAACCAGGGTGGTCTGCGGATCAAGACGACCCTCGCTCCCCAGGCCCAGCGTTCCGTGCAGGCCTCGATAAAGGATCACGTCAACCAGACCGATGACGTGGCGACGGCGGCCACCATCGTCGAGCCGGGCACCGGCAAGATCCTGGGCATGGGCCAGTCGCGGCCTTACGGCTTCAAGAAGGACGAGACCACGATCAACCTCTCCGTAGACGACGCCGTGGGGGGCGGTGCGGGCTATCAGCCGGGTTCGACGTTCAAGCCGATCGTGGCAGCGGCCGCCCTGGAGCGCGGCACGCCGCCGACGAAGAGCTACGGATCGCCGTACGAGATGCCGTATCCGAGCAGCGTCGCGGCCTGCGACGGCAAGAAGTGGGTCAACTCGGGCGGCGACAAGCTCACCAACGAGAACGAGACCGAGGTCGGCCCGTACGCGATGAAGGAAGCGACCGCGAAGTCGGTCAATACCTACTACGTGGAGATGATCGGCGACATCGGGATCTGCCCGGTGACGAAGATGGCCAAGAAGATGGGCGTCGAGCGGGCCGACGGCAGGAAGATGGACCAGGCGCCGTCGATCGCGCTCGGCACCCAGGAGATGTCGCCGCTGACGATGGCGGGCGCGTACGCGACGTTCGCCTCGCGCGGTACGTACTGCACGCCCATCGCGATCGAGTCGATCTCCGACCCGGACGGCAAGTCGCTGCCGGTGCCGAAGTCGACGTGCTCGCGCGCGATGTCGCAGAAGACCGCCGACACGATCAACACCCTCCTGAAGGGCGTGGTCGAGGACGGAACGGGCCAGCAGGCGGGCCTCGGCTCCCGCCCGAGCGCGGGCAAGACGGGTACGACCGACTTCCGCTACGCCGCCTGGTTCGTTGGCTACACCCCGAACATGTCGGGCGCGGTCTGGGTCGGCGACCCGCAGCACAAGCGGCGGATGGTCAACATCACCATCGGCGGAGTCCCGTACGACAAGGTCTTCGGTGGCGAGGTCCCCGGCCCGATCTGGCGGGACGCGATGAGCGGCGCCCTCGCGGGCAAGCCGGCCCCCGGCTTCAACACCATCCACATCCCGGACGGCGCCAAGGACAAGGACAAGCCGCACGAGGACAACAAGCCGGGCGGTGGGAACGGCGGCGGCGGTGACGGCGGCGACAACGGCGGCGGTGGGGGTGGCGGCGGCGATCCGTGGCCGGACATCTCGTTGCCGCCGGAGATCATCGGGGGCGGCGGGAACGGTGGGAACGGGAACGGCGGGAATGGGAACGGGAACGGTGGGATCGGTGGTTGGGGCCGGTAGTCGGTAGCCGGTAGCCGGTAGTTCGACTGGTCCTTCTTGATACGTGTCCTTCTTGATACGTGACTGAGGGCGCCCCCTGCTTCAGGGGGCGCCCTCAGTCACGTACTCCAGTCACGTACTTCAGTCACGTACGAGTACTGCTCGTGCAAGAACTAGGGGATCCCCTAGCCCGCGAGCAGCTTCTTGACGACGGCGGCGACGCGGCCGCCCTCGGCCAGGCCCGCGACCTTCGGGTTCACGATCTTCATGACCTGACCCATGGCACGCGGGCCCTCCGCGCCGGCCGCCCTGGCCTCTTCAACGGCCTGGGCGACGATCGCCTGGAGCTCGTCCTCGGAGAGCTGCTTGGGCAGGTACTCGGCGAGGACCTCGCCCTCCGCCTTCTCCTTCGCGGCCTGCTCCGCGCGGCCTCCGTTGGCGAAGGCCTCCGCGGCCTCGCGGCGCTTCTTCGCCTCGCGGGCGATCACCTTCTGCACCTCGTCGTCGGAGAGCTCGCGGGCCGTCTTGCCCGAAACCTCCTCCTTCGTGATGGCGGTGAGGGTCAGCCGGAGCGTCGAGGAGCGCAGCTCGTCACGCCCCCTGATCGCGGCCGTGAGGTCTTCCTGAAGCTTCGACTTGAGCGTGGTCATGCGGTGATTGTCGCAGGTGCCCGCGGCCCGACGCCCCCTGATTTACGGGGCCTTCGGGTCTGACACGATGGGAGGATGCGCGCGCGATACGCAGTACCCCTGGGCATCACGGCGACGGCCGCGGCCGGTCTCGCCTACTCGGTGGGCCTCGAGCCCCGTTCCTTCCGGCTGAGGCGGGTCACGGTGCCCGTGCTGCCGGCGGGGATGCGGTCGCTGAGAATCCTCCAGGTGTCGGACATCCACATGGTCTCCGGGCAGCGCAAGAAGCAGCGCTGGCTGCAGTCCCTGGCGGGGCTCCGCCCGGACTTCGTGATCAACACCGGGGACAACCTCTCCGATCCGGAGGGCGTACCGGAGACGCTGGACGCGCTGGGCCCGCTGATGCGGTTCCCCGGGGCGTACGTCTTCGGCTCGAACGACTACTACGGCCCGAAGCCGCGCAACCCCGCCCGCTACCTGCTGGAGAAGTCGCAGGGCAAGCACGGCCTGAACGGCAACGCACCCGTCGTGAACGCGATCCACAACCCGTGGGAGGACCTGCGCGACGGCTTCGACGCGGCGGGCTGGGTGAACCTGACGAACACGCGGGGCGCCCTGAAGATCGAGGGCTACGAGATCGGTCTCACGGGACTCGACGACCCGCACATCAAGCGCGACCGGTACGAGCGCGTGGCGGGCGGCCCCGACGCGGGTGCCGACTTCTCGATGGGCATCGTGCACGCCCCGTACCTGCGCAGCCTGGACGCCTTCACCGCCGACGGCTACCCCCTGATCCTCGCGGGCCACACCCACGGCGGCCAGCTCTGCATCCCCTTCTACGGGGCGCTGGTCACCAACTGCGACCTGGACACGGGGCGCGTGAAGGGCCTGTCGTCGCACGAGGCGGGGGGCCGGAGGTCGTACATGCATGTGTCGGCGGGCTGCGGGGCGGGCCGCTACACACCGATGCGGTTCGCGTGCCCGCCGGAGGCGACGTTGCTTACGTTGACGGGGCGGGGGTAGTGCTTTGGGGGCGGGGGCGGGGGTAGTTCCTTGGGGCCGGGGGCGGGGCTGCTGGGTCAGCGGGGTGGCTGGGCTAGGCCGGGTTGCTGGGCTAGCCCGGTGGCTGGGTTGCGGGGTTGCTGGGCCAGCCGGGCCGGGTTCGGCTATGAGCCAGCCGGGCCGGGTTCGGCTATGAGCCAGCCGGGCCGGGTCCCTCCTTCCCCCCTCGCCGCCCGTCCGGACGCTGACCGCGCGCGGCTGGGCGGGAGGGTGCTTACCGTGGGGGCATGATCGCTCCGACGCCGTGGTACGCCCCCGCGGAGGCGGTCGTGCCTCCGGTACGCCGCCCCTTGGCCGGGACGTTCCGGGCGCTGGTCGCGCTGGCGGCGGCCATCGGCGTCATGATCAACCTGGGCTTGGGGAGTCCGCTACGGGTCCTGAGCTACTTCACGATCCAGAGCAATGTGCTGGTGGCGGTGGTCTTCGCGCTCTCGGCGCGGCGAGCATGGCAGGGCCGGCGCCCGCTGCCGCCGCTGGTGACGGGCGGCACGCTCCTGTTCATCTCGATCACGGGGCTCGTCTACCACTTCGTCCTGGCCGACGACGCGAGCGGCTTCTCCATGACGGGGGAGACCGCGCCGCTGACCGGCTGGCGCAGCCTGGCGAACGACCTGCTGCATACGGTGACCCCGATCGGCGCGGTCCTGAACTGGCTCCTGCTGACAACCCCCAGGAGGCTCTACCTGCGCCAGGCACTGCTCTGGATGCTCTACCCCTTGGCCTACCTGGCCTTCGCCCTGACCCGCGGCGCCCTCATGCCCCCCGGCTCGGCGGCGCGCTACACGTACCCGTTCCTGGACGTCGACGCACACGGCTACCCGGTGGTCCTGGCCAACGCGATCTTCTTCGGCCTGGCCTTCTACGCTCTCGCGGCGCTCGTGGTGGGCCTGGACCGCATCCGCCCGGAGCCTCCGCCCAGGGGCCCGAAAACCGGATTTCGTCTCCGGGCATTGGTCCGCTAAAGTAATCGATGTCGCCACGGCCAACAGCAATGCGGGCCGGTGGAGCAACGACATCGGGGTGTAGCGCAGCTTGGCAGCGCGCTTCGTTCGGGACGAAGAGGTCGTGGGTTCAAATCCCGCCACCCCGACAGCTGAAACAGCAGGTCAAGGGCTTGATCCGCATCGCGGGTCAGGCCCTTCCTGCGTCTCCGGTGATCGTTTGGGAGAAATCTGGGAGAAGATCTTGGAAGGCTTCTCCCAGAGACGGCCACCGAGCATGTACGGGCCCGGCGCCGGATCGATCACCCTGATCTGTACGTTCGCGAAGCGACTGCACGCCGACCCGCCTGGGGGCTTGTGGAGCTCGACTCAACTACCGACGGGGCCAACCTCGCGGAGTTGCCGGAATGCCGTGCGCGGCGTGCGGATCCGCAATGGAACCGTGGCGGCCACGCCCCCACAAGCACTGTGCTGACGCGCCCTTGATCATGGCCAAGTTCGGCGTGGTGAAACCATGAGCTCCTTGGGTACCGTCAGGTGCCTTACAAAGCCCTCGCCCCACCGGGAGCCCTCGAAGTGAAGCACCGAACACTGCCCACGGCCATTGCTCTTGCCACCACAGCCACGCTTCTGCTGACCGCGTGCAGTTCCGGCAGCGACGACTCGTCCTCGGACAAGATCAAGGGCGCGGGCACGCAATCGAGCACCAGTCCGTCGGCCTCCGCTGCGCCCTCCGACACGGCTGCAGGCCGCCCAAAGATCACGCTCCCCAAGAGCTTCCAGGCTGACTTCCAGGGATGGACGAACTCGGACTCCAAGAAGCAGGCGATCTTGGATGACGGCAGGCAGGAACTGCTGGCCGAGTACGCCGCGATCATCGAGGGAAACCCGGACTCCAAGGCGGTGGCCTTCTACACCGACGATGCCGCCGACCAGTCGGCCCGCAAATGGATCAAGGGCTTCGTCGACGACGACCTGGTCCTGACCGGCCGCGCCACAGTGTCGAAACCTCAGGTGAGCATCGCCGATGACGGCAGCGGCGTGTTGTTCTACTGCGTCGACGAGAGCAAGGGCTCCACCAAGAACACCAAGACCGGCGAGGTCGAGCGGACGCCCCAGAATTCCAAGGCGCGCGTCCAGTACCGCAACCGGCTCGACAAGACGTCACAGGGTGTGTGGAAGACGCGTTACTCGGAAACCGAGCGGGGAGGCTGCTGAGCATGTCGCACCCCTACAGGGCGACAAGCTTGCTGATCGCCTCTGCGCTCATCGTCGTCGCCGTGCCCGGTATGGCCCACGCGTTCGGCGAGGACGATGAGTCCAAGCAGCCGAGCAAGCCCTCGGGCCCCAGTGGCGACGCCTCCGGCAAGTCACTCATGGCATCGGTGTCCAACTCGAAGATCAAGCTCACGTACCCCGGCGGCCAGACGGCGAAGGCTTCTGTGGGTGAGCTTGCTTCGGTGGACCCGAATTGGGAGCCGCCGGCATGCTGGTACGAGCCTGCCTTCTCACCGAAGGAGCTCAAGGACGCGGTTGCCACGGGTGAGGGTGGGCTGGTCAACGCGCACGTCTGGTGGAGCAACGGCCTTTGGGTGGACCACTATGAGAAGGGGAAGCCAGACAGCAACTTCGACCTGGCCTCGCCTGAGGACAGCAGTGCCGACGGTTACAAGGACTACAACCTCGACAAGAAGGGCATGTTCTGGCGCAGCGTGGTCCGAGAAGGGCGCTACCAGGACTCCGAGGCGTGGGAATGCGGTCGCATCATGTTCTGGCAGGACGCCGGCACCATCCCCAAGGACAAGCACGCCCCCACCCCGGAGACACTCGCCGCGTTCGCCTACGACAAGATCAAGGTCCCGGACACCGAGATCGAGTTGAAGCCGCAGGCCAAGTCGACGGTGAATCTGCCCACTTGGGTGTGGCTGGACAAGGGCACCTTCAAGGACGTCACAGTCCGCGCCGACCTGCCGGGCACCGGCTTGTGGGCACAGACCACCGCGAGGCCGGTCGCCCTGCATCTGGAGCCCGGCACCGACGACGCGGAAGCCTACCCCGCCTCCGGTGACTGCGAGATCAACGACAACGGCTCCATCGGCGCCCCGTACACCAAGGGCGCCTCCGGTGAAGCCCCGCCGTGCGGTATCACGTATCTGCGGGCCACCGACGGAAAGCCGTATCAACTCAAGGCGTCGATCACCTGGGAAATCTCCTGGGAGGGCACCGGGGGCGCGAAGGGTGACCTGCCCAACGGCACCTTCGAGACCACCCAGGACATGAACGTCCAGGAGATTCAATCGATCAACCGCTGAACGGACACGCTGTGTTATTTCACGGCGACCGCGAGAGCGATTGCACACGACGACGACCTTTGCCAGCCCGTGGCATGCCACTTGCATGCCACAGAACCGACTCGCCTAGGGTCATGCAGCTGGCATGTACACAGAAGCAACGGGCGGGGGCAGGGCAGCATGTCGGACCTGAAGAAGGACGCGGAGTCGCTGCACAAGGCGGCCTCCGCGCTGGGCAAAGTGGATCACCACACCCGAAAGCCTCTGCACGACTTCAAGGCGGCCTCGCACGATCTGTCCGCCTTCGGCGTGCTGGGCTCACTGATGAGCGCGAAGGACGACATCCAGGACGGCATGGACACCGTCACCAGGGTCACCAAGAACCTGCACAAGGAGTGGGAGACCGAGGCGAAGTTCATGGGCGACGTCTCCGACGCCTTCGACCTGCTGGATGTCCTGCTGTCCGCTGCGGCGCGCGCCAAGAAGGGCTGAGCCGTACATGGGCTTTGACATCATCCCCGGCGACATCGACGCCGAAGACCTCAATCCCCTGCACTGGATCAACAAGGCCAACCACGCCTTCGGCGACACTCTGGCCAGCGGTCTGGAGTTCCTCGGCATCACCGATCCGCTCGTCGATCCCGACGGCATCCGTGAGATAGCCAAGCAGTGGCGGGCCCTGGCCAAAGGGCTCGACGCCGCCGCCAACGACGCCGAATCGGCGCTCAAGGACCTGGAGTGGGAGGGTGAAGCCGCCAAGGCGTTCCACAAGCGGGCCAAGGCCACCCGCAAGCAGGCCACCGACATGGCCGACTCGCTGCGCGAGGGCGCCAAGGCACTGGACGACTTCGCCGACGAAGCCCACGAGCTGCTGACCGAGATCGGTGTAATCCTCGCCGAAATCGCCGAGTTCGAGATCGCGGGCCTTGCCCTGTCGGTGCTGACCGGCGGCCTCTCCATGATTGCCGGCAGCCTTGCGGCTGGCGCCCGGGCCGCGAAGGTAGCGGCGCTGATCGCCCGGATCGAGAAGTCCGGCACCCGCATGGCCTCGGTCATTCGCACCGTCATGGAGGCGATCCGCGGCCTGGAGCGGGCGCTGAAGGCCCTCGGGGAGATCAAGACGATCGCCAGGGCCGGCAAACTCGCGGGCGAGGGAATGAAGTTCTCCGCCTTCGACGCCGCCCTGCAAGATCCGAGCGCTTTCAAGGACCCGGAGAAGCTCTCCAAGCTGCTGGCCGAGGGCGCGATCCTCGGCGTCGGCGCCGGCGTACTGGGCAAGGCCCTCGGCAAGGGATTGAAAAAGCTCAAGCCCAGCGAACTCGCCAAGCTCAGCAGGTCGTTGAAGCTTGATGGATCGGGCCTCTCCCGCCTCAAACTTCGCCCCGAAGAGCTGCAGAAGCTACCCGCTTCGATCCGCGCGCTGTTCAAGAAGTGCAAGCTCGACCCGATCGACGTCGCCACCGGCGACATGCTGCTCCCACAGACCGACGTTCAGCTGCCAGGCGCCCTGTCACTGGTTCTGGAGCGCACTCATGTCTCCTCCTACCACTGGGGAGGATGGTTCGGGCCGTCCTGGGCCTCCACCCTTGATCAGCGTCTGCAGGCCGACGAAACCGGCCTCATCTACGCCGCTGCAGACGGCGCCCGCCTTGTCTACCCTCAGATATCTGCCGACTCCGACGTACCCGTGTACCCAGAAGTCGGCCAGCGGTGGCCGCTGACTTGGGACAGCGATGTTGACGGCGCACTACGTGTGACTGATCCGGACGCGGGCCTGGCCTACATCTTCCACACGCCGCAGGCCACCGACGACGGCGAGGCGGTTGACCTACCGCTCCAATCGATCGTTGACCGAAACGGGCAACGGATCACCATCAACTACACGGCAGACGGCTGCCCAGACGAAGTCGTTCACTCCGGCGGATACCGCATCGCGATACAACGCCACCCCGATCTGCCCCGGATCACAGCGCTCAGTCTCCTCGACCCAGAACGTCCTCAATCGGCGGGTACGCCACTGGTCAGCTACGGCTACAGCGACGACGGGCATCTCACCGAGGTCATCAACTCCTCAGGTCTCCCTATGCGGTTCACATATGACGAAGAGGGACGCATCACTTCGTGGACGGACCGGAACGGCACGGTCTACGCCTACGAGTACGACGGATTCGGCCGGGTCATTCGCACTGAGGGCAGCGACGGATTCTTCTCCGGATCCCTTACCTACGATGACGCCACCCGCACCACCATGGTGACCAACTCCCTCGGCCACAGCACTCGGTACGAACACAACGATGCCCTACGCCTGGTCCGCGAGACCGACCCGCTGGGCAACGTCACGACACAGGAATGGGACGAGAGCCTCCAACTCATTTCAGTGACCGACCCACTCGGCCACACGACCCGCTACACATACGACGCCCTCGGCCGTGTCACATCCATCGTCCGCCCTGATGGTCACGAGACAACGGCCGAGTACAACCCGCTGGGTCAGCCCACAACGATTTCCACAGCAGACGGAGCCGACTGGCGTCAGGAATTCGACGAACGCGGCAACCGCACAGCTGTCACCACGCCGGTCGGCGCCATCACCCGTTACGCGTACAACGCAGCCGGGCACCTCACTTCGATCACGGACGCGCTCGACCACGTCACCCGCGTCCGCTGCGACAAGGCGGGGCTGCCCATCGAAATCGCCGACCCGGCGGGGGCCACCACTCGCTATCAGCGTGATCCGTTCGGCCGAACCGTCGCTGCCACCGATGCCCTCGGCCGTATGACACTGCTCGAGTGGACTGTCGAGGGCAAGCCAGTCCGCCGTACCGAGCCGGATGGCACAACGGTGTCCTGGGCGTATGACGGTGAGGGCAACTGCCTCAGCCACACGGATGCGATGGGCGCGGTCTCGCAGTTCGAGTACACCCACTTCGACCTGCCGACGTGCCGCATCGCCCCGGACAGTACGCGCTCCACCTTCACGTACGACTCAGAGTTGCGCGTCACCCAGGTCACCAACCCGCAGGGCCTGACCTGGAACTACCAATACGACCAGGCCGGACGTCTGGCGTCGGAAACGGACTTCGACGGGCGGACCCTCACTTATACGTACGACCCGGCAGGGTGGCTCGTCACCTCGACCAACGCACTCGGGCAGGCCATCCGATATGAGCGAGACCCGATGGGCCGCGTGTGTCGCAAAGACACCGGCGGAGCAACCACGACCTACGAATACGATCTTGCCGGGCAACTCGTCCAGGTGGCCGGCCCGGACGCCACCCTGGTACGGGAACTCGATGTGGAAGGGCGCGTTCTGGCCGAAACGGTCAACCAGCGCACCATCACGTACACATACGACCTCCTGGGCCGCCGTACCAGCCGCACCACACCCACTGGCGTCACCAGCGCATGGAGCTATGACACGGCCGGGCGACGCACCCAGCTGACCGCCGCGGGTCGCAAAATCGACTTCGAGTTCGACCTGGCCGGCCAGGAACTGAACCGCCACATCGGCGAAACACTCACTCTGGCCAACACGTTCGATGATCTCGGCCAATTGGCGACGCAGGCAGCCACCATCGTCGGCGGCCAAGCCGTCCTGCAACGCGCCTACGCCTACCGCGCAGACGGCAATCTCATTCGCACCGAAGACGAGCGGAACGGAACCCGCGAGTTCGCCCTGGATGCTGCAGGGCGGGTTACAGCTGTCCACGGAGCGGCCTGGAGCGAGCGATACGCCTACGACGAGGCGGGGAACCAGACCCAGGCCGAGTGGCCCGCCACTCACCCCGGCCAGGGAGCGATCGGACCTCGCACCTACGCCGGCACCCGTCTCACCCGTGCCGGAGGCGTCCGGTACGAACACGACGCCCTGGGACGCATCACACTGCGCCAGAAGATACGCCTCTCCCGGAAACCCGACACCTGGCGCTACACATGGGACGCCGAAGATCGCCTCGCAGCCGTCACCACTCCGGACGGCACCGTCTGGCGCTACCAGTACGACCCGCTCGGCCGCCGAGTCGCCAAGCAGCGTCTCGCGGGCGACGGCGAAACCGTCGCCGAGCAGGTCGACTTCACCTGGGACGGCTCAACCCTGTGTGAACAGACCACCACAGCCACCGAACTGCCGAATCCGGTCACCCTCACCTGGGACCACCAAGGTCTGCGGCCCATCACCCAAACTGAACGCATCACCTCTGCCGACGTACCCCAGCACGAGATCGACTCCCGGTTCTTCGCCATCGTCACCGATCTCGTCGGTTCACCCACCGAACTCATCGACGAAACAGGGGATATCGCCTGGATTGCCCGCACGAGCCTCTGGGGGACGACGAGTTGGGCGGCCGACAGCCGCACCTACACGCCACTGCGCTTCCCCGGTCAGTACCACGATCCGGAGACCGGCCTTCATTACAACTACTTCCGCCACTACGACCCCGAGACTGCCCGCTACCTCACCCCGGACCCTCTTGGCCTCACCCCTGCACCCAACCCCAACACCTACGTCCAAAACCCCCACACGTGGTCCGACGCCCTCGGTCTCGCACCGCAGTGTCAGGAGGGTCAGGTCCTCGGCGACACCTCCAGCCTGCAGGGGTGGATTCCCACGAAGGTGCCTGGCGAGTCCAAGGCAGTGCTGCAGGACATACGACAGTTCGGAGTCGAAGCGCAAGGGGCTGGGCCACAGCTCATGGGACCATCAATTCCGCGACCCTTTGAGAACAGCGGAAGGGGCGGGGGCCACAAGCTTCCCGAGTTCGACAGCGCTGGGAAACCGGTTCGCTACACGGAATGGGGCACAGTGCAGTCGGCACAAAACCCGAAACCGGGCGGAGAGCGGATTATTACGGGTTCTGATGGATCGGCCTATTACACTCCAACGCACTATCAGACCTATATCGTCATGGAGGTGGGACGGTGAGTGATCTGCCGTGGTGGACCGACTCGCCCCCCTGGCTGTCCCTCAGCCCCAGCGATTCGCGCATTTCGGCGGCGGAGGCTTTGCCGCCCAGCGGATCGTTCTATGCCGCTCGCATGTCGGGCAGGGAAATGCTCGACGCTGACGGTGTTTTCACCCAGTTCTACGAGCATCTTCGACTGCCCGACTACTTCGGATGGAACTGGAACGCGCTGTACGACTGCCTGTCCGACCTAAACTGGATCCCAGCAGCGCGCTATCTGCTGATCGTGGACGACGCCGAGCATGTGCTTTCGGACAACCCAAGCGAACGTCATGATTTTCTGCGAACCCTCTTCAGGGCCGCTGAATCTTGGGCAGCCAAGCCTGACTTGCCCAACCGGAAGAAAGCCACGTTCCGTGTTGTCTTCCTGTGCGCCTCGGAAGCCTGCAATGACTTCAGCGCAGAGATCGCTCGGGCTGAACGCTCGCTGTGATGCGGATGGAGGACAGGTGGAGAGATCCTGAGACGAGGTCATCGCCGCCCTCCTGCCCCTTTCGCGGGGAGACATCTCCACCGTGAACGGCATGGACTGGCAGGAGTGAGCAGAGGTCGAAGTGGTCTCACGCCCGAAAGCGGGTTCCGGCAGAGGAACGCGACCTCGTCCTCGCGCACGGCGTGGACATGAGCCCCAGGTGATCACGTGGCGGAGCAGACCCCTGAAGATCCTCAACGCCCCGCCGATCCGACGCCTGGTCGCTTCAGCGCTGGGCTGCGAGACGGCCATCGGCCGGACGACTGAGCGCAGCCGCTCCCTGGGCGTCGAGAAGCAGGTCGGCCAGGGCCCAGCCACAGGAGTCGAGCAGGTCCGGGGGACTTCTCCTCAGCTTCGGACGCGCCGACATACGTCGTCATCTGCTCCTCGAGCACCGCGAACGGGACTCCGCCGCCCTTCGCGCGCCTTAACCACGGCCTCGGAGCAGCCGGTCAAGTACCGCTACCGGGGACGTCGGGCACATGGCCCGACGGGCGTCGAGGGATGCCTCCCACCGCTCGGTCAGCCCGCGCATCAGACGCTGCCGCATGCCCTGCGTCACATGGGCATAGCGCGCGGACACCGAGCCGTCGATGTGGCCCATGCGTTCGTCCATGAGCACCTTCTCGGTGCCCAGGTCATCCATCATTGTCCGGTGGGTGTGGCGGAGACCGTGCGGCGTGAGGCCCTTCGCGATTGGCAGCCAGCAGGCGTCGGCCCGTTCGCTGGCGTTGCGCCCTCGCGCCGGGACGCCGGGCCACGGCTCGCCGAGCAGCGGCACGGGTCGCGCCTCCTGCGGCGCCTTCTTCGGGTACCAGCCGGAGGCCGCCGGGGTGAATAGCCAGGTGGCGAAGCCGTTTCGGCGCCAGTGGGCTGCGTGCTCGGTGGTCGTGCCGCCGCGCACGAACCCGAGGTCGGCGATCGCCTGCTCGACGCGGACTCGGGTGTCCTCCCGTACGCGGTCGGGGTGGTTGAGGACGTTGGACACCGTCCCGGTGGACACTCCGGCGAGGCGTGCGACGTCGACAAGCTTCGCGCCCTGATGGCCACCTGTGCGGGCGGCGCCCAGCCCACGGAAGACGTAGGTCCTGCCATGGCAGGGGCAGGGAGTCGGCTTCGTGCGGGCGATGTGGTTGAAGACCAAGGCGGACAGCCAGTCCATCGAGTCGATGGTGCGGTAGCTGTCGTCCTTGGGTGCACGTCTCAGCCCCACTGGGCCACCAAGGGCACGCGATCCACTGGACCTTGGAGATCCGCGCCGCTCTACCCACGCGGGTCTATCCGGGCATGACCTTCGGAAAGCTCGTCTTCCTCACCTCCCTCGGCACTCCTGCCAGCTACCAGCAGGGGCACGCCAAGTACGCGGCCACAAGGGGCATCGACATCTCCCGCCTGTACGAAGAGATTCCTCAAGGAGCGCTGTGAATCACGCCGTACGCCAGGACACGGGTCCGGTGGCCGCAACCTTCCTCGACCTGCCAGCCGGAAGCCCCGGCGGCAGCGTCGAGCTCTTCCTCGACCTCTACACCGGGGATCAGCCGCTCATCCCCGCGCGAGCATTCATGTTGGCCCCTGCTGGGACCAGACCGCGTCTCCCGGCCAACCTCGGCCTGCTGACGGCACCCGGCAAGTGCCTGGAGGGTCCGGCGTTCGCCCGTTACGTGGCAGCCCTACGACGCGCCTTGGTGACTGCGGTGAACCCGGCCCAGATCGAGGTGCTGCACCTGCAGCACCTCGCCTTCGGCGCCACCCCTGCGCTACTCCGGGCCCTGCCATCGCATCCCAGGATCGCCCTCGTCCACGGCACCGACCTGATCTTCGCCGAGGCACACCGCGATCAGCTTCAAGTGCTCCGCGAGACTGCGAGGGCGGCCAACGCCATCGTCGTGCCTACCAAGGCGATGGCGGACCACCTTCTGAAGCTCGCCCCGCACACCGACCGCCGGAAGATCGTCCACGTCCCCTGGGGCATCCCGGACCGCCTGCTCACCGATCCACCGTTCAGACCCGCCCGCACCCCGACCAGCCACCTACGGCTCTTGTACGCCGGCCGCCTCACCGCCGAGAAGGGTGTAGGGCATCTGCTCACCAGCGTGTCAGCCCTTCCAGGAGTCGAGCTGAGCATCGCCGCCCCCAGCGCCCAGTTCCACGCCATGGCCCCGCTCCTCAAACGGGTCGGCGTACGAGCGCGATATCTCGGCTGGCTCCGGCGTCCACAGCTGTGGAAAGCCTTCGCCGAGCACGACCTGCTGGTCATACCCTCCACGACGCTGGAGGCCATGGGCCTGGTCGCGCTGGAGGCCCAAGCCTGCGGTCTGCCCGTCCTGCACCAGCCGGTGCCTGGCCTCAACGAAGTCCTCGCCGCGTCCGGGGTGGCCACCGACTTCACCCACCCTGCTGCGCTCGCACGCGAACTCGAGCGGATCAGAGCCGCACCGGGCCTGTTCCCCGCCCTTCAGCAGGCGGGCTACGCGAACGCCGCCCGCTACCCGCTCTCGGCGACAGCAGAAGCCCTGGCCGACCTCGGCCGCCAGCTCACCTGAACACGGCCGTGGCCCGGCTTCGACGCGCCATTGCCCTTCCAGCTCCGCCCGCGTCACTACGCTGACGCGGCGGGACACCGATTGCGAACAGGGAGACCATGACGTACCGCACCGTCCGCATCGAACAGCTCCTGGGCGAAGGCGTCCGGGACAAGGTCTATCCAGGTGCCGTATGGGCTGTCGGTGACGCCCATGGCACCCACGTCCAAAGCACCGCCGGAGTCCTCGACCCCGCCGAGCCGGACGTGCCGATGCGACTCGACACCATCTTCGACGCCGCCAGCCTCACCAAGATCCTCGCAGTTTGGGCCTCGATCGGGGCGCTGTGGGAAGAAGGCAAGCTCGACCTCGACGCCACACTCGGCACCTTCTGGCCCGAGGCCGACGGACACCCGCTGGAAGCGGTGACCGCTCGCAACCTCCTGACGCACACCGCCGGTCTACCGCTGCGAGCCCAGCTCAAGAACCTGTACGGCACCGACCCCCAGGACGTCCGCGACGGAGTCCTGCACGAGGCCCTGCACCGGCCGCCGGGCGAGGCTGTCGAGTACACCGACCGGGCCGCCCTCATCCTCGGATACCTGGCCGAGCACCTCTCCGGACAGCGGCTCGACCAGCTCGTCACGCAACGGACCTGGCAGCCCCTGGGCATGGACAACACACGCTTCGGACCGCTGCCCGCCGAGGTCGCCGCACGCTGCGCACCGACCGAACTCGACCAAGACACCGGCACCCATCTCAAGGGCGTCGCCCACGACTTCTCCGCCCGGCTGCTGGGCGGAGTCTGCGGCATCGCCGGCGCCTTCACCGTCCTCGACGACCTCGGCACCTTCCTGCGCCACATGCTCTCCTCCGCCCCGGACCGAGCCGGGTTCGGCCCCGCCTGGACCAAGGAGTCACTGACCATCCAGACCGGCGGCTTGGAGCCGGTACGCGGCCTGTTCTGGCACCCGGCCCCCGGCAGCGACTCCGACGACGACATCTGGGTCCACTACGGCTTCACCGGCACCGGCATGTGGCTCTCACCCCAACAAGGCCGATGGGCAGTGCTGTTGACGACCAGACGAAGCCAGGCAGCGTCATGAGGCACTCAAAGAGTCCGAGCCAGTGACCTGCCCTGACGCTGCGCGGTTGGTTCGCTACTGCATCGCGATCCTGCCAGTTGAAGCCCCGGAAGAGGAGGTTCCGGCATCGTCCGGACAACTAATCCGCAGGTCAGCCATATAGAGTGAACTTTCCGGCCCGGATGTCTAGGCGCGGCGGAAGTAAGGGGTGGAGGCCTTGAGTCCCGACTCAGGGGCGCGCACAGCCTTCGCGGAACGTCTCGCGCTGCTCTATAAGGAGGCTGGCCCTCACGCCCACAGCACCTCCGCCAAAGTGACCCCGACGTACGCCGCGCCCAGGCCCGTGACCACGCTCGCGGCGACATTCGCCGCGGCGAAGAACCTTGCCCCGTCCTCCGTCAGGCGCAGCGTCTCGTACGAGAACGTTGAGTACGTCGTCAGCGCCCCGCACAGCCCCGTTCCCAGCAGTAGCTGCGTCTGCGACGAGGCTGCGCCCGCGACCACGGCTCCGGTGAGCAGGCCGAGTACGAAGCAGCCCGTGACGTTCACGGTGAACGTGCCCCATGGGAAGACCGTGTCGTGGCGTGCCTGCACAATTCGGTCTGTCAGGTAGCGCAGCGGCGCGCCCACCATCGCCCCGGCGATCACGAGCAGCCAGTTCACTCGTTCTGCTCCCGGCCCACGTAGCGAATGACCTCGCAGTCGTCGAGGATCACCAAACCCTCCGTCACCAGCTCGTCGATCGTGGACAGGAACGGGCGCACCCGCTCGTCACTGTCCACGATCACGATCGCCACCGGCAGGTCCTCGCTCAGCGACAGCAGCCGCTGGGTGTGGATCAGCGAGGAGGCACCGAAGCCCTCGATCCCCCGGAACACGCTCGCGCCGGCCAGGCCCGCCTTGTGGGCCCGGTGCACGATCTCCGTGTAGAGCGGTCTGTGATGCCAGATGTCGTTCTCGCCGATGAAAATCGTCACCCGCAGGGCCCGGCCCGTCAGCCTCGTCGCTTCGCTCATCACCGCTCCATGCCATCACGCGGCCCTCGTCGTCACTGTCACCGCACGCCTTCCGGAGTGGCGAAGTCGGCCTCCGGGTGGGCGGGGTCGGGTGACACCGTGTGGCGGGGGCGGGTCGGCAGCAGCAGGGTTGGGTGGGCTATGCCCCAGGCCGCGCCCGCCACTACGAACTCCTTGATGCGGGCGGCCGTTCGGCCCTTGATGACCATGGGGGTGACCTGGTCGTCCGGGGTTACGCGCTGGATGATTCCGTCGCGGCGGCCGAGGCTGATGCACTGCATGGTGTAGCCGATCGTGGTCTTTGGCACTTTGCGGCCGGTCAAGCGCGCGGCGAGGGCATCGGCGGCCTGCCATGCCGTGAAGCCTCCCGAGGCGCACGACATGCGGAGGGGCTTGTCTCCGGCTCCTATGGCGTATGCGGCGTCGCCGACCGCGTACACATCGGGGTGCGAGACCGAGCGCATGGTGCCGTCCACGACGATCTGCCCTGTGTCCGACACCTCCAAGGTGGTGGCCGCCGCGATGGGGTGCGGGATCGGGTGTGCGGCGAAACCTGCGGTCCACACCGTTACTTGGGCCGGGATTCTCCCTGCCGAGGCCCCCGGCGCCGACTCTCCTGTCGTCACGCCCGTCGGTTCGACCCGCGTGACCTCCGCCTTTTCGTGCACCGTGATGCCCAGCCTGGCGAAGACTCCGCGCAGGTGGCGCCGCGCCTTGTCGCTGAGCCAGTCGCCTACTCCGGCGCGGGCGGCGATCGCGACCCTGAGGTCCGGGTGTGCCTCCGCGATCTCCGTGGCCGCTTCGATGCCTGTCAGGCCGCCGCCGACCACCAGCACCGTCTCGGCCGGAGCCAACTTGTCCAGACGTGCGCGTAGTTGTAGCGCTGCCTGCTTTCCCGCGACGTTGTAGGCGTACTCGGCGACACCCGGGATGCCGTGGTCGGCGACTGTGCTTCCGAGGGCGTATACGAGGGTGTCGTAGGTCAGGGTGTCGTGGGTCAGGGTGCTGGTGTTGGTGTCGTCCGCCTCCGTTACGTCTACCGTCCTGCGGTCCACGTCGACCGCCGTGACCCGCGCGTGCCGGATCCTCACTCCGCTGCCCGCGTACATGCCGCGCAGCGGGCGCGGGCGCAGAGCCTGTCCGGTTGCCAACTGGTGCAGACGCACCCGCTCGACGAAGTCGGCGTCGGCGTTGACCAGGGTGATCTCTACGTCGTCGCGGTGCAGCCGCTTGGCGAGGCGACCGGCGGCGGTGGCTCCGGCGTAACCGGCTCCTAGGACGACAATGCGGTGCTTCATGGCTCGCTCCTGTCCGGTGGGGTCCTGTGGGGATCCGGTGGGGATCACCGGGTCACCTCCTGAACCGGACAGCCTCGCGATCCCTGACACGAAGCGGGTGTGACGCGCGTCACCACTCCTTGAGGGCGGTGTGGTGGGGGCCGGCATCCGCCCACTGGCGCGTGATGCGTTCCAGCTTGGCGGGGTTGACCTGGATGTGGAGCGCCTCGACGCCGTCAGCGGTCGCGTCGACACACAAGACGCCGATGACCCGCTCGTCGAGCACGACCAGCACGGCGGGCGTGCCGTTGACGACGGCGGTGTAGACGGCCGGGCTGCCGCCGACAAGGGCCCGCTTGGCAGCGGTCGGCCGGAACAGGTTTCGCAGGTATCGCGCGATACGGAGTGTTCCGGTGACCGGGGTCCTGCGGGCCGAGACTCGGCCTCCGCCGTCGGCCACGCTGACCGCGTCGTCGCTGAGCAGCCGTACCAGTGGCTCGGTGTCGCCGCTGAGGGCCGCGGCGAGGAACTCTTCGACGATCTTCACGGCGGCGACCGCATCGACCTCGGTACGCGGCCGGTCGTCGGTGACGTGCTGCTTGGCGCGGCGGTAGATCTGCTGGCAGTTCGACTCGGTGAGGTCGAGGATCTCGGCGATCTCGCGGTGCGCGTACCCGAACGCCTCGCGCAGCACGTACACCACGCGCTCATTGGGCGACAGCCGCTCCATGAGGGTGAGCATCGCCAGGGAGACCGACTCGCGCTGTTCGAAGGTGTCGGCCGGACCGAGCATCCGGTCTCCGGCCAGGACCGGCTCCGGGAGCCACTCCCCCACGTACGTCTCCCGCCTGGCCCGCGCCGAGGTGAGCTGGTTGAGGCAGAGGTGGGTGAGCACCTTCGTCAGCCATGCCTCGGGCGTCTCGATCCGCTCCCGGTCCGCCGCGTTCCACCGCAGGAACGCGTCCTGCACCGCGTCCTCGGCGTCACCGGCCGACCCGAGGAGACGGTAGGCGATCGCCTCCAGGCGGCCCCGGGATTTCTCGAACAGTTCGACCTCGTGCGTACTGAGTGGCATCCGCGGCATCCGCCCATGGTCGGCCACGTGCGTGGAGTCCGTCCACCGGCGCCCGTGTTCAGCGCCGCTGGTCGCCGGAGTCTGCCTCGGCCGTTGCCTTCAACGCGCTCAGCCATGCTTCGAGGCCGTCGCCGAGGACCTTGGTCGCGTACGGGACGTTCGCTTCCACCTGGGGGCCGGTGTGGGTCTCTTCCGTGCGTACGCGGACGCCTCCCTTGACCTTGGTGAAGGTCCACACGTGGACGCCGTCGATACGCAGGCCCTCTCCGACCGCCGGGCCCGTCCAGCGGATGCAGGAGTTGCGCTTGAGCTGCTCGACGGTCGAGGTGATGTCCAGGGTGGTCGCCGGAGTCGCCGGGTTGGGAGGCACCGGAGTCGTCCACCGGAACGCCGAGCCCTTGCGGAAGGGGCCGTGGTCGAGGCGTTCCATCGTCTCGACGTGAGCCTGCCAGGACGGCCAGCGCTCCACGTCCGTCTGCAGCTTCCAGATGGTGCTCAAGGGGGCGTGGACGACCCTCTCGGTCTTGTAGCGGACCGCGGCGTCTGGGTCTACGCCCTCCCCTCGGCAGGTGAGGGGGTTGGTGGGGTGCGGGGTCGACGTGGCCGCTCCAGCGGGGGTGGTGGCTGTGACGAGAACGCCTACCGCCGCCAGCGGGACTGCGATCAGGGCTGCGCGGAGGGTGGTGCTTCGGGGGCTGGTGCTTCGGGGGCTGGGCATGGTGTCCCTCTTCTTCGTGCGTCGGCGTGGGTGTGCGTGTGCGTACGGGTGTGGGACTGGTGTGGCCGCCATTGGTCCGGGCGGCGCCAAGTCGTGTATCAACAGGGGTACTTCGCCGCACCCCCGCCTCCCACCGGTGACGACGTTAGCGAGGCACAAGGAGATTTGGCAGCGTTAGATTTTCTTCACAGCCCACACCTTCGCGGCACCCCGCGGACCCCACCCCCGTACGGTCGTCGCATGCCCGCAGACGACCACGCACCGGCCCCGGCCCCCCTCTCCCTGCGCGAACGGCGCCGTCGTGCAGCGACCCAAGAGATCCTGGATGCCGCCGAGTCGCACATCACCGAGCACGGGCCGCATGCCCTGTCCCTGCGGGCGGTGGCCCGTAGCCTCGGGATGACCGTGCAGGCGCTGTACCACTACTTCCCGAGCCGGGACTCCCTCGTCACAGCGCTCGTCACCAAGGCGTACGACGACTTGGCGGACGCCGTACATGGCGCCGCACAGGATGCCGTGCCGGACACCGCGCAAGCCCCCGACGACCAACACCCCTTGCCCCGCATGGTGATAGCGGCCGAGGGATACCGCCGGTGGGCCATCGCACACCCCGAGCGGTTCCAGCTCCTCTACGGATCCCCGCTGCGCTCCTACGAAGCCCCCGTAGAAGGCCCCACCACCCAAGCGATGCGCCGGATGAGCGCGATATTCCAGCGCGAGTTGTTCGAGGGGTTCACCACGGCTCAACTCACCGCGGCCGACGTCCCCGAGCTCTCGCCCGGGCTCCGGGCACACCTGGAGAACCTGCCGCCGGACGGCCTCGGCGATCTGCCGCCCGCGGCGACCGCTCTCCTCCTGAGTGGCTGGGGGCACATGCACGGCCTCGTCGTCCTTGAGGTGTTCGGGCACACGTCCTTCGTCGGCGAGTACCAGGCCGAGATCTTCCGTACGGCGATGCGGAACATGTTGGAGGACCTGCGCAGGCGGATCCCCTGATCCGGGCCGACCGCGGTTCTCCGCCGCGCGTCAGGCTCAGGCGGACGCGCGTCAGGCTCAGGCGGACGCGCAGGCTCAGGCGGACTTCGGCGCCGCCCGCATTCCCACGTAGCAGCACTCGGTGCCGTCGGAGAGCGTGGAGAACACCACCGGCATGTAGTCCTCGCTGAACGAGGGGCCCGCTCCTGACGCCGCGAACACCGTCTCCGACACCGGTGTCAGGTCCATCTCGAGCGGCGATGAGAAGTCCTTCATCCCGTCGACGAACTCGTAGACCAGGCGGCCCGAGCCGGAAACCTCCTCACCCGCCGACACCGTGATCACCACGCCCTCCCGCTCGTACGTGCCCACGTACGGGCTCATGTCCACGACCGGCGGCACTCCCGCGGGACCGAACGCCTCCGGCATCCGCACGCCCGCCAGCTCCGCGAGCAGCTCCTTGAACAGCGCCGCGTACAGCTGCCGCGCTCCCCCGCCGTTCGTCAGCAGGACCACCGCCACGCCCGCCTCAGGCACCACGCGCAGGTACCCGTACTGGCCGATCGACGCGCCGTCGTGCCCAAAACCGGGGATGCCGTCCCAGTCGTAGAGCGTCCAGCCGAGGCCCCAGCCGTCCGCGCTGACCGTCCACTTGTCGGGTACGTCCGCCTCGCGCCGCTGCATTTGAGCCACCGCGTCCGCCGACAGCAGGCGGGTGCCGTCCGGGGCGGTGCCGCCCGCCAGGTGCATCCGTGCGAGGCGGGCCACGTCGGCGGCGGTGACCAGGACCCTGCCGTAGGGCCCCGCCGAGCGCGGCATCAGGTCCCAGGCCGGTGCCGGGTCCGGGTCCTGGCCCGGCTCGCCCAGGTGACTCATCGCCACGCGGAAGCTCAGCGCCTCCTCGGGCAGCGTCATCGAGTGCTCCAGGCCGAGCGGGGTGAAGAGGCGGTCCTTCAGCGCCTGGTCCCACGTGCGGCCGGTGACTACCTCTATGACGCGGCCGAGGACGTTGTAGCCGAGGCTGCTGTACGAGACGGCCGTACCCGGCGGGCAGTCGAGGGCCACTCCCTTGCTCGCCTCCACGTAGCGGGCGAGGCAGTCGTCCCCGCGCCCGGCGTCGTACGTGAAATCGCAGGTCAACCCGGCGGTGTGGGAGAGGAGTTGGCGGGTTGTGATGGCCGCGGTGGCCTCCGGGTCCGCCGTCGCGAACTCCGGCACCACGGAGACGACCGGCGCGTCCAGGTCGAGCTCGCCCGAGTCGGCGAGCTGCATCACCAGCGTCGCGGTGTAGACCTTGGCGATCGAACCGGACTGGAACACGGAGTCCGTCGTGACCTCCACGCCGGTGCCCCGGTGCAGCACACCGCTCGCCAGCTCGTGGATCTCGCCGTCCACGAGGACGGCCAGCGTGGCGCCGGGGACGTGGTGCGCGGCACGCAGCTCGTCGAGGCGTGCCTGCCAAGTCGCTGTGCGGGCCGTCCAGTTCGTGCTGCCGGTCATGTTTTCTCCTCGGCCAGTCTTCGGGGATGCGGGATTTTGCCGTACGCCGTGCACTTATCCGCACACTGTACGGTCACCGCACACCGTTCGCAATGAGTCGACTGGAAGCGCATATGACACAGGCCTACGACTTACGACGTTGCGGCGCTCGGCGTACCGGTCAACCCGTCTACGCCGCACCGCAGTTGCGCGCTCCGTACCGCTACCCGATTCGCACCGGTCAGGCTGTTTTCGCGGGCGAACCGCTGCCACGGTGGGGATGAAAGGGCCAGGGGGAGGCCGAGCCGACATGACCGAAGAGCCGCACACACCCTGCATGCCGTACCTGCCGTACACACCGCATCCGTACGAAGGAGCCCAGTACGAGGAAGCCCTGGCCCGTGGCGAGGAGGTGGACCTGCGGCCCGAGAAGGGGGCGCGGGTCGATGCCGCGGGCGGCGAGGAGTGGGGAGAAGGGCGCAAGGTCGAAGCCGCCCTGCTCGCCCGGCTGTTGACGGAGCCCGCCGGGCTGACGGGCACCCACCGGGCCCTGTGGCTCGCGGGGGCGCACATCCTCGGCACGCTCGATCTCTCGGCGGCCCTCCTCACCAGGCCTCTCCACCTGGAGGACTGCTACTTCGGGCACGAAAAGCCCATCCTCCTCAACGACGCCCGCGCCATCAGCGTCCGGCTGCCGGGATGCCATGTCCGCGGTCTCCAGGGCCGTGCGATGCGCGCCCAGGGCGATCTCTGCCTCGGCGACGGATTCACCGCGACCGGCGAAATCGAACTGCAGGGAGCGCAGATCCAGGGGACGGTGGACTGCGACCGCGGCACCTTCAGGAATCCGAGCAAGAAGGCGCTGGACGCCAGCAGGCTCGTGGTCGACGGAAGCCTGTGGTTCGTGGGCGCGGAGCTGACCGGCGGCGTGAAGCTCATCGGCGCGCAGATCGGGGCACAGTTCAACTGCACCGGGGCCACCTTCGACAACGGGGACGCGACCGACGACGAGCTCGTCGCCCTTGAGGCCTACGGACTCGACGTCAAAGGTTCGATGTTCCTGCGCGACCATTTCACCGCCCTCGGTGAAATCCGTATGAGCCGCGCGCGCATCGGCGGTGATCTGGACTGCTCGCAGGGCACCTTCGTAAAGAAGAAGAAGGACGCGCAGGCCAAGGCCTTCGATCTGTACGGGGCCTTCGTCAACGGCACGATGCGGTGCCGGAAGAAGTTCAAGGCCGTCGGCGAGATCCGGATGCGCGGCGCGCGCATTGGCGGTGACCTGGACTTCAGCGACAGCTCGCTCGCCAAAGGGCCGGAGGGCGGAAAGGCTCTCGACGCCGAACGCCTCACCGTCGACGGCACGATGAAATGCTCCGACGGGTTCGTCGCCACCGGAGAGGTCGACCTCACGGGCGCCCGGATCGGCGGTGATCTGGAGTGCTGCGAAGGCACGTTCAGCAACGCGGCACTCGGCGCGAAGGCCCTGGACGCCAAGCGGCTCACGGTCGAAGGCACCGTGAAATTCTCCACCGGGTTCACCGCCAGAGGCGGAGTCGATCTCGCGGGCGCGCGCGTCGGCGGCGACCTGGACTGCCGGCTCAGTACGTTCACCGACGCGGCGGAGAGCGGAAATTCGCTCGACGCCAAACGCCTCACCGTCGAAGGCTCCATGAAGTGCTCGTACGGGTTCAGCGCGACGGGCGAGGTCGATCTCTCCGGCGCCCACATCGGTGAACTCGACTGCAGCCAAGGCCTGTTCACAACGGCCAGGACCGACGGGTGTTCGATCACCCTGATGAACGCGGAGGTCTCCCGGGAGGTCCTGTTCCTGCCCGAGGGCCTGACCGGATTCGTCGATCTGCGGTCGGCGAAGGTCGGGCGGTGGTTCGACTCGTCGACGACCTGGCGCGGCAGCAACACGATCCGGATGAACGGATTCACGTACACCTGCATCGACTCGCAAGAGCGGAAGATGACCGTCCGGGAGCGGCTCGACTGGATCGGCCGCGACACCGAGGGGTTCGTGCCGCAGCCCTACCGGCAGCTGGCGGATGTCTATCAGCGCGAGGGCAGCGAACGGGACGCCCGCAAGGTGCGGATCGCCGCGCAATGGCGCAGGCGCAACAACACGAAGACGAGCATCGACAGAAGACTGCGGGGCGTCCGGATGGTCTGGAAATCCATCCTGCGGGCCACCATCGGATTCGGCTACCAGCCGTGGCTCATTCTCCTGCCGATCGCGGTGCTCTACTCCTTCGGCTCTTACTGGTTCAGCCGCGCCCATGAGCACCACGACATCATCCGCGCCAAATCCGTCGGTGCGGATGTGCACTTCAATGGGGCGATATACACCGCCGACCTCCTGATCCCGGGAGCCAACCTGGGCGAGCGAGCGCGCTTCCTCGCCACGGACGGCACGGCCATCTGGGCCGCCAGTTACACGCTGGCCGGGTGGGCGCTGGCCGCCATGCTGATCGCGGGGCTCACCGGAGTGTTCAAGAAGCTCTGAAACGGGGGTGTTCGAGAAGCTCCGAAACCGGAGCTTTGACACGGGCTCTGATGGGAGCTCTGACGGGATTGATCCCGTCGCCCCGTTCCGCTCGCCCTTCCGTGGTGCCACCATGCGGAGTCCAGGAGTGCGGAGCCAATGGTTGTCGAGGGTGTCCTCGATGGGGGCGGGCGGAGGCGCAGATGGCAGAGGTTTTCTTGCGGCGGCTGAGTCGGTGGCAGGCGGAGCAGCAGCGGGAAGCGGTCGCCGACGTCTACGTCGAGGCGTACCGCGGGGTGGCCGGCGCCGAGTACCGCGACCGGCAGGGATTCCTGCGGCGTTTCGAGAGCATCGTGCAGCGGCCCGACTTCGACATGGTCGTCGCCGACGCGGGGGGCCTGGTCGGCTGCCTCTACGGCTACCGCGCCGCGCGTACGGGCGACTGGTGGGAGGGGTTCCGCGGCATCCTGCCCGCGGAGATCGAGGAACGTACGGCGTCGGGCCGGGTCTTCATCCTGACGGAGCTGATGGTGGTGCCCGCCTACCGGCGCCTCGGCGTCTCGGACCGCCTGCGCACGCTGCTGCTCATGCGGCACGCCACCGATCTGGTCGTCGCGGTCATCAAGCGGGACGACGATCTGGGGCGGGAGGTCCTGCGGTCGTGGGGCTGGACGAAGCTCGGGGAGTTCGACCAGGCAGGAACCGGCTCGGCGGGGTCCGTGCGGCAGGGCGAGTCCGATGCGCCGGTGCCGGACGGGCTCGTGTGGGAAGGGTGGATGCGGCCCGAGACGGCGCTCTGAGGTCAGGCCTCCCTCCTCAGCGCCTCACGTCGCCCGCCTTGCCCGCCTTGCTCGCTCTCAGGGAGTACATGAGGGGGATGCGGGGGCGGTTCACCGGGAACTGGTAGACGCCGTCGCGGAGTTCGAGGGAGCCGAAGCGTTCGAAGAGCGTGGTGTCGTGCTCGTGGAGGAAGTCGACGCGCAGGCCCGCCGACGCCAGCGCCGTGACGACCTCGCCCACCGGGTGCTGCCACTCCACGCTGCGGTTGTGGACCGTGGGAGTGGTGGTGTCCGCGTAGCCGCCCGGGGTCTCCTCGACCCAGGCGTCGCGGGCGAAGTAGTCGTACGCGATCCGGGAGCCCGTCGCGTCGTCCAGGATGTCCGCGAGCGGGTGGAACTCCGCGAGGTAGAGGAAACCGCCGGGCGCGACGAGCGCGGCGGCGGTCTCGGCCCACCGCTGGATGTCGGGGAGCCAGCACAGGGCTCCCACGCCGGTGTAGACGATGTCGTACGAGGAGTCGGGCACCGCCTCCGCCGCGTCGTACACGTCGGCGGCCACGAAGGACGCCTGGTCGGGGGTGAGGCCGAGCTCTGCCGCGAGGTCGCGGGCCGCGTCGACGGCGGGCTCGGAGAAGTCGAGGCCGACCACGCGGGAGGCGCCGTGCCGGGCCCAGGAGAGCGTGTCGAGGCCGATGTGGCACTGGAGGTGGAGCAGCGAGCGCCCGGTGACGTCACCGACCTCGGCGAGCTCGAAGTCCCGCAGCGGGTCCTTGCCCGAGCGGAAGGCGTCGAGGTCGTAGTAGTCGCTGGCCAGATGGAGCGGGACTCGCTCGTCCCAGCGTCTTCGATTGGCCTCGCGCCAGTCGGATGGGGGCGATGAGTACATTCAAGAAAGTTATCCACAGGCTGGGGGCCCTCGCCAGCGGATTGTCGGCGGGGGCGTGCACTATGGGGTCCATGAGCGACTTGGGTGCGGGTGCGGTGGATACGTCGGGTGCGAGTGCGGGCGGGGACGCGGAGATGCCGGACTGGGAGAAGCGGTTCCGCGCGCCTCGCGTGTCACTGCCCGACTGGGCGGAGGAGGCCCCTGACCGGGCCTTGTTCGTGTCGAACGCGACGGGGACGTACGAGCTGTACGCGTGGGACCGCGCGTCCGGCGAGCAGCGCCAGGTGACGGACCGGGCGAACGGCACGACGGACGGGGTGCTCACACCGGACGGCGAGTGGATCTGGTGGTTCAACGACACGGACGGGGACGAGTTCGGCGTGTGGATGCGCCAGCCCTTCGCGGGCGGCGCACCCGACGAGCCCGCGGTGGCGGGGCTCGAAGCCTCGTATCCGGCGGGGCTCGCCCTCGCGCGGGACGGCCGGATGTCCGTCGTGGGCCGCTCCACGGACGACGAAGGCTCGACGATCCATGTCGTACGTTCCCCAGATGCGGCCCCCGTCGAGATCTACCGCCACCGCGAGTCAGCGGGCGTCGGCGACCTCTCCCACGACGGTTCGCTGATCGCCATCGAGCACACGGAGCACGGCGACGCGATGCACTCCGCTCTCCGGGTGGTCAGGCCGGACGGCTCCGTTGTCGCCGAGCTCGACGACACCAAGGGCGGCACGGTCGAGCTCGGCCTTGAGGTCCTCGGCTTCGCGCCGGTCGACGGGGACACGCGGCTGCTCGTCGGGCATCAGCGGCGGGGCCGCTGGGAGCCGATGGTGTGGGACGTGGCGTCGGGCGAGGAGACGGACCTGGCCCTTGAGCTGCCGGGCGATGTGAGCGCCGAGTGGTATCCGGACGGCTCCGCCCTGCTCATCGCGCACAGCTTCGAGGCCCGCAGCGAGCTGTTCCGGTACGGCTTCGCCGCCGGTGAGCTCGTCGAGGTCGAGACGCCCGCGGGGTCGGTGTCGGGGGCGACGGCGCGGCCGGACGGCAGCGTGGAGTATCTGTGGTCGTCGGCGGCCGAGCCGCCGGTGGTCCGGTCGACGACGGGTGGCGTCGTGCTGGACCCCCCGGGTATGAAGGCCCCGGCATCCGTGCCGGTGGAGGACGTGTGGGTGGAGGGGCCCGGCGGCCGGGTGCACGCCCTCGTACAGAAACCGGCAGGCGCGAGCGGCCCGCTCCCCACGGTCTTCGAGATCCACGGCGGCCCGACCTGGCACGACAGTGACGCGTTCGCGGCGGGGCCCGCGGCCTGGGTGGACCACGGGTACGCGGTCGTGCGGGTCAACTACCGCGGCTCCACGGGGTACGGCAGGGAGTGGACGGACGCGCTCAAGCACCGGGTCGGCCTGATCGAGCTGGAGGACATCGCGGCGGTGCGGGAGTGGGCGGTGACGTCGGGGCTCGCGGACCCCGGCCGCATCGTCCTGGCCGGCGGCTCCTGGGGCGGCTATCTGACCCTCCTCGGCGTCGGCACCCAGCCCGACGCGTGGGCGCTGGGCCTGGCCGCGGTGCCGGTCGCGGACTACGTGACGGCGTACCACGACGAGATGGAGGCCCTGAAGTCCATGGACCGCACCCTCCTGGGCGGCACCCCGGAGGAGGTCCCCGAGCGCTTCGAGGCCTCGTCCCCGCTGACGTACGTGGACGCGGTGAAGGCCCCGGTCTACATCTCGGCGGGCGTGAACGACCCGCGCTGCCCGATCCGCCAGGTCGAGAACTACGTGGACCGGCTCAAGGCGCGGGGCGCGGTGCACGAGGTGTACCGGTACGACGCGGGGCACGGCTCGCTCGTGGTGGACGAGCGGATCAAGCAGGTGCGGTTGGAACTCGACTTCGCGGAGCGGCACCTTCCGTAACCCCCGGCACCTTCCGTAGCCCCGGCACCTTCCGTAACCCCGGGCCCGCCCCTCACAAGGCCTCCACGTACCGTGGGGGGTGTGTACCGGTTCCTGCTGACGCCCCGCTGGTGGGGGATCAACGTCTTCGTACTGCTGGCCATCCCCGTCTGCGTCTTCATGGGGTCATGGCAGCTGGGGCGGTTCGAGGACCGCGTCCAGGCGCATGACACCGCGCAGGAGCAGGCTGACCGGCAGGCGGCGCCGTCCCACACGGACGCGAAGGCCCGGCCCCTCGACTCGCTCCTCCCCGTGAGCGCGGAGACGTCCGGTGAACGGGTGTCGGCGACCGGGCGGTACGGAAAGCAACTCCTCGTGCCGGACCGGGAGTTGGACAAGCGGACGGGCTACTACGTCCTGACGCTCCTGCGCACCGACAGCGGCAAGGAGCTGCCCGTCGTACGCGGCTGGCTCCCCGGCACCCCCGGCGACGCGAGCGCGGCGAAGGCTCCCGCGGCGCCTTCCGGCGAGGTCACCGTGACAGGGGCGCTCCAGGCCTCCGAGAGCCCCGGATCCAACGGGGTCAGCGCCACGGGCGGACTGCCCGACGGGCAGCTGGGCGCGATCAGCGCGGCCTCGCTGGTGAATCTGGTGCGCGGCGATGTGTACGACGCGTGGGTCACCCTGGAGAAGGGCGACTCCGGGATGAAGGCGGTGCCCGCGGTGGCGCCGGAAAATTCCGGGCTCGACCTCAAGGCCTTCCAGAACCTCGGTTACACCGGGGAGTGGTTCGTCTTCGCCGGGTTCGTGGTCTTCATGTGGTTCCGGTTGTTCCGGCGGGAGCGGGAGTTCGCGCGGGACGCTGCGCTGGGGCTTTTGCCGGAGGGGGCAGAGCCTGGCGGCTCCGCGGCGGCCGAGGTTCGCGGGGCCTGAGGGTTTTCCTGTACCCCGCTCGTGCGCACCGTAAGATCACCGGCTTCGCCGAGTTCGTCCTCAAACGCCGGACGGGCTGAATCCCCCCGGCGCCCCCTAGGACGCCGAGAGCATTCCCGTCCGGTACACCGTCCCCGCACACGCGTTGGTGATGCTCGTACCCGCCGCGGGTGAACCGGCCGAAGCCGTCAGGGACACCGTCACGCCGCCTTCGAGGACGCCGCCGTCCTCCCGGACCATCTGCGGCTCCGTGCCGTCCGGGGAGCCGCCGCTCGCGCCGCCGTTCTCCGTCGGGCTCGGGTCGGGCGTCGGGTCGCCGCCGCCACCGTCCGTCGGGCAGGACTCCGAAGGCACCCAGGCGAACTTCACCTCGTACGCGGCACCGGGCTGGAGGACCAGCGAGCTCAGCGCCTGCGCCGGGTCCGGCAGACCGCTCGCCGCGTCGCCCGCCACATGCTCGGCGACGCCGATCTTCGCGGGATCGGCGGCACCCGTCGCCACCGTGCTGACGCTGCCCGGGGCGCTGACCGTGCAGCTGCTCCCGGAGATGTTGGCGATGCGGAAGGTGCCGTACACCTTGCCGTCGGCCTCCGCCGCCCCCGAGCTACCGGTGGCGTTGCCGAGCTGAGCCGCCGTACAGGCGGACGCGTCGGCGGATTCTGTGCCCGACGGGTCAGGGCCACCCGTCGCGCCGCCGCTGGCCTCGCCCTTCCCCTTGTCGCCCTTCTTGTCCTTCTTGTCTTTCTTGTCCTTGGACTTGGAGGGGCCCGAACCGCTGCCCTTGCCCTTCTCGCCGCCGTCAGGACCCTTGCCCTCGCTCGAACCGCCCTGCGTCTGCTCGCTGTTGCCCGCGATGGAGGGGCGGTCGTCCGAGCCGCCTCCGGAGTTCGTGACGTGGACGAGAGCGGGGATGGCGGTGCCGATGAAGAGCGCGGCGGCGGCCATCCCGACCACGGCCTGGCGCTTACGGGCCCGGCGCGCCGGTACCGCGTGCCGCAGCCGCTCCAGTGCGCGGTCGCCGGGCTCGATCTCCTGGACGGCCGTGCGCATCAGCCTGCGCAGCGCCAGTTCGTCTTCGACGCCGATCGCGTCACCGAGCCCGTCGCCGAGCCCGGCACCGAGCCCAGCGCCTGCCTTGACGCCGCCGACATCGGCACCGGCTCCGGCACCGGCACCGGCCGTTTCGCCCTCGGACCCGGATCCGCCTTCGAACGCGGTGGGCTTCTCGCCCTGGCCGTGGTTCACAGTTCCGTCTCCAGCATGCTGCTCAAACTCGGCGTTCTCATCATGCTCGCGCCCGTACTCCTGCTTGCTCATGCCGGTGCCTCCATGGCGACCCGCAGAGCCGCGATCCCGCGCGATCCGTACGCCTTCACCGACCCGAGCGATATGCCAAGGGTGTGGGCGACCTGCGCCTCGGTCATGTCCGCGAAGTACCGCAGGACCAGGACCTCGCGCTGGCGGCGCTGAAGGCCGCGCATCGCCTTGATCAGCTCGTCCCGCTCAAGGAGGTCGTACGCCCCCTCCTCCGCGCTCGCCATGTCGGGCATCGGCTTCGAGAGCAGCTTCAGCCCGAGGATCCGGCGCCGCAGCGCGGACCGCGAGAGGTTGACGACCGTCTGGCGCAGATAGGCGAGCGTCTTCTCCGGGTCCCGCACGCGCTTGCGCGCCGAGTGCACTCGGATGAACGCCTCCTGCACGACGTCCTCGCAGGACGCCGTGTCATCCAGGAGCAGCGCCGCCAGGCCGAGGAGCGACCTGTAGTGGGCGCGGTAGGTCTCGGTCAGATGGTCGACTGTGGTGCCCGCGCTCATCGCCTCGTCAGCGCCCTCGCGCTGCGTCGGGATGCGGGCGGACCGCGTGGTGGGCATGGGCGCGATCACCGGCATGCCGGCGGGCGCGCGGGGACGGCGAGGCGGGCGCAGGGTCGCGCCCCTCGCCTGAACCGCTGTGAAATCGAGTACCTCTGCCACGCCTGTTGGACCCGCGTCCCCCCTTGAGGGTTGTACGCATCGCGCGGCGCGTTTGCGGCAGACATCGTCGCCGTTGGTGACGATGCATCAAATGCCCCCATGCGTACCAGCTCTTCCCCTATGCCCAATATTCGCAGCGCTCAGGTCACACCCCCTGGAGGGCGATCGCAAAGACGCGCCCCGCCCTGCTGCTGGTTGCAGAGGACGGGGACGAATGTCTTCGAACGCTTAATGCGAATCTTCGAACGCGGCAATGGTCCAGATCAAGCGATCCCGGCCACCAAGTTGGACACAGAACTTACACAGATCCCACCAAGGCTTCCGCGCCGGGACCCATCAGGCCTGGCGTCCGGTGAACTCCCCCGCCACCAGCTCGGCGATCTGGACCGTGTTCAGCGCGGCCCCCTTGCGCAGATTGTCCCCGCAGACGAAGAGTTCCAGGGCCGTCGGGTCGTCGAGCGCGCGCCGCACCCGGCCCACCCACGTGGGATCGGTCCCCACCACGTCGGCGGGGGTCGGGAACTCACCGGCGGCCGGGTTGTCGAACAGTACGACGCCCGGCGCGGTGGCCAGGATCTCGCGCGCGCGGTCCACCGTGACCTCGTCCTCGAAGCGCGCGTGGACGGTCACCGAGTGCGTCGTGACGACCGGCACCCGGACACACGTGACGGCGACCTTCAGAGCGGGCAGCCCGAGGATCTTGCGGGACTCGTCCCGCACCTTCATCTCCTCGGACGACCAGCCGTCCTCCCGCAGCGTCCCTGACCACGGCACCACGTTCAGCGCCACGGGCTCCGGGAAGGGCCCGGTGTCGTCCCCGACAGCACGTCGTACGTCACCGGGGCTCGTGCCGAGCTCCGAGCCCGCCACCAGCTTCAGCTGGCGGCGCAAGGTGTCCACGCCATCGCGTCCGGCCCCGCTCACGGCCTGGTACGAGGAGGCGACAAGCTCGCGCAGGCCGAACTCGGCGTGCAGCGCGCCGACGGCGACGATCATCGAGAGGGTCGTGCAGTTGGGGTTGGCGACGATCCCGCGCGGGCGTACGCGCGCGGCGTGCGGATTGACCTCCGGGACGACCAGCGGCACGTCCGGGTCCATCCGGAAGGCGGCGGAGTTGTCGACCACCACGACGCCCTTGGACGCGGCGATGGGCGCCCACTGGGCGCTGACCTCGTCGGGCACGTCGAACATCGCCACGTCGACCCCGTCGAAGACGTCCTCGCTCAGCGCGAGGACCTCGACCTCCTCACCGCGCACGGCCAGCTTCTTGCCGGCCGAGCGCGGTGAGGCCACGAGTCGGATCTCGCCCCAGATGTCGGCGTGCTGCGACAGGATCTGGAGCATGACCCTGCCGACGACCCCGGTCGCTCCGACGACCGCGAGCGTCGGCTTACGGCTCATCGGCCGGTGCCCCCATAGACCACGGCCTCGTCGGAATCGGAGTCGAGCCCGAAGGCGGTGTGCACGGCGCGCACCGACTCGTTCGCGTCGTCGGCGCGGGTGACGACCGAGATGCGGATCTCGGAGGTCGAGATCAGCTCGATGTTCACGCCCGCGTCGCTGAGCGCCTCGAAGAAGGCGGCGGTGACGCCCGGGTTCGTCTTCATGCCCGCGCCGACCAGGGAGATCTTCGCGATCTGGTCGTCGTAACGGAGCGAGTCGAACCCGATGCTCGCGCGGGTCCTCTCCAGGGCGTCGACGGCCTTGCGGCCCTCCGCCTTGGGCAGCGTGAACGAGATGTCCGTGAGGCCCGTCGAGGCGGCCGACACGTTCTGGACGATCATGTCGATGTTGACCCCGGAGTCCGCGATGGCGCGGAAGATCCCTGCGGCCTCACCCGGCTTGTCCGGCACGCCGACGACCGTGATCTTGGCCTCCGAGGTGTCGTGCGCGACACCGGAGATGATGGCCTGCTCCACCTTGCGGTCCCCTTGCGGTTCGTTGCTGACCCACGTGCCCTGAAGGCCGGAGAACGAGCTCCGTACGTGAATCGGGATGTTGTAACGACGTGCGTACTCCACACAGCGGTGGAGCAGCACCTTGGACCCGGAGCTCGCGAGCTCCAGCATGTCCTCGAACGAGATCCAGTCGATCTTCCGGGCCTTCTTCACCACACGGGGGTCGGCGGTGAAAACGCCGTCCACGTCCGTGTAGATCTCGCAGACCTCGGCGTCGAGCGCGGCCGCGAGGGCGACAGCGGTCGTGTCGGATCCACCACGGCCGAGCGTGGTGATGTTCTTGCCCTCCTGGCTGACGCCCTGGAACCCGGCGACGATGGCGATGTTGCCCTCGTCGATCGAGTCCCGGATGCGGCCGGGGGTGACATCGATGATCCGCGCTTTGTTGTGGACGGAGTCGGTGATGACACCGGCCTGGCTGCCCGTGAACGACTGGGCCGCGTGACCCAGGTTTTTGATCGCCATGGCGAGAAGGGCCATGGAGATCCGCTCCCCGGCGGTCAGCAGCATGTCGAATTCACGCCCGGCAGGGATCGGGGATACCTGCCCGGCAAGATCGATCAACTCATCCGTCGTGTCACCCATGGCGGACACCACGACAACGACCTGATGGCCGTTCTTCTTGGCGTCGACAATCCTCTTGGCGACCCGCTTGATGCCCTCGGCATCGGCTACGGAGGAGCCTCCGTACTTCTGCACGACAAGGCTCACGTGCGCTCCTCGCTCAATCCGTTGTGCGGTCGGCTCAGTCTAACGAGCGGCCGAAATTCGCCTCGCAGATATCACATGGTGAGATGTCCCGCCCACTAAGTGATCACCCGTCGGCATACGCTCCCGCGGCTCGGGAGGTACGTTCCGACCGCTCGGCTTGGCACATGCCCGCTGGGAGTGGGGACACTCCGGAAAGTGGGGCGGGTCACAGCCTTGCGCCTCCCGGCGGGGGTACCCGGGAGCCGAAGACTGCCCCCGGGGGCCCTAGGGGTGCCTCAGTCCACGTACCCCTTGAGCTTCGACGTATCCCGCCGCGGGGCGCGGCCTCGCGAGGGCCATGCGGGGGTCGGCGGCGCGGAGTCCCGCGAGGGCGCGGTACGCGGGGCTGTCCTGGGGCGGGGCGGGGGCCGGCCCGGGCTCGGGAGCGGCGGGCTCCGGTTCCGGCTCGGTCACGTGGACAAGTCCCGCCTGGTACTCGGGAGTTACGTCGATTCCGTGCAGAGCCTCGACGAACACGAGCCACTCCTGCTCGGACCTGGGCTTCCGGGACCAGTACGTCCGGGTCACCCAGCGCATCGAGTTGTCCTCGGCGGTCAGGTGTTCCTTGATCCAGCGGAGGTGACCGGCGTAGGTCGACGAAGGCGGCGAGTTCCGCGTCACGTGGACGCAGGTGTGCGAAATCGGCTTCGTTGTGCGGGGGTTCGTCACCCGCGAGGCGCTTCCCGTAACCCGATTTGGCCATGGGGTGGGACGGGGACGGCAGGGCAGGATTAGGGTTGGCGTAAGCCACGGTCGAGCTTCTTTCGATCCGTAGGACTAGGCCTCGGAGCCGGTGTTGGCGCACCGTCCGGGGCCGTTCTATTGCCGCGAACCTGGAGTGACTTTACGTTCCGGCGCAAGCTGACTACGGAACGTCACCCTTGAGAGTGGCGGGACTTCAACTCCCTTACTTGGCTGGCTGGTTGGGTAGTTCTTACCGACCAACCCAAAGCCCCTGGGAGGGCGTGTATTCGGCTAGGCGAGGGGTTCTGGGGCCTTGGTCAGCGGGCCCTCCGTGTTGCCTGTGTTCAGGGTGCCCGTCGGTTCCATGACCAGGCACATCTGAACCGGCACTTCACACGCCACGTGGGCACTACGCCCGCGCGGTTCGCCGATGGGCGGGGACGGCGGCGGCCGACTCGGGTTACTTGACCGTTCGCAGGCCCAAGGGGCCCGCGATCTCCTCGGCCATGACCTTTCCCGCCGCCTCCGCGAGGGTCTCCTCCGCCAGGTCCTCGTCCGTGTCCAGGCCGTCCAGGTCCTCAAGGGGCTGGTTCAGGCGGACGTGGGCGACCAGGGACTGGAGGGCGCGCAGGGCTGCCGAGGCCGTGGAGCCCCAGTTCGAGAAGTACGAGAACTGCCACCACCACAGGGCCTCGGTCGTGCGGCCCGCGCGGTAGTGGGCCAGGCCGTGGGAGAGGTCCGCGACCACGTCCGCCAGGTCGTCCGAGATGCGGGCGGGCACCGGGGCCTTGCGCGGCTCGTACGGGTCGAAGACCTCCGAGTAGACGTCGACCGGCTCCAGGAGCAGCGCCAGGCGCTCGCGGATGTCGTCCACCTCCGGCTCCGGGCCCAGGTCCGGTTCGTAGCGCTCCTCGGGGAGGATGTCCTCGTGCGCGCCCAGGCGGCCGCCGGCCAGCAGGAGCTGGGAGACCTCAAGGAGGAGGAAGGGCACGGCCGAGTCCGGCTCGTCGCCCTGCGCGACCGCCGTCACCGCCACGATGAAGCTCTCGATCTGGTCCGAGATCTGCACCGCGAAAGAGTCCGGTTCAGGGGCGGAAGCGTGCAGGAGGACGGTGGGCTCAAGGGCCACGGTCTCTTCCGGCTTCGTGGTTGTCGGCTTCGTGGACTTCTCAGGCTGGTTCTTAGACATCTAGGAGTCGTCTCCCCTCGAAGGCGCGGCCCAGAGTGACCTCGTCCGCGTATTCCAGATCTCCCCCGACAGGGAGCCCGCTGGCCAGGCGGGTGACCTTCAGGCCCATGGGCTTGATCATGCGTGCGAGGTACGTCGCCGTGGCCTCGCCCTCCAGGTTCGGGTCCGTGGCCAGGATCAGCTCCGTGACCGTGCCGTCCGCGAGGCGTGCGAGGAGTTCTCGTATGCGCAGATCGTCCGGACCGACCCCTTCGATCGGGCTGATCGCGCCGCCCAGGACGTGGTACTTGCCCCGGAACTCGCGCGTCCGCTCGATCGCCACGACGTCCTTCGGCTCCTCGACCACGCAGATGACGCTCAGGTCGCGGCGCGGGTCGCGGCAGATGTTGCAGAGTTCCTCCTGCGCGACGTTGCCGCAGGTCGCGCAGAAGCGGACCTTGTCCTTGACCTCAAGGAGGGCGTGCGCGAGGCGGCGTACGTCCGTCGGCTCCGTCTGCAGGATGTGGAAGGCGATCCGCTGCGCGCTCTTGGGACCGACGCCGGGCAGCCTGCCCAACTCGTCGATGAGGTCCTGGACCACGCCTTCGTACACGGGACGCCTTTCCTGCTGTTTCAGTTACGAACGTACGGTAGTTGGCCGGTGCCCTTCTTTAGAAGGGAAGCCCCGGGATGCCTCCGCCGCCCAGGCCCTGTGCCAGCGGGCCCAGCTTCTCCTGCTGGAGCGCCTGCGCGTTCTCGTTCGCCGCCTGGACCGCCGCGACGATCAGGTCCGCGAGGGTCTCGGTGTCCTCCGGGTCGACCGCCTTGGGGTCGATCGCGAGGCCGCGCAGCTCGCCCGAGCCGTTGACCGTCGCCTTGACGAGGCCGCCGCCGGCCTGCCCCTCGACCTCCGTGCGCGCGAGTTCCTCCTGCGCCGTGGCGAGGTCCTGCTGCATCTTCTGGGCCTGCTGGAGCAGCTGCTGCATATCGGGCTGGCCACCACCGGGGATCACGACGATCAGCTCCTGTCTCGGAGGGTCTACGACAGTTTCGCGGTGGGTTTTCCACCTGGAATGAGCCTACGTGGTCGGCGGTGCCCGCGCCCCAGCACTCTTTCGAGTGAGTTCGGTCGTCCTCCTATACCTGATCAAGCAGCTCTTCCGGGCGGAAATACCGTGAAAACGGGCTCACGGCCACCCATTGGGCGGTAGGACTGGGGGCTGCGCATGAGCACCTGCCGTGTCAGCGGGCGTCAGTGGGTGTCAGCGGGTCAACTCAGTCGCTTCGGCACCATCAGCACTGACTGTCACAGTGGGCGCACCGTAGGGAACCGTCTCGTAGAGGTAGAGGGAGTGCCGGGTGAGCCAGCCGGATATGCAGCCCGAGGGGGTGCCTCATGAAGGGGCGGAGTCGGGCGCGGGCGCGGGGGCGCATCGGGGCGTGCCCGGTGGCGCACCCGGTGGCGTGGACGGTTCTCCGGTCGGGGATCTGACGGGGCGGACCTTTCCGCTCGGCGACTGGGGCGAGCCCGCGGTGCGGCTCCATGAGCTGTACCGGTGGGTGGAGCGGGGCGCGCTCAACACCGCGGAGTGGTACCTGTCCGACCGCGCGTGGAAGCGGCGCGGGGCGCGGCTCTCGCGGGTCGGGGCGGCCGTGGGAGGCGTCGGTGCCGGGGTGCTTCCGCTGCTCGATCTCGCGGGGGCGGTGGGGGGTGTGGCTTCGTGGGGGTTCGTCTCACTGCTCGCGGGGGTCGCGTGCGTGGGGTGCGACCGGTTCTTCGGGCTGACTTCCGGGTGGATGCGGGACGTGGCCACCGCGCAGGCCGTGCAGCGGCGGCTTCAGGTGCTGCAGTTCGACTGGGCCTCGGAGAGTGTGCGGGAGGTCCTTGGACCTACCGAGGGGACGGCCGGTGAGGCTGCCGAGCGGTGTCTGGGGGTGCTTCGGCGGTTCTCCGAGGATGTGACGGAGCTGGTGCGGGCCGAGACCGCGGACTGGATGGTGGAGTTTCGGTCGGGTCCTGCGCCGTTGGCCATGCAGGCGATGGTTCCGGCCTCCCGGGGGGAGGCAGGGTCTGTCCCCGTCCGGGCCCCGTTGCCGCCGGGGGCTCGGCCCAATATGCCTCGGCAGCGGCCACCTGAGCCTCGGTGAGCTCGGCGAGTTTCGGGGCCGGACGGCTGAAAACGGCAGGGCAGGGCACCGCCTCAGCTGTAGATGATCATGGAGCCCTGCGCCAGGCTCCGTGTTGTGGCCGCGTGCAGGCCCAGCCATACGTGGCGTTCCCTCGCGAAGGGGCTGTCGTCGGGGGGCGGCGGGGCCGCCGGTTCCTCCAGGGATGTGGGGGCGCCGGGGGGTGTCGGCGGGCGTGGCGGGTTCGTCGGGTCTATGCCGATCGACGGGGCCACGAACTCCAGCTCCCTCAGCAGCGCCTGCGAGGAACCCAACGGGCCGCCGCCCGCGAGGAGTTCCTCGTTGGAGAGGGGTGCGGGGAAGTCCACGGGAACGTACGCGCCCGCGTGGTCGTAGTGCCAGACCAGGTGCGACTGCTGGGCCGTCGTGTCGAACATCTCCAGCAACTGTTCGTAGTCCCCGCCCAGTTCATCCACCGGCGTGACCTCAAGACCGCAGACCTGGAGCAGATACGCCCGGCGCAGGAAATGCAGCGCGTCGTAGTCGAAGCCCGCGACCGGGGCCACATCCCCGGACAGGCCCGGCATGTACGCGAAGATCGGGACAGACGGGTGCCCGGCCTCGTGCAGCGCCTTGTCGTACGCCGCGATCTCCTCCGCGAAGGGATTGTCGGGGCTGTGGCACAGGATGTCGACGAGCGGGACCAGCCACAGGTCACAGGCCAAGGGTGCTCCTCAGGTCGGGCTCATACACAGGCTCATGTCGGACGTCGGACGTTCCTTGCGTTCAGGCAGCGTAGTCGGGGCCACAGCCCGCTAGCTGCCCTTGTGCAGATCCCAGATCCACACCCCGTCTACCCACTTTCCGGGGCGGTCAAGGAGTTCCTCCACCGTCACCCGCAGTTCGGCGTCGTGCTCCTGCGGTACGAGGACCAGGACACCCGCGTTCCAGTACGCCAGGTCCTCGCGCGCGGCCCTGCGCCACGCGTCCGTGATCTGCGGGGCGCGGCCCGAGGCGCGGACGTCCCGCAGGAGGTTCGACGTGTTGCGGGGCGCCGCGCCGTAGATGCCCACGCGGTCCGGGCCCCAGGGGCCGTTGAAGTAGCCGCCGGACAGGCGGAAGCCGAGGCCCGCGGTGGTCTGCCAGTGCAGGGGCTCGGCGTTCGCGGGGTCCGGGAGCGGTACCGGCACGAGGGCCTCACCCTCCCCCACGTACGACTTCCAGGTCCCGTCTGCGATGAACGCCGGAACCTCTGCCCGCTCCACCGCCCGCAGCGGCGCCGGCACGATCGGAAGCAGCGCGAGGGCCACCGCGGCCACCCCCGCGTACCGCGCCGCCGTCATCCTGCGCGCGGAGGTGAGGAGGCCCGCCAGCGCGAGCGCCACCAGCATGCCCAGCGCCGGGGCGCACACCATCGCCACCCGCGACTCGATGACCGACTCGAAGAGGGGGAGGTGGGACAGGGGCTTCCACGGGCCGGGGAGCACGATGTCCGTCAGCGGGATGCGGAACCTCGGGCCGAGTGAGAGGAACGCCGCCGCGACGACCGTGAACGTCAGCGCCTTCACCGCTGCCCGCTCCCAGAGTCGTACGGCGATCGCGAAGGCGAGCGCGGCCAGCGGCCAGCCGTAGAAGGCGTTCTGCTCGGTGGGGTTCAGGGCGAGCGCGCCCGCGGTCTTCTCGTTGCCCGCGAGCGAGCGTTCCGCGAAGGAGACGAGCGCGAGCGGGCTGTTGCCCGCGTTGTCGCCGTGCAGCACGCTCGTGTAGCTCTGCGGGCCGAAGAACTGCCAGTAGAGCGGGAAGGCGACCAGCGGGAGCGTGACCGCGACCGCCACCCCCAGTCCGCGCGCCAGCGGACGCAGGGCCGCCCGCGCCACATCCCCGCGCACCGTCCCGTACGCCGCCGAGAACAGCACCATGCCGAGCGCCGCGAGCAGCAGCGGTTCCTCGCCGAGGAAGATCTGGTACGCCGTGAAGAGACCGAGGACGACTCCGTCGCGTACGACCCTCGTGCCCTCGCAGAGCCGCAGCGCCCTGTCGATGATCAGCGGGATCATGAACAGGACCATGAAGTTCGGGTGCGCGTGGGCATGGCTGATCATCGGTGGCGCGAAGGCCGCGAGTGCCGCGCCGACGGCTGCCGCGCCCCGGTGCCGTACGACACGTCTGCGGATCAGCCAGTACCAGGCGACGGCCGTCGCGGCCAGGCCCAGAGTCATCGCCGCGTTCAGGGCGGCCGCCGGGCCGAAGAGCCAGGTCACGGGGGCGAAGGGGACGGAGAGGCCGAGCATGACCGTGTTGGCCATGAGGTTCACGCCGTCGGGATGGTTCTGCAGGGTCGTGAAGAGGGGGTTCTGGAGGTGGCGGACGTTGTCCGCCGTCACCGCGAAGAACCACTCCCACTGGTTCTGGTCCTGGAGCGAGTCGGGGAGGTAGCGCTCGCCGGGCGCCACCCAGCGGCCCGAGTAGAGGGCGACGGCCATGACCAGGAAGAGCGCCGCCACGAGTAGGTCAGCCGGGCGCAGGTCCGCCGGGCGCAGGTCCGCCGGGCGCAGGGAGCGGGCCTTGAGCGAGGTCAGTTCGGCGAGGACCTTCACGTAGTCGAACGGGCGGACCTTCGAGCCCTCCTGGTGCGCCCAGCGCACCGGCACCTCGGCGACCGGCCAGCCCGCGCGGCGGAAGTACTGCAGTATCTCGACGTCGATCCCCCAGCCGCGCAGCCGGGACGCGGCGAAGGCCTCTCGTGCGCGGTCGCCGTCGAAGAGCTTGAATCCGCACTGGGTGTCGCGGATTCCGGGGACGGCGACCGTACGTATCAGGAAGTTGCCGGTACGTCCCATGAGTTCGCGCAGGCGGTGCTGACGCTCCTCTATGGTCGCGTCCGCTCCCGCCCGGGAGCCGATCGCCGCCACGTGGCCGTCGGTGAGGGCCTTGTCGAGGCACTCCAGTTCCTCGATGGGCGCGGCCAGGTCGGCGTCGGTGACCAGGACGCGGGCGCCGCGGGAGGCGAGGACGCCGAGGCGCAGGGCGTGGCCCTTGCCGCGGTTGCGGTCGGACTGGACGAGCTGGACGCGGGAGTCGCTGAGCTCCGCCTCGACGGCGATCTCGGGGGTGCGGTCGGTGGAGCCGTCGTCGACGACGATCAGCTCCCAGCGGGCGCGGACGCCTTCCTTGGACCCGTCGTCCAGATAGGCGCGGATCGCTTCGAGCGTGGGGCCCAGGCGCCGCTCCTCGTTGTAGGCGGGGACGACGACGGTCAGATCCACACTCATGCAGCGGCCAGCCGCTCTATGAGGGCGAGGGAGTGGGCGTTGTACTCCGTGACGATCGCGTGCGCGCCCTCGGGGTCCCGGTGCGCGAGGGCGTCGACGAGCTCGGTGTGCCGGGCCCAGAGGGTGCCGCGCAGGTCGCCGTCGCCGCGTTCGACGGCGCGGCGGAGGTAGGTGACGGCGCAGACCCAGGTCTGGACGCGGATGCGGTGCAGGAAGTCCGAGAGGTAGGGGTTGCCGAAGAGCGCGCTGAGCTCGCGCCAGAAGCGGAGGTCGTAGCCGATGAGTACGTTCAGGTCGCCGGCGCAGGCCGCACGGGCGGCCTCCTCGCCACGACGGCGTACGGAGACGAGGCCCGCGACGGCTTCGTCGTGGGCCGCCCTGTTGGCCACGAGGTCGCGGAAGATGCCGTCCGACACGAGGCCGCGGGCTTCCAGCATGCCGCGGTAGTCGTCCAGGGAGTGCTCGTGGACGCGGTAGCCGCGGTGCTGGTCGGCGTCGAGGAGGCCCTGCGCGGCGAGGTTCACCAGGGCCTCGCGGACCGGGGTCGCGGAGACGCCGTACTGCTCGGCGATCTCCTTGACGGTGAATTCCTGCCCCGGCTCAAGGCGACCGCCGAGGATCTCGTCGCGCAGCGCGTCGGCGATCTGCTGGCGCAGAGTGCTGCGGATGACGGCGGGGCCGTCGGTGCCGGGCATCTGGGTTCCCTCGCGGAGTCTGGCGCGGGCGCCTTGGGCTGGCGGGGGCGCCTCGGTGGTCGTCTTCTTGCTTACGAGCACGTCAGACTACGCGGTCGGGGTTCCCGGGGGCGGGGCCCTCTCCGGGCGGGGGCGGGTGAGGGCTACCTACTCGGTGGTGTCAGGCCGGGGCTGAGCTTTCGTCGCCGGCGTGCGGGCCGGTTCCGGCTGTACCGCCGCTTCGCGGCGGATCTATCCCACCCACCCACCCGATTGCCCGGCGGGGACAGGGGGTGGGTGGGGGCGGTCCGATTGCACCGCGGGATCAGCGGGCGGGTGGGGGCGGCCCGATTGCCTGCGGGGTTATGGGTGGGTGGGTGGGAGCAATCCGCCGCGAAGCGGCGGTTCAGGGCGGGGCGACTCGACCGCGTGAGGCGGATCCCCAGTGCCTCCCCGGGCCGACGGCTGGATCAGGCCGAGGTCCAGCCAGAGCAGGGCCAGGCGGGGCGGGGCGGGGCGGGGCCAGCCAGGCCTGGGGCTGAGCCCAGGTAGGCCCGGGCCTGGGGTCAGGCCATGTGTTCGTCTGCGGCGCTCAGCGCCGCGTCCAGCGCTGCCAACCCCTCCTTCGCCTCCGTCTCCGTGATGTTGCACGGCGGCACCACATGCGTGCGGTTCATGTTGATGAAGGGCCACAGGCCCCGCTTCTTCGCCGCCGCCCCGAACGCCGCCATCGGCGCGTTCGCCTCGCCCGTGGCGTTGTAGGGCACCAGCGGCTCGCGGGTCTCCCTGTTCTTGACCAGCTCCAGGGCCCAGAACATGCCGAGGCCCCGCACCTCGCCCACGCTGGGGTGCCGCTCGGCGAGCTCCGCCAGGGCGGGGGCGATGACCTCCGCGCCCACGCGGGCCGCGTTCTCGACGACCCCCTCCTCCTCCATGACGTTGATCGTCGCGACGGCCGCCGCGCAGGCCAGCGGATGCCCGGAGTACGTCAGACCACCCGGGTAGGGCCTGCGCGCGAAGGTCTCGGCGATGGCGGAGGAGATCGCGACGCCGCCGAGCGGGACGTAACCGGAGTTCACGCCCTTCGCGAAGGTGAGCAGGTCCGGCACCACACCCCCGTCGAAGTGATCCGCGGCGAACCACTTGCCCGTACGCCCGAAGCCCGCCATGACCTCGTCGAGGACGAAGACGATGCCGTACCGGTCGCAGATCTCGCGTACGCCGGCGAGGTAGCCCGGCGGCGGGATCATGATGCCCGCCGTGCCGGGGACGGATTCCAGGATGATCGCCGCGATGGTCCCCGGGCCCTCGAAGGCGATGGTGTCCTCAAGGTGCTGCAGGGCCCGCTCGCACTCCTGCTGCTCGTTCTCGGCGTAGAAGGCGCTGCGGTAGAGGAACGGCGCCCAGAAGTGGACGACGCCCGACGTGCCGTTGTCGGAGGCCCAGCGCCGCGGGTCGCCGGTGAGGTTGATCGCGGTGGAGGTGCCGCCGTGGTACGAGCGGTAGGCGGAGAGGACCTTGGGGCGGCCGGTGTGGAGGCGCGCCATGCGGGTCGCGTTCTCCACGGCCTCCGCGCCGCCGTTGGTGAAGAAGATCTTGTCGAGGTCGCCGGGGGTCCGCTCGGCGATGAGGCGTGCGGCCTCGGAGCGGGCTTCCACGGCGAAGGCGGGCGCGAAGGTCGTCATCGTCGCCGCCTGCTCCTGAATCGCGGCGACGACCTTCGGGTGCTGGTATCCGATGTTGGTGAAGACGAGGCCGCTGGTGAAGTCGAGGTAGCGGTTGCCGTCGTAGTCCCAGAAGTACGAGCCTTCCGCGCCGGCCACGGCGAGAGGGTCGATCAGCTCCTGTGCGGACCAGGAGTGGAACACGTGCGCGCGGTCCGCGGCCTTGACGGCGGCGCCGACCTGGGGATTCGGCTGAGGGGTCATGTGGCCGAGGGTAAATGTCCAGGGTGTGGACCGGACATGGGCGGTCTGTTTCGCGGGGGTGGGAGGTACTGGACAGAGTGTCGGGGTGCGTACCCCCGGGGCCGGGAGCTACTGGTCCGCGTCCGCCACCACCCTCGCCCGCGGCTCCCCGCCCGCCCCGCACCGGATCTCGTACGGAAGGTCCTCCTGGTCGTCGTCATCGCTCGGTTCCGCCTCCAGGCGGGCCACCGGGCCCGGGCCCCGTTCCACGTCGTCGTCGATGTGGAAACCGTCCGCCGGGCTCCACGAGACCAGGTACACCGTTCCGTCACCCGCGCACTCGACCGTCGCCGTACCGCCCGTGAACCGCAGGGTCGATCGGTCGGAGGCAGTTTCCGCGGGTGCGCTCGGTGTGCCCGAGGACGAGGACGGTGACGAGGACGATGACGGTGACGGTGACGGGTGCGGCGACGCCGACGTCGCCGCCAACGCCCTCTCCACCGCCCCCTCGTCCAGGGGACGACTGTGCGCCGCGCCCCCGCCGTCCGAACTCGCCAGCTGCCAGGCGCCCAGCGCCCCCGCGGCCGTGCCCACCGCCACCCATGCCGCGGTCACCACCGCGTTCCGCCACTTCCTCATCCGGCCACTGTGCCGCACGGTTTCCTAACGCCCGGTTAAGAGCCGGCCAAGGCCCCTGACTACGGTGGATGTATGGCGCATCTTCTTGTCGTGGAGGACGATCCCCAGTTGCGCGGCGCCCTGGTACGGGCCCTGCGCGACCGAGGGCATGCCGTCGCCACCGCCCCCAGCGGCATGGCCGGCCTCGACGCGGCCATGACGAGCCGCCCCGACCTCGTCGTCCTCGACCTGGGGCTTCCGGACGTCGACGGGGCGCAGATCCTGCGTATGCTCCGCGCTGTCAGCGACGTCCCCGTCATCGTGGCGACCGCGCGCGACGAGGAGCCCGAGATGGTCGCGGTCCTTGAGGACGGAGCCGACGACTACATCGTCAAGCCCTTCGGCGCGGCCCAGCTGGACGCCCGCGTCAAGGCCGTCCTGCGCCGTCTCGGCGCGACCGAAGCGGAAGAGCCCTTGCGTCTCGGCGGGCTCACCGTCGACCCGGCCGCCCGCGAAGTCACCCTGGACGGCGCCCCGGTCGACCTCACGCCCCGCGAGTTCGACCTCCTCGCCTACCTCGCCCACCGCCCCGGCCAGGTGGTCTCCCGCCGCGAACTCCTCGCCGAGGTATGGCAGCAGCCCCTGGGCGGCGCCGACAAGACCGTCGACGTCCACCTTTCCTGGCTCCGCAGAAAACTGGGCGAGACGGCCCAGGCCCCCCGCTACCTCCACACGGTCCGCACCGTGGGCGTAAAGCTGACACCCCCGGAAGAGGCCCCCGACCCCCAAGGCCCCGGGGCCAACTGATGCGCCGCAGTCTCCTCCTCCTCACCGCCGCCACCACCGCCCTGGTCCTCACCGCACTCCTGGTCCCCCTCACCCTCCTCACCCGCACCCACGCCGCCGACCGCACCACCGCCGAGGCCACCGCCCGCGCCCAGTGGGTGGCGCACGCCATCGGGCCGAGTCTGGCCACTGCGGACGAGCGCGAGACCGCCGAGCAGACCGTCGAGAGCGTCAACACCCGGGATCTGCCGACCACTTCACTCATCCTGGCCGACGGCACCGTCATCGGGCCGGCCCCGGCTCCGGGGAGGGACAAGAGCCCGAGGAGCGCGGACGCCGTACGCCTGGCCCGCACCGGACGCGCCTTCACCTACGAACCCTCCACCGGCGGCCGTCAGGTCCTCGTCCCCGTCCAGGGCGCGTCCGACGGCACCGCGGTCGTCCAAGTGACGCTCACCGAACGGCAGTTGTACGCGGGCACGATGACCTCCTGGCTCGTGCTCGCCGGCATCGGTGTCGGACTCGTACTCATCGGGCTGCTCCTCGCCGACCGCCTCGGCGCCCGCCTGGTCGGCGCCACCCGCCGCCTCGCCCGCACCGCCGACCGGCTCGCCACGGGCGACCTCACCGCCCGTGCGACCCCCGAGGGGCCGCCCGAACTCCGCCTGGTGGCAGGCCAGTTGAACCACCTCGCGACCCGCATCGACGAACTGCTCACCGCGGAACGCGAGAACGCCGCCGACCTCGCCCACCGCCTGCGCACCCCCGTCGCCGCCCTGCGCCTGGACGCGGAGACCCTGCGCGACACGGAGGAGGCGCACCGCATCGCCGCGGACGTCGCCGCCCTGGAACGCAGCGTCGACGACGTCATCCGCAAGGCCCGCCGGCCCCTCCGGGAAACCCCGCACGCGGACCTCGCGGCGGTGGCCCGTGAACGCGTGGCGTTCTGGATGCCGCTGGCCGAGGATCAGGGACGTACGACGGAGCTGTCAGCCGGAACCGGCGACGCAGGACCCATCCCCGTCCCCGTCCCCGTCCCCGTCCCCGTCCCCGTCCCCGAGGACGATCTGACCGCCGCCATCGACGCCCTCATCGGCAACGTCCTGGACCACACCCCCCAGGGCACCCCCTTCCGCATCACCGTCCGCACCACCCCGGCGGGCCACGCCGAACTGACGGTCGCCGACGAAGGCCCCGGTCTCCCGCCCACGTACGCGGCGGAACGCGGAACCAGCGGCGGCGGCTCCACCGGCCTCGGCCTGGACATCGCCCGGCGGACGGCCGAGGACGCGGGCGGCACCTTCGACATCGCCTCGGACGCCACCAGCGGCACCCGGGTGACCCTCACCTTCCCCCAGGCGCCCCCGCGGCCCGCGGAAACGCCGTCCGCACGGCCCGCGCCCACCGGTTGATCCCCAGCTCGGGGCGGAGCGCGGCGAACCCGCCGCAGTACTTCGTGAAGTCCGCGGCCCGCACCCCGTACCGGTGCAGCACGCGGTCCGCCTCCGTGAGGTGTCCCCGCGTCTTCGTCTCCACGAGCACCAGCCCGGAGTCCGCCTCGACGACCTTCCCCGTGGACACGTCCCGCACCGCGAGCCCCGCGTCGCACGTGATCCGCTGCCCGTCGGCGACGAAGGTCGCGCGCTGGTACTCCGTGACGAGGGACTTCGAAAGACCGCCGGGCGCCTCGATCCCGTACGAGCCCCTCAGCACCCCGGCCAAATACCCCTGCCGCGCGGCGTCCAGGGCGTGGTCGTCGCCTTCGAGCCGCTGACGGTGCTTGACCGTCTCGCCACGGCCGCTCTTCAGCTTGATCTCGAACTGCCGCTCGCCGCTGTCCTGGTAGACCCGCTCCCTGATGCGGTAGCGCAGCCGCCTGCCCTGCCGGTGGTCGTGGAAAGTCAGCAGGTCAGGGGTGTCGTAGTACGTCGAGTGGTAGCTGAACCAGCGCTTTCCGCCGATGCTCAGGGCCCGGAAGGGGCCCGTGGGACGGCGCGGGTCCGTGAGGAGCGCGGCCAGGTCCTCGAAGATCTCGACCGGTACGAGATAGCTGTTGTCGTAGCGGGCGAGCAGCTCGGCCCGTTCGTTCACCTCGTCAAGCGCGATGGGGTGCGCGGCGAGCGCGGCTCGTCCGATGGCGCGTACGGCGGGGTTCACACGGTCTCCTTCTGGTGGGGGACGGCAGGCGTGCGGGACCGGGTCGTGCGGCGTCGTGGTGCTGTACGTACGAACTCCCCGGGCCGCTCGGAAGGTTCCGGCTGACGGAATCGGACTTCCAGAACCATCAAGTCCCGTACGTAGTCGATCTCCTGCACCGTCCAGCCGAGCGGCTCCCCGAGGCGCCGCCCCAGCTCGGCGCGGAGCTCGGTCTCCTCGCGGTACACGGCGTCCAGGGTGATGACCGCCCGCCGGTCACCGGCGAAGAGGCGGGGGTGGTCGGCCCCGTACATCACCAGGAGCAGCACGGCCGCGAGCCCGGCGGCGACCGGCAGATCGAGGCCCGGAAGGCCGCAGAGGAGGCCGAGGACCAGGGTGATGAAGTAGTACGCCACTTCCTGGTGCTGCACCGCGTCCGAGCGGAGCCGCACGATCGACAGCACCCCGAAGAGCCCGAAGCCGAGCGCGAGGCCGCCGTTGCCGCCGGCGCTCGCGAGGGCGGAGACGACCGCGAAGAGCGCGACGTTCAGGGCGAGATAGGCGGGGACCAGCTCCCTTCTGCGGTGGCGTGGATAGAAGACCCCGAAGGTCAGGAGGGTCACGGCCACCAGGTCGAGGCCGAGGTGGGCGGCCATCTGTCCGAGGTTCTCTGCGCTGTCCATGACCAGGACGCTAGGGACCGGCGGGTTAAGGCCGCCCCTGGTGAAAGTTAACGAGCCGAGCCCGTCCCTGGAGATATTCATTGACAGCATACTGTCGTGATGACAGCATGCTTACGTAGCATCTAGCCGTTTGACGGAGCTCAGCCAACGGAGGCAGCCATGTCCCGCAAGCCCGTGCACCTCGCCGTCTACGACACGCTCGCCGACTGGGAGACCGGCTACGCCACCGCGTTCCTGGCCCGCGCCGGATACGAGATCCGCACCGTCGCCACGGACCCGTCCGCGCCCGTCCTCACCACCGGCGGCCTCCGCGTCCAGCCCGATCTGGCCCTGGCCGATCTGCGGCCCGAGGACAGCGCGCTGCTCATCCTGCCGGGGGCCGACCTCTGGGACACGGGCGACGAACTCGCCCCCTTCGGGCGTGCCGCCCGCGCCTTCCTCGACGCCGATGTGCCGGTCGCCGCGATCTGCGGGGCCACCGCCGGGCTCGCCCGCGAGGGGCTGCTCGACGAGCGCGCGCACACCAGCGCGGTGTCGTTCTACCTCGCGGCCACCGGATACAAGGGCGCCGAGCGGTACGTGGAGGCCGACGCCGTCACCGACGGCGGCCTGACCACGGCCGGGCCGACCGAGCCCGTCGCCTTCGCCCGCGAGATCCTCGGGCGGCTCGGCGTTTACGAGGGCGAGAAGCTGGACGCCTGGTACCGCCTTTTCCACGACTCGGACGCCTCCGCGTACGAGGTGCTCTCCTCGTGAGTGCCGACCGGGACAGCGTGCGGCGGGAGCAGCAGGACCTGTTCTCCCGCACCGCCCTCGGCGTCTTCCGGCTCAACGGCCAGTTCCTCTCCGTGGCGGACGAACTGGCCGGGCCTGGCGGCCTCACCGCCGCCTGGTGGCAGGTGCTCGGCGCCGTCCTGCGCGAGCCGCTGCCCGTCAGCGGGATCGCCCGCGCGATGGGCATCACCCGGCAGAGCGTGCAGCGCATCGCCGATCTCCTCGTGCGCCGCGGCCTCGCCGAGTACACGGCCAACCCCGCCCACCGCCGCGCCAAGCTGCTGCGCCCCACGGACGAGGGCCTGGCGGCCGTCAGGAAGATCGGCCCCGGCCATGCGGAGGCGGCGGCACGGCTCGCCGCGGCGCTCGGTGCGGAGGAATTCGCCGAGACGGTAAGGGTGTTGGAGCGGCTTTCCGCCGTTTTGACGGAGACGTCCCTGGCCGATGCGGAAGCGGAGAGGGAACAACCCGTTACGGAGCCGTAGCAGGCAGTCCGTGCGCCGATGTCGTAACACCCCACTATCCTCGATCTGTTGCACACCGACGGGGGAGGTAGTCGCGGCGATGGAAAAGCTTGGGCCCGGGGATCCACAGCGAATAGGCGTCTACCGGCTGCTCGCGCGGCTCGGCGCGGGCGGCATGGGACACGTCTATCTGGCGCGCTCCGACCGGGGACGTACGGTCGCGGTGAAACTGGTGCGTGAAGAACTCGCCGAACAGGAGGAGTTCAGGAACCGCTTCCGGCAGGAAGTGCAGGCGGCGCGGCGGGTCGGCGGCGCCTGGACGGCGCCGGTGCTCGACGCGGACACCGAGGCGAGGATTCCGTGGCTGGCCACGGGTTATGTCGCGGGGCCCTCCCTGCAGAGCGTCGTCTCGCACGACCACGGACCGCTGCCCGAACGGTCCGTGAAGATCCTCGCGGCGGGTCTCGCCAACGCCCTCAAGGACATTCACGCGGCGGGACTCATCCACCGCGACCTCAAGCCGTCGAACGTGCTCGTCACGATCGACGGCCCGCGCGTCATCGACTTCGGCATCGCGCGCGCCCTGGAGACGGTGACCGACGGCGGCCTGACCCGCACCGGCGCGCTCGTCGGCTCGCCCGGCTTCATGGCGCCGGAGCAGGTGCGCGGCGACCGCATCACCCCGGCCTGCGATGTGTTCTGCCTGGGCTCGGTCCTCGCGTACGCGGCCACGGGAGCGCTGCCGTTCGGCACGGCCAACAGCGGCGTGCACGCGCTGATGTTCCGCATCGCGCAGGAGGAGCCGGATCTGGAGGGGCTGCCGGAGGAGCTGGCCGAGCTGGTCGGCGACTGCCTGCGCAAGAGCCCCGGGGACCGCCCTTCGCTGGAGCAGATCCTTGAGCGGACGGGGGCGGAGGACACCCTCGGCGACGGCGGCCGGACGCGCGATCCCTGGTTGCCGAGTGCGCTGGTCGCCCAACTGGGCCGTCATGCCGTGCAGTTGCTGGACACCGAGGATCCGGACGAGGGCGGGGCGGGGGCTGCGTCCTCGAAGCCGCCGGTGCCGCCGGTCTCCCTTACCCCTCCGAAGGAACTGGGGGCAGGAGTCGCCGCGGCCGGTGCCGGGCCCGCGGCCACGCCGGCGCCTGCTCCGGACCCCGCGGCGGGCGACACCCCGCCGCCGCCCGGCGCGCCTGGCGGTGCCTCCCTTGACCACCTCCCCACGATGATCACCGGGCAGCCGCCCCAGTCACCGCCGCCCACTCCACCGCCGGGCTCGGCGTACGGCTACCCCCAGCAGCATCCGCAACAGCAACACCCGCAGCAGCACCCCCAGCCCCCGGCGGGCTACGGCTACCCGCAGCAGGGCCCGTACGGCCCCACACCCCCGTACGGCCCGCTCGTCCACCCCCAGGGTGAGCCCCCGCGCCGCAGCGGCCGGTCCACCGCCGCGCTCATCGCGGTGGCCGTCATAGTGGCTCTGGGCGCGGGCGGCACGGTGTACGCCGTGATGAAGGGCGAGGGTTCCACGGAGGCGGGCGACGACAGCCCCGGGTCGACCAGCAGCGCCCCTACGACCCCGGGCACGCCGTCCGGGGAGAAGACGCCGGACCCCGAGACACCGCCCACGTCGCCCGCGTCCAAGAACGACGAGGGCGCCATCCCGGACGAGTTCCTCGGCACCTGGAGCGGCTCGATCGAGAACGACCTGGGCACCAACCCGCGGCAGCTCGTCCTCCAGCAGGGCGAGGTCGGCGACACCGTCATCTCGATCACGGCGGACGGCCCGACCAAGACGGGCGGCACGTACCACTGCCTGTTCCGGGGCAAGCTGGAGTCGGCCAGTGGCAACACCGTGCGGCTCGGCCCGACCGACGTGATCGACGGCGAGCCCGCGAACTGCAAGCCGGGCCAGGCGAGCACGGTCACGCTGCTCTCGGACGGCAGGCTGCACCGCGAGAACACCGGCACGGACAAGGGGCTGACCTACACCAAGGACGGGTGAGTCCTCGCGAGTGAACCGGCCGCCTCCGGTGGGTAGTTGAACCGCGGGCGAACAGCAACCGTCGGGGCGGACAAGCGCCGCCCCCTGGGGGCCGCCGGCGCCTACCGTGCCGCCCATGAACTGGTTGAGCACCGAAAACGTCATCGCCGTGCTCGCCATTCTGGTCGGCATCGCCGGTGCCTTCGTCCCCGTACTGCTCGAACGCCGCGTACCGCGCCGCAAGCGCATCGGCTACCGCAAGCAGATGGACACGGCGATAGGCGACAACGTCCGTACGGGCGACGCCAACGCGCGCCTCGGTCTCTTCGACGAGGCCCCCGAGATGTCCGACGCGACGCTGGTGCTGCTGCGCGTCGAGAACGACGGGTCACTGCCGATCGACGTGGCCGACTACACCGGCCGCTCGCCCCACGGCCTCACCGCCGTCTTCGAGAACCGCACGATCCGCGCCGTGGCCGTCACGCTGCCGCCCGAGGCCGACCACCTCATGGAGCACTTCGCGCCCGGCACGCCGCTCGGCTACGAGGACGGGCGGCTCCACATCCCGCGTGTGCCGCTCAACCGCGGCGAGTACTACAAGCTCCTGGTCCTGCTGACCGGCGGCCCCGTGGACAGCGACTACACCGTCATCGGCGGCATCCAGGGCGGCGAGACCCACGAGAACCACAGCGCGGCGCCCGACGAGAAGCCGCCGCTCTTCAGCAGGCTCTCCCAGCGCGTGGCGATCGCACTGAGCCTGGTGATCCTCGGCCTGGCAGGACTCATCCTGCTGCCCGACGCCACGCCCCCGCCCTCGTACTGCGAGACGGGGAAGCTCACCCTGACGGGGTCGACCGCGTTCGAACCGGTCGCCGCCGAGCTCGCGGACAAATACATGGACGACTGCGAGGGCGCCGACATCGAGGTGAGCGCGCACGGAAGCCGGGGCGGTGTGCGGGAGTTGGCGTCCTCGGACGCCGAGCCCGGTGACGACGGTGCGGGTTCACCGCCGGTGATCGCCTTCTCCGACGGCCCTCGCCCCTCCAGCTACACGCGCCTCAGCGAGACGCGGGTGGCGGTCTCCCTCTTCGCCCTCGTCCTGAACGACAGGGTCCCGGTGAAGAACCTCTCCACGACGGACGTACGCCGCCTCTTCAAGGGTGAGATCCGCAACTGGAAGGAACTGCGCGGCGGCCCCGACCTCCCGGTGGTGCTTGTCAGCAGAGGATCGAGCTCCGGCACGCGGGTCACGCTCCAGCACCGGGTCCTCGACGGCGCCTCGGAGATCCAGGAGTCGTCGAGCGACTGCCTGACCAAGGACATCAGCGCCACCGCCCCCGTCATACGCTGCGAACTCGACGCCACGGACCAGGTCCTGGACACGGTCGCCGCCACCCCGGGCGCGATCGGCTACAGCGAGCTGCGCAACACGGCCACCCTCACGGGCATGCACCGCCTGAACCTGAACGGCGACGCGCCGTCCATCGACCACATCCAGTCCAGCGGCTACCCGTACCGCGAGATCGAGTACGCCTACACCTACGGCCGCCCGCCCGCCGACTCCCTGGCGTCGAGCTTCCTCGCCTACGCGATCCGCGGGAACGGCCAGGACGTGGTGCGCACGCACGGGCACCTGCCGTGCCAGACACCGGTGGGGCTGCGGATGTGCGGCGAGGACGCGCCCGCGGCCGGCCGTTGAGCCGACCGCGGGCGCGTCCCTCCCCCGTACGGGGAACTCAGACGAACGAGTTGATCTGAATCGTCTCCGTGCGGCCGGGGCCGACACCGATCGCGGAGATCGGCGCGCCCGACATCTCCTCGAGCGCCTTCACATAGCCCTGCGCGTTCTTCGGCAGGTCGGAGAAGGTCTGCGCCTTGGTGATGTCCTCGGACCAGCCGGGCAGCATCTCGTAGACCGGCTTCGCGTGGTGGAAGTCGGTCTGGTTGTACGGGAGTTCCTCGACGCGCTTGCCGTCGATCTCGTACGCGACGCAGACCGGGATCTGCTCCCAGCCCGTCAGGACGTCCAGCTTCGTGAGGAAGAAGTCCGTCAGGCCGTTCACACGGGTCGCGTAGCGCGCGATCGGCGCGTCGAACCAGCCGCAGCGGCGGTCACGGCCGGTGGTGACGCCCCGCTCGCCGCCGATGCGGCGCAGCGCCTCGCCGTCGTCGTCGAAGAGCTCGGTCGGGAAGGGACCGGCTCCGACGCGGGTCGTGTACGCCTTGAGGATGCCGATGACGCGGCTGATCTTCGTCGGGCCGACGCCCGTACCCGTGCAGGCGCCGCCCGCGGTCGGGTTCGACGACGTGACGAAGGGGTACGTGCCGTGGTCCACGTCCAGGAGCGTGCCCTGGCCGCCTTCGAAGAGGACGACCTTGTCCTGGTCGAGGGCGTTGTTGAGGATCAGCGTGGTGTCGGCGACGTACCGCTTGATGTTCTCGCCGTGCTCCAGGAGCTGCTCGACGATCTGGCCGACCTCGATCGCGCGGCGGTTGTAGAGCTTGGTGAGGAGCTGGTTCTTGCTCTCAAGAGCGGCCTCGACCTTCTGCTCCAGGATCGACTGGTCGTAGAGGTCCTGGACGCGGATGCCGGTGCGGTTGATCTTGTCGGCGTACGTCGGGCCGATGCCACGGCCGGTCGTGCCGATCTTGCGCTTGCCGAGGAAGCGTTCCGTCACCTTGTCGACGGTCACGTTGTACGGCGTGATGATGTGAGCGTTACCGCTGATCAGCAGCTTCGACGTGTCGACGCCGCGCTCGTTCAGACCGCTCAGCTCGGAGAGCAGGACCGACGGGTCGACGACGACTCCATTGCCGATGACAGGCACGCAGTCCGGGGAGAGAATCCCGGAAGGGAGGAGATGCAGCGCGTACTTCTGGTCGCCTACGACGACCGTGTGGCCGGCGTTGTTGCCGCCCTGGTAACGCACTACATAGTCCACGGAGCCACCGAGCAGGTCAGTGGCCTTTCCCTTGCCTTCGTCACCCCACTGAGCACCGAGCAGCACAAGTGCGGGCACAGGCGTACACCCCTTCCGGGCGGGGCATGTCCAAGGTCAGGGGCCGTAGCCGCCGTATGGGTGTGCCTTGGATGCTGCCCCGGAATAGACGAAGCCCCTGGCGCAATAGCGCAAGGGGCTCTTGCACAAAGATGCTACCCGAGGACAACGGAAAGGGCGCACGTGTCGGCTCGCGACCAGCTGCTAGTCGTCATCGACCCGGTCGCCCGGCGTACGGACGGTGAGTCGGTAAGGATCGCCAAGGATGTGCTCGGCGCGGGCGCATCCATCCGCGTCTGCCTGCCCGAAAACCCGGAGGAGTTCGCCAAAGCCCTGATCAGGAGGGGTGCGCGGCGTCCTGTGGTGATCGGCGACGACCGTGCTCTGGTGCGGGCGGTGGGGGTGCTGCACCGGGAGCGGGAGCTCGCGGGCTGCGCGCTCTCGGTCGTTCCCGTGGGTTCCGCGCAGAGTCTCGCGCGGGCGCTCGGAGTGCCCGCCGGGGCGGTCGCGGCGGCGCGGGCGGTGCTGGAAGGCGCCGAGCGGCGGCTGGATCTGCTCGTCGACGACCGGGACGGCGTGGTCCTCGGAGAGCTGCGGATCCCCCCGGTCGCGGCTTCGGCCACCGGGGGCGTGGCGGTGGACGGCCACCCGTGGCTGCGGACCTGCCAGACCTTCGTCCGCACGCTGGCCGCGCGGCCCTCGCGGATCGCGTCGGCGCCGGGGCCCGCTCCGGCGCGGCTGCGGGTGGAGGCGGACGGGGTGCTCGTGGTGGATCTGGACCAGCCCGTCGAGGGGGTCGCGGTGAACCCCGCCGATGACGGCTTCGCGGAGGTCGAGGTGCGGCCATCGTCGGTGGGCGCGGCGGCGTCACCGCTGCGGGTGCGGGCCCGGACGATCACGGTGTCCGGGGCGGATTTCCGCTACCGGGCGGATGCGGTGGTCGGGGGGCCTGTGCGGACGCGGACGTGGTCGGTGCGGGCCAATGCTTGGGGCTTGACGTTGCCCCGGTGAGGGGTCTGGCCGGGGGCTCTGCGGTGGCCTACTTGCCGAAGAGACTCTCCCGGCGCACCCGCCAGCGCTCCATCATTCCCGCGAACTCGTCCTGCATGAACTCGAAGAAGGCGAGGGTCTCGGCCAGCCGCTGTCCCGCCGGGGTGTCGGGGCCGAGGCTGCTGACGCCGTCGCGCAGGGCCGCCTCCCAGCGCTTGAGCACGCCCTCCCGGCTGCCGAGCGCCTCGTACCACTGGTTGCTGTGCACCCGGAAGATGTCCCGCCGCGTGCCGGGCTCGCGCTCCCGGGTCACCATGTGCTGCTGCGTGAGGTAGCGGACCGCGCCCGAGACCGCAGCGGGGCTCACCTGGAGCCGCTCCCCGAGCTCCGCCGAGGTCAGCGCGCCCGAGTCCGAGGCGAGGAGCGCCGCGAAGATCCTCGCGGGCATCCTCGGCATCCCCGCCTCGACCAGCTGCGAGGCGAACTGCTCGACGAAACGTGAGACGAACCCGTCGTCACGTCGCGTCTCCTCATCGGGCTCCTTGGGCATCTGCCGATCATCTCCTCTGTGCGCCGGACCGCACCGAGTTTATACGCTTCCTTAACTTCACAACTTTGTGAAAGAAGCGTACGTTCTGAAACATGACGAAGGCAATCACCGTCTCCGGACTGCACAAGTCGTTCGGCCGGACGCACGCGCTGGACGGTCTCGACCTCGACGTCGATGCGGGCGAGGTCCACGGCTTCCTCGGCCCCAACGGCTCCGGGAAGTCCACGACCATCCGGGTCCTCCTCGGCCTGCTCCGTGCCGACTCCGGCGCCGCCCAGCTCCTGGGCAAGGACCCGTGGAGCGACGCCGTCGAACTGCACCGGCGCGTGGCGTACGTACCGGGCGACGTCACCCTGTGGCGCAATCTCTCCGGCGGCGAGGTCATCGATCTGTATGGGAAGCTGCGATCAGGGGGGCGCGCGAAGCGCATCAGGCAGGGTGGTGGCGGGCGACGGGCGGGCGGCCTCGACCGGGCGCGGCGGGCCGACCTCATCGAGCGGTACGAACTCGACCCGGCCAAGAAGGGGCGTACGTACTCCAAGGGCAACCGGCAGAAGGTCGCCCTCGTCGCCGCCTTCGCCTCCGACGTGGACGTGCTGATCCTCGACGAGCCCACTTCCGGGCTCGACCCGCTCATGGAGGAGGTCTTCCAGGCGTGCGTCGAGGAGGAGCGCGACCGGGGCCGCACCATCCTCCTGTCCTCGCACATCCTCAGCGAGGTCGAGACGCTCTGCGACCGCGTCAGCATCATCAGGAAGGGGCAGACCGTCGAGAGCGGTTCACTGGCCGACCTGCGCCATCTGACGCGGACCAGCGTCACCGCCGAACTGGCTTCCTCGCCAGCTGGGTTGGGTCAGCTGCCCGGCGTCCATGACATCGACGTATCCGGGAATCGCGTCAAGCTCCAGGTCGACACCGACAAGCTGGACGCCGTGCTGCGCGCGCTCACCGACTCCGGGGTGCGCTCGCTCATCTCCACGCCGCCCACGCTGGAGGAGCTCTTCCTGCGGCACTACCAGGACGACGTCCAGGCCGGCGGTACCGCCGAGAAGGTGGCCGCGCGATGACCGCCGTATCCGCGACCGGGTTCGCATCCCGCTCCGGTGGGTCACGTCAACTGGCCGGTACCGGCACCCTGTTGAGGCTCGCCCTGCGGCGTGACCGGGTCATGCTGCCCGTCTGGGTCCTTGTCGTCGTCGGCATGGTCCTGTCCATGCCGGGCGCCCTGGAGCAGACGTACGGCACGGCCGCCGAGCGCGCCGACGCCATGCGGTCGATGAATGCCAACTCCTCGATGCGGGCGCTGTATTCACCGGTGTTCGGGGACTCCGTCGGTGCGCTCTCCGCGTGGCGCATCGGCGTGTACGCGGCGGTGCTCGCCGCCGTGATGAGCCTGATCGTCGTCGTACGGCACACGCGCGACGAGGAGGAGACAGGACGCCAGGAGATGATCTCCGCCGCGATGGTGGGGCGCCGGGCACCGCTGACCGCCGCGCTGCTCGCCGCGTTCGTGGGGAACGCGGCCGTGGGGCTGCTCATCGCGGGCGGGATGGCCGGGCGGGGAGCGGCCGGGGCGCTCGCGCTCGGGCTCGGCGTCGCGGGCACCGGGATGCTCTTCGCCACCATGGCGGCGATCGTCGCCCAGCTCACGGAGAGCGCGCGGCTCGCCAAGGGACTGACGTCCGGGGTGCTCGGCGCCGCCTTCGTCCTGAAGGCGGCGGGCGACGCCGGAACCTCGGACGGCTCGTCCCCCCTGACCTGGCTCTCGCCGCTCGGGTGGGCGGAGAACCTGCGTGCCTACGCCGGTGAGCGGTGGTGGGTGCTGCTCCTGATCGCCGCCGCGATCGTCGCGCAGGGCGCCGTCGCCTTCAGCCTGGCGGGGCGGCGCGACGTCGGGATGAGTTTCCTGCCGACCCGGCCGGGGCCCGCGAAGGGCCGGATCGGCACGGCGGGCGGGCTCGCGTGGCGGCTGCAGCGCGGCAGCGTGTTCGGCTGGCTGCTCGGCTTCCTCGCTTCGGGTGTCGTCTTCGGCGGGATGGTCGAGGGCGCGGCGGACATCGTCGGCGACAACCGGAACACCCGGGACATCATCGAGCGGATGGGCGGCCAGGCGGGCCTCACGGACGCCTTCCTCGCCACGATGGTCGGCCTGCTCGGCATGGTCGCCTCCTTGTACGTCGTCGCCTCCGTCCTGCGGCTGCACGGCGAGGAAACCTCACAGCGGGCGGAGCCGGTCCTCGCGGCGGCGGTGGGACGCCTCCGCTGGGCCGCCGGCCACCTGGCCATCGCCTTCGGCGGTGCGGTGGCGCTGATGCTGGTGGGCGGGCTCGGTCTCGCCATCGGGTACGGCAAGGACCTCGGGCCGATCCTGGGGGCGTGCCTGGTGCAGGTGGCGGCGGTCTGGGTGCTGGGGGGCCTTGCGGTGCTGCTCGTGGGGGCGTACCCGCGGGCGGCGGTCTTGGCCTGGGGGGTGGCGGGGGTGTGTCTTGCCATCGGGTGGATCGGCCCCGCGTTGGACCTTCCGCAGGTGGCGATGGACGTCTCTCCCTTCGGCCACCTGCCGAAGCTGCCGGGCTCCGCGATGGCGTGGGGGCCTGTGGTGGTACTTCTCGCCGCCGCGGGGGTGCTGTCCGCCGCAGGCCTGGGAGGTCTGCGGCGGAGGGACATGACGACGTGACCCGGCGGTCTCCCCTGGGCGAACAAGCTTTTCCCTCCCACCCGCCCGATTGCCCCGCAGTACCCCGTGACCGAACAAGCCTTTCCCGCCCACCCGCCCGATTGCCCCGCGGTGACAGGGATGGGGAACGGAAGGCCCCACGTAGTCCCTACGGCGGACCCCCCAGAACCCATCCCTGAGGGGACGCCCCCCGGCAAGGCCTCCCCGTACCTTCGTAGACGTGACTGATGCGACCAAGCACGCCCCCAGCTCCAGCTCCCGCAGCCCGGAGTTCCGGATGGCCGTGGATTCCCTGGGCGGTCTCCGTGAGGCCCTCTTCCGCGATGCCTTTGCCTACCGGCCGCTGCCGGCCATGCGTACGGACGGACCCCTCGTACGCCGCCTGCCCGACCGCATACGCCGCTACGCGGGGTGGACCCCGCACGCGGCGGTCGTCTCGGCCGCCTTCTTCACGCTCTTCCTCGCGTACGCGGTGGACCCGTGGGTCGGGCTCGAATACGTGATCACCGGGTTCGTCCCGGCCATCGCCGTCCTCATGACCCTGCTCAGGCCCGTCGGCGCCTGGTGGGTCTCGATCGCGGCCACGCCCTTCTCCGGCGTCCTCGGCAGCCAGTGGGACGGCTATCCGTGGACCCCGAGCGTCTTCTTCGCGCACATCGCCGTCATGACGGTGATCACCCTGCGGACCCGCCCCCGCACCGCCGCGTGGATGTGGCTGGGCACGGGGCTTTACGGCATCGCCGCCGAGGTCTTCCTCAGCCCGGGGTACGGCACGAACATCCCGGAGATGCTCTTCTTCTCCGCCCTTGCCCTGCTCGCCGCCTCCCTCGTGCACATCCGCCGCGAGGCGCAGCGCGAGGTCAGCGTCCAGCGGACGGTCACCGCGATCGAGCGGGACAAGCGCACGCTCCTGGAGGAGCGGACGACGATCGCGCGCGAGCTGCACGACGTCGTCGCGCACCACATGTCGGTGGTCGCCATCCAGGCGGAGGCCGCGCCCTACCGCGTCGAGAACCCGCCGCCGGAGCTTGAGCAGGCGTTCGTCACGATCCGCGAGAACGCCGTGGCCGCGCTGACGGAGCTGCGCCGCGTCCTCGGTGTCGTACGCGCGGAGGACTACGAGGCGCCGGACGCCCCGCAGCCCACGCTTGCCGACCTCGACCGGCTCATCGCCAACGTCCGCGAGACCGGGCTCGACGTCGAGAAGGTCATCACCGGAGCCGTCCGCGAGCTTCCGCAGGGCGTCGAGCTCTCCGCGTACCGCATCGTCCAGGAGGCGCTGAGCAACACCCTGCGCCACGCGCCCGGCGCCACGGCCCGCGTCGAGGTCGGCTATGTGCTCGGCGGGCTTGGGCTGCGCGTCGTCAACGGACCGGCTACCGGCCTGGTCAAGCCATCCCCCGGAGCGGGCCACGGCATCACCGGCATGCGCGAGCGCGTCACGATGCTGGACGGCGAGATGACCGCCGAGAACACCGCCGACGGCGGCTACGAGGTGACGGTGTTCCTGCCGGTCGCCACCGCTTCGACCACTGCCACGGCTACCCCCTCGACCGCCTCGGAGCCCGCCGGAGGCAAGGAATGACCATCCGTGTACTGATCGCCGACGACCAGATGATGGTCCGCGAAGGCTTCTCCGTCCTCCTGAACGCGATGCCGGACATCGAGGTCGTCGGCGAGGCCGTCAACGGCCGCGAGGCGGTGGAGCGCGTCCGTGAACTCGCCCCGGACGTCGTCCTGATGGACATCCGCATGCCCGAGATGAACGGCATCGAGGCCACCCGCGAGATCGTCGCGGCGGGCGTCGACTCGAAGGTTCTCGTCCTGACCACCTTCGACCTGGACGAGTACGTCTACCAGGCACTGCGGGCAGGGGCGTCCGGGTTCCTGCTCAAGGACGCCTCCGCACGCCAGCTCGCGGACGGCGTCAAGGTGGTGGCCGCGGGTGAGGCCCTGCTCGCGCCCTCCGTGACGCGCCGCCTCATCACGGAGTTCTCCAGGCTCGGCGAGACACCGCGCCTGTCGGCGACGGTCCAGGCCCAGCAGTACGGCGAACTCACCGAGCGCGAGACGGAGGTCCTCGTCCTCATCGCCCAGGGCCTGTCCAACTCGGAGATCGCCTCCCGGCTCGTGGTCGCCGAGTCCACAATCAAGACCCACGTGAGCCGCATCCTGGTGAAACTGGGCCTGCGGGACCGCACGCAGGCGGCGGTCTTCGCGTACGAGGCAAGGCTGGTCACACCGGGCTGACCCCGACTACCGTCCCTCCATGGATGCCGCCACTGCTCCCTTCGCCCCCTGGTCACCGGAGTTCGTCGCCGACCCCTACCCCGCCTACGCAGGGCTGCGGGCCGCGGGCCGGGTCCACTACTTCGAGCCGACGAACCAGTGGCTGATCCCGCACCACGCCGACGTGTCGGCGCTGTTGCGGGACCGGCGCCTCGGGCGGACCTATCTGCACCGCTTCACCCACGAGGAGTTCGGGCGGCAGGCGCCACCGCCCGCGCACGAGCCGTTCCACGTCCTGAACGACAACGGCATGCTGGATCTGGAGGCGCCGACCCACACCCGCATCCGGCGCCTGGTCGCGAAGGCGTTCACGCCGCGCACCGTGGAGCAACTCAGGCCGTACGTCGATGAGCTGGCCGACCGGCTCGTGCGGGAACTGGTGGCGGACGGCGGCGGTGACCTCGCGGCGCGGGTCGCCGAGCCGCTGCCGGTGGCGGTCATCGCGCAGATGCTGGGCATCCCGGAGAGCGACCGGGATCAACTGCGGCCCTGGTCGGCGGACATCTGCGGGATGTACGAGCTGAGCCCCTCCGATGAGACCGCGGGGCGGGCGGTCCGTGCCTCCGTCGAGTTCTCCGCGTATCTGCGCGAACTGATCGCAGCACGCCGCGAGAAGCCGGGCGACGACCTGATCTCGGGTCTCATCGCCGCGTACGACGAGGGGGAGTCCCTCAGCGAGCAGGAGATGATCTCCACCTGTGTGCTGCTCCTGAACGCGGGGCACGAGGCGACGGTCAACTCCACCGTCAACGGCTGGTACGCGCTCTTCCGCAACCCGGAGCAGCTCGCCGCCCTGCGCGCGGCCCCCAAGGCCCTGATCCCCACCGCCGTGGAGGAGCTGATGCGGTACGACACGCCGCTCCAGCTCTTCGAGCGGTGGGTCCTCGACGACATCGAGGTGGACGGCACGCTCATCCCGCGCGGCAGCGAGGTGGCGCTCCTCTTCGGCTCCGCCAACCACGACCCGGCGGTCTTCACCGCCCCCGCCGCACTGGACCTGACCCGCACCGAGAATCCGCACATCTCCTTCAGCGCGGGCATCCACTACTGCATCGGCGCACCCCTGGCCCGCATCGAACTGGCCGCGTCCATGGGTGCGTTGCTCCGCAGGGCCCCCGGGCTACGGCTCGCGGCGGAGCCGGAACGCAGGCCGAACTTCGTGATCCGGGGGCTGCGGGAGCTGCTCGTAGAGGCCTGAACCCCCCTGAACCTTTGAGCCGCCTCCTCAGAACGCCAGCTGTGCGATCTCCTCCGCCACCACCGCGCACGCGTCCGCCGCCGGATCGATGAGCGGGAAGTGGCCCACGTCCTGAAGGAGCGTGAGCCCCACCACCTCGCCCGCCTTCGCCGCCGCGTCCGCGTACGCCTCCGACACTTCCTGCGGTACGACGATGTCCTCACGCCCCTGGACGACGGTCGTGGCGATGCCCGTCGGGAGCAGGGCCGCGGGGTCGGCGTGCGGCAGCCTCTCCTCGAACTTGCCCTCACCTCCGAGGAATTGGAGGGCAGCGTCCGAGCAGACCCCCAGCTCCTGCGCGGCGCGGAAGTCGGCGATGGGCGCGAGGGCCACCACACCACGGAAGGGCGCGGGCCGGTCGATCCGCCACGGGGAACCCTCGGGCAGAACATGGCGGGAGGCGGCCCACAGGGCGAGGTGCCCGCCCGCGGAGTGGCCGGTGACGACGGTGCGGCGCGTGTCGGCCGTCGGAAGGTGCTCCCGTACGAGACCCGGCAGCGCGTCCAAAGCGGCGGCCACGTCGTCGAAGGTCTCCGGCCAGCGCCCCGCGACGGGGCCCTCCCCCTGGGCGGGGATCGAACTGCCCCTGCGGTACTCGACGTTGGCCACGGCGAAACCGCGCCGGGCCAGGAAGTCCGCGAAGGGCGTGAGGTGCAGGCGGTCGTACGGAGCCCGCCAGGCGCCGCCGTGCAGTACGACGACGAGCGGGGCCGGGTTCTCCGTGTCGGCCCTGGGTCGGTAGAAGTCCACTACCTGGTCGGGGTGGTCGCCGTACGCGGCGGTGGCGTCGGGCGCCACCGCGGGGTGCGAGAAGGCGGCTTCGGCCTCGGCGGCATCGCGGGCCACGGCGGCGTCGTCCGGCATGCGAGGGCCTCTCTGCGGGGTTGGGGCTGCTGCGGGCGGGGTGTTGTTCGATTGATCTTCCCCTACCCCGCCCGCAGCCTGAGCCTCAGCCCGCGGACTCGCCGAGCGTGCGCGCGAGCACCCCCGCGGCCCGCTCCACGTCAGCGAACCCGACGTACAGGGGAGTGAACCCGAAGCGCAGCACATCCGGCGCCCGGAAGTCGCCCACCACGCCCTGGTCGACCAGGCGCCGCATCACGTCGCCCGCGTCCTGACACCGGAGCGCGACCTGGCTGCCCCGCTCGGCGTGCGCCGCCGGGGTGAGCACCTCGACCCGTCCGGCAGGGACGTAAGCCCCCACGCACTCGACGAAGAAGTCGGTCAGGGCGAGCGACTTGGCCCGCACCGCCTCGATGGACACGCCGTCCCAGACGTCGAGCGCCGCGTCGAGCGCCAGCATCGACAGGATGTCGGGCGTACCGACCCGGCCCCGCACGGCGCCATCGGCCGCCTCGAACCGCGGCCGCATCCCGAAGGGCTCGGCGTGCGAGTTCCAGCCGGGCAGCGGGGAGTCGAAGCGGTCCTGGAGTTCCTCCCGTACGTAGATGTACGCGGGCGAACCCGGGCCCCCGTTCAGGTACTTGTAGGTGCAGCCGACCGCGAGGTCCACGCCGTGCGCGTCGAGCCCCACGGGCAGCGCGCCGGCGGTGTGGCACAGGTCCCACACCACGAGCGCGCCCGCGTCGTGCACGGCCGCCGTGAGGCCGGGCAGATCGTGCAGCCGGCCCGTGCGGTAGTCGGCGTGGTTGAGCAGGACCACGGCCGTGCGCGGGCCGATGACGTCGCGCACGTCGCCGGGTGCCACCGGAACGAGACGGCAGCCCGTCATCCGCGCCGCGGACTCGGCGATGTACCCGTCCGTGGGGAACGTCGTCGCGTCGACGACGATCTCGTCCCGCCCCGCGTCCGTGTCACGGGCGATGCGCACGGCGGCGACCAGCGCCTTGAAGACGTTCACGCTCGTCGAGTCGCCGACGACGATCCGGCCGGGGCCCGCGCCCACGAGCGGGGCTATGCGGTCGCCTATGCGCTCCGGGGCGGTCCACCAGCCGCTCTCGTCCCAGGAGCGGATGCGGAGTTGGCCCCACTGGCGGGAGATGACGTCGGCGATCTTCTCCTGGACGCCGACGGGCAGCGCGCCCAGCGAATTGCCGTCCAGGTAGACGGAGTCGTCCAGAACGAACTCGTCCCTCTTGCCCCGGAGTTGGTCTGCCGCGTCCAGCTTCGCCGCCTGCCCGGCCAGAGCACCCTCAGACATGGCTCCTCGCAGTCCACAGCTCGGGGAAGACATTCTTCGTCGCGCGCTTCTCCAGCCAGGCCACGCCCGCCGAACCGCCGGTGCCCGTCTTGGAGCCCATCGCGCGGCGCGTCGCCACCAGGTGGTCGTTGCGCCAGCGCCACACCAGTTCGGCGACGTCCGTCATCGTCTCGCCGAGGCGGGCCAGTTCATCGCTCTCGTCGCCGGAGTAGAGGTCGGTCCACACCTGCTCGACCTCGGGCGAGGGCTCGTACTTCTGCGTCAGGTCGCGCTGGAGCACGGCGGTCGGCACGGCGTGCCCGCGCCGGGCGAGCAGGGCGAGGACCTCGTCGTACAGGCTCGGCTCCTGGAGCGCCTTCTCCAGCTCCGCGTGGACACGCGGCGCGCCCCGGTGGGGCACCAGCATCGACGCGGACTTGTCGCCGAGCAGGAACTCCATGCGGCGGTACATCGCGGACTGGAATCCGGATCCCTCGCCGAGCGCCGAGCGGTAGGAGTTGAACTGCGCGGGGGTCAGCTGGGCCAGCGGGCGCCAGGAGGCGTTCAGCGCCTCCAGCTCGCGGAGGCTGCGCTTGAGCGCTGCCACGGCGGCGGGGACGTCGTCGCGGCGCAGGGCGTGCGACGCGGTCTCCCACTCGTGCACGATGACCGTGAACCACAGCTCCATCACCTGGGTGGTGACCAGGAAGACCATCTCGCCGGGGTCGTCCGAGCGCAGGTGCTGGAGGTGCGTGAGGACGTCCGCCTGGACGTAGTCCTCGTAAGGGGTGGTTCCTGCGAAGTCGAGGTTCGGGGTGTCCGCCTCTTGGGACATCGCGATCTCCTTGATACGTACTCCGGGTAGCGGTCCGCCCCTGCCGTTACCGACACGGGGGCCCCGGTCCCCACCGGCATCCTCCGCAACATCACGGAAAACGGCAAGACCTGCCTGGTCACAGCGGCGTCCAGGCAGGTCACGTACGTCTTCGGGTGCTAACCCAGGGTGTCGGCGGCCGTCTGGGAGGAGTCCCGCAGGAAGCCCGCGCAGCGCTCGTACTCCTCCTGCTCACCGATCGACTGGGCGGCGCGCGCGAGCCCGTGCAAGGCGCGCAGGAAGCCGCGGTTCGGCTCGTGCTCCCACGGCACCGGGCCGTGGCCCTTCCAGCCGCTGCGGCGCAGGGAGTCGAGGCCGCGGTGGTAGCCGGTACGGGCGTACGCGTACGACTCGACGACGCTGCCCCGCTCGAACGCCTCGTCGGCGAGCTGCGCCCAGGCGAGCGAGGAGGTGGGGTACTTCGCCGCGACGTCGGCGGGCGCGGCCCCGTTGGCGAGCAGCTCGCGCGGCTCCGGGTCGTCGGGCAGGTGGGTCGGGGGCGGTCCCCCGAGCAGATCCTTGTGAATGGCCATGGGTTCCAGTCTGCGCCATGGCGCCCCGCGCGAAGGGCCCGGTACCCCCTCCTGGGACGGGGTACCGGGCCCTTCGCGCGGAAAAGCGGTGCTTACTTCAGCTTCGTGCCCGTGGAGCGCAGGTTGCCGCACGCCTCGGTGACGCGCTTGGCCATGCCCGCCTCGGCGGACTTGCCCCAGGTGCGCGGGTCGTACAGCTTCTTCGAGCCGACCTCGCCGTCGACCTTCAGGACGCCGTCGTAGTTCTTGAACATGTGGTCCGCGACGGGACGCGTGAAGGCGTACTGCGTGTCCGTGTCGAGGTTCATCTTCACGACGCCGTTCTCCAGGGCGGTCGCGATCTCCTGCGCGGTGGAGCCGGAGCCGCCGTGGAAGACGAAGTCGAACGGCGACTGCTTGCCGTACTTGGCGCCGACGCCCTCCTGGAGGTCCTTGAGGAGCTCGGGGCGCAGGACGACGTTGCCCGGCTTGTAGACGCCGTGGACGTTGCCGAAGGACGCGGCCAGGAGGTAGCGGCCCTTCTCGCCCAGACCGAGGGCCTCGGCCGTACGCAGCGCGTCGTCGACGGTGGTGTACAGCTCGTCGTTGATCTCGTGCGTGACGCCGTCTTCCTCGCCACCCGTCGGGGTGATCTCGACCTCAAGGATGATCTTCGCGGCGGCGGCCTTGGCGAGCAGCTCCTCGCCGATGGCCAGGTTGTCGGCGAGGGTCTCGGCGGAGCCGTCCCACATGTGCGACTGGAAGAGCGGGTTAAGGCCGGCCTTGACGCGCTCGGCGGAGACGTCGAGCAGCGGGCGGACGTAGCCGTCCAGCTTGTCCTTGGGGCAGTGGTCCGTGTGCAGCGCGACCGTGATGTCGTACTTCGCGGCGACGATGTGCGCGAACTCGGCGAGGGCCACAGCGCCCGTCACCATGTCCTTGTTGTACTGGCCGCCCAGGAACTCCGCACCACCGGTGGAGATCTGGATGATGCCGTCGCTCTCGGCCTCCGCGAAGCCGCGCAGGGCCGCGTGCAGGGTCTGCGAGGAGGTCACGTTGATGGCCGGGTAGGCGAACTTGCCTGCCTTCGCCCGGTCGAGCATCTCGGCGTAGACCTCGGGAGTTGCGATGGGCATGTGTCCGCTCCTTGGGATGTGCGGGTATGTGCTTGGCCCTGACCTATGGGGGCGACGTCATCGTCGCCCCCATCTTTCCAGACTTGCCGGACCTCTCCGGCCGCAGCAGCCGGAGCGCTCCGGTCCGGGCTCCGGTCCGGGCTCTGGTCCGGCCTCTAGTCCAGGCCGAGGTCGTCCTTGGAGTACGCGAAGAGGTACGGCACCCCGGCGCCCTCGGTGATCTTCTCGCCCGCCCCGGTGGCACGGTCCACGATGGTCGCGACGCCGACGACCTCGGCGCCCGCCTCGCGCACGGCCTCGACGGCGGTGAGCGGGGAGCCGCCGGTGGTGGAGGTGTCCTCGACGACGAGAACGCGCCGCCCCTTGATGTCGGGCCCCTCCACCCGGCGCTGCATGCCGTGGGCCTTGGCGGCCTTGCGCACGACGAAGGCGTCGAGCCGCTTGCCCCGGGCCGCTGAGGCGTGCAGCATCGCGCCGGCGACGGGGTCGGCGCCCATCGTCAGGCCGCCCACGGCGTCGAAGTCCAGGTCGGCGGTGAGGTCCAGGAGGACCTGGCCGACCAGGGGGGCGGCCTCGCCGTCGAGGGTGATGCGGCGGAGGTCGATGTAGTAGTCGGCCTCCAGACCCGAGGAGAGGGTCACCTTGCCGTGCACCACGGCCTTGTCCTTGATCTGCTGCAGCAGCTCGGCACGTACGTCAGTCATGCGTGTCAGCTTAAAGCCGCCGCCAGGTCCAGGTCGTCGCGCTCTCCAGGGGGTCGATGGGGGTGACGAGGCGGGGCAGGGTGTTGAGCCCGTCCGGCGGGCCGGTCTGCGGCTCCACGCACACGGCGGCCTCCTGCTCGTCGTAGACGACGGCCCACTGCTCGCGGCTCTTCACCGTCAGCTCCAGCTGCCCGGGCCAGGTGAGCGTGACGTCCACGCCGTCGGGCATCCCGAAGCAGTCGTCCCAGGGGCCGGGGGTGGGGGCGACGCGCTTTCCCGTGGGGAGGTGGTCGTCGCCGCGCTCCTCCTGCCAGGCGGCGTCGAAGTCGATGCGTACGTCTTCTTGGCCGAGGTTCCGCTTGAACCAGGGGTGCCAGCCCGCCTGGGCCGGGAAGGAGTCGCCGTACGTCTCGATGCCGAGGGTGAGGGTGAGGGAGTCCTCGGTCAGGGCGACGATCTGGGTGACGCGGCCTTCGTAGGGCCAGGGGTCGGTGAGGTCGTACGTGAAGGCCGCCTCGCTCTTGCCCGTACGCGCGGTGCGCCAGGCGGCGTCGCGGGCGAAGCCGTGGATGGCGTGGGGCGGGGAGTTCAGCGGCATCTGGTGGACCGTGCCGCCGTTGCGGAACCTGCCCTCCCGGATGCGGCCGGCCCAGGGGGCCATGGGGAAGCAGCCGTAGCGCTCCCCCTGCCGCAGCAGTTCGACTCCGCCTACCCGAAGGCTCCCCAACCGGCAGCCGTTGCCCGCCTGCACAGTAACTTCCGCGTCGCCCGCGGTCAGTGTCACGTCATCGCTACTCACGGGGTCGACCCTACGGGCCCCAGGAAACTACCGCCGTCGCCGAAGCACCCGTCCCGCCACGATCGCCGAGGCGAGGACCACGGCAGCCGCGGGCGCGGCCCACCGCAGGGTGTCCCGCGTCGACATGGCCTCCGCCGCGGGCGACGGCGCGTACCGGCCCCGGGGCGGTGCGTGGTCGACCTCCTCCGCACTGCGGCCGATCATCGTGCGGCGCGCGTGCGCGGCCTCCGCGGGCACGACGACCTCGTCGACATCGTCGGCGTCGATCTCCACGGCTTCGTCACGGTCGACGTCGAAGGACGACGGCGGCACCTCGGTCTCGAAGACGGAGGACGGGTCATCGGGAGCGACGACGTCCTCGAGCTCGGGCGCCACGGGCTCGGGTTCCGGGGCCGACCCAGGATCCGCGTCAGGACCTGCCCCCGCGCCAAGGCCCTCCGCGAACCGGTCGAGCAGCCGGCACACCGCGCCTTCCACAGCCTGTGGAGAACTTTCGGAGATACGCCCCTCGCCCGCGCCGGTCCCGCTGAAGACGACCTGGGTCCCGCCCTCGCCGGGAACGAGCAGCACCGAGAGCGAGAACTTCACGGAGCCGCCGCCCCGCACCTCCACGCCCTCGCCCTCGATCGCGTACGTCCCGTCGCTGCGCGCGGCGACGCGCGCCGCGCCCCGGTACGTGATCGTGTGCCCCCCGGCCCGCACCTTGAGGCGGCCGGAGAGGGGCGCCGCGGACTCCTCAGCGTCGCGCTGAAGTCCGGGCACCGCCCCCGCGGTCCGCTCGGGGTCACTCAGCACCCGCTGCAGGCGGTCGGCGGGAACCGGAACGAACACCTCATGCTCCATGGCAGCCGAGCCTACCCACGAGGCCGACACCATGTACGACAGTTCGTCAGTTCGTGTACCGCGGGTGCACCAGCGTGGAGGGGGTCAGCCCCCGCATCCTCGTCCGTTCGGCCGATTCCACGCCCACCCGCGGCAGCGCCATGGTCCTGGGCGGCGCGAGGGCCGGACGGTCCCTGGCCGCGAGGACGAAGCCCCAGTCGCGCGGCGCCGACGTGCCGCCCGCCGTCCTCTCCGGCCCCGCCGCGAACCCCGAGAGCCTGCCGCCCATCCGATACGGCTCGGTCCGCAGACCCGCCGCCCGCAGCGTCGCCTCCACCGTCCAGAAGACGCGGGGCCTGGTGGCGACGGGTCCCGCGTGCACGACGAGGCGCCCGCCCGCGGCCAGGGCCCGGCGGGCCAGGCCGTAGAACTCCTGGGAGTAGAGCTTGGCGCTCGCGGTGATGCCGGGGTCGGGCAGATCGGAGATCACCACGTCATACGTACGGGGCGGCGAGCGCAGCCAGCGGAACACGTCGGCGTTCACCACCGCCACCCGGGGGTCGCGGAACACGTGCTCGTTCAGCTCGCTCAGCGCGGGGTCGCTGCGCGCGAGCTCCACGACCCCCCGGTCGAGTTCGACGACGTCCACCTGCCGCACCCCGTGGTGGCGCAGCACTTCCCGCGCCGCGAGGCCGTCACCGCCGCCGAGTACGAGGACGCGGGCGCGGCGGCCGTGCATCGCGGGGCCGACGAGCGCCCGGTGGTAGCGCTGCTCGTCGCGGCCGCTCACGCGCAGCCGTCCGTCGAGGTAGAGGTCGAGAGAATCGTGCCTGCCGCCGGTGAGCACCACTTCCTGGACGTCGGTCTGCAGGGCGACCCGGACGTCCTTGCCGTAGACCGCGCGCCGCGCCGCCGCCTCGAAGTCGCCGACGAGCACGGCCGCGGCGGCGAGCACGCCGAGGACGGTGACGTTCGCGACGAGCAGCGCCCAGCGGCCGCGCACGCTCAGGTCCCGCCGGAACAGGCCGAACACGAGCGCGCCGCCCGCGAACACGTTGACCGCGCCGGTGATCAGTGCCCCGGTCAGCTGGCCGAGCAGGGGGAGCAGGAGGAAGGGGAAGGCGAGGCCGCCCACCAGCGCGCCCACGTAGTCGGCGGCGAACAGGTCGGACACCGCGCCGCTGGCGTCCTGCCGCCTGATGCGCTGTATGAGCACCATCAGCAGCGGCACTTCGGCGCCGATGAGCAGGCCGATGGCGAGCGAGAAGGCGACCAGCAGATACCGGGATCCGCCCGCCCACACCTCGCCCCGGTCGCCGGTCCAGGCGAACGCCGCGTACAACGCCATCGCGCTCAGCCCGCCGACCAGCGCGAGCGCCGCCTCGACCAGACCGAACCCGACCGCCGCCCGGCACCGCAGCCGCTTGGCGAGCAGCGAGCCGATGCCCATGGCGAAGACCATCACCGAGAGGACCACCGACGCCTGGGTGACCGAGTCGCCGATCAAGTACGAGGCCAGGGCGACGAGTTCGAGTTCGTACACCAGTCCGCAGGCGGCGCAGATGAAGACGCCTGTGAGGACGAGTAGCCGCCCCGTCCGGGGCGTGACGGGTAAGTGCGCTGACGGCTCGATCACCTTGGGAACGCTACGTCACCGAACTCTCACATCTAGTCACCCACAAGGGTGTAACTGGATGCCAGAGGTGTATCTGGGGCGCGGCAAGGGGCACTTGGTGACGCGCCGTACAGACCTTGGCCGGACCGCATGGATCGCGCATGTCACAGCGCCGCCGGGGTCCGCACCCCCACCCGGGTGCGCGTGGCGACGAGTTGACCGTCCTGTGGGTAGGCGTGCCAGGTGCGCCACTGCACCGAGCCTTCGTGGCGCTGCGCGAGCATCGCCGTGAACGCGTGCGGGCTGCCGGGGAAGACCCCGGCCAGGCCGTGCGGGTGCTCGGCCACCAGAGCGAGCAGCTCCTGTGCGCGGCCCGCGAACTGGCCGCGCGAGAGCGTCTCGACACGCGCGGCGAATTCGTACTCCCAGTCGCCCAGGCGCTTGGAGACGCCGAGCGGCAGTGGCGTGCTGCTGCCGGGGATACAGGCGACGGTCTCGGAACAGGTGCCCTGATCCTCTTCGAGGAGCACCTGGTGCGACGCGCCGAGGAGTCTCAACTCCATTCTGGCGTCGGCCAGTTCGAGTTCGAGTGTGGCGAGCGCGGGCAACGGCTCGCGCCCCAGGGTCCAGGCAAGGTCCGCGGCGCACGTGTCGGTATAGACAGTCTTCAGGGTCGTGAGCATGGGTCGGCTCCGCTACACGCAATGGAGGTGGTGCCGGCACACCCGGTCGGACACCGGGAGGCCGGAATGCCGGCTCGTGCCCATACGGACGACCTCGTTGTCCAAGTCGTCCGTCTGAGGGCGGTGCTGACGGTTTAGAGGGAATCATGGACTGCTGCACTGACACAGCGTTTTTACCCAACTTCGGAGGGTTTCCATCCCCTCGGGGGCTGCACAGTTCAACTGTTCAATCCGTCAACGACAAAGTGCCCGCCAGGAGTTGCCTCCCACCGGGCACTTCAACAGATGGACGGACCAGCTGCCCCGTGTCAGCTGCCTCCGCCACCGCCACAACCGCCACCGCCGCCGCAGGAGGAGCTCCCGCCGCAGGACGATCCACCGCCGCAGGAGCTGCCGCCGTGGTGGCCGCCGCCGTGGTGACCGCCGCCGCTGTCGCCGCCGCCGGCCCACCAGCTGCCGCCGGACCCTGCCGCGCCTGCTGCCCCCGAGTGCGAATGCGACCGGCTGCCGCGTCCACGGCCACCTGCGGCGGCGAGTGCGACGACGACCACAACCACACCGACAAACACGAAGACCAGGATCATGATCCCCACGCCCTTTCTGTTCCCCCGAAGCAGGCCCCCCGTGGGTCCGCGTTCTCTCGTTGTTCTTGCGTGAAAGGGGGATGCCCCGCCCTGTCGTGGCCCAACACAGAGTTGAGGAAGTCCAGAGGTTCGGCGCAGGATGGCGGCCATGACCTCCACATCCGGGAGCGGACGCCCGCTGCTCAACCGCCGCCTCGCCGAGTTCGGCACGACGATCTTCGCCGAGATGTCAGCGCTCGCGCTGAAGACGGGCGCCATCAACCTCGGCCAGGGCTTCCCCGACACGGACGGTCCCGAGGAGATCCGTGAGGCGGCGGTGCGTGCCCTGCGCGACGGCCGCGGCAACCAGTACCCGCCGGGCCCCGGCATCCCCGAGCTCCGCACGGCCATCGCCGAGCACCAGCGGCGCCGGTACGGCCTCGCGTACGACCCCGACCGCGAGGTCCTGGTCACCGCGGGCGCCACGGAGGCGATCGCGGCGTCCCTGCTCGCCCTCGTGGAGCCCGGCGACGAGGTCATCGCCCTGGAGCCGTACTACGACTCGTACGCGGCGTCGATCGCGCTCGCGGGCGGCACACGGGTCCCCGTGACGCTGCGCCCCGACGCGGGCCGCTTCCGCCTGGACCTGGACGAACTGCGCGACGCCATCACGCCCCGCACCCGGCTGCTCCTCCTCAACACCCCGCACAACCCGACCGGCACGGTCCTCACCCGCGCGGAGCTCACCGAGATCGCGAAGCTCGCGGTCGAGCGCGACCTCCTCGTGGTCACGGACGAGGTCTACGAACACCTCGTCTTCGACGACGGCGACGGCACGGCGCACATCCCGCTCGCCTCCTTCCCCGGCATGCGTGAGCGCACGGTGACCATCGGCTCCGCGGGCAAGACGTACTCCTTCACCGGCTGGAAGGTCGGCTGGATCACCTCCACGCCGGAGCTGGTGACGGCGGTCCGCTCGGCCAAGCAGTTCCTCACCTACGTCGCCTCCGGCCCCTTCCAGTACGCGATCGCGGAGGCCCTCGCCCTGCCCGACTCGTACTTCACGTCCTTCCAGCAGGACATGCGGGCCAAGCGTGACCTCCTGAGCGAGGGCCTGACCGCGGCGGGCTTCGACGTCTACCGCCCGGCGGGCACGTACTTCGTCACCACCGACGTACGCCCCCTCGGCGAGGCCGACGGCTTCGCGTTCTGCCGGGCGCTGCCGGAGCGCGTCGGGGTGGTGGCCATCCCGAACGCGGTCTTCTACGACCACCGCGAGGCGGGCGCCCCGTTCGTGCGGTTCGCGTTCTGCAAGAAGGACGAGGTCCTGGCGGAGGCCGTCTCGCGGCTGAAGTCGCTGTGACGCGAAAGCCCGGCCGGGCTGCCCAGTGGTGGGCGCCCCGGCCGGGCTCTCGCTCGGACGTGGTCTAGGCCTCGTCGTCGCCAGGCTTCTCTTCGCCCTCGGTGGCGTCGACCTCGGCCTCGAGGCCGAGCTGCTCGACGAGCCAGCGGTCGAACTCGATCGCGGCCCGCACCCAGCTGACCGTCGACGACACGAAGTGCTCAAGGGCGACGCCCGTGCCGATCAGCATCTGCGCCTCGCCGATGAGGCGGACGGTGCCGTCGTCGTGCGTGTGCGTGTAGACCTTCGGCCACAGCGTGCGGCGGTTCCAGTCGTCGAGCGCCTCGAGGAGCTGGGGCTTCTCCTCGATGCCGTGCGCACGGTCGTAGAACGTCCGGACCGAGAAGACCTGCTGGTCGTCCTCGCCACGGAACATGAAGTACGTACGGAACTCCTCCCACGGCGCCGCGAGGTCTCCCTCTTCGTCGACGACGTGCTTGAGCTCCATCTGGTCCAGGAGCTGCTTGACCAGGTCCTGGTCGGGGACAACGGGGCCCGCCGGTCCATCGCCCTGCTGCGGTTCGGGCTGTCCCCCGAAATTCGGAATCGAGGACGGGTCGATGCTCACGTGCTTAGTCCCTTCGTACGGATTCCGCCATCCTCCCCCATGTCGGGCGGGGGCCCGCAACCCCCGCCCCCGATGTGACCGGGTTATGTCGTCCTGAAGTGCTTCACAGGGACTTTCCCGGTGTATTCACCGGTGTGCTTCCCGTCGCCGGGCCGACGATCAGACCGTCCCCGAAGACGTCCACGCGCACCGTGTCCCCGTCCTTGACCTCGCCCGAGAGGATCTCCTTCGCGAGCCGGTCGCCGATGGACGTCTGGATGAGACGCCGCAGCGGGCGCGCACCGTACGCGGGGTCGTTGCCCTCCTCCGCCAGCCACGCCAGCGCGTCCGGCGAGACGTCCAGCGTGAGCCGCCGCTCGGCGAGGCGCTTGGCGAGGCGGCCGATCTGCAGCTCGGCGATGTGCGCGAGCTCGTCCTTTTCGAGCGCCGAGAAGACGACGAGGTCGTCGAGGCGGTTCAGGAACTCCGGCTTGAAAGAGGCCCTCACCATGGTCAGGACCTGCTGCTTCTTCTCCTCGGCCGACGTCGCCGGCTCGACGAGGAACTGGCTGCCGAGGTTGGAGGTCAGCACCAGGATGGTGTTGCGGAAGTCCACCGTCCGCCCCTGCCCGTCGGTGAGCCGCCCGTCGTCGAGGACCTGGAGCAGTACGTCGAAGACCTCCGGGTGCGCCTTTTCGACCTCGTCGAGGAGTACGACGCTGTACGGGCGCCGCCGCACGGCCTCGGTGAGCTGGCCGCCCTCCTCATAGCCGACGTAGCCGGGAGGAGCGCCGACCAGCCTGGCCACGCTGTGCTTCTCGCCGTACTCGCTCATGTCGATGCGGACCATGGCGCGCTCGTCGTCGAAGAGGAAGTCGGCGAGGGCCTTCGCCAGCTCCGTCTTGCCGACGCCGGTCGGCCCGAGGAAGAGGAAGGATCCGGTGGGCCGGTCGGGGTCGGCGATCCCGGCGCGGGTGCGCCGCACGGCGTCCGACACCGCGCGCACGGCCTCGGTCTGGCCGATGAGCCGCTTGCCGAGCTCGTCCTCCATGCGCAGCAGCTTCTGCGTCTCGCCTTCGAGGAGCCGCCCAGCCGGAATACCCGTCCAGGCGCCGACCACGTCGGCGATGTCGTCGGGCCCGACCTCTTCCTTGACCATGGTGTCCTTGGAGACCTCTTCCTCTGCCTCGGACGCCACCTCCAGGTCGTGTTCGAGGGTGGGGATCTCGCCGTAGAGCAGCTTGCTCGCGGTGTCGAAGTCGCCGTCGCGCTGGGCGCGTTCGGCCTGCCCGCGCAGTTCGTCGAGCTTCTCCTTCAGCTCACCGACGCGGTTGAGGGACTGCTTCTCCTTCTCCCAGCGCGCGTTGAGCCCGCGCAGCTCCTCCTCCTTGTCGGCGAGGTCGCGCCGCAGCCTTTCGAGGCGCTCCTTGCTCGCGGGGTCGGTCTCCTTGCTGAGCGCGAGCTCCTCCATCTTCAGCCGGTCGACGGCGCGCTGGAGCTCGTCGATCTCAAGGGGAGAGGAGTCGATCTCCATCCGCAGCCGGGACGCGGCCTCGTCGACGAGGTCGATGGCCTTGTCGGGCAGGAAACGGGAAGTGATGTACCGGTCGGAGAGCGAGGCGGCGGCGACGAGCGCGCTGTCGGCGATCTGGACCTTGTGGTGGGCTTCGTACCGCCCCTTGAGACCGCGGAGGATGGCGATGGAGTCCTCGACGGAGGGCTCGGCGACCAGCACCTGCTGGAAGCGGCGCTCCAGGGCGGGATCCTTCTCGATCCGCTCGCGGTACTCGTCGAGGGTGGTGGCGCCGACCATCCGCAGCTCGCCGCGGGCGAGCATGGGCTTGAGCATGTTTCCGGCGTCCATGGCGGAGTCACCGCCCGCACCGGCCCCCACGACGGTGTGCAGCTCGTCGATGAAGGTGATGATCTGCCCGTCGCTCTCCTTGATCTCGGAGAGGACCGTCTTCAGGCGTTCCTCGAACTCACCGCGGTACTTCGCGCCCGCGACCATGGCGCCGAGGTCGAGCGAGACGAGCCGCTTGTTCTTCAGCGACTCGGGGACGTCGCCCTTCACGATGCGCTGCGCGAGCCCTTCGACGACGGCGGTCTTGCCGACGCCGGGCTCGCCGATGAGCACGGGGTTGTTCTTCGTACGCCGGGAAAGGACCTGCACCACGCGGCGGATCTCCTGATCACGCCCGATGACGGGGTCGAGCCGTCCTTCTCGTGCCGCGGCGGTGAAGTCGGTCCCGAACTTCTCCAGAGCCTTGTACTGACCTTCCGGGTCCGGTGTGGTCACCCGGCGTCCTCCCCTTGCCGTCTCGAACGCGTCGAGCAGCTTCTTGGCGGTGGCTCCGTGCCGGCTCAGGATCTCACCGGCGGCGCCGCCCTTGGCAGCTGTGCCGATCAGCAGATGCTCGGTCGAAAGATAATCATCGCCCAGCTCCTTCGCCCGCTGCGAGGCGTCGGCGATGACCGCGAGCAGCTCGCGGTTGGGCTGGGGCGGTGCGACGGTCGACCCGGTGACGCTGGGCAGTGCGGCGAGCGCGCGCTCGGCGTCGGCGCGGACTGCCACCTGGTCGGCGTCGACCGCGGCGAGCAGGTCGGTGATGTTCTCGTTGTCCTGCCCTTCCAGCAGGGCGAGCAGCAGATGCGAGGGGGTCAGATCGGCATGCCCGCCCTCCACGGCCCGATTGCTGGCCGCGTTGATGGCATCCCGGCTCCTGTTGGTCAGCTCGGCGTCCACGTGTGTCGTCTCCTCCTTGCGGTACGTACGGCGGCCTGGCGGCCTCACCTGGCCCATCTGACTTACCTAGCGTACATAAAGTTGAGTCTATTCCACTCAAGGGTCGCGTCGCGATGCCGTAGTCGAGGGGCCCGGCAGCAACCGGTTAGGTTCCCTCCATGGCCATCGACCCGCTCCACCCGACCCCCGCCTACCTCAGCTTCTGGCGCGAACGGCACCTGTGCACGCTGACGACCCCGCGCCCGGACGGCACCCCGCACGTGGTGCCGGTCGGCGTGACGTACGACCCTCAGGCGGGTGTCGCCCGCGTACTCGCGAACAAATCGAGCACGAAGGTCTCCCACATCCTCGCGGCGACGGGCGTGGACGGGCCAGGGGCGCGGGTGGCGGTCTGCCAGGTGGACGGGCGGCGCTGGGCGACGCTGGAGGGGCAGGCGTACGTGCGTACGGAGCCCGGGGAGATCGCGGAGGCGATGCGGCGCTACGAGGAGCGGTACGGGCGGGTGCCGAGGGAGAACCCGGACCGGGTGCTGATCGAGATCGAGCTGACGCGGGCCATGGGCAAGGCGTGACGTCCGTCCGGCTCGCGACCCCGGACACAGCACAGCGGCGCCACCGTGTTCAGGTCCACGGTGGCGCCGCTGCTGGGGGAAGCACCTACGCGATTTACAACGACGGGGGAATCGCGTCAGGCGCTGCGGGGGGTGGCTGTGATGGCTCTTGTAGTGCGTGAACTCTGCTGATCCTGCGGCTGGTGTTGGTGCTGCCGGTCCTGCTGACCCGGCTCACCGACCAGCTGGTGGTCACGCCGGTCGAGATTGACGAAGACCATCCCGTACCGAATGGCACACCGCACGGGCTGCGGGGCGCCGCGCGGCTTACGGAGGCACCGGTAGGCCCGGATCTCCTCCTCGTCGTCACGGGTGACGACGACTGGCTCACCGAGGAGAGTGACCATCAGGGAGTCGCCCGCGTGGGGTATCGCGGTGGCGAGATCGATGAAGTGCCAACCGGAGCGGTAGGCGGTGGCCATTTCTCGGCGGAAGGTGCGGTCGTCGGGGGGAGTGCTCATGCGACTACACCCGGCCTCCCGACAGTCCAGCCCGTATCCGTCGCCGGGGACGCCGTCACGCGGGTCCAGCCCGTATCCGTTATCGGGGCCGTTTCCACGCTCGTCCAGCCGGTGTCCGGTGGGGCCGCCTCTCGGGCAACCCCCGCTCCATGGCTCGAGCCACTCAGAACACCGAGGGCCAGGGCGGCAGAGAAGACAGTGGCAAGCACTGAGCCAAGCATTCTCACGCGCATAGTCGGCTTCGTCCTCACTTGATGGATTCCTCTCCCCCGGCCAACATGACGATGGCTCATTCAGGCATGTCAATGCCACAGGAGCGATGCATCATGTTCCTGCACGTTCAGGACCCTGGGGGGTGGAGATATGACCGCGATTTACGCAAAGCCGACACATCCCCATGCTGTCACTGAGCTGTGCGACGAAGGAGCACAGCTTTACGCCAGCGCGTTGCGTACCGGTCGCATCACCCGCGTCGAGGTCGAACCCGCCCCGTGTCTCGTGGAATTCGGTCTCCTCCACCCCGATCCCGACGACGCGAACTGGCTCCGCCCCGTTCCACCGTCCGTCGCGCTGGCACAACGGCTGCATCCGCTGGAACGAGAGATCCAAGATCGCAGACGGCTCGCCATCGAACTGACCGACTCCTTCGATCCATTCGTCGCCATCAGCACCCAGAGCGCTGCCAGCATCCACGCGATCACCGTGCTGGAGGGGTTCGAGCGGATCAATGCCGCACTGAACTCCGCCACCGCCGAGTGCAAGACCACGGTGCTCACGATCCAGCCCGGCGGCGGCCGCCCTGTGGACGCGCTGACCCAGGCCCTGGAGCGCGACAGGCCGCTCACGGACCGCGGAGTCAGCATCCGCACGCTGTACCAGCACACGGCCAGGCACAGCCAGGGAACGCTGGCCTACGTGGATCGCATATCCGGCGGCAAGGTCCAAGTGCGCACCCTCGAAGAGCTCATCGAGCGTTTGATCATTTTCGACGGGACCGTCGCCTTCATCCCGGCCAGTGACGACCGCCGGGTCGCTCTTGAGCTGCGTCATCCTGGACTGGTCGAGTACCTCAGCAAGGTCTTCGAGCAACTGTGGCAGCGCGCTGTCCCGCTGACGGAGGAAGTCCCCTACGACATCACTTCGGACGGCATAACCGGAGTCCAACGCACCATCGCCAAACTCCTCATCGAGGGCCACGTGGACGAGGCGATCGCCCGGCGCCTCGGCATGAACGTCCGCACCTGCCGCGCCCACATCGCCAAGATCGCTGCCGCCCTGGGCAGCGGCAGCCGTGCTCAACTCGGCTACCTGATCGCCCAGTCAGGAATCCTCGAGAAGGACCACTGAACCCGGGGAGGAGCGTTCCGACGTGACGACTGAGCCCCACACGCACGGGGTCGACGAACTGTGTGATGCGGGCTCGGCACTGTACGCCCGCGCGCTGGCCGAGGGCCGCATCCACAGCGAGAGCGTGATCGGAGTTCCTTGCCTGGCCGACTTCGGGCTGCTGCGTTCGGACGGCAACGACACACGGTGGCTCCTGCCCACGCCGCCTGCCGTCGCCCTTCCCCGGTTGCTGCGGATCATCGAGGAAGACATTGCGCACCAACGGCATCGCGAGACGAAACTGGCCGATCTTTTTGAGCCACTCATGACGCTCGGCACTCACAAAGCCTCCACAACAGACGCTCCGTCGGTCACACTTCTCCACGGCTTCGAGCGCATCAATTCAGCCATATCCGAAGCCATGGCCCGTGCTTCTCGCGAGTTGCTCACCGTCCAGCCCGGCGGCACCAGAGCTCCTGAAGTCCTGGCGGCGGCGCTCCCCCTTGAGCAGGCACTTCTCACGTGCGGTGGCCGCATGCGCACGCTCTACCAGCACACGACACGGCACGCGCTTCCGGTCCTCGCCCACTTCGAACAACTGGACGGCGACGTCGAGGTCCGCACCCTCGACGAAGTCACCGAACGGCTTGTCGTCATCGACCGGACCGTGGCCTACATCCCCGCGAACAAAGACCGCACGGCGGCCCTCGAAGTACGCCAACCCGCCCTGGTCGACTACCTCGCCACCGCCTTCGAACGCTTCTGGCGCTTGGCCACCCCCATGCATCCGCGGCCCGCTCCGGAGCCCTCCGGCCATGGCATCTCCACCCGGCAACGCGCGGTAGCCGGATTCCTGGTCGAAGGCCTCACCGACTCCGAGATCGCCGCACGCCTTGGCCTCAATGTCCGCACCGCCCGCGTCCACATCGCCAAACTGGCCGCCACCCTCGGCAGCAAGAGCCGGGCCCAGCTCGGGTACCTCATAGGCCGCTCAGGCATCCTCGACCAGCAGAAATGACGGACCTCTCGGCCGCTGTTCCCGCCCAGGACGCGATTGGCCCCGCATAGAATCGCGTCGCTTCAACCACTGGGGAGGGGGCCAGAGTGCACGTCGAGCACCCGCCGCACGGCGTCGAGCAGCTCTGCGCCGCAGGCTCAGCCCTCTACACCCGAGCCCTGCGCGAAGGTCACATCCCAGGTGAAGACGTCGCCCAGGCACCCTGCCTGCTCGACTTCGGCCTGCTCCACCCCGACGCGCACGACCTGCGCCGGCTGCGCCCCGCCGCACCCGCCACCGCTCTCCCCCGCCTGCTGCGCACCATCGAGGACCGCGTGACGGACCAGCGCCGCAACGAGGAAAGACTCATGGCGGCCTTCGAGCCGCTCATGGCGCTCGACGCGCGGCTCGCCTCCGCCGCCGACGACGACCCCGCGATCACCGTCCTCGACGGCCTCGAACGCATCAACTCCGCCATCGACCGGGCCATGACCGACGCCACGGAAGAGTTCCTCGCCGTACAACCCGGCGGCACCCGCCCCCCGGAGACCTTGGCCGACGCCCTCCCCCGCGATCAGGCACTGCTCTCCCGCGGCTGCCGGATGCGCACCCTCTACCAGCACACCACCCGCCACTCACTCCCCGTCCTCGCCTACTTCGAGCGGCTCGAAGGTGACGTGGAAGCACGCACCCTGGACGAGGTCACGGAGCGCCTCTTCGTCTTCGACCGGACCGTGGCCTTCATCCCGGCGAGCAAGGACCGCAGCCTCGCCCTGGAGCTGCGCCACCCCGCCGTGGTCGAGTACCTCGCCACCACCTTCGACCGCCTCTGGCGCCTCGCCACCCCCATGTGGCCCCAGGCCGCCCCGCAACCCCCCGCGAACGGCATCACCGCGCGCCAGCGAGCCATCGCCGCCCTCCTCACCGAGGGCCTTACGGACTCCGAGATCGCCGCCCGGCTCGGCATGAACGTCCGCACGGCCCGCGTCCACATCGCCAAACTCGCCGACACCCTCGGGAGCCACAGCCGAGCCCAACTCGGCTTCCTCATAGGCCAGTCGGGAGTTCTGGACCAACAGAGCTGACCGGCGCCTTTCCCAGCTCGAACCACACCCCCTTCGCGTACCGCCCCGCCCGCTCATCCGCCACACCCCACGCGTCGGCCATCTCCGCGACCAGGGCAAGACCCCGGCCCCAGCAGGCCGCCGCTCCGGCAGCCGGGTGTGCGACCACCGGCGGGTCCGGGCTCTCGTCGAAGACCGTCAGGCGCAGGCGCGCCGGGGTCAGCAGGATCCGCAGCATCGCCGCGCCCTTGGTGTGCAGGTGCACGTTCGTGACGAGTTCCGAGGTGCAGAGGGTCGCCGGCATCACCAGCGCGTCCCGGTCCAGGGTGCGGAGCACCGCCCGTACGAAGTCCCGGCAGACCTTCGGCGCGGTCGCGTCGCCGGGGGCGAAGAGGCTGTAGTCGTACGTGAGTTGAGCCGCGCGGTGCGGTGCGCGGGGCCCGTCCGGGCAGGCGGGGGCAGGGGGCATGGCGGTTCTCCCGTCGGGAGGTGAGTGAGGGTGCCCCACACCGGGCGATGGCGCTGCCCTTGAGCTCCTTGCGGGGCCTTCGGGTGCCTTTCGGCTTATGGGCAGGGGGAGTTGAGCAGCTCCGCTGGGTTACCGGAGCCACACTCACGGTAGGGACTCAGGGTGCAAATGCGCAACCAGATCCCCACTTTCGGTGGACCAACTCCTTGCAGCAGGGCAGACTTCGGGCAAGCCACCAAGGAGACGTCGTGGGACTGCGCACCGCCATCAGCGAACGCCAGCGGAGGCTCGGCCTCGAACTCAAACAGCTGCGCGAGCTAGCAGGATTGACCGCAGGGGAGGCGGCCGACCGCATCGGCATGAGCCGCGGGCAGCTGAGCCACATCGAGCTGGGCCGGACCTCGGTCCTCACCGATCGGCTGTTGGACCTGTGCCGTGCATATGGTTGCACCGACGAGCCCTACGTCGAGGCGTTGGTGTCCATGTCCGAGGCGACCGGAAAGGGATGGTGGAGCAGCCACAGGAAGAGCAGAGGTCCCGGGGCGCTCAATCTCGCCGAGCTGGAGGAGAGTGCCGTCACGCTCCGCACCCACCAGTCCCTCTTCATCCCCGGCCTCTTCCAGACCGCCGACTACGCCCGAGCCATCTTCAGCAGCCCCAAGCTGGGTGTCGACAACGTCGAGGACGCCCTGAGATTCCGCATGGAACGTCAGCACATTCTCACGTGCGCCAACCCGCCGTCCGTGCACGCGATCATCCACGAGGCCGCCCTGCACATGAGGTTCGGCAGCGCGCCCACCGTGCGTGAACAGCTGCTGCACCTCATCGAGGTGGGCCGGCTGCCGAACGTCACCATCCAGGTCTATCCGTTCAGCGCGCAGGCGTACGCGGGCCTCAGCGGGAACTTCGTCCACGCCGTCCCCAGCGTGGCGAGCCTGGGGACCGTCATCCTTGAGCAGCCCACGGGAGACCAGTACTTGACCGGCCGAGAGCAACTGTTGCAGTACGGCACGCTGTTCGAGCGCCTCGCCGAGAACGCCCTCGCCCCCATCGACGTACCGTCGGCCCCTGAAGCACACTCGGTGAAGGACTCTCTGGCCCTCGTCCAGCACCTGCTCTACACCCTCTAGGAGGCCCCAATGCCCCAGCTGAACTGGCAGAAGTCGTCATTCAGCGGCGGCCCGGAAGGGGACTGCCTCTACCTCGCCACCGCCCCCGACGGAACGATCCGCATACGCGAGAGCGACACCCCGGACGCCGTCCTCGCCACCGCCCCCGCCCGGCTGACGAGCCTTCTCCGTCACCTCAAGCACCAGCCCCCGCAGCGACCGCCACTCTGAGCCCCCGCACCCCATTACAAATCAACCCCCGGCGGCCCACCCCCGCAGCAATGCCTCCCGCTCAGCCGTCCTCGGCGTGCCGCCCTCGTGGCGGCGTCCCCACTCCGCCATCGCCGCCAGCGTGGTCCGCAGGGTCGCCTCGCCCTCCGTCAGGCGGGACAGGAGCGTCAGGGACAGGTCGTACTCCGGCCGGGAGTAGCCCGTCGCCGCCGCGGTGTATGCCGCGAGGTCCGTGTCCCCGGCCTCCGTCGAGAGGCGGAGCGTCATGGTCGGGGCCTCGTCGCCGCCGCCCAGGCCCACCGTCAGGGCCAGGTCCACCAGCGTGCCCACCTGGCGCTTGAGGGACTTCACCGGGGCGTCCTCCACCGTGAGGCCTCGGATGTCCTCCCACAGCCACAGGCCCGACTGTTTGTCCCCCAGGGCCGCCACCCCCTCCGGCGTCAGCCGCACCCCTGCCGCGAGGCCCGACGGCTTCGCGCCCACGTACACATCGCCCTCGGCGATCCAGAAAAGTCCCACCATGGCCATGGTGATCCCCCCGCTATCCCCCGGTAAAGAATGATCAGGTCGACCACCGAGACGTACGAAGGGGCCGGGAGGTTCCCCTCCCGGCCCCTTCGTCAACCAGCAACAGTAGCCAGTAGCTATTGCTCCGTCGTCCTCTTCGGACGCCACACCACCAGCGCGCTCGCCTGCTGCACATCCTGGTACGGGACCAGGTCACGGCGGTACGACGCGTGCACCGCCGCCTCGCGTTGCTGCATCGCTGTGGCCGCGCCCTCGACCGCCGATGCCAGTTCCGCCACGCGGGACTGCAGCGCCGCGACCTGGTTCTCCAGCTCGATGATGCGCTTGATGCCGGCGAGGTTGATGCCCTCCTCCTGCGACAACTGCTGGACGGTACGCAGCAGTTCGATGTCACGGGCGGAGTAGCGGCGGCCACGGCCCGCCGTGCGGTCCGGGGATACCAGGCCGAGGCGGTCGTACTGACGCAGGGTCTGCGGGTGGAGGCCCGACAGCTGGGCCGCCACCGAGATGACGTACACCGGCGTCTCGTCTGTCAGTTGGTACGCACGCCCAAAATTGGACTGTCGACGACGGCCGTCCATCTCAAGCTCCCTTCGCGGCCTGGAACAGTTCTGCCCGCGGATCGTCGTCCGCAGTCGCCTCGCGGTAGGACTCCAGGGCTTCCTTCGCCTGGTCGCTCAGCGATGTCGGGACCGATACCTCCACCGTCACCAGCAGATCGCCCCGCGAGCCGTCCTTGCGGACCGCTCCCTTGCCGCGCGCCCGCATCGTACGGCCGTTGGGCGTGCCCGGCGGGAGCTTCAGGGTGACCGGCGGGCCGCCAAGGGTGGGGACCTTCACCTCGCCGCCCAGTGCCGCCTCCGGATACGTCACCGGCACCGTCACCGTCAGGTTGTCGCCCTTGCGGCCGAAGACCGGGTGGGTGTCCACGTGCACGACCACGTACAAGTCGCCTGCGGGACCGCCCCGTTCACCGGGGCCGCCCTTGCCGCGCAGGCGGATGCGCTGGCTGTCGCTGACGCCCGCCGGAATGCGGACCTGCATCGTGCGCGACGACTTCGCCCGGCCCGAGCCCTTGCAGACCTCGCAGGGGTCCTGGGCGATGAGCCCACGGCCCTTGCAGTCCACGCAGGGGTCGGTGAGGGAGAAACCGCCGCCGCCGCCCCGCGTGACCTGGCCCGTGCCGACGCAGGTCGGGCACACGCGGGGTGTGCCGTTCTTGTCGCCGGTGCCGGAACAGGCCTTGCAGGGCGCCTGGGAGGACATGCGCAGCGGGACCGTGGCCCCGTCCACCGCCTCCGTGAAGCTCAGCGTGACCTCGGACTCGATGTCCTGGCCACGCCTCGGCTGCGTACGCGTGCCGGTGCCGCCCTGGCCCGCGCCGCCCCGGTTGAACAGGCCCCCGAAGACGTCACCCAGGCCGCCCCCGAAGCCGCCGGCGCCGCCCGCTCCACCGCCGCCCGGGGCGCCGCCTCCGAAGAGGTCGCCCAGGTCGAAGTTGAAGGAGCCTCCGGCACCGCCGCCTCCGGGTCCTGCCCTGAAGCCGCCGTTGCCGAAGAGAGCACGCGCTTCGTCGTACTCCTTGCGCTTCTTGGGGTCCCCGAGGATGTCGTTCGCCTCGGAGATCTCCTTGAAGCGCTCTTCCGCTTTCGCGTTGCCCTTGTTGGCGTCCGGGTGGTTCTCGCGGGCGAGTTTCCGGTACGCCTTCTTGATCTCGGCTTCGGTGGCGTCCTTGGGGACGCCGAGGACCTTGTAGTAGTCCTTCTCGATGAAGTCCTTGGTGCTCATCCCCGACGTCCCTCCTCTCGCTTCACAACAACTCCGTTACGTCAGCCCTACGTCAGCCCTCGTCCGGGCCGCCACCGGTCTCCTTGTCCTCCGCCGGCTCGGCGGAGTCCGTGGAAGCAGCGGCCTCGGAGTCCTTGACCGTCTGCGCGCCCGGCTGCGGCTCGGCCACGGCCACCCGCGCGGGGCGGATGGTGCGCTCGCCGATGCGATACCCAGGCTGCAGGATCGCGACGCACGTCGTCTCCGTGACGTCAGGCGCGTACGAGTGCATCAGGGCCTCGTGGATCGTCGGGTCGAAGGGCTCGCCCTCCTTGCCGAACTGCTGGAGGCCCATCTTGGCGACGACCGTCTCCAGTGCCTCCGCCACCGACTTGAAGCCGCCGACCAGCTCGCCGTGTTCACGGGCGCGGCCGACGTCGTCGAGGGTCGGGAGGAGCTCGGACAGGAGGTTCGCCGCGGCGATCTCCTTGACCGTGACCTTGTCCCGCTCCACACGGCGGCGGTAGTTCTGGTACTCCGCCTGCAGTCGCTGGAGGTCCGCCGTGCGCTCGCCGAGCGCCGTACGCACCTGGTCCAGCTGCGCCGTCAGGCCGACGTCCTGAGCGGACTGTGCGGACTGAGCAGCGGATTCCTTGCTTGCGTCCCCGGCCGGGGCCGCCGGGCCCTCCTCAGTGGAGGGCTCGGCGGCCTGCGGCGCCGCGTCATCAGGGGTGGCGCCGGAGGGGACGTCAGGCTGCTCGGTGTTGTCACCGAAGCCCGGAGTCTCCTCGGTCATGCGGCGCCGCCCTTCGTGTCACCGGGCTTCTCGTCGTCGACGATCTCGGCGTCGACCACGTCGTCTTCCTTGGACATGTTCGGGGCCTCGCCACCTTCGGCACCCGGGGCAGCGCCCTCGGCACCGGCGGCCTGAGCGTCCGCGTACATGGCCTGGCCCAGCTTCTGCGAGACGGCCGCGACCTTCTCGGTGGCCGTGCGGATCTCCGCCGTGTCCTCGCCCTTGAGCTTCTCCTTCAGCTCTTCGACGGCGGACTCGACCTCGGTCTTCACGTCACCGGGGACCTTGTCCGCGTTGTCGGTGAGGAACTTCTCCGTCTGGTAGACGAGCTGCTCGCCCTGGTTGCGGGACTCGGCGGCCTCGCGGCGCTTGTGGTCCTCGTCCGCGTACTGCTCGGCCTCCTGGCGCATGCGGTCGACCTCGTCCTTCGGCAGCGAGGAGCCGCCGGTGACGGTCATCTTCTGCTCCTTGCCGGTGCCGAGGTCCTTGGCCGTCACGTGCATGATGCCGTTGGCGTCGATGTCGAAGGCGACCTCGATCTGCGGGACACCACGCGGGGCCGGCGGCAGACCGGTCAGCTCGAACATCCCGAGCTTCTTGTTGTACGCCGCGATCTCGCGCTCGCCCTGGTAGACCTGGATCTGGACGGACGGCTGGTTGTCCTCGGCCGTCGTGAAGATCTCCGAGCGCTTGGTCGGGATCGTGGTGTTGCGCTCGATGAGCTTGGTCATGATCCCTCCCTTGGTCTCGATGCCGAGGGACAGCGGGGTGACGTCGAGGAGCAGGACGTCCTTGACCTCGCCCTTGAGGACACCGGCCTGAAGCGCGGCGCCGATGGCGACGACCTCGTCCGGGTTCACGCCCTTGTTGGCGTCCTGGCCGCCGGTCAGCTCCTTGACGAGCTCCGCGACGGCGGGCATACGGGTCGAGCCACCGACGAGAACGACGTGGTCGATCTCGGAGAGCTGGATGCCCGCGTCCTTGATGACGTTGTTGAACGGGTTCTTGCACCGCTCAAGGAGGTCGGACGTGAGCTGCTGGAACTGGGCGCGCGTGAGCTTCTCGTCCAGGTGCAGCGGGCCCTCGGCGGACGCCGTGATGTAGGGCAGGTTGATCGAGGTCTCCGTGGAGGAGGACAGCTCGATCTTGGCCTTCTCGGCCGCCTCGCGCAGGCGCTGGAGCGCCATCTTGTCCTTGGAGAGGTCCACGCCGTGGCCGTTGTTGAACTGCTTGACCAGGTAGTCGACGACGCGCTGGTCCCAGTCGTCACCACCGAGGTGGTTGTCGCCGTTCGTGGCCTTCACCTCGACGACGCCGTCGCCGATCTCCAGGAGGGACACGTCGAAGGTGCCGCCACCGAGGTCGAAGACGAGGATCGTCTGGTCGTCCTTGTCGAGGCCGTACGCGAGAGCGGCGGCCGTCGGCTCGTTGACGATGCGCAGGACGTTCAGGCCCGCGATCTCGCCGGCCTCCTTCGTCGCCTGGCGCTCCGAGTCGTTGAAGTACGCCGGGACGGTGATGACCGCGTCGGCCACCTTCTCGCCCAGGTACGCCTCGGCGTCGCGCTTCAGCTTCTGCAGGATGAACGCCGAGATCTGCTGGGGGTTGAACCCCTTCTCGTCGATGTCCACCTTCCAGTCAGTGCCCATGTGGCGCTTGACCGAGCGGATGGTCCTGTCGACGTTGGTGACCGCCTGGCGCTTCGCCACCTCGCCGACCAGCACCTCGCCGTTCTTCGCGAAGGCGACGACGGACGGCGTGGTCCTGGCGCCCTCGGCGTTGGTGATGACGGTGGGCTCGCCGCCTTCAAGAACGCTGACGACAGAGTTAGTCGTGCCCAGGTCGATGCCGACCGCACGTGCCATTTCGGTTCCTCCAGAGGTACTTCTTGAGTGGATCTGGCTCAAGGATGCATTAGCGCTTCGCTGGAGTCAACAGAGCTGAGCGTGGGGGGCTCAACTCTTATCCCGGTCTTACGCGCAACTAGGCTCCTCAGCTGGCACCACGGACCTCGCCTGCAGGTCGAACGTGGCTGGTCGCGCAGTTCCCCGCGCCCCTTACGGGGCACGGACACGGCAAGGGTTGCCTGAGCGACGCAGATCACCGCCTTGCTGGCTACAGTGCGGCGATGTAAGTGGGTAGTCTCAGACGGACTGCATAAGTTACCGCTTAGTAATCTCACCCTCGCAGGCCCGAGGAGCCCCCAAATGCAACTCGCCGCGATCATCGTGTCGCTGGTCTTGATGGCGGTCGGCGTCGCACTGTTCGCCCGAGCCATCCTGCAGATCATCAACTTCATGCGGATGGGGCAGAGCATCCCCGCCGGCACCCGAACCGACGAACCCGTGCAGCGCACGCTGACGGTGGCCAAGGAGTTCCTCGGCCACACCCGGATGAACCGGTGGGGCATCGTCGGTGTCGCGCACTGGTTCGTGGCGGTGGGCTTCTTCTCGCTGCTCCTGACCATCGTCAACGCCGTCGGCCAGCTCTTCAAGGCGGACTGGCTGCTGCCGATCGTCGGCGAGTGGGCCCCGTACAACATCTTCGTCGAGTTCCTCGGCACGATGACCGTGCTCGGCATCCTGACGCTGATCGTCATCCGGCAGCTCAACAGCCCCAACAAGGCGGGCCGCAAGTCCCGCTTCGCGGGCTCCAAGACGGGCCAGGCGTACTTCGTCGAGGCCGTCATCCTCATCGTCGGCATCTGCATCTTCACGCTGCACGCCCTGGAGGGCGCCCAGCACCACGTGGACGGCTACGAGGCCTCGTTCTTCGTCTCGTACCCGCTGGTGTCGGCGTTCGAGGGGATGGACATCGGGACGCTGCAGACCCTGACGTACCTCTTCGCGATGATCAAGATCGCGACGTCGTTCATCTGGATGATCACGGTCGCCCTGAAGACCGACATGGGTGTGGCCTGGCACCGCTTCCTCGCCTTCCCCAACATCTGGTTCAAGCGCGACGCGGACGGCTCGACGACCCTGGGCGAGCTCCAGCCCATGACGTCCGGCGGCAAGCCGATCGACTGGGAGGACCCGGGCGAGGACGACGTCTTCGGCGTCAGCCAGGTCGAGCAGTTCTCCTGGAAGGGCCTGCTCGACTTCAGTACGTGTACGGAGTGCGGCCGCTGCCAGTCGCAGTGCCCCGCCTGGAACACCGGCAAGCCCCTCTCCCCCAAGCTGCTCATCATGTCGCTGCGCGACCACGCGCACGCCAAGGCCCCCTACTTGCTCGCCGGTGGCGGCAAGGACATGGAGGGCAACGAGAAGGCGTCGGCCGAGCAGCTCAAGGACGTTCCCGCCGCGGCCATCGCGGAGGCCGAGCGCCCCCTCATCGGCACCGCCGAGGAGAACGGCGTCATCGACCCGGACGTCCTGTGGTCCTGCACCAGCTGCGGCGCCTGCGTCGAACAGTGCCCCGTCGACATCGAGCACATCGACCACATCGTCGACATGCGCCGCTACCAGGTGATGATCGAGTCCGCGTTCCCGTCCGAGGCGGGCACGATGCTCAAGAACCTGGAGAAGAAGGGCAACCCCTGGGGTCTCGCCAAGAAGCAGCGCCTTGAGTGGCTCAAGGAGCTCGACTTCGAGGTGCCGGTCGTCGGCAAGGACATCGAGGACCTCACCGAGGTCGAGTACCTCTACTGGGTCGGCTGCGCCGGCTCCCTCGAAGACCGGGCGAAGAAGACCACCAAGGCCTTCGCGGAGCTGCTCAACATGGCGGGCGTCAAGTTCGCGATCATGGGCGGCGACGAGAAGTGCACCGGTGACTCCGCACGGCGCCTGGGCAACGAGCCGCTCTTCCAGCAGCTCGGCCAGGAGAACGTCGCGATGCTGAACATGGCGTTCGGCGAAACTGAGTCTGATAGCGGCTCCGCCGCGGGCGAGGACGAGTCGACCAAGAAGCCGAAGACCGCGAAGAAGATCGTCGCGACCTGCCCGCACTGCCTCAACACCCTCGGCAACGAGTACCCCCAGCTCGGCGGTGACTACGAAGTCATCCACCACACGCAGCTGCTCCAGCACCTCATCGACGAGGGCAAGCTGATCCCGGTGACGCCCGTCGAGGGCCTCATCACCTACCACGACCCGTGCTACCTGGGCCGGCACAACAAGATCTACACGCCGCCGCGCGAGATCATGTCCGCCGTCCCCGGCCTGCGCCAGCAGGAGATGCACCGCCACAAGGAGCGCGGCTTCTGCTGCGGCGCCGGTGGTGCGCGGATGTGGATGGAGGAGCGGATCGGCAAGCGCATCAACACGGAGCGGGTCGACGAGGCGCTCAGCCTCAACCCCGACATCGTGTCGACCGCCTGCCCGTTCTGCCTGGTGATGCTCACCGACTCCGTCAACGGCAAGAAGAACGACGGCAAGGCCCAGGAGTCCCTCCAGGTCGTGGACGTCGCGCAGTTGCTGCTCGACTCCGTGAAGACCCCGGTGGACCCCGCCGGTGAGTCCGAGACCGCGGACGAGCCGGAGCCCGAGCCGGTCAAGTAGGCACGACATGACGTGAAAGGCCGGTTCCGCCCTGAGGGCGGGACCGGCCTTTCGTGTCGTGCGGAAGGGGGGCATCATGTGCTGGTTGTTGTCTGCTGGGGCGTTCGGGGTGGGGGATGGGCATGCGGAGTGCCGGTATACGTGGCATACGTGGCGTCAGACGCGGTGGTGTCGTGGGTACGGCCACCGCCGTCGGCTGCGCGCTGCTGCTCGCCGGTTGCGGCGGCGGTGGCGACGACGGCGCCGGTGGGACCGACGCACGGCACCGGCCCGTCAGCATGGCGGGCAAGGGCGCGGGCCAGCTGCCCGTACCGCGCGGCAAGGGCAGCAAGATCGACGACGACTTCAACGGTGACGGCGCCCCCGATCTCGTACTCGACGATCTCGTGCACAGCGGTCACGGCGATGACGCGGGCATCGGCGTCGTGTACGGCTCCACGAGCGGACTGCGGCCCGGGGCGCGGCAGTTGCTGAGCGCCCGGGCCAACGGTGCGCGCACCAAGGGTGAGCTGCCCGCCGCCTTCGAGTCCGAGGCCTCCTGCGACCTCGACAGGGACGGCTTCAGCGATCTGCTGGTCTCCACCGACCCGCCCTACAACGGCCAGGGCCAGCCGCCCGTGCCGCTGCAGATCCTCTTCGGCTCGCCGCAGGGGCTCAAGGGCAAGGCCGTGAAGGTGAAGGTGCCCGAGCGGTCCCGGTTCGGCAACGACTGGTCCGACCAGCCGGTGTGCGGTGACTTCGACGGGGACGGCGCCACCGACCTCGTGCTGCACGCGAGCGGCGCCCGGCTCACCTATCTGCGCGGCCCGTTCAAGCGGACAGGCGCCCCGCGCGCGGCGGGCAAGCCGCTGACCGCGCCGGGCAACGACCTCGTCACCGGCAGGGCGACGGACGTCGACCGCGACGGTTACGACGACGTCCTCGTCCGCAAGGCCGCGAACGCGTCGGGCGCGGCCACCAGCGCCCTCGTCCTGGGCGGCCCGAAGGGCCCCGCCGAGACCGGGGTGCTCTTCCCGGCCGGTACGGACATCGCGTTCGGCCGCTTCGGCAAGGGCAAGGCGACGGACGCGGCCATCGCGGGCCCCACGGGCGTCGCCCTGCGCTATGACGTGCCCGGTACCGTGCGCGCCTCCATGGAGTCCAAGAACGTCGCCGTGGACACGGGGGACCTCGACGGCGACGGCGTGAGCGAGCTCGTCCTGAGCGGCGGGAGCAGCGGGGACGGCGGCGGCACCGGTGAGGTGCGGGTCTTCCGGGGACGTACGGGGAAGCTCGACAGCAACGCCTCCTCCCTCGTGGTCCCTTCGGCCAAGGGCACCACGCAGGTCCTCGCCATCACCGACTTCGACGGGGACAAGCGGGCCGATCTGGTCCTTCGTACGTATCGGGGGGAGGGCAAGGACACGGTGGGGGTGTATCCGGGGGTGAAGACCGACCTGGTCGCGCACAAGCCTCAACTGACGTTCTCCACAAGGGAGTTCCTGGCGCTGGGGGACGGCGCCTGACGGCCTGCCCCGACGCTCCGGGTGTTCACCCGCAGGACACCCTCCCTCTCCCGTCGCACAACCATTCGTACGCCCCGCCAGTCACACCCCCGGAAGCCTTTCCCCACTACCGGGAGCCCCACGTGCGTGTACGAAACCTGGCCATCGCCGCGAGTGTCGCCGCCCTCGCCGGCGCGGGCCTGACGCTGCCCCTCGCGGGCACGGCGAGCGCCGCGTCGACGCTCAAGGACGACTACAACGGCGACGGCTACCGTGACCTCGCGATCGGCACGCCCGGCTCCAACTCCGTGACCGTGACGTTCGGTTCGGCCTCCGGGGTCTCCGCCAGCCGCTCCGTCACCGTCACGCAGAACACGGCCGGGGTGCCCGGAGTCACCGAGGCCGAGGACGAGTTCGGCGAGAACGTCACCAGCGGCGACACGGACGGGGACGGCTACGCCGACCTGATCGTCGGAGCCCCCGGCGAGAAGGTCGAGGGCAAGCCCACCGGCTCCGTCACCGTCATCAAGGGCGGCAAGAACGCCTTCACCACCGGCGGCCACGTCCTGAACGCCCCGGCGGACACCGCGGGCCGCTTCGGCGAGGCCACCGCCTGGACCGACCTCGACTACGACGGCTCGCCGCAGCTGGCCGTGATCAGCGGAGACAACTGGTGGTTCTACTCCGGGGCGGAGGGCCGAGCGTACGGCCTTGAGGTCGACTTCATCCCCGAGGGCGCCCACCTGGACGGCATGGTCGCGGGCAACTTCAAGTACAAGGACGGCGTCGGCTTCGTCCTGTACGGCGAGCGCGCGGACGGCGGCGCCTACACCGCGCACATGAACGGCGGCGTCGGCGACTACGGCTACGAGTCCGAGCTCATCGCCGAGGGCGGCGACCCGACGGCGACGCGCGACGCGGCCACCGCAGGTGATGTCAACGGCGACGGCTACGACGACCTCGTCACCGGTAACTCCCGCGACGGACAGGGCGGTTCGGTCACCGTACGGTTCGGCGGCGACGACAAGTTCGGCGCCCCGGTGACGTACGACCAGGCCAGTACGGGCGTCCCCGGCGCCGACGAGGCGGACGACGGCTTCGGCGCGTCCGTAGCCGTGGGCGACGTCACGGGCGACGGCCTCCCGGACCTCGCGGTGGGCGCCCCCGGCGAGGAGGTCGGCACGGTGGGGGGCACCGGCAGCGTGACCCTCCTGAAGTCCACCGCGGGCACGTTCACCTCCGGCAAGGCCTGGCACCAGGAGACCGCGGGCGTGCCCGGCGTCGCAGAGGCGGGCGACAGCTTCGGCGCGTCCGTCCGCCTCAAGGACATCAACAAGAACGGCAAGGCCGACCTGGCCACCGGCGCGACCGGCGAGGACATCGGCACGACGGTGGACGCCGGCGCCGTGTGGGTCCTGCGCGGCACATCGACGGGGCTGACGTCGTCGTACGCGGCGTCCTTCAACGGCACCGACTTCGGGCTCGGCGGCGCGAGCTTCGGCACGACGCTGCGCTGACCGACGTGAGAGCCGTAACCCCGCCGTAACCCCTATCACCAGTTACTACTTGGAGACACCTAAGTGCCCTCGATGCCTCAGCACGTGCGGAAGCCCGCACGGAACAAGCTCCTCACGACGGGCGCGCTCTGCGCGGCGACCGTGCTCGGCCTCGCGGCCCTGACCGCGGGCGGCGCCTCGGCAGCCGAGCCCGCCAACCCGACGGCCGACTACAACAACGACGGTTTCGCGGACCTCGCGGTCGGCGTGCCCGGCGCGACGGTCGACGGCAAGACCAAGGCCGGTTACGTGAATGTGGTGTGGGGCGGCAAGTCCGGCCTGGGCAAGCACGGCTCGACCACCGTCAGCCAGTCCACGGCGGGCGTGCCCGGCACCGCCGAGGCGGGCGACGGCTTCGGCCACACCGTGACCTCCGACGACATGAACGGCGACGGCTTCAGCGACCTGGTCGTCGGCACGCCCGACGAGGACAACGACGCGGGCCTGTCCGCGGGCACCGTCACGGTCGTCTGGGGCTCGGCGGCGGGCTTCAAGGGCGGCTTCACCGCGGCCAACGGAGCGGTCAGCGACGGTGGTTACGGCGCGCTGCTCGCCACCGGCGACTTCGACAAGGACGGCGACCAGGACATCGCCCTCAACTCCCACTTCGACGAGACCAGCTCGGTCGTGGTGCGGTCGGGACCGTTCACCGCGGGCTCGTCCGCGAAGCTCTCCCGGGTCGAGGGCTGGCACTTCGCGGGGCCTCGCGCGCTGGTCGCCGGTGACTTCGACGGGGACGGCGGGGACGACCTCGCGTTCTCGTACGACGGCATGGAGGTCAGCGGTACGACGGTGAAGAGCCGTGACGCCGCTACCGGCGAGTGGAAGACGACGTGGGACACGGGCGACAGCACCGACACCGCGCTCGCCACCGGTGACTTCGACGGGGACGACACCACGGATCTGGCGATCGGCGACGTCCAGCCGAACCCGGAGTCGGAGTCCACGGCCTGCGAGGACCGGCTCGGCGGGGCGATCCTCACCGTCTACGGCAAGAAGGGCACCACGCTGGGCGGCCCGTCCTCCTGCACGACGCAGGGCAGTACCGGAGTCGGCGGCAGCGCGGAGTCCGGGGACAACTTCGGGGCGCGGCTCGCGTCCACCGACACCGACCAGGACGGCCGCGACGAGCTGATCGGCGGCGCCGACGCGGAGGCGGTGGGCACCGCGGCGAACGCGGGCACGTACTGGTTCCTCACCTCGACCGGCGCGGGCACGCCTCTCGCGGGCCCCGCCTTCAGCCAGAACTCCGCGGGAGTCGCGGGCACGGCGGAGGCGGGCGACCGGCTCGGTGCGGCGGTCACCGCGGGCGACTACAACGGCGACGGCCTCCCGGACGTCGCCGTGGGCGCTCCCGGCGAGGACGCGAAGTCGGGCGGCGTCTGGTACGCGGCGACCCCCACGGACGGGCCGAGGCCTGCGGTGACTTCGGTGACGCCGGGCAAGCTGGGCCTCGCCGGGGCGAGCGGGTATGGAGCGGTGCTGGGCCGCTGACGGTCACTGTCACCGGCTCCGCGGTGTGGGGCTCCGCCCCAGGACCCCATTCCTCAAGCGCCGGAGGGGCTGATTTCTCGGTCCCTCCGGCGTTCCCATACAACCCTTGCGCCCCACCAACGGTCTCCTCCTAGCCAACGGGGCCCCTACATCGCCCCAACGCCAGGCGAACAGCCACCGCAGCCGCAGGAGACCACGGTCATGCCGAAGCACAAGCGCACCGCCCCCCGCACCCCCTCCAGACGCGGCCGCCTCGCGGCGGCGACGGCCACCGCCGCCGCGCTCACAGGCGGACTCCTCACCCTGACGGCCACCGCGGCGACCGCCGCCCCCGCCGCGGCCACCCAGCCGGACGACGCCGACTTCAACGGCGACGGCGCGGCCGACCTCGCCACCAGCGCCCCGCACGCCAACGTCGGCGGCAAGGACAAGGCGGGCCAGGTGGTCGTCACGTACGGCGGTGCCGAGCAGCGCCACGTCACATACAGCCAGAACAGCGCGGGCGTGCCCGGCAGCGCGGAGACGCGCGACGCCTTCGGCGGCGACACCGCGTACGGAGACTTCGACGGCGACGGCTACGACGACCTCGCCGTCGCCGCGATCGGCGAGGACGTCGGCGACGACGTCGACGGCGGCACGGTCCAGGTCCTGTGGGGCTCCCCCGGCGGTCTCTCCGGCGGCGCCACGATCAAGGACCCGCGCCCCACCAAACACGACTTCTTCGGCGGCCCCCTCCAGGCGGGTGACTTCGACGGCGACGGCAAGGACGACCTCGCCGTCGGCTCATCGTCGGGCGCCGCCACCCTCGACATCTTCGACGGCGGCATCTCCCGCTCCGGGGCCACCGGCGACCACTACACGGTCCTGCCGCCCATCCACAGCGGTGAGGACGCGGGCCCCTTCAACCTGCACTCCGGGGACGTCAACGGCGACGGCAAGGACGACCTGATCGTCAACGGCTTCTCCACCGCGGACGACTACAACGCCAACCTGTGGCTGCCGGGCAGCGCGAACGGCGTCACCACGAGCGGCGTACAGCGGCTGCCCGCGGGCCACATCACGGACGTGGGCGACACGGACGGCGACGGCTACGGCGACGTCATCATCGGCCTGACCTGGGACGAGGGCATCGACGGCGCCCACAAGGGCGGCACCGTGTACGTGGTGAAGGGCAACGCGAACGGCCCGTACGGCGACAGCCAGGCCATCACCCAGGACACGGCGGGCATCCCCGGCGGCAGCGAGACGGGCGACGCGTTCGGCTCGGAGCTCGACCTCGGCGACATCAACGGCGACGGCCACCTCGACCTGGTCGCGAGCTCCTCCGGCGAGGACCTGAACGGCATCGCCGACGCGGGCTCGGTCACCGTCATCTACGGCGCGGCGGACGGCTCCGGTCTCTCCACGGAGGGTGCGGTGCTGTACAGCCAGGACTCGCCCGGCGTCCCCAACTCCAATGAGAAGAACGACTACTTCGGCTCGGACGTCCACGTCGACGACCTGAACGGCGACGGCCGGGGCGATGTCTCCGTCGGCGCGCTGGGGGAGAACGGCGACAACGGCGCCTTCTACGTCCTTGACGCCCTGCCCGACGGCACCCTCGCGGGCACCTCCGGCGTCTACACGTCCACGGTGGGCATCGCGGCCTCGGGCACGCCGCGCCTCGGCTCGAACTTCGCGGACTAGCTCCGCGGTTCCCTCTGCTCAGCCCTCTCTCAACTCCCGGGCCCGCACGCTCCCACCGCTGCGGGCCCGGCTCTGCCTCTCGGAGCTCCTGTGCGCATACGCACCTTCGTCCTGACCGCGGCCCTGACGACAACCGGCCTGGTCACTCTCCCCGCCGAAGCAGCTTTGGCCGCCCCCTCCGGCCTCTCGGGCGACTTCAACGGCGACGGCTATCGGGACCTCGTGGTCGCCGCTCCCGACGCCACTGTCTCCGGCAAGGATTCCGCGGGCACAGTCGTCGTCTTCTACGGTTCGGCGAACGGCGTGAGCGCCACCCGCCGCCAGACCGTCTCGCAGTCGAGCGCCGGGATACCGGGCGCGGCCGAGAACAGCGACAGGTTCGGCGAGACGCTCGCGACCGGTGACCTCGACCTCGACGGCTACGCGGATCTGCTCATCGGCGCACCGCGCGAGGACGTCGACGGCGATCGCGACGCGGGCAGCCTCACCATCGTCTGGGGCGGTGCGTCCGGACTCGGTGCCGGAGCCACGGTCGAGCCGTCCTCCGTACCGGACACCGAGTGCGCATTCGCCGAATCCCTGACCGTCGGGGACACCGATGCCAATGGCGCGGCGGACATCGCTGTGGGTTCCCGCTGCAGCGTCCAGTACTTCCAGGGGCCGTTCACCCACCAGGGTGCTCCCCTCACGCAGGGGAGAGACCATCAGCTCGGCAACGCACGCGACGCGGTCACGGGCAACGTCGACAGTGACAAGACCGCGGAGCGCGTCATGCTGCCCGGGCTGTCCGGCGACGACGCCGGCGGCCGCGTCTACGTCGACGACTGGGCCCAGGGGCAGTACAGGCGAACCGAGTTGACGGATGCGGACGGCACGACCGGCGCGATCGGTGACGTCAACGGCGACGGCTACGGCGACCTGATTCTCGGCGACGACATGGACCCGGAGACGGACCGGCCCGACGCCCATCTCGGTGGAGAGATCTCCGTCTGGTACGGCGGGCCCACGGGCATCGATCCCGGCCAGACTCCGACCCGGATCAACCAGGACACCGCGGGCGTCCCCGGCACGGGCGAGGGCAGTGACCGGTTCGGTTTCTCGGTGAGCAGCGGGGACACCAACAGCGATGGGTTCAGCGACGTCGTCGTGGGAGCCCCGGGCGAGGACGTCGACGGCAAGGACTCCGCGGGTTCCGTGACGGTCCTGCTCGGTTCCGCACGAGGGCTGACCGGCTCGGGAGCACGGGCGATCCACGAGAACACCGAGGGTGTGGCGGGGGCCGTGGAGGCCTCGGACACCTTCGGCGCTGTGGTCGATCTCGCGGACCGGAACAGGGACGGCAAGGCGGACCTCAGTGTCGGCGTTCCCGGCGAGAACGGCAGCGGCTGCACCTGGAACACCCATGGCACCTCCGTCACCGGCTCCCTCTACCTCTGCGCCGACAAGCTGGGCGTGACCGGCGACTACGCCGCATTCGGATCTGTCATCTCCCGCTGAACCACCCGGGGCCCTCTCAACGCTTCGCTTCCATAACCCATTTGGAGACCCTCCTCGTGCACACCCGTCTTGCCACAGCGGCGCTCACGCTCCTAGCGGTGGGACTCGCCCCGCTGACTCTGCCCACCGCGGCGTCCGCCGCCCCCGCGCGGCACACCGACGACTTCAACGGCGACGGCTACGCGGACCTCGCCGTCGGTGTGCCCAGTGCCACCGTCGGCGGGAAGGCCAAGGCCGGGTACGTGAGCGTCGTCTTCGGCGGTGAGTACGGGCCCGGGCCGCACAGCGTGCGGGTCATCACTCAGGCCACCGTCGAGGTGCCCGGCACCCCGGAGGCCGGTGACCGCTTCGGTGGGGCCGTCACCACCGCGCACGTGGACGACGACCAGTACGCAGACCTCGTCATCGGCGCCCCCGGCGAGGACATCGACGCCAAGACCGACGCAGGCTCAGTCACCGTCCTCTACGGCACCGGCGACGGCTTCGCCCTGGCCAACACCGCGGCCCGCGGCGCGCAGTCCGGCGACGCGTACGGGAACGCCCTGGCCGCCGCCGACTTCACCGGTGACACGGACGTCGACCTGGCCATCGGCGGCAAGGACAAGGTCGTCGCCAACCTCAACCCGTACGCCGCCGACACCACGCCCCTCATGGCCGACCGCATGGGCGGTCGCGCGCCCGTCATGACGACCGGCGACTTCGACTCCGACGGCCGCCCGGATCTGGCCGTCGCCTTCTACACGCAGAACCAGCCCTACACGCAGTCCCACGTCCAGGTCCGCAGCTACCTCAAGGACGAGGGCTACTTCGGCTTGGCCTTCAGCAGCGACAACAGCGCCGCGGGCGCCCTCGCCGCCGGTGACTTCAACGGCGACGGCCACGACGACCTCGCGCTCGGCAACTGCCGCGAGATCGCCGACGAGAACATCGACGACCCGTGCGGCCCCGAGGAACTCGCCAAGGGCGGCGGCATCCACATCCACTACGGGGACGGCAGCGGCCTCGTATGGCAGGGGCAGACCCTCAACCAGGACACCGCGGGCGTCCCCGGAGTCGCCGAGACGGGTGACGACTTCGGCAACGCCCTTGCCGCCGCGGACATCGACGGCGACGGCAAGGACGACCTGATCGCGGGCGCCCCCGGCGAGGCCATCGGCAGCGCCGCGCGTGCGGGCAGTGTCACCGTCCTCAAGGGCGGTACGAAGGGCATCCTGGACGACCGGGGCGCGGCGAGCGCGGTCGCCTACCAGCAGAACTCGCCCGGCATCCTGGGCGCCGCGGAGGCCGGCGACACCTTCGGCGCGGCCCTCGCCTTCGGTGATCACAACGGTGACGGCGTACCGGACCTGTCCGTCGCCGCGCCCGGCGAGAACTCCTCCGCGGGCGGCGTCTGGGATCTGCCCGGCGCCAAGGCGGGCGGCTCGGTCGTCACGCCGAACTCCCTCGGCCTGCCCGCCTCTTCCAACCCGTACGCCTATGGAGCTGTGATCGGCCGCTAGCCGCGACCAACGGCTCGACCCTGGGGTAAACCCCTCAGGGTCCCCCTAGGGGTTGTCACAGGTCGGCGGCAAAGCCGCTCTCCTCCCGGGGAGGGACGACCCGGACCCTTCAGACCAGGTACGTTCGATTCGTGGCTGGATTCAGGATCGGACGCGGCCGGGACAACCGCACCCCGCAAGCGCGACCCCAACAACGACCGCGGCAGGAGCCGTACGGGCAGCAGGCCCCCCAGGGCCAGCAGCCCCCGTACGGCTACCCCCAGCCGTCCTCCCCGCAGTACGGCGGTCAGCCGCCGTACGGCCAGGGCCAGGGCGGCGGACGGGGCGGCCAGGGCGGATACGGCGGGCAGCAATGGCCGCAGGCGGGCGGCAACCAGGGCAGCCCCGGCTACCACGGGGAGCCGGAGTACTTCGGCGGACCGGGTGACCCCGGTCACGGGGGCCGGGGCGGCGGGCAGGGCGGCGCTCCGGGCGGCTTCGACCCGTACGCCGCCAACAACCCCGGTCACACCCAGGCCTTCTCCGTAGGTGAGGACCCCTACAACCGGGGCGACACCTACCGCGCGGGCCAGGCCCCCGCGCCGATGGGCCCGCGCCTGCGCTGGAAGGACCTCCTGCGCGGCATCGTGCTGCGCCCCGGGCCGACCTTCCTCCAGATGCGGGACTACGCGATGTGGGCCCCGGCCCTCATCGTCACGTTCCTCTACGGCCTGCTCGCCATCTTCGGCTTCGACGGCGCCCGCGAGGACGCCATCAGCGCCACCCTCTCGACGGCCGTCCCGTACGTCCTGACCACGGCCGTCGCGATCACGATCAGCGCCTTCATCCTCGGCGTGGTCACGCACACGCTGGCCCGTCAGCTCGGCGGCGACGGCGCCTGGCAGCCGACGGTCGGCCTCTCCATGCTGATCATGTCGATCACGGACGCGCCCCGCGTGGTCGTGGCGATGTTCCTCGGCGGCGGCCAGCCCTTCGTCCAGCTGCTCGGCTGGGTGACCTGGGTCGCGGCGGGCGCGCTGCTCACGGCGATGGTGAGCAAGTCCCACGACCTGCCGTGGCCGAAGGCGCTCGGCGCGGCGGCGATCCAGCTGCTCGCGCTGCTGGCGATCATCAAGCTGGGCACGTTCTAGACGTACGTAGAAGGGAAGGGCCCCGGCGGATCGATCAATCCGCCGGGGCCCTTCGTCTTCTTCGTACGTATGGCTCGGCTCAGGCGTCGAGAACCTGACCCGCGCGCCGCACCACGGGAGCCTCGACGCTCCAGGGGAAATTGATCCACTCGTCGGTGCGCTTCCAGACGTACTCGCACTTCACGAGCGACTGCGACTTCTCGTAGACGACGGCGGACCGCACCTCGGCCACGTGATCGAGGCAGAAGTCGTGCACCAGCTTCAGCGTCTTCCCGGTGTCGGCGACGTCATCGGCGATGAGCACCTTCTTGTCGGTGAAGTCGATGACGTTGGGCACGGGCGCGAGCATGACGGGCATTTCCAGGGTCGTCCCGACGCCGGTGTAGAACTCCACGTTCACGAGGTGGATGTTCTTGCAGTCGAGCGCGTACGCGAGCCCGCCCGCGACGAAGACGCCACCGCGGGCGATGGAGAGGATGACGTCCGGCTGGTAGCCGTCGTCGGCGATGGTCTGCGCGAGCTCGCGCACAGCGCCGCCGAACTTCTCGTACGTAAGGTTCTCGCGCACGTCACTCATGCTGGATGTCACACCTGTGTCCGATGGAAATTGAGGAAGGAACGGGAGGCGGTGGGCCCCCGCTGGCCCTGGTAACGCGACCCGTACCGCTCCGACCCGTAGGGCTCCTCGGCGGGCGAGGTAAGCCGGAACAGACACAGCTGCCCGATCTTCATGCCCGGCCAGAGCTTGATCGGCAGCGTCGCGAGGTTGGAGAGCTCCAGGGTCACGTGCCCGGAGAAGCCGGGGTCGATGAACCCGGCGGTGGAGTGCGTCACGAGCCCGAGGCGGCCCAGGCTGGACTTGCCCTCAAGCCTGCTCGCGAGGTCGTCGGGGAGGCTGATGACCTCGTACGTCGAGGCGAGCACGAACTCACCGGGGTGCAGGATGAACGGCTCGTCGCCCTCGGGCTCGACGAGCCGTGTGAGGTCGGCCTGCTCGACGGAGGGGTCGATGTGGGGGTAGCGGTGGTTCTCGAACACCCGGAAGTAGCGGTCGAGCCGCACGTCGATGCTTGAGGGCTGCACCATGGATTCGTCGTACGGATCGATCCGTACTCGTCCGGTGTCGATCTCGGCCCGGATGTCCTTGTCTGAGAGAAGCACGCACCGAGGATACGCAGAGCGCGCGGGCCCGCCCCAATCGGACGGACCCGCGCGCGTTATCGCTGCTGCCGCGGCTGCTCGCGGCTACCGCTCCTCGGGCGCCCCGACCGGCACGGCATGCCGCAGTCGGGCACATCGTGGGCACCGGATGAGACGGCCGGGTCCGAGCCGGTCGGCCTTCTGCATCGGGAACGAAGCGGTGCTGAATACGTGCCCTTCGGCACAGCGGACGACGGTGCGCTCCATCAAGTCCTCGAGTCCCTTCCCCAAAGCCGTAGTTGAGCTCGTGGCGCCCCCTGCTCGCCCTACACACGAGCGGACGCCGAAACCCCACATTACGGGACTAATGGGGCGCCCCTCCAGGCGGCACTCCGGTCCCTCACGGTACGCCCCAACTCCCGCACCCCGCAGCGGCATCCACGCCCCGGACACCCCCCACCAAAGCCCCCGCACAGCGCGCAGGCCCCGCGGCAAAAGCGCCTGGGGCCTGGGATGGGGTAGAGTGTGCGACGTTACGACACCGCCACAGACGGTGTCTTTCGCGGGTGTAGTTTAGTGGTAGAACATCAGCTTCCCAAGCTGAGAGTGCGAGTTCGATTCTCGTCACCCGCTCCATGACAAAGGCCCAGGTCATCGACCCGGGCCTTTTTGCTGGCCGCTGTGATCACTCGCCGCGTGCCAGATTCGTGCCAGAACGCTGATCGTCTGGCTCACCGGGGTCTTCCTCTGGCACGGCCGCAGCTTCCTGGCGTGCCTTGCGGACCGTGGCGTCCAGTCCGGCAGCAACTTCCTGCTGTCGCTCGTCGTCGGAGTGCTGATAGATCAGCGCAGCCTTCTCTGAGGACTGTCCCGCACGGACCATGGTGTCTTTGAGCGTGGCACCGGAGCGCGTGGACAGTGTGTGCCCCGTGTGCCGGAGATCGTAGAAGCGGAAGCCCTCGGGCATGCCCACGACCTCACGCGCCTTCCTCCACTTCCGCCCGAAGGTGCTGCGCCGAAAGGGAGCGCCCTTCTCGCCGACGAAGAGCAGCCCATCGGGGCCCGACTCGGCGAACGACTCCAGGTGCCACCGGAGCTCCCGGCGGAGGAACGCGGGAAGGATCACAGTCCGGGTGCCCGCCTCGGATTTTGTGTCTCCCTGGACGCGCCGCCCGTTCATCCGCTCCGGCTCGGCGAGGCGAACGCGAATCCGCAGGGGGTCGAGGTCGACGTCTCGTCGACGGAGGCCCGCCAGCTCTTCCGGCCGCATCGGGCCATACGCGCCGAGGTAGACCATGAGCCGCCACCGCATGCCGACGGCTTCGGCGAGCGCGTCGACTTGGGCGACGGTAGCGATGCGCCGCTCAGCAGCCTTCTCCTTACCGGCACCCTTGATCCGGCACGGGTTGCGCTGGATCAGTTCGTCATCAACAGCGGTTTCCATGATCGCCTTGAGTAGCCGGTACGCCTTGGCAGTCATCGTCTTGGCACCGTTGGCCCGGAGCTGCCCTGTCCGCCACTCACGGACATGTGGCGCCGTGATCTCGTCCAAGTCGGACTCGGCGAAGCTGCCCGACAGGTACTTGTCGAGGAGATACCGGTAGAGGTCCTGGGTGAGTGGCGCGAGTTCCCGCTCCTCGACCCACTTCTCTGCGTAGACGCGGAAGCACACCGCCCCTGCCTCAGGGTCCCGCCATTCACCACGCCGGATCTCCGTCTGCTTTTCAGCAAGCCAGTCGTCAGCGTCCGCCGTCGTTTCGAAGGTGAACGGGGCCGGTCGCATCACGCCGTCAGGACCCGGGTAGCGCGCCTGGTAACGGCCGGAAGGAAGCTTCCTGATGGCCCCGAACCGCCGTCGTCGGCCCCTGCTGTTGGCCACTACGCCGCCCTCCTGTACCGGGGCCGGGGCCGCCTCAGCGGCTGCACCATGCGGGACGCGATGAACTCCTCAACGGCGCTCTCCGGGATGCGGACGTGCCGGCCGACCTTCACGTAGCGGATGCGGCGTTCCTCGATCAGCCGCCGGGGGAAACGGGCGGTCGTGCCGAGCAACTCGGCAACCTGGTCCACCGACAGGCAGCGCTCAGGCATGCGTGGGTTCTCCTTCCGTTCCGGGGGCGGGTTCGAGGGATGCGGCGAGCCAGGCCTCACCGGCGCTGAGGCCGGTTCCGGCGAAGACCCAGTGCGCGAGGACGAGCGTGGTTTCCTCGGTGTTCTGCGACACAGGGTTCGCTTGCTCTCGACGCCAGTCGGCGCGGGCGGTGCGGAGTGCGCCGAGGGTGGTGGAGTAGCGGCGGGACTTGGTGGAGAAGTGGCCGCGGAAGCCGAGCATGTGAGCCCAGGCCCGGAGGCGAAGGTCTGCCAGCTCGGGGCGTGCGCCGAGAGTCCAGGCAGTGCGGATCATGCGTCGGGCGTGGTTGGTGAGCTCGGCTTGTGCCAGCTCGGCGAGGAATTTGATCGGCCGGTCAAGGGTGCCGGTAGCGCACCATCCGAACCGCCGACTTCGACGGCGGCCAGGAGCTGACCGAACGGGCCGTAGCCGCGTACATCGCCAAGTACGCCACCAAGGGCGCCGAGACAGCGGCGCACGCGGCACAGCGGGTCGCGCGGCGGTTGTTGCAGCGGACGAGAAGGTGACCGGCGGGGAGGGCCGCGGAATCCAGGTGGTGCAGAGCGCGGCCGATCTCGCCGGTTGACTTGTTGAGCTCGTACTCGGTGCGGTGGCCGTCGAGGCGTACGGGGCGGATGCAGCCGCCCAGGCCGGAGAGTTGCCGGGCCAGCTCGGGCATGGTGCCGAGGGAGGCCAGCATGGAGAGTTCCGCCAGCGGGGGCGGAGTCTGCCGGGTGATGATGGGAGTTCCTTTCGGCTGTTCGCGGTTGGAGGGACGGCCCCGGGGCGGCGGGATGCTTGGCGGCGTTTGTGCCGCCCCGGCGGCCGGTCAGCGCTTGTTGGCGCCGTTGACGAGCGAGCGCAGGACCACGGCGGCAATGGCGACCGAGATGGCCGTGATGGCGACGGCCGCCAGGAGCGCGGTGAGGACGACGCCGACGACGACCACGGCGGCGACCGCGCCGACTCCCACGTACGGGGCGACCGGGCGGCCGGCGGATGGAATGGCCGGAGCCTGAACGTGTTGCTGAGTGGTGACGGTTGTCGGCAGGGGTGGGGCGTCGGGCAGCTCGGGGCGGAACATGGCGGGACTCCTCTCAGTCGTGGGTGCCGTTGACGACGTCGACCCGGAACGGGTGCCGGACTCGATGGCGGGGGCGAGGATCGTGTGGGAGAGCCAGAAGCCGAACAGCGCGATCACGGCGGCGACCCAGAGGCGGACACCGAGGAACTTGATCGCGGCCCAGGCGATGACACCCAGGACGAAGACAAGCGGCAGTGAGACGGTCACGGGAGCTCCTCAGCGGTCAGGCAGAACAGCGGTGGGTGCGAGCGGCCAGCTCAGCGGCGGGGCGGCTGTCGTAGTCCGTGGAGAAGCCGCAGCGCGGAGCCGTACAGGCGGCGGTGTGCTTCTCGTGGCCCCGGCCGTCGTAGTACGTGGCGACCTGGACCGGGCCGATGCGGACGACGTTGCGGAAACGGCGGTTGGCGGTCATCAGTGGGGCTCCTTCGGGTGGTCGTGGCCGTTGCGGTCGTCCTGGCTGTCGTGGGTCTCGCCGGTGAAGTCGGTGACGTGGTCGGCCAGCCAGCGCAAGATCTCGTCGCCCTCGTAGCTGTCGGCGGCGAGGATCACGGGCTCGGCGATGAGCACGGCTTCGGTGAGGCGGTTCTGTCGGGTCAGCTCGGCAGCGCGCTTGAGCGCGCGGAGCGTGGTCGGGCGCAAGGTGGAAAGTCCTCCGGGATCAGGTGAGTTGAGCGGCGATGGCTTCGGCGAGCGGTGCGGGTACACCGAGGCGGGCGCGAAGCGTCGGGGTGTCGATGGCGGTTCCGGTCCGGGCGCGGTGTTCGTCGGCGACCTTGTGCGCCAGGGCGACGAGCGCAGGCGGGACAGGAGGTGTGGAGGGTCGGGCGGTTTCCGGGGTCGCAGCGGGGAGTTCGGGCGCCGTGGCGGTCGGGGCGGACTCTGGTTCCGCCGCCGGAACCTCTGTCGGCGTCGGGGCGCCATGGGCAAGCAGGGTTCCGCCGAGGAAGGCGACGGCGGGCCATCCGGCGACGAGGATGCGGAGCCACGCCGGTACGTCGTCCAGGTCGAGCAGCCCAGCGGTAGCGACGTTGGCGCCCAGCGACGCGGTGAGCGCGACCAGGAACCAGCACCACCCGGCCGCTTTCGCCTCGCCGGAGCGCAGTCGATGCCAGGCCGCCACCATCAGCAGGTCGACGGAGATGGGATAGGCCCACGCCTTCCACCCGTCTTGTCCGGCGGCCGAGGCCAGGTCGTGCAGGTGGGCGAAGGACAGCGCCGCGGCGATGACGGCTTGGATCAGTACGGGATCAGCCCGGAGACGACCGATGCGCATCGCTCACCGCTCCTGAGCCTTGTCAGCAGCCGCGCGAGCCGCACGGGCGACTTCCGCCGCCTCCTGGTCACCGGGCATGGCGTCGGCGATGCCTTCCAACAGATCCGCCTTACGAGCGGCCAGCTCGACCGGAGCACCGCCGATGGTGCAGACGGCTTTGAGGTCCGCGAGGAAGGCGGCGATCTGGTCGACTGTGGGGCGGTGGGACATGGAGACTCCCGTTCTTCGGTCGGTTTCGGGCATGGCGGGGGTAGGGACTTGGCGCGGGACGGCCGCGCCGGCGGTTGGGGCGGGTGCGCTTACTCGGTGACCGGCAGCGGGGCAGCCACCGGTTCGGATGCCTTCACGGGCACCGGCGGGACGTACGGCCGGAAGGGCGTGAGCGCTGGTACGTCGGGGGCGAGATGCGCCGTCTCACGGCAGGTGGCCGCAGCGTCGGCGAGGGTCATGTACGGAGTGCGGATGCGAGACCAGCCGCCCGAGGTGTCGCCGACGACGGCCAGACCAGGCAGCTCGGCAGCGATGGCGCAGGCAGCGCCCACAGCTTCCGGGGCGATGTCGCCGAGCGCCATCTTGGCGGAGGCTTCGTCGTTCACGCGGTGGCAGACACGGCCGCTGAGCTGAGCGCGGAGCATGGTCGCGCCCTTGCCCAGCTCAGCGCCGAACCGCTGCCCGCAGACCTCCAGGTAGATTCCGGCGGCCCGGCCGAGCTGAGCGAGCCGGATCAGCTGCGTGACCATCTCATCGCGCCTTTCCTCCTCCTTTCGCGTGGCGATGAGGAAGAGTTCGGCCACCTCGTCGATGAACAACACGATGGGAGCAGGGCGTTCGCCCTCGGGCAGGCCCCAGATGTCCGAGGTGATCGACTCGTCCGGGGTGCCGGGGGGGGATGCCCTGTCGGGCTTTGATCAGGTCGTATCGGTCCTCCATTTCCTTCACGAGCACGGGAAGCAGCTCGGCCGCTTGCGCGGGGTCGGTCGCCAGCGCGGAGAGCCGGGCGGCGAATGGCGCCAGCTCGACCCCGCGCTTGCAGTCGATGCCGACCAGGACCACCGGCTGAGCCGTCAGCCCAGTCAGCAGGTTGCGCAGGTACATGGACTTGCCCGACAGCGTGGCTCCGAGGACCAGTTCATGAGGTACGGCCCGGTAGTCCCGTACGAACGCGGTCGCGTCCTGCCGCAGCGCCACCGGCACCCGCATCAGTCCGCTATCGATCCGGCGGGGCATGCGCACCTTGCGCAGTACGTCGAAGCCGACGAGTCGCAGTTCCACGACTCCGGGCTTCACGTCCCGCACGTACACGGCATGAACGCCCCAGGCATGCCGCAGCCGTTCAGCCGAGGCAGCCACGTCCGCCGGTTCCTGCCCCGGAGCCAGCCGCAACCGAAGCCGCAGGCCGGTCGTGGTGGGCCGGATCATGCCCCGCCGCGGGGGCACGGGCCGGACCTCACGGCGAGTGGTCGCCTTGACGGCCAGTACCCGCAGCCGGGACGGCGCGACCGTGAGGCCGCACGCGTCCATGGTCGAGGAGTACGAGGCCATCAGCCGGACCACCGAGACAGGCAGTCCGACCGTGGACCAGTACGCCGCCGGGTGGGCGTGCCGGGCGTAAGCCGCGCCGCCAATCGCGGCGAGCGGCCCGCTCAGCTCAGCCAACGTCACCAGGTCGGTCACGTCGATCAGCCCGCCTGGGCGACTGGGAAGGCGCCCGACGTGATGGCCGTGGCCCGGTAGGCGATGCCGTGCCGCTGCTGGCCGTTGAACACGCTCTCCCAGGGCCGGGCGATCAGGCCGGGAAGGGAGACCGGAGCACCGACCGACAGCCCGTCCGTCACACCGCTTTCGGGGATGGTGACCTGGATCAGCGACGAGTCCCCCTCGTCGATGAAGACGACGCCGACCGTCATCAGTGCCTCGCCGCTCACCGCGTCCTTGGCGATCTCACCGGTCTGCCGGTCGCGCACCTTCGGCGACGGCGCTTCGGTAAGCAGGATCGTGGCGGACGAGGCGTCAATACGGATCACACGCACAGAGATTTCTCCTTCTGAGTTGATCAACTCGCCACATGACAAGTTGACTTAGCAAGTTCGAAGTTAAGGATGCCAGGTTGACTTGTCAAGTGGCTACCGAGTGGAACTCGCCCCGATCGAGGCTCAGTTCAGCCGGTAGGTGTCTTCCAGTTCTTGCCGGTCGGAAGGCAGCAGCACGTCTACGACCTGCAAGGCCTGCCCGGAGGTGTCGCAGGCGATGACCAGCACGCTGAGGACGGGAACACCCTCAGGGAGCTCCAGAAGTTCCGCTTCCCCGCTGTCGGGCAGTCTCGCCGAGACCCGTTCCGTCACGTGGTCGAAGCGCACTTTCTTCCGCGCTTCAAGATGCTCACGGACGCTGCCTCTCAGCGCTTCGGACGTCTCCAGCTCGGTCCCCTCGACCAGGCCGGCAGGGAAGTACGACGAGACCAACTCGACCGCTTCGCCATCCTCCTCGACCAGGAACCGGCGCACGAGAACCTTCGCCCGCTTGGGCAGTCCGAGCGCCGAGGCGATCCGCGCCGGAACGGGCACGTGGCTGACCTCAATCAGTCGGCCCGGCGCGTGTGACTCGTCGCGCTCCAGGGCTTCACGACCGCGGCGGTCTCTCTGCTCCACGACCTCGGGGCGACCCCGGACGATCGTGCCGTATCCCTGCCGGGACTCAAGCCAGCCGTCACGCTTCAGCAGCTCCAGCGCCCGCACGACGGTAGGGCGGGACATCGCGAAGGCCTGCACCAACTGGTTCTCACTGGGAACTCGCGTGCCGGGCGGGTACGTGCCGTCCTCGATGCGCCCTTGGAGGGTCTGCGCGAGGCGCACGTACTTCGGTGGCTCCACTTCATACGCCATGAACGCCGCCCGTCGGAATTGGCCCAGTCAACTGGTCAACCAGACTAGCGACACTTGCACGCTCACAGTCGAAGGGGGCCGAATCCTTCGTTCGACGGCCAGGCGCCGGCCACCACGGCAGAGACCACGGTCCCGCCGAATCGGCTCGGTCCGGAGTGCCACGAGTCGGCGATGGAGTCGACCAGGAACAGCCCGCGCCCGTGCGCATCATTCGCCTCCGGGCGCCGCATCCGCACGTTCGCCGGGAACCCCGGATTGTACGATCCGAAGCGAGGTCTCCACGCGGTACCACTCAACACGCACCAACCAGGGTTCATCCGCCCGCCCATAGAGAATGGCGTTGGTGACCAGCTCCGAGACCATCAGCGTGCAGTCGTCGATCGAGCAGGCCGGGTTGTACGCGGGCGATGAACTTCCGGAACCAGCTCCGGGCCCGGGGTACGGACTCCGGCGCCGGGTGCAGGATCATCGCCCCGAGTCGTGCGGTACCGAAACCGTCGCGGCCATCGGTGGTGTCATCCATCCGCGCTCACTCCTTGCCGCTGCCATCGCAGTCGAGGCAGCGCCGTTTCGATGTGGCACGAACGCGGTCGTTGGCCGTGGAGAGCGCCAGAGCCGTACGGGAGCCGACGCGTTTCCAACCGCGCCCACGGCATCCCCGGCAAACTAACCGCGCGCCCTTGTCCGGCCGCTGACTCGTCACGCCGTGCCCCCTTCCAGTCCAAGTGGCCTTAGCCACTTTGTGGATAGAGGCATTAGCCACTTGGAGTGTGCAAGTGGTTCGGCGCAACTGCCGGGCACTCAGGTGAGGGGGTAGCCCTGTTCGAAGGCCCAGCGATGCGGGGGATAGGTGGCTTCGGCGAACTCCAACGGCCGGTCCTGAAGGTCGACGACGACGTGGTGAACGATCAGAACGGCTGAACCGGCCTCCAGTTGAAGGTCTGATGCCTCCTCTTCGGTGGCGCTCCGAGCGCACATACGGTCCTCGGCATAGCTGCCCTGGCGGCCCGTCATGTTCTCGACGTACATGAGGGTCCCCTCCTGGATCCGCTCGGGCTCCAGGAGCTTGGGCGCACGCTGGCCGACGTCAGGAGCGAACCACGAGGTAGACAGGGTGATCGGCCCGTCATGGTTGTTGGTCACCCGTCGCCGGTGCACGGCCCGACGATCCTTGACCAGCCCCAAGGCTTCGGCAACGTGATCCGGCGCATCCAGCCAACCGGCCGACGTGATCACCGCGTACTCGCCGGGCGTGTAGATCTTCCCGGTCTGCCGGGCCCGGCCGTACAGCTCACGCGCCCGCCGGTTGACCTCCAGGCTGCGCACGTACGTGCCCGATCCCTGGCGCTTCTCGACGAGCCCCTGATGGCTCAGCCCTTCCAACGACCGTGCAGCCGTGGGCCGGGACACCTTCCAGTCCGCCGCCAACTGCCGCTCCGAGGGCACCTCGTCCCCCGGCCGCAGGTCTCCCCGAAGGATCTGATCGCGGATGAAGTGCGCGATCTGGAGATACTTCGGCTGAGCCTCCTCGATCTGAGGCATTCACCCTCCTCGTCCAAGTGGCTATGGCCTCTAGCCACTATAGAGTGAGTGGTCAACCCTCGACCCCGTACGCTGGCCGCATGAAGCGGTTGATCGTCGCAGCAGGAGGAGGGGGCGACGCAGTCGCCGCCGCCATGCTCCACACCGCCCTCTACGGCGACGAGGACCAGGCGGTGATCCTCACGTACGCGTGGGACCGCCTCCTCATCGACCCGGTACCGGGACCGCGGGGGCCGGACAACTTCACCGGGCTTGAGCAGCTCACCCCAGCCGTCTGGGAAGTGCCGGCGGACGCCCGCCCGATCGCTCCAGCAGGCTCCACCCTCCCCCGGCTCGCGGCAGAGCTCCCACACACCTTCGCGCTGATCGACCCTCACCACGGCGCCGAGGGCATCACACGCCAACTCGAAGAGCTGATCAACCACTTGTCGCCGGGGTCGATCGATCTGCTCGACGTCGGGGGCGACATCTTGGCCCGCGGCGATGAGCCAACCCTGAAAAGCCCGCTCGCCGACGCCCTCACGCTCGCAGCGTGCTGCCAGGTGAACGCGCCCGTCCGACTGCTGGTCGCAGGCCCCGCCCTGGACGGCGAACTCCTACTCGAAGACCTGCGCGGCCTGCTCGGCCCTCTCGTCCACACCTTCACATCGAAGGACGTCGAGCCAGTCAGCTCGGTCCTGGAGTGGCACCCGTCCGAGGCCACCGGCATGCTCGCAGCCACTGCCCGAGGCGTACGCGGCACCTGCGAAGTCCGGGACGCCGGCCTACCCGTCGCGCTCACGGGTGAAGGCCCGACCGTCCACGAGGTCGACATGGACGACGCCGTCACCCGCAACCAACTGGCCCGCGCCATCATGGCGACCGAGACCCTGGACGAAGCCGAGGCCCACAGCCGCGAAATCTGCGGCTACTCGGAAATCGACTACCAACGCAACAAGGCCGCATGGCTCAACGACCAGCCACCCGCAGACCTGGTCTCACAGACAGTCTTGGCCCAACTCGACCAGTTCGAGGGCGAGGCCCGCAGCCGCGGAGTCACCCACACGACGTTCCGAAGGATCACCGAGGCCCTTGGCCTAAGCGGCAAACAGCGCCAGGAACTGAGAAGCCTGCTGATCAAGCACCGTCCAGACGCCTACGAAGCTCCGCTTTGGAAGGTGAGCCAACCTCAGAGCTAGCCATCAACCACCGCTATCTAGAGCCGTTTGGTGGCGATACGAGCCACTGTTTCGTCTGCGACCGAGTGAGCGACGGCGGGTATCGCTTGACCAGGTGATACAGGTTCTCGAAGTGCCCTTGCCACGAACCACTGTCTACTCGTCCACGTGCGGCACGCTTCGCTCTATGCGCTCTGATCAGGGGTTCGAGAGCCTCCCAACTTGAGGTCACCGAGTCGCCTAGATAGGCCGACACTGGCCGCACATCGACGATGCCATGCGTTACGAGAGCTCCGAGATTGTCGTAGTACCAAGCCAGATCACGGACTAGCTTCCGCTGCTCCGGTGGCAGACCGTCCAAGCCTTCAGATATGTCGCAATCACCAAGTTCTTGATGCACGAACCACCGCGCAGCGGCAAGGTGATCACTCCGATGCTCTCGAAAGAGATCAATCAGGACGGGCAAAGTGTTAGCGTGCCGGGCCAGACTAATCTGTCGATATGAAGTGAAACCCGACACCAGTAGAGCTGTGAGAGATACCGCTATGGCAGCAACTTCCATGGTCCCCCCAGGCTTTGCACCTTTCGCGGAACATGCCCAAGTCATCTGACCTGCACACAGCCAGAGATGGCCTGACTAGGTTCAGCTCCGAGTTACAACTTTCTCTACTGGTTCAAGGCCCGCGCACGGCGCGGGCGCGCGCCGCCTCTGCGGCGCGGCCTGCCTCCTGTCTGCGCCCCGGCTGGCCGCGCCCGGCGGCGCGCTAGCGAGCTGCGGGCAAGAGTGGGGAGACACCCTCTGTGGCTGGGGCGGTCGGCTCCACGGCTTTAGGCAGCCACTTTGGGGCGAGCCTCTAAGATCATGGCCCCAACGTCGTGCTTTAACGGGCAGGTCCACAGACTGCCCGACTCGCCGGAAGCTTACGGGGCCATGATCATTCGCCCCAAAGCAGCTCCAGCCCAAAGCCGCTCCACCGACCTACTCTGGTTCCCTTCCCTCCACGGCTTCAGCCGCAGCGAAACGATGGCTCAGCGCTCGCCAGCGCTCTAGGCTGAGGGCTCATCAGGTCATGGGGAGGTCAGCGTGAAGGATCTGCAAGTCAGGCAGCTGGAGAAGGCGCTGGTCGAACAGTTTGACGGACTAATCGACATGACTGATTTGGAGGGGCGGGACGAAAATTCCGTACGGACTGCGTTCCTGAGCCGCGCGCTAGCCGCACTGGCCGTGCTCGAAGTAGCTGGTCTTGACCGCAAACAGGCCGCGGCCTGCATCATTGATGGCTTCGACGACCAGGGAATTGATGCTGTAGCAGTCGACACCGATGCGCCACACATTTGGATCGTCCAGGCCAAATGGAGCAAGGAAGGCAACGCAACGTTCGACCAAAAAGCCCTTTTCGCCGCCAAGGAAGGACTCAAGAAGCTAGTCAATAGCCAGTATGATCGATTTAACAAAAAGCTCCAACCCATGGTGCAACATCTAAACTCGGCACTGAGTAACCCTCGCGTTCAAATCACGATTGTGCCTGCGCTAGCCGGAGATCGGCAACTGTCCGCAGGAATTCAACGCGACTTCGAGGATCTGCTCCGTGAATACAATGACCCGCAGGAGATCCTTCGAGTCGAGCCAATTTTGCTGCCAAATTTTATCAGCGCCCTCAGATCGGGACTCGATGACCCGAAGGTCGACCTCATTGCCAGAATGCCAGACTTTCGATACCACGATGAGCCATACCTGGCATACTATGGCACTTTGACAGCCGATCAAGTTGCCCGCTGGTACAGCGAACACCGCCATCGACTTTTTCAGCGGAATATTCGCTTCCCTCTAGGCCTAACCAAGATCAATGCAGGATTGATGGAAACCGTACTACGCGAACCAGAGCATTTCTGGTATTTCCATAATGGAATTACCGTGTTGTGCGACCAGCTGAACGTAAGTCCGCGCGGCGATCTGGAGCTCTCAGGCGCCAGCGTAGTGAATGGTGCACAGACAGTTGCGTCCTTGCATGAGGCTGCCGAACGCTCCGCAGAATCTGTAGCGCGCGCACGCCTCAATGTGCGAATTATCCCACTTAAGGGCACTCCCGCCAACTTCGACCGCCGCGTCACTATCGCAACCAACACTCAGAACGGCGTAGCTGAACAGGACTTCAGGGCACTCGATCAAATTCAAACACGACTTCGATACGACTTCGACGTCACGCTGAATAAGAAGTATGTAATTAAGCGCGGCGAAGCTCCTCCGGCACCCTCCGAAGGCTGCGACATGGTAGAGGCAGCGATCGCTCTCGCGTGCGCACACCAGGAATCAAAGTTCTCCTTCCAGGCTAAATCTGAGACGGCTCTTCTTTGGAAGGACGATACCTATCCCAAAATCTTCCGCAGTAGAGACGCACGCCAGGCCTGGCGTGCCGTTCAACTACTTAGGGAGGTGAAGCAGGAAATGGATCGCCGACAACAAGGACTGGAAGGGCGTGCTGGCATTTTTGCCGAGCAGGGTCCGCACTTGATCGCACATCTAGTATTCCAAGGCGATCGGAAGTGGTCCTCTTGCTCGGACAGCGAATGGGAAAAGCTTGCGAAACAAATTCCTAACTCTGTGGATTCCGCTCTGCGATGGGCCATGCACGCCTTGGACGAGTCTGGAACCCAGATCGGCGCAGTATTCCGTACGGCTCAACGTTACGGGCTGGTCGTAGAAAGTGCCACTTCCGGCATCCTTTCAGGACAGCCAATTCCCGATCTCTCTTCGGAATACGAAGTGATGGAACGGGAAAAGCGAGCACGCCAAGCGAACGCCGTCACCGTAATCGTGGATGCGGGCGCCATTGATGAGGGCACCCGACTTGAGTTCCGGCCGATCGTGGAACCGGAACGACGTGCTTTGACTGAGTGGCTTTCGGAAGATCAACGCCGCGGGTCAGCAACCTGGGTAGTAAGCCGCAGCAGGAGTAAAGTACTCCTCTGGGAATGGGATGGGGAGCGCTACTCCCCAAGCGCGTTGGTTATGGAAATGTTCAAACAAGCCAATAAATCGGGTCCAAAAGCCGTACAGGGAACGCGCCGTTGGTTTGTCCCCGGGAAAGGTTCGCTAGTCGATATCGCCAACGGGATTCGCGACGAGTCGACAGAGTAGCGATCACCGGTGCACCTTCTGAGCGCGCGTCGTGTCCCAGCTGAGTGTCTAACTGCGTGACAACGCTGGCGCACAGCGGTGGACGAGGGCGGACGCCTACGAACCATCAATGCAGCTGAATGGCACACCGGCCCAAGGCAGCGCCCCCGCCCAAGTTGCTTCGGGACGAAGAGGTCATCATCCAAGGCCTCACCACCACGCTTCCGCCGGCGCAGCTTGCTCTAACGGACGTTGCCGGGCAGCGTGGCTGAGGCCCGGTGGTGGTTGCTCTGGCACACGCGCGCCTGATCGTCCGACGCCCCCACCGCCGTAGTCGACGTTCGTCGGCTGAGGCTCAGACGTCCAATGCCCCGCCGTGCCATTCGCGTGCCAGATCCTGCGGGTACTCACGGGGAACAGCGGGGAGTTGACCACGGTTCATCACGGCTGGAGTACAGTCCCGCCGCAGCTCAGTGCGGAATTCGCCGCCAAGAGACCCGAGCTTCCCAAGCTGAGAGTGCGAGTTCGATTCTCGTCACCCGCTCTTCTTCGAACCTCCGGGCCATGGGCCCGGAGGTTTTTTTGCGCACCGGGGTCGTCTCACAAGCGCACAATGGGAACAGGACCTCCCGGAAGGAACGGGGCCATGAGCAAGATCCGCCATGCTCGGCACCCACAAGCGCCCGCGCCGCCGCAGCACGCCCTCTCCCGGAACAATCCGCACTACGGGGAGCCACCTCCCCCGGCGAAGGGCCGTCGCGCGTTCTTCTGGGCCTTTCTGGCGGTCCAGCTCGTGTTTCTCATCTGGGTCGTCGCAGGCATCGCCAGCGGCAGCGGCATGTCCGACGCCGACGCCCTCGGGACCACGACCGAGGTCGGGCTCATCGTCGGGATCTGGCTGGCCACGGACTTCATCCTGGGGGCGATGTACACGGTCTACCGGATCGCCGGGCGCCGGCCCCGCGGCTAGGCCGGGCGGCCTGGCGGAGACCTGGTGCCGGGACGTGTTGAGGGTGCCGCTCCGGGGAGGTGCCGCGAGCCACTAAATCGCTTGCCGCCTGGCGTGGCAGGCGGTCGGGTTGCGTCTCATGAGCAGTGGACAGATGCATCACGGACAGCACCCCGTCACCGAAGCCCTCGTCGCCCAGTTGGTCGCCGGGCAGTTTCCCCGGTGGGGCGGCCTCGGTGTCTCCCGGCTTCCGTCCGGGGGCACCGTCAACGCCATGTACCGGCTCGGCGACGACATGGTCGTACGGCTTCCTCTCGTCGAGGGAGGCGCCGGTGATGTGGCGATGGAGCAGGAGTGGCTGCCCCGGCTCGGCGCCCGACTCCCCGTCCCCGTCCCCGAAGTGCTGGGAGCCGGAGCGCCCGGCCACGGGTATCCGTTCCCTTGGTCCGTCTACCGGTGGATGCCGGGGCAGGTCGCCGAGGCCGGGGCGTTGAGTGAGCCTTCCCTGCTGGCCGAGGACCTGGCTGCGTTCGTCGTCGCCATGCGCGGTGTCGCACTGCCGGGGGCGCCCGCCGCCCATCGCGGCGGGCCCCTCTCCTCGCTCGATGCCGAGACCCGCGCCGCCATCGACGCCCTGCGTGAGGGGCACTTCGAAGAGGGCTTCGACTATGACGTTGTCGCCTCGGTGTGGGAGCGCGCCCTGCGCGAGCAGCCCGACGCCGGCGCCGCCCCCGTCTGGCTGCACGCCGACCTCATGCCCGGCAATCTCCTCCTGGACGGCGACGGCAGGCTCGCCTCGGTCATCGACTTCGGGTGCGCGGGAGTAGGCGACCCCGCCTGCGATCTCTTCCCCGCCTGGAATCTCCTGCCCGCCGACGCCCGGCAGGTCTTCCGTGACGCCCTCGACGTCGATGACGCCACGTGGCGGAGCGGGCGGGCCCGGACGCTCTCCCAGGCCGTGATCGCGCTCCCCTACTACCGGGAGACCAACCCCGCGATGGCCCGCAACGCCCGGCATGTCATCCGGGCCGTCCTCGATGAGCTCTGATCGGCCTCGATCCTTCCTCTCAGGCCGAGTTACAGTCTGAAGTCCGAGAGTCCGAAGATCTGAAGTCACACCAATGGGGGGCCAGTCATGGCACTGTTCGGAAACGCTCACACGATCGACCCGATGACCGCGCAGCAGGACTACGCGCGACTGCTCGGCAACGGTGAGCAGGTGCAGGCCGCGTACCTGCTGATCCGCGACACCATGCTCTTCACCGACCGCCGCCTCGTCCTCGTAGACAAGCAGGGGATAACCGGCAAGAAGGTCGAGTACCACTCGGTCCCGTACCGCAGCATCACGCACTTCTCGGTGGAGACCGCCGGGCACTTCGACCTCGATGCCGAGCTGAAGATCTGGATCTCCGGGACTCACGAGCCGATCCAGAAGACCTTCACCAAGGGCGTCGACATCTACGAGGTTCAGGCGATCCTCACGCAGTACGTCGCGCGCTGAGTCCTTCGCCTTCGCCCATTCGCCTTCGCCCATTTGTTAGTTCGTGGTGCGAATCTGCCCCTGCGAATACCCGGTGAATACCGGCCCGCCCCCGCTGCCGTATTCTGAACCCATGGCACATTCCGAGGGTGAGCACATGGGGATCGCCGCCGCTCTGGTGCGTTCCTCATTCCTGGTGAACGCCGTGTACGCGGACTCCGCGAAGGACTATGGACTGACCGCCCAGCAGGGGCAGTTGCTGTGCGTGCTCATGGGACAGCCGTACGGGATGAGCGAGTTGGGCGCGGTGCTCGGGCTCGCGAAGTCGAGCCTCACCGGCCTGGTGGACCGCACCGCCCAGCACGGCCTCGTGCGGCGCGAGCCGGATCCGCGTGACGGGCGGGCCGTGCAGGTGGCGCTCACCGCCAAGGGCAGCGCCACCGTCGACGAGTTCTACGCCGAGACCTGCCGCCGCATCGACCAGCTGCCGTCCGGCTTCAGCGACGCCGATCGCGCGAAGCTGGCGGAGCTGCTTGCCCGGGTCGTGCTTGACAACAAGGTGCCCGCGGTCTTCGTGGAGTGACCAGGGGCTCCTCGTGGAGCAGCCGAAGCGCCGCCCGCCCTGTCCGCCGTGCCGTCACGCCACGCCGTCACGCCGTACCGTCACGCCGTGCCGAACAGCTCCGCGAAGCGGCCCGAGAGCAGGTCCCTCCCCTTGTACTCGCTGACCGCCTGTGCGGGCAGGACCGTCGCCCCGTCCGGCGTGGGCATCTGGCCGACGCCACCGTTCGGGCCGAGCGGGAGCAGGACCGAGGGCACGGGCGATGGCTGGTAGACGGCAGCGGGCTGTTCGCCGCGCACCTGGGCGAGGATGTTCTCCGCGATCACCTCCGCGTGCTTCATCGCGTGTCCTGCCATCTTCGCCTCGGCGACGTCGGTGAGGTCCCCCAGGGCGTAAATGTGGTCGTGGCCAAGGACGTTGAGCCGGTCCGTGACCCTGATCCGGCCCTGCGGGGCGCGGGCCGCGTCGAAGGCCTCGTCGTCGAGATGGCCGCCGTTGACGCGTACGCCGTAGCAGCGGAACCAGATGTCGGCGGTCACGGCGTCGCCCGCCGTCGTCGTGACGGTGAACGTCTTCGACCGGCCGGGTTCGCTCGGCGGCTCCTCGGTGAGGGCCGTGCCGAGCCGCAGGTCCACGCCGATGTCCCCCAGTTGACGGTGCAGTTCCGCGCGCACCTCCGGCAGGAAGCCCGGCATCAGCTCCTCGGCCGGGTCCACCACCGTCACCTGCTTGTCCGGCCACACCGCCTTGATCTCACCGGCCAGCTCAAGGCCGACCGGCCCCGCGCCCGCCAGCAACACCCGCCGGGCCGACGCCAGTTCGTCGTGCGTCGCGTGGATCCGTTCAAGCGCCTCGCTGGTCACGTCGGTGTCCGTCTTGGCGGGGAAGGGGTAACCGGAGCCCGACGCGAGGACCACATAGTCGGCGTCCACGCGCGCACCGGATGCCAGGACGACACCGCCGGCGTCCACCGAGGCCGCCCGCTCGCGTATGACCCTGCCGCGCCGCAGCAGCTTGTCGTACGCGAAGAACATGTGGTCGCCCGCCCACTCCGGCTTGACGAGGGCGCGCAACGCCCCGGCGGCGTGCACGAATGCGTCCTTGGGCTCGATGAGAACCACGTCGGCTCCGTCGTCGAGGGCCTTGGCCACCGCGGCGCCTCCGTATCCTCCGCCGATGACCGCCACCGTACGGCGGTCACTGCTGCGGTCAGCGCTCTGCGTAGTACGACTCATTGTTCTCACTCCTGGTGACCCGTGAACCGAAGCAGGATGTAGTTCGCCCTACGAACCATATTAGTTCGTAGGGCGAACTGCAATCCAACTTCGGTGCATTCAGGCCGTTCAGACCGTGGGTACGCGGTCCAGGAAGCCGTGCACCGCGCGGATCCGGCCGTCATCGGCGAACCTGACCACGTCGAAACCGGCGACCGGCGCCGAGCCGTCCGCGACCGACACCAGTTCCCAGCCGAAGCGCGCGATGTCGTGGTGGGCGTCGACCGCCCCGGCCAGGCGGAACTCGAAGCCCGGGAACTGCTCCTGGGCCCCGGCGATCACCGCGGCGATGCCGGCGTGCCCGGAAACGTCGGCCATGGGGTCGGTGTAGGTGCCGTCCTCGCTCAAGGCGGCGGCCACGGCCTTGGCCAGGTTCTCGGTGCCCTTGGCGTTCCAGGCCTCGAAGTAGCGGGCCACGGCGGTCTCGTACGCGGAAGTCTCGTTCACGGAAATCTGGTCGGCGGACATGGTGGTCGCCTCCTGTGAGGTAGTTGTCTTGACCGGCTCTGCGATGACCTCAGCTTCGCGCGGCGCCGCTCGCGGGTCGATTACGTCCGAGGTAAAGCGGGCCGGTGGGTGTCTTCTCATGGCGGTGCCGCTGTGCTTGCCTGGGGGCCCTTTCTGTCACTGGGGCGGGAGTTGGCACATGCGCAAGGCGTGGACCGGTGCGGTGCTGGCCGCTTTACTGCTGCTCGGGGCGTGCGGTGACCCCGGCTCCGGGGGCACGCCGGACGCCGTCCCGGAGAACCCCGGCGGCACGCCGCGGGCCGAAGCCCCGCGGGTCGATCCCTCTTCGTCGCGGCCCTCCACCACCACCCGCCAACGCGCCGCGGAGAAGCCCCGCACGCCCCGGACCACCGGCGCCCCCAAGGTCCTCTACCTCGGCGACTCCCTCGCCATGGAGAACCAGAGAGTCCTGGGCGCACAGCTTGGCGACGAGCTCGGCGCGCGCTACCGCAGCGCTCCCTACTCCGGCACCACCCTCTGCGATTACCTCGACGGCACCGGCAAGGACTCCCTCGTCCCCGACAAGGACAAGGCCGCCGCCCTGGTGCGCGCGGAGCGGCCCGACTACGTGGTCCTCCAGTTCTGGGGCAACGCGTGGGGCTACACACCGTGCATGGACGGCATCACGTACGACAAGCAGCGCGAGAAGTACTTCGACCGGTACGCCGCCGACGCGAGGGCGCTGACCGCGCAGATCAACTCCGCCGGCGGGGCGGACCGGCCCCGTATCGTGTGGGTGCTGCAAGGGCCGGACCCGATCACGCCCGACCGCGTGCGCCGCGTGAACGGCGTCTACGCGGCGCAGGCGAAGGCCTCCGGGGGGCTTGTCGCCGACGCGGGCAAGGCGGTCGCACCCGCGTCGGGGCGGTACACCTGGGTGGAGAAGCTGCCGTGTACGGCGTACGAGGTGAAGAACCCGGCGTACTGCACGGGGGCCGGCCGCGCGGCCCTGCACCGCGGTGACGACTATCTGCACTTCTGCCTGGCGCCCACCACCGCCAAGTCGCGGCCCTGCCCGGTGCGGTCGCCCGGCATTCGCCGGATGGTCGCGGAGATCACCCGGGTCGTCGCCCAAGCGGGCTGAGCGTTCCGCCGGATGGGCCGCTGCCCGTTCGGCCCAAGCCCGCTCGCGCGCCCCGTAACGCTGTCGGACGCTGTGAATTCCTGTTCGACAGAGAAAGGGTCCGCCCATGAGCAGCAGCGGAGCGAACAACCCGCGGGCCGCGAGCCCCTGGGCGACGGGCGGCGCGATGTTCGCGGGTGTCCTGATGCTGGTCAGCGGCATCCTCAGCGTCCTCGAAGGCATCGCGGGTATCGCCAAGGACGACGTCTACGCCCGTATCGGGGACTACGTCTACAAGTTCAACCTCACCACGTGGGGCTGGATCCATCTGATCCTCGGCATCCTGGTCGCGATCACCGGCTACGGCATCCTCAAGGGCGCGAGCTGGGCCAAGGCGTGCGGTGTCGCGCTCGCCTCGCTCTCCGTCGTCCTGCACTTCATGTGGCTGCCGTACCAGCCGATCTGGGCGCTGATCGCGATCGCGATCGGCATCTTCGTCATCTGGGCGCTGTGCACGGACCACCATGACCGCGACGCCGGCCGTGGCGTACCGCCGGGCGGTGACGCGGCTTCGGGCGGCTGGGGCCCCAGGAACACCGCCACCGGCCCCGGCCCGTTCGCCGAAGGCGCCGGCGGCCCCGGCCGCACTCCGCCCGCGGCTCACTGACCGGCCGCGAGGCGGGTACTGACCGGGAGGGCTCATGAACTACGGCGCGACGCCCCGGGCACGCGCCCTGCTCCCGCTCGTCGTGCCCGCGCTGCTCGTCGGCGTCGGGTCCAGCCTCATCCTGCTGCTGCTCAGCTGGGTCGCCGAACGGCTGCAGGATCTGCTGTGGGACACGCTGCCCGACGCGGCCGACGTCTCCGGGACCTCGGTGGGGTGGATCTTCGCCGTACTCACCGCGGCGGGACTCGTCGTCGGGCTGCTCGTGTGGAAGATGCCGGGGCACGCCGGGCCCGACCCCGCGACGCTCGGCCTCGTCGATCCGCCGCTTCCGGTCCGGGTGCTCCCCGGTATCGCGCTGACCGTCATCGTCGGCCTCGCGGGCGGCGTCAGCCTGGGCCCGGAGAACCCCATCACGGCGATCAACATCGCCCTCGCCTACGCGCTCGGCGTGAAGGCCATGCCCCGTACCCCTGCCGCGGAGTGGCTCATGCTCGCCGCGGCGGGGACCATCGGCGCCCTCTTCGGCACTCCGGTCGCCGCCGCGCTCATCCTCTCCGAGGTCGCCGTCGCCCCTGACCCGCGGCCCTTGTGGGACCGGCTGTTCGCGCCGCTGGTCGCGGCGGGCGCGGGGGCGCTGACCACCGTCCTGATCGCGCACCCCACGTTCCGGATCGACGTCGAGGCGTACCGCGGGCCGCACTGGGGCGACGTACTGTCCGCCATGGTCATCAGCACCGCGGCGGCGGCCGTCGGACTCTGCGCGGTGTACGTCTTCCCCTACCTCCACCGGGCCTTCCGGCAGCTCGGACACCCCGTACTGATGCTGACCGTGGGCGGTCTCGTACTCGGTGCCCTGGGCGCGCTCGGCGGTCACCTCACCCTCTTCAAGGGCCTGGACGAGATGAAGGAGCTGACCGCGCACTCCGCCGACCATGACGCGGGCAATCTGCTGCTGCTCGCCCTGGTCAAGCTGCTCGCGCTCTGCGTGGCCGCCGCCTGCGGCTTCCGGGGCGGGCGGATCTTCCCCGCGGTGTTCGTCGGCGTGGCCATCGGGATGTTCGCGCATGCCCTGGTCGACGCGGTGCCGCCCGCGCTGGGGATCACCTGCGCCATCCTCGGCGTCCTGCTGGCCACGACGCGGCAGGGCTGGCTGAGCCTGTTCACGGCCGCCGTCGTGGTGATGGACCTCAGCCTGCTGCCCGTGCTGTGCGTGGCCGCGCTGCCGGCGTGGGTGCTGGTGACGGGGCGGCGCGAGATGCAGATCGAGGAGGAGCGGCCGGGGCGGGACGTCTCCGCCTCCGTCGCCTCCTGAAGGCCACGCCCGTTGCGTCAGAAGGCCGCCGGGCCTCCGTTCGCCGCCACGGTGTCGCGCACCGCGCGGACGAACTCCTCCAGACGCGGGGTGCCCTGCGCGGCGGTGCGCCAGATCAGCGCGACGTCGGCCGACGGGACGTCGTCCAGGGGGACGAAGGTGATGTCGGGCCGCGCGTAGTACTTCTCCACGGAAGCGACGACCGGCGACACCCCCTGCCCCGTGCCGACCAGCGTCATCAGCTCCTGGAAGCCCGCGACGGACCGCCCGCGGCGGATCGGCAGCCCGCGGGGCGTGACGCGCGGGACGTGGAAGTCCCACCAGTAGGCGGGGGCGCCGTTGACGACGCCGAAGAAGGTCTCGCCCGCGAGTTCCTCCAGGGAGACGCTGTCGCGCCCGGCCAGACGGTGGCCGAGCGGCACCGCGAGCATGCGGGCTTCGTTGATGACGACGGGCCCGACGGTGAGGTCGGGCTCATCGACGGGGAGGCAGGTGAACAGCACGTCGGCGTCGCCGCTCCGGAGCGCGCCGAGCGGGTCCCCGTACTGGGTCTCCCGCATCCGGACGTCGCAGCGCGGGCAGCGCTCGCGGAACGTCCGCAGGATCGCGCTGGTCAGCGTGCCCGCCCCCGACCCGAGGAAGGCCACGGTCAGCTCGCCGTCGACGCCGCGCGCCATGTCCTTGGCGCGGGCGACAGCGGCCTCCATCCGTAGATGCAGCGGCGCGAGATCGTCGTACAACTGGCGGCCCAGCGGGGACATCTCGACCTTGCGGCTGGTGCGCTCGAAGAGCGGGGCGCCTATCTTGCGCTCCAGCCTCTTCACGGTCTGGCTCACGCGGGCCTGCGAGAGCAGCAGGCGTTCGGCGGTGCGGCCGAAGTGGAGTTCTTCGGCGAGGGTAAGGAAGGTCTCCAGCTCCTGGCGTTCCATGCTCCTGCGCCACCACCCCGCCCGTAGAAGGCCTTGGTAAGGCCCTGACCTGCATCGATAAGTCTGAGCGTGCCGATCGTTTCATGGATCGCCGTTGATCGGGTGGTGGCCGGGGCGGATCTTGGAGGAGTCCGGTCCACGGACGCCGCCACTCCTCCCAACTCCCCGGAGACTCCCATGCTTTCGCGCACTCGCACCTCCGCCGTCGCCGCCGCCGCGGCGCTCGCACTGACGGCGGGTATCGCCGCCACGGGAGCCCAGGCGTCCGGTCCCGCCTGGACCGCCGCCTGGGCCGCGTCGCCGCAGCGGGCCAGTACGGGCTTCAAGCCCAACTGGTCGGAGGACGGCTTCTCCCGGCAGACGCTGCGCCAGGTCGTACGCGTCACCGAGGGCGGCGACAGAGCCCGCATCCGGCTCTCCAACGCGTACGGCACCTCGCCGCTGCACATCGCGGGCGCGACCATCGCGCGTACGAAGAAGGGGGCCGCGGTGGAGGAGGGATCGGTGCGGCGGCTCACCTTCGGGGGGAGAGGGGCGGCGGTGGTACCGGCGCGGGGTCAACTCTCCAGCGACGCGAGCGGGTTGAAGCTCAAGCGCTTCGAGTCCGTCACCGTCACGCTTCATCTCGACCGCACCACTGGGCCCGCGACCTTCCACGCGCAGTCCTTCGCCACGAGTTACCGGGCGGACGGGGATCACGTCGCGGACGCGGGGAGTGGGGCCTTCGACGAGTCGACGGAGTCCTGGTACTTCCTCGCGGGGGTGGATGTCGGCGGGGAGCGGGGCCGGGAGCCGTCGCGCCGTGACCGCGGGATCGTCCTCTTCGGCGACTCCATCACCGACGGCTTCGCCTCCTCCACCGACCGCGACCGCCGCTGGTCCGACGCCCTCGCCGAACGCCTCGCCAAGGAGGGCACGCCCCGGCCCGTCCTGAACGCCGGCATCGGCGGCAACCTCGTCCTCAACGACTCGGCCTGGTACGGGGAGCGGGGGACGGCACGGTTCGGGCGCGACGCGCTCGACCTGCCGGGGGTGGGGACCGTGGTCGTTCTTGAGGGGTTGAACGACATCGGGTTCAGTGAGAGCGATACGCCTACGTACAAGCCCGCGCCGGAGGTCGGCGCGGAGGAACTCATCGCCGGGCACCGGAAGTTGATCCGGGCCGCGCATGCGAAGGGGGTCAAGGTGGTGGGGGCCACGTTGTTGCCGCTGGGGGGATCGGATCACTACGGCGAGCGGGCCGCGAAGGTGAGCGATGAGTTCAATGAGTGGGTGCGGTCCTCTGGGGAGTATGACGGGGTCGTGGACTTCGACCGGGCGTTGGCCGACCCGAAGGACGGGGAGCGGATTGCCCCTGAGTACGACAGTGGGGATCACCTGCACCCCAACGATGCGGGGTATCTGGCGATGGCCCGTGCGGTTGACCTCGACGAGCTCTAGTCCCCGCCCCGCCCGTCCTCAAACGCCGGACGGGCCAGAAGATCCCGGCGCGGAGGCGATCGCCCGCGCCGCGACCACCTCCTGGCGGAGTGGCTCAAGGACGCTCTCCTGGGGGCCCGTGAACGACGTCGGGACCTCCTCCAGGGTCTCCGAGCCCCGGAGCCCCTCGCTCAACTCCCGGAGCTGGCGGGCCACCTCCCCCACCTCCGTGAGCGTCGGCACCCCCGCCCCGTGACCGATCCGCACCCGCGCGGCGGTGGTCGCGTCCACGATCCGCTCGACCGCGATCACCAGCGGCCACCACGCCGCCGCCCTCGCTCCCATCGGGGGCGGTTCCGTCAGGGCTCGCTGGAACTCCGTGCGGATGACGGACATGTCGCGGTACAGGCCCCGCCGCATCCGCGCCCGCTCGGCGGGGTCCACAGCCGTGCCGAAGGCGCTCTCGACGTACGACGCCGTGTCGGCGACCGCGTCCGCCAAGCGGTCGCCGATCCTCGTGTGCCAGCTCTCCGGCCAGAGCAGGTAGCCCGCGATCAGGGTGATCGCGCAGCCGATCAGGCTGTCGACCAGGCGTGGCACGACGAGCCCGAAGCCCTGGTGGTTCAGGACGTCCGACAGGAGGAGGATCACCGGGGTGATCGCTGCCGTCTGGTAGCCGTAGCCCCGCGTCGTCAGGGCCGGGATCAGCGCCGCGAGCAGCATCATCACCGGTACGTCCCACCAGCCCCTCGGCACCTGGGACAGGACCGCGGCCGCCACCACGAGCCCGGCCGCCGTGCCAAGCGCGCGCAGCACCGCCCGTGAGAAGACCGAGCCGAAGTCGGGCTTGAGTACGAACGTGACGGTGAGCGCCACCCAGTACGAGCGGGGCACCTCGATCAGTGACACCAGGGACTGTGCGATGCCGATGCAGAGCGCGAGCCGCAGGCCGTAGCGCCAGGACGCGCCGGACAGCACGACGTTGCGGGCCGCGCGGCGGGCCCGTACGCGCAGGGCGGCGGGGTGGGGCAGGTGCACCACGCCGTGCGGGTCGGGGTCGTTGAGGAGTTCGGCCATGTGCCGCAGGGCGTGTTCGACGGCGTCGGCGGAGGGGTGGAGCGGCTCGGGGAGTACGGGTTCGGGGATCGCCGTGGTCGCGGGCGCGGCCACCGCGTCCGCCAGGCGGCGCACCTCCGCCGGGAACTGCGGCGGCATCGGGATCCCGCACTGGTGCGCGGCGGGCGCGGCCTCGACGATCGGTGTGATGGCGTTCAACTGGGCCATCAGGCGCACCAGATCGGGATTTCGGCCGTGGGAGCGGGTGCGCCGGGAGAGGACGAGGTCGTACGCCTTGTTGAGGGAGGCGGTGACGGCCGTGCGCGCCTCGTGGTACTCCTCCGTGCCCGCCGCTTCGAGCAGCGCGGCCACACTGCGATACGTCGCGGCGACGGCGGCCCGCTCCGGGACGCCGGACCGCAGCGGCCAGGCGAGCAGGGCGAGGGTGAGGACCAGGAGGCCGCCGCCGGTCATCAGGGCCGGGGCGAGCCACCAGTCACCCGGCATCGGAAGTCCCGCTCCCACCACGGAGTTGAGCAGCAGGAGCAGGCCGGCCACGGACGCCACCGCCCCGATCGTCGACATCATCCCGGAGACCAGCGCGACGAGCGTGACCACGCCGACCGCGACCCAGCCGTGCCCGAAGACGAGCGAGCCGATGGTGACGCCGATCGCGCCGAAGAGCTGCGGTACGGCGATGTTGAGGATCCGCATGCGGTACGCGTCGGCGGTGTCGCCGATGACTCCGGAGAGTGCGCCCATGGAGGCGAGCGCGCCGTACGCGGGCTGCCCCGCCGCGAGGCCGACCAGGAGGGGCAGCGCCATGGCGACGGACGCGCGCGCCACCGCTGCCCAGGGGACCGGCGCCGCCTGCGGTTTGAGCGTCCTGACCAGCCAGGGCGGTGGGGCCAGAGCGCTCAGCGGGCCGGGTGGTGCGGGTGAATCGCGGCGGCGCATACGGCCATTATGGCCGTCTCCCACCGTCTGACCTGCGGGCTACGTGCTACCGCTGCGGCGCGTGCAGCGTCAGGTCCACCACCAGGGCCCGGTGGTCCGTGTCGCCGATCTCCAGGAAGTGGGCGTCACGGGCCGAGAAGTCCGGGGTGGCCAGGACGTGGTCGATCTGCGTGCCAAGGGGTGACATCAGGGTGGCGGGCCAGCTCGGGGTGCGGGCGGAACCGGCCAGGCGGGCGGCGTCGCGTACGCCTCCGGTGTCGAGGAGGTCGCGGAAGGCGGCGTGGTCCTGGGTGGCGTTGAAGTCGCCCGCGATGATGGAGGACCGGTCCTCGCGCCTGCCATCGGCCGCGTAGTCGCGGAGTCCCGCGAGCTCGGAGCGCCAGGTGCCGAGCTGGCGTGGCAGCGGCGGCATGGGGTGGGCGAGCTGGACGCGGACCTGGTGGCCGCCCTTCAGCTCGGCCACGGCGCCGGGCATGCCCAGCGTGCCCGCGACGCCGTTCGCCTTCTTCAGGGGCAGCTTGCTGACGATCACCGAACCCTCGGCGCCACCGGCCTCGCTGGCGGCGCGGTACGGGTAGTCGGTGCGGGGCAGTTCGTCGCGCAGGAGGTCCGAGCAGATGTAGTCGCACTCCGGGACGAAGAGGAGGTCCGGCTTCTCCCTGCGGACCGCCTTGATCAGGCCCTCCGTGCCCTGGCCGAACTCGACGTTCGACGCCATGACGCGGATCTCGGCGACGGCCGGGCCGTGCGGGTCGTCGGTCTTGCCGTACGGCTCCATGAACCAGGCGACCCCGCCGAGGGCGATGACGCCCCAGACGAGGCCGACGCGCCAGCGGGCGAGCGCGGCGAGCAGGAGGCCGCCGATGGCGGGGGCGAGGAGCCAGGGCAGGAAGGCGAGGAGCTGCGGTATAGGGGTGAAGCCGTCGGAGTCGGCGGTGCGGAAGCCGAGGATCGCGGTGACGCCGGCCAGGAGGAGGGCGGAGAGCCAGGCGGAGAGCCGTCTGCTGGGGCGCCTCTTCGCCTGCGGCTCGGGCCAGTCTTCCTGGGGGGCCGTCCTCGCTGCCGTTGCGCTGTCCAAGGCCGGCCTCTCTGTCTGGTGGGATCTCGAATCCTCCCTCAGAGACGGCTGGATGTGGGGGAAGGGTTGCATTTCCCCTACATGGGCCCCGTACAAGATGTCCTCAATCGGCAGTTTCAGCCCGTCCGGCGTTTGAGGACGAACTCGGCGGAGCCGGTGATTTGCGGCGCCGAAGCAGCCACGCGGCAAGCGCCACCCCCAGCCCCACCGCGAGAATCACCCACCCCGCCACACTCAGCGTGAGCGTCAACGCGTCGTACACCGCGCCCGCCGCCGCGCGCGAGACGTCCTTCGGGAGGTCGTCGAGGGTCAGGCCGCGGCCCACCATGATCGCGACCGCCAGGACCGCCCCGCCGAGTGCCGCGCCCAGGGCCGTGCGGATGACCGCGCGGCGGCGGTGTACCGCCAGGAGGATGCCTGCCGCGGCCAGCAGGACCGCCGCGACCGGCAGCCAGAGGCCCGCCACCTGGAGCATGTGGAATCCCTTTCCGAAGGGTCCTAGGTCCGAGGACTCCATGAGCCTCACCTCGGTGTGCGTGACCGGGATGCTGCCCGCGAACGGCACGCCGTCGGCGGCCAGTTGGCGCTTGACCCGCTCAGTGATCGGCGCGAGGTCGATGGACACCGCGCCGCCGTCCGGGTCGCTCAGCGCGTCCTGAACCGCCTCGTGCGCCGCGCGGTTCGCCGCGGTCCAGGCCGTCTTGAAGGCCTCTGTCCTGGTGAAGGACCGCACGGCGTCCCGTACGAACGACTCGACCGTGCCCCGCAGCGGGCCGACGTCGATCTCCTTCATCACCGAGTCCGTGACCGCGCCTGCCACCGCGTCGCGCACATCGGGGTCCGAGGCCAGCGGCGCCATCGTGGCGACGTACTGATCCGCGTCCTGGATCTCGTACTTCGCCCAGGTGGAGAGCGCGCCGAGCGGCACGAGGAGACAGGCGAGCACGAGGAGCACGGCGGACAGGGGACGTCTGAGCACGCCCCCATCCCAGAGCCCCGCTCACGTGGGACGCGAGCGGGGCGACTGCATACGGGTCAAGTGATTCCCACCCAGGGGGCACCCAAGGGGCACCCGGGGTTCGCCCGTCTCCGGTGGAACGTTGGCCCGGACGGGTGTTTGCTGGAGGGGAGGAAGAGGGGGAGGAATGAGGGGTGGAGGGGGGACGGGGGGTAGAGGAGGTCGATCATGCGGACCACTCCGGCCCTGAGAAGCACTCCGGCCGCTCTGGGGACTCTCGCCGCCGCGCTCATGACCGCGGGCGCCCTGTCCCTCGGGGGTGCCTCGCCGGCATCCGCCACCGCGGCGCCCACCCACAACAACCACGACGTCATCTGGGGAACGATCGTCGCCCCCCATGACCTGAAGATCCGGGACGCGCCCTCCACCGGCGCCTCGGTCGTCGCGAAGCTGCCGTCGGAGAGCCAGGACCGCGTCGAGTGCAGGACGCACGGCACGAGCGTCTTCGGCGACACGTCCTGGTACTGGCTGGGCGGGGTGCAGGGCTGGGCGAGCGCCGCGTACGTCGATGTCGGCGGGCAGCAGGTGCCCAGCTGCGCCACCGCGGATCCCTGCCAGCAGTACAAGCCGTGCTGGGACACCTGCCAGGGCGGCTACAACCGGTATCACTGATGCCGCCGACGCCGCCGAGTTGCCGCCCGGCGCGGGCGGGTGTGCCCTGGAGGAACGGGGGCTGAGGAGTCTGGAGGACCCGTCATGGCTCATGTGGCACCCACTTCATCCATGCCTCGCGTACGCGGGGGCTCCCACGTCACCGGAATCGCACCGGTCGCCGTGGTGCTCGGCCTCGTCTACGGCCTCTGGGCGGCGCAGATCTCGCGTGACGCGGGCCCCGTCACCGGCTGGAACGTCCTGCTCGGCGTCGTGACCGGGGTCGTCTTCGCCGCGGTCTTCCTCGGCCTGTGGCAGACGGCGCACCGCCTGCCGCGCGAGCTGCGCGCGGCGTCCTGGGCGACCTTCGCCGGAATCTCGTTCGGCTACCTGTACAGCCTGACCGGGGCGACGGTCCTGCGCTCCACGATCATGGCGCTCGCGGTGGCGGCAGCGGTGTTCGCGGCGACGTTCTACCGGTACTACACGCGTGAGTGACCGGAGCACGTGCGCACACCACTGATGCCCCTCGGCGCTGTCCGCGCCGAGGGGCATCAGTGGTGTGGGTGGGTCCAGGTCAGCCGACGCGGTCCAGCTTGTCCAGCGCCTTCGCGAGCCCGTTGGCCCACAGCTGGTCCACCTGGCCACGCTCGTTGGCGTCCGGCTGCGAGTTGGTGCAGGAGGTGCCAGGGCCGCCCCCGGACATCAGCTCGCTGCACGGGCCCTCGTAGTGGTCCGGGAGGCCGAGCACGTGACCCGTCTCGTGCGCCGTCACACGCGTCGAGTCGTACTCCTGGTTCTGCGCGTAGTCCAGGAAGATGTATCCGCTTCCGTGGCCGTCCGTGCTCGCGTACGAACCGCGCGGGTCGTTGCCCTCGCGGTACTCGAAGCTCGCACCGCCGCTCCCCTCCTGGAGCTTCACGTTGGACACCGCGCTGTTCCATATGGAGGCGCTGCTGGCTATCTGCTGCGCGAAGGTCGGTGCGCCGGAGGCGTCGTACACCACCGTGACCTGCTTCGTGCCGGGGTTGGCCGCGCGCTTCTCGGCGACCGACTTCAGGACGGCCTCGAAGAACGCCTTGTTGGCGGCGGCTTCCTCGCCGGAGCCCGCGTAGTTGGCGTACGCGGAGACGGATGACGGCGCGGTGGGGGTCGCGGCCGTCGCGGATGTCGTGCCGAGACCGGCGGCGGCGAGGCCGAGGACGGCCGCCGCGGAGAAGTAACGCCTGTTGATGTGGAGCTTCATGTGTGGGGGGCTCCCTACTCGTTCCAGAAAGGTGAACGGTTCGGTAACGGGAGTGTCGGGGAGCCTGGGGCGTCCGGGGATGATGGCAAGTGGCGATAGCGCCGGGATATCACCACCTCGCGTCCAACTCAGGGCGTTCACGTGGGGTTTGTGAGTCTGGTGCGCCGTCGCCCGCCGCTCTACGCTCACAGCCATGGAGCTCGAGGTGAGGCACCTCCGCGCGCTGTGCGCCATCGCCGACACCGGCAGCCTGCACAAGGCGGCACGTCAACTCGGCATGAGCCAGCCCTCGTTGACGACGCAGCTGCGGCGCATCGAGCAGGAGATCGGCGGCCAGCTCTTCGCCCGCGAACGCACGGGCTGCCGACCGACGCCGCTCGGCCGCGTCGCCCTCAGCCGGGCCCGCCCCCTGGTCAGCGAGATGCGGGCGCTGGTCAGCGAGACCAAGGCGGCCGCCGCGCGCGCCTGCGAGGGCCCGCAGCTGCGCATCGGATCCACCGCGAGCCGTGCCATACCGGGCTGGCTGCGCCGGCTGCGGGTGCGCGTGCCCGTCACCGAGACCTCGCTCCAGATGGACGTCTCCGCGAACGCCCTGCTGCGCATGGTCGCGGCCGGCCAGCTCGACGTCGCCTTCGTGCACGAGGTCGAGGGAAGCCCGCTGCGGCTCCCGGAGGGGCTCCGGCAGCGCGTACTGGTCGAGCGGGAGCCGCAGTTCGTCTCCCTCGCGGCGGACCACCCGGCGGCTTCGCGGTCCGTCGTCCGCCTCACCGATCTCGCCGCCGACCGGTGGATGGTGGACCCGACGGTGGACGGCGAGTGGGACGGCCTGCTCCGGGTGCTCCGCGAGGCCGGGCTCAACCCCCGCATCCTGCACGGCGATTACCACACCGCGTCCTCGCTCGTCGCCACCGGCGAGGTCGTCACCCTCTGCCAGCCGACCTCACGGGCGAGACCCGAGATGGCGGTCCGCCCGCTGCACGGCGACCCGCTCGGCGTGCGGCTGCTCGTGGCGGCGCGTACGGAGGCGGAGCTCGACGCGGTGTACGGGGAGCTGGAGGCCTCGTACTGGGAGGCGGCCCAGCAGGCGCCCGCGTACGGGGAGTGGCTTGCGGGGCGGAGAACCGCGGGGGCCGGTGACGCGGGGGAGGCGGTTCCGGCGCCGGCCGCGTGAGCTGAGCGCGCCTTGATGGGCGGGCGCCCCATCGGCAGGAGCGCCCCACCGGCAGGGGCGCCCCATCGACTCACCGCTCGCTCAGACGCCGATGTCGCTGCCGTCCTTGCGCCACACCGACACGACCGACGGCCGGACGATCTTCCCCGGCCCGTCGGGCCACGCGCTCGCGGGCTTCTCGACGGACGCCCCGTCGACCTCGCCCGGGTGCTGCACGGAGACCAGCACGCGGCGGTCCTGGACCAGCGGGCCGCAGGTCTCCGCGCCGTTCGGCATGGTCAGGAACTGCTTGAGCTCGCCGCGCCGCTCCCCCTTGGTCGCCACGCCGAACAGGCCGTCGTGCGAACCGAGTTGGTTGCCGTCCGTGGAGATCCACAGGTTGCCGTGCGGGTCGAAGGCGACGTTGTCCGGGCAGGAGATCGGGCTGACCTTGTCCTTCGGGAAGCCCGCGAAGTACGTCGCCGGGTCCTCCGGGTCGCCCGCGACGAGGAAGAGCGACCAGGCGAAGGTCGTCGACTCGGCCCGGCTGCGGCGCTCGGTCAGCTCCAGGACCTGACCGTGCTTGTTGAGGTTGCGCGGGTTGGCCTCGTCGGCACCGGCCTTGCCCGCCTTGCCGCGGTCCGAGTTGTTCGTCAGCGCGACGTACACCTTGCCGGTGTGCGGTGACGGCTCGATGTCCTCGGGGCGGTCCATCTTGGTGGCGCCGACCTTGTCACCGGCCTGGCGCGTGAAGACGTACACCTCTTCGGCGCTCATGCCGTCGACGTGCGAGACGGCGTGGCCCTTCGGGCCCGCGGTGGCGAGCGGGATCCAGACGCCGCTGCCGTCGAACTCACCGTCGGCGGGCAGCTTGCCGGTGCCGTCGATGTCGCCTGCGGGGGAGTCGCCGGTCAGCTTGGCGACGTACAGCGTGCCCTCGTCGAGGAGGGTGAGGTTGTGCGCGTGCGCGGCCCGCGACTTGCCCTTGGCGACGCGCTTGCTGCTGACGAACTTGTAGAAGTAGTCGAACTTCTCGTCGTCGCCCATGTAGACCACCGGGCGGCCGTCGTGCGTCAGGCGCGGCTGCGCGGCCTCGTGCTTGAAGCGGCCGAGCGCGGTGCGCTTGCGCGGGGTCGACTCCGGGTCGTACGGGTCGAGTTCGACGACCCAGCCGAAGCGGTTGGCCTCGTTCGGCTCCTTGGCGAGGTCGAAGCGGTCGTCGAACCGCTCCCACTTGCGCTCGGATGCGGCGCCGATGACGCCGTACCGCTTGAGGCGTGCGGCGGCGGCCGGGTCGGTGACCTTCTCCGCGTTGGCGAAGTACTGGTTGAAGTTCTCCTCACCGTGCAGGGTCGTGCCCCACGGGGTGGTGCCGCCGGAGCAGTTGTTGAGGGTGCCGAGGACGGTGGTGCCGGGCGGGTCGGCCTTCGTACGGACGAACGCGCTGCCCGCCGCGGGACCGGTGAGCCGGAACTCGCTGGTGACGGTGAGACGGCGGTTGAGCTGGTGGCGGGTGACGGCGGTCAGCTTCCCGCTCCCGCGCTCCTCCTCGACCACCACGACGGAGAGACCGTGCGCGGCCCAGGCGATCTCGACCTGCTCGCGGGTCGGGTTCGCCGCGTCGTATCCCCTGAACATCAGGATCTCGTCGGTGTACTCGTGGTTCGCGACGAGCACCTGGCGTCCGCGCTCGCGGTGCAGCGGGAGCAGGGAGAGGAAGTCGTTGTTGTAGCCGAACTGGCCGGCCTGCGCCTTCGCGGTCTGCTTGTCCGCGTCGAAGGCGGGGGCGCCGCGGAGGATGGGCTCGCCCCAGCGGATGACGACGTTCTGGGCGTAACCGTCCGGGATCGTCACGGAGTCGGCGGTGTTGGGCGCGACGGGCGTGAAGCGGAGACCGCGCGCCCCCTTTTTGCTCTTGTTGCTCGCCGGTACCGCGGGTTTCTGTACGGCGGCGGCTGCCTCCGGGGCCGCGGGGCCCGCGAGGACGGCGCCACCCGCCGCGGTCGCCACGGTCACGACCGCGGCGGCGCGCATCATCGAGCGGCGGCTGAGCGCGCCGGCTATGACGTCACCGACGTATTCGTTGCCACTGGTGTTGGGCACCTCGTGGAAGCAGGCATCACCACACCGGAACCGGCAGGTCATGGCGGAACGGCCGCCGCTCCCCTGGTGCGAGGTGATGATCGGCAGCAGTTTGGGCACGGTTCCTCCGCTGGGTGATGGCGTGGCTTGATTCCGCCGTGACGTTAGGCGCGGAGGTCGGCAGGGCGACGGCCTGAGCGTGAACGGGAGGTGAACCGGGGGCGCACAGAGGGAAGTTGGGGCGCGGGGGCGCGGTGCGGGGGCGGTGCGGGTGACGTGGGGGCGACCCTCACCAAGATCGCGCATTGCGGCGGCTAACCTTACGTGTCCGCCCTGGCCAGGGGTTATCGGGAATCAACTCACGCGAAGGGGTGCACCCATGGGCATTCTGAGTGTCCTGCGGAATGCGTTCGGTCGGTCACGCAAGGGGGAGTCCGCGGCTGCTGAGGCTTCCGCGGCGCCTGAAACGGCTGGGGGTGCGGAAGCGGAAGTGGAAGCTCCGGAGCCGCGGGCGGCTGCCGCTTCGGCCGACGCTTCGGTCGGCGCTTCGGTCGGCGTGCCCGCGCCGTCCTCCGAGCCTGTGCCTTCGGCGCCGGAGCCCAAGGCTTCGGTCCCGGCACCTAGTACTGAGCCTTCGCCTTCGGCGCTGGACGATCTTGTCGCGGCGGCGTTCGACCGCGAGCGGGTGACGGTGCCTTCGCCTTCCCCGGAGCGGAACCCTGCGGGCACCGCTCCCACGGAGGAGGCGGAGCCTGCCCCTGCCGAGGAGCCCGAGGCGGAGCCGAGCCCCGCCGAGGAACCCGAGCCCGAGGCGGTGGCCGACCCCGCCGGGGAGGCGGAGCCGGCCCCCGTCGAGGAACCCGAGCCCGAGGCCGTGGCTGACCTCGACCCGGTTCGTGCCGACGCCGCTGATCAGGAACCGTCAGTTGTGCCCGCCCGTCCCGCCGAGCGGGACAATCGCCCACAACAGGACACCCCCGCCGAGCCCGAAGCCGTGGCTCCCGCAGGCCCCGCCACCACCCCCGCCAAGCTGAAAAAGCACGCCCCCGGCCTCGCCGCCGCCTACAAGGCCGCCGGTACCGCCCTCAAGAAGCGGGACCTCACCGGGACCCGCGCCCCGGTGTACCTCGTGCTCGACCGCTCCGGGTCCATGCGGTCGTACTACAAGGACGGCTCCGCCCAGAGCCTGGGCGAGCAGGTCCTCGCCCTGGCCGCCCACACGGACCCCGAAGCCACCGTGCACGTCGTCCTCTTCTCGACGGACATCGACGGCACCGGCACCCTCACGCTCCCCGAGCACGAGGGACGTATCGACGAGCTGCACGCCGAGGCGGGCCGCATGGGCCGCACCAGCTACCACCGCGCGATCGAAGAGGTCGTAGCCCATTACGAGAAGTCGGAGCACAAGGGCGACCCGGCCCTCGTCGTGTTCCAGACGGACGGTCCCCCGGACGCGAAGGGCCCCGCCAACCAGGCCCTCGCGGACGCGGCCGGGCATCCCCTCTTCTTCCAGTTCGTGGCGTTCGGTGACCACGAGGCGAAGGGCTTCGACTACCTGCGCAAGCTGAAGGCGGAGAACGCGGCCTTCTTCCACGCGGGCCCCACCCCGCGCGAGCTCACGGACGCGGAACTCTACGAGGGCCTGCTGGCGGCCTGGCGCCCGTAGCCGCACAGACGGTCCCAGGGGGTGGACAAGGATCCGCACAGGGTCCACCCCCTGGAATCGAGGTGAATCGCCCACTCCATGGCCGTTAGGATTTCGACCATGGCGGCCACTGGATCCGAGAAGCAGGGGACGAGCGAAGACGCAAAGGCGTTCTACGTATCGACCCCCATTTACTACGTCAACGACGCTCCTCACCTGGGCCACGCCTACACGACCGTCGCAGGGGACGTGCTCACGCGCTGGCACCGTCAGCGCGGCGAGAAGGTGTGGTACCTCACCGGCACGGACGAGCACGGTCAGAAGATCATGCGCACTGCCGAGGCGAACGACGTCACGCCCCAGGAGTGGTGCGACAAGCTCGTGGACGAGGCCTGGCGGCCTCTCTGGGAGCACCTGAACATCGGACACGACGACTTCATCCGTACGACGGAGAAGCGTCACACGGACCGCGTGCAGGAGTTCGTCCAGGATCTCCACGACAAGGGTGAGATCTACAAGGGCGGCTATGAGGGCCCGTACTGCGTGGGCTGTGAGGAGTACAAGCTCCCCGGCGATCTGATCGACGGCGAGGGTGAGTACGAGGGGCAGAAGCTCTGCCCCATCCACAAGAAGCCGGTGGAGCTCCTCAAGGAGGAGAACTACTTCTTCAAGCTCAGCGAGTACGGCCCCAAGCTCCTCGCGCACTACGAGGCGAACCCCGACTTCATCCAGCCGGAGTCGGCGCGCAACGAGGTCGTGAACTTCGTCAGGCAGGGTCTGCAGGACCTGTCGATCTCCCGGTCGACGTTCGACTGGGGCGTCAAGGTCCCGTGGGACGACAAGCACGTCATCTACGTCTGGATCGACGCCCTCCTGAACTACGCCACGGCCGTCGGCTACGGCGCGGACGAGGAAAAGTTCAAGTCGACTTTCCCGGCCGACGTGCACCTGGTCGGCAAGGACATCCTCCGCTTCCACGCGGTGATCTGGCCCGCGATGCTGATGGCGCAGGGTCTGCCGCTGCCGGGCCGCGTCGCGGCGAACGGCTGGCTGATGGTCGGCGGCGAGAAGATGTCGAAGTCGAACCTCACGGGCATCAAGCCGCAGGACCTCACCTCGCACTTCGGCGTGGACGCGTACCGCTGGTACTTCCTGCGTGCCATCGCCTTCGGCCAGGACGGCTCGTTCTCGTGGGAGGACTTCAGCGCCCGCTACACGAGCGAGCTCGCGAACGACTACGGAAACCTCGCCTCGCGCGTGGCGGCCATGGTCGGCAAGTACTTCGGCGGCGCGCTTCCCGAGGCGACGGCGGCAGGCGCTGCTGAGCAGGCCGTGCGGGAAGGCCTGGTCAAGGCGGTCGCGACGGCTGATGTGAAGATCGGCGAGGAGCTGGACTTCCAGGCCGGCATCCTGGCGGTCTTCGCCTTCGTCAAGCAGGTCAACGGCTACATCACGGAGCAGGAGCCGTGGAAGGTGGCCAAGGACGAATCCCCGGAGGGCAAGGCCCGCCTGGCGACGATCCTCTACACGGCGGCGGAGTCGCTGCGCGCGGTGGCCGTCCTGCTGAACTCGGTGATGCCCGACACCTCGCAGAAGCTGTGGGACTCCCTGGGCGCCGAGGCCTCGCTGGGCGCGATCGCCGAGCAGAAGGTGCAGGACGCGGGCGTGTGGGGCCAGTTGCCGGTGGGTTCGACGGTGACGAAGGGCGCGGTGCTGTTCCCGCGTCTGGAGGAGCCGAAGCAGGCGTGACGCCATGACGGGCGGGCGGAGCCTTGAGCTCCGCTCCGTCCCCGGAATGTTCCGATCCGTACGGATTCACCCGGTTCGGTTCTGAACTGTCCTGAAGGGGCTCGCGATTCACGTCGCGGGCCCCTTCTTCTTGCCCAACTTGGCTGATTCATGCGGGTCAGGAAGCGATACCGATCACATTCGACCAGAACTCACGTCGTCTTCACATCTTCGTACGTACGCTTCACTGTATGACCACGACTCCCAACACCCCGGACGGGCCGCGCTCGGCGGCCGAGGTGAACGAGGAGATCCGCGCGCTCTGGCTTCGTACGGGCGGCTATCTCCGTCCCGAACAGCACCTGGAGTACGAACGGCTCGTGGCGGAGTGGGCCGAGGCGACGGCCGCGACCCCGCATCCCCAGGTCGCCTGACCAGGCCCGGCGCCCCCGCTCGGCCGCCGCGCGTCGCGTGACCTACCGCCTGGCGGCGACCGATTCCCCCTCGTACGCGTACGACCCCACCAGCCGTGCCAGCTGACGGCCCGCGGCCCGCAGCGGCTCCTCGCTGCGGTTCACCTGGGCGGTGACCTCGGCGCCCTCCAGGGCGCTGATCACGGTGGTGGACACCTCGCGCGCGTCCTGCTCGCCGAATCCGGCGCCCAGCAGCTTCTCTTCGACGAGCCGCTCCCAGTCGCGCAGCGCGACCGCGCACACCCGCTGGATCTCCGAGTCCGTGCCGAGCGTCTCCAGGGCGGCGGCGGTGACGGGGCAGCCGTCGGTCCAGCCCGACTCCCGCATCGACGCGGGCCACCACGAGGGCGACGTGGACCGCCTCGCGATGGGCCTGGCCAGCATGGAGCACGTGGTCCACACCCACCGGGACTCGGGCGTGGACGCGGCGCTTCCGTCGGCGGTGGCGGACCTGTTCCGGCGCGGAATGGAGGCGGGCCACGCGGCGGACAGCTTCTCCAGCATCGTGGAACTCCTGGGGAAGGGGGCGCCCGGAGGTCAGGTCACTCTGCGCTGACCTTGTGGACGGTCGTGTCGTCGGGGGCCAGGGGGCGGCCGTCCGCGGACAGGACCTCCAGGGCGCGGAGGGGATCCCCCTGGCGGCGGTCGACCAGCTGTGAATGCGGTTCGCCGGGGGCGAAGAAGTTCTGTTCGCCCCACTGCCGCAGCGCCACGATGACGGGGAAGAGCGCCTTGCCCTTCGGAGTCAGTACGTACTCGCGGTAGGCGCTGCCGTCCGAGGCGGGGACGGTTTCGAGGATGCCGCCGGCGACCAGCGTGCGCAGACGCGCGGTGAGGATGTTCTTCGCCACCCCCAGGCTCCGCTGGAACTCACCGAAGCGCCGGCTTCCGTCGAAGGCGTCCCGCACGATCAGCAGGGACCACCAGTCGCCGATCGCGTCCACCGACCTGGCGACGGGGCATTCACTGTCGTCGAAGCGCGTCCTCGTCACCATGGCGTCCTCACTTCCCCACTTCCTCATTTCCTCGCCCTCTTGCTGGTTGCAACATGCTACCAAAGGGCGTTAGCGTCTCTTTCTGGTGGCAAGTTGCAACCATGTTGGGAGGGGTGCCGATGTCCGGTAGCTGTGAGGCCGCGGCCCGAAGCCGGGAGGATTCCGCGTTCGTCCTGTCCCGCGGCGTCGTCTCCCTGTTCGCCGTCGCCTGCGGGGCCGCGGTCGCCAACGTCTACTTCTCCCAGCCACTCCTGGTGACCATGGGCCACGACCTCGCCATGAGCCCGGCGCTCGTCGGCAGCGTCGTCACCCTCACGCATGTCGGGTACGGGCTCGGGCTCTTCTTCCTTGTGCCACTGGGCGACGTGGCCGACCGCCGACGGCTCGTCGTGGGCCAGTTGACCCTCCTGGTGGCGGCCCTGGTCGCCGTGGCCGCCGCCCCCACAGCGGCGGTCCTGCTCGCCGGCATGGCCGCTACCGGGCTTCTCGCGGTCGTCACGCAGACGTTGATGGCCTTCGCGGCGTCGCTGGCACCCGCCGCCGGGCGCGGACGGGTCGTCGGGCTCGTCACCAGCGGCGTGGTCACCGGAATCCTGCTCGCCCGCACCGCGTCCGGTCTCCTGGCCGACCTCGCGGGCTGGCGCTCCGTCTACCTCGCATCGGCCTCGCTCACCGCCCTGCTCGCCCTGGTCCTGCACCGGGTACTGCCGCGCCACGGTGCCGCCCCGCCGACAACCCCGCAGCTCAGCTACGGACAGCTGCTGCGCTCCACGGTCACCCTGTTCGCGCGGGAACGGCTGCTGCGGCTCCGGGCCCTGTTCGGCCTGCTGATCTTCGCCGCCTTCAGCACCCTGTGGAGCAGCGTCGCGCTGCCGCTCAGCGAGGCCCCGTACTTCCTCTCCCACAGCGCGATCGGGGCGCTGGGACTCGTCGGTGTCGCAGGCGCCCTGGCCGCGACCGTGGCGGGCCGCCTGAACGACCGCGGACTCTCCCGGCGGACCACCGGCATCGCCCTGGCGCTGCTCGCCGCCTCATGGCTGCCGCTGGCCTTCACCCGCGGCTCGCTCTGGGCGCTGTTCGTCGGGGTGATCCTTCTCGACTTCGCCGTGCAGGCGGTCCATGTCACCAACCAGACCCTGATCTACGCCTTGCGCCCGGACGCGGGCAGCCGGCTGATCGGCGGGTACATGGTCTTCTACTCGATCGGCAGCGCCACCGGCGCCATCGCCGCGACCTTCCTCTACTCGGTGGCAGGCTGGGGCGCCGTATGCGGGTTGGGGGCGGTGTTCAGCTGCCTGGGGCTTGGGCTGTGGGGGTTCACGCGTAGGTCGTAGCGAAGGGTTGCGTGTTCACCCGTCTCACCCTTCCTCTCGCCCTTGCGAAGGCACTGGCATCCACGTGATGCCGCTTCGGCGCCACTTGGCGCCACTGCGACACAGGGCTCTATACGACACGTTCGCGCAGGTCAGGCAGGCAACAGCCCTCTCACGCCCCTCAAGATGCCATCACCGCCTTGCGCATGGCGCCATAGTGGTGCCATGATGACGTCATGGACCTCACGCCTTATGTCGACACCCTCCGCCGCGAACTCGCGGTGGCCGCCGAAGCCGGCGGCGACGAAGCCCGCGAGCTGGCCGAGCGGCTCACCGCTCCGCTGGAGTCGGCCACCCGGCTGACCATGCTCAGCGTGCTCTCCGCCGCGATGGGCGAGATCACCCGCGAACTGGCTCCCGGCTCGGTCGACGTACGGCTGCGGGGGCTCGACCCCGACTTCGTCGTGACGCTGCCGCCCACCGAGGGCAGCGCCCCCGCCGAGCCGACCTCGGCTGCCGAACAGTTCCAGAGCCCGGCCCCGGCCTCGGCCGACGGCGACGAGGGCGGCACCGCCCGCGTCAACCTGCGCCTGCCGGCCCACCTCAAGGCCCGCGCCGAGGAGGCCGCGGCCGGCCAGGGCCTTTCGGTCAACGCGTGGCTGGTGCGCGCCGTGTCGGCCGCGGTCGACGGCGGCGCCCGGCCGCGTACGACGGAGACCACCCACACCGTGGGACAGAACTTCACGGGCTGGGTGCGCTGACCGCGCCCCAGCCCGCACCACTTCATCCGACACCACGTCCCACCAGCGGGGACGCCCTGAAGACCCAAGAGGACGGGACAGCCATGCCTTCTTTCGAGACTCCCGAACCGATCTCGGCCACCGCCTACGTGAGCGCCGGGTCCATCCGGTTCGCGGCAGGTGACCGCGCCGACACCGTCGTCGACGTACGGCCCCGCGACGCGAAGAAGTCCCAGGACGTACGCGCCGCCGAGCAGACCGAGGTGGCGTACGTCAGCGGCGTACTGCGCATCGGGACGCCCAAGGGCCGTGTCCTCTTCGGACCCAGCGGCACCGTGGACATCACGGTCGAACTGCCCGCGGACTCCCAGGTGGAGGTGACGGGCGCATGGACCGAGGTGCGCGGCGACGGCCGGCTCGGCGAGGTCCGCGTGAAGACGTCGACGGGTGACGTCCGCCTGGATACGACAGGGCCGCTGTATCTGGCCCCCGCCCATGGGTCCATCACCGTGGGACGCGTCCAGGGGCCGGCCGAGATCACCACCAGCTCCGGCAGCGTGCGCGTCGGTGCCGTCGACGGCACCGCCGTGGTGAAGAACTCGCACGGCGCCACGACGCTCGGCGATGTCACCGGTGATGTGCAGGTCAACGGTGCCAACGGGGACATCACCGTGGAGCGCGCCCGGGGCTCCGTCTCCGCGACCACCGCGCACGGCACGCTGCGGGTGACCGAAGTCGTCCGCGGGACCGTCAAGTTGGAGACCTCCTACGGGGCCATCGAGATCGGCATCCGGGAGGGTACGGCCGCCTGGCTCGACGTCAGCTCGGGCCGGGGCGCGGTGCACAACTCGCTGGCCGCGTCCGACTCCCCGGAGAAGACCGAGGAGACGGTTGAGGTGCGGGCCCGCACGCGCTTCGGCAACATCGACGTCCGCCGCGCCCCGGCTTCCTGAGCCGCCGGCTTCCCCTCTCCCCTCTCTCACCTCGCTCCTGACTCCTCACTCCTCGAACGGGAGGACCCCATGCCTTTTTCTGTCATGTCCACGTCTACTGGAGCGTCGTCTCCTGCCGCCATCTCCGCCACGGATCTCCGCAAGTCGTACGGCGACAAGACTGTTCTGGACGGTATCGATCTGGACATCGCGGCGGGGTCGGTGTTCGCGCTGCTGGGTCCGAACGGGGCCGGTAAGACGACCGCCGTGAAGATCCTTTCCACGCTGATCTCCGCTGACGGCGGTCAGGCGCAGGTGGCGGGCCATGACGTGGCCACCTCGCCGGGTGGGGTGCGGGCCGCGATCGGGGTGACGGGGCAGTTCTCCGCCGTCGACGGGCTGATCACGGGGGAGGAGAACATGCTTCTGATGGCCGACCTGCACCATCTCTCCCGTGGTGAGGGACGGCGGGTGACGGCCGAACTCCTTCAGCGCTTCGACCTGGTGGACGCGGCGAAGAAGCCCGCCTCCACCTACTCCGGGGGCATGAAGCGGCGCCTGGACATCGCCATGACGCTGGTGGGC
>NZ_JBICXP010000010.1:0-266491 GCF_043200355.1 Streptomyces sp. NPDC048436
GACGGTCAGGTCATCGGCGAAGTGCCGGTCGCCGGTGGCGTCAGGCACGTACTTCACGGTGACAACGATCCTCAAGCTCACGCCGGCTCTCCTACTGCATCGTCTTTACTGGGCTGCTGCCTTGCTCTGGCCACTGCCTTCTTGCAGGCAGCATAGGCGCCTGAAGGGGCGGATCCCGGTCAGGGCGGCCCGCGCTCCGACCAGAATATTACTCGCCAGTACACCCAGTACATTCCCACTGAGCAAGCGCTTTGAACTGTGACCTTCCCAACGCTCTGTAATCAACGCCGGGAAGGTCATCCGGGAACTCTCAGTCGCGCAGGACGTTGAAGCGACCCTGGTGGTACAGCAGTGGCCGGCCCGCGCCCGACGGGTCCCCCACGACCGCTTCCGCGAGGACGATCCGGTGGTCACCGGCAGGCACGCGCGCCGCGACCCTGCAGACCAGCCAGGCCAGCGCCCCGTCGAGCACGGGCACTCCCTGCGGCCCCTCGTACCAGCGGGTGGGTGCGCCGAAACGGTCGGCGCCGCTGCGCGCGAAGGTCGCGGCGAGGTCGAGCTGGTGCTCGCCGAGTATGTGGACGCCGACGTGTTCGGCCTCCGAGACCGCGGGCCAGCTGGAGGCTCCCGTACCGATGCCGAACGAGAGCATCGGGGGCTCGGCGGAGACCGAGACGAGCGAGGTGGCGGTGAAGCCGACCGGCCCGGAGGGGCCCTGGGCGGTGATCACCGCGACCCCCGCCGCGTGCTGCCGGAAGACGGAGCGCAGGAGGTCGGGGGAGGCGAGCTGGGGCGTGCGGAGTTCGGGCGTGGCCGTCATGGGCTGTCCTTCTGCAGGAGGTACGAGCGGTTCCGTGGCTGCTCAGCAGCCCGGACAGCGCGCACTTGCATGACGGGCGAGGTCCACGTGGACGCGCTCGTAGAGAAGGAGCTCCGGAGGCATGGGAGCAGGCTGACGATAGGTGCCGCGTGCAGTCAAGTCCGTTCCGCGATGTGAAAGAGACCCCGCGACACCCTGCCGGTGCGTCGCCGTGACGTCCTGACCCCGCTCCATCGCCGTCTCCCTCCCGTGTGTCACTCCACCCCTCCCCCGTGCCACGCGGACTCACACGGCCTTGCCGAGGGCGGCGATCACATCGACTTTGCGCGGCTGCCCGGTCGCGCGCAGGACGAGCTGTCCGTCCGCGTCGAGCACCAGCACCGTCGGGGTCTTGAGAATGCGCAGTTCTCGTACGAGATCGAGTTCCGCCTCGGCGTCGATCTCCAGGTGGGAGACGCCGGGGACCATATCGGCCACTTCGGCGAGGACTCGGCGGGTCGCCCGGCAGGGCTGGCAGAAAGCGCTGGAGAACTGCACGAGCGTGGCGCGCTCCCCCAGCCGGTCCGCCAGCCGGTCCCTCAGCTGCACGTCAGTCTCCCGCCCCTTCGCCATGGTCCGACTTTCCCCGACTTCAGCGTCCGCGCGCCCGCAGAGATTCCCGGAGGTTCCCAACGTGACGAGAATCTCGCGGTTGCGGGGCACGATGGGTGGTCACCCGTCCGTTCTTGGGGCACGATCTGCGCAACGCCGAAAAACCTACGGCTGCGTAACTTCCCGCCGGGAACCCCCTCCCCAGGCAGAAACGAAGGGTCCTCCCCACCCATGGCAGAGCTTGTCTACCCTCCGGTCATCGGTGCCGCGAAAACCCTGTTCAAGGCATGGGACCTGAAGATTGACTGCAAAGGGTCCGAGAACATCCCACGCTCCGGCGGCGCGGTACTCGTCAGCAACCACATCAGCTATCTCGACTTCATCTTCGACGGCCTCGCGGCTCTCCCGCAGAAGCGGCTCGTGCGCTTCATGGCCAAGGAATCGGTGTTCCGGCACAAGATCTCCGGTCCGCTGATGCGCGGGATGAAGCACATCCCCGTGGACCGCAAGCAGGGCGAGGCGGCGTACCAGCATGCCCTCGAATCACTGCGTGCCGGGGAGATCATCGGTGTCTTCCCCGAGGCGACGATCTCTCCGTCGTTCACGCTGAAGTCGTTCAAGTCGGGCGCGGCGCGCATGGCGCAGGAGGCCGGGGTCCCGCTGATCCCGATGGCGCTGTGGGGCACGCAGCGGCTGTGGACCAAGGGCCAGCCGCGCAACTTCAAGCGCAGCCACATCCCGATCACGATCCGGGTCGGCGAGCCGGTGGAGGCCCCGAAGGACCAGTTCGCGGGCGCCATCACGCGCCGGTTGCGCGAGCGCTGCCAGGAGCTTCTCGAAGCCGCTCAGCGCGCGTATCCCGTACGCCCCAAGGGGCCGGACGACACGTGGTGGATGCCCGCGCACCTCGGCGGCACCGCGCCGACTCCCGCCGAGGTGAAGGCCGCCGAGACCGGCTGATCGACCTGGCCGAACCGACCAGCTGAATCGATTACTCCGGCGCGTGGACGGCGATCCGCGCGCCGGGGCTGAACTTCTCCAGCAGCTCCGCGAGTTCGGCGCCCGCGGCCTCGACGCCGGAGTCCGGCCCCATGCCTTCCAGCAGGAAGATGGCGTTGACCGACTCCTCCGTGAGGCGGGTGCGCGGTCCCTGGCGCCAGTTCCAGCGGCGGCACGTGACGCCTTCGTCGTCGCACCAGACGACCTCGCCCGTGTCGGGGTGCTCGACGGCCTGCTCCCCCGCGGCCATGGTCACGAAGTCCTCGCCGCCGGTGGCCCGCACCAGGCGCATGCCGCCCTTGATGTGGTCCAGGTCCTCGCCGCCGACCGGGATCAGATGGGCGACGCTGATCGCGTTGTAGATGTCGACGAGTGCGTTGATCCGCGGGAGCCCGCCGTCGGCGAGAGCGCGCTTGGCCAGCGCCTCGGCGGAGTTGCGCGTACGGGAGGGCTTCGAGCCGAAGGCCGTGTAGGCCGCGCGCCAGGCCGCCATGTGGGGGTCCTCGTGCGGGGCGCGGCCCCCTAGGCGCTCGGCGAGGCGGCGCGCGGCGCCGTCGAGGAGCGCCGAGGTCTCGTCGGTGCTCGGCCCGTTGGCGAGTCCGTATGCCTCGATGGCGACGTGGGTGAAGCCGGGCGCGAGGGCGCGCACGTCGTCGGACACGGTGATCTGGAAGGTCATCGTCTGCCTTGCGTTCGGGGTGCGGCGGTGTTCAGGGTGCGGCGGTTCAGAGTGCGTCGGGGAGGTTCTCCCACAGGTACGGCCGGTCCGGGGCGTCCTTCAGGGCGCGCAGGACCGCCGGGTGCGGTGCATCGTAGAGTACTGGATAGTCCACCTCACTGCACTTGTCGTCCGCCACGAAGGCCAGCCGCTCACCGCCGAGGGAGAACTGGGCGTCGACCCCGGCCTTGTTCCCCCGGCAGTCCTGCCGGTGCCAGGCGCCCTGGAAGCGGACGGCGACCATGCCGTGCACGACGTGCCCCGTACCCGCGTCATGTGTGAGCCGCTGGTAGCAGAACGCGGTGGGGATGTCCTCGGCGCGCAGCAGCGCGGCCAGCGCGTGGGCCTTGGCGTGACAGATGCCGGTGCGCTGCTCCAGGACATCGGAGGCCCGCCAGGTCACGCGGAGGTCGCCGCTGTCGGCGGAGTGCGGGATGGCGTCCCGCACATACTCATAGGCCGCGCGAGCGTATGCGTATGAATCGGCGGCATCGGAGGCGAGTCGCGTCGCCGTCTCGCGGACGAGCGGATGATGGTGGTCGATGACCTCGTCCGCGGCCAAGTAGGCGGACAGGTCAGGGTTCTGCTGGATCAGCTGCATGGCACGGGAGCATAGAAATGCGACCGACCGCGAGTCAATGCTTTTACGGTCGATCGCATATCTATGCAGTATTCAAGGAGACAGTGTTCAAGGGGGCAGTGGTCAAGAGAACCTAGCGCGCCATCTCTTCCTTCAGCGCCGCCACGAACCCGTCCACGTCCTCCTCGCGCGTGTCGAACGCGCACATCCAGCGGACGTCGCCCGCCGCCTCGTCCCAGAAGTAGAAGCGGTACTGCTTCTGCAGTCGCTTGCTCACGTCGTGCGGCAGCCGCGCGAAGACCGCGTTGGCCTGCACCGGGTAGAGGATCTCCACGCCATGGACGGCGCGCACCCCCTCGGCGAGGCGCTGCGCCATCTCGTTGGCGTGCCGGGCATTGCGCAGCCAGAGGTCCTTGGCGAGCAGGGCCTCCAACTGCACCGAAACGAAACGCATCTTGGAGGCGAGCTGCATGGACAGCTTGCGCAGGTGCTTCATGTGGCTGACGGCGTCCTGGTTGAGGACGACGACGGCCTCACCGAAGAGCGCGCCGTTCTTCGTGCCGCCCAGGGACAGGATGTCCACGCCGACCGCGTTCGTGAACGTCCGCATGGGGACGTCGAGCGACGCGGCGGCGTTGGATATCCGCGAGCCGTCGAGGTGCACCTTCATGCCGAGCCCATGGGCGTGGTCGCAGATGGCGCGGATCTCGTCGGGCGTGTAGAGCGTGCCGAGTTCGGTGTTCTGCGCGATCGAGACGACCTGCGGCATCGCCCGGTGCTCGTCGTCCCAGCCGAAGGCCTGCCTGTCGATCAGCTCCGGCGTGAGCTTGCCGTCCGGTGTCGCCACCGTGAGCAGCTTCAGGCCGCCCATGCGCTCGGGGGCGCCGCCCTCGTCCACGTTGATGTGCGCGGACTCGGCGCAGATCACCGCGCCCCAGCGGTCGGTGATCGCCTGGAGCGCGACGACGTTGGCGCCCGTGCCGTTGAAGACCGGGAACGCCTCGGCCGTGGGGCCGAAGTGGCCCCGGATGACCTGCTGGAGGTTGGCCGTGTAGTCGTCCTCGCCGTACGCGATCTGGTGACCGCCGTTGGCGAGGGCGATGGCGGCGAGCACCTCCGGGTGGGCGCCCGCGTAGTTGTCGCTCGCGAAACCCCGTACGTCGGGATCGTGATGACGGCGCGCGTCGGTCCTCGGAGGGTTCACGGCTTCTCGGTCAGCCACAGGCGGGTTCCGTTCACTTCTCCGGCGGGCCGCTCCCAGACTCCGGCGATGGCCTCGGCCAGCTCCTTGACGTCCGTGAAGCCCGCGAACTTCGCGCTTGGCCGCTCCGCGCGCATCGCGTCGTGCACCAGCGCCTTGACCACCAGGATGGCAGCCGCCGACGTCACGCCCTGCTCGCCCCCCGCCTTGCGGAAGGCGTCGCCGAGGGCGAGGGTCCACGCCTCGGCCGCCGCCTTGGACGCCGAGTACGCGGCGTTGCCCGCCGTCGGCTTGGAGGCGCCGGCCGCGCTGATCAGGAGGTAGCGGCCGCGGTCGCTGCGCTGCAAACCGTCCTGGAAGGCGAGCGAGGTGTGCTGCACGGTGCGGATCAGGAGCTTTTCGAGCAGGTCCCAGTCGGCGAGGTCGGTCTCGGCGAAGGAGGCGCTGCCGCGCCAGCCGCCGACGAGGTGGACCAGGCCGTCGATCCGCCCGAACTCCTTCTCGGTGCGGGTGGCCCACGCCCGGGTCGCGTCGAGGTCCAGAAGGTCGACCGTCTCGCCGATGACGGTGGCACCTCCGTGCGCGTAGCGCGCGGCGTCCACGGCCTCCGCGAGGCGCTCCACGTCGGCGTCGGACGCCACGACCGTGGCGCCGGCCTCCGCGAGCCTCAGCAGCGTGGCACGGCCTGCCGGACCGCCTGCCCCCGCGACCGCGACCACGGCTCCATCGAGTGCGGACATCGTCCTCGCCTCCTTGGTGCGGTCGCTCATGCGGCGACCTGCTCGGCGCCCGACGCGGTGATCCCCTTGGTGGAGGCGATCACGTGCTTGAGCTTCTTGGAGAGCGCCTCATAGAACATGCTGAGCGGAAACTCGTCAGGAAGCACGTCGTCGACGAGTTTCCTTGGCGGCAACTGTGTGTCCAGGGCGTCCGGGCCCTTGGCCCAGCGCGATCCGGGGTGCGGGGCGAGGTACTGGGAGACCAGGTCGTACGCGGCGAACCAGTGGACCAGCTTGGGGCGGTCGATGCCCGCGCGGTAGAGCTCCTCGATCTCGGCGCACAGCTGGTTGGTGACCCGCGGCGCGCGCTCCCAGTCGATCTTGAGCTTGTTGTCGGTCCAGCGGACGACGTCGTGCTTGTGGAGGTACGCGAAGAGCAGCTGGCCGCCGAGTCCGTCGTAGTTCTTGACGCGGTCGCCGGTGACCGGGAAGCGGAACATCCGGTCGAAGAGGACGGCGTACTGCACGTCACGCGCCTGCGGGACACCCTCGGTCTCCAGCTTCACGGCCTCCTTGAAGGCGGTGAGGTCACAGCGCAGCTCTTCGAGGCCGTACATCCAGAACGGCTGGCGCTGCTTGATCATGAAGGGGTCGAAGGGCAGGTCGCCGTGGCTGTGCGTGCGGTCGTGGACCATGTCCCACAGGACGAACGCCTGCTGGCAGCGGTCCTGGTCGCCGATCATCTCGCGGATGTCGTCGGGAAGCTCGAGGCCGAGGATGTCGACGGAGGCCTCGGTGACGCGGCGGAAGCGGGCCGCCTCGCGGTCACAGAAGATGCCGCCCCAGCTGAAGCGCTCGGGGGCCTTGCGCACGGCGATGGTCTCCGGGAAGAGCACCGCGGAGTTCGTGTCGTAGCCCGCGGTGAAGTCCTCGAAGGTGATGCCGCAGAACAGCGGGTTGTCGTAGCGCGTGCGCTCGAGCTCGGCCAGCCAGTCGGGCCAGACCATGCGCAGCACGACCGCCTCGAAGTTGCGGTCCGGGTTGCCGTTCTGCGTGTACATCGGGAAGACCACGAGGTGCTGCAGGCCGTCCTCGCGGTGCGCCGCGGGCTGGAAGGCGAGGAGCGAGTCGAGGAAGTCCGGCACCTTGAAGCCGTCATCGGCCCAGCGCCGCAGGTCCGCGCCGAGCGCCTGGTGGTACGCGGCGTCGTGCGGCAGGAGCGGGGCGAGCTGGTCGATCGCGGATATCGCGCGGTCGACGGCGAGCTCGGCCACGGACTTCGCCGGGGCGCCCTCCGCGTCGAAGTCGATCGAGCCGTCCGCGGACTGCCACGGGCGGATCTCTTCCACGGCGTCCTTGAGCATCGGCCAAGCCGGGTGCTCCACGACCCTTCCCGCGGGGGCACCCCCGCTCACGGGAGGAATCAAACCTTCCGTAACCCTCTGCACAAGAATTTCCGTCACTTGTCAACCTCCCCGGGAGAACCTCGCGTCAGAACACCGTAAGTGCGCGAGGTTCTCCACCACAAGGGGAGACTCGGGAAATTATCCTGTGATACCCCCAACATCACCGCTGTTTTTCCTGCCGGATGCGGTCGATGCGATCGCATCTGCCGCATCGGCCACCGCGGCCCGCGCATCGTCCAGGAGCCGCGGGAAGCCCAGGAAGCCGTGGAACATCTCCGGGTAGTGCCCCCGCGTCACCGGGACCCCCGCGAGGCGCAGCCTGACCGCGTAGGCGCTTCCCTCGTCGCACAGCGGATCGCAGCCCGCCGTGACGAGGTGCACGGGCGGCAGTCCTGTGACGTCGGCCCGCAGGGGTGAGGCGTAGGGGTGGGTGCCGTCGCCGTCCGGGCCGAGGTACTGCTCCCAGAACCAGCGCAGGTGCGCGGCCGTCAGGAAGTAGCCCGTCGCGTTCGACGTATACGAGTCGCTCCCCTGCCCGGCGTCGAGCACGGGGTAGATCAGCACCTGGAGCGCCACAGCGGGCCCCGAGCGGTCCCGCGCCATCAGGGCGGCGACCGTGGCGAGCCCTCCCCCGCTGCTGTCCCCGGCCGTCACGACCGCCCCCGGGTCGCCGCCGAGCGCCCCCGCCCGGGTCCGGGCGGCGGCCCAGCACAGCGCGGCGTACGCGTCGTCGGCGGCCGCCGGGAAGCGGTTCTCGGGGGCGAGGCGGTAGGCGACGGAGACCACGACGGCGTCCGCGTCGGCGCACAAGGTGCGGGCCGTGGCGTCGTGGGAGTCGAGGCCGCAGAGGGTGTAACCGCCGCCGTGGAAGAAGACCACGGTGGGGCGGGGCTCGGACGCTCGCTCGAAGCGCTCCGGGATGTAGACGCGTACAGGCAGGTCAGGAGCGTCGACCGGCCCCGGAATGGTCCGGTCCACCACCCTGCCCACCGGCACCACGGCCTTGCCCGCACCGGGCGTCGCCGCGAGGATGCGGCGGGCCTCGGCCGCGTCGGTGACGGCGGCGCCCAGGTCGGGGAAGGCGGCGCTCAGCGCGTCGACCAGCGCACGCGCCTCGGGGGCGAGTCGGTCGGTACGCGGCGCCACGCTCAGGCCCCCTGCTCCTGGGCGCGGAAGTACGGGATGACCTTCTCGCCCCACTGCCGCAGGGTCTCCATGCAGGCCTGCTGCGGGACGGTGCCCATCTGGATGAGGCACATGATCTCGTCGGCGCCCGCGTCGCGGAGCCGCTCCACGTACGCGATGGCGTCGTCGGCGGTCCCATAGGCGTGATCGGCGTTGAAGGTGGCCGTGGACGTGGGCCGTACCGGAATGTTGTGCTCGTGCAGCCGCGCGACGACCTGCTCGGCGGCCTCGCGCATCGCGGCCGCCTCGTCGGCGCCTTCGACGACGGCCTCGTCGGGGATGCCCGCGCCGCCGTACCAGTGCCCGATGGACTGTGCGAAGAACCGCTGCCCCCGGATGCCCACACGCTGGGCGGCGTCCCGGTCGTCGAGGACGATCGTCGGGCAGAGCACGGAGAAGTGGTCGTTGACGACGCGGGACACGAAGCGTTCCTCGCCACGGCCCGCGATCGCCGCGTCGTACGCCCTGCGCATCTCGGCGATCGACTCGGGGCCCGCGAAGCCCATCACCAGTGCGCCGACGCCCAGTTCGGCGGCCTGTGTCAGCGTCTCGGTCCTGCTGCAGGCCAGGAAGAGCGGCGGGTGCGGGGTCTGCTCGGGCCGGGGCAGGATCGGGTGCGGGGCGATGTCGAGCAGCGCGCCGTGGTGCTCCAACTCCTCGCTCTCCCAGGCCTTCCCGATGATCCGCAGCGCCTCCTCGACCTCTTGGGTCGTACGTTCCTTGTCCACGCCGCAGAGCGAGGTCTCCTGCACCGTGCCGCCGCGTCCCGCGCCGAGGTCGAGCCGCCCGCCGGAGAGCAGGTCGAGCGTGGCGGCGCGCTCGGCGACCCGCGCCGGATGGTTGAAGTTGAACGGCATGCAGACCACGCCGTGCCCGATCCTGATGGTGCTGGTGCGTGCGGCGACCCAGGTCAGGAAGATCTCCGGGGCGCTCATGTGGGCGTACCACTTGAGGGAGTGGTGCTCGACCGCCCAGATCCGGTCGAACCCCATCTCCTCGGCGAGCAAAGCCTGTTCGACGCTGTCGCGGAAGAGTTGATGCTCGCGCTCGACGGTGGGGTCGGCGAGCTGTGCCTCGAATATGACGGAGAACTTCACGTGCCCTCCCAGCATGGGGTCTCGTCTCGTATAACGATTAGTCACATGACTAGTCGTCACATCCTGAGAGAGCAAGGGACAGTGCTTGGTGAATTCATGGAGTGGGACTGGGCTCAGGGTGAGGGGCGGGGGGGCGGGGGGCCACGGCATCGACCGCGTGCCGGTCCAGTTCGTACGCCGTACGGATCAGCGGGACGTGCGTGAACGCCTGGGGGAAGTTGCCCAGTTGACGGCGCGCCCGCGGGTCGTACTCCTCGGCGAGCAGTCCGACGTCGTTGCGCAAGACGAGGAGCCGCTCGAAGAGTTCGCGGGCCTCCTTCTCACGGCCGATCAGTCGCAGCGCGTCCGCCAGCCAGAACGAGCAGGCGAGGAAGGCACCTTCACCCCCGGCGAGTCCGTCCGGTGAGCCGTCCTGCCCTGCCGGGTAGCGCAACACGAGTCCGTCACGCAGCAGTTCGCGCTGGACGGCCTCGACCGTGCCGATGACGCGCGGGTCGTCGGGCGGCAGGAATCCGGTCCGCGGGATGAGCAGGAGCGAGGCGTCGAGTTCACGTGAGCCGTAGGACTGGGTGAAGGTGTTGCGGTCCTGGTCGAATCCCTGGTCGCAGATCTCGCGGTGGATGCGGTCCCGGATCTCCCGCCAGTGCTCGACGGGCCCGGAACCGCCGTGGTCCTCGGCCATCCGCACCGCGCGGTCGAAGGCGACCCAGCACATCACCTTGGAGTGCACATACTGCCGCGGGGCGCCCCGCATCTCCCACAAGCCCTGGTCGGGCGCCGGCCAGGTCTCCTCCAGATGGTCGAGCACCTTGCGCCGCAGGGAGACCAGATGCCGCTCGGGGCGCAGTCCGCCGCACAGGGTCAGATGCAGGGTGTCCATCAACTCGCCCGGCACGTCGAGCTGTTGCTGGCCCACCGCCGCGTTGCCGATGCGCACCGGGCGCGAACCCTCGTATCCGGCGAGCCAGTCGGCCTCCCACTCCGGAAGCCGCCGCTCCCCCGCGATCCCGTACATGATCTGGATGTCCTGCGGCCGGCCCGCCACCGCCCGTTCGAGCCAGCCGCGCCAGGCGTCGGCCTCCTCGGTGAAGCCGCTGCGCAGCAGGGCCTCCAGGGTCATGCCCGCGTCGCGCAGCCAGCAGTAGCGGTAGTCCCAGTTGCGCGAACCGCCGATCAGTTCGGGCAGCGAGGTGGTGGGGGCGGCGAGGATGCCGCCGGTCGGCTCGTAGGTGAGGGCCTTCAGCGTGATCAGGGAGCGCAGGACCGCGTCACGGTAGGCGCCCTCGTACGAGAAGGGGCGCAGCCAGTCGGTCCAGTACGCCTCGGTGCGGCGCAGCGCGTCGAAGGCGTCCGTGTCCTCGGGGGCCGGCAGGTGGGAGGGGCTCCAGGTCAGGACGAACGGGATCTGGTCGCCGTCCCTGACCTGGAAGTCCGCGGTGTGCGCGCCGCGGCGGCCGGTGAGCGGCACGGGGGTGCGCACCCACACCGACTCGGGCCCCGCGGTCGCGGCGAGCCGGCCGCCCGTCTGGTGCACCCAGGGCACGACGTTGCCGTAGTCGAAGCGCAGCCGCAGGTCCATCCGCATGTCGACGCAGCCGGAGAGCCCCTCCACGAGCCGTACGACGCACGGGGCGCCGTCGCGGCGCGGCATGAAGTCGGTGACCTGGACCCAGCCCGTCTCGGTCTCCCACTCGGTCTCCAGGATGAGCGTGTCGCCGCGGTACCTGCGCCGGGTGCAGGCAGTGCCGTCGTCGGCGACCGCCGGTGCGATGCGCCAGCGGCCGTTGTTCTTGTCACCGAGGAGCGCGGCGAAGCACGCCGCCGAGTCGAAGCGGGGCAGGCACAGCCAGTCCAGGGAGCCGTCCCGGCCCACCAGGGCGGCGGTCAGCAGGTCCCCGATCAGCGCGTAGTCCTCGATGGCCGCCGTCATTACAGGAGTCTGGCCCCCCGCCTCGCCAGATACCTGACCGGGTTGATGTCCGAGCCGTAGCCGCGCCGCTTTCGGATCTCCAGATGGAGGTGGGGTCCGGTGGCGCGCCCCGTGGCTCCGCTGCTGCCGATCCGGTCGCCGGTGCCGACGCGTTCCCCTCGGCTTACCGAGATGCGGGACAGGTGCGCGTACAGGGCGTAATGGCCGTCCCGCAGCCGCACCGTCACCGCCTTGCCGTACGCCCCTGACCAGGCCGCGAGGACGACCGTGCCTCTGCCGACGGCGTGCACCGGGGTGCCCTGGGGGACGGCGAGGTCGATGCCGGTGTGGTGTCCGGCGATCCAGTTGCCGCGAATTCCGTAGCGGGCGCTGACGCGATAGCGCCTGCGCAGCGGCAGGGCGAACCTGCCGGGTGGTCCTTCGGGGGCGAGTGCGCGGGTTTCGGGGATGGCCTCGTCGGCTTCGGCGAGGGCTTCCTCGAACTCCGCGTCGTAGTCTGCGCCGCAGCCGTCGTCGGACTCGGCGGCGGCGTGCGGCGCGGGTCCCGCCACCGTGAAGGCGCCGCCTGCCAGGAGGACCGCGGCGACACTCAGTACGTCACGTCGTGTGGTGCCCGCTTCACGCGGGCTGTCTATGTCGTAGCCCATGAAGGCCAGCACAGTGCGGACGGGCCCGGCGCGCACTCCGACTGCGCCGCTTGGAGTAACCATCGGCACGGACGGTCGGCGGAGACACGGTCAGTCGGCGACCGGCCGGTAGACGGTGAGGGCTTCGGGCAGCTTGTCGAGCAGGAGCGCGCCGGGAGCGGGCGCGATCTCACCGTCGTACGCCATCTGCGTGTCCTCGGGCAGTCCGGAGATGACAAGGCGCTGAGCCTTGGCGGACGCGTACAGGCGGGTCTTGGCCAGCTGGCCGACCAGCGCCGCGACGAGCAGGCGGCTGCGCGCGAAGCGCCCGCCGTGCGCGATGCGGATGTCGAGCAGGCCGTCGGCCAGGTCGTGCCGCCGCACGGGGGCGATACCGGCGCTGCGGTAGGCGCCGTTGCCCGCGAAGAGCAGCCACATCGACCGGGGCTTGCCGTTCACCACCGCACGCAACGGCCGGCCCGTGTGCACGATCTGGGCGACCCCGAGCAGCGTGGCGGGCGGACCGCCGACCTTCGGGGACCATTCCTCCCTGATGCGTACGAGTTCGGGGTAGGCGCCGAGGCTGAAGGTGTTGAGGAAGTACACGGGCCCTGGATGCGTCCCGCCGTCCGCCCGGGCTCCGGCAAGTGGCCTTATCCGGCCGACATCGGCGCGTACGGCGCTGCCCTCGGCGAGGGCGGCGCAGGCGTCCGGGACCGTGTCGACGCCGAGGTCCGCGGCGAAGTGGTTGAACGTTCCGCCCGGCAGCACGAGCAGCGGCACGTCGAACCGCAGGGCCTGGGTCACGGCGGCGTTCACCGTGCCGTCGCCGCCGCAGACGCCGAAGACACCGCCGCGCCGGGAGGCGTCCCTGGCGGCTTCCTCCAGGACCTTGGGGAGCGGGCCCGCGTCCTCCTCGTACAGCACCACCTCGGCACGCGGCAGGGAGGTCTTCAACTGCCGGACCGGGTCCATGAGTTGCGGCTGGGCACCGGACGAGGGGTTCACCACCACGATGAGGCCGTCGCCGTCCGGCAGGGCGGGCGCGTCCGTACGGGGCCGGGCGGGCGGGGGCAGCTGCCCCCGCGAGGGCACCATGCCGCGCACCGCGTAGGCGGCGCCCACCCCGAGGGCGGCGCCGACCAGGACGTCGCTGGGGTAGTGCACGCCCGTGTAGACGCGGGAGAAGGCCACCGACACGGCGACCGGGGCCACGGCGGCGCCCAGGGTCCGCGATTCCAGCGCCACACCCGCGGCGAAGGCCGCCGCCGACGCCGAGTGCCCCGAGGGGAAGGAGCTGGTGATCGGCTGGCGCGCCAGATGCCGTATCACCGGCACCGTGTCCAGGACCGGCCGGGAGCGGCGCACCGCGCGCTTGCCCAGGGTGTTGACCGTGGCCGAGGCGAGGGCGAGGGAGGAGACGCCGCGCACCGCGGCGCGCCTGCCGCGTGCGCCGCCGAACGCCCACATTCCCGCGGCGATGCCGAACCACAGCACCCCGTGGTCGGCGGCCCGGCTGAGCCGCGGCAGGACCGGCTCGGCGGCCGGCCAGGAGCGGGCCGCCACGCGCTGGAACGCGAAGCGGTCGGTGGCGCTGAGAAGTCGGCGGACGCGCGGCCTCGGTAGATCACTCATGAACCCCCTATACCCCGGCATGCCGTCCCCACCGCACGGATCTTGCGCCCGCACCGTGAGATTCACTTCAATCAGGCCTATGGCAGCCCCTGGACCCACCTCACCGCAGCGGCCCGACTCACCGCGGCACCCCGGCGAGCTGCCACCGACCGCGTGGGCCGTGCTCGGCCTGCTCTCCTTCCCCGGCGAACGGACGGGGTACGAGCTGAAGAAGTGGGCGGACGCCTCGCTCGGCCACTTCTACTGGTCGCCCGCCATCAGCCAGATCTACGCGGAACTGCGCCGCCTCGAAGCGCGCGGGTACGCCACGTCGCGGCGCTCGGGACCCGAGGAGCCCCGCGCGAAGCGGTCGTACGCCATCACCGACGAGGGCCGTACGGCGCTCGCCGGATGGGCGCGGGGCGCCGGGGACGCGGGGCCGCCCGTCCTGAAGCACCCGCTGCTGCTGCGGGTCTGGCTCGGGCACCTCGCGACCCCGGACCATCTGCGGGCCCTGGTGACCGAGCACATCGCGCGGACGCGGGGCGAGTTGGAGGAGGTGCGGGACGCGCTCGCCCGCGCGGAGGGGGTCGAGGCGTGGACGCATCCGCAGATCGTCCTCCGCTGGAGCGGGCGGCGCCTTGAGGCGGAGATCGAGCTGGCGGAGGCGATGCTGGCCGACCTGTCGCAAGCGGCGGCGCCGGAGCGGCCGGCGGAAGCGGCGGGGCCCTCCGCCTCGCCCGGTCAACTCCCGGAGGACTCGCCCACCCAAGGGTGACGTGGCTCGCGGCGCGGGGCCGCCGCCCGGTAGGACGGGCGGGGTCAGCAGTCCCCGCCGTATGGAGCAGTGCACCTGTGACCACCCGTGCCGTCCTTGTCGCCGCCGTCCTCACCGGGCTCGTCCTCGGCATCGTGGGAGGCAGAGCGGACGACTCCGATTCCTCCTGGCACCCCGGCAGGAGCGGTTCCATCGCTGAGGCGGGCCGTTAGGCTTCGAGCTCCGAGCCGCCGTCGACGGAAGCGAGTGAACCTTGAACTTCCTCACCATCGGTCACCGCGGGGTCATGGGTGTCGAACCCGAGAACACCCTCCGGTCCTTCATCGCCGCGCAAGCCGCGGGCCTCGATCTCATCGAGCTCGATCTGCATCTGAGCAAGGACGGCGCCCTCGTCGTCATGCACGACGCCGACGTGGCCCGTACGACCGACGGCAAGGGACCGATCGCCGAGAAGACCCTGGCCGAGCTGCGGGAGCTCGACGCGGGACGCGGTGAGCGCGTCCCCGTCTTCGAAGAGGTCCTCGACGCCGTGAAGGCGCCGTTGCAGGCCGAGATCAAGGACGTGGCCGCCGCGCGCGCCCTCGCCGAGGTGATGCACCGGCGCGACCTGGTGGGCCGCGTGGAGGTGATCTCCTTCCACGACGAGGCGATCGCCGAGATCGCGCGCCTCGTCCCGGGCGTACGCACCGCGCTCGTCGCCAGCCGCTACGGCACCGACGTCGTGGAGCGCGCCACGACGGTCGGCGCCACCACCCTCGTACTGAACATCAGGCGCCTGACGCTCGAGATCGTCGAGCGTGCCAGGAAGGCCGACCTGCGGATCATCGGCTGGGTGGTGAACACCCAGGACGACCTGCGGCTCGTGCGCGCGCTGCAGCTCGACGGGGCGACCACGGACTATCCGGAGATCAAGCGGACGGGCCGCTTCACCGCGTGACCGGTCCCGCGCTCAGACCAGCGGCTTGACCAGCAGCTCGAACTGCAGGTCGTCCCGCTGCGGAATGCCGAAGCGCTCGTCGCCGTACGGGAAGGGCGTCATCTTTCCCGTACGGCGGTAACCGCGCCGCTCGTACCAGGCGATGAGGTCCACGCGTACGGAGATCACGGTCATGTGCATCTCCGTCACCCCCCACGCCTCGCGGGCGGTCCGTTCGGCCTCGGCGATGATCACCTTGCCAAGGCCCGCGCCCTGGAGCGCGGGGCTCACCGCGAACATCCCGAAGTAGGCGTGCTCGCCGCGGTGTTCGAGCTGGCAGCAGGCGACGACGACGCCGTCGCGCTCGACCGTCACCAGCCTGCTCGTGGGCGATTTGATGACGTCGATGACGCCCTGCGGGTCGGTCCGCTGCCCCTGGAGGATGTCCGCCTCCGTGGTCCAGCCGCTCCGGCTCGAGTCACCGCGGTACGCCGACTCGATGAGCGCGACGAGGTCGTCGATGTCCGCGTCGGTGGCGTCCCGGAAGATGAGGTCAGTCGTGGTCGGCCGCGGTGCGGTGTCCATGGCGGGGGTTCTCCGATCTTTCTGTCCGGCCCACCGCCGTCCGGCACGGGGTGAGCGGGGCACCGCCGAGGGTATCCCGCCACTAAGGTGCGGGTGCATGGTGCATGTACTGAGCAGCAGGATCCTTCTCCGCCCCACCGACCCGGAGCGCTCGCGGGCCTTCTACGGCGAGGCGCTCGGCCTCGCCGTCTACCGCGAGTTCGGTACGGGACCGGAGCGCGGCACGGTCTACTTCCTCGGCGGCGGCTACGTGGAGGTCTCCGGCCGCTCCCAGACCCCGCCCGCGCCCGGCCTCCAGCTGTGGCTGCAGGTGGCGGACGTGCGGGCGGCGCACTCCGAGCTTCTGGAGCGGGGCGTGGAGGTGGTGCGGGAGCCGGTGAAGGAGCCCTGGGGGCTTGTGGAGATGTGGATCGCGGATCCGGACGGCGTCAAGATCGTCCTCACCGAAGTCCCGGCGGACCATCCTCTGCGGTACCGGCCCGGCATCTGAGCCGTGCGCTAGGACCGCCCGCCGAACTGCCACCTGTGGACCTCGATGGCGGCGTAGCGGTCCTCGGTCAGGACGGCGCGTGCCACTTCCGGGTCCGGCGCGCGGACCAGCGCAGCGGTGCCGAGCCAGGTGGCGCCGTCGTCGGAAAGCAGCGGACCGTAGGCGATGACCTCGTCACGGCCGGGCGGCACGGCGAGGTCGGCCGCCTCTCCCGCGGCGAGGCCGAGCACCAGGTAGCGGTTGCCTTCGGTGTCGCCACCGGGGAAGTCCCACATGGTGCGCCCCAGGGTGTCGCTCCACCGGCGGAGCAGCACGTCCCGGTACACGCCGGCTTGGTAGCCCGGCTCGTCGAAGGCGAACGCGCGGGCGGCGCCGGTGTCCGGCAGGTCGAGGATGTGCAGGCTGCCGGTGGGGGTCTCCCCGTCCTCGGCGAGCGTCGGACCGCGGGCGATCATCTCTGTCGCGTACCGGTCCATGTACGACCAGTGCTCTTCCAGCAGTTCGTCGCGCAGCGCCAAGGATTCGGGCCGATCGCGGTGGTAGCAGAGGAACTCCATGGGCGCAGTGTTCACCATCGCTCGACTCCCGCGGTGACTACCTCCGGCTCAGCGGGGCAGACGGCTGTTCCGAGGGTTCGGGTGATCCGGATGGCCGGATGATCCGAGGGTTCGGGGGTACCCGGAGATCCCCGCCCGGCGCATCCGAGGTGCGCCGCCCCGACCCCCGACAGAGGATGAACCGGACCCCTCTCCGAGGAGACCCGCATGTCCCCGCCGAGCTCCCGCGCAGCGCCGCGCGGGACCTTTCGGTCGGCCGCCGGCCTCGACGCGCCCCGGCCGTCCGGACCGCACCCGACACAGTCCAACCCCTGGAGCGATCTCGTATGCAACCTCCCCGGATTCTGATCGTCGGCGGCGGATTCGCCGGCATGGAGTGCGCGCACAAGCTGGAGCGGACGCTCAAGGCGCAGGACGCCGAGCTTCGGCTGATCAGCCCGACGGACCATCAGCTCTACCTGCCCCTGCTCCCGCACGTCGCCGCCGGCGTGCTCACCCCGCAGTCCGTGGCGGTGCCGCTGCGCCGGATGCTGCGGCGTACGGCGATCGTGCCGGGCGGGGCCATCGGCGTGGACCCGCACGCGAAGGCCGTGATCGTACGGAAGATCAACGGCGAGGAGGTCGTGGAGCGTTACGACTACCTCGTCCTGACGCCGGGCAGCGTGACCCGGCAGTTCGACATCCCCGGAGTCGACACGCACGCCGTGGGCGTGAAGACGCTGGCCGAGGCCGCCTGGATCCGCGACCACGTCATCTCACAGCTCGACCTGGCGGCGGCCAGCACGGACCGCGCCGAGCGGGAGGCCCGGCTGCAGTTCGTGGTCGTCGGCGGCGGGTACGCCGGTACGGAGACCGCGGCGTGCCTGCAGCGCCTGACCTGTGCCGCCGTGAAGCGCTACCCGGGGCTCGATGTCTCGCAGGTCAAGTGGCATCTGGTCGATGTGGCGCCGAAGTTGATGCCCGAGCTGGGAGACCGGCTCGGCGAGAAGGCCCTCGCCATCTTGCAGCGGCGCGGCGTGGATGTGTCCCTCGGTGTCTCGGTGGCCAAGGCGACCGAGGACACCGTCACCCTCACCGACGGGCGCACGCTGCCCTGCCACACGCTGATCTGGACGGCCGGGGTCGCGCCGAGCCCGCTCATCGCGACGCTGGGCGCCGAGACCAACCGGGGCCGTCTGGTCGTCAAGCCGGATCTGACGGTGCCCGGACTTGACGGCGTCTTCGCGCTCGGCGACGCCGCGGCCGTGCCGGACCTCGTCAAGGGCGGCGACGCGATCTGCCCGCCGACCGCGCAGCACGCCATGAGGCAGGGCTGGGCCGCCGCGCGGAACGTCGCCGCGGCGCTGCGGGGCACGCCGCTGACCGCCTACCGGCACAAGGACATGGGCCTGGTCGTCGACCTCGGTGGCGCACAGGCCGTATCGAAGCCGATGGGGGTGCAGTTGACGGGCTTCCCCGCGCAAGTGGTCGCACGTGGCTACCACTTGGGGGCGCTGCGCACCCTGACCGCACGCTTCCGCACGGCCGCGAACTGGGGGCTCAACGCGGTCGCGGGCGACGACTACGTACGCACCGGGTTCCAGTCCCAACGTCCTGCCACGCTCAGGGACTTCGAGCAGACGGACGTCTATCTCTCGGCTGAGGAGATCCACGAGCGGGTGACGGCACAGGTGGCGGGGCGTTCGATGGCGCCGGAGAAGCCGCGGTTCGCATAACCGCGACCGGACCCCGTTCACGAGCGGCGGCCGGCGGCCGGTCGCAGGGTGATCGTCCGCCGCGTGTGCTTCTCCACCGCCTCGCGGGAGTAGAGGAGCGGGAAGGAGCCGTCGGCTGCCCAGCTCGCGAACAGGTCGTCGTAGTGCGGGCTGCCCGGAACTCCGGACTGCCCCGGCGAGTTCATCGCCACGGAGTCGTCCCAGGAGCCGACGTCCACGACGATCCGGAAGGTAGCCCCCGCGGTCTGCCTGAACCCCGGCCCGTAGCCGGCGGCTCCCACGGTGTCCCCGCTGCCGCCGCGCGGGGCGGGCCCCACGGAGGCCCACCGCGGGGCGGGGCCGTCGAGCAGGGCGGCGATGGGGTGGTGCGGGTGGGCGTGGTGGAGCGCGCCCCAGGCCCAGGCGGCGGGGTCGGCCCCCAGGAGTGCGGTGGCTTCCTCGACGGCAGCGCCGAGCGTGCTGAGCAGCAGGGCGGGGTCCGGGGCGGCGTCCAGGAGCTCAAGGTCGATGCGGGCGTCGGCTGCCGCGTCCTCGCCGGGAAGGACCCGCGCAAGGGCCCGGGCCCGCTGCTCCTCCCCCACGACCGCGCCGAGCGCCCGCTCCAGGAGGGCCGGGCGCAGGTGCCGCCGGTACCAGATCTCGAAGAGGGCGGCGGCCGGGGAGTCGGCGGTGAGGCGGGCGTCCCAGTCACGCAGGAGGGTGAGGGCACCTGCCACGGGACCCTCGCCCCGCAGCTCTGCGAGCAGCTTCTGGGCCCGGCGTCCCGGCAGGCTCACGTAGTCCGACTGCAGCCGTACGCAGTCCTCGACCGTCCAGGCCGCGTGCGCGCCCAGTTCCTCGCTGATGCGGTCGTGGCGTGTGGGTGCGTACCAGTCGTACGTCACCGTCTTCTCGGCGTTGGGATAGGTGGGCGGCAGGTTCAGCTGGTTGGCCGTGGCGAACCAGCCCTGGGCCGGGTCGCGTACCGAGGGGAGTTCCTCGACGTCCAGGAAGCCGTCCCACTCGTAGCGGCCGTCGCCGGGTACGGGGAGGGTGCCGTCCCAGCCGCGGCGGACCGGGACGCGGCCCGCGGGGCGCCAGCCGATCGTGCCGTCGGGCGACGCGTACACCTGGTTCTCGCCGGGGGCTCCCCAGCGGCGCATCGCCGCCACGAACGCGTCGGGGCTCGCCGCCCGCATGTAGTCCATGCTGCCCAGGTAGGGGGCCATGCCGGGGCCGAGCCAGGCGGCCCGGACGGCGAACGCGGCGTTCCGGGACGGGAGTTCGCGGATGACCGGGCCGTGGCGGGTGAACCACAGCTCGGCGGGGACCGCGTCGCCGCCGCGCACCGGGACCGGCTCCGTGACGCGCGTCATCGGCTCCCAGCGGCCCTGGTACCAGTACTCGTGCGGGTTGGCCGGGTTCGTGCGGTAGACGTACAGGTCCTCCTGGTCGATCGGGAAGATCGTCAGGCCGAAGGCGACGTGGCCGTTGTGGCCGATGGAGATGCCGGGCAGGGCCGGTTCGCCCGCTCCGATCACGTCGATGCCGGGCGCCGAGAGGTGCGCGAGGTAGCGCAGCGCGGGCAGGGTGATGCCGCGGTGCGGGTCGTTGGCCAGGAGGGGGCGGCCGGTGGCGGTGCGGGAGGGGGCGATGACCCAGTTGTTGGAGCCGTCCAGGCCCTGGCGGGGCGCCGCGCCCGCCGCCCACGGGGGCGTGGTGGCCATCTCGTACGCGCGGAGGACGTCGGAGGGGATGACGCTCAGGTCGAGTCCTTCGGGGACGCGCAGCCGGTGCGGCGCGGGTTCGCGGCGGCGGCGCAGGTCCTCCGCTTCGGGGCCGTGGTCGCGCAGGGTGAGGGCGCGGGCGACCTCGTCGTGGAGGTTGTACTGGAGGCCGTGGCTGCGGATGCGGGCCACGTCGGAGGGGCTCCAGTAGGCCGGTTCGTAGCCCAGGAGGCCGAATTCGGGCGGCAGTTGAGCCGGTTGTGCACGGCACAGGGACACGTACGCGTTGATGCCGTCGATGAACGCCGTCGTCACGCGCTCCGTGCCGGCTCCGTACGCGCGCCACTCCTCGGCCATGTCGCCGCGGTAGAGGAACAGCCGCGCCGCGCGGTCGTGTTCGGCGTACTCCCGCCCCAGCACCTCGGAGAGCAGGCCGAGGCCGCGCCGCCGCCACAGGTCCAGCTGGAAGAGGCGGTCGCGGGCCGCGTTGAAGCCCTGGGCGAGGAAGAGGTCGTCCTGCGACGCGGCGTACAGATGCGGGACGCCCCACCGGTCGATCCGTATCTCCACGGGTTCCCGGAGCCCCGGCACCTCGTAGAAGTCCCTGTCCGTCATTGTGGGCGTCGCCTCCATGCTCCGATTGTCTTCGTACGGGGCTCGCGCGCCGTGACGTCTCCGGCAGGGGCCGCGGCCGAGTTAACGTTCATGTGTGAGCAGCAATCATCCGCGTGAGTCCCACGATCTTGACGCCGCCGTGGTGGTGGCCTCGTCCGCAGGGGGAATCCAAGGCCTGCGGACGCTGCTGTCCGGCTTGGACGCCGGGTTCCCGGCGGCCGTGCTGGTGGCCCAGCATCTGCGCCGCGGCCGTGAGACGCGTATCGCCTCCATCCTGTCCCGGTCCACCACGCTCTCCGTCAAGCTGGCCGAGGACGGCGATCAGCCGGTGGCGGGGACCGTCTACATCGCCCCGCCCGATCACCATCTGTGTGTCCGGGACGGTGGAAAGCTGGCGCTGACCCAGGAGCGTCCGGTCAACTACGCGCGCCCGGCCGCCGACCCGCTCTTCGAGACGGCGGCGAAGACGTTCGGGCCGCTGGTGACGGCTTGTGTGCTCACCGGAGCGGACGGGGACGGCGCCCGGGGCGTGGAGGCGGTGAAGGCGCGTGGCGGCACCGTGATCGTGCAGGACCCCGATACGGCCCAGTTCCGCGGGATGCCGAAATCCGCGATCGAGACCGGCCGGGTCGACTTCGTGCTGCACGCCGAGGACATCGCGCCCCTCATCCGCCGGCTCGTGCAGGAACCCCGGGACTGAGCCGGTCAGGCCCCGGTGCGAGGCGGACCACCGACAGGAGTACGGCGAGGTTGGCGGCGAGCGCGATGATGCCGCCGTTCACGCCGTGGTACGGGTCGTTGTCCGTGGCCCACAGGAGCGTCATCACCGCCAGACCGGTCAGCATGCCCGCGACGGCGGCCCGCGCGGTCAACCGCCGCCAGAACAAGGCGAGGAGCACGACCGGGACGAGCTGCGCCAGACCCTCGTAGGAGAGGACGGAGAGCTCGACGAGGGTGTTGGGGTAGAAGAGGCTGCCCGCGAGGGCGATCAACCCGGCGATGACACAGACCAGTTGGGACAGCCGCTTGGTCCGCATGTCGTTCGCGTCGCCTGACGTGCCGGGCGCGCGACGGCGTGCCCGCGGGTCGGCGCCGTTGCCGCCGCCGAGGATCGTACGGCCCCACAGTGTGCCGATGGAGAGCATGAAGACACTCATCGGCACGATCGCCGAGAGCGCGCCCGCGACGCCGATGAGCGCGACGACGGGTGCGGGCAGCGAGTCGGTGACCAGGCTGAACAGGGCGAGGTCGGGGTTGCCGAGCGTCGGCATCACGAAGAGCGCCGTGGCGCCGACCACCATCGGTACGAACAGGAGCAGTTGGTACCAGGGCAGGAGCAGCGCGTTGCGCCGCAGCGCGTTCGGGCTCTTCGCGCTGAGGTAACCGGCCACGGTGGTCGGGAAGATGGTGATCGTGACGGCGTTCAGGACCACGGTGCTCAGGAACCACATGGCGTTGCGCCCGCCGGACTCGTGCCCGGGGAAGGTCAGCCACTCGGGCTTCTCGGTCACCATCCGCTGCATGAAGTCGCTGAACCCGCCGAGGTAGTGCATCGGGATGTACACGGCGAGGAACACCACGGCGACGATCACCAGCATGTCCTTGAGCACGCTCACCCAGGCCGAGCCGCGCAGCCCGGACACGAGGATGAACACCTCGGCCACGACGAAGGAGATGACGGCGGCGAGCTTGAGATCGACGCTGCCGTACGTCATCGCGTTCACGACGACGCCCATGCCCTGAATCTGCACCTGGATGTAGGGGACGATGAAGACCGTCGCGACGACGGCGACGAGAATCCCCACCGGCCGTGAGCGGAACCGGAATTCGGCGATGTCGGCGATCGAGATCAGGCCGTGCCGGGTCGCGTACGTCCACAGGGCGGGCCCGACGACGTACGCGACGGCGAAGCCGACGGTCAGATAGGCGACCAGGTAGAGGATGGGCGCGCCGAAGGAGTAGGACCAGCCCGCGGTGCCGAGGAACGAGAAGCTCGTGTACGTCTCGCCGGCCATGAGCAGCCAGATGAACAGGACGCCGAGTCCGCGGCTCGACACGGACCATTCGGCGAGGCCCTTGGACCGGCCGCGGGCGCTCCACACGCCGATCCCGATGGTGGCGACCATGGCGAGCCCGAAGACGGTGGTGGCGACGGCTGCGGAGCCGTTCATCGGCGGCCTCCTTCGGGGTCGGTGTCGGTGTGTACGAGATCGTCGGCGGGGATGGGTTCCACCGCGCCCGTGCGGTACGCCGGGTCGAGGCGGGCGGCGAGCCAGATCACGAGCGGGCTGATCACCGTGGCGGCGATGACCCAGGCGAGGAGGAAGGGGATGCCGAGGACGCGCGGTTCGATGCGGTTGGCCACGAACGGGGCGAGGCCGTAGAGCAGGACGGGGACGAGGAGCAGCCAGAGGGAGGGGCGGGCCACGCCGCGCAGGGTGGGCAGCCCGTCGAAGGGCGAGGCGTCGGAGGGGTGCGAGGCGTCGGGGGCAGCCTCGGCGGCTGCGTCTTCTTTCGGGCCGTCATCAGCTGTCGGGGGCATGGGGGGACTCCTTGGGGGCGGTGTGAGGGGAGCACCGGTGCGGCGTCGGCGAGCGGGAGGGTCACACGGAGGGGTCGTAACGGCCGTCGACCGCGGTCCAGCCGCCGTCGACGCTCAGCACGGTGCCGGTGACGAAGGTGGACGCGTCCGACACGAGATAGGCGACGGCTCCGGCGAGTTCGTCGGCGCGGGCCCACCGCTTGAGCGCGGAGGCCTGGGCGTAGGCATCGAACCATGCGGGGTCGGCGGCGATCTGGTCGGTGAGCGGAGTACGGACGACGCCGGGCGCGACCGCGTTGAAGCGCACGCCCTGCGGTCCCCATTCTGCCGCCGCGGTCCGCAGCAACTGGATCAGCCCCGCCTTGGACGCGGCGTACGGCCCCTGCCCGGGCTCCACCTGGAAGGCCCGCATCGAGGAGAACCCGACGACACTCCCCCGGCCGCGCTCGGCCATGCCGGGGGCGACGGCCTGGATGAGCGTGAGATAGGAGCGCAGGTTGAGGGCGATGACACGGTCGAACTCGTCGAGGCCGTAATCGGCGATGCGCTTGCGTACGTTGGCGCCGACGGTGACGACGAGCCCGTCCAGCGGCCCCCACGCGGCGACGGCGGCACGGACGGCTTCGGGGTCGAGGACGTCAAGGGGGTGGGTGACGGCGGTGCCGAGGCGGGTGCGGGCGGTGTCACCGGTGCCGGCGCTCGGGGCGGCCGGCTCCGTCGCACTCCCCGCCACCGCCAGCGCCGCCGTCTCCTGAGCGCCCTGCGTGTCCCGGTCGGCGACGATGACGTGCGCGCCCTGGGCGACCAGCGCGCGGGTGGCCTCACGGCCGATGCCGCTCGCCCCGCCCACGACCGCGACGCGGCGTCCGTCGAGCCGGAACAGATTCGCGTAATCCATGGTGGTGCTGCCTCTCTTACCGGGGGGCCTGCTTCTGCCTGACCCCGAGTCGGGCGTCAGGGCCTACGGCCGGATGACGGCCATCCGCGTCACCGTCATCTCCTCGATCGCGAACCTCGGGCCCTCGCGCCCGATGCCGGAGTCCTTGACGCCTCCGTAGGGGGCGATGTCGCTTCGGTAGCCCGGGACTTCGTTCACCACGACGCCGCCGACCTCCAGGCGGTCGACGGCCCACAGCGCCGCGCGCAGATCGCCGGTGAAGACAGCGGCGTGCAGGCCGTAGCGGCTCGCGTTGACCAGGTCGTACGCGGTGTCCAGATCCGGCACCGCGCGCAGGCAGACGACGGGACCGAAGATCTCCTCGTCCCAGGCCGGTTCGCCGTCAGGCACGTCCGCGAGCAGGGTCGGGGTGACGCACCGGCCGCCCGCGTCGCGGACTCCCCCGGCCACCACGCGCGCGCCCGCCGCCCGCGCCCGCCCGATCCAGTCGAGCACCCGCTCCGTCGCCGTCTCGTCGATCAGCGCCGATACGCGGGTCTCAGGGTCCCGCGGGTCACCGACCACCACATCCGGCAGCCGCCCCGCGAGCCTCTTCTCGAACTCCTCCGCGACCGCGGCCACGACGATGACCCGCTGTACGGAGATGCAGGCCTGCCCCGACGCGTAGAACCCGCCCCGCACCACCGCGTCGGCCGCCGCGTCGAGGTCGGCGTCGGCGGCCACGACGAGCGCCGCGTTGGAGCCGAGTTCGAGGACCACCTTGCGGGGCGCCGCGTCCCGCGCGATGCGGTGGCCGACGGCGGCGGACCCGGTGAAGGAGACCGCCGCGACCTCCGGGTGCGTGGTGAGCGTACGGCCGACTTCCACGTCACCCGTGACGAGCTGCACGGCCCCGGCGGGCGCGCCCGCCGCCACGAGCTGTTCCCGTACGAGATGGACGAGCCGCAAGGTGGCGAGCGGGGTGGCCGGTGCGGGCTTGACGATCACCGGGCAGCCCGCGGCGAGCGCCGGTGCGATCTTGTGGGAGGCGAGCAGCACCGGGTAGTTGAAGCCCGCGATGCCGACGACGACGCCGACCGGCCGCCGCGTCCAGAAGCCGAACAGGCCCTCTCCGGACGCCTGGAGGTCCAGCGGCACCGTCTCCCCGTGCAGATGGGCCACCTCGTCCGCTGCGGACTCCCACGTGGCCACGGAGCGCCGCATCTCGATGTCGCAGTCGATCCTCGGCTTCCCCGTCTCCAGGACGAGCAGGTCCACCAGCTCCGGCGCCGCTTCGGCCACCGCCGCCGCGACCCCGGCGAGCACCTGCCTGCGCACCCCCGCGGTCAGCCTGCCGACCTGTGCGCGGATCGACGCGGCGTGCTCGACGGCGCGGCCCGCGAGGTCCTCGTCGCCGACCGGCGCCGCGCCGATCTCGCTCCCGTCGTACGGAAAGCGGACGGCCTGGCTGCCGGGTGCGCTCACCCAGCCGTCCGCGATGGGCAGCCCTTCGGGATACGTCATCGTGCGCCTCCGGTGGCCGCGTTCAGGAACGAGCGGGCCGCCGCGGCGTACACCCGCGTGTACTCGACGATCTCGCGCACCTCCACGAACTCGTCCTTCTGGTGCGCGATCCACTTCCCGCCGGGGCCGTAGACGACCGTCGGCAGTCCGGCGTCGCGGGTGAGGATGGTGCCGTCCGTGGTGCCGGGCACGGCACCGAACGGCGGTGCGGCGCCGTGTACTTGACGGTGTCCGTCGACAAGGGCGGTGACCACCGGATGATCCTCGGGAAGCTCGATGGCGGGCCGGTCGTCGACGACCGTGAGCCCGACACCCACGCCCACACTCCCGGCCGCCTCAGCCGCGAACTCCCTTATACGTGCGATGAGTTCCGTGTGGTCGGTGCCGGGAATCGTGCGTACGTCGATGCCGACGAGCCCGTGGGCGGGGATGACGTTGAGCTGGTCCGGGTCACCGCCGTGCAGGACGGTGGGCGTGACCGTCACGCTCCCGGCGTGCGGGTGGGTGCCGTACCGCTCCTCGGCCCAGGTCTGGACGTGGCCGAGCGCCTCGACGATGCGGGCGCCCGCCACGATCGGGCTCCTGGCCTCCTGCGGCATGGCGCCATGGGCCATCACCCCGTCGAGATCCAGCCGGAGCCGGATGCCGCCGCGGGCGGATGTGCACACCTCGTACCCCTCGGGCTCGCAGACGATGACTCCGTCCACCTCACGCGCCAGGGGCGTCGCGGCGAACGCCTTCGCGCCGAGCATCAGCCCTTCCTCGTCGCACAGCACGCCGAGGACGATGCGGCCGGGGAAGGGGCCCGCGAGCTGGAGAGCCCGCACGCCGTAGATCATCGCGGCGACACCGGACTTCATGTCGGCGGAGCCGCGCCCCCAGAGTCTGCCGTCCCTGATCTCGGCTCCGTAGGGGTCGACGCTCCAGTCCTCCGGATCCCCTTCCGTGACGACGTCGATGTGCCCTTCGAACATGAGGGTCGGCCCGTCGCCGCCCCCGCCCTCGATGACGGCGACGGTGTTGGGCCGCCCGGGCGCGACCTCGACCACGTCGTACGTCCAGCCGAACTCGGTGAAGAGCCGGGCGACGAGTTCGGCGGCGGGTCGCTCGACCTCGGTGGCGCCGGCCGCGTTGACGGTACGCAGGCGGACCAGATCCTGGGTGAAGGCGACGACGGCCGCGGAGTCGATGTCCACGGCCGCGGCGGACGCGCTTGAGCTGGTGTGCATGGAACCTCCAAGTCGGCCGACCACAAGGCCAGTCGACTGGTCAGACCAGTTGAGTTCCCGTACTCTGCCTCCACGTTCACGGCCGGGTCAACCACCAGATCTTGGTTTTTCCGCGCCGCGACCGTGTGACGAAAACTCGCACTGTGGAGGGGGCGTACCGATGGCCGCCGACGACGCCGACCTGTTCCAGCCGGTCACACCGGTTCGTGCCTATCAACGCGTGGCCCAGCAGATCGAGGAGCGCATCCTCAGCGGCGACCTGCCGCCAGGCTCGCGGCTCCCTGCGGAGCGCGAACTGGTCCACCGCTTCGATGTCGGCCGCTCCACGGTCCGCGAGGCGCTGCGCGTCCTGCAGTCGGCCGGGCTGATCCGCTCCCGGCCCGGCGATCCGCTGGGCGCCGAGGTGCTCGGTGTCTCCCCCGACAATCTCAGCCAGGCCCTCGGCCGCCTCACCCGCTCCAGCGTGTCCACGCTCGGCGAGCTGGTGCAGTTCCGCATGCTGCTCGACGCCGAGTCCAACCGCCTGGCGGCGCGCCTGCACGGCGAGGACGATCTGGCCCGCATGCGCGAGCAGATCGCCCGCATGGAATCGCTCAGCGGCGGCGGCCCGGCGTCCCTGCACGCGTTCAGCGAGGCGGACGCGCTCTTCCACCGGGCGATCGCCGAAGCGAGCGGCAACTCGCTCCTCGGCCTGTGCGCACGCGCGGTGCACGAGGCGGTGGTCGAGGTCATCGAGAAGAAGATCGCCGGCGTCACGGACACCACGGCCTGGATGGCACGCTCCATATCCCACCACCGCGAGGTGCTTGCCGCGATCGCCGCGGGTGACGGCCCGCTGGCGGCCCGCCTCGGCCGCGAGGCGCTGCACGACTACTACGCCGAGCATGTGGAGCCGGAGACACGGGAGTTGCTGGCTGCGGCGGTCGAGGACCACTGAGGCCGCCGGGTGCGGGCGGGCGGCTCCGGCTCAGCCCCTCAAACCCGGCGACAACCCGAGCCGCCCCTCCAACTGCCCCAGCAACTCGCCGAGCAGCGAGCTGAGTTGACCCTGGCCGACCTCGTCGAGGCCCGCCAGGACCACCGTCTCGTAGGCGAGCTGGTCGGGCAGGATCGAGTCGACCAGGTCGCGGCCCTCGTCGGTGAGGCGGACATGCGAGACGCGACGGTCACGGGTGTCGGCGCGCCGGTCGACCAGGTCGCGCTCCTGGAGCTGCTTGAGCCGCTTGGTGACGGCGGCACCCGAGGAGAAGGTCTCGCGGGCCAGTTCGCCGGGCGTCAGCTCATGGCCGGTGCGGCGCAGGGCGCCGAGAAGGTCGAACTCGGGTCGGGTCAGGCCGACCCGGCGCAATGGGGCGTCCTCGGCCTGTTGCAGGAGGGCGGCACAGCGATTGATGCGCCCGATGACCTCCATCGGACCGGTGTCGATGTCCGGCCGCACGGCCTGCCACTGCCGCACAACCGCGGCGACGGTGTCGCGCGGCACGGGGGGCGTGCCGGAGGCGCCGGACGCGGTGGACGCACCGTTCGACGTGCTCGGGGTGCCGTCTTCCGTGCGGGAAACGGCGTTCGGCGCCGTGTCCCGTTCGCTCCCGTTCCTCATGCGTTCCTGTCCTCGCTCTTCGCGCCGTCCGGCCCGTCACACCCGTACGCGCTCGCCGTTCGCCATGCCACGTACCGTCGCCGCGAGCGTACGGTGTCCCGCCTGCTCGGAGGCCATCACCCGCTGCTCCGGCAGGGCGCGCTGCCACCACTCGCCCGCCGCCGCGTCATTGGCGGTGCGCAGGTCGACCAGCGCTGCCGTCAGGCGGCGGCGCGCGGGCCGCAGGGTGTCAGGGTTGCGGGACGGGGCCGACAGGGCCTGCTCGGCGTGGGCGCGGGCCCGGTCCGTGGCGTCGATGGCCAGCTCGATGTGGTCGGCGGCGCGCCGGTTGGTGACGGCGATCGCGGCGGCGATGCCGAGCAGCGCGCCCACCAGGGTGTCCACGATCCGGTCGAGCATCAGCTCTCCCGGCTGCTGGAACCTCGCGAACTCCGTGACGAGGAGCGCCATCGGCGTGACGCACACGCTGCCCAGCCAGTAGTTGCGGCCCATCAGCGCCTCGGCCCCGAAGGCCAGCGCCAGGCAGCACAGGATGAGCGCGGCGTGGCCGAGGTGGGCCACCGGCACGATCACGGCGAAGGCGAGCACCCCCACGAGGTTGCCGACCACGCGCTGTACGCCCCTGCTCCAGGTGAGCGTGACGTTGGCCTGGTAGAGCGAGGCCGCCGTGACCAGGGCCCAGTAGGGGCGGCCGACGCCGAGGGCCAGGGACGCGTACCCGGCGAGCGCGCACCCGACGGCGGTGCGCAGCGCGATGGGCAGCAGCGGAGATCCGGGGCCGAGGCGCCGCCAGAGGGAAGCCACCTTGGCCCCCTTGGACGCTGCCGCCAACTCGGCTTCCACTCCCAGGAGTTCGTCGTCCATATCCGGGCGTACGTCGCCGGGGCGGGGCACGGCGCCCGTGCCCCGCAGGCCCGCCGCCCAGGTGCGCAGCAGGGCGGGGTCCGCCGCCGATGGCTCCGCGAGGGCGTCCTCGGCGCGGATCACCAGGCGCTCCATCGCACGCCGCGCCGCCGTACGGGCACCGGTGGCGAACAGGGACTGCCAGGCCGCGTGCACTGCCGCGGCCGCCCCCTGCCGCGCACGCTCACGGCCGGGGCCCGCGGCATCGGCGTACACGGCATCGGCATAGGCGGCTGCCGCGTTCAAGGCGCGCGCGGTGGCCCGGCGCTCGGGGCCGTGCGGACGGACCAGAGCGGGGGCCATGCCGACAAGCCAAGCGACGGCGCCCGCGCCGAGCGTCAGGGCGAGGTGGCCCGGGACCTGCCCGATGGCCTGCGGCGCGAACAGCGTGGCCGAGCTGATGAAGGTGAAGATGAGGTGGCCGGGCGGGCCGACGCGGGTCGCGTCGCAGAGCGTCTTCTGGGCGGCGGCGAGCAACGCCCCGACGGCCACGAGCACCGCCGCGGACGTGGTGAGCGAGGCGGTGACCATGGCCACGGCGACACTGGCCAGCATTCCGGCGACGACCCAGGCGAGGGCGCGGGCGCGCGCGGCGTAGGGGAGGTTGTGGGTGTAGAGGGCACAGAACGATCCGGCCATCGTGTACATCACGAGGTCGAGGCGGCCGAGCGCGAGCAGCGTCAGATTGGGGATCGCGGTGGCGACGACCACGCTCGACGCGGGCTTGAACCAGATGTCGGACGGCTTGCCGGGGCGCAGCACACCGGCGAGCGGGAGTCGGCGGACCCGCGAGGGACGGGAGGGAGTGGGCAAGTGGGGTGAGGGTGACGGTGTGCTGCTCATACCTAGAACATTAGCAAGTGTTTTACTCGGAAAATGCTTTTCCCCTGAGGCCTCGAGGGTCTCCTCGGTCACATGCGTGGCCGATACCCTGGGCTGACTGAAATTCCGGTCAAGGCCTGAAACGGAGTGCGTGAACCCGATGCCCGACCCCAAGCCACAGCCCCAGTCCCAGTCGGAGTCATCGGCGAGGCCCGGCCGGCTGTCCGGCCGACAGGTCCTGATCATGGAAGCCGCGGTGCGCGTCATCGCCCGCAGCGGCGTGCGCGGGCTGCGGGTCGAGGAGCTCGCGGCCGAGGCCGGGGTCTCCACCGCGCTGATCTACTACCACTTCAAGGACCGGGCGGGGCTGGTCCGGCGGACCCTGGAGTTCATCAACGACCGCGCGACGGCGTACACGGACAAGGCGGTCGCCGAGGCCGCCGACGCCCGCGACGAGCTGGAGCAGCTGCTCCTGACGGAGCTCCAGGACACCCCGCAGGTACGCGAGAACAGCACGGCCTGGGGCGAGTTGAGGGCCAGCGCCATCTTCGAGCCCGAGGGCCTGCGGGACGCCCTGGCCCACGCCACCCAGGCATGGGTGAACGACGTCGCCGACGCGATCCGCGCGGCTCGGAGCGCGGCTGCGGCTTCCCCCGCGGCCGACCCGGTCGACTCCGCTGAGCGGCTCACGGCTCTGGTCGAGGGGCTCAGCGAGCGGTGGCTCAGCGGTTCGCTGCCGCTGGAGCGGGCGCGGGAACTGCTCAGTGGGGCGATCGCCCTCGAGCTCGGCGAACGGTAGGCGCAGGCAGCAGGCGAGAGGGCGGGAGAAGGGACAGGCCGAGGGACGTCTCCGTCCGCTCCCCCTGTGCTCCCCGCGTACCCCCGTGCGCTCGCATACGACTCCGCGTGCGAGGGCATCGACCCGACGACACCGTCGATCGTGTCGACCGTCGATCGGGGAGGTGCGCGGTGCACGGACCGGTGCAGGCCGGCTGGCTGCTCGTCGCGCTGTGTGCGGCGACCGGGTCCTACTGTCTGCTGCGCATGCGCAGCAGACTCGAGGAACAGCGCCGGGCCGCGGGCGGCGAGGCGCTGATGGGGTTCGGGATGGCGTTGATGGCGCTGCCCGCCGTCGTACTGACTCCGCCGCGGTGGGCCTGGCTGGGGTACACGGCCGTGTTCGGCGCGGCAGCGTGCCGCGCGCTCTGGGCGGCCCGACGGGATCCGCACCACCTGCATCACTCGGTCGGCGCCTGCGCCATGGTCTACATGGCGGTAGCCATGGCCGCGACACCGGCCGCCCACGCGGGCCACGGCGGCGGGGGCTCACCGGCGCTCACCGGCGCGTTGCTGCTGTACTTCGCCGGTTACGTGCTCTGGTCGGGGGTCCGCCTGCTGCCCGTACCGACGTCGACGGCGGTGGTGGAGGGGGGCCGGGGTGGCAGCGGCATGGTGGCCATGGGCTGGGCCGACCGTCCGGAACTGGCGATGGTGTGCCGTCTGTCCATGGGGATCGCCATGATCGCGATGCTGCTGACCCTGTGAGAGACACCCTCGACCGCCGTGGCGTGCGTCACTTGAGGCGATAGGTCATACCCTCCGGTAGCGCCGTCCTCATAGTCTGGGCGCATGTTGCTCCCTGTCGCACTGTTGCTGCTGGGCGCCCTCACCGCCGTCGTCGCCCCGCGTCTCCTCGCACGCGCCGACTGGCCGGAGCGCGAACCGGTGGTCGCGCTGTGGGCGTGGCAGTGCGTCGTGGCGGGTGTCCTGATGTGCTGCGTCTTGTCGATGACCCTGAGCGCCGCCGCCGCGTGGCAGGCCGTGCGCGGCCATGTCTTCGCCCCCGCGCCGCGCGATGTCGTCGAGGCGTACGCCCTCGGGGCCGGGGGCTCCTGGGCCGCGCCCGCCACGGCCGTGGCGCTGGCGCTGGGCGGTGTATGGACCGCGGCGATGCTGACCCGGGAGATCGCCCGGGCGCGGGCCCGGCGTCGCAAGCGGCGGGCCGAACTCCTCCTGCGCGCGCCGCTTTTGCCGGGCGAGGAGCCCGGCGCGGACCGTCTCGTCGTCCTGGAGGGCGAGCGCCCCGACGCCTGGTGGCTGCCGGACACGGCGCCCCAACTGGTCATCACCACCGCGGCGTTGCGTCGCCTGAAGGGGCGGCAGCTTGATGCCGTGCTCGCCCATGAGCAGGGTCACGCGCAGGCGCGGCACGACTGGCTCCTGCACTGCTCGGGCGCGCTGGCCACGGGGTTCCCGCAGGTGCCGGTCTTCGCGGCGTTCCGGGGTGAGATGCACCGCCTCGTCGAGCTGGCCGCCGATGATGTGGCCTCGCGGCGCTTCGGGCGCCTGACGATCGCCCTCGCCCTGGTCGAACTGAACGAGGACCGGGGTGTGTTCGGCCCCTGTCCCACCCCGCAGGCCCATGTACCGCAGCGCGTGCACCGTCTGCTGTCCGCCCGGCCCCGGCTCACCGCGGGACGGCGACTGCGCCTGACGGCCGCCGCGGCGCTGGTGCCGGTGGTCCCGCTCCTGGTGACGTTCGTGCCGGGGCTGCGGGCGCTGGGGTAGGGGTTACGGGCGCCGGGCACGGCACAGCCAGCACGGCACCGCATGACGCAGCACCGCACGGCACCGCACGCACGGCACCGCACGGCACGGCACCGCCCGGACGATCCCGCCCCGGGATGGCCTGCTCCGCCGCTCGTCGGGGAGGATCTCCCCATGCACCCCGCGCCACTCGCCTCGCCGCCCCGCCGCCCCCGCCCGCCCGGCTACCGCGCCGCGCTCACCGCCGTACTGCTCTGCGTCCCGTCCACCCTGCTGATCCTGCTGGTCGGGATGGAGTGGGCCCCGCTGCTCGGTCTCGACGACGACATCGCGCGCACCACGCACCGCTGGGCCGTCGCGGACGACGGCCTCACCCGCGCGAGCCGCATCCTCACCGACTGGGTGTGGGACCCGTGGACCATGCGCGCGCTGTGCGCCGTGACCGTGGTGTGGCTCGCCTTCCGCGGGGCGTGGTGGCTCGGGATCTGGCTCGCGGCGACCTGTGTGGTGGGCAGCGTGATCCAGCAGGCGCTCAAGGCACTGGTCGACCGGCCGCGCCCGCAGTGGCCGGACCCGGTGGACTCCGCCCACTACGCGGCCTTCCCCTCGGGACACGCCATGACGGCGACGGTCGTCTGCGGGCTGCTCCTGTGGCTGTTGCGTGTGTACCGCGTCGGGTCCCTCGTATGGCGTACGGGCCTTGCCCTCGCCGTGGTCTCCGTCGTCGGGGTCGGCCTGACCCGGATCTGGAACGGCGTGCACTGGCCTTCGGACATCGTCGGCGGCTGGCTGCTCGGCGCGCTGATGGTGGCCCTCGCGGTCGCGACGTACGAATACCGGCCGGGCGCCCGCGCGGTCAAGAGCGCCTAACGCGCCTGCTCGCGACCGCACTTGACCGCCCGTCGGCCGGTCCCGCAGGATCCTCCCCATGACGATCAAGGGCGCGCTCTTCGACTTCTCCGGGACCCTGTTCCGCATCGAGTCCACCCGGGCCTGGCTGCGTGCGGTGCTCGACGAGGCCCGACTGCCGCTCGCCGAAGCCGAGCACGAGCGGCTCGCCGCCGAGCTGGAGAGGGCGGGCGCGCTGCCCGGCGGGGCGAGTCCCGCCGAGTTGCCCGGCCACCTCGCCGAGTTGTGGTCCCTGCGCGACCGCAGCGCCGAGCAGCACCGCGCCGCGTACACAGGGCTTGCCCGCGAGGTCACGCTGCCCGATCCGTGCCTCTACGACGCCCTGTACGACCGCCATATGAAGCCGGAGGCCTGGCGCCCCTACGCCGACGCGCCCGACCCGCGCCTGTTCGCGGCCGCCTGCGAGGCGCTCGGCGTCGACCCGGCCGACGCCCTGATGGTCGGCGACGACCGGCACGCGGACGCCGGCGCCGCCGCACTCGGCTGCGCCCTGCACTTCGTGGACCATCTGCCCGCGGATCTGCGCCCGGACCAACTGCGCCCCGTCATCGGCCTCGTCGACCGGGGCTGAGATGTCAGCCGTGGCCGGACCGGTAAGCACCTGTGAGCAGGCAACACTCCCCCGCGGTGTTGCCTGCCCCAGGTCGTGCCGGACCGTGGCGGGCCCGCTGGGGGCCCCGGCCCGGGACGCACTGAGTATATTGGCTCGGAGCCAGTCAACGCAGGAGTTACAGAATGTCCCCGCGTAGCCCATCGGTCAATGAAGAGTTGCGAAGGCGTTCCAGGGAACGGCTCCTGCAGGCCACGGTCGAACTCGTGGGCGAGCGCGGCTATGAGGCGACGACGCTCGCCGACATCGCGGACCGCGCGGGCTCCGCCCGCGGCCTGGTGTCGTACTACTTCCCCGGCAAGCGGCAGCTCCTGCAGTCGGCGGTGCACCGTCTGATGCACCGCACGCTCCAGGCCGCGCTCGAACAGGAGCCGCGGACGGCGGACGGCGAGGAACTCCTGGCCCGTGCCATCGACGCGATCCTGGGCCTGGCCAGGGATCAGCCCGTCCTCATGCGTACGCACATGGCGGGGATCCTCCAGGCGGACGGGTTCGTGCGCTGCCCCGAGCAGCAGCACCTCGCCGAGTTGCTCCGCGACACCGTCGTACGTCATGGGTCGCTCGATGTGGAGAGCGACTATCCGCTGCTGCGCGCGCTCCTGATGGGCGCGGTCTTCGCGGTGCTGCTCCCTGGCGCGCCGATGCCGGCGTACGCGCTCCGGGCGGAGCTGTTCCAGCGGTACGGGCTCCCGTGGGAGCTCGGGGTCCCGCCGGGCGATGAGCCGTCCGGCGGGACAGGTCCTGTCAGCCGAAGTAGTCCGGCTGAGTCTGGACGTTGAGCTCACGGACGCGGACCCGCTCGGCGGGGTTTGTCCTCTTGTCGTCGATCTTCAGGACGTCGAAGCCCTTGGCGATGTCGTTCGAGTAGACGTAACCGTTGTAGTAGTACGCCGACCATGAGCCGCCGACCTGGATCGCGTCGGTACTCAGGGGGCCACGCTCGAAGTAGCCGATCTCCTTCGGCTTCGAGGAGTCGGTGAAGTCCCAGACCGAGACACCGCCCTGGTACCACGCCTGGACCATCAGGTCCTTGCCCTTGACCGGGATCAGCGAGCCGTTGTGGGCCACGCAGTTCTCGGTCGCGGCCTGGTGGCGCGGGATCTTGTAGTAGCTCTTGAAGACGAGCTTGCGGTGGTCGCCCTTGCCGGTGACGTCGTAGATGCCGTTGGCGCCGCGCTCCGGTCCTGTGGCCTCGTCGCAGGTGGCGCCGCCACCGCCGCCCAACTCATCGGTGAAGACGACCTTGTTGGCCTTCTGGTTGAAGGTCGCAGAGTGCCAGAACGCGAAGTTCTTGTTGTCCTGGACCTGGTCGATGACCTTCGGGTTCTCGGGGTCCTTGATGGAGAAGAGGATGCCGTCGCCCATGCAGGCGCCCGCCGCGAGATCCTTGGAGGGCAGCACGGTGATGTCGTGGCAGCCGGTGGTCTTGGAGACACCCGGGTTGGTGGGCCCGCCCGGGTTGCCGCCACCGTCGGGGCCTTCACCCGGGAAGAGCACGGGGAAGTTGACGACCGCCGCCTTCTGCGGGGCCTTGCGGGGCACCTTGATGACCGAGATGCCGTCGTGCGGCGGCTGGCAGTCCGGGAAGGTCGCGCTCGGGGAGTACGAGGAGACGTACACGTAGACGTTCTTCTTCTCCGGCACCAGGGTGTGCGTGTGCGAGCCACAGGCGGTCTCGACGGCGGAGACGTACTTCGGGTTGGCCTTGTCGCTGATGTCGAAGACCTTCATGCCCTCCCACGAGGACTTCTCGGTCGCGGGCTGCGTGGTGCTGGCGCAGGAGTTGTCGCTTCGCGAGGAGTCGGTGGAGAGGAAGAGCAGGTTCCCCGAGACGGAGACGTCGTTCTGCGAGCCGGGGCAGAGGACCTGGGATACGGTCCGCGGCTTCTTCGGGTCGCTGATGTCGTAGATGCGGAAGCCGTCGTAGTTGCCCGCGAAGGCGTACTTCCCCTGGAAGGCGAGGTCGGTGTTGAACCCCGGCAGCGCGTCCTTGGGGATGTTGGCGAGGTGCTTGATGTTGGCCGAGTGCACTATCTCGTCGGGCGCGGGTATCTCCCCGCTCTTGACGGCCGCCCGCGCCTCGGCGGCGTCGCTCTTCGACACGCTCTTGGGCGCAGCCGGCGAGTCGCCCGGGTCGGGCGTCGCTCCGGCGGGCGCCGCGCTGAACAGTGCGGCAATCAGACCGAGCGCGGCCGCGCCGACGCCGAAGCGTCTGCGCCGTGTTCGGGAATTGTTCAACAGGGTCACTGCGTCCTCCCTAGTCGCCGTTCGTAGTCGAACGGTTCACGGACACCCGCAGTATCGTGCTCCTCATGCACAGATCAACAGATGGCAACGTACCTGTAATGAAAGTTTTTGATCACTGGCGTGCGTAAGCGTGCTAGGACGGTCCTCAACTCCCCCGCGCGCCACAGGAGGCAGCCGTGCTCCACCGTCGTACGTCCGTCGTCGCCGTGTTCCTCACGGCCGCCGTTCTGGCGCTCGGCGCCTGTGATGCAGGAGGCTCCGACGCCGGTTCGGAGCCGGGGAAGAAGGCGGCCCCTGGCCCTTCGGTGATCGCTCCGGGGAAGCCGGGCGAGACGGCCGCGACCATGTCGGCGAAGGACGCGGCCAAGAAGAGAACCGACGACGACTCCCCCAACTCGGCGGACTTCAGCTACACCCAGATGATGATCACGCACCACGCCCAGGCCCTGAAGATGACCGAACTCGCCCCCAAGCGGGCCGAGTCCGGGAAGGTCAAGCGTCTCGCCGACCGCATCTCGGCGGCGCAGCGCCCGGAGATCGGCGCCATGAAGGGCTGGCTGAAGAGCCACGGCGGCGCGAGGAAGCAGCCGGGTCACCACCACGGGACGATGCCGGGCATGGCGACGGAGGGGCAGCTGAAGCAGTTGCGCGCCGCGAAGGGCAAGGCGTTCGACGAGCTCTTCCTGAAGCTGATGATCACTCACCACAGCGGCGCGGTCACGATGGCGACGGATGTGCTCTCCGAAGGCAACAACATCCAGGTCGAGGAGATGGCCAACGACGTGATCGCGCAGCAGACGTCGGAGATCAGCCGGATGCGCGAGATGTGAGGAGCCCAGGGTTGGGGCGGCTCAGGCGGGGGCCTGGGCGGCGTCCGGCTCCTTGCTGGGCGCGTGGTCGCTCCGAGGGAGCAGCAGCGGGGTCGCCAGCATGAGCAGGCCCGCGATCCCGACCGCGGTGCGCGGGCCGGTGACGCCGGCCAGCAGACCCCACAGGCCGGTCATGGCCGCGATGGTGAGCTTGCTGGTGACCGACCACGCGGAGAGGGTGCGGGCGATCCGGTCGGTCGGGGTGTGGTCGAGCCGGTAGGTGGCGAACACCGGGTTGAACACACCCATGCAGGTGATCAGACCGAGCTCTACGGCGATAACGAGTACGAGACCGGGGACACCGGGGCGGATGAACACCAGGCCGAGCAGCCAGCACGCCCGCAAGGTCCCCGCGGTGAGCAGGACCCTGTGCCGCCCGAAGCGCTCGACGAACCGGCGGGCGAGCCGCGCGCCGATCAGGCCGCCGATACAGGGCGCGGCGAAGGCGAGTCCGTACTGCCAAGGGGCGAAGCCCAGTTCGCCGACCATGAGGACGACGAGCAGCGGTGATGTCGCCATGATCAGGCCGCTGACCAGGACCGTGTTGAAGAACAGCGGGCGCAGCCCGGGCGTGGCCAGGATGTACCGCCACCCGTCGAGCAGGTCGCCCGGCCGGAACCGGGCCGGTGTGCCGGTGCGGACGGGATGCGGCTCCTTGCCGCCGATCGCACGGATCCCCAGGGCCGAGAGCAGATAGCTGATGGCGTCGGCCACCACGGTGAGGACCGGGCCGAAAAGCCCGATCGCGGCCCCGCCGAGCGGCGGCCCGAGCACGGTGGCCGTCCAACTCGTCGACTCGAAGCGGCTGTTGGCGACGAGCAGGTCCTTCGGCGGTACGAGCGCCTTGAGGCACGCGCCGCTCGCCGCGGTGAACGTGATGTCCGCCGCGCCGACGATGACCGCCACGGTCAGCAGATGGCCGAATTCGAGCCGGTCGAGCGCGAAGGCGACCGGAACGCTCGTCAGCGCCGCGAACCGGATCAGGTCCATCGCGATCATCACGTGCCGCTTGCGGCGGAACTCCACCCACGGGCCGAGCGGCACCGCCACGACCGCGCCCACCGCGAGACCCGCCGCCGCGAGGACCGACACCTCGGTGGGCCCGGCGTGCAGGACGAGAATCGCGATCAGGGGGAACGCGTCGAACGCGAGCCGCGTGCCGAACGCGCTGACCCCGTACGCCGCCCACAGCCAGCCGAACTGCCGGCCGAGAGATCGTCTGGCCCTCACACCCGTCCCCCCTCGTTCTGCCGCCGTCGGACGACCTCACGTTGCCCGCGACATCAAAAGCGGTGGCGGGCGCGCAGGTCAAACGGCCCCTCGTAGGTGAACCGGCGCGGGCCGGCGCCCGCCCCGGTCAACGCACCCCGCGCCGCACCTCCCCCTCCGCGCACCGGAGTGCGATGCTGAACTCATCTCCCGAGGCCGCCTCGCGGAAGGAGCACCGCCGTGCTGCAGGTCGCCGTCGTCGGATCGGGCCCGAGCGGGGTCTACACCGCACAGTCCCTCGTCCAGCAGGACCGTGTGCCGGGGGTGCGCGTCGATGTCATCGACCGGCTGCCCTGCCCGTACGGGCTCGTCCGTTACGGCGTCGCGCCCGACCACGAGAAGATCAAATCGCTCCAGAACAATCTGCGTACGGTCCTCGAACACGACCGTGTCCGCTTCATCGGCGGCATCGAGATCGGCCCCGGTGGCATCCCTCCCGAGCGGCTGCTCGGCCTCTACCACGCGGTGGTCTACTGCGTGGGCGCCGCCGCGGACCGCAAGCTGGGCGTGCCGGGCGAGGACCTTCCGGGAAGTTACTCGGCCACGGAGTTCGTGTCCTGGTACAGCGCGCACCCGGATGCCGCCGCCGCCGGTTTCGTACACGGTGTGGACTCCGCCGTCGTCATCGGCGTCGGGAACGTCGCGGTGGACGTCGCACGGATGCTGGCGCGCGGCGTGAACGAGCTGCGGCCCACCGACATGCCGCAGGCGGCGCTCGGCGTGCTGGCGGAGAGCCGGGTGCGCGAGGTCCACATGGTGGGGCGGCGCGGGCCATCGCAGGCGCGCTTCACCACCAAGGAGCTGCGCGAGCTCGGTTCGCTCCCGGACACCGAAGTCATCGTGGATCCGGCGGAGTTGGCGCTCGATCCCGCGTACGCCGACCCCTCCGGTCTGCCCGCGGTGGGCCGCCGCAATGTCGAGGTCATGCGGGGCTGGGCCGAGCGTCCCGCCCAGCGGCTGCCGCGCCGCATCCGGCTCCGCTTCTTCCTGCGTCCCGTGGCCGTGTCGGAGGCGGCGGGGCGGGTCGGCGGGGTGCGGTTCGAGCGGACGCTGCCGGACGGGCGGGGCGGGGTGAGGGGTACGGGGCAGTACGAGGACATCGCGGGGCAGCTGCTGCTGCGCTCGGTCGGCTACCGCGGGGTGCCGATCGAGGGGCTGCCGTTCGACCCCGTGCTCGGTACGGTGCCGCACGCGGCGGGGCGGGTGCTGCGGGCGGGCGCGGTCTCTCCCGGGGAGTACGTGGCGGGGTGGATCAAGCGGGGCCCGACGGGCGTCATCGGAACCAACCGCCCGTGCGCCAAGGAGACGGCGCTCTCCTTGCTGGACGACGCCCCCGATCTCGTACGCAGGGAAGTGCGCGACGACCCCCTGACCGCTCTCCGCGAGGCCGGACTGCACCCCGTCGAGTGGGCGGGCTGGCTGGCCATCGAACACGCGGAGGCGAACCTCGGCACATCGCTGGGCCGCGGCCCGGTGAAGATCCCCGACTGGCCTGGCCTACTGGCGGCGGCTGGCAGGGACGGGACCTAGCGCCAGGCGTTCCGCCGAGCGGTGATCATTGCCCCACGGCCTGCCCTGCGGTCCGCCCCGCGATACGCCCCACGATCCGCTCCGACTGCGCGTCCGCCGCACGAAGGACGCTGTCGAGCAGGCCCGGGAAGAGTTCGTCCAGGTCGTCGCGGCGCAAGCCGTTCAGCTTGGCCGTGCCGCGGTAGATCTGCTGGATCACGCCGCTCTCGCGCAGCACCCTGAAGTGGTGGGTGCTCGTGGACTTCGTCACGGGCAGGTCGATCTGCGAGCAGGAGAGCCCCGCGAGCCCGGCGTCCACGCCGGCCAGCTGCCGCACGACCCGCAGCCGCATGGGATCCGAAAGCGCGTGGAGCACGCCCTCAAGGCGGATGTCCTCGCGCGGGGGATGTTCGAGCGCACGGGTGCTGCTCGGGGGTGCGGCGGTCGTCATGGCGGCTCCACTTCGTCCTCGAAGGCCTCCATAGTACGAGAACCATCGTAGTTTGACATCTGCCGTACTACGCGGTCTACCGTACGGCGAGCACCCCGGAACCTGACGAATGGAGCCCGCCGTGAGCGCGCTGTTCGAGCCCTACACCCTGCGATCGGTGACCATCCCCAACCGCGTGTGGATGGCGCCGATGTGCCAGTACTCCGCCGGGGTGTCCGGGCCGGACGCGGGCGTGGCGACCGACTGGCACTTCGCCCACTACGCGGCTCGCGCCGCCGGCGGCACCGGCCTGATCCTCCTGGAGGCGACGGCCGTGAGCCCCGAGGGCCGCATCAGCCCCGCGGACCTCGGCATATGGAACGACACGCAGGTCGAGGCGCTGCGCCGGATCACGGGCTTCCTGAAGGCGCAGGGCAGCGTGCCCGGCGTACAGATCGCCCACGCGGGCCGCAAGGCGTCGACCGACCGCCCCTGGAAGGGCGGCGGGCCGCTCCGCCCGGAGGACCACGGCTGGCAGCCGGTGGCGCCCAGCGCGCTCCCCTTCGACGAGGGCCACCTGCTCCCGCACGAGCTCACCACGCAGGAGATCCACGAGGTCGTCGGCCAGTTCGCTGCCGCCACCCGGCGCGCCCTTGACGCGGGATTCCAGGTGGTCGAGATCCACGGCGCCCACGGCTACCTCATCAGTGAGTTCCTCTCGCCGTTCTCCAACCACCGCACGGACGAGTACGGCGGTTCCTTCGAGAACCGCTCCCGGTTCGCCCTCGAGGTCGTCGACGCCGTCCGCGCCGTCTGGCCCGAGGAACTGCCCCTGTTCTTCCGCATCTCCGCCACGGACTGGCTCACGGAGAACCCCGAGGACGAGCGCGAGGGCTGGACCGCCGACGACACGGTCCGCTTCGCCGACGAACTGCTCGCGCACGGTGTGGACCTCCTGGACGTCTCCACCGGAGGAAACGCTCCCCGGGCGCGCATCACCACGGGCCCCGGCTACCAGGTGCCCTTCGCTGCGCGGGTCAAGGCGGAGACCTCGCTGCCCGTCGCCGCCGTCGGCCTCATCACCGACGCCGGGCAGGCCGAGAAGATCCTCGCCAACGGCGAGGCGGACGCGGTGCTCCTGGGGCGCGAGCTGCTTCGCAACCCTTCCTGGGCCCGGCACGCCGCGCGCGAACTCGGCGGCGAGGTCGCGACGCCTCAGCAGTACCACCGGATGGTCTGAGGCCCCCGCCTCACGAAACGTGCGACCCGACCCTTGGCCAAGGGTCGGGGACTAGGGACACCCCTAGGTGACTCCCCGAAGCGAGGGGCGTGCGGAGGCTCCTAGCCTGACGCTGTCGCGATGTGTCACGGTTCGGGGCCTTCACCGGCCCTCGGGAGGGCGTTGTGCGCTACGTCATCGAGGTGTTCCGCTCTCCTGGGGGCGTGCATGGGAACGTCGTGGACGAGGACGGTCAGGACGGGGGCTCCGGCCTCTCCACGCCGTTTCATGGGTGGCTCGAACTGCTTTCGCTGCTCGAGCCACCCCCGGAGCACCCGGAGGCCGCGGAGACCCCGGCTCCGGAGGACGGAGAGCTCTTCTCAGCGACGGGTGACGACTCCTGTGACGCCTGAGCCCGCCGCGAGGTAAACGGCTCCCCACGTGTGGGGAATCGGCTTGTAACGAGAGCGGTTTCGGCACCATCGTGGACGGTCAGGGCCATGCGCCCGGCACGAGTCGCCGTCACAGTCCCGGCGTTCGTACCGGGAGCCGAACACGTGGGGGCGGTGTGACGTCCGGAGACACTCTCAACGGCCATGCCCACACACCGGCGCCCCATGAGGCGTTCTCCGGCCGTACACACGAACTCGCCGCGCTACAGGAGGAGTTCCGCCACGCGAGCGACGGCGTGCCGCGCCTCGTCCTGATCGACGGGCCCGGCGGCATCGGCAAGACCGCGCTGGTGCGCAGGTTCCTGGACACGGCGGGCGACGCCTGTGTGCTGCAGGCGAGCGGCGAGGAGAACGAGAGCGCGCTGCCCTGCGGGGTGCTCGCCCAGTTCGTCGGGCAGAGCCCGATCCCGCTGCCCGACTGCCTCGGCTCGCTGGTGCGCGTGCCGCGCTCGGCCCCCGGCACCCTGCCGGCGCTCGCGGCCGGTTTCGGGCTGCTCGACCTGCTGAGCGAGTTACAGGACAAGGGTCCTGTCATCCTGGTGCTCGACGACGCGCACTGGGCCGACTCCGCCTCCCTGAACGCCCTGACGTTCGCGCTGCGGCGGCTGCGCGTCGACAAGGTCCTCGCGATCGTCACGGCGCGCGACCCGCAGGCGGCCCAACTGCCGGACGGCATCCGCAGGCTGCTCGCCGACGTCCGCACCCGGCGCATCCCGCTCCATGGTCTCAGCCCGGACGAACTGTGCTCCCTCAGCGTCCAGTTGGGGTCCGATCAGCTTCCGCACTCCGCTTCCGTACGGCTGCACGACCACACCCACGGCAATCCGCTGCACGCCCGCGCGCTCCTCGACCAGGTGCCCTCGCACGTCCTGCGGGACGTCGCCACGCCCCTGCCCGCGCCCCGTTCGTACGCCATGCTGGTGCTCGCCAACCTCGCGGAGTGCGGGCCCCAGGCGCTGCGCCTCGTCCAGGCGGTCAGCGTGCTCGGTCTCTCCTGCACGCTGGGCGTGGCCGCGGCGCTCGCCCGTGTCACCGCGCCGCTCCCCGCGCTCGAACGTGCCGTCAAGGCAGGTCTTTTGAAGGAGACCCACCCGGGAGCCGCGCCCGAGATCGCCTTCCCGCATCCGCTCGTCCACGCCGCCGTCTACCAGGACATCGGCCCGGCGCACCGCGCGGACCTGCACACGCGGGCCGCGGCCCTGGTCGACGACGAGTACGCGAGCCTGCGCCACCGCGTGCTCGCCGCCACGGGCCCCGACGAGCACCTCGCCGCCGCCCTCGCCGCATGCGCGAGGCGCGAGGCCGCCACCGGGCAGTGGGCGGTCGCGGGAACGCACCTGCGGCACGCCTCGCGGGTGGCCACGACCGGCCTTGAGCGTGACCGGCTGGCCGTGGAGGCCGTCGAGGCGCTGCTGCTCGACGGGCGTGTGCACGAGTCGGCGGAGCTGGCGGCCGGGCTCCCGGCGGGCGCCGATCCGGCGTTGCGCGGCTACATCCGCGGCTATGTCGCCCGCGTACAGGGGCAGATGGAGCAGGCACAGACCCTGCTCGTCGACGCCTGGAACCAGTGCGACCACGAGAGCGATCCCTCACTGGCCGCGCGGGCGGCCGAGCAGTTGAGCTACGCCGCCGTGATGCGGGGGCGGGCCGCCGACGCCGCCCAGTGGGCGGAGCGTGCGCAGCGGCTCTCCACCCTCCAGGGGCCGAGCCGGATGCTGCGCTTCAACCACCTGCTCGCGCTTGGGCTCAGCGGGTTCGCCAAGAAGGGCATCGAGCTCGCCGGAGACCTTCCCGATCCTCTTCTCGTACCGCCCTCCAGCATCGATCTCCTGCTCGCACGCGGCCAGTTGAGGCTCTGGTCGGACGATCTGCCGGGCGCACGCGCCGACTTGCTCGGCGCCGTGGCCAACTGCCGCAAGGGGACGGTGCCGTTGCGTCTCCTCTCCGCCTCCGCGCTCGCCCAGACCCTGCACCGGCTCGGCGACTGGGACGAGGCGCTGATCCACGCGGAGGCGTCCGCGTCGATCGCCGACGACAGCGAGCAGTCGTGGCTGATGCCCGTCACCCACGCCATCGCCAGCTGGATCCTGTCCGCCCGCGGTTCCTGGGACGGCGCGTCGGTGCATCTGCGGCTCGCCCTCGACGCGCCGGGCTGCGACGAGAGCGCCCTGGCGTACGCGTACGCGGCGTACGCCCACGGAGCCTTCGCCGAGGCGCGCGCGGAGCCGGAGCGGGTCATCGAAGCGCTGCGGCCCCTCCTCGACTTCGCCTCGCACGACGGGGTGAACGAACCGGGCGTGGTGGCCTGGCGTGAGCCGCTGGTCGACGCGTTCACCCAGCTCGGCGAGTTCGACGAGGCGGAGGCGGTGCTTCGCCCCTACGAGGAGCGGGCTTCGGCGCGCGGACAGCACTCGGCGCTCTCCGCCGCGGCACGGGTGCGCGGCAATCTGCACGCGGCGCGCCGGGAGACGGACCGCGCCCAGGCCTCGTTCCTGCGCGCGCACGACCAGGCGGCGCAGGTCCCCTCACCCTTCGGGCGGGCCCGCGTGGAGCTCGACCACGGCTCGTTCCTGCGCAGGATCGGGCGCCGCTCGGTCGCCGTGGCCCAGCTCCAGGCGGCGTACACGACGATGAGCGAGCTGGGCGCCACGCCCTACCTGGCGCGGTGCGAACGGGAGCTCGACGCCTGCGGGCGTGCGGCGCCCCCGCGGCCGGCGCACGAAGCGGGGGACGCCGACTCCGCCGCCGACGGGCTGACCCCGCAGGAGCTCGCCGTGGCGCGTCTCGCGTCGCAGGGCTTCACCAACCGGCAGATCGCCACCGCGCTCGCGCTGAGCGTCAAGACCATCGAGTACCACCTGGGCCACACCTACACGAAGCTCGGCATCGCCTCCCGCATCGGGCTCGTGCACCACTTCGCCCCCCAGGGGCGGAGCGCCTCGTCCTAGGCGCTGTCCCTGGCCGCGCCCCCGGCACACCGGGGTTATCCCTGGGCGGTTCCCTGAGGCACCCCTGCCCCGCCCGGCGTAGTTTTTTGCCTGGTCAGGGGATGGGATGCACAACTGGGGGTGCGCGGAGATGGCTGTCACGGAATGTCCGGCGGTATGCGGTGACGCGCCACCGGCCCTGCGTCTGCGGCTGCTCGGGGGTTTCCACCTCAGCCGCGACGAGGGCGGCGGGCAGGTCGGCGTCTCCGCCAGCGGGCAGCAGTTGCTGGCCCTGCTCGGACTGCGCGGCCCCGCGACGCGTTCGGTGCTCGCGGGGACGCTGTGGCCGGACGTCGTCGAGGAGCGGGCGCGGGCCTGCCTCCGTACAGCCATCTGGCGTCTGAACGAGGCCAGTCCGGCCGTCGTCGACGCCCGGTCCGGTGCTCTCGCTCTCGGCGGGCACGTCCGGATGGACATCCAGGACTTCACCGCCACCGCACACCATGTACTCGCGGCCTCGGCAGAGGGGACCGGGGCCGCGTGCTCCTCACTGATGGGGATGGGGGAGCTGCTGCCCGGCTGGTACCAGGACTGGGTGGTGTTCGAACGCGAGCGGCTGCACCAGCTGCGGCTGCACGCGCTCGAAGCGCTCTCGGCACGGCTCGTCGCGCAGGAGCAGTACGCCCCCGCGCTCGAGGCCGCGCTGGAGAGCACCCGGATCGACCCGCTGCGCGAGAGCGCGCACCGGGCGGTGGTGACGGTGCACCTCGCCGAGAACAACCTCGCCGATGCCGTACGGCACTTCAAGGTGTTCCGGAAGCTGCTCCGCACGGAGCTCGGCATCGAACCCTCGAAGCAGTTCCTCACGATGGTGCGCCACGCGCTCGCCTGACGGGGACGCAAGCGGGTGGCGCACCTCGCGTCACCGCCGGCCTGCCTGTCCGTGTGCGCACGGGGGTGCACGGGCTGCGGGTCGTATCACCCGCCCCTGCCGGCCGCGTTGGGGGACGCGGCCGGCAGGCCAGGGACGTTCCGCCACGCTGGGTCACGGGGGTGCCGAGCGCGGCAACGGGAACGGGGAACGGCGAAGGCCGTCGGGAGACATCGTCTCCCGACGGCCTTCGCCGTTCGTGGCCTCACTCACCCTGCGGGCGCCTGAGTTCCTCGATGGCCTTGTCGACCGCCTTGTGCGGCATCCCGGTCCTGCGGCCCAGGTCCTGCGGCTCCATGCTGCTCAGTACGTCGTCGACGCTTCTGTTCTCGACGCGCGCGATCTCCCCTACGTAGCGCCGGACCCGCTCGACCGAGTCGGCGGCCCGGGACGGCTCCGGCCCCGGCCTGACGGCGTCCCCCGGCGCCGCGAGGCCGGGGCCAACGCGCGGCGCCGCGCCCGGCCGGTGCTCCTGCTCCAGCCAGGTCGTCCAGACACCACGCCCGACGAGATGCTCCGCCACGCTCTCCGCCGCCGAACCCTCCTGGAGAGTCCCCGGCCGTGCCGAGTCCGCCCGCACCAGAAGCCCGCAGGAGGCCGCGAGCATGGGCGGCGAGGCGACGGCGGTCACCGGTTCGCCGAGCAGGGTGCACAGCGCGGCGATGTCCGGATGGTCGGCGGCGTACGGACCGAGGCGCTCCAGGATGCTGCCGATGCGCCCCATGTCGGGTTGCTGATGCAGCAGCAGGGCATGGGCCCCGATGACGCCGAGCAAGGGATTGACACTCTTCGCGTCGAGCAGCCCAAGGAGTTGCCGTGCCGATACGAGGTCGATCCCCTGCCGCAGTCCCGAGAGCGCCGCTTCCATGGCGAGGTCGAGGGTGCGGTCCCTTGGCTGCCAGCCAACGCCCTGGCCCACCATCTGGACCGTGGCGAACTGCGGCTGCGGGCCCTGCGGTCCGTTGCTCACGAACACCAGGGACGTCCAGCCGTCGAGCACGTGCACCGCCTGCGCCAGCGGAAGCCCGTCGGCGGGCTGCCTGCGCAGCCTCAACCGGTAGCTGCCGGGCGGCAGTTCACCGCTCCAGGCCGACCACTCCTGCCCACCGGCCGACTCCCAGCCCCCGGCGCCGCCGTCCACGGGGGTGCCGTCCACGCCCGCGACCTCCAGGGCGAACGGGTCGAGCTGCCAGCCCCGGCGCAGATTGCGGATGAGGACCATCAGGTTCGGCAGGCCCCCGCCGTGCGTCGCCTCTGTGCTCCAGCGCATCGCCGCGGCGCGGTGGTCCTCCCGGGTCGTGGGGGTGCCCGCCACCGGGGTGGCCGTGGGCATGCAGGGCAGGGCGAGGCGTTCGACGAACGGCTCGGTGCCGACCTCGACGAACCGGCTCTCCACCTGGCCGCCGAACCGCTGCTCGATGCGGTAGATGCCGGGCGGCAGTGTGGTGTCGATGGTGCCCATGGCGTGCACCACCTCGAAGAATCCGCCGTCCCTGAAGTCCGCCGCGGTCACGCTCTCCGTAGTGACGCGGTAGAACCCCGGGGCGAGCGAGGATCATCGGCGCGCTGGTGCCCCGGATGAACCGCGCCTCCTGGGGGATAAGCCCCTGGGTGCGGTCCACGACATGACGTACGACATAGTCGGCGAGGCTGTCGGAGGTGACCGTGCCCTCCGGCGTCGCGCTCGCCCCGCGCAGCCCTTCGAGGAGCGCGGTCGTGAAGTATCCGCGCGCCAGGTCGGGATCGGGGTGCTGCTGTTCGTACGCCGGGTCGCCGAGCGAGGTGGCGAACCCGACGAGACAGTCGACTTCCTCGGGCGTCTCGGTGGTGTCGGTGAAGGGCGGCCCGAACGCGGCCACGCCGCCGAAGCGCGTACGGCAGCAGTCGGCGAAGAAGACGACCTCGTGGAACGGCGACGCCGACTCGTACCAGTTGAGGTACTGGCGTACGGCGATGTGGTTGCCGAGCAGGTCGATCGCGGCGTTGGCCATCAGGAGCGCGGCGTCACCGCCGAACGGCGCGATCCCGTGCCCCGCGAGGAAGACGTAGAGTCGGCTGCGCCGCCATGCCTCGTACCTCTCCTCCTCGGGCACGGCGCCCCCGATGGGGTCCACGAGCCAGTCGCGGAACCGGAGTGCGTCCCCCCGCGGCCCCTGCAGGTCGCCGATGGCCGGATAACGGTTGATGCCGACGACCACGGCGTGGTGCAGGTCGTTCATCGCGCTCTCCCCCTCGTTCTGTCCTCGCGCCGTCAGTCCGCGAGCATGTCGGCGACGCTGGCGAGGACCTGCGCATCACCGTCGAACGCCAGGTGACTGCGAGCCCCCGCACGCAGTCCGGGACCGTCGTCGCCGGGTGACCAGACGGTGCGCGCGGGCTCGGCCCGCAAGAAGCCGCGCAGTCCTACGGAGTCGGGTTCCTGGTCCGCCGCGTCGAGGAACCAGCGCTGCATGCCCGCGACCGGCACGACGGCGGAGTGTGCGTCGGACCCGCGCTCCAGGACTCCGGAGATGAAGTAGAGCAGCGACCTCGGGTACAGGAAGGGCACGAGGTGGTCGGCCCGCTCCGCCGTGTCCGCCATGGTGAACATGCGGAACCGGCCGAAGAGTTCACTCTGGCGGGCTACGACGGGCGCGAGCTGGGAGACCGTGCACGCGGGCGCCAGGAGCACCACGTCGCGGATGCGGAAGTCGGCGGGCAGGGGGTCGTCGGCGGCGGCGCGCCTGCGCACGAGGTCGTCGAGGAGGTTGCCGATGAACACGGCGCCCGCGCTGTGGCCGACCACGGTCACCTGCGGCCGGGTCCCGGAGGCGAGCAGCTCGGCGAACCGGTCGAGGAAGTACCGTCCCGCGCGGACCTCGTCATCCGGGGCGGTGAAGGTCTCGGCGGTCTGCCGCTTCATGGCGCCCCAGATCGCGGCGCCCACATTGGCGGCGTAGAACTCGCGGAGTATCTCCTCGACGACCGTCGGGTAGAGCCCGTGGTCGTTGCGTCGGCGGTAGCGGCCGACGACGGCGGCCACCACCCGCACGGTCTTGCGTACGAGCAACGTGGTGCTCACCAGGGCCCGTTCACCCCCGCCCGCCCTGTCCGCGAGGGCGGCCACGACGTCCGGTGACATCAGGGTGGCCGCCGCGGCACGCCCCCCGTTGACGTCTCGCGCCGCGGCGGCCGGTTCGGTGCCCCGAGGCTGGGGCCAGGCCTCGGGCAGCACCGAGTTCACGATCTCCCGGGTGCGCTCGGCCAGTTCGGCGTCCGCCGAGAGCTCGGCGGCGATCCGTGTCTGCTCGGCCTCGCTCAGCTGCCGCACGTCCGGCGGCGCGCTCAGCCGCGCGTAGGGCTCCAACCCAGCGCCAACTTGGGCGAGTTCGGCTTGCACAGCCCTCGGGGTGGGGGTGGCCACCGCCCCGAGGGCGCGTTGCCCCGGCTGTTGGAACACAAGGCCGGTGGCGTATCGGGTGACCCTGTTGAGCAGCGTCCGGAAGACGCTCTCGTTCAGGATCTGCGGCAGGTTGCCGCGCAGGGTCTCCAGGAGTCCGCTGCTCCACACGAAGAAGACGGGATCGGCGCCTGCCGCCTCGTACACGGGCGTGAGCCGCTCGGCGGTGGCGAACCCCAGCGTGTCGTCGATGAGCCCGCCGTGGAAGTGCAGTACGACGCGCGGCCGGTCCTTGAGCCCGGCCACGAGCTCGTCGATGTCCGCGGTGGTGGTCGAGGCGAGCCGACCACCCTGCCGGCTGTGGATGCACCGCTCACGGAAGGAGACCATGGCAACGAAGCTAGGACCGCGCCACCGCCCTGACCTCGGGGGCCATCTCAGGGATAACCCCTGCCTAGGAACCCGAGGGGGCGCCCATCCATTCGGCTTCGTATGCCGCGTACGTGCCGTCGTGCGTCGCCAGATGCGTGAACTGGTCGACGTACTCCTTGAACTGCTCGTCCCCGCGCGGCAGCGCGTACGCCTTCTCCGAGAAGGTGAAGGGCTCGTCCGGGTGCAGGGAGCAGAGTTCAGGGTGGATCTTCGCCTGGTAGCGGGTTTCGCTGGCGTCCGTCATCATCACGTCCGCGCGGCCCTTCACGATCTCCTCGAAGATCGTGGTGTTCTCCGGGTGCAGCTTGATGGTGGCCTGCTTGATGTGCGCGCGGGCGAACTGCTCGTTGGTGCCACCGGGGTTGACGATCACGGTGGTGCCGGGCTTGTCGATGTCCTTGAGCGTGCCCTCGCCGAACTTGTCCTTGTCCTCGCAGCGGACGATCGGTGTCTTGCCGTCCTCGCGGGTCGGCTCACTGAAGTAGACCTGGCGGGCGCGCGGGAGGGTGATGGAGACGCCGCCGACCGCGATGTCGCAGCGGCCCGCCGCGACGTCCTTGGTCAGGTTCGCCCAGGTCGTGGCCACGTAGGAGGGCTTGGCTTCGAGGCTCTTCGCCAGGTCCTCGGCCATCTTGATGTCCACGCCGCTGTACGTCCCGTCGGCGGGGTCGAGGTGGGTGAACGGGCGGTAGTCGCCGGTCGTGCACACCTTCAGGACGCCGGACTTGGGCACGGAGTCCAGGAGGCTGCCGCCGTGGTGGCGTTCCTTGCCGCGCCCCGCGTCGGGCGATGCGGGGGCGGCGGCGGTGACGGCGAGCAGGCAGACCAGGGCGGTCAGGGTGGCGGCACGCTTCATGGGGGCGGCTCCTTGGCGGGGATCGCGGGGATCGCGGGTGGGGCGCGGTGGGGGGCGCGGGGATCACCCTCGCAGAACGGTTCCCGCAGGTGAAGCCCCTTCTCAACAGGCGATCACCTGGAGAGCGGTGGCAGCTGGGTTGCCGTCAGGTCCGGGCCCGCCCCGGTGTCGTACGCGTCCTGGTCGAACGGGTAGAGCGGGCGCTCCACCCGGTGGTGGCCGAGCCGCGGCAGGTCCTGGTCGACGCCGCCGGGGGTGAGGGCGAGGAGCCAGTCGGCTGCCATGTCGTAGAGCTCGGGCTCCAGGTAGCCGATCTTCACGACGACCAGGTCGAAGGTGCGCGGGTCGATGCCGAGGCCGCCGTCCGCCGGGCCCATGAAGTCCGCGAGGGTGTGGAAGGGCTTGCGGCGCTCGACCAGGATCACGGTGACCCCGCCGGTCCGCACGGCCGCCATGTCGACGCCCCGGTCGTAGGCGCCGCCCTCCGCCCGGTCCTTCTGGTCGGCCGCGCGCTGCAACGCCACTACGGTTCCGGTGAGTTCGAGGGGGCCGCCGTGGTTCGCGTCGACCTTGCCGCCGACGCTGAGGGTGACCTCGGCGCCTACTCCGGCCTCGAAGCAATGGGCGACGGCGACGGGGTCGGTGATGCCGGGGTGGACCGCGGTGACCTTGCCCGTGCGGAGGTCGTCGTTCTCCAGGAGCTTGCCCAGCATGTACGCGAGGTCGCCGGCGCCGCCCGCCGTGGGGTTGTCTCCGGAGTCACTGATCAGGAAGGGCCGCTTGTCCGAGGCCACCGCCTTCTCGACGCACTCCTCCGCGCCACCTGTCGGGCCGACGAAGACGAAGTCCTTGCGGGCGTCCCAGTAGCGGCGGGCGAGCTTCTTAGCCTCGGCGGCGGCCAGTTCGGCGTCCTGGCCGGTGACGACGATCGCGGCCTTGCAGCGTGGTTCGTCCGCCCAGGCGTAGCCGACCCACATCGCGGCGTCGAGGATGCCGGGCAGTTTCTCGATGTCGGCGAGCGAGGCGTAGAGGGACTTGGCGGGCTCCAGGCGGGTGCTTGTCTTCTCGCCGGGCAGCAGCACGGGGACCTGCACCCAGGCGCGGTGCGGCCGGGTGCCCTCGCGCAGGCAGCGTACGAGATTGCGCGCGGCACGCTCGCGGGTCTCCCAGGCGTCCTCGTGCGGGGCGAGGCGGTGGGCCGTGAGCAGGTCGATGGGCTCGGCGAACCGGCGCGATACGTTGCCGTGCAGGTCCATGGCGGCCGACATCATGGGACGGCCGCCATCGGGGGTGCCGACGGCGTCGAGCGCGGCGCGGACGGCTTCCGTCAGGTCGGCTTCGGCGTCGGTCAGGCCGATGACGCTCATCGCGCCGTGGATGTCGTAGACCAGGCCGTCCAGGGGGCCCGCTTCCCGTATGCGGGTGACCAGTTCGTCCTTGAGGACCAGATACGACTGGGCTTCGACCGGGCCGCCGGGCAGCGAGGTCGCGTGCAGGAGGGGCACCCATTCGACCGTGGGGGCGAGGTCCGATTCCGGCCGGGTCCAGGTGTAGCGGTCCAGGAGGTCCTGGCCGCGGGTCTGGCGGAAGTCGTCCGTGGTGGAGCGGTGCGGGCAGAAGGTCGAGGACTCGATGCCGATGCCGCCGATCCCGATGCGGAGGCGACGCTGGTTCGTTGCGGGGGCGGTCATGCTTGGACGCTCTCTTCCTGGGTGGCGTGGGCTGCCGGGGAGACCGGGAGGTTCTGGCGCAGGGCGGTGAGACCGGCGCCGAGGAGGCCCGCGTCACGGCCGGTCACGGTGGTGGTGATCTCCAGATCCGCGGTGGCCAGGGGCAGGCAGCGCTCGTAGAGGACACCGCGTACGGCGGCGACGAGCGGCTCGGCGGTGGCGAGGACGCCGCCGAGGGCGACCGCCTGGGGGTTGAAGAAGTTGACGACGACGGACAGGACCGTGCCGATGTGCCGCCCGGCGGTGCGCACGAGGGTGGTGGCCTGCGGGTCGCCGTCGGCGACGAGCCGCAGGAGTTCGGTGGTGTCGGCCACCTCGACGCCCTGCCTGCCCAGTTCACGGATGAGGGCCGCGCCGCTGGCCACGGTCTCCAGGCAGCCGATGTTGCCGCAGCTGCACGGGCGGTCACCCGCCGCCTCGATGCGTACGTGACTGATGTCGCCCGCGGAGCCGTTCGCCCCGTCGTGCGGGCGGCCCGCCACGATGACGCCGCTGCCGATGCCGCGGCCCGCCTTGACCACGACCATGTGGTCGAGTTCGGGCCGTACGGTGCGGTGCTCGCCGACGGCCATCATCGTGGCGTCGTTGTCGACGGTGACGGGGATGCCGAGGCGCTCGGCGAGGACGTCGCGCAGCGGGTAGCGGTGCCAGCCGGGCATGCGGGACGGGCTGAGGACGCGGCCCTGGGCGGGCTGCACGGGGCCGGGGAAGGCGACGCCGAGGGCGCGGACGGTGCGGCCCTCCGCGCGCTGCCGGGCGCCGAGTTCGGCGACCTGGCCGCAGAGCCAGTCCACGGCGGACTCGGGCCCCGCGGTGATGTCGTGCGGCAGGTCGACGGCGTCGAGGACCGTGCCGCCGAGGTCGACGACCCCGATGCGCGCGTGGTGGCTGCCGAGGTCGGCGGCGAGGGCGACGCCGCCCTGCGCGTGGACACGGAGCAGCCGGGGGCGGCGGCCTCCGCGCGACGCTCCCTCGCCGGATTCGGTGAGCAGCCCCGCTTCGACCAGCTCCTGGACCCGCAGCGAGACGGTGGAGGCGGCGAGCCCCAACTCCCGTACGAGATCGGTCCGGGAGGAGGCGGCGCCCGAGGAGACGAGCTGCAGGATGTGCTGCGCGGACCCTGGTTCGCCTTGTGGTGTTCCGGTTCCTGCCATGTCGCCCCCAGTTGCTTCGCTCAGTTCGTGCAGTTACTTCGAAAAGTTGCTTCGACAACGACACGAACACTAAGACCAGACGAAGCAAGTTGGCCAGCCCTCCCCGACTTTGTCACTTCTTGCCGAACGAAGCTATTGACTTGCTTTTGTGGCCGGTTCTAGCGTTCAGGCGCCGCCCCGTCGATCTCCGGCACGGTCCGGCTCTCGCATCCTTGGAGGCCCTTCGCCATGCGCTCACGGCGATCTCGTCCCCGCGCGCGGCACCGCGCGCTCACGGTCACGGCGGCAGCCCTCGCCGCGCTCGCCCTCGCGGCGGTGACCGGCTGCACCCAGGAGGGCGGTCGCGTCGACATGGGCCCCACCGGCGGCACTCCGGTGGAGGGCGGCACGGCGACGATGGCGCTGCCGCCCGCCGCGACGCCGAACTGGATCTTTCCGATCGGTGCCCCCGGGTATGGCGCCTCGTACAACTACGGCATCCAGTCACTGCTCTTCATGCCGGTGTACGACGCCGTGCAGGACAAGGGCGAGCTGACCACGCACGGCCCGAGCACGCTCGGCCTTGAGCCGAAGTTCAGCGACGGCAACAAGACCGTGACCGTGCCGCTGCGAGAAGGCGTGAAGTGGTCCGACGGGAAGCCGGTCACGTCCCGCGACATCGAGTTCTGGTTCAACCTCGTCAAGGCCGACAAGGCGAGTTGGGGCAATTACTCGGTCGGCACGATGCCCGACAACGTCAAGCGCTTCGAGACCGTCGACGACCACACGGTGCGTCTGCACCTGAGCCGCGCGTACAACCCGGACTGGTTCACCGCCAACCAGCTCACGCTGATGCGGGCGCTCCCCCAGCACGCCTGGGACGTGAAGACGGACGGCGACAAGGCCGGTGACTGGGACCGCACCAAGGCGGGCGCCAAGGCCGTCTTCGCGCGGCTGACACGCCATGCCAAGAGCCTTGGATCGTACGGTTCGGATCCGCTCTGGAAGACGGTCAACGGGCCCTGGAAGCTGGCCGGATGGCGCGACAGCGGCCAGGTCACCATCGTCCCGAACGAGAAGTACACCGGCCCCAAGTCGCAGCGCCCGCACCTGGACAAGGTCGTCTTCAAGCCCTTCACCACGGCCGACTCCGAGTACAACGTCCTGCGTTCCGGGGGCGTCGACTACGGCTACATACCGCCGTCCGTGATGGCCCAGAAGGAGAAGTTCGAGGAGAAGGGTTACCGCACCGATCCGTGGGAGGGCTGGGCGGCGACGTACATCGTCTACAACTTCAACTCCACGCACGCGGGCCCGATGATGGACCAGCTCTACATCCGCCAGGCGATGCAGCACCTCGTCGACCAGAAGGCGATGAGCGACGTCATCTGGCAGGGCAGCGCGACGCCGACGCTCGGGCCGGTTCCGGTGACGCCGAAGAGTCAGTACCTCTCCCCCGCCATGGAGAAGAACCAGTACCCCTTCGACGTACAGAAGGCGCGGCGGCTCCTCACCGCGCACGGCTGGCGCACCCAGGACGGCACCGCACGCTGCGTACGCCCCGGGACGGGCGCCGACCAGTGCGGCAAGGGCATCGCGGAGAACACCCCGCTCGAACTGACCCTGCTCTCCCAGTCCGGCTCCACCGAGACGACGAACATGATGCAGGAGCTCAAGTCCTCGCTCTCCAAGGCAGGGATCGGCCTCACCGTGCGCCAGCAGCCGCTGAACTCGGTCCTCGGAAACTCCGTTCCCTGCAAGGCGAAGGACCCCGGCTGCGACTGGGACATGTCGTTCTTCGGGACGGCCGGCAGTTGGTACTACCCGCTCAACCCCAGCGGTGAGCAGCTCTTCTCCACCGGGGCCTCCGCCAACTTCGGCAATTACAGCGACAAGAAGGCCGACCGCATCATCCGTGGCGTGCAGTACTCGCCCGACATGAAGGCGATGCACGCGTACGGCGAGTACCTCGCCGAGCAGCTCCCGGTGATGTGGATGCCCAACCCGGCCTATCAAGTGTCGGTGGTCCGCAACGACTTGCGGGGCATCGACCAGAACCCGACCGTCACCTTCGCTCCGCAGGACTGGTACTACGTCAAGAAGAAGGGAGCCGACAAGTGACCGGCTTTCTGGTCAAGCGCTGCCTTCAGGCGCTCGTCGTGCTGTTCCTGGTCTCGGTCATCGTCTTCACGCTGCTCCACATGCTGCCCGGCGGCCCCGCGCGATCCATCCTCGGCCCCAAGGGCACGCCTCAGCAGATCGAGCACTTCAACCACCAGCAGGGGTACGACCGTTCGCTTCCCGCGCAGTACGTGATGTATCTGAAGCGGCTCTTCACGGGCGACCTCGGGGAGTCCTTCAAGCTGAACTCGCCGGTCTTCGACCTGCTCAAGCAGCGCCTGCCGAAGACGCTGCTCCTGACGGTGCTCTCCACCGCGCTCGCGGTGGTCATCGCCGTCCCGCTCGGCCTGCTCCAGGCCGTGCGGCGCGGGAAGGCCTCGGACTACGCCCTGACGGGGCTCGCCTTCCTCCTCTACGCGACGCCGGTGTTCTTCCTCGGCCTCATCATGATCATCCTGTTCGCGCAGGTGCTGCCGATCCTCCCGGCCGAGGCCCCACAGGGCGAGAGCGTCGGTGAACTCCTGGGCGACTTCACGGGGTTGGTGCTCCCTGTGGTCACCATGGCCTTCGGCATCGTGGCCATGTTCAGCCGCTACATGCGCTCGGCGGTCCTGGACAACCTCACCGAGGAATACGTCCGTACGGCGATGGCCAAGGGCCAGTCGAGCCGCCGGATCATGGTCCGGCACGTCCTGCGCAACGCGCTGATCCCCCTCGCAACCCTCCTCGGCCTCTATCTGCCGACGCTGTTCAGCGGCGCGCTCGTCGTCGAGTCGATGTTCAACTACCCGGGCATGGGGCTGCTGTTCTGGAACGCGGCGCAGGGCTCCGACTTCCCCGTGCTGCTCGGCGTGACGCTCGTCGTCGGTGTCGCCACCGTCGTCGGCTCGCTGCTCACCGACATCCTCTACGCCGTCCTCGACCCCCGGATCCGGAGCGTGGCATGAGTACCGCGACCGCAGACGTCACCCCCGAGGCAGCCCCGGGGCACGAGGAAGCGGCCCAGGCCACGCCCTCCCTCGCCCGCCGCACGCTCCAGGTCTTCACCGGCAACAAGCTCGCCCTGACGGGCGTGGTGGTCCTGGTGCTGCTCCTGGCCTTCAGCTACCTCGGACCGCTCCTTTACTCCACCGAGCAGGTGCACACCGACCTCACCCAGGCCAACCTCGCGCCGGGCGGCTCCGGCCATCTCCTCGGCACCACCGACCTGGGCTACGACATGGTCGGTCGGCTGATGGTCGCCGGACAGACGTCGCTCGAAATCGGCCTGGCGGCAGGGCTGTTGGCGACTCTCTTCGGGACCGTGTACGGCGCTGTCGCGGGGTACTTCGGCGGCTGGGTGGACGCCGCCATGATGCGGATCACGGACGCCGCGCTCGCGATTCCGGCGATGTTCCTGCTCGTCGTCGTGGCCGCGATCATCACCCCGAGCAAGGGCGTCCTCATCGTCATCATCGCGTCGGTGGCCTGGCTCTCCCCCGCCCGTCTGGTGCGCGGCGAGGCTCTCTCGCTGCGCGACCGCGAGTACGTCCAGGCGATGCGGATGATGGGCGGCGGCGGTGCGCGGGCGGTGTTCAAGCACATCGTGCCGAACGCGATCGGCACGGTCATCGTCAACTGCACCTTCCAGATCGCCGACGCCATCCTCTACGTCAGCTATCTCGCCTTCCTGGGTCTTAGCATCCCGCCGCCCTCGGCCGACTGGGGCTCCATGCTCTCGGCCGGCATCACCTACACCCAGAACGGCTACTGGTGGCTGATCTTCCCGCCTGGTATCGCGATCGTCCTTGTCGTCGCCGCGTTCAACTTCATCGGTGACGGGCTGCGGGACGCGTTCGAAGTACGGCTGCGGAAGTAAGGGAGAACGAAGAAGATGACCGAGCCTCTGCTCAAGATCGACGACCTTCGTGCCGACATCACCGGGCGCGACCGCACCGTCCATGCCCTCGACGGCGTCTCCCTCGAACTCGCCCCCGGGGAAGCCCTGGGCATCGTCGGTGAGTCCGGCTGCGGCAAGACGATGACCGCGCTCAGCGTCCTCGGACTGCTGCCGCCGGGCGGTGAAGTCACCGGCGGGCGCGTCCTGTTCGACGGCCGCGACCTGGCAGCCGCCCCCGCCCCGGTCCTCCAGGGCGTACGGGGCAACACCATCGGCATGGTCTTCCAGGACCCGCTCACCTCGCTGAACCCGACGATGACGATCGGCGCGCAGGTGGCCGAGCCGCTGATCCTGCACCGTCCCGAACTGAGCAGGAAGGACGCGTGGGCCAGGGCGGAGGAGATGCTGCGCCTCGTTGGCATGCCGCAGCCCGCGGAGCGCATGAAGGCGTATCCGCATCAGCTGTCGGGCGGTATGCGCCAGCGCGTGGCGATCGCCATGGCCCTGGTCTGCAAGCCGAAGCTGCTCATCGCCGACGAGCCGACGACCGCCCTTGACGTGACGACGCAGGCCCAGATCCTGGAACTGATCGACGGCCTGCGCGAGCGGCTCGGCATGGCGATGATCCTGGTCACCCACGACCTGGGCGTCATCGCCAGCAGGGTCGACCGGGTCGCGGTGATGTACGCGGGCAAGGTCGCCGAACAGGCGGATGTACGGGACCTGTTCGCGCGCCCCCGGCACCGCTACACGGAGGCTCTGTTCGCCTCGCTCCCCGAGCGGGCGGCGGAGAGCGGCACCGAGCTCCACACCATCCCGGGCCTTCCGCCCAACCTCGCGGTGCGCCCCACGGGCTGCCGGTTCGCGCCGCGCTGTTCCTTCGCCACGGACGAGTGCCGTACGGCGGAGCCGCAGCTCACGGACGACGAACTGGGGGGCGGGGAACTGGAAGGCGGGGAACTGGAGGGCGGGGAGCACCGGTTCGCCTGCTTCCATCCGGTGCCGGACAACGCGTCGGATGCGGAGGTCGTGGTCCCGCCGACCGTGCCCGGGCCGCGCGCTCCCGGGGACGTACTCCTCGAACTCGACTCCCTGGTCAAGGACTTCCCCCTCAAGGGCGGGGCCTTCTCGCGCAGCCGGGGCACCGTGAGCGCGGTCGGCGGGGTGTCCCTTCGGATCCGCAAGGGCGAGACGTTCGGCATGGTCGGCGAGTCCGGCTGCGGCAAGACGACGCTTGGCCGGATCGTCGCGGGCCTGGAGGAGCCGACGGCCGGGCACGTGCGCTTCGAGGGGCATGACCCGGCCCGGATGTCGCGGGCCGAGCGGCGGGCGCACCGGCGGCGCGTGCAGCTGATGTTCCAGGACTCCACGGCCGCCATGGACCCCCGGATGCGGGTCGGCGAGATCCTGCGGGAGCCGCTCGTCATCCAGGGCGTCGGCAGCCGCGCCGACCAGGAGAAGCTGATCGCCGGGCTGCTCGACGCGGTCGGCCTGCCGCGCGGAGCCGTGCACCGCTATCCGCACGAGTTCTCCGGCGGGCAGCGTCAACGCCTCGGCCTGGCACGGGCGTTGACGCTCTCGCCCGACCTGGTGGTGGCCGACGAGCCGGTCTCCGCGCTCGACGTCTCCGTACAGGCGCAGATCCTGAACCTGATGCGCGAACTGCAGCGGGAACGCGGCCTGACGTATCTGTTCATCTCGCACGACCTGGCGGTGGTGCGCCACCTCGCGGACACGGTCGGCGTGATGTACCTGGGCAAGCTGGTCGAGTCGGGCCCCGCCGAGCAGGTGTACGCGCACCCGCTGCACCCCTACACGCGGGGGCTGCTCGACACCGTCAACCTGCCGGACCCGGAGGCGGCGGGCGCCGTCGACCGCACTCCCCTGGTGGGCGAGACACCATCGGCGGCGCAGCCCCCGTCGGGCTGCCGCTTCCGCACCCGGTGCCCCATGGCGCAGGACGTGTGCGCCACCACGGAGCCGCGGGTGAGCACACCGAACGGCGCGGGACACCAGGTCGCGTGCCACTTCCCGCTGTCCGCGCCTCGGCTAGCGTCGGCACTGTGAAACTCGCGGATGCACTGACCCGCCGCCCGCTCGTGCTCGACGGCGGCCTCTCCAACCAGCTGGAGGCCGCCGGGCACGACCTGAGCGACGCCCTGTGGTCGGCGAGGCTGCTCGCCGACGAGCCACAGGCCATCGCGGCGGCGCACCGGGCGTACTACGAAGCGGGCGCGGATGTCGCCACCACGGCGAGCTATCAGGCGACGTTCGAGGGCTTCGCGCGCCACGGCATCGACGCGGTGAGCACCGCCGAACTCCTGCGCCTGAGCGTGGAGCTGGCCCGCGACGCCGGATCCGACGCGGGCCGGGAGGTGTGGGTGGCCGCGTCGGCGGGACCGTACGGGGCGATGCTCGCGGACGGCTCCGAGTACCGGGGCCGGTACGGCCTGACGGTGGCCGAGCTGGAACGGTTCCACCGCCCGCGCCTTGAGGTCCTTGCCGACGCGGCGCCTGACATCCTGGCCCTGGAGACGGTCCCGGACACGGACGAGGCACGGGCGCTGCTGCGGGCGGTGCGCGGCCTTGGCGTCCCCGCCTGGCTCTCGTACACCGTCTCCGGAGGCTATACGCGCGCGGGCCAGCCCCTGACGGAGGCGTTCGCCCTCGCGGCCGACGCCGAGGAGATCCTCGCGGTCGGCGTCAACTGCTGCGATCCGCGGGACGCGGAGACGGCGGTGCGTCTCGCCGCGCGGATCACCGGCAAGCCGGTGGTGGCGTACCCGAACAGTGGCGAGACGTGGAACGCCACGGCGAGGACGTGGGAGGGCCCGCGCCACTACACGGCGGGGCACGCCGGTGCTCTGCGGGACGCGGGGGCACGGCTCATCGGGGGCTGCTGCCGGGTGGGGCCGAAAACGATCGCGGAGATGGCGGCGGAGCTGCGGGGGCGGGACGGGACGTCCGCCGGCGGATGAGCCCGCGGGGAGCTGACCGACGAGCCGGGCCGGTGAGCCGACTTGCGTGCGGACACCCCACCTGAACTGCGGGAACGCCACGTCCAGGGGTGACTGTCAGTGGCGGGGTGCAGACTGAGCCCTACCTGAGACAACGTCGTCCCGAAGGTGGCCATCATGGCTGAGATCATCCTGACCGTAGGCACCCGCAAAGGCCTCTTCATCGGCCGTAAGCGCACCGGCACGAGCGACTGGCAGTTCGACGACAAGCCGTACTTCAACGCCCAGGCCATCTACTCGGTGGCCATCGACACCCGCCGCGACACCCCCCGCCTCCTCGTCGGCGGAGACAGCTCGCACTTCGGCCCGTCCGTCTTCCACTCCGACGACCTCGGCAGGACCTGGACCGAACCCGCCAAGGCCGCCGTCAAGTTCCCCAAGGACACCGGCGCCTCCCTTGAGCGGGTCTGGCAACTGCACCCCGCCGCCGCCGAACCCGATGTCGTCTACGCGGGCACGGAACCCGCCGCGCTCTACCGCTCGGAGGACCGCGGCGAGACCTTCGACCTCGTACGCCCCCTCTGGGAACACCCCACCCGCGACAAGTGGGTGCCGGGCGGCGGCGGAGAAGGCCTGCACACCATCCTCACCGACCGGCGCGACCCGAACGCGGTGACGGTCGCCGTCTCCACCGCCGGCGTCTTCCGCACCCTCGACGGCGGCAAGAGCTGGGCCCCGTCGAACCACGGCGTCTCCGCGGCCTTCCTGCCGGACCCCGACCCGGAGTTCGGCCAGTGCGTGCACAAGGTCGCGCGGGACGCGGCCGACCCGGACCGCCTGTATCTGCAGAACCACTGGGGCGTGTTCCGCAGCGACGACGCGGGCGCGCACTGGACGGACATCGGCGAGGGGCTGCCCTCCGACTTCGGCTTCGCCGCCGTCGCCCACCCGCACCGCGCGGACACCGCCTATGTCTTCCCGATCAACGCCGACATGGACCGCGTCCCCGCCGACCACCGATGTCGCGTCTACCGCACGGCCGACGCGGGCAAGAGCTGGGAGCCCCTGAGCGAGGGCCTCCCGGCGGGCGACCACTACGGCACGGTGCTGCGCGACGCGATGTGCAGCGACGACCAGGACCCGGCGGGCATCTACTTCGGCAATCGCAACGGCGAGGTGTACGCGTCGGCGGACGACGGCGACAGCTGGCGGGAGTTGGCCTCCCACCTGCCCGACGTACTGTGCGTGAGGGCGGCGGCCATCGGTTGATCGTCACCCCCGTTACGGCAGTAGGGTGACGCCGTGGCACCACGACCCTTGCATGAGATTGTCGAAGCGGGCTGGGCGAAGGCCCTCGAACCCGTCGCCGGACGCGTCGCCGCGATGGGTGACTTCCTGCGCACGGAGATCGCCGCCGGACGCACCTACGTCCCATCGGGGGCGAACGTCCTGCGGGCGTTCCAGCAGCCCTTCGACGAGGTGCGGGTGCTGATCGTCGGCCAGGATCCCTATCCGACCCCCGGGCACGCGGTGGGTCTGTCGTTCTCGGTCGCGCCCGAGGTGCGCCCGCTGCCCGGCAGCCTCATCAACATCTACCGCGAGCTGGGCTCCGACCTGGGCCTGCCGCAGCCGTCGAACGGCGACCTCACGCCCTGGACGCAGCGGGGCGTGCTGCTGCTCAACAAGGCGCTCACCACGGCCCCGGGGCGTCCGGCCGCGCACCGGGGCAAGGGCTGGGAAGAGGTCACCGAGCAGGCCATCAAGGCGCTCGCAGCACGCGGGCGCCCTCTCGTCTCCATCCTGTGGGGGCGTGACGCCCGCAATCTGCGGCCGCTGCTCGGCCCGCTGCCATCGGTCGAGTCCTCGCATCCCTCGCCCATGTCGGCGGACCGCGGTTTCTTCGGCTCGCGGCCGTTCAGCCGGGCCAACGAGCTGCTGGTCCAGCAGGGGGCACAGCCGGTGGACTGGCGGCTGCCGTGACGGACGCCTCGTGGGTCCTCGGGGTCGACTCGGGCGGCTCCGGGATGCGGGTCGCCCTCAGCGGCCTTGACGGGGTGGGGTGCCCGGCCCCGATCAGCTCGAAGGAATCGGTGCGTACCGGTGCGCGCGGAATCGACGCCGGGGACTTCACGGAGCAACTGCTGCCCATGGCACGGGAGTTGCTGGAGCAGGCGGGCGGGGGGCGGGTAACCGCTGTCGGCATCGGCGCGGCGGGCATGGCGACCCTCGGTGACGACCTGCGCGCCGAGCTGCCGGCCGCGCTCCACCAGGCCCTGGGCGTACGGCGCCTGGCTCTGGCCGCGGACGCCGTCACCGCGTACGCGGGTGCGCTCGGCGAGCGGGCGGGCGCGGTGGTGGCAGCGGGCACCGGCATGATCGCGGTCGGCACCGATCTGATGTCCTGGCGGCGAGCTGACGGATGGGGGCATCTGCTCGGTGACTGCGGCGGCGGCGCGTGGATCGGCCGCGCGGGGCTGGACGCGGCGATGCGGGCGTTCGACGGCCGGCGTGGTGGTTCGAAGGCGCTGCTCACCCGCGCCGAAGAGCTGTTCGGCCCCGCGCCGGGACTGCCCGGTCAGCTCTATCCGCGTACGGACCGGCCCGCGCTGCTCGCCTCGTTCGCTCCCGAAGTGGCGCTCTGCGCCGCCGACGATCCCGTGGCCGAGGAGATCCTGCGGGACGCCGCCCGGCACATCGCCGAAGCCGCGGCGGCCGTCTGCCCCACGTCCCACGCGATGCGGGAGGGCGAGGCCGAGCGGCCCGACGTCGCCCTCACCGGCGGCCTGTTCCGGATGGGCGAGGCACTGCTGGGCCCCGTTCGCGCCGAGCTGAAGGACCTCCTGCCGCACGCGCGACTCGTTCCGGCCGCGGGCGACCCGCTGGACGGCGCCGTGCGCATCGCCGCCGATATCGCCACGAACCGGCTGCGGCTGCCGCTCGATCCGCGGATGCTCACCGTGCACACGGAGTAGAGCGGTTGACCACTCCGGATGACCACTCGGCGGTGTGACAGTCGACCTCTACGTAACTCATAAGACAAAAGCGGACTTATACCGCCCACCTGTACCCTCCCCGAACAGCGAAGCCCCGGAGACCAGTAGCATGCGGGGCCATGAGCTCCCCCACCGGGCCCGCATCAGGCCTGCCCGTACGAATGCCGCGACCCCGCCAGCCGGGGCGGCACCGCCGCCCGGAGCCCGTGGCGGCTCCCGAGAACGCGCCCGCGCTCGTTCTCGCCGTACCGGGCGTACCCACCACCGCCACGCGCAGCCTCGCCGAAGAGGTCGTGAGCATCGCCCGCTCCGAGCTGCCCGGCCTTGACGCCCGCATCGGGTACCTCGACGGGACCGAGGACGCCACGACCGCGTCGTTCCCCGAATTCCCCTCGCTGCAGTCCGTGCTCGCACACGCCGTCGCCGAGCGCACCGCGCGCTTCGAGCAGGCGCGCGCGGCGGGCTCCGACGCCGCCGAGCCCGACGGCCCCGTCGCCGTCGTGGTGCCTCTCCTCGCAGGACCCGACAACGCGCTGATGCGGCGCGTGCGCCAGGCCGTGATGGACAGCCGCGCCCCCGCCGAGCTCACTGATGTCCTCGGCCCGCACCCGCTGCTCGCCGAGGCCCTGCACGTGCGCCTGTCGGAGGCCGGTCTCGCCCGCGCCGACCGCGCCCGCCTGTTCACGGTGGCGACCGCGGCGGACGGCATCATCCTCGCCACGGTCGGCGGCGAGGAGGCCGTGCAGGCCGCCGGGATCACCGGCATGCTGCTCGCGGCCCGCCTCGCGGTGCCGGTGATGGCCGCCGCGCTCGACCAGGAGGGCGCCATCGCGGACACCGCCGAGGAGCTGCGCGGCTCCGGTTCCACGCAGCTGGCGCTCGCCCCGTACCTGATCGGCCCCGAGATCGACCCGAGCCTGCTCGACGCCGCCGCCAAGGAGGCCGGCTGCTCGGTCGCCGAGTCGCTCGGCGCCTACCCGGCGATCGGCAAGCTCGCCCTCTCGAAGTACACGTCGGCGCTCGGCATCGCCCCGCAGCAGCCGTCGGGCGCGCCGGTCCACTGACCGCACCGCGCAGGCAGACCTGATGCCGTCACGCCGATGGGCCCGCCCCCTGATGCAGGGAGCGGGCCCATCGGCGTGAGCGCGACCCGTCGGCTCAGCCGAAGATCACGCAGGACGCCGCTGGCGCCTCGACCGAGCCCATCCGGCGCGGGATGCCCGTCGCCGGGTCGATCGCGAACCAGGTCACGTCGCCGGACCGCTCATTGGCCGCGTACAGAAACCGCCCCGAGGGGTCGATGGCCAGGTCACGCGGCCAGTGGCCGCCGCACGGCACGGTGGCGGCGAGCCGCGGCCGCGTCCCCGCATCGTCGAGCGCGAGGACCGAGATGACGTCCTGGCCCCGGGTCGCGGTCCACAGGAACCGCCCGTCGGGCGCGACGACCACCTCGGAGGGGAACGCCTCGCCGTCGCCGTCCGTGGGACCCGGCAGGACGGCCGCCTCACCGAGCGGCTTGAGGGAGCCCTCGACGGCGTCCCAGGCGCAGATCGTGAGGGTGGGGGCGAGCTCGTTCAGGACGTAGGCGCGATCACCCCGCGGGTGGAACGCGAGATGCCGAGGGCCTGATCCTGGCCGCAGCGCGACCTCGCGGTGCAGGACCGGCTCGCCCGCCTCAGTGAGCTCGCAGACGCGTACGGAGTCGGTGCCGAGGTCGACGCTCAGCACCCAGCGGCCACTGGGGTCGCCGAGCACCTGGTGGGCGTGCGGGCGCTGCTGGCGCTGCGGGTGGGGGCCCGAGCCGGTGTGCGCGAGGACGCCGGAGGGCGCCGGTGCGAGAGCCCCGTCGCGACGTACCGGGACGGCGGTGACGCTGCCCGATCCGTAGTTGGCGGTGAGGACGTGCCCCGCGTGCACGGCGAGATGTGTGGGAGCCGCCCCGCCGACCGGCACCGGCGGCCCGGCCTGCTCGAGCTTGTCGCCGCTGAGGCGGTACGCGGCGACCGCGCCGTCGGACGTCTCGCTGACGGCGTAGAGGGTGCCGCCGTCGGCCGAGAGCGCGAGGTACGAGGGATCGGCGAGGGTGCCGACGGCGCCGAGGACGGTCGGCGCACCGGTGTCCGCGTCGATGGCCGCGGTGAGGATGCCGGCTCCGCCCGCCGCGGTGAAGGACCCGATGTACGCCCGTTGTCTGTCGCCTTGCCTGCCGATCACTGCGTTCCCCTCTCGACTCCCGACCGAGCGCCATGTCCAGGGGGCGCACGTGCGGCAGACGCTAGCAGGCGGTCTAGACCAACGCGCCGCCGCTTTCGCCGCGCGTCCTGGCGACTGCCTCCGGGTGATGGACGTAGGCGGGGTGCCGCTCCACGGTGTCGTACGTGCGGTGGAAGACGGGCGTCACGCTGCCGGACAGCGGCGGCACGATCCAGGACCAGTCGGCGCCGACGGTCCTGCCCTTGCTCTCCTCGCGGCCGAGGTGGGTCAGGAAGCGCCGGGACTCGGTGTGGTGATCGGCCATGGTGACACCGGCCCGGTCGAACGAATGGAGCACCGCCCGGTTGAGCTCGACGAGAGCGCGGTCCTTCCAGAGTGAACGGTCGCTTCCGGTGTCCAGCCCGAGCCGTTCGGCGACGCGCGGCAGCAGGTCGTAGCGGTCGCTGTCGGCGAGGTTGCGGGCACCGATCTCGGTGCCCATGTACCAGCCGTTGAAGGGCGCGGCGGGGTAGCAGACGCCCCCGATCTCCAGACACATGCAGGCCAGCGCGGGCACGGCGTGCCAGCGCAGCTCCAGCTGCGTCCACCAGGCGTAATCGGGGTGCTCGATCGGCACTTCGAGGACCGCGTCGGGCGGCAGCCGGAACCAGCGGGGCTCGTCGCCCGCCCCCTGGACGACCAGCGGCAGTACGTCGAAGGGGCTGCCGGGGCCGCCCGGCCAGCCGATGCGGCGCGCGAACGCGGTGATCCCGACGTTGCGCGGGTCGCCGACGACCCGCCCGCCCGGCTGCTCGTACCCGGCGTACCGGATGAGCTGCTCGTTCCAGATGCGCGGACCGGGGCGGCCGGGTGCGTCGGGCGCGAAGACGGTGATGAGCGGCCTGATCCGGCGCCCGCCGCGGGCGGCCTCCCGCAGATGTTCGGCCGAAGCGGCGGCGACGTCCTCGGCTCCGGTCAGCTCCCTGCGGTCCAGGACGCGCAGGGAACGCCAGTAGAGGCGGCCGATGCACCGGGCGGCGTTGCGCCAGGCGAGCCGGGCGCCGAACACGAGCTCTTCGTGGGTGTGGCGGTACGTCCCCGTCTCCGCGATCTCGGCGAACACCCGGGCGATCCGGGGATCCGGGTCGCCGAGGCGTGCCTCGCCGTGGTGGAGGCGGATGAACTCGGCCGCGGCCCGGCGCAGTTCGGGACCCTCCGGTGCCTGGACGGCGGGGCGCGGCGCCACAGGGGCGGCGGCGTCCGCGTTGTGGTGACCCGGGGTGCGCTCCGGGCAGGCCGCGTCGGGAGCTCGCCGGTGCGGCTCCGCCGGGTCGGCGGACCCGGCGGGGTCAGCGAGGTCAGCCGCGTCGGCGGGGTCGTCCGCCGGGCGGTGCCCCTCCGGTCCGCTCCCCCGCGCTTCGCGGTCCGCAGGATTTCCGTATCCGGCCCTGCGCAGGAATTTCCGCATGGTGCACCCCCAAGTGGCTCCGGGGCACGGGCCGCTCCCGCGCGGTCCGCGTGGCTGTTAGCCGCGGGGTTACCCCTCCGGTGAGGTGATCCACCCTGTATGTGCCCGGTGAACATGCCTCAGACGAGGCCTACTTGTCCACGGTGGGCCCAGCGCCGCAGGCCGGCGGCGGGTTTGGCGGTCAGGAGGCGGTCGCCGCCGTGGGGCGCGTGGCGTCCTTGATGGCGGGCAGTGCGAGGGCGCCGGCCAGTTCGGCCAGTTCGTCGTCGGTGGGGCGAACGGGTCCGTCGGCGCCGTCCTCGGCGAAGGCGCGGATACGTGGTGTGCGGATCCCGGTCTTGTCGGCGATCGCCTGCGGCGTCAGGTGGCGGCGGCGCATGGTCTGCTGGAGTAGCTGCGAGAGGTCGTCCATCAGCCTCTCCTGCCCGGCGGGAGCTCCCTCATGCCACGGGGCCACCACGCGGGCCTCGGCCACCACTAGCGCGGCAGGACCGCCCGGATGGTCTTGCCGCCGGGTCCCCTGGTCACCGAGACCGCGGTGGCCAGGTGCTGGACCATGGGCCAGCCGAATCCTCCGGTGCCGCCCGCGAGGTCGGGGGCCCGCTCCTGCGGCGGTCGCGGGTCGGAGTCGCCGACAAGGATCGCGATGCCGTCGGGCTGGGCCCGCAGCTGCAGGGTGCAGGACGTCCCGCTCGCGTGCCGTACGACGTTGGTGACGAGTTCGGAGACGGCGAGTTCCACGCTCGCCGCGTCCTGGGGATCCACGGCCGGGCGGAGCCCGCTGACGAAGGCGCGGGCGAAGTCCCGCGCGTGGGCGACGGCTTCGGGCCGCTTGTCGAAGACGGCCGGGCCGACGGCCGTGGGGCCGGGGGCCGCTCGGCCGGGATTCTCCTGGTGGGGGGTCGCTCGGTCCGGCGATCGGGTGTCGGGTCGCTTCTGCTGCGTACGCATGAGCACCTCCTCGTATGGCGGTGGCCTGTGTCCGGGTTGGGCCGGCCTCTGTCCGAGCTGCTCACTTGCCCGTCATGCGGGATCCGTAACGCTCGGACACATAACGGATCTTGATACATCTGCGCGCGCATGAAGCACCCACAGGCGGGTACGTGCGGTGCACCGGCCAGTCGGGGGACGACGGAAGGGCCGGGCGAACTCGGGAGGGAAACCATGACAGCGGCAACCGGTACTTCTACGGACACTGGCATCGCGGAACTGCCGGAGATCGTCTCCCCGCAGACGGTCGGACCGAACGATGCCCGCGAACTGTCGCAGCTGTTCTTCACCAGGCTCGCCACGCTCGAAGAGGGCACGCCGGAATATCAATATGCCCGTAACACCCTTATCGAGATGAACATGTCGCTCGTCCGCTACGCCGCCGGACGGTTCCGCCACCGCAGCGACGACATGGAGGACATCGTCCAGGTCGGCACGATCGGCCTGATCAAGGCCATCGACCGCTTCGAGCTGTCACGCGAGGTCCAGTTCGCGACGTTCGCGGTGCCGTACATCGTCGGTGAGATCAAGCGGTTCTTCCGCGACACGTCCTGGGCCGTCCACGTGCCGCGCCGCCTCCAGGAGGCCCGTGTCGAACTCGCCAGGGCCACCGACGAACTCAGCAGCCGCCTGGGCCGCGCCCCCAAGGTCGGCGAACTGGCGGAGCTGATGGACCTCACCGAGGAGGAGGTCATCGAGGCCCGCACCGCCTCGAACGGCTACAACTCCACCTCCCTCGACGCCACCGTCCGCGGTGACCGCGACGACAGCGAGGCCGCCCTCGCGGACTTCATCGGCGAGGAGGACCCCGCCATGGAACTCGTGGAGGACTTCCACGCTCTTGCCCCGCTGCTCGCCCAGCTCGGCGAGCGCGACCGGGAGATCCTGCGTCTGCGCTTCGTCGACGAACTCACCCAGTCACAGATCGGCGAGCACCTCGGCGTCTCGCAGATGCACGTTTCCCGTCTGCTGTCCCGCACTCTGGCGCGCCTGCGCGACGGAATGCTCACCACTCGCTGACGGGCGGTCGCGCACGATGGCCGATGACGCTTTCCTCTTTCTCCTCCCCGACCGTCACCCCCGTCTCGGGACGGCCCTGGCCGCCGCGGGCGATCTGGAGTGCGTGGAAACACCCGCCGTTCACGGCTGGCTGCGGGCCCACGACGTGTCGGAGTCCTCGGAGGAGGTCCGGATCCTTCCCGCGGAAGCGGAGGCGTTCATCCCCGAGGGAGCAGAGCGCCTGCCCATTCCGTTGAGCGAGGACGAGGCGCTGCGGGTCCAGCAGGAGTGTTCGCCCCGGACCGTCACGGACATGGAGAGCGAACTGCTGGACTTCCGGGACACGACGCAGGACTGGGAGGCTCTGGTGCACCGCGCCCTGGCCGCGGGCATCTCCGCGCCGCGCATCGCCCGTCTGACCGGCCTCGACCCGCAGGACATCGGCCGCTTGGGCGTGTGACCTGCCCGGCGTGCGACGCCCCGGCCCCGCGACCGCGGCCGGCTGACGGCTCCCTGGCCGTCAGTCGGCCGCGGTCCGCCTTTTCGTGAAGCGGTGCCACCAGTGCCGGCGGCGGGGGTGCACGGCGCGGCCGAGCCTGCGGCCGATCAGCAGGTAACCGAGCACGGCGCCGGTCGTGTTGAGCACCACGTCGTCGACGTCGAAGGCCCGCCCGGTGACCAGAGCGCCCTGGGCCAGCTCGACCAGGAGCATCACGAGCGCCGTGACGGCGATGACGCGCAGGAGCCCCCGGGCGCGGGGCACGAGCACCGGCAGCAGCATCCCGAACGGCAGGCCGAGGACGATGTTGCCGCCGAGCTGTTTGACGGTGTCGCGGAACGCGGGCTGCGCGAGATAGTCCCGGATCGAGTCGCCGGGGCGCAGGTTGCTGTGCGTCAAGGACTCGGAGGCCACGGAGGGTTCCAGCGTGAGCCGGGCCAGCAGCACCGCGAAGGCAACCGTGCCCGCGAAGGCCACCAGCATCGCGACCGCGCGCGCCCACCGGGAGAGCGGCGGTGTGCCGGGAGCGCTCCGGTCGCCCCCTGATTCCTTCGAGGTCTTGCCGTGCGGGACTGTCCGTGCCATCACGAGCCTCCACTCAGGGTGTGTGCCGTGCGCCTTCCGGCATCCGCCTCCCCGGTACCCCGTGTGCGTCTCCGCACGCGGGGCGCGAGGGTTCAGATGGGTTCACGTGGGGTCGGTGCGTCCGAACAGCCCGGCGTGGCCCGGCGGGAGCTGCGTCAGTATGCGGCGCAGCAGCGCGTCGTCGGCGACCTCCGCGACCGTCGCGAGCACCGCGGTGACGGCGCGGCGGGCCCGCGTCGCGTCGAGCCCGAGGCGTGCGCCCACCGCTTCGATGAAGGCGGTGGGCGTCAGGGGTTCGCTGGCCGGCGGGACGTCCGTGAGGAGCGGTCCGCACGGCCTGGGCAGCAGGCGGGCGAGGTCGGTGCGGTCGTCGCCCACCAGATGCGCCCCGAGGACCTCGAGGACGCTCTGCACGGCCCCGGCCGCCTCCTGGCGCTCCGGGTAGCCGGCGCGTTCCTGGACGCGGTCAAGCAGCACTTCCACGGGCTCGTTCATGGCCGCTCCTCTCTCCGGTCACTTCGGCCTGGTGCGCGCGCGAGGGCTGCAGGACGGTGTCGGCCACGTCGAGCAGCGAGAGGCCGTCGCGGCTGCTGACTTCCTGGAGCCACGCGAGGCCTTCGGTGACGGGGCAGTCTTCGCGGGCGGCGACATAGTCGGCGGCCCGGTGGATGCGCTCCCAGCGTGCCGCGCGGGTGCTGGTGGTCCATACCGGGCGCCGGCGGCCGGGGTTGGCGTGCACGGGACGCCAGCGCAGCAGCGCGTCGAGTGCGAGGGCGGCGGCGCGCTCCGCGTGGGTGATGTGGTCGGCGGTCACGTGCGAGTGCTCGGTGTAGTAGAGGCACATCACGCCGACCGGGGTGTCCCGATCGTGCAGCGGGAGCGCCAGGACCCGCCGGGTGCCGGGCAGTTCCTCGGTCAGGGGCGGTCCGGTGCGGCACGGGTAGTCGCGCAGATCGGGTACGAAGACGGGGCGCATCCCGAGCGCGGCGCTGACCGAGGGGCCGTCGGCCCGGGTGAACTGGGCTGCCTCGGCCTGCAGCGCGGACTCGTCGGTGGCGTGCAGCAGTTGCCAGTGTTCGAGCCGGGGCAGCCAGGACAGGGCGGCACGTTGGGCGCCCAGTGACTGGGTGAACGCGGTGCACAGCCGGTTCGGCAGCGCCTTTCGCCCGACGGCTGCCGCCACCGAGACGTCGTGCACGATTGACGGTGATTCCTCCGGCATGGTCAGCATCCCTTTCCTCGCGAGGAGCGGGAGTTCGTCTACCACGCGAGAGGCGACCTCATGTGTCGTCCATTGGGGTGTGAGGGATTTCCCCCGTTCAGGCGCCGAGCACGGGGGTACGGGTGGAGACCCGCAGGGGTACGGCGAGTTCGGCGAGCGCCTTCTCCAGACCGTGTACGTGCGCCAGGGCGGGCCCCGTCGCGGACGCGTGCGGCAGGGCGACGGAGTCGGCCGCGGGCCGCCGGTGCGCGGGCTCCGGTGACGTCAGTGCCTCCACGGCTGCCTCCACGCGTCGGCACGCGGCGGTGAGGCGGTCGTCGTGCGAGGCCTCGGGGTCGGCCGCGACGGAGGCGAGGCCGCGGACCTCGCGGGCGCAGTCGTCGAGGAGCGCGAGGACCTGGCGCGCACGCTCCTTGCGGGACCGCAGCGGGCTCAGCGGGTGGACGAGCGGGGCGAGGGAGAGCCGCACCTTGCCGAGCAGTTGTTCCAGCTCGCTCACGTGCGGCGCCGGGTCGGCCGTGTCGGAGCCCGCGAGGCGTGCGGCGGCCTCGGCGGCGCAGGTGTGCACGGACCGCAGGGCGCGCTGGATCCAGGCGTTGGTGGTGGCGTGGGTGGTGACCGGCAGGACGAGGAGCACCGCGATGACGGCGCCGAGCGCTCCGGCACCGGTCTCCGCGACGCGCAGGGCGAGCAGGCCCGGGTTCAGCACGCCGAGCAGTCCGTAGAGGAGCCCGGCCATGACGGTCACCGCGAGCATCATCCAGGTGTACGAGACGGCGGCCGTGTAGAAGATCCCGAAGACGCTGACGGCGACGAGGATCGCCGTGGGGACGGGCGCCCCGTGCAGGGGCACCGCGATGACGAGGCCGACGGCGATCCCGATCACGGTGCCCAGGACGCGCCGGAAGCTGCGCACCAGGGTCTCTCCGCTGGACGCGGTGTTCACGAAGACCCACCAGGTGGCGCCGACGGCCCAGTACCACCGCTCGTCCGAGAGCACCTGCCCCAGCGAGAGGGCGAAGGCGCCGCCCGCTGCCGCCTGGACGGCCTGCCGAGTCGTCGTACGTGCCAGACCCCGGCCGCCCGGCGGCGCGGGTACGGCGGCGGGCGGCGTCCGGCGTTCGTAGCACCAGAGGCCGAACCGTACGGCCGATGAGGCGCACAGCGCGAGCAGGACGGCGGCGAACAGCTCGGGCAGCTGGCCGGGCACCGTGTGCAGGAACTGCGTGGCGAAGAACATCATGAAGCCGAACACGCCGAGCGAGTGCCCGCGGGGCCCCCACCGGCGGGCGTACACCCCCACGCCCATGACGGCGAGGAAGGCCACGTCCCTGGCCACGGGGTGGTCGTGAAGGAGCGCCGCGAGGGCGAGTACCGGCAGGCCGACGGCAGGCAGCAGCGCGGTGGTGACGGCCTGCCCTCGCACGGTGGGGTCGCTCACGGTGAAGAGCGCGAGCAGCGCGGCGAGTCCGCCCGTGATGGCCGCGGCGAGCGAATGCCCCGCCACGCCGCAGAGGACCACCGCGAGACCGATGCCGAGGACGGCCCGGGCGGCGAAACGCAGCCGCATCCGTCCTGGATCCGGTGCCACGAACATCCCCTTCAGCACAGCTGCCCGCCCCTTCGACGTACCCACATGAAAAAGGCGCCGCAGAAGTCCGCAGCGCCATCGACAGGAACATCACAGCATCAATGCACCCTTTGGCTCAACACGGGCCCACATGACTGGGCCATTGGCACAGTCCCTGTCCGTGGACCGGTGCCACGAGGGGGCCAACGGACCAGATCCCGGTGCTCCCCGCGACGGCCGGGCTCCGGGGAGCATCACCCGGCGGTTGCCGGGTAGGCGGGGGATGAACGCAGCGCCGTACGCTGCCCGTTCTCAAGCCTCAGGAGACGACATGCCCGGAGTCATCGACCGCATCAAGCGATTCGCCCGCAGCCCTCAGGGGCAGCGCACGATCCAGAAGGCCCGCCAGGCATCGGCCGACCCCAAGAAGCGGGCCCAGGCCAAGCGCCTGTTCGGCAAGCTCAAGGGTCGCCACTGAGCCCGCCTCCGGGTGAGATCAGTCCGGTCTCATAGGCGAGTACGACGGCTTGGACGCGGTCCCGCAGTTCCAGTTTGGACAGGATGCGGCCTATGTGCGTCTTGACCGTGGTCGGGCTGAGGAACAGACGCTCCGCGAGCTCCGCGTTGCTGAGGCCCGTCGCGAGCAGGCGCAGCACCTCGAGCTCGCGAGGGGTCAGACCGGACAGGTCACGGTGGAGCGCGGCCGGCTCGCCCTCTTCCCGGGTGGCGAAGCGTTCGATGAGGCGGCGGGTGATGGCGGGCGCGAGCAGCGCGTCACCGGACTGCACCAGGCGCACGGCGGCCACCAGGTGCTCGGGGGTGACGTCCTTGAGCAGGAAGCCGCTGGCGCCGGCGGTGAGCGCGGCGTAGACGTAGTGGTCGAGGTCGTACGTGGTGAGGATGATGACCCGGGTCGCGCGGGGGCCTTCGCCGTCCAGGATCAGCCGGGTCGCCTCGATGCCGTCCATTCGCGGCATCCGGATGTCCATGAGGACGACGTCGGGCCGGGTGCGCCGGACCGCGGCGACCGCGTCGGCACCGTCGGCCGCCTCCGCGGTCACCTCGATGCCGTCGGCGGCCAGGATCATCCCGAAGCCGGTGCGTACGAGCGCCTGGTCGTCGGCGATGACGATGCGCAGCGAGGGCCAGCTCATGGGGTCCGCCAGGGTATTCGGGCCGTGACGCGGTAGCCGTCCGCGAGGGTCGGCCCGGCGGTGAGGTCACCCCCGTACACGGCGAGGCGTTCGCGCAGTCCGATCAGTCCGCGGCCGTTGCCGCTCGGGGGCGGGGCGTCGCGCACGGCGCCGGTGTCGGTGACCTCGATGTCCAGGCAGTCGTCGGCGTGGCCGATCGTGACGCGGGCTTCGGCGCCGGGCGCGTGTTTGATCGTGTTGGTCAGCGCCTCCTGGACGACGCGGTAGGCCGCGAGATCGACGCCGGGCGGCAGCGGGTCCTGCGGCAGCGACACCGTGACGTCGACCGGTGTCCCGGCGGAGCGCACCCGTTCGGTCAGGGCGTCGAGTCGCGCGAGGCCGGGCTGGGGTTCGAGTCCGTCCGCGGGGCTGTCGGCCCTTCCGGTGTCGGGGGCGGCCAACAGGCCCATCACATGGCGCAGTTCTGCCATGGCGGCCCTTCCCCCGGCCTCGACCGCGAGGAGCGCCTGCTTGGAGCGTTCCGGCGCCGCGTCCATGACCTTGCGTGCGGCGCCCGCCTGGATGAGCATCACGCTCACATTGTGGGTCACGACGTCGTGCAGTTCGGCGGCGATGCGAGATCTCTCCTCGTCCACCGCCCGGCGCATGGCCTCCCCCTGGGCCTCCTCAAGGCGCACGTAGCGCTCCCTGCTCGCCGCCAACTGCCGCTGCCAGAGCCGGACAAGGGCGGCCAGCGCCCCCACGGCCAGGAGCACGACCGCAGGGCTCGACCAGCCCGGGAAGACGGGTTCCGTGTCCCGGAACGCGATGCCGGCCAGGACGGCCGCGAAGAGGAGCAAGGCCACTGCCCGTATCCGGTGGCGGCTGTGGACAACGGCGCTGTACGCACCGATGACGCAGGCCAGCACATTGATCCAGGAGGTCCTGTCCTCGCCGATGGCCAGCGCCACGCCGAGGACCGCCGCGAACGCGGCGAGCGGATAGTGGCGCCGGGCCACCAGCGGCACCGCCGAGAGCGCGACGAGCGGCCAGGGGACCGAGGAGGGCCCGTGCTCGGGAGCCCCGGGAGGAGGCGGCGGGGGCGGCGGCGCACCCGGGGGCGACGACACGTGCTTGCTGAACTCGACAGGACCGCTGTCGGGATAGCGCGCGGCGATGACCAGAGCGACGACGGTGAGCACGACCGCGAGGATGACGTCGACCCGCACCGCCCGGCGTGAGGGCGGTGCGGGCCGCGCCAACGGACGCAGCGCATCGCGCAGTTGCTGACGCCATCCGAGCCGGACTCCCGTATCCACCGGCTCATTGTGCGACCCGCCCGCCCGGTTCCGCATCGGCCTGTGCGACCGGAGCGCCGTCCCCCGGGAGTACGTCGCAGTGATGACCCCGCGGCGGGGTCCTCCGCGGGGACGGCCGGATGTCGGTGCCGCGGCCGACGCGGCGCGACTGCCCCCGCTCCTACGTTCGCTGCACGGCAACCGCAACCCGCCTGGCCCTTTCGACCGTAAGGACGGACACCCCATGACTCACGTGATCGAACTGGAAGGCGTGACCAAGCGCTACGACAGCGCGGACTCGCCCGCGCTCGGCCCGCTCGACCTCGGCGTCGGACAGGGCGAGGCCCTCGCGGTGACAGGACCGTCCGGCAGTGGCAAGTCCACGCTCCTGAACCTCGTCGCCGGCCTGGACCAGCCGACGGAGGGCGCGGTCACGGTGGCGGGCCGGCGGGTCGACGGACTGAGCGAGCACGCGCTCGCCCGGTTCCGCCGCGAACAGATCGGCATGGTCTTCCAGTTCTTCAACCTCCTCGACGACCTCACCGTCGCCGACAACATCCGCCTCCCCGCCCAACTGGCCGGTACGGCACGGAAGAAGACGGCGGCCCGCACCGACGAGCTCATGGAGATCCTCGGCATCCAGAAGCACGCCCAGGCCTATCCGGGCCGTCTCTCCGGCGGCGAACGTCAGCGGGTCGCGGTCGCCAGGGCTCTGGTCAACCGGCCCGCGCTGCTCCTCGCCGACGAACCGACCGGCGCCCTTGACACCGCCTCGGGCCACGACGTCCGTGAGCTGCTCCTGGAGCTGCACCGCGGCGGCCAGACCATCGTCCTGGTCACGCACGACCTGGCCCTCGCCGAGGCCTGCGCGAGCCGCACGATTCATCTGGTCGACGGTCAACTCGCCCTCGACACCCATCACATGTCCGCGCAGGCCCTGCGGTGAGCCGCTCCGGCGGCGGCGCGCTCGGCCGCGTCGTACGTTCTGGAGTGGGGCGGCGCAGAGTGCAGACCGTGGTGATCGCCGTGGCCACGATGATGGCCGTGGCCTCCGCCGTGGTCGCCGGGGCCCTCATCGTCGCCTCGAACGCCCCCTTCGACCACGCCTTCGCGCAGCAGCGGGGCGCGCACATCTCCGCGCAGTTCGATCCGGCGAAGGCGAGTACGGCGCGGATCGCGGCCACCGAACAGGTGGACGGCGTCACCGCGAGCGCGGGGCCCTACCCGTCCCAGACGATCAAGCCGATGGCTCCGGGCGGCGGACGTATGCCGTCCCTGACGCTGTCCGGGCGGACCGGTCCGCACGCCGACGTGGACGATCTGGACCTGAAGTCCGGCCGGTGGGCGGCGAGGCCGGGGGAGATCGTCCTGTCCGAGTCGATGGCCGGACCCGCCTTCGAGCCGGGCTCCACGCTGAAGACGTCGGACTCCGCGGGCGCCACGACCCTCAAGGTCGTCGGCACCGCCGTGTCGGTCAGCAGGACCGCCGACGCCTGGGCGACGCCCGAGCAGGTCACGGCGCTGGCATCGGAGGAAGGCCGGCTCACGAGTCAGGTCCTCTACCGCCTCGACTCCGCGGGCACGAAGGACGAGATCGCCGAGGGACGCGCGAAGCTCACCGCAGCCGTGCCGTCCGGGGCGCTCCTTGGCACCCAGTCCTATCTGGACACCAAGCGCGCCGCCGACCAGGGCGCGGCGCCGACCATCCCCTTCCTGATCGCGTTCGGTGTGCTGGGCATCGCGATGTCGGTGATCATCGTCGGCAGTGTGGTGAGCGGCGCGGTCGGCACGAGCCTGCGCAGGATCGGCATCCTGAAGGCCATCGGGTTCACACCGCGCGAGGTCGTACGCGCCTATGTGGCGCAGGCGTTGATCCCGGCCGGTGCCGGGATCGCGCTGGGCGTGGTCCTGGGCCACCTGCTGGCCGTCCCGCTCCTCGAGGACACCGAGGAGGTGTACGGCACCGCCCCCCTGGCGGTGACCTGGTGGGTGGACGCCGTGGTGCCGGCCGCCGCGCTGCTCGTCGTCGGCGTCGCGGCCCTGGTCCCCGCGCTGCGGGCCGGGCGGCTTCGCACGGTCGAGGCCATCGCGGTGGGCCGGGCGCCGCGCACCGGGCGCGGCCAGTGGGCTCACCGGGCCGCGGGACGGCTTCCGTTGCCGCGGGCGGTGACCTACGGCCTCGTGAGCCCCTTCGCACACCCGGTCCGTACGCTCGCGATGCTCCTCGCGGTGGCCTTCGGCACCGTCGCGGCGACCTTCGCGGTGGGTCTGACGTCGTCCCTGAACGCGGTCGGGGCCGCCTCCGACCCCGAGGAGCGCGCCGCGGTCACCGTGTTCAGCGGCGGGCCGACCGCAGGACCCGGCGAACCCGGCCCCACGGAGGGCGACGCGCGGCCTCCGTCCGCCGACCCGGCGAAGATCCGCGCCGCCGTCGAGGCGCAGGCGGGCACCGCTTCGTACTACGGCCTGATGGAGAGCGAGGTCACCGTGGGCGGGATCTCGGGGCCGGTCCGGGCCAGCCTCTACGAGGGCGACATGGGTGACGGCGGCTACGAGATGATCGCCGGGCACTGGATCACCGGGGCGGGACAGCTCGTGGTGTCCACGCGGTTCCTCGAACGGACCGGCACCGACATCGGCGACACGGTGCGGGTGACCCTCGCGAAGGACACGCGGAGCCTGCGGATCGTCGGCGAGGCCTTCGATACCTCGGACGACGGCCTGCACCTCCACACGGATCTGGCCGGATTCGCCGCGGCCGAGCCCCAGACGTTCCGGGTCGAGGTGAAAGCGGGCGTCTCCCCCGCCGCGTACGCGAAGAAGCTCGCCGCGGTGGTGGAGCCGCTGGGCGGCGACGCCATGGCCAACGCCACCTCCGAGCAGGAGAGCACGATCCTCATCCTGGACGCGATGGCGGTGCTGCTCACCCTGATGCTGGTCTCCGTGGCGGGCCTCGGCGTGCTCAACTCCGTCGTCCTCGACACCCGGGAGCGCGTCCACGACCTCGGCGTCTGCAAGGCGCTCGGCATGTCACCGCGGCAGACCGTGGGGCTCGTACTCGCCTCGGTGGCGGGGATCGGTGTGCTCGGCGGCCTGATCGGGGTGCCCGCCGGGTTCGCGTTGCACGGCTACGTGCTGCCGGTGATGGGGCGCGCGGCGGGCACGGGTCTTCCGCCGTCGGTCCTTGAGGTGTACGAGCCCGCGCACCTGGTCCTGCTGGGCCTCGCGGGGGTCGCCATCGCGCTCCTGGGAGCGCTGCTCCCGGCGGGCTGGGCGGCGAGGACCCGGACGGCCACCGCGCTGCGCACGGAGTAGCAGCCGTCTTACGCGCAGGAGGGGCTCGGCGGCCACTGGGGCCGCTCCTGTGGCGGCAGCGTCGAAAGGGCCTGGCCGACCGTCCGGTGGACCGGAAGCAGTTCCGTACTGCCGGTCAGTGCCAGCATCTCCGACAGCCGCCGTCCCGCCCCCGCGAGGAGCAGGCTGCCCTCGCGGCGGGCCAGGAGCCACCGGATGGCGAGCAGGCAGTTCAGTCCGCGTGAGTCGCAGAAGAGCAGCGCGGTGATGTCCAGGACCAGATGCCGGTGCCCGGCCTCGACCGACGCACCGAGGGTACGCAGGAAGAAGTCCTCGCAGGACTGATCGAGCTCGCCGCTGACCCTCAGCACCGCGGAGTCGGAGCAACTCGCGAGTTCGGTGATGGTCACGCGATGGGTCTCAGTAGACATCGCACCCCCAGGGGGGCCATCGTACCGAGATCCACTGGGATGGCTGTCCGCGAGCGGTTCGGCCCGACTCGCCCCCCGGCTACCTCTTGTCGACGAGCTTGGTCCGCAGCCGGCCGAGAATGCGCGTGAGGATGCGGGAGACGTGCATCTGGGAGATGCCGAGCTCCTCGCCGATCTCGCTCTGCGTCATGTCGGCGCCGAAGCGCAGCGAGAGGATCGTGCGCTCGCGTTCGGGGAGCGCTGCGATGAGCGGCTTCAGGGAGTGCAGGTCCTCGACCTTGTCCAGCTCCGGGTCGCTGTAGCCGACGTGGTCGGCCAGCGTGTCGTCGGAGTCCACCCCGTCGGCCGGGAAGTCGAGGGAGGCCGTGGTGTAGCCGTTCGCCGCGGTCAGGCCTTCGCTGATCTCGGCCTCGTCCAGGCCCAGGTACTCGGCGAGTTCCGCCATGGTCGGCTCGTGTCCGTTGGCCTGTTCGAGGTCGGTGGTGGCCTTGACCAGGTCGAGGCGGAGTTCCTGGAGGCGGCGGGGGACGCGCACGGCCCAGGTGGTGTCGCGGAAGAAGCGCTTGATCTCGCCCATGATGGTCGGCAGCGCGAAGGTGGTGAACTCCACTCCCCGCTGGAGCTCGAAGCGGTTGATCGCCTTGATCAGGCCGATCGTGCCGACCTGGACGACGTCTTCGTACGATTCGTCGCGCGGGCGCATCCGGTGGACCGCGTACCGCACGAGGTTGAGGTTCAGCTCCACCAGCGAGTTGCGTACGTAGGAGTGCTCGGGCGTCCCTTCCTCGACCTCGTCGAGGCGGGCGAAGAGCGCCTTGGACAGGCCGCGGAGCTCGGCGGTGCGCTGTCCGGTGGGGAACGGCTGGGGGAGCTCGGGGGCCTGCGGCTCGGCGGTGGGGATGTCGGGGCCGTCGGTATGTCGCTCGGCGGACGGCATCGTGGGTGCCGGCGTGCTGCTGGTCGAGGCGGCCACCATCGTCACTCCCGTAACAGGGGGCGTTCTCCCGTGAGAACGCGCTGTGCATCGGCTCTTACCCACCATCTCCCGTTACATTCCCGTGACTTGACTCTCCGTAAAGAACGAGCCGTCTCCGTATGGAACCAGCCGTTTCCGTATGGAACGGGCCGTCAGGGGAACTCGGACGAGCCGCGGGGATGACGGGCATGACACGGAGGTGGACGGCTGTGAACTGGTTGATGTGGCTGGTCGCGGTAGTGGTCGCACTGCTCCTGCTGACCGGTGCGGTGCTGTGGACGCAGGCCCGGCGCCGTGGCGGCGGCGCGATCGTCGTCCGCCGGGGTCACCGTGCGGGGCGCGGGAGGATGCGATGACGGCGCTGATGCTCGCCGCCGGGCTGACGAAGCGGCCCGTGGTCACGCTGGGCGGGGAGGCGGTGGCCCAGGTCAAGGACACCGTCTTCGACGCTTCGGGCGGACGGATCACGGGTTTCACCCTGGCGGGCCGCGGGCTGCTGTCCGGTCCGCTCAAGCAGAGCCTGCCCTGGTCCGGCGTCCACGCGCTGGGAGCGGACGCGGTGATGATCCCCTCCGCCGATGTACTGCAGGGCAAGGACGCGGTGGTGGACAAGGGTGAGGCCGGTACCGGTCAGGTGCGCGGGGCGCGCGTACTGAGCGATGCGGGGCTGGAGTTGGGCACCGTCCTGGACGCGGTGGTCGAGAGCGGCACCAGCGGCAGGGTGGCCGGCTTCGAGATCGCCACCACCGAGGCGATGGGCCGCCACGAGCGCAAGGCGTTCCTGCCCGCGCACGGTCAACTGGCCATGACCGGGGACACCCTGGTGATCCCGGCAGGACTCGCCGGACAGGCGGTGGACGACCTCGACGCGCTGGCCGCGTCCTGGGACCGGAGCCGGGCCGCGGGCGGCACAGGGTTCTGGGAGGGCGCGGGCGGGACGGGGCCGCGGAAGGGGGAAGAGCGATGATGCTGCTCAGCCAGATCCTTGGACACCCGGTCATCAGCGCCGAGGACGCGCGCCCGGCCGGGGCGGTGGCCGGACTCGGCATCGATCCGGCGACCTGCCGCGTCACGGAGCTGTATCTGCGGGACGCCAAACAGAGCGGCGACAGCGTCCCCTGGGCGCAGGTGCGCGGGGTCGGCCCGGACGCGGTGATCATCGACACCGCCGCCGCGGGCGACCACGGCCCCTCGCACTCCCGCGCGCGGAAGAAGCTGCTGGGCAAGCGGATCCTGACCGAGTACGGCGAGGACATCGGCACGCTCACCGATCTCACTTTCGACCCGGAGACCGGCGGCATCGGCGATCTGCACATCGGGCACGAGCAGGTTCCCGGCAGCCTCCTGCTCGGTCTGGGTTCGTACGCCCTGGTCATCGGGGCCAGGGGCGCCGCCACCCGCTGACGCGGCACACCGGCACCCTTTTGGGCGAGTGTGCGCCGCAAGGCCCTGGGAACCCGAAACGCCATGCGATACATCAGCACGATCGAACACACCATGGAGCGATGGACAACGACCCTGTGGACTCTGCTCCTTCCGCCCAAGCTGCTGCCGTCGCACGAGGAGGAAGGGGAAGTGGTCGCCACACTTCGCCGGGAGTGCGATGACAGCGCCTTGATCCTCGGGCGCGAGCGCGTTCTCGTACCCAACTCGTTCGTCATCGACCTGCCGCCGGAAAGCCACCGCCAACTGAACGGCAGCGGCTCCGAGTTGAGCCGACAGCTCGCCGCTCAGGTCCTTCGCCACGCCGCCGAACAGGGTTACACCTTCGCGGGCCCCGTCGCGGTCAGCCTGCGCTCGGCCGGGGGCGAGGCGGTCGGCCGGTTCCAGATTCACGGATCCATCGATCCGCAGACCACCGGTTGACCCCCAAGACGCACCTGTCGACTGCCGAGAAGAATATGTGTGCCCGCCGCGAGAGAAATCAGCGCGACGCCCCCTGAGGATTTCTCGCGCGACTGGCAGAAAAGCATTTACGACCACGCAGCGCCGACCGTACCGTGCTACTGTCGATCTCAGTTGCAGTTGTGGTTCCCAGAAACTTCAAGTGCCCTCACCGTGTATCTACCGGTGGGAGCACTTTTGTATTTCCGGTCTATTCCGGCGGGGTAATCATCGCGGCGACGCGGAATTCGCACAGTGTGGATTCCGGGACTGCCCCGAAGGAGATTAAAATGGCTAACGGTACCGTGAAGTGGTTCAACTCGGAAAAGGGCTTCGGCTTCATCGAGCAGGACGGCGGCGGCCCCGACGTCTTCGCCCACTACTCGAACATCGCCGCCCAGGGATTCCGTGAGCTCCTTGAAGGCCAGAAGGTGACGTTCGACATCGCCCAGGGCCAGAAGGGCCCGACGGCCGAGAACATCGTTCCCGCCTGACGCTCACGCGCACTTCGCAGCTGGGGCCCGCACCTTGGGGTGCGGGCCCCAGCTCGCTGCATTCCCTTTATTACCAAGGACCGCGGATTTATCAGGCCGGCACCTTTCCGTTGCTTTCGCGCCTACCGCGTCACCCTGCCCGGAACACAACACGTTCCTTTCCGTGCACCGACCCGCATATCAATTGCCGTCGGCCGGATTCGCTCACGCATTTCGCTCGGCCCGTTCCCGCGATTCTCCGCGCTGCGCACTCGCTGCACTCGCTGCGGAATTTCCTTGGTACGTGCCGCATCAAGGAAGGTTCCGCATGAACCGCGCACGCACGAACGACCGCTCCCCCCGCACCCGCACCGGCGGCTCGAACTACGGCTCCAGCTACGGCTCCGGTTCCGGCTCCGGCAGGAGCGGTGGCAGCCGCTTCGGTGGCCCCTCCTCCGGCCGCTCCGGCGGCCCGAGCCGTTCGGGTGGCTACGGACGCCGACCGTCCGCGCCCCAGGGCGAGTTCGCCCTGCCCGTGACGGTCACTCCCCCGCTCCCGGCCGTCGAGGCGTTCGCCGACCTCGACATGCCCGCGGAGCTGCTCGCCTCGCTCGCCCGTCTGGGCATGGCCGTGCCGTTCCCGATCCAGGGCGCGACCCTGCCGAACTCCCTCGCGGGCCGTGACGTCCTCGGCCGCGGCCGTACCGGTTCCGGCAAGACCCTTGCCTTCGGCCTCGCGCTGCTGGCCCGTACGGCCGGTCAGCGCGCCGAGCCCCGCCAGCCGCTCGCCCTGATTCTCGTTCCCACCCGTGAGCTCGCCCAGCAGGTCACCGACGCCCTCACGCCGTACGCACGCGCCGTGAAGCTGCGGCTGACCACGGTGGTCGGCGGCATGTCCATCGGCAAGCAGGCCGGTGCGCTGAGGGCCGGCACGGAGGTCGTCGTGGCGACCCCCGGACGCCTCAAGGACCTCATCGACCGCGGCGACTGCCGGCTGAACCAGGTCGGCATCACCGTCCTGGACGAGGCCGACCAGATGGCCGACATGGGCTTCATGCCCCAGGTCACCGCGCTGCTCGACCAGGTGCGCCCCGAGGGCCAGCGGATGCTGTTCTCCGCCACGCTCGACCGCAACGTCGACCTGCTCGTGCGCCGCTACCTCAACGACCCGGTCGTCCACTCCGTCGACCCGTCCGCGGGCGCGGTCACCACGATGGAGCACCACGTGCTCCACGTGCACGGCGCGGACAAGAACCAGGCGACCACCGAGATCGCGGCCCGCGACGGCCGCGTGATCATGTTCCTGGACACCAAGCACGCCGTCGACCGGCTGACCGAGCACCTGCTGAACAGCGGTGTCCGCGCCGCGGCCCTGCACGGCGGCAAGTCACAGCCGCAGCGCACCCGGACCCTGTCCCACTTCAAGACCGGTCACGTGACGGTCCTGGTGGCGACCAACGTCGCGGCCCGCGGCATCCACGTCGACAACCTCGACCTCGTCGTGAACGTCGACCCGCCGACCGACCACAAGGACTACCTGCACCGCGGCGGCCGTACGGCCCGCGCGGGCGAGTCCGGCAGCGTCGTGACCCTGGTGACGCCGGGCCAGCGCCGCGACATGAGCCGTCTGATGGCCGCCGCCGGCATCACCCCGCAGACCGCGCAGGTGCGCTCCGGTGACGAGGAGCTGAACCGCATCACCGGCGCCCAGGCCCCGTCCGGCGTCCCGGTCACCATCACCATGCCCGCCGCGGAGCGCCCCCGTCGCGGCAGCTCCTCGTCCTCCCGTGGCCGCCGCAGCCGCAGCGCCCTGGACCGCCGCACCGACCGCGCCCCGCGCCGCTCGGCTCCGGGGCAGTCAGCCACCGGCACGGCGGCCTAGAGCCACCCTCGCGACCGCACGGCTCACCCACCCCGCAGGAGACACCTTTGACACCGGTTCAGACACAGCACCGCCCGGCGGACTCCGCCACCACCACCACGGTCGACGCGGCCGGGCCGCAGGTCCGTGATGACATGACCGTCGAGCTCGCGCTCTCCGTCATGGACGGTGAGGGCTCCGGTCAGCTGTTCCTCTGTGACGCGGACGACCAGTGCACGGGCCTGATCACCCGGGAGCGGCTCATCGCCGTACGGGACAGCCCGGCCTACACGGACCAGATCCGTCTACGGGACGTTCTCGCCCTCTCGCGTTGATCGCCTCACCCTCACCCTTGTCTGCTGGCCCCCTCCCCCTCTGTGAGGCATCATGCGCTGCGTCATCGCCCGTTTCCCGTTCGACCTCACCAAGAGTGGGGTGATCGCCACGATGAAGGGCGTCAAGCCCGAGCCCATCACGGGCGACTCGGTCATCATCGGCCGCCGTCACTACCCCATCAAGCAGGTGGGCGCGGTCGTCACCCGGCAGGACCGTCGTGACTTCACCGCCGGAGAGGTCACCCGCGCGATGGCGCACCTCGGCTTCACCTGCCGTACCCCCTCCGAGGACGCGAACCAGCCCGACCTCACCCCGCTGCAGAACGCGTCGGCCCTGCTCGGCGCCACCACCTCCGCTGTGTAGCACCTGAACCACGAGAAGGGCCCTGCCGGCATTCGCCGGCAGGGCCCTTCTCGTGTGTCCGGACGGCAGGGCACGGCGTCACCGCCGCCTCGTACGTGAGCCGCGTAACCTCTACCTCAAGCGCCCCAAAATCTATGCTGGCGAGAGTAGACATTGGGCAGTCGCATGATTAAGGTTTCTTCTGTAGTCATAAGACGAGAGAAAGAACGGAGGGAGCAGACGCCATCAGGATCGCCCGGTCCGAGTTCGTCTTCGGCCCGGGTACCGCAAGACCCCGGAATGGAAGGTGGTCCTCGGTCAAGCATCAGCGATCCCCGCACTCCCGCCCAGTTCTGGGGCCGGACGGCGGAAACAAGAGGTCGGCGGAGCAGTAGAGCCGACGGATGGTGTTGAATTTCCTTCGGGGCCCTGGTGCCGTACGGCACCAGGGCCCCTCGACGCGTTGGCATAACGAGGTGACATGACAGCAGATACACCACTTGGTGGTCGTCTGGACGACGACGACTACCCCGCCTACACCATGGGGCGGGCAGCCGAGATGCTCGGCACCACTCCCGGGTTCCTGCGAGCCATCGGTGAGGCCCGCCTGATCACGCCGCTCCGGTCGGAGGGCGGACACCGGCGGTACTCCCGCTACCAGCTGCGGATCGCCGCCCGCGCCCGCGAGCTGGTGGACCAGGGGACCCCGGTCGAGGCGGCGTGCCGCATCGTCATTCTCGAGGACCAGCTCGAGGAGGCCCAGCGCATCAACGCCCAGTACCGCCGCGCCGAGGCCGAGCCGGAGGAGAGCCCGCGCTGACGGCCGGGTGACGGCCGGGCCGGATCACTCGGCGCGGGCGGCCGGCGGCCACACTCCCGGGGCGAGAACGCCCGACGCGTAGGCGCGCGCGACCAGTTCCGTACGGTTCGCCGCGCCCCACCGTTCCGTCAGCCTGCGCAGGTGATAGGTGACGCCGTCCAGGGTGAGGCCCGTGTCGCGGGCCGCCTGGGCCGTGGTGGCGCCGCCCGCCAGCAAGGCGAGGATGCGGGTTTCGGCGGGGGTGGCGGCGGCTTCGGCGGGGGCCGGGTCGGGGGTGCGGTGCTCGCCGAGTACCCGGAGCATCACAAGCAGGCCCGGGACGTCGTCGGCCGTGTCGCTCACCGGCTCCGCCGTCATCTCACCGTGGCGCCGCACCCCGTCGGCCGCGTTCCAGCGCACCGCGACCGGATAGCGGGAGCGGTGCCGCAGCCGCAGCGCCTCGGCGATCCGCAGGACCTGCGTCTTCTCCTCGGGGCGGAACAGTTCCAGTACGTTCCGGGCCCGCAGGGCGCCCGAGGTCTCGCCCCACTCCGCCGCCATCGCGGGGTTGGCGAGGATGATCGCGCCGCTCGCGTCGCACACGGCGACCGGCATCGGGATGCGGTCAAAGAGAGTCATGGCGCGGTTGCGCCAGAGCACGGAGTCCACAGGGCGGCTCCTTCCAGCCGGAGACAGTCAAGAGCGGCGCGCCCCTGACCGCTACACAATCATGTAGTGGCGCGGCACGGAGCCGCGGGCCCCCGGGATCAAGCTGGGAGCAGTGACCTCCGTACGGCGAAAGGCAGTTGTCACGCCATGCCCCCCACCACCGCACTGCTCCCCCAGGAACCCGGCTCCCTCGCGGACGGCGTTCCACTGGTCGACATCTCCGCCACCGGGCCCGGACCGGCCCCGCTGCAGCAGGCCATGGAGCTCGTGCGCCGCCACGGCCCGGTGCTGCGGCGCCGACTGCACGGCCGCGACGCGCTGTTCGTGAGCGATCTCGATCTCGTCACCGAGCTGGCCGACGAGTCCCGCTTCGCCAAGCACGTGGGCCCCGCCCTGGAGAACGTGCGGGAGTTCACCGCCGACGGTCTGTTCACCGCGTACAACGACGAGCCCAACTGGGCCCGCGCCCACGACATCCTGATGCCCGCCTTCGCGCTCGGTTCGATGCGTACGTACCACCCGGTGATGCTGGACGTCGCCCACCGGCTGATCGCGTCGTGGGACCGCGGTGCGCGGGACGGGCACCCCGTGGACGTACCGGGCGACATGACGCGGATGACGCTGGACACGATCGGACTCGCCGGGTTCGGCTACGACTTCGGGTCGTTCGCGCGGGCCGAACCGCATCCCTTCGTCGACTCCATGGTCCGCTGCCTGGAGTGGAGCATGACGCGGCTGAGCCGTACACCGGGCAGTGACCACGCGGCGGCGGACGCGGCCTTCCGCGCCGACGCCGACTACCTGGCGGGGGTGGTCGACGAGGTCATCTCGGCGCGGGCGGGCGCCGCGCCCGGAGCGGGTCCGGCTCAGGATCTGCTCGGCCTCATGCTCAGCGCCCGGCATCCCGGCGACGGCACGAAGCTCGACACCGCGAACATCCGCAACCAGGTCATCACCTTCCTAATCGCGGGGCACGAGACGACGTCCGGCGCGATGTCGTTCGCGCTGTACTACCTCGCCAAGCACCCCGCCGTGCTGCGGCTCGTACGGCGCGAGGTCGACGCCCTCTGGGGCGACACGGCCGATCCGGAGCCGACGTTCGACGAGGTCGGGCGGCTCACGTACACCCGTCAGGTGCTCAACGAAGCGCTGCGCCTGTGGCCGACTGCCGCCGCCTTCGGCCGCCACGCCCGCGAGGACACGCTCCTGGGCGGACGCGTCCCGCTGCGCGCGGGGCAGGGTGTCACCGTGCTCACGCCGATGCTGCACCGGCAGCCCGTCTGGGGCGACAACCCCGAGCTGTTCGACCCGGAGCGCTTCACCCCGGAGGCGGAGGGCGCGCGTTCCCCGCACGCGTTCAAGCCGTTCGGCACGGGTGAACGGGCCTGCATCGGGCGGCAGTTCGCGCTGCACGAGGCGACCATGCTCCTCGGGATGCTGGTGCACCGCTACCGGCTGCACGACCACGCCGACTACCGGCTCACCGTGAAGGAGACGCTCACCCTCAAGCCCGAGGGCTTCACGCTCACTCTCACGCCCCGCACCACGGCTGACCGTGTGCACGGCGAGCTGCCCGGCACGGTGTCCCGCCGCACGGTGGCGGAGACGGACGCCGCCGCCCTGCCCGCTCGCGTACTGTCCGGCACCCGCGCGCTCTTCCTGCACGGCAGCAACTACGGCACCTGCCGGGACTTCGCCGCCCAACTCGCCGACGAGGCGGCCTCGGTGGGCTGCGTGACGGAGATCGCGCCGCTGGACGAGTACGCCGGGGCGCTGCCCGCCGACCGTCCGGTCGTCATCACCGCCGCCTCCTACAACGGCCGCCCCACCGACGACGCCGCCGAGTTCGCCTCCTGGCTGGACGGCGCCCCGGCGGCCACCGCCGAGAACGTCACCTACGCGGTGCTCGGCGTGGGCGACCGCAACTGGGCCGCCACCTATCAGCACGTCCCGACGCGCTTCGACGAGCGGCTCGCGGAGCTGGGCGGCACCCGGCTCCTTGAGCGCACGGCGGCCGACGCCTCGGGGGATCTCGGCGGCACCGTGCGCGAGTTCACGGCCCGGCTGCGTACGGCGCTGCTTGAGCGGTACGGCGACCCCGACGCGCTTCAGGGGCCGGACCTCCAGGGCCCTGATCTTCAGGCCCTGAATGCCGGTGTCCCTTCGGATGCGTACGAGGTGCGCGAGCTGACCGGTGGCCCGCTCGACGCTCTCGCCGCGCGGCACGGGCTCGTCCCGATGACTGTCACCGAGGCTCGCGATCTCACCGCTCCCGGCCATCCCCGTACGAAGCGCTTCGTGCGGCTCGCCCTGCCGGACGGCGTCACGTATCGCACCGGCGACCATCTCACCGTTCTGCCGGTCAACGACCCGGCGCTCGTCGACCGGGCGGCCGACGCGCTCGGCGTCGACCTGGACGCGGTTCTCGACATTCGCGCGGGCCGACCGCGTCGCGACGGGCTTGCGGTGGACCGCCCGGTGACGGTACGTCATATTCTCGGTCATTACGTGGAGTTGCAGGAGCGGCCCACCGCCGGGCAGTTGTCCGCGCTCGCCGACGCCAATCCCTGCCCTCCGGAGCGGGCGGCGCTCACCGCCCTGGCCGAGGACGCCGGTGCACGCGCGGCCGACGGGCGAACGCTGCTCGAAGTGGTCGAGGCCCACCCCGCCCTGCGCGGAGCCCTGGAGTGGCCGCGGCTGCTCGAGCTGCTCTCGCCGCTGCGGCCCCGCCACTACTCGGTGTCCTCCTCACCCGCCGTGCACCCGGGCCATGTCGACCTGATGGTGTCCCTGCTCCAGGCCCCTGCCCGCTCCGGGAACGGACGGCTCTACCGGGGCACGGGCTCCGGCCACCTCAACGGCGTGCGTCCGGGCGACATCGTCCTGGCCCGCGTCCAGCCGTGCCGTGAGGCCTTCCGGATCGACCACGCAGGCCCGGCGCCGGTCATCATGGTCGCCGCGGGAACCGGCCTCGCCCCGTTCCGCGGAACCATCGCCGACCGTGCGGTACTGGCGGCGCAGGGGCACCAACTACCGCCCGCTCTCTGCTACTTCGGGTGTGATCACCCGGACGCCGACTTCCTGCACTCCGATGAGCTGCGCGCCGCGGAGGCCGCGGGTGCCGTCGCCCTGCGGCCCGCCTTCAGCGCCGCCCCCGTCGACGGCGTCGCCTTCGTGCAGCACCGCATCGCCGCCGAGGCCGACGAGGTGTGGGAACTGCTGGCCGCCGGGGCCCGCGTGTACGTGTGCGGCGACGGCTCCCGCATGGCACCTGGCGTGCGCGACGCCCTGCGCGCACTCCATCGGAACCGTACGCCGGGTGCCACGGCGGCGGACTCCGAGGAGTGGCTGAACGAGCTGACCGCGCAGGGGCGTTACGTCGAGGACGTGTACGCGGCCGGATAGGCCGGGAGGCCGGTCACACGGCCGGGAACAGCTGCTCCAAGGCGCGAGCCGTCTCGGCGCTGTCCACGTGGTGCAGACCACGGATTCCGAGCCGGGCCGCGCAGATTGTGCTCCAGATCGTCGATCATGACGCAGGCGGACGGTTCGACGCCCAGGCGTTCGCAGGCCGTGCGGTAGATGCGGCGGCCCGGTTTGCGGGAGCCGATCTCGCTGGAGATGACGACGACGTCGGCGAGCCCGTCCAGGTCGTATCCCTCGTAGCAGTCGTCGCCGAGTGCGTTCGACACGATCGCCACCGGGATGCCCTGGGCGCGCAGCCCGCGGAGCGCCGCGAGCATCGTCTCGTCCGGGCGCATCCCCGTCGCGATGGCGGCGAGGAGGCCCGCGGGCTCCACGTCCACGCCCTTCTCGCGCAGCCGCCCCGCGAGGCCACGCTCGAAGTCGGCCTCGCTCAGCCGTCCACACTCGTGCTCCACCAGGAGCGCCGAGGCCTCCTTGTCCTCCCGGAAGAGGCGCTCGATCAGCAGCGGATCGTCGCCGACCCGCTCGGAGTAGGCGCGGAACGAGTCCAGGACGCTGGTGGTCAGTACCCCGCCGAAGTCGGTGAGCACGGCACTGGGCGGGGTGTCCGGACGCTCGTCGGGATCGACCCCCAGCTTCGGCTCCGGCCCCTGATCCGTCCCCATGGACAGCTCGCTCATCCCTGCCTCCTCAAGTCCCGTCACTGTTCGCATAGTTGAGACGCCCGGCGAGGATCTCAAGGACCCGCTCGCCCCAGCGCAGGTTCGACTCTTCCAGGGACCGCCCCGCCATCAGCGTGAGGTAGGGGCCGACGCGCTCGGCGTCCCTCAGGTATTCGGCCTCGTCACGGCCGCCGAGGAGGTGCAGGCGCAGCCGCTCGTAGCGCGCCAGCTTCCCGCGCGACCACTCCATGCGCTCCTCGATCAGCGCGCGGGTGGCTTCCGGGTCGCCGCCGTCCATCGCCTGGACCTTGACCATGAGCTCGTCCCGGATGGCGATGGGCCGGGGCGGCTCGGCGGCGAAGGCCCGCAGGTCGCGGCGGCCGACGTCGGTCAGCGTGAACATCCGCTTGTTGGGCCTGCGTTCCTGCTCCACGACCCGCGCGTCGATCAGGCCGTCGCCCGCGAGGCGTTCCAGCTCGCGGTAGAGCTGCTGAGGAGTCGCCGACCAGAAGTTGGACACGGACACGTCGAAGATCTTGGCCAGGTCGTAGCCGGACGACTCTCCCTCCAGGAGCGCCGCGAGCACCGCGTACTTCAGAGACATCTGGACACCGTACACCGATGCGATTAATCTCCTCCGCACCTACTCAACAAGTTGAGTATCGGTGATGATCGAAACTATGCGAGGTGTGGGCATGCAGGCTTTCCGCAAGGCCGTCGAGGCCGGCGATCACGCGGCCATCGAGGCGCTCCTGGCCGAGGACGTCGTCTTCAGCAGCCCGGTCGTGTTCCGGCCCTACCCCGGTAAGGCGACAACTGCCGCGATCCTGCGCGGTGTCACGCGGGTCTTCGAGGACTTCCGGTACGTACGGGAGATCAACGACGCCGGAGGGCGCGATTCCGCGCTCGTCTTCGAGGCCCGGGTCGGCGACCGGCAGATCACCGGCTGCGACTTCCTGCACCTCGACGAGGACGGTCTCATCGACGAGTTCATGGTGATGGTCCGCCCGCTGTCGGCCGCCCAGGCGCTGGCCGCGGCCATGGGTGCCCAGTGGGAGCGGATCATGGAGGACGCCGCGGGGGCCTAGCCTCCCTCCCCGGCTACCAGCCGCGGGCCGACTCGACCAGGCGGTCGCGTACGAGGGCGACATGCGGGTTGTCCGCGGACCCGGGGCGCTGGACCAGGAAGCCGGTGTTGATCGGGGCGTCCTCCGGGTCGTGGAGGAGGACCAGGCTGCCTGCGGCCAGCGCGTCGCGGCAGAGGTAACGCGGCAGCACGGAGAATCCGGCGCCCGCGACGACGGCCGCGAGGACGCCGCGCAGATCGGGGACCGTGACGGAGGCCTCGCAGGTCAGGCGCTTGCCGAAGACGTGCCTCCAGTAGCGGCGGGCGATCGGCAGGTCCTCGGCGTACGTGACGAGGGGAACGCCGTGCAGCACCCCTGGGCCGTCGGCGGCGATGCGTGCCTCGCCCCCGACGCGCTCGGCCCAGGACGCCGCCGCGACCAGGACGAACTCCTCGTCCGCGAGCGGTACGGCGCTCAGGGAGCGGCCGCGGGGGCGGGCCGTGGCGATCACCAGGTCGTGCCGTCCGGCCCGCAGTTCATCCAGGAGCGGATCAGTCAGGCCGGTGGTCACGCGCAGCCTCACGCCCTTCTCTGCCAGGGGCGCGAGCGCGGGCAGCGCGCAGTGGCAGAGCATCTCGGCGGGGCCCGCCAGGTGGACGGGTTCGGCGGGGGCGCCGTCGAAGGGGCCGCCGTGTCCGGTGACCGTCGCCAGGGCGTCGAGAGGATCCACGACGCGGGCGGCGAGCGCGTCGGCGTACGGAGCGGGCGCGACACCGCGCGGCAGCCGCTCGAACAGCTCCCGGCCGACCTGCCGCTCCAGGGCGCGGATCTGCGTCGTGACGGTGGGCTGCGAGAGGCTGAGCAGGCGGGCCGCCGCCGTGAAGGAACCCGACCGGTACACGGCGAGGAACGTGCGCAACAGGTTCAGGTCCAGGGGGCCCGCGGATCCCGGTGCTGTTCCCGCCGAGCCGTTCGCTATTCCCGCCGAGCCATTGGAATTCCTATCTTCCATATGGGTCAGCCTATTGGAATTCATGAGGCATGCCGACCTACCTTCGGGAATGCACCCACTGACGCTCTGAGCACAGAACGTCAGAGATTCCAGCCCCGGAGAGACACCATGTCGAAGATCCTGTTCGTTGTGACCGGCGCCGACCACTGGACGCTGGCCGACGGCACCGAGCACCCGACCGGCTTCTGGGCCGAGGAGGCCGTGGCGCCCTACCAGGCGTTCAAGGCGGCCGGGCACGAGATCGTCGTCGCGACGCCGGGCGGCGTCGTGCCCACCGTCGACCAGGCGAGCCTCGCGCCCGAGGTCAACGGCGGCAAGGAAGGCGCCGACAAGGTCGCCACGACCCTCGCGGAGATCGCCGAGTTCCTGTCGCCGGTCAAGCTGGAGGAGGTCGACCTCGCCGAGTACGCCGCGGTCTTCTACCCCGGCGGCCACGGCCCCATGGAGGACCTCGCCGTCAGCGCCGAATCCGGCAGGCTGCTCGCCGCCGCCCTTGAGACGGGCATGCCGCTCGGCGTCGTCTGCCACGGTCCGGCCGCGCTCCTGGCCGCCACCAAGGAGGACGGCTCCAACGCGTTCGCGGGGTACGAGCTGACCGGCTTCACCAACGTCGAGGAGACTCAGGCCGGCTTCGCCGACAAGGCCAAGTGGCTGCTCCAGGACCGGCTCGTGGCGGCGGGCGCCGACTTCAAGGAGGGCGAGGCGTGGGCCCCGAAGGTGGTCGTCGACCGCAACCTGGTCACCGGTCAGAACCCGGCGTCCTCCGCTCCGTTGGCGGAAGAACTCCTCAAGAAGCTGGCCTGACCCTCATGGGCACCGACCGGCTCGACGAGGTCCTCGACGCCGCCTACGACTGCCTGACCAGGTACGGCGTACGGCGCACCACGATGGACGACATCGCCTCCACGATGGGCGTGTCCCGGTCAGCGGTCTATCAGTACGTCCGCAACAAGGACGACGCGTTCCGGCAGCTCGCCGAGCGCCTGCACGACCAGGCGCTCACGCGGGCCCGGGAGGCCGCCACCGCGGACGCGCCGTACGCCGAGCGCGTCCGCGGCGTCCTGGCCGCCAAGCTCGGCCTGGTCCTCGGCCTGGCCGGGGACTCCCCCCACTCCGCGGAGCTCCTGGACGAGAAGGGGCGCTTGTTCGGCGACATCTGCCACGGCTTCACCGGCTCGCTGCGGAGCCTGCTGATCGAGCTCTTCAGCGAGGCGGGGAGCGCGGTGTCCGTGGCGCCCGCCGAAGCGGCCGACATCTGCGTCGCCCTCGTCATCGGCCTGGAATCCGTGTCCGACGGAGCACGTTTGTTCACGCCCGCGACGGACACTCTGCTCACCGGACTCCTGGGCCCACTCCCCCCACCCCCGCCCCTCACCACGCAAGGAAGCCCCTCATGAAAGACTCCGCCGCGCTCGACCCCCAAGCGCTTGTCGCCGGGCTCCGGGCCACGTTCGCCACCGGCCGCACCAGGCCCCTGGACTGGCGCACCGAGCAGCTCCACCAGCTGCGGGCGCTGTTCACGGAGCACCGCGAGGACATCGCGGACGCCCTGTACGCCGATCTGCGCAAGCCGCACTCCGAGGCGTACACCGCCGAAGTCGACTTCCCCGTACGGGAGATCGACCACACGCTCGCGCACCTGGAGGAGTGGCTGAGCCCTCAGCCGCTGGCGTCCGGCGCGCTGGCCGGGCTGCCCGAGGGATCGAGCGCCGGTACGCAGTACGAGCCGCTCGGCACCGTCCTGATCATCGCGCCGTGGAACTACCCGGTCCAGCTCCTCCTCGTCCCTCTGGTGGGCGCGCTGGCCGCGGGCAACACGGTGGTCCTCAAGCCGAGTGAAGTCACCCCGGCCACCTCGGAGTTGATCGCCCGGCTCATCCCGCGGTACCTGGACACGGAGGCGGTCGCCGTCGTCGAGGGCGGCGTCCCGGAGACCACCGCGCTGCTCGCCCAGCGGTACGACCACATCTTCTACACCGGCAACGGCACCGTCGGCCGCATCGTGATGCGCGCCGCCGCCGAGCACCTCACCCCGGTCACCCTCGAACTCGGAGGCAAATCACCGGCGTTCGTCGACCGGAACGTCGACCTGGCCGCCGTGGCCACACGCCTGGCCGAGGCCAAGTTCCGCAACGCGGGCCAGACGTGCGTGGCCCCCGACTACGTACTCACCGACCCGGCGACCGCTCCCGTGCTGGCCCAGGAGCTGCGCACCGCCGTGGAGCGGGTGTTCGGCGCGGACCCGAAGTCCTCCACGACGTACGGGCGCATCGTCAACGAGCGGCACTTCGACCGGGTCCAGGCGCTGCTCGGTTCCGGTACGACGGCGTTCGGCGGGCAGAGCGACCGGGACGACGTCTACATCGCGCCGACCGTGCTCACCGACGTGAAGCCCGACGAGCCGGTGATGCTGGAGGAGATCTTCGGTCCCGTACTGCCGATCGTGAACGTCGACGGGCTCGACGAGGCCATCGCCTTCATCAACGACCGTGACAAGCCGCTCGCCCTCTACGGATTCACCGAGAGCGACACCACGCGCCGGCGCCTCGCCGCCGAGACGTCGTCGGGCGGGCTCGGCTTCGGCCTTCCGATGGCCCATCTCCGCGTCCCCGAGCTGCCGTTCGGCGGCGTCGGCGAGAGCGGCGTGGGCAACTACCACGGCCCGCACTCCATCGCCACGTTCAGCCACCGCAAGGCCCGCCTCGACGTTCCGCTGAGCTGACGGGGACTGACGGGAGCTGACGGTTCAGACGCGCCGGGCGGGGAATCCGTGCCGCCGGGCGGCGATCACCACGACGAGGACCGGAACCAGGAGCGCGAGGACGCTCGAGGGGAAGGACTCCGCGCCGAGCCGCCCGAGGAGGATGCCGCCCACGACGCCGCCTCCGGCCATGGCCGCGTTCCACAGGGTGACCAGCATGGCCTGCGCCGCGTCCGCCGAGTCGCCCCCGGCGTCGCCGACAGCGGTCTGCAGGAGGGTGGGCGCGCCACCCCAGCCGAGGCCCCAGAGCGTGACCGCCACGTAGACGAGCGCGGGGCTTTCGGCGAGGACCGCGAGGAGCGCCGCCGCCACGGCCACCAGGAGGGTGCTCGCGATGGTGAGCGTACGCAGCCTGCGGTGGATGTGCGCGCCCACGATCCAGATGCTCAGCAGGGAGGCGGCCCCGAAGACCAGGAGGACGACGTCGGTCGAGTCGCCCATGCCGAGGTGGTCGAGGAACGTGGCGATGTACGTGTAGAGGATGGTGTGGGCGAGGACGAAGACCAGGGTGACGGTCAGGACCGGGGTCACGCCCGGCAGGCGCAGGGTGCTCAGGACCGGGGTGCGGCCTTCGCGACGCTGCCCGGGGTGGTCGGGTACGGACGCGGTGATCCAGGCAAGGAGCACGACGGTGAGCACGGTCATGAGCAGGAACGCGACGCGCCAGCCGAGCGCCTTGCCCAGGAAGGTCCCGGCGGGCACGCCGAGCGACAGGGCGAGCGGGATGCCCGCCATGGCGATCGCGATCGCCTTGCCCTGCAGATGGACGGGGGCCAGGCGGCGGGCGTATCCGGCGAGCAGCGCCCAGGCGAGGCCCGCGGCCACCCCGGCGACGAACCGGGCGACCATGGTCAGGGAGTACTCCCCGGACAGCGCGGTGACGGTGTTGGCGGCGGCGAACCCCGCCATCGCGGTCAGCAGCAGCCGCTTGCGCCGCCATCCGGCGGTCGCCGCGGTCAGGGGGATCGCGGTGAGGGCGGTGCCGATCGCGTAGATGGTGACGCTCTGCCCCATCGCCGACTCGCCGACGCCCAGGTCGGCGCTCATCGCGGGCAGCAGGCCCGCGGGCAGGGTCTCGGTGAGGCTGGTGATGAAGACGGCGGTGGCAAGGGCGAGGAGGGCTGCCAGGGGCAGCCGCAGTTTCCGGTCGCCGGATCCGGCCTGGGAATCCACGAGTTGTGCGGTGTGATCGCTCATGCCGAGTATGCTCGAACCCTCACATTGATGTGAAGGTCAAGCGAGAGTCCGAGAGGCCGACCTGATGCGTATCGGAGAGCTGTCGGAGCGCACCGGGACATCCCGGCGGCTGCTGCGCTACTACGAGGAGCAGGGCCTGATCATGGCCGAGCGCGCGGCGAACGGCTACCGCGAGTACGACGAGCGCATCGTGGACCGGGTCGTGCAGATCAAGGGACTGCTCGACGCGGGCCTTCCCACCCGCATCATCAAACAGATCCTGCCCTGCCTCGACAAGCCCCGGACCATCTACTTCCCGGACGCCACCCCGGAGATGATCGCCACCCTTGAGCACCAGCTCGACCGGATGACCGAGCGCGTCAACTGCCTGGCCCGCAACCGTGACGCCATCGCGGAGTACCTCGACGCGGTACGCGACGGAAGCCCTCCGGACGTGGCGCCGCGGGACCCGCGGCCTCATGAATCCGCTGCCTCATGATCCGAGCAACGCGTCGAGTCCCGCTGCCAGTTGGGCGGGCCCGCCCTGTCCGTCCAGGGAGATGGCGGTCGCCCTGAGCCGGGGGTACTCCCGCGCGGGCATGCGGTGCAGGCCGAGGCGGAAGGCCGGGTCCGGTTCGCCGGGCTCGTCGTCCATGGCCCGCAGTTCGACGAGGAGATAGCCGAGCAGCCACGCCGTGAACGCCCGGTGCAGCTCCACCGTGCGGCGCTCGCTCAGACCGGCGTCGTGGAGCAGCGCGAGGACGCGCTCGTCGCTGCGCAGTACGGCGGGCGGGCGGCGGGCCAGCGGGGTGGAGAGCAGGCGGGTGGCGAGCAGCGGGACCATGTTCGGGTGCCGCAGTGCGACGCCGTGCGTGGCCAGTGCGATGCGGCGCAACTCCTCTCGCCAGTCGGCCTCTTGGGGGTTCGCGGCCAGATCTTCCTCCAGCTCCTGACAGAACGCCTCGACGAGGCCGTCGAGCAGTGCGCTCTTGCTGGACGCGTACCGGTAGAGCGCCATCGCCTCCACACCGAGCTCCGCGCCGAGCTTGCGCATGCTCAGGCCGGAGAGCCCGTCGCGGTCGACGACGTCCAGGGCCGTGGCCAGGACGCGCTCCCGGCTGAGCCGTCCGTAGCGCCCTCGGTCGCTGGCGCGCCGCCCCTGGGGCCCGGGCTCTTCTCTCTCTTTCGCCATGACGGCCGCCTCTCCCTTGACCTCAAGGAACATCGGGTGCAAAGTCGTACATATACGACGTAAACGTACGTAGTCAGCGTACAACGTCAGGACTCCTCAGGAGCGTCATGTCATGACGCACAGCGAGCCGATGTCGGCGGATGTGATCCAGGTGGAGCGCGAGCTCGCGCGGATGTCGGACGGCAACGTCGTCCGGGTCACCGCGGGCGGCCCCGTCTTCGGCCATCCGTTCCCGGTGCGCACCGTCCGCCCTGACACCTTCGTGCACGCGCTCCCCCGGCACGACCGGGCCGCCCTCAAGGTGATCGCCGCGTGCTGGGCGCTGAGCTTCCTGTGGTTCTGGTCCTGGTGGCTGCAGCCGGAGCACCGGGTGGGCTGGGCCGGTCTCGTCATCAACAGCGTTCTGCTGCTCTACCTCACCGGCCTGCCCTGCTACTTCTTCGTCGCGGCCCTGCGCCTGCGCCGGGTCGACCCGGATCTGCCGGTCCCCACGCTGCCGGTCGCCTTCGCCGTGACCCGCGCGCCGTCGGAGCCCTGGCCCACCGCCCGGCGGACGCTCGAAGCGATGCTGACCCAGGACTTTCCGCACGCCTACGACGTGTGGCTGTGCGACGAGGACCCGACCGAGGAGATCACCGGCTGGTGCCGCAGCCACCGGGTGCGGATGTCCTGCCGTCGCGGCGTGAGCTCGTACCACCGGGCCGGATGGCCGCGCCGCACCCGCTGCAAGGAAGGCAACCTCGCCTACTTCTACGACCGTTGGGGCTATCAGCGCTACGACGTCGTCGCGCAGCTCGACTGCGATCACGTGCCCGCGGCGACCTACCTCGCCGAGATGGTCCGCCCGTTCGACGACCCCGCCATCGGCTACGTCGCCGCGCCCAGCGTGTGCGACGCCAACGGCACGGAGTCCTGGGCGGCACGGGGACGGCTGCACCGCGAGGCCGTCTGGCACGGCGCGGTGCAGCTGGGGCACAGCGACGGGCTCGCGCCGATGTGCATCGGCTCGCACTACGCCGTACGCACCCGGGCGCTGCGGGACATCGGAGGCCTCGGCCCCGAACTCGCCGAGGACTTCTCCACCACGTATCTGCTCAACTCGGCGGGCTGGCACGGCGCGTTCGCCATCGACGCCGAGGCGCACGGGGACGGGCCGCTCACCTTCGCCGACATGATCACCCAGGAGTACCAGTGGTCACGGAGCCTGACCACGATGCTGCTCGGCCTGCTGCCCCGCCATCTGCGCCGGCTGCCCCTCGTCCTGCGGCTGCGCTTCTCCTACGCGCTGGCCTACTATCCGCTGCTCGGCATGATGATCATCGCGGGGCTCACGCTCCCGCCGATCGCCGTCATCAGCGGCCTGCCGTGGATGAACGTCAACTACTTCGACTTCCTGGTCCACTTCTGGTCCATGCCGGTGTGGCTGCTCGTGACCCTGTACCTGATGCGCCGCCGCGGCCTGCTGCGCCCGCGCACCGCCCCGCTGATCAGCTGGGAGACCTGGCTGTTCGCGCTCGCCCGCTGGCCGTTCGTCATCCTGGGCATGCTCGGCGCGATCGTCCAGAAGCTGCGCTCGCGGCCGGTCACCTTCAAGGTCACCCCCAAGGACACGGGCGGGCCCCGGCCGTTGCCCGCCCGGCTCACACTGCCCTTCGTCGCGCTCGCCACCGCCCTCTCATCGATAGCCGTGCTGGGCGAGCTGACCAGCCCATCGGCCGGCTACATCTTCCTCTGCCTCCTGGCCGCCGCGACCTACGCGGCAGTGGCCCTCACCGTCCCACTGCTCCATGTGCGCGAGACGGCACGCGCGGCGGACGTCCACTTCATCCGGGCACTGCCGACCGCGCGGCTCTCGCTGGGCCTCGGCTTCCTGGCGGCGCTGCCCGTCGCCACCGGCATCGTCTTCTATCCGGCTTACGCCGCCGCCGTCCTGGGCTGGTGAGCGGCCATGAGCGCACCCTCCACCATCCTCGTGACCGGCGGCGCCGGCTTCATCGGAAGCCACACCTGCGTCGAACTCCTCGACCATGGCTACGAGTTGATCGTGATCGACGACTACTCCCACAGCACCCCGCAGGTCTTCACCCGAGTGGAAAGGATCGCCGACCGCTTCGTCGGTGCCGTATATGAGCTGGACATCCGTGATCGACGCGCCCTCTCCGCGGTCTTCGACCGACACTCCGTGGACGCCGTCGTGCACTTTGCCGCGCACAAGGCCGTGGGCGAGTCGACACGGATGCCCGTCGAGTACTACGACACCAACGTCGGCGGCACGACCGCGCTGCTGCGGGTCATGCGGCAGCACGGGGTGCACCAGCTGGTGTTCTCCTCGTCCTGCTCGATCTACGGCGACGCCGGGCGCGGGCCGCTCGACGAGTCGACGCCCGCCCGGCCCACCAATCCGTACGCTGCCTCCAAGTGGCTCTGCGAGCAGATCCTCGCCGATGTGTGCGCACGCTGCCCGGAGTTCACCGTTCTCGCCCTGCGCTACTTCAACCCCGTCGGCGCCCACCCCAGCGGCCTGCTCGGCGAGGATCCCGGTGGGGTCCCCGACAATCTGATGCCGTACGTGGCACAGGTGGCCGTCGGGCGGCGTGAGCGGCTCCCCGTGTTCGGTGACGACTACGCCACCCCCGACGGCACCGCGATCCGCGACTACCTCCACGTCATGGACACCGCCGACGCGCACCGCGTCGCCCTTGACCACCTCGCGGACGGTCCCGGTATGCGGGTGTACAACCTCGGCGTGGGCGCGGGCCGTTCGGTGCTCGACGTCATCTCCGCGTTCGGCGCGGCCTGTGGTCGGGCCATCCCGTACCAGATCATGCCGCGCCGCCCCGGCGACGTGAGCGAACTGGTCGCCGACGTGCGCGCCGTCGAGCGCGCCTGGGGCTGGCACGCCACCCGGGACCTGGCCGACATGTGCCAGGACGCGTGGCGCTTCCAGCAGCTCAACCCCCATGGCTATGCCGGCCCCGGCCGACGGCCCCACAACAAGCACCATGACCGTTAGGAGCGACATCATGCGGATGACAGTCATCGGCACCGGATACGTGGGAACGGTGCACGCCGCGTGTATGGCCGACATCGGCCACGAGGTCCTCGGCATCGACATCGACGCCGACCGGATCGCGTCCCTCTCCGCGGGCCGCGCCCCCATCCACGAGAGCGGCCTCGACGAACTGCTCGGCCGGGCCGTCGCATCGGGCAGGCTGCGCTTCTCCACCTCGCTCGCCGAGGGCGCCGCGTTCGCCAAGACGCACTTCGTGTGCGTGGGGACCCCGCAGCGCGCCGACGGCCAGGCCGCCGACCTGCGGTACGTGGACGCCGTCGTGGACGGTCTGGCCCCGCATCTGCGGCCCGGCAGCCTGATCGTGGGCAAGTCGACCGTGCCGGTGGGCACGGCGGCTCGGCTCGCCGAGCGCCTCGCCGACATGACGCCAGGTACGGAGGTCGCGTGGAACCCCGAGTTCCTGCGCGAGGGATCCGCGGTCCAGGACACCATGCGGCCCGAGCGGCTCGTCGTGGGCGTGACATCACGGCACGCCGAGGACGTGATGCGGGCCATCTATACGCCGATGATCCTCGCCGGAGTGCCGTTCTTCTGCACCGATCCGGCCACCGCCGAGCTGGTCAAGGTGGCGGCGAACTCCTTCCTCGCCACCAAGATCTCCTTCATCAACGCGATGGCCGAGGTGTGCGACGCCGCGGGCGCGGACGCGTCGGTCCTGGCCAGGGCCATCGGCGCTGACTCGCGGATCGGTTCCCGCTTCCTCGACCCGGGGCTCGGCTTCGGCGGAAGCTGCTTCCCCAAGGACATCCGGGCCTTCGCCGCCCGCGCCGAGGAGATCGGCGCCGGTGAGTCGGTGGTGTTCCTGCACGAGGTCGACAGGATCAACACCCGTCAGCGGCAGCGCGTCGTCGGCCAGGCCCGCCGCCTCCTCGGGGGCTCGTTCACCGGGCGCAGGATCGCCGTGCTCGGCGCCGCCTTCAAGCCCGGCAGCGACGACGTCCGCGACTCGCCGGCGCTTGCCGTGGCGGTGGCCCTGCGGGAGCAGGGAGCGGAGGTCCGCGTGCACGACCCCGAGGCCATCGACAACGCGCGCGCCGTCCATCCCGAGCTGACCTACACCCTGGACGTCGACAAGACATGCGAGGACGCCGACCTGGTCCTGCATCTCACCGACTGGCCCGAATACCGCGACCTCGACCCCGTGGCGCTCGCCTCGCAGGTGCGCTCCCCCGTCCTCCTGGACGGCCGCAACGCCCTCGACGCGCGCTCCTGGTCCATGGCGGGCTGGACCGTGCACGCCCCGGGCCGCCCGCGGCTCTCCCCGGCCCCCGCCAAGGTGGCCGCGTTCGCAGGAGGCGCGTCATGAGGGTCGTGGTGACAGGCGGCGGCGGATTCGTCGGGTCGCATTTGTGCGAGGCCCTGCTGAACAGGGGCGACACGGTCCACTGCCTGGACAACTTCTGCACCGGGCAACCCGAGAACGTCGCGCATCTCCTTGGTGAGCCCCGCTTCCGGCTGGTCCGCGCCGATGTGACGGTGCCCTTCGACGTGCCGGGCCCGGTGGACGCCGTCGCCCATCTGGCGAGCCCCGCGTCGCCGCCCGACTACCACCGCCTGGCCCTGGAGACCCTGGCCGTGGGCAGCCACGGCACCGAGAACGCCCTGCGCCTGGCCCAGCGGCACGGCGCCCGCTTCCTGCTCGCCTCAACCAGCGAGGTCTACGGCGACCCTGAGGTCCATCCGCAGCCCGAGGAGTACTGGGGCCACGTCAATCCGGTCGGCCCGCGCAGCGTCTACGACGAGGCGAAGCGGTACGCGGAGGCGCTCGCCATGGCGTACCGACGCAGCCTCGGCACCGACGTCGGCGTCGTACGCATCTTCAACACGTACGGCCCCCGCATGCGGCCGCACGACGGGCGTGTGGTCTCCACCTTCATCCGCCAGGCGCTGGCGGGCCGGCCGCTCACCCTCTTCGGCGACGGGAGCCAGACGCGGAGTTTCTGCTACGTCGACGATCTCGTCCGGGGCCTGACGGCGATGCTCGACAGCGACCACCGCGGTCCGGTGAACCTGGGCAACCCCGGCGAGCGCACCGTCCGCGAACTGGCCGAGCTCGTCCTGCGCATCACGGGATCGGCCTCGCGGATCGTCTTCCGGCCGCTGCCCGTCGACGATCCGACCCGCCGCCGCCCGGTGATCAACAAGGCCGTCGAGCAGCTCGGCTGGGTGCCCCGCGTCCCCGTCGAAGAGGGCCTGCGGCGCACGGTGGCATGGTTCGCCGCGCAGTCCGCCGCCCGTCCCGCGCGGGTACCTGTGGAGGCCTGATTCCCATGCTCAGGAGAGCCGCGGAAGCCGCCGCCGGACGCGTCGGGCGCTTCACCGTCCCTGGTGCATTCGCCGCCGCGATCGCGCTGACGGCCACCGCGGGCTGCGCGGCCACCACGCCCCACTACACTCCGGCGGCGGTCACGTACTACGTCAGCCCGCAAGGCGACGACCAGAACGACGGCTCCTCGCCCGGTAAGGCCTGGCGCTCCCTCGCCCGTGCCGAACGCGTGGCGCTCGAACCCGGCAACCGGCTGCTCCTGGAGGGCGGCGCCCGGTTCAGCGGCACCATCACCGTGAACGGCACCGAGGCGGGCAGCGCGGACCGGCCCGTGGTCATCGGGTCGTACGGAGAGGGCCGGGCGACGGTCGTGGCCAAGGGCACCCCTGGTATCTCCGTGCACAACACCGCGGGCGTGGAGATCCGCGATCTCACCGTCACCGGGAACCGCGCCGCCTACACCGGCGACGGCGGCATCAACCTCTACGCCGACCGGCCCGGTGGCGGCAGACTCGACCGGGTCTCCATCTCCGGCGTCACCGTCTCCGGATTCCAGGTGGGCATCGCCGTCGGCGGAAGCGAGAAGCACGACGGATTCAAGAATGTGACGGTCAGTCAGTCCAAGCTGCACGGCAACAAGGACGCCGGCCTGCTGACGTACGGTCCCGAGTTCAAGCCCGGTGAACCGGCTTACGCACACGAGGATTTCAAGATCACGGACGTCGACGCGTACGGGAACTCCGGTGACCCCAAGGCGGTTGAGCGCCACACCGGTGACGGCATCATCCTCGGCGCCGTGCGCCACGCCATGGTGCGGGGCTCCAGCGCCCACGACAACGGAGGCAAATCCGCCACCACGGCGCCTTCGGGCCCGGTGGGCATCTGGGCCTACGACGCCACCGACGTGGTCCTCGAACACAACACCGCCTACCGCAACCACACGGGCTCCGACGTCGACGGCGCCGGGTTCGGATTCGACGAGAACGTCTCGCACTCGAAGATGCAGTACAACCTGGCGTTCCACAACGACGGACCCGGCTTCTACACCTACACGCGCAAGGTGAACGGCGCGCACACCGACAACACGATCCGTTACAACCTGACCTCCGACGACGGCCGCAAGCTGCCGCGCTTCGGCGGTCTCGCCGTCTACGGCCACGACGTGCGAAACCTGCGGATCTACCAGAACACCGTGGTCATGACCGCCACCAAGAGCGGCAGGAGCGGCCCGGCCCTGCGGCTGATGGACGGCGAGCGCGGCGTCACCGTCCGGAACAACGACTTCGTCACCGACGGTTCCCCGCTGGCCCTGGTGGACAAGGGCCTCACCGCCAAGAACGTCCTCCTACAGGGCAACAACTACCGGGCGGCGCAAGGAAAGTGGACCGTGCAGTGGGGCGGCAGCGCCTTCTCCGGCCTGAAGACGTGGAGCAAGGCGACCGGACAGGAACGCCTCGACGGGCGGCTGGTCGGCCTGACCGTCGACCCCTGCTTCGCCGGCGGCAAACTGCCCGCCGTCAACTCCCCCGATGACGCCCACCTGCTCGCCCCGGACTGCTCCGCCCTCGCGGACAAGGGGCTCGACCTGGTGACACTGTTCGGCACCGACCCCGGGTCCGTCGACTACTTCGGCCGGAGTGTCGGTACGCCGCCCCCGGTCGGGGCCGCGCTGCCCCAAGGCGACTGAAGATGCAGGCGCCCGGCGACCGGGCCTACGATCGAAGAAGCGAGACCCCAGGGTTGACGCGTGATTCTCGGCCCGGTGTCCCTGCCACGCAGGGAGGCGCTTTGCCATTGCTTCGGGCACATCTTCGGGGACATCCGCGGGCCCATCGGCCCGACCGGCTCAAGCGGCTCGATCGCCTCATGGCCGCCTACGTCATCCTGATCGCCGCCCTCACCACCGCGTACATGACGCTTCCCGGCCTGCGCGCCCCGCTGTGGGCGCTCATCGGCCTCGGCGGCGTCATCGCCGTACTCGTCGGCGTGCGCGTTCACCGCCCCGCGCACCGCTGGCCGTGGTGGGTGCTGGCCTGCGGGCTGCTCGCGTTCGCGGCGGGCGACACGTACTACAACGTGGTCGAGGAGTACCTCCACGAGTCCAACCCGTTCCCGTCCCCGGCCGACGCCTGCTACCTGGCGGTGTATCTCCTCTTCGCGGCGGGCCTCTTCGGTCTCGTCCGCTACCGCTGGGCGGGCCACGACCTGCCGGGCCTCCTCGACGCCCTGATCATCACCGCGGGGCTCGCGCTGCCCGTCTGGGTCTACCTCGTCCAGCCGCTCACCGAGGTGGAGGGGCTGACCTGGACGCAGCGCGCCATCAGCATCGCCTATCCGCTCGGGGACGTCCTGGTCCTCGCCCTGCTCGCCAGACTGCTCACCCCCGGCTCCGTGTCCGGCCGCAACCACGCCGTGCGGCTCCTGGTCATCGGCACCCTCACGCTGCTCTGCTTCGACATCGCGTACGGGATCCTCCAGCTCAACGGGGCGTGGCAGGCCGGCACGCTCCTCGACACGGGCTGGATCGTCTTCTACACGGCCTGGGGCATGGCCGCGCTGCACCCCTCGATGGTGGAACTGACCGCCTACGCGCATCAGCGGCAGTCGCTGCTCCCGCCGCCGCACCGGCTCACGCTCCTCACCGTGGCCACGCTCATCGCGCCGGGGATCCTGCTCGCCGAGGCGCTCGTCGGCCGCGCCCATGACGCGGCGGTGATCGCCGCGTTCTCCGGCGTCCTGTTCCTGCTGGTGATCCTCCGGCTCGCGGGCATGGTCGTGGCGCACCGCAGGGCCGTCGACCGTGAGCTCGCGCTGCGCGCCGCGGCCTCCTCGCTGGTGGCGGCGGTGACGACGCAGGAGATCACGGAGACCTGTGAGAGGACGGTCGCCGCGCTGTCCGGGCCGGGGACCGAGCCGCTGGTCCTCGCGGCGGGCGGAACATCACCCGACCTGCCCGCATCGCTCGACCTGCACCGCACACATCTGGTGCCGGTCGCCGTACTCGGCCCTGCCATCACCGCCCGCTTCGGGGCCGCGCCCTGCGCGCTGGTCTCCCCGATGATCCAGCGCGACCGTCCCTGCGACGGCGAACCACCGGGTGTGCTGGTCGCCGCCGGAACCGAGAAGCAGCTGACCGAGGTCTGGGGCTCCCTGGACATCCTCTCCTCGCACGCGGGTCTGGCGATGGAGCGGATCATGCTCCGGGAGGAGATCATCCGGCGGGAGAGCGAGGCGTACTTCCGCACCCTTGTGCGCAACGCCTCCGACGTCATCCTCATCGTCGACGACGACGACACCGTCCGGTACGCGAGCCCGTCCGCGCAGGCCGTCTTCGGGGCGGCGCCGCTGATCGGGGCGCTCCTGCCCGAGCTGGTGGACCCGCGGGACCGGGACCGGGCGGCCCGGGTGCTCACGGCCATGCGGGGCAGCGGGCAGCAGGAGCCCCACGACTACTGGTGGCTGCCGCGGGACGGCGGGCGCATCGAGGTGGAGGTGCGGTGCAGCGATCTGCGCCAGGACCCGACCGTACGGGGGCTCGTCGTCACCCTGCGGGACGTGACCGAGCAGCGTCAGCTTGAGCACGAGCTCACCCAGCGGGCCTTTCACGACGCGCTGACCGGCCTGCCCAACCGGACGCTCCTCCTGGAACGCATCGAGCGTGCGCTGCTGCGCGGCCGTAGGGAGTCGATGCTGACCTGCGTGCTCTTCATCGACATCGACGACTTCAAGGTCGTCAACGACACGCTGGGGCACTCGGTCGGCGACCGGCTGCTCGCCGCCGTCGGCGCCCGCCTCTCGGGGACCCTGCGCCGCAGTGACACCGCGGCCCGCCTCGGGGGCGACGAGTTCGCCGTCCTCATGGAGGACGCCAAGGAGCCCGTCGACGCCGAGATCCTCGCCGCACAGGTGGTGCAGGCCCTCAGCAGGCCGTTCCAGCTGCCGGGCGACTGCCTGAGCGTCTCCGCGAGCGTGGGCGTGGCCACCGCGGCGGACAGCGCCGGTGCCGAGGAGCTGCTCGCCCACGCCGACCTCGCCCTGTACGCGGCTAAAGCGGCCGGGAAGCGTCAGTGGCGCCGCTTCCAGCAGCGGCTGCATGTGCGCATGCTGGAGCGGCACGAGCTGCAGGCGAGCCTGGATCGGGCGATCGCCGACGAGGATTTCACGCTGCGCTATCAGCCCGTCGTGGACTTCTCCGGGAACGGCGGCCCGGCCTCCGCCCACAGCGCGGCGAGCGCCGAGATCGTCGGCTTCGAGGCCCTGGCCCGCTGGCCGCACCCGCGCCGCGGCCTGGTGCCGCCGCAGGAGTTCATCCCGCTCGCCGAGGAGACCGGGCACATCATGCCGCTGGGCGCCTGGGTCCTGGGGAACGCCGCCTCCGCCATCGCCGGACTGCAGGGGGTGGGGCGCTATCCGGCCCCTCATCCGTACGTGAGCGTCAACGTGTCCGCGCGCCAGTTCCGCGACTCGGGCTTCCTGGACGTGGTGCGCGGGGCGTTGGAGACGCCGGGCCTGGCTCCGGGGTCGTTGCAGCTCGAACTCACCGAGTCGGTGCTCATGCGGCAGGACGCCCAGATCCAGGCGGTCATGGGGGCGTTGAAGGACCTCGGTGTGCGGATCGCGGTCGACGACTTCGGCACGGGCTTCTCCTCGCTGCGATATCTCCGCGAGTTCCCCATCGACGTACTGAAGATCGACAAGAGCTTCATCGACGACATCGCGCGGGACGCCCGGCAGGTCGCCCTCGTCGAGGGCATCGTGCACCTCGCCGACACGCTCGGCATGCAGATCATCGCCGAGGGGATCGAGGAGTCCGCGCAGCGGGATCTGCTGGCGGGGATGGGGTGCCGGTTCGGGCAGGGATACCTCTTCGCTCGGCCGCTGACGGCGGAGCAGGGGGAGTCGCTTCTGCGACGGCGCCGGGGGAACGGGGCTGCTGGGGCTCGCGGTGCCGCCGGGAGTCGGGGGAACGGTTTTACCGGAGGCCGGGCGAACGGTTTCGCCGGAAGCTCCGGAGCCGGAACCGTCGTGCGGGGCGGGCGCGACGCCCCCGCTGCCGCTGCCGCCCCACCCGCCCCCATCAGCCCGGAGAGGGAGAGTGCCATGAGCGACACGGACACCGAACTCCCGGAGTCACGGCGCGATCCCCGGTGGGGCGATCTCGAACACCTGCGGCGGACCAGCCCGATGAGCGACGCCGTCCTTGACGAAGTCCGCGGCCGGCACATCCGCAGCCAGGACCACTGGCTCATCGACTTCGCCTCCTGCAACTACCTCGGCTTCGACTGTGACCCCGAGATCATCGCCGCCATCGAACCCGCCGTACGCCGCTGGGGAACGCACCCGAGCTGGTCCCGGCTGCTCGGCAGCCCCCGGCTCTACCCGGAGATCGAGGAACGCCTGGCCGCCCTGCTCGGTGCCCCCGACACACTGCTCCTGCCGACCGCCACCCTGATCCACGCCTCGGTGATCCCCGTCCTCGCGGACAAGGGTCACGTCTTCGTCGAGGCCGCGGCGCACCGCACCGTGTACGACGGCTGCGTGGCCGCCCGCGGGCAGGGCGCGACACTGCGGCGGTTCCACGCCCAGCGCCCCGACGAACTGGCCGCGATGCTGCGCCAGGTCCCGGCGGGAGCCGCCCGCCTCGTCTGTCTCGACGGCGTCAACAGCATGAGCGGGGACATCGCCGACGTACCCGAACTGGCAGGAGTCTGCCGGGACTTGGATGCCACGCTGTACATCGACGACACCCATGGGTTCGGCGTCATCGGGGAGCGCGGCGCCGGTGAACCGTGCCCGTACGGCTTCCGCGGCAACAGCGTCGTACGGCACACGGGCGAGACGTACGACAACATCGTGCTCGTCGGCGGCTTCTCCAAGGCGTACTCGTCGCTGCTCGCCTTTCTCGCGCTGCCGTCCTGGCTCAAGGACCATCTGAAGGTCACCGCGGCCCCCTATCTGTACTCCGGGCCCTCCCCTACGGCCTCGCTCGCCACCGCGCTCGCCGGTCTGGAGGTCAACGACCGGCGCGGCGACGCCATCCGCGCCGATCTGCACCGCAAGACCGTCCGGGTGCTCGACCACGTGGCCGGTCTCGGTCTGGAGACGCTCAACTCCGATCAGCTGCCGATCGTGGAGATCCCGCTGGTCAACGCATCGGACCTGGACGCGGTCGCCGGTTTCCTGTGGGAGCAGGGGATCTATGTGACGCTGGCGGCCTATCCGCTCGTACCGCGTGACCGTGTCGGCTTCCGTGTGCAGCTCACGGCCCTCAACTCCGATGAGGACATCGACCGGCTCAACGCCGTGCTGACACGCCTCAGCGAACGGTTCCCGCTGCGGCCGGGGAGCTGACACCGCCATGGCCCCGACCCGCAACGACGACGTGGACTGGGACAGCTGGCCCGTCCAGGACTACCTCGGTGAGAACTACCGTGAGCTGCATCCGTCCGACGCCGCGGTCATCGCCCACCACTCCGCCTTCTACCGGCGGTTCGCGCCCGGCAGCGCCGCCCGGTCCCTGGAGTTCGGGGCCGGGCCCAATCTCTACCCGCTGATGCTCGCCGCCGCCGCGAGCCGCCGTGTCGACGCCGTCGAGGCGAGCGCCGCGGGTGTCACCTATCTGACCCGGCAGCTCGAACAGGCCCCGGACGAGAGCTGGTCGCCGTTCTACGCGCTGTGCCGCCGCCTCAACCCCGGGCTGCCGCCGACGCTGCCGGAGGCGCTCGAAGCGGTCCGTGTGGTCCACGGCGACCTGCGGGCGCTGGAGCCCGGCATGTACGACATCGCGTCGATGAACTTCGTCGCCGAGGGCGTCACCGAGGACTTCGCGGAGTTCACCGACTTCTGCCACCTCTTCGTACGCTCCGTCGTCCCGGGCGGGCAGCTCGTCGCGGCGTTCATGGAGAACATGCCCACCTACCGCATCGGACCCGCCTCCCGGTGGCCCGGCTGCCCCGTGGACCCGGCCGTCGTCACCGAGGTGTTCGCCCCGCTCACGGAGCGGCTCGCGGTCACCCGCATCGACGCCGATCCGGCACTGCCGGACTACGGCGACTCGGGCATGGTGCTCATGACGGCGGTCCGGCGCGGGGTCTGACCGGCTGTCGCGTGCGCGGACTCCGCCGCCGCCTCCGCCTCCGCCTCCTGGAGCGTGAACGCCGTCTCCACCAGTGCGATGTGGCTGAACGCCTGGGGTGCGTTGCCCAGTTGGCGGTGGTTTTCAGGGTCCCACTGTTCGGCGAGCAGGCCCACGTCGTTGCGTACGTCCAGGACGCGCTCGAAGGTCTCACGTGCCTCGCGGAGGTGACCGGTCGCCGCCAGCGCGTCGGCGTACCAGAGGGAACAGGCCACGAACGTGCCCTCGGATCCCCGCATGCCGTCGACTCCGTCGTGCGCGTACCTTCGTACGAATCCGTGGTGGTCCAAGGCGCGCATCGCCCGGACGGTGTCACGTACGCGCGCGTCGTCGGCGGCAAGGAAGCCGACCTTCGGTATCAGCAGCGCCGAGGCGTCGAGCGCGGCCGATCCGTAGGACTGCACGAACGATCCCTGTTCCGCGTCCCACCCCTCGTGGCACACCTCCCGGCGCACCGCGTCCCGTATGGCGCGCCACTCCTCCGCGCATTCGTTCCTGCCGAGCATCTCGCCCATCCGCAGGGCACGGTCCGCGGCGACCCACACCATGACCTTGGAGTGGACGAACTGCCGTCTGTCGCCCCGTACTTCCCACAGTCCCTGGTCGGGCTCACGCCAGTGGTCCCGCAGGTGGCTCATCAGGGATTTCACCAGGCTCCACAGGTGGGGCCTCATCGGTATCCCCGCCCGCATCGACAGATAGAGCGTGTCGAGGACTTCGCCGTAGACGTCGAGCTGGGGCTGGTTCACCGCGGCGTTCCCGAAGCGGACGGGCCGCGAGCCCTCGTAGCCGGGCAGCCACGGCGCCTCGCTCTCCGGCAGCCGCCGCTGTCCTCCGAGCCCGTACACCGCCTGGAGGTCGGCGGGGTCGCCCGCCACGGCGCGCACCAGCCAGTCGAGCCAGGCGGTCGCCTCCTCCCGGTACCCGCTGCGCAGCAGGGCGGAGAGGGTCAGCGTGGAGTCCCGCAGCCAGCAGAAGCGGTAGTCCCAGTTGCGTTCGCCGCCTGCGCACTCGGGGAGCGAGGTGGTCGGCGCCGCGACGATGCCGCCGGTGGGCGCGTAGGTGAGGGCTTTGAGCGTGATCAGCGAGCGCGTGACGGCCTCGCGCCAGGGGCCCTGGTAGCGGCACCGGGCGGTCCAGCGGCGCCAGAAGTCACCGGTCGCCTTCAGCGCCGTCTCGGCGGGGACGCTCAGGGGTGCGGGCAGCCCCGGCAGATGCGAGGGCGCCCAGGCGAGCTGCAGCGTGAGGCGCTGACCTGCCGAGACGGTGAAGTCGATGACGGTGGAGTCGCGCAGGCCCACGTCGTGAGCCGTGCTGTACGCGCCGCCGCGGATCTCCATCGGTCCGTCCGCGCTCACCCACAGGGAGTCAGGACCGGCGACGGCGACCGTGCAGTGGCCTTCGGCATGCACCCAGGGCACGACGCGGCCCTGATTGAAACGCGGGCGCAGTTCGCTGCTCATGGCCACGGCTCCGGACAGGCCCTCGACGATGCGTACGACGCAGGGCAGTTCGGAGCGGGGCGGCATGAAGTCCGTGACGCGGACGGCGCCGGACGGGCACTCCCAGAAGGAGTCCATGATCAGGGTGTCCTGGCGGTAGGCGCGGCGGGTACACGGGCCGCCGTCGACGGGGGAGACGCGCCAGAATCCGTGGTCCTCCGTGCCGAGCAGAGCGGCGAAACAGGCCGGTGAGTCGAAGCGCGGCAGGCACAGCCAGTCGATCGACCCGTCCCTGCCGAGCATGGCAGCCGTTTCCAGGTCGCTGATGAGGGCGTAGTCCTCGATGCGTGTATTCATGATCGAACCGGACCACGCCGTGTGCACTTTGCCGCCCTTCTATTGTACGGCGGACAGGGGCGTCCGGCCTGGCCTGACGGGCACTTCCGGGGCCGGTTCAGGCCCCCGCCCCGGGCACCACGAGCCCCGATTCGTACGCCGCGACCACCGCCTGGGTGCGGTCCCGAAGGCCGAGCTTGCCGAGCACCCGGCTCACATGGGTCTTCACGGTCTCCTCGCTGACGTGCAGCCGCCCGGCGATCTCCGGGTTGGAAAGGCCTTCCGCCATCAGCCGGAGCACCTCGGTCTCGCGCGGCGTGAGCGCGTCGATGCGGGCAGCGGGGCCGGCGGGCGGCCCTGGCCTGAGCCGTGCGAACTCCGCGATGAGGCGCCGGGTCACGGTGGGGGCGAGCAGCCCCTGGCCCGCGGCCACCACCCGCACGGCGTCGAAGAGGCGCTCCGCCGTGACGTCCTTGAGCAGGAACCCGGCGGCGCCCGCGCTCAGCGCGTCGTACACGTGCTCGTCCAGGTCGAAGGTGGTGAGGATCAGCACGCGGGTACCGGTCCCGGCGAGCCGCCCGGTCGCCTCGATGCCGTCCATCACCGGCATGCGTACGTCCATCAGGACCAGGTCGGGCAGCAGCTCCCGGCAGAGCTCGACCGCCCGGGCTCCGTCGGCGGCGGTGCCGACGACGGTGAAGTCCGGCTGGGTGGCGAGGAGTCCGGCGTATCCGGCGCGTACGACTTCGTGATCGTCGGCGATGACGAGGCGCAGCGGGGTGGGGCTCGGGGCGGTGCTCGGGAGGGCGCTCGGGGTGCTCATGCGGCATGCTCCCTCACCGGCGCCGGGAACCTCGCCTCGATGAGGAAGCCGCCGCGCCGCGCGGGGCCCGCGCGCAGTTCGCCTCCCACCATCGCGGCGCGCTCACGCATGCCGAGCAGTCCGTGTCCGTCGTCGAAGCCCTTGGCCCTATGTGGACTTGGCCCGTTGTCACGCACCCGCAGGCGCAACGCGTCCTGGGTGTAGTGGAGTTCGATGTCCACCGCGGCGCCAGGCGCGTGCCGCCGGGTGTTGGTGAGGGCCTCCTGCACGATGCGGTAGGCGGTGAGTTCGAGGCCGGGGCCCAGGGGGCGGACAGGTCCCTCGACGATGAGGCGCACGGCCGCGGCGGAGGCGTCACGTGCCTCGTCGACGAGCTCCCCCAGTTGTTCGAGGCCCGGCTGGGGGCGCCGGTCAGGGGTGGTGGTGCCCGCGTCCTCGCGCAGCACGCCGAGCAGTCTGCGCATCTCGGTGAGGGCCGTACGGGCCGTGTCACCGATGGCGAGGAACCGCTCGGCGCCGACGGCCGGGAGCCCGGGGGTGGTCAGCCGGGCGGTCTCGGCCTGGACCGCGATCATCGAGATGTGATGCGCGACGACATCGTGCAACTCCCGGGCGATCCTTGCCCGTTCGCCCCGCGCGGCATGCTCCAGGAGGGTGTCCGCGATGGCCTGCTCGGCCGCGCTGTTCACGAGGGCGGTGTCCCGCGCCCGCCGCGCGAGCCCCGTACCGGCGGCGACTCCCGCGCACACCGCGACCAGCACGGTGAGGAACCGCTCCCCCGCGCCGGATCCCGCCGGGGCGGTGACGGCGTACGCGATGAAGGGCAGCGGCAGAAGACCCGCCAGCGGCTTCGGCCCGCGCAGCCCCGCCTGGTGGAGCGCGACGAGCAGCGCGCACACCCCGGCGCCGGTCAGCACGTGGAACGGCGCGAGGGAGAGCGCGGCGGCCACGGCGGCCAGGACGGCCGCCGCGGTGAAGGTGGCGGAAGCCACCCCTGCGCCCACCAGGGCCGCGACCGGCGCCGTCGTCCCCAGCGCGAGTGACAGCGCGAGCGGCAGCGGAACCTCACCGGCGGCCCGCAGCAGCACCTCGCTCGCGGCGGCCAGGGCCAGGAGTGCCGCCGCCACGGCCGGGGTCTTCGGCCCTCGCGCGAGACGGCCACGCACCGCGCCGCGCCCGTGGACCAGGGACCGCGCGGCCCCGCGCCCGAAGACCGCTCTGGATGATTTCGCCCTCACACGTGTCATTGTCACCGGCACGGCCCCCGGCGGAGTCCCTCACGTGAGGGATACGAAGACGGCTCCACGGCGTGACGACCCGCGGGCACGGCCGTCCCTAACCTCGCTTCTCATGGATGGCATCACAGCAACGGCCGATGGCGGCGAAGCAACCATCGAAGTGCGCGGTCTGCGCAAGCGGTTCGGGTCCGTCACCGCGGTGGACGGGCTCTCCTTCACGGTGCCGCCGGGGCAGGTGACGGGGTTCGTCGGCCCCAACGGGGCGGGCAAGTCGACCACCATGCGCATCGTCCTCGGTCTCGACTCCGCGGACGAGGGCACCGCCCTCATCGGCGGGCGCCCCTACCAGGACCTGCGTACACCCCTCCTCGAAGTGGGGTCCCTGCTCGACGCGGCGGCCGTGCACCCCAGCCGCCGGGGACGCGATCACCTCCTGTGGATGGCGCACTCGCACCGGCTGCCGGTGCGCCGCGTCGACGAGGTCCTTGAGCTCGTCGGCCTCGGGCAAGCGGCGCGGCGCCGGGCAGGCGGATACTCGCTCGGCATGCGGCAGCGTCTGGGCATCGCGGCGGCGCTGCTCGGGGACCCGCCCGTTCTCCTCTTCGACGAGCCGGTCAACGGGCTCGATCCGGAGGGCATCCGGTGGATCCGCGGCTTCCTGAAGTCCCTGGCGGCCGAGGGCCGTGCCGTGCTGGTCTCCAGCCATCTGATGAGTGAACTGGAGGACACCGCCGACCACTTGGTGGTGGTGGGACGCGGTCGCGTCATCGCGGACACGAGCGTACGGGAGCTGCTTGCCGCCGCGTCGGACGACCGCGTGGAGGTGCGGACGACCGAGCGGACGACGGCGATGACCGTCCTGGCGGGCGCCGGAGCGAGTGTCGCCGCCACCGGACGCGACACACTCACCGTCTCCCATCTCGAAGCGGGGCGCGTGGTGGAACTGCTCGGCGGCGCGGGCGTCGCCTTCTCGGGCGTCGCCGCGCACCGGGCCACGCTCGAAGAGGCGTACATGGAACTCACCAGGGACGACGTGGAGTTCGCCACCGAGACCGCCGGGCATGCCGAGCAGACAGCCGAGGGGGGCTCGCGATGACCACCGTGACTCCGCCGCGTCGCCCCAGCACGGTCATCGTCGGCCGCGACGGCTTTCCGCAGCTCCTTCGCGCCGAGTGGACGAAACTGCGAACCGTCCGCCGGTGGGGTCTGACGCTGCTGGGGGCGGTCCTGGTGACCGTACTCATCTCCCTTTTCTCCGCGTCCAGTTCACGCCTCGATCTCGCGGGCGGCGGCTCGACCGCGCCCACCGGGCCCGGCGGGCAGCCCATCCGGGACGACTTCACCTTCGTGCATCGCACGCTGCCCGCCGACGGCAGCATCACGGCGCGGGTGACCGGGCCCACCGGCGTGCGCCCCGACCGTGCGCCCGAGTGGGCCAAGGCCGGAGTACTCGTCAAGGAGAACACCGAGAGCGGCTCCGACTACGCGGCGCTGATGATCACTCCGGGGCACGGGGTGCGCTTCCAGAGTGACTTCACCCGTGATGTCGCGGGGGGCGCCGCGTCCGCGGGCAAGCCGCACTGGCTGCGGCTGACCCGAGCGGGCGCCACCGTGACGGCGTACGCGTCGGCCGACGGCCGCGGCTGGCACGAGATCGGCACCAGTCGCATCGACAGGTCGACGGGCGCGGTGACGGTCGGCCTCTTCGTGGCGTCGCCCAACGCGCAGTCGATGAAGCGCGCCTTCGGCAACGTCTCGATCAGCGACAACCCGTCGCGCTCCTCCGCCCGCTTCGACGAGGTGACCGTCAAGGGCGCGGTGAGCGGCACGGACTGGCAGCGGACCGACGTCGGCCAGGACGGAGGAAGGCAGGGCGACGGAGGGCAGGGCAGCGGGCAGCAGAACAGCGGGCAGCAGGGCGAACTGGTCCGCTCCGGCGGCACGTTCACGGTCAGCGGTTCCGGCGACATCGCCCCCGGCACCCCCATGCAGCCCGACCTCGTGGCGACCTCCCTGAACGGCAGCCAGCTCGGCCTGGTCCTCATCGCGGCGCTCGGCGTCCTGTTCATCACCGCCGAGTACCGGCGCGGCATGATCCGCACCACGTTCGTGGCAAGTCCACGGCGCGGCCGGGTCCTGGTCGCCAAGGCCGTGGTGGTCGGAGCCGTCGCCTTCGCCGCCGGGCTCGTCGCGTCCCTCGCCTCCTACCTGCTCAGCATGCCGGTACTGCGGGACAACGGGCACAAGCCGCCGCTCTTCCCCGAGTTCGCACTGACCGACGGGCTCGTCCTGCGCGCCGTGCTCGGCACCGCCGCCCTGCTCGCGCTGATCGCCGTACTCGCCCTGGGACTCGGCGCCCTCCTTCGCAGCACCGCCGCCGCGATCACCACCGTCATCGTGGTGATCGTCCTGCCGCTGATCCTGGTCAGCGTGCTGCCGCTCGGCCTGTCGCAGTGGCTGCAACGCCTCACGCCCGTAGCGGGTTTCGCGATCCAGGAGACGACGCCGCGCTACGACCAGGTGTCGAGCCTGTGCCTCCCTGAGGACGGCTGCTACCCGCAGGGCGCCTTGGCCGGCTTCGCCACCCTGGCCGCGTACGCCGTCGTGGTGCTCGGCATCGCGGTGTGGCGCATCCGGAAGCGGGACGCGTGAACGCCCGGGCGCCGGGCCGCGCGCTCGGCACGGTCCATGCCGAGTGGACCAAACTCCGTACGCTGCACAGCACTTGGTGGCTGCTGCTCGCCCTGGTGGCCCTGACCGTCCTCGCGGGCGCGGCCACCACCGGGTCGATGACCGCCGGGGACTGCCCCGTCCCGGCCGACTGTCACGAGGACACCGTCAAGCTCAGCCTCACGGGGGTCTGGCTCGGCCAGGGCGCGGTCGTCGTCCTCGCGGTGCTCACGATGAGCGGCGAGTACGGCACGGGCACGATCCGTACGACGCTGACGACGGAACCCGGCCGCGTACGACTGCTGGCTGCGAAAGCCCTCGTACTCTGCGCCCTGACCGCGGCGGCCAGCGCCGTCGGTGTGCTCGGCTCGCTGGTCGTGGGCCGGCTGCTGCTTTCGGCCGACGGCTTCACGACGCCCGGCCTCACGGACGGCCCGACCCTGCGCGCGGCCGTCGGCACGGTCCTCTACCTGACGCTCGCGGCGCTGATCGGCCTGGGCGCGGCCACGGCGCTGCGGGACACGGCCACGGCCGTCACCGCGGTCCTCGCCCTCTTCTACGCCTTCCCGCTCCTCGCGGGGCTGCTCGCCGACCCCGACTGGCAGGAGAGGGCGCTGCGGGCGGCCCCCGCGACGGCGGGCCTCGCGATCCAGGCGACCATCGACCTGGACCAGTTGCCGATCGGGCCCTGGGCGGGGATCGGGGTGCTCGGCGGGTACGCGGGGGCGGCGCTCGTCGCGGGCGGCTGGGTGCTGCGGGCGCGGGACGCGTAAAGCCGGGGCACGGAGCGCGGGGCGCCCCCGGAGACGTCCACTGGCCCAGCACACATGCCGTACCGCTGGGCCATTGGTACAGTCACCAGGTTCACCTCCGCCTCCCCGGGAGCCTCGCGCCATGGCCGTCGACGAACTCGACACCCGCATCCTGCGTCTCCTCCTGGAGCAGCCCCGCACCAGCGTCCGCGAGTACGCGCGCGTGCTCGGCGTCGCCCGCGGCACCTTGCAGGCCAGGCTCGACCGCCTGGAGCGGGACGGGGTGATCACCGGGACGGGGCCCTCCCTCTCCCCCGCCGCGCTCGGGCACCCGGTGCTCGCCTTCGTGCACATCGAGGTCACACAGGGGCATCTGGACGAGGTGGGCGACGCGCTCGCCGCCGTACCGGAGATCATCGAGGCCTTCTCGATCACCGGCGGCGGCGACCTGCTGACCCGTGTCGCCGCACGGGACAACGGCCACCTGGAGGACGTGATCCAGCAGCTGATCCAGCTGCCGGGCGTCGTCCGCACCCGTACGGAGATGGCCCTGCGCGAGCGCGTCCCGCACCGGCTGCTTCCGCTCGTGGAGTCGATCGGCCGGGCGTCCGCCGCGTCCGCCGCGTCCACCGCTCGGAAATGAGCGGTTCGCCCCCGCCCCTCGCCGCCGTGAACTGCGGCTTTGGCATGCTGGACGGCATGAGCACCTTGGGCAGGATCTCGGTCATCTTCGATCTCGACGGCACCCTCGTGGACAGCGAGCCGAACTACTACGCGGCATCGCGCGAGCTGCTCGCCGAGCACGGCGTCGACTACACCTGGGCCGACAACGAGCAGTACGTGGGCATCGGCACCCAGGAGACCCTCGCCGCCTGGAAGGACCGATACGGCATCGACGTACCGGTGGCCGGGCTGCTCACCGAACTCGACCGCCGCTATCTCGCGCTGGCCCGCGCCGACACGCACGTCTTCCCCGAGATGCGGGGGCTCGTGGGGCGGCTGTACGAGGCGGGCGTGCCGATGGCCGTGGCCTCCGGGTCCTCGCGCGCCGCGATCGAGGCGATCCTCGCGGGCACGGGCCTCGATGCCCTGTTGACCACGGTCGTCTCGGCCGACGAGGTCGCGCACGGCAAGCCCGCGCCGGACGTCTTCCTGGCCGCGGCGGCTCTCCTGGGCGCGGACCCGGCCGACTGCGTGGTCCTGGAGGACGCCGCTCCGGGCGCGACGGCTGCGCACGCGGCGGGCATGCACTGCATCGCGATCCCCTACGTCACCGCCCACGCGGACGCACCGGCGTTCACCGCGGCGGGGCTGCTGCTGCGGGGCGGTCAGGCCGAGTTCACGGCGCGGGGCGCCTGGGACCACCTCGTGGAGCTGACGCAGCCTGCGGCGCGGCCCGCTCTGTGAGCTCTGGCTTCTTGATCCTGCCGATGGGGCGGCTCCTCAGCGTGCGGGTTCGACTCCGAGCAGGTGCAGGAACATGGCGGTCACATCGCGTACGGCCGCGTCGTACGCTGCCGGGTCGGCCGCGGTGAGCCGGGCGAACTGGGTGCTCATGCCGCCGACCGCGCGGGCGACGGCGAGGGGGTCGGCGACCGGGGACGCCTTGCCCTCGGCCGCCAGGCGCCGGATGTAGCGGGCCGAGCGGTGGATGGGCCGCTCCTGGGTCTCCTCCCACAGGGCGCGCACGTCGTCGTCGGTCTGCGCCTGCTGCTCAAGGAGTCGCAGCAGCGGCAGATGGTGGGCGTAGGCGGCGATGAAGGCGGCGGTGGACGCCCCCGCGACCTCGCGGGCGTCGTCCAGGTCGACGCCCGGCACGTCCTGCGCGGCGAGGAACGCGTCCCGTACGCGCACCGCGAGGACGCGGAAGATCTCCTCCTTGGACGCGAAGTACACATAGAAAGCCGCCCGCGAGACCTCCGCGTCGGCCGTGATGTCGGCGATGGTCGTCGCGCCGTAACCGCGCCGCGCGAACACGGCCTCGGCCGCGTCAAGGAGCCGCCCGCGGGCGGGGGCGTCGCTGCGGTCGCGGGCGGTGCGGGTCGCCCAGGGCTGCTGCTTACGTGCCACGCGGCGAGCATATTGACGTTGACGCCAATGTCAATGAGCATGGCGGCGCACGACACTTCAGGAGGGCTTCATGGGTTCTGCCGCCGTGCTCGTCGCCAATCGCGGGGAGATCGCCGTCCGCGTCCTCCAGGCCGCCGCGGAGGACGGTCTGCGTACCGTCGCCGTGTACGCGCAGGACGACGCCGCCGCGCGGCACGTCCAACTGGCCGATGAGGCGCACCCGTTGGGCGGCGTCGGTCCGGCCGCCTATCTGGACGCTGACGCGGTGCTCGCCGTGGCGCGGCGCTCCTCGTGCGAACTGGTGCATCCCGGTTACGGCTTCCTCAGCGAGGACGCTCACTTCGCGGCGCGGTGCGCACAGGCGGGGCTGCGGTTCGTGGGGCCATCCCCCGAGGTGCTCGGTCTGTTCGGCGACAAGGCACGCGCGCGTGCGCTCGCCGAGCGTCTCCAGGTGCCCGTCCTCGCGGGTACGCGCGGGGCGACGAGCCTGGTGGAGGCCGCCGAGTTCCTCGCCGGGCTCGGCCCTTCGGGTGCGGTGATGGTGAAGGCCATCGGCGGCGGAGGCGGGCGCGGCATGCGGGCCGTGCACCACGCGGACGAGCTCGCGGACGCCTGGGAGCGCTGCCGCTCGGAGGCCTTGCAGGGCTTCGGGCGCGCGGAGTTGTACGTGGAGGAGCTGCTGACCGGGGCCCGCCACATCGAGGTACAGATACTCGGCGACGCCACCGGCGAGGTCACGCACCTGTGGGAGCGGGACTGCAGCGCGCAGCGGCGCCACCAGAAGCTCATCGAGATCGCCCCGGCACCCGGCCTCTCCACGGCCGTCCGCGCCAAGCTCCTGTCCGCCGCCCTGCGTATGGCAGGTGAGTGCGGCTATACGGGCCTCGGCACCTTCGAATTCCTTGTCCGGGGCGAGGAGTTCCACTTCATCGAGGCCAACCCGCGTCTCCAGGTCGAGCACACGGTCACCGAGGAGGTGACGGGCGTGGACCTGGTGGCCGCTCAACTCCGCCTGGCCGCAGGAGAGTCCCTCGCCGCGCTCGGCCTCTCGGGCCCGGTGCCGGAGCCGCGTGGCTACGCGATCCAGGCCCGCGTCAACGCCGAGTCCCCGGCGGCCGACGGCGCCGCGCTGCCCTCCACGGGCACGCTCACCCGCTTCGACGTACCGACCGGGCCCGGCGTGCGGGTGGACACCGCGGCGCGGAGCGGCTCGGAGATCGGGTCACGCTACGACTCGCTGCTCGCCAAGGTCATCACCCATGTGCCGCACGGGGACTTCACGGCGGCCTGCGAACGCGCCTCGCGCGCCTTGGCGGACTTCGCCGTCGAGGGCGTACGCACGGGGATTCCGCTGCTCCGTGCGCTGCTCGCCCATCCGGGGTTCACGGCGGGCGGCGCGCACACGGGCTTCGTGGCGGAGCACATGGCGGAGCTGCTGCCGGGGACGCCGCGGGTGTTCTCCGGTGACGCGGTGGTGGCCGCCCCCATGACGGGGACGGTCGTCGCCGTGGACGTGTCGGTGGGCGAACAGGTCGTAGCGGGGCAGCAGTTGCTGGTCCTCGAAGCGATGAAGATGGAACACGTGCTGCGCGCGGAATCCTCCGGAACCGTGACCGCCCTGCACGCGCGCGTGGGCGACACGACGGCGGAGGGCCACCCCTTGGTGACGGTGGACGCGTCGGCGGGCGCCGAGGCGAGCACGGCGTCCGCCGAGGAAGCGTTGGACCCGGACGCCGTCCGCCCCGACCTGGCCGAGGCCCTGGCCCGGCACGCCACCGGCCTCGACGCGCACCGCCCCGACGCCGTCGCCAGACGCCACCGCATCGGCCGCCGCACGGCGCGCGAGAACATCCAGGACCTGTGCGACGAGGGCACGTTCACGGAGTACGGGGCACTCGCGATCGCCGCCCAGCGCCGCCGCCGTTCGCTGGAGGACCTGATCGCGTCGACGCCCGCGGACGGCATGGTCACCGGGACGGGGCGGATCGACGGCGTGCGGTGCGTGGCGATGTCGTACGACTACACCGTGCTCGCCGGCACCCAGGGCCTGCAGAACCACCGCAAGACGGACCGGATGCTCCAGCTCGCCGAGGAACGGCGGTTGCCTGTAGTGCTGTTCGCGGAGGGTGGCGGTGGGCGGCCGGGGGACACGGACACGACGTCCGTGGCCGGTCTTGACGTGCCGACGTTCCACCGGATGGGCAGGCTGAGCGGTCAAGTCCCTCTGGTGGGCGTCGCGTCGGGGCGGTGCTTCGCGGGCAACGCCGCACTGCTCGGCTGCTGCGACGTGGTGATCGCGACGCCGGAGGCGAGCATCGGGATGGGCGGCCCCGCGATGATCGAGGGCGGCGGCCTCGGCGTGTACCGCCCCGAGGAAGTCGGCCCGCTCTCCGTCCAGGTGCCCAACGGCGTCGTGGACATCGCGGTCGCCGACGAGGCGGAGGCGGTGCGGGTGGCGCGGAAGTACCTCGCGTACTTCTCGTACGAGGACGGTGCTCACGGCAGTTGGGACGCACCGGACCCGCGGCTGCTGCGGCACGCGGTTCCGGAGAACCGGCGCCGCGCCTATGACGTACGGGCCGCGATCGAAGGAATCGCCGACCTGGACTCGGTCCTGGAACTGCGGCGTGGTTTCGGCGTCGGCATCATCACGGCTCTCGTACGCGTCGAGGGCCGCCCGATGGGGCTGCTCGCCAACAACCCCGGGCATCTGGGCGGGGCGATCGACCGCGACGCCGCGGACAAGGCGGAGCGCTTCCTGCGGCTGTGCGACGCGTTCGGCCTCCCGGTGGTCTCCCTCTGCGACACCCCGGGTTTCATGGTCGGCCCGGACGCCGAACGCACCGCGACCGTACGGCACTTCGCCCAGCTCTTCGTGACCGGCGCGCAGCTGCGGGTGCCGCTGGTGAGTCTGGTCCTGCGCAAGGCGTACGGGCTCGGCGCGATGGCCATGATGGGCGGCTCCACCCGGGCTCCGGTGGCGACGGCAGCCTGGCCGAGCGGCGAGTTCGGGGGGATGGGGCTTGAGGGCGCGGTCCGCCTGGGCTACCGCAAGGAACTGGCGGCGATCACCGATCCCGAGGAGAGGCAGCGGGTGTTCGAGGCCCGGGTCGCGGAGCTGTACGAGCATGGCAAGGCGGTGAACGCGGCGGCTGCGCTGGAGATCGACGCGGTGATCGACCCGGCGGGGTCGAGGGGCTGGATTCTGGCGGCGTTGGAGGGGGTTGGTGAGGGTGGGCCCGTCCCGGAGAGGGCCCACTGATCGCCCTGTCGGCCGCCGATCAGTACATGATCCCCACCAAGCCGTCCCCCTCCTCGGCGCAGACGAGGCCGCCCGCGCAGCAGGCGCCCCAGCCGCCGGACTCCGGGCCGAGGAGGGTCACCCGCTCCCAGCGGTCCGCCGTAGGGTCGGTCCGTGAGAGCCGGAGGCCCAGCTCGGCGACCGTCACCTCGGCCGGTGGCGTGCCATCGGCCGCGGCGGCGCCCGGCAGCACGGCCACGATCTCCGTGGCGGGATAGCCGAACAGGTCGATGTCCTCCCAGGCGACGGGAGTCACCTCCGCGCCACCCTGCCGGGTCCGCGTCCGGATCTCCACGCGGGACAGCCGGTCCGTGGCCCCGGGGCCGCCACCGCCGAAGCCCAGGACGACGCCGTCGAACTCGGCGTCGAAGTTCCACTCCGGCTCGAAGAGGAGGCCGCCGAGCCAGGCATCGTGCGCGTGCCGAAGCTCCGCGTACTGGCTCAGCGTCAGCCCGAGGCACTGCCGGTGGCGCGTGACCTTGTCGGGCGGGAGTTTTTCCAGGATCTCGCCGGGCGCCATCCCGAACTTCAACAGCCCGGCGCCGCCCGGCAGTTCCACGCCGACTTCTCGCAACAACTCCAACATTGCACCATTGTTCACCCGTTGGAGCAGGTGGCAAGGCCGTCGACGAGATCACACAGGAAACGGGTGCCGGGCAGCGGTCAGGAGTACGCAGTCAGGCGTCGGCGGTCAGGACTGGGGCCGGCTGCCGTGATTGGCCGCGTGCTTGCGGCGTGCCTTCTTCTTGCGGCGTCGCTTCGATGACATGCGCTTCCCCTCTCGCAGGGTTTGCCGGTTCGCCAGGTCGCCACATGGTGGCTTTTCATTCGGTTTCTACCGTTCCATACACCCGGAACAGGTGCGAGCGGGGGCATGGGCGATTGCGATCGGGGGCACGGGCGAGGGGCGCCTGGGCGGCCCTAGCCCAGGACGGCCGGCCGGAGCACCTCCTCGCACCACTGGCGGAAGCCGGCGGGCGCGGTCTCGGGGGTGCTCGGCGCGGCGGCGCCGTAGAAGCCCTGGGCGTTCATCGCGTTCGTCATGTCGGCGAGACCCTGCGCACTCGCCTCGCTCGCCCCGAAGCGCAGCGCCGTCGCCTTGTACTCCATGCTGCTGGTCCGCCGGAAGCGCACCGTACGGCCGAGGACCTCGGAGATGACCCCCGCCATCCCCTCGGGGGTCAGCGCGTCGGGCCCGACCAGCGGGACGTCGCCCTGCCCGGTCCAGGAGCCGTCCAGGAGCAGCCGGGCCGCGGTGGCTGCGATGTCACCCGTGGCGCAGGTGCGCAGTACGCGGTCTTCGGCAAGCGCCAGGTAGAAGACACCCGCGTCACGGATGGACCCGGCCTGGCCCAGCAGGTTCTCCATGAGGAACGGCGGGCAGAGCGCCCGGTAGTGCACGCCGGTGGCCTCGATGGCCTCGTCCATGGACAGCGACGCCGATACCTGCCCGGCGTTCTTCGCCACGCCGCGTCCCAGGGACGACACGTTCACGACCCGCTCGATGGCCCCGCGTCCGATCTCCTCCCGCAGGGGCTCGGTGAAGTCACGGAAGTGGCCCTCGACGCTGTCCGCCGCGGGCGCAGGGGGCACCAGCCAGAACAGGCGGTCGGCGCCGGCGCACGCCTCCTTGAGGACGGCCGGGTCGGCGTGCGAACCCCGTACGACCTCGACGCGTTCGCGCACCGCCGCGGGGAGCCGGGCGGGGTCGCGGACGATCACGCGGACCGGCGCGGCTCCCTTCGGGGCGTGGGGATGGGCGTCGAGGAGGTGGTCGAGGACCTTCCGGCCTATCTGGCCGGTCGGGGCGGTGACGACGATCATGAAAACTCCAGGGGGAACGCTTGATGCTTGATCTCTTGCGTCTCTTGCGTCTCTTGCATCTCTTGATCTCTTCATCGGATGCGGTCGAGCCTGCTGCCTCGCGCGCCCGAACTGAAGGTCCGAGCCGCTCCCTCTTGTTACCCTCAGGGCAATACCGGCCGCCCCCGCTGGAAAGGAGGGAGAGGATGGAATCCCGCCCCCTGCGCTACTTCGTCGCCGTAGCCGAAGAACTCAACTTCGCCCGCGCCGCCGAGCGCCTCGGCATCTCCCCGCCGCCCCTGTCCCGCGCCATCCGGCAACTGGAGACGGAGATGGACGTCACCCTCTTCGAGCGGACCACCCACAGGGTGGCCCTGACCCCGGCCGGGACGGTACTCCTGGCCGAGGCCAGGATCGCCCTGGACGCCCTGCAAGCCGCCGGCCGACGGGCCCAGCGCGCCGCCGCACCGGAGACGAAGCTGATCCTCGCCGTCAAGGCCGACGGGGACGCGGGGCTCCTCGAACCGATCCTGGCGCGCTTCGCCACGGAACCGGCCGCTGTGCCCGTCGCCGTCAGGTTGTGCGGCTGGCAGGAACAGCCGCGGCTCCTGCGCCGGGGCGAGGCGGACGCGGCCCTGGTCCACGAGCCGTTCGACCGCACCGGCCTGGACACCGAGACGCTGACCGCCGAACCGCGCGTCGCGGCGCTCGCCACCGCCCACCCGCTCGCCGCCCGGGACCGCGTATCCCTCGCCGACCTGGGCCTGCGCCCCGACGACCTCCAGCAGTACATCGACGAGACCCGCCGCGAGAGCAGTGACCTCGCCCAACTGCTCACGCTCGTCGGACTGGGCGGCGTCGTCCCCGTGCTGCCCGCCTCCGTCGCCGCCCGCTATCCACGCCCGGGCGTCGCCTACCGCCCGGTCCACGACGCACCCCCCGCGATCCTCGCCATCGCCTGGCCCCAGCAGTCCCGCTCGACGGCTACCGCGGCGCTCGTCCGGTCGGCGGCCTGGGCGGCCTCGGTGGCCTCGGTGGCCGCCACCCGGCGCGACGCCGGTCAGGACCCGGAAGCGGACGAGTGACTCGCCCCCGCGAGGGTGGCCGCCCGCGCAGCGGGGAAGGGCGGGAACTCCCTGTACGATCGCTCCCGCCATGCAGATGAATGCCAATTACACCAGTCTTGTCGCGGTCGGCGACTCCTTCACCGAGGGCATGTCGGACCGGCTGCCCGACGGCAGCTACCGCGGCTGGGCCGACCTGCTCGCCGGTCGGATGGCTGCCGCTTCCCCCGGATTCCGGTACGCGAACCTCGCGGTGCGCGGAAAGCTCATCGGGCAGATCGTGGCCGAGCAGGTGGACGTCGCGGCGGCGATGCAGCCCGACGTGATCACGCTGGTGGGCGGCCTCAACGACACGCTGCGGCCCAAGTGCGACATGCCCCGCGTGCGGGCTCTCCTGGAGGAGGCCGTCGAACGCCTCGCCCCGGCGTGCAAGCAGCTGGTCCTGATGCGCAGCCCGGGCAGGAACGGTCCCGTGATGGAGCGTTTCCGTCCGCGCATGGAGGAACTCTTCGTGTACGTCGACGACTTGGCGGCGCGGCATGGCGCGGCGGTCGTGGACCTGTACGGATCGGCCGTGCTCGGCGACCAGCGCCTGTGGGACGTGGACCGGCTGCACCTGACGGCCGAGGGCCACCGCAGGGTCGCCGAGGCGGTGTGGCAGACCCTCGGCTACGCGCCCGAGGACGACTGGCGGTCCCTGCTCCCGGCCACACCCCCGCCGAACTGGGCGGCACGCCGCGTCGGCGACATCCGCTTCGCCAGGCAGCACCTCGTCCCGTGGATCGGCCGCCGCCTCACGGGCCGCTCCTCCGGCGACGGCCGCCCGGCCAAGCGGCCTGATCTGCTGCCGTACGAGGGCCCGCTCGACTGACCCCACCCTGCTCCCGCCGGACGGCGGAGGCAGGCCGCCCCGGTGGCCGCCGCCCCCACGGCCGCGCCATCCCAGGGAGGGCCGCGCGCTCCCACGCAGGCCACACCCCCGCCCCGCTCTCGTAGCTTCCGACAAATCAGCCCGTGGCGCTGGCCTGCATGAATGCCCAGTAGAATCCGTACACGTGACTTCCGCGCCTGCAAAGCCCCGTATCCCGAACGTCCTCGCCGGGCGTTACGCCTCCGCCGAGCTCGCCACGCTCTGGTCGCCCGAGCAGAAGGTGAAGCTGGAGCGTCAGCTCTGGCTCGCCGTGCTGCGGGCGCAGAAGGACCTGGGGATCGAGGTGCCGGACGCCGCCATCGCCGACTACGAGCGCGTCATCGACGACGTCGACCTCGCCTCGATCGCCGAGCGCGAGAAGGTCACGCGCCACGACGTGAAGGCCCGCATCGAGGAGTTCAACGCGCTCGCCGGGCACGAGCAGGTCCACAAGGGCATGACGTCCCGTGACCTGACCGAGAACGTGGAGCAGCTGCAGGTCCGGCTCTCCCTGGAGCTGGTGCGCGACCGCACCGTGGCGGTGCTCGCGCGGCTCGGGAAGCTGTCGGGTGAGTACGCCGAACTGGTCCTCGCAGGGCGCTCGCACAACGTCGCCGCGCAGGCGACGACGCTGGGCAAGCGGTTCGCGACCACCGCCGACGAGCTGCTCGTCGCCTACCGCCGCGTCGAGGACCTGCTGCGCCGCTACCCGCTGCGCGGCATCAAGGGCCCCGTCGGCACCGCGCAGGACATGCTCGACCTCCTTGGCGGCGACGCCGAGAAGCTCACCGACCTCGAGCAGCGCATCGCCGGGCACCTCGGCTTCGACCGCGCCTTCACCTCGGTCGGCCAGGTCTACCCGCGCTCCTTGGACTACGAGGTCGTCACGGCGCTCGTGCAGCTCGCCGGCGGGCCTTCCTCGCTGGCCAAGACCATCCGTCTGATGGCAGGGCACGAGCTCGTCACCGAGGGCTTCAAGGCGGGCCAGGTCGGCTCGTCCGCGATGCCGCACAAGATGAACACCCGCTCCTGCGAGCGCGTGAACGGCCTCACCGTCATCCTGCGTGGCTACGCGTCGATGACCGGTGAGCTGGCGGGCGACCAGTGGAACGAGGGCGACGTCTCCTGCTCCGTCGTACGCCGTGTCGCCCTGCCCGACGCGTTCTTCGCGCTCGACGGGCTTCTGGAGACGTTCCTGACGGTCCTCGACGAGTTCGGCGCCTTCCCCGCCGTCGTCGCGCGCGAGCTGGACCGCTACCTCCCCTTCCTCGCCACGACCAAGGTCCTGATGGCCTCGGTGCGGGCGGGCGTCGGCCGCGAGGAGGCCCACGAGGCCATCAAGGAGAACGCCGTCGCCTCCGCGCTCGCCATGCGCGAGCAGGGCGCCGAGCGCAACGAACTCCTGGACAAGCTCGCCGCCGACTCGCGCATTCCGCTGGACCGCGCTCAGCTGGACGAACTCATGGCCGACAAGCTGTCGTTCACGGGCGCGGCCGGTGACCAGGTCGCCGCCGTGATCGCGCAGATCGAGGCGGTGCTCAAGGAGCACCCCGAGGCCGCGGCGTACACGCCGGGCGCGATTCTCTAGCCGCCTGTCGAGGAGTGGGCGAGGGGGGCGGGGCGGGGGTCAGGCCTTCGGCTGGTGCTGCGTGGCGCAGTGGATGCCGCCCCCGCCCTCGGCGACGTCGTTGATCTCCAGCTGGACCACCTTCCGCCCCGGGTAGGCCGCTCGGACGATCGCCGCCGCGTTCCGGTCCGCTTTGCGGTCGCCGAAGCGCGGCATGATCACGGCGCCGTCCGCGAACGAGAAGTTGGCGTAGCAGCCGAGGAAATCGTGGCCTCGGCTGCCCAGCTCGGCCGGGTCGGGTTCCGGCAGGTCGACGATCTCGATCTTCCGGCCACGGGCATCGGTGGACGACTCCAGGACGCCGCGTGCCTGGTCGTAGGCGCGGATCCACACGTCCGGCGCGGCGTCCTTCGGCGGGCGGCTGAGCAGGACGACGCCGTCCTCGGCGAAGCGTGCGAGGGAGTCGACGTGGTAGTCGGTGATGTCCTTGCCGCGGACGCCCTTGAACCAGATCACCTTCGTGGCGCCGAGCAGGTCCTTCAGCGCTTCCTCGATCTCGTCCCGGGAGCGGCCGGGGTTGCGGTTGTCGTTGACGAGGGAGCTCTCGGTGACCAGCAGGGTTCCGTGACCGTCGACCTCCAGTGAGCCGCCTTCGGCGGTCAGGGGCGCGTCGACGCGGGGCACGTCGGCGAAGTCGAGGACGGCGCGGGCGACCCGTGCGTCACGCGTGTGCTCCTGCTTGCCGCCCCAGCCGTTGAAGTGGAAGTCGACGCCCTGCGGGCCGTTCGCGCCGAGGACGAAGGTCGGGCCGGTGTCGCGCATCCACAGGTCGTCCACCGGCACGGGGATCACCTCCACCCCTGAACCGCACGCCCGCCGGGCCGCCTCGGCCTCCGTCGGCGCCGCGAGCAGCACCACGGGTTCGAACTCCGCGATCGCGCGGGCGATGCCCGTGATGTCGCCCTGGACGTCCTTGGCCCACTTTCCCCATACGGAGTCCAGCGGCGGCCAGGCCATGAACGTACGGACATGCTCCCGCGTCTCCGCGGGCATGCGGCGCCGCTGATCTCTCGGTTTCCGCTCGCCGGACGCGTTGTCGCCGCCGGGCACGCAGGCGCTCAGGCCGGCTCCGGCCAGCACGGCGGCCGCTCCAGTCCTCAGCAGCGTCCGGCGGTTCGGGCGGCGGATCATGTCGTGACTCCCACTCTCGGCAAGCTGCGCTTCCTGACTGCACTGCCCACCCCTGACTGTCCTGACTGAAATTTCAGTCAGGACAGTCGACGCTAGCACGCGGGAGGTTCAGTCCCGGCGCGACGATCGGTGCTCCCCCTTGCCCGACCTGCGCACCCGCACCGCCACGAAGGCCAGCACGGCGAGCGCGGCGGCAGCGAGGACGCCCTTGGAGTACAGGCCGACCAGATCGGTGACCTGGTGCCAGCGGGCACCCAGCGCGTGGCCGATCAGGATGAAGACGGCGTTCCAGATGAAGCTGCCCGCGGTCGTCAGGGCGAGGAAGACGGGCAGCCGCATCCGCTCGACGCCCGCCGGAATCGAGATCATGCTGCGGAAGATCGGAATCATCCGGCCGAAGAAGACCGCTTTGGTGCCGTGCCGCGTGAACCACTCCTCCGTGCGCTGGATGTCGGAGACCTTCACCAGCGGCAGCCGGGCGGCGATGGCCACGGTGCGGTCCCGGCCGAGCAGCGCGCCGACCGCGTAGAGGGCGAGCGCGCCGATCACCGAGCCCGCCGTGGTCCAGAGCAAGGCCGCGACGAGGCCGAACGAGCCCTGGCTCGCTGCGAATCCGGCGAGCGGCAGGATCACCTCGCTGGGCAGCGGCGGAAACAGGTTCTCCAGGGCGATGGCCACGCCCGCGCCGACGGCGCCGAACGAGTCCATGAGGTCGGCGGCCCAGCCCGCGATGCCGCCGGTGGGGGCTTCGTTCGCGGCAGCGGCGGATTCGTACGCGGCAGTCAGGATCATGCACTCGACGCTACGAACATCCCGCGCGCGGCGGTATGAGGGCGGCCACAGAGCCTTGGTGCGGTGGACCGCAGGCAGCTTTGTGGTTTTCCGCAGTCCGTACGTGTGCGCGACTCGGCTAGCGTGACCGATCATGCGTACGCACATCAAGCGCTGGCTCAGGGTGACGGTCGGCGTCCTCGTCGGCGCGCTCACCGCGGTCGTCGAGCTGGCCTTCGCCCTGGTGGCGGGGGTGTGGCTGCTCGCCACGCTCGGGCGGCGCACCGGGCGCGGCGCCGAGGCCCGCGTGGTGGCCGGGGCCCGACGGCTCGCCGAGATGGAGCGGCGCCGCATGGCCGCCTTCTTCGGCACGGACCTCGCGGCGGCGCCCACCGGCCTGCCCGCGGTCAACTACATCTCCTCTCGCTGGACGGTAGGGCTGCTCGGTGGTGTCGTCCTGGCCTGCGCGCTCATCGGGGCCGGTTATGCCTCGCTCGCCGTGTGGGGGTGGTTCCTCACCGACGTCCGCGCTCCGGGAACCCTGCTGCTCTCCTCGGTCGGCGGTCTCTTCCTGCTCTACCTCTGCGTGCAGGGGACGTACGGCGTCGCGCTCGCGGACGAGCGGCACGCGCGCCGCTTTCTCGGCCCGGACGACGGGCAGCTCATGGAGCGCAGGATCGGCGAACTCGTCGCGAGCCGCGCCGGAGTCGTCGAGGCCGTGCACGACGAGCGGCGCCGCATCGAACGCGATCTGCACGACGGCGTCCAGCAGCGGATCGTGGCTCTCGGCATGCTCCTCGGCAGGGCCCGCCGCGCCTCCGATCCTGAGAAATCGGCGCGGCTCCTCGCCCAGGCGCACGAGGAGTCCCAGCGGGCCCTTGTCGAACTGCGTGACGTCGCCTGGCGCGTCTACCCCGCGGCGCTCGACGAGGGCGGACTCGCCGCCGCCCTGGCCACGGTCGCCGAGCGTGCGGCGATCCCCGTGCGGCTCGACTGCGCGCTGCACGAGACGCCTCCCCCGACCGCGCAGGCCGTGGCGTACTTCGTCGCCGCCGAGGCCGTGACGAACGCGGTCAAGCACTCCGGCGCCACCCTCGTCACCGTCCACGCCGAGCAGCGAGGTGCCGTGCTGCACTTGCGGGTCGAGGACGACGGACGGGGCGGCGCCGACCCGTCCGGCGGCGGTCTGCTCGGGCTCGCCCGGCGCGTCGCCGCCCTGGACGGCACCCTCACCGTGGCCAGCCCCGCCGGAGGGCCCACTCTCATCACCGCGGAGCTGCCATGCGCGTAATGCTCGCCGACGACTCGACCCTGCTGCGGGAGGGCCTCGCCCGGCTCCTCGCGGACGAGGGGCACACGGTCACGGCCTCGGTGGGCGACGCGCGGGCGCTGCTCGACGCCGTGGCCGAGGATCCGCCGGACGCCGCCGTGATCGACGTACGCATGCCGCCGACGCACACGGACGAAGGGCTGCGCGCCGCACTGGAGATCCGTAAGGAGTGGCCGCAGACGAGCGTGCTCGTGCTGTCGCAGTACGTCGAACGGCGTTACGCCACCGAGCTGTTGACCACCGCGACCGAGGGCGTCGGCTATCTGCTCAAGGACCGGGTGGTCCAAGTCGACGAGTTCCTGGACGCCTTGGAGCGGGTCGCGTCGGGTCAGACCGCCTTCGACCCGGAGGTCGTACGGCAGTTGCTGACGCTCAGCAGTCACACCGACCCGCTCCAGCGGCTGACGGCCAGGGAGCGCGAGGTGCTCGGCAAGATGGCGCAGGGGCACACCAACGCGGCGATCGCCGGGCAGTTGTACGTGTCGCAGAGCGCCGTGGAGAAATACATCAACGCCATCTTCGACAAGCTGGAGCTGACCGGCACGACCGGCTACAGCCGCCGCGTGCTCGCCGTCCTGCGCTATCTCGGATCCTGATCTCGGATCCTGACGCTCCTGGCGGGGCGCTCGCTACAGGCCGACATCCCTGCTGCGGAAGTCCTCAAGGGACTCGCGCCGCACCAGGAGCCGCGCGTGCCCGTCGGCGACGGCGACCACGGGTGGGCGCCCGACGAGGTTGTAGCCGGAAGCCATGGAGAGGTGGTAGGCACCGGCCACCGGCACGCCCAGGATGTCTCCCGGCCTTATGTCGCCGGGGAGTTCGACGCCGGACGCGAGCACGTCGCCCGCCTCGCAGTGGCGCCCCACCACGGTCACCGGCGCGGCGGAAGCCGTGGAGTGGCGGCCGATGAGCCGCGGCACGTACCGCACGCCGTACAGCGCGGGCCGCGGGTTGTCGCTCATCCCGCCGTCCACGGCGACGAAGGTGCGTCCGCCGGTGCGCTTGACGGCGAGGACGCGGTAGAGGGCCACTCCTGCGGGGCCCACGATGGCGCGCCCCGGTTCGATGAGCAGCTTGGGCACGGTGATCCCGGCCGCCGCGCAGCTCTCGGTCAGTTCGGCGCGCACCTTGCGGGCGAGCGCCGTGATGTCGAGGGCCTTCTCGCCGGGGCGGTAGGCGATGCCGTGGCCGCCGCCGAGGTCCAGTTCGGGGAGGGTGAGGCCGTGCTGGTCCTTGACGCGGGCCATCAGGCCGACCAGTCGGCGTACGGCGGCGAGGAACGGTTTGTCGGTGGTGATCTGTGAGCCCAAGTGGCAGTGCAGGCCGGTCAGTTCGAGGCCTCTCTGGCCGATGATGCGGGCGATGGCGTGCTGCGCGGAACCGTCGGTGATCGACAGGCCGAACTTCTGGTCGTCGGTGCCGGTGCGGATCTTGGCGTGGCCGCCGGCCGCGATGCCCGGCACCACCCGGACCATCACCTTCTGGCGGCTGCCCGGCGCGACGGCCGCGGCAAGCCGGGCGATCTCCGATGCGCTGTCGATGACGATGCGCCCCACGCCGAGCCGCAGCGCGGCCTCGAGGTCGTGCGGGCTCTTGGCGTTGCCGTGCAGGATGACGCGCTCGGCGGGGAAGCCCGTGGTGACGGCGAGTTCCAGTTCCCCGGCGGAACAGACGTCGAGGCCGAGGCCCTCATCGGCCACCCAGTGCGCCATCGCGCGGCACAGGAACGCCTTGGCGGCGTAGTGGATTTCGGCGTCCGGGAAGGCGTGCAGGTAGGTGCGGCAGCGGGTGCGTACGTCGCCTTCGTCGATGAGATAGGCGGGGGTGCCGAAGCGTTCGGCGATCTCGGTGAGCGGTACGCCACCGATGGCGAGGTCCCCGTGGGTGAGGCGCGCGGTGGACGCGGGCCAGACGGACAGGTCGTCGTCGGCGGTGGCGTCCGGGGTGACCGGAGCGTGCACGGTGGTCATGGCGGGTTCTCCCTTCGCCTCGTCCTTAGCCGATCCGGGTGGTCAGGGCACCGGCCGACGCCGCCCGCGGGGACACTTCGCGCCAGGCGGGGGTGGGCCGCTCGGGTGCGCCGACGGGGTGGGCGGCGAGCCGCGGGTCGACGGTGACCGCGGTGACGCCGAGCGGCTCGGTGAGCGCGCGCAGGGCCGGTTCCGAGAGCCTGATCCATGCCTGCCGGGCGCCGAGGGCCGCGTACAGGCACCGGGGTGTGGTGAAGGCGACGGCGGTACGGCCGCCGAGCGGCGTGCGGAACAGGCGGGCGACGCAGCCCGCGGGTCCCGGCCGGACGGGGACGAAGAGCGGTCCGGCCGGGCCGGGTTCAGAAGGCTCGGGGTCTTCGCCGTACTGGAGCTCTGTCATGGGGGTGCCTCCTTGAGGATCCTGCTTCCGTGAACGGTCGCCCCCTGGGCCGGGCGGGAACCCGGGGGCACGTGGTGACGCTATGCCCGGCGCCGGGTGCGGCCGACCCTCCATGACACGACGTTGACGGCGGCCCGGCCGACGCTGACACGATGCTGACGGCGCGCGGGCCCTCTGCCTGCGGTGACCGTCATCCACCGGCATCAGTCGACATCCGCCGCGGCCGTAGCCGTCCGCTCGTTTGAGATCAAGAGAGCGCGGAAGAGGTCAAGGTCACAGCCCTATACGGCACCCGGTGCCACGGGTTCCGCCCTAGCATCATGCCCATGACGGTCCTGCCTGACGACGGGCTTTCCCTGGCCGCCGAGTTCCCTGATGCGACCCATGAGCAGTGGCAGCGCCTGGTGGAAGGCGTGCTGCGCAAATCGGGTAAGGACGTATCGGGGCCGGCCGCCGAGGAAGCGCTGTCCACCGCACTCGAGGACGGGCTCAGCACCCGCCCCCTGTACACCGCCCGAGACGCCGCGCCCGACGCCGGTTATCCGGGTTTCGCCCCCTTTGTCAGGGGCGGCACCGTAGCGGGCACTGCCCCGTCCGGCTGGGACGTACGGCAGCGGCACGCGACGGCGGATCCCGCGCGCACGAACGAGACGGTGCTCGCCGACCTGGAGAACGGCGTCACCTCGCTGTGGCTCGGTGTCGGTCCGGGCGCGCTCCCGGTCTCCGGTCTCGCCCGGGCCCTCGAAGGCGTCTATCTCGACCTCGCGCCCGTCGCCCTCGACGCGGGCGGCGAATTCGAGCCCGCCGCACGCGCGTTGTTCCGGCTGTACGAGGAGCGGGGCGTCCCCAAGGACGCGGCGCGCGGAACCCTCGGCGCGGATCCCATCGGCCACGAGGCCCGCACCGGCGAGCGGCTCGACCCTGCCGCCGCGGTCGAACTCGCCCGCCTGTGCGGCCAGGAGTATCCCGGTCTGCGCGCCCTCGCCGTCGACGCCCTGCCGTACCACGAGGCGGGCGGCTCGGCGGCGCAGGAGCTCGGCGCCTCCCTCGCCACGGCGGTCGCCTACCTGCGCGAGCTGACCGATGCGGGGCTTGACGTCGAAGCGGCCTGCGCTCAGCTGGAGTTCCGGTACGCGGCAACCGCCGACCAGTTTCTGACCATCGCGAAGCTGCGGGCCGCGCGGCGGCTCTGGGCCCGCGTGGCCGAGGTCTGCGGCGCTCCGGACGCGGGGGCGCAGCGTCAGCACGCCGTGACCTCGCCGGTGATGATGTCGCGCCGTGATCCGTGGGTGAACATGCTGCGGACGACGGTGGCCTGCCTCGGCGCGGGCGTCGGTGGCGCGGACTCCGTCACCGTCCTGCCCTTCGACCACTCGCTGGGCCTGCCGGACGCGTTCGCGCGCCGCATCGCCCGCAACACCTCGACGATCCTCCTTGAGGAGTCGCACCTCGCCCGCGTGATCGACCCGGCGGGCGGCTCCTGGTACGTGGAGCGGCTCACGGATGAACTCGCCCACGCGGGCTGGGAGTTCTTCCAGGAGATCGAGCGCGCGGGCGGCCAGGCCGCGGCCCTGCGCTCCGGTCTGATCGGCGAACGCCTCGCCGCTACTTGGGCCAAGCGGAGCGAGAAGCTCGCCAAGCGCCGTGAACCCATCACCGGTGTCAGCGAGTTCCCGAATCTGACGGAGCGTCCGGTGGAGCGCGAGGCCCCGCCCGTCCAGGCGCCGGGCGGCCTGCCGCGCGTCCGCCGCGACGAGGCCTACGAGATCCTGCGCTCCCGCTCGGACGCGCACCTCGCCTCGACGGGGGCGCGCCCCCGCGTGTTCCTCGCCGCGCTCGGCCCCGCCGCCGCGCACACCGCGCGGGCCTCCTTCGCCTCCAACCTCTTCCAGGCGGGCGGCATCGAAGCCGTACACGACCCCGCGACGGTGGACGCGACGACGGCCGCCGAGGCGTTCAAGACCAGCGGCGCCACGGTGGCGTGCCTCTGCTCCAGCGACGCGCTCTACGAAGAGCAGGCCGACGAGGTCGCCAAGGCGCTCAAGTCGGCCGGCGCGGGGCGGGTGTTCCTGGCGGGACGTCCCGCCGAGCGCCCCGATGTGGACGCGTACGTCTTCGCCGGCTGCGACGCCGTGTCCGTGCTCTCCTCCACCCTCGACCACATGGGAGTGGCGTAATGGCGATCCCCGACTTCACCGGTGTCGACCTGACGTCGGCCGCCGCCGCCGACGTCTCCAAGGACCAGTGGCGCAGCGCCGTCAAGGAGTCCACCGGCAAGGCCGACGACGACCTCCTGTGGGAGACGCCCGAAGGCATCGCGGTCAAGCCGCTCTACACGGGCGCCGACCTCGAAGGCCTCGACTTCCTGGAGACGTACCCCGGTGTCGCGCCCTATCTGCGCGGCCCCTACCCGACGATGTACGTCAACCAGCCCTGGACGATCCGGCAGTACGCGGGGTTCTCCACCGCCGAGGAGTCCAACGCCTTCTACCGCCGCAACCTCGCGGCAGGACAGAAGGGCCTCTCGGTCGCCTTCGACCTGCCGACGCACCGCGGTTACGACAGTGACCACCCCCGGGTGACGGGCGACGTCGGCATGGCGGGCGTCGCGATCGACTCGATCTACGACATGCGTCAGCTCTTCGACGGCATCCCGCTGGACAAGATGACGGTGTCGATGACGATGAACGGCGCCGTGCTCCCCGTACTCGCGCTGTACATCGTGGCCGCCGAGGAGCAGGGCGTACCGCCCGAGAAGCTGGCCGGGACCATCCAGAACGACATCCTCAAAGAGTTCATGGTCCGCAACACCTACATCTATCCGCCCAAGCCCTCGATGCGGATCATCTCTGACATCTTCGCGTACACCTCGCAGAAGATGCCGCGCTACAACTCCATCTCGATCTCCGGCTACCACATCCAAGAGGCGGGCGCGACGGCCGACTTGGAGCTCGCCTACACCCTCGCCGACGGCGTGGAGTATCTGCGGGCCGGTCAGGAAGCGGGCCTGGACGTCGACGCGTTCGCGCCCCGGCTCTCCTTCTTCTGGGCGATCGGCATGAACTTCTTCATGGAGGTCGCCAAGCTCCGCGCCGCGCGCCTCCTTTGGGCGAAGCTGGTCAAGCAGTTCGACCCGAAGAACGCCAAGTCGCTCTCCCTGCGCACCCATTCGCAGACCTCGGGCTGGTCTCTGACCGCGCAGGACGTCTTCAACAACGTCACGCGTACGTGTGTCGAGGCGATGGCGGCGACGCAGGGCCACACCCAGTCGCTGCACACGAACGCCCTCGACGAGGCGCTCGCCCTGCCCACCGACTTCTCCGCCCGCATCGCCCGCAACACCCAGCTGCTCATCCAGCAGGAGTCGGGCACCACGCGGTCCATCGACCCATGGGGCGGCAGCGCGTACGTCGAGAAGCTGACGCACGACCTCGCGCGCCGCGCCTGGCAGCACATCGAGGAGGTCGAGGCTGCGGGCGGCATGGCGCAGGCCATCGACGCGGGCATCCCGAAGCTGCGCGTCGAGGAGGCCGCGGCCCGCACGCAGGCCCGCATCGACTCCGGGCGCCAGCCCGTGATCGGCGTCAACAAGTACCGCGTGGAGACCGACGAGCAGATCGACGTCCGAGCCGTCGACAACTCCTCGGTGCGCACGCAGCAGATCGCCAAGCTGCGCCGGCTGCGCGAGGAGCGCGACGAAGCGGCCTGCCAGGACGCGCTGCGCGCGCTGACGGCGGCGGCCGGACGAGACCCCGGTCCGGGCCTTGAGGGCAACCTCCTGGCGCTCGCGGTCGACGCGGCGCGCGCGAAGGCGACGGTCGGTGAGATCTCCGACGCCCTGGAGACCTCGTACGGGCGGCACGCGGGGCAGATCCGTACGATCTCCGGTGTGTACCGCACCGAAGCAGGCTCCTCGCCGTCCGTGGAGCGCACCCGCACGCTCGTCTCGTCCTTCGAGGAGGCCGAGGGGCGCCGGCCGCGCATCCTGGTCGCCAAGATGGGCCAGGACGGCCACGACCGCGGCCAGAAGGTCATCGCGACCGCCTTCGCCGACCTCGGCTTCGACGTGGACGTCGGCCCGCTCTTCCAGACCCCGGCGGAGGTGGCACGTCAGGCGGTCGAGGCGGACGTGCACATCGTGGGCGTCTCGTCGCTTGCCGCGGGGCACCTGACCCTCGTACCGGCGCTGCGCGCTGAGCTCGCCGCCGAGGGCCGCGAGGACATCATGATCGTCGTGGGCGGTGTGATCCCGCCGCAGGACGTGCCGACGCTCCTGGAGATGGGCGCCGCCGCCGTCTTCCCGCCCGGCACGGTCATCCCGGACGCCGCCTACGACCTGGTGAAGCGGCTGGCGGCCGACCTCGGCCACGGGCTGTGAGCATGGCGGCGCCGAGGATCGACATCGACGCGTACGTCAAGGGCGTACTCGACGGGAAGCGGGCGCAGATCGCCCGCGCCATCACGCTCGTCGAGTCGACCCGGCCCCAACACCGGGCCCTGGCACAGGAGTTGCTGACCCAGCTGCTTCCGCACAGCGGGCGGGCGCGGCGGATCGGCATCAGTGGGGTGCCCGGCGTGGGCAAGTCGACGTTCATCGACGCGCTCGGCACGATGCTGACGGGGCTCGGCCACCGGGTCGCGGTCCTCGCCGTCGACCCGTCGTCCACGCGGACGGGCGGCTCCATCCTGGGCGACAAGACCAGGATGGAACGCCTGTCGGTGGACCCCGCGGCCTTCGTGCGTCCATCGCCCACCGCGGGGACGCTCGGCGGGGTCGCGAAGGCGACGCGCGAGTCGATCGTGGTGATGGAGGCGGCGGGCTACGACGTGGTGCTCGTGGAGACGGTGGGCGTGGGCCAGTCGGAGACGGCGGTCGCGAACATGGTCGACTCGTTCCTGCTGCTCAGCCTGGCCCGGACCGGCGACCAGTTGCAGGGCATCAAGAAGGGCGTCCTGGAACTGGCGGACGTCCTCGCCATCAACAAGGCGGACGGCCCGCACGAACGTGACGCGCGCTCGGCGGCGCGTGAACTGGCTGGCGCGCTAAGGCTGATGCACCCGGCGGATGCGGCCTGGACTCCCCCGGTGCTCAGCTGCAGCGCACGGGAGTCCAGCGGCCTCGACGAGGTCTGGGACCGCCTGGAGCAGCACCGTTCCCTGCTCGACTCCACGGGCCGCCTCGCTGCCAAGCGGCGCGATCAGCAGGTGGACTGGACGTGGACGATGGTGCGCGACGAGCTGCTTGACCGGCTGCGGGGGGATGCGGTGGTGCGGGCGCTGGCCCCCGACCTGGAACAGCGGGTGCGGGAGGGCACGTTGACGGCTACGACTGCGGCCGAGCGGATTCTGGAGGCGTTCCAGGGGGGCGGGGGCAGTTCTCACTGACGCCCGAATCCCCTGACGAAAGTAGGGGGTTGCTCCACACCTTCGTCGCTGCCGGAGGCTTTCCGCGGTTCATACGCTCCAGGGCATGATCAGAATCCGCGTACGGCGCAACGCCGTCACCGTTTTGTTGGCCCTCTCCCTCCTCGCCCCTGCCTTCGCGGCCTGCGCCGAGGACGGCGGCTCGTCGTCGGCGGGACACGCTTCCCCGTCGGCGACGGAAGCCGCGCTCGCCCTTCCGCGCCCAACCGGGTCCTACGAGATCGGCCGGGACTCCCTCCACCTCGTGGACGACAAGCGCCGAGACCCGTGGGTGCCGTCAGCGGGGTCCCGCGAGCTGATGGTGTCCGTCTTCTACCCGGCCCGGCACCGGGGCGGTGACGGCGACCGCGCCCCGTACCTGTCGGCCAAGGAGGCGGAACAGCTCCTGAAGGGGCAGAAGCTGGACAAGGTGATCCACGCCGAGCAGCTGACCTCCGTCCGCACGAACGCCCGTTCCACCGCCCGCCCCGCCAGGGGCAAGCACCCGCTGGTCGTCCTCTCCCCGGGCTTCACGCTGCACCGCGCAACTCTCACCGCGCTCGCGGAGACATTGGCCTCGCACGGTTACCTCGTCGCCGTCGTAGACCACGCGTACGAGTCCTTCGGAACGGAATTCCCGGGTGACAAGGGCTCCTCGCGCATCCGCACCTGTGTCGCGTGCAGGAAGGTCGAGGAGGCGCCGGGCGGTGACGCCGGGGAGAAGAAGATGCTGGCCAAGGCCACAAGGAACCGGGCGGCTGACATCTCTTTCGTCATCGACGAGCTGACCGCAGGGTCCCGCCCAGGCGGGGGGCGGCACCCCGATTACGCGGCGCTCGTCGACACCCGGCGGATCGGGGCCGCAGGCCACTCGCTGGGCGGAAACGCGGCGGCTGTGGCCGCCGGCACGGACCACCGGATCCGCGCCGCCGCCAACTTGGACGGCACGTTCTTCGCCCCGGTGCCGTCCGCGGGTACCAGCCGCCCCGTCCTCATGCTCGGTACCCGCGAGGGTCACAACCCCCGTGCCGACGACGCCACTTGGCTTCAGCAGTGGCAGCGCCTGAACGGCTGGAAGCGCTGGCTCACGGTCGCGGACTCCGGGCACCTCACCTTCACCGATCTGCCGATACTCGGCGAACAGCTGGGGATGACCGACCCGAAGGCCCCGCTCTCCGGCAAGCGCTCGTGGCAGATCACCACCGGCTACGCCACGGCCTTCTTCGACCGACACCTCCGCAACCAGCACCGCCCCCTCCTGGACGACCCCTCGAAAGCCAACCCGGAGGTCGCCTTCCACTCGCCGTGACGGACCAGGGCCGCCCCTTCCGCCGTCCGCCGAAAGCCACACCGTAGATTCGAACCGTGCGTGCGCCGTCCGTCACGCGCTGATCGACCGACCGAGTCACCCGTCGAAGGAGCCACCCGCCCCATGACCACCGCTGACTCCGACGAAGCCCCCGTTCTCCTGCGCACCCACGGCCGCGCGGGGCACATCGTTCTCAACCGTCCCCGTGCCATCAACGCCCTCAACCACGCCATGGTCCGCCTGATCGACGACGCCCTCCGGCGTTGGGAGCGGGACGACGCCGTCGCCACCGTCGTCCTCACCGGGGCCGGTGAACGTGGGCTGTGTGCCGGGGGTGACATCCGGTCCATCCATGACGACATCCGTGCGGGCGGGGGCGCCGCGTCCGTGGACTTCTGGCGTGCCGAGTACCGCCTCAACGCCCGCATCGCCCGCTTCCCGAAGCCGTACGTCGCCGTGATGGACGGCATCGTGATGGGCGGCGGCGTCGGACTCTCCGCGCACGGCGGCGTGCGGATCGTCACCGAGCGCTCCAGGGTCGCCATGCCGGAGACCGGGATCGGCTTCGTGCCGGACGTCGGCGGTACATATCTGCTGACGCGCGCGCCCGGCGAACTGGGCACCCACCTCGCGCTGACCGGCGCAGCCGTGGGCGCCGCCGACGCGCTGCTGTGCGGCCTCGCCGACCATTACGTGCCCTCCGAACGGCTGGCGGACTTCACCGCCGCGCTCGCCGAAGCCGAGGTGAGTGAGGTTGTGGAGGAGTACGCTGCCGCCGCTCCCGAGGGTGAACTCGCCTCCCACCGCGAGTGGATCGACGCCTGCTATGCCGCGGACTCCGTGGAGGAGATCGTCGACCGGCTGTACAACTCCGGTGACCGGGCGGCGAAGGAGACGGCGGAGACGATCCTCGGCAAGTCGCCGACCGCCCTGAAGGTCACGCTCGCCTCCCTGCGCCGGGCCCGCGCCCTCATCTCTTTGGAGGAGGTGCTCGACCAGGAGTTCCGCGTCTCGTCCACCGCGATCACCGCGCCGGACATGGTCGAGGGCATCCGCGCCCAGGTCGTCGACAAGGACCGCGATCCGCACTGGTCCCCCGCCGAGCTCACGCGGGTGACCGACGCGGAAGTGGCCCGCCACTTCGCGCCCCGCGGCGGCGACGAGCTGGGCCTGGCGCCTGATGCGGCCCCGCGGTGACCCTGATCCTGACGCCCCGCCTCGTGCTCCGGCGCTGGCGCGAGACGGACGTCGCACCCATGACCGTGATCAATTCCGATCCCGAGGTGATGCGCTGGATCGGCGACGGTTCCGTCCACGACCGGGAGGAGCAGACACGGTCCACCATGGCGATGTGGGAGCACGGCTGGGACACCGAAGGCTTCGGTCTCTTCGCGGTGGAGGTGCGCGCCACCGGTGAACTCGCCGGGTTCACCGGCCTGTCCGTGCCGCGGTACCTTCCCGAGGTGCTGCCCGCCGTGGAGATCGGCTGGCGGCTCGGACGCTCCTTCTGGGGGCGGGGTCTGGCCACCGAGGCGGCACGCACGGCCCTCGACTTCGGTCTCACCGACCGTGGTCTGGAGCGGATCGTCAGCATCGTCCAGGTGGGCAACGACGCCTCGGAACGCGTCATGCACAAGCTCGGCATGCGCGTGGAGCGAGGAACGCGTGACCCCAACTGCGGCCGGGCCCTGCGCATCCATGCCTACGACGTCCACACCCCCGACGCGTCCGCTACGGCGGATCGATCTCCGTGACCACGGCGAGGAGCTGGAACGGCAGCTCCTTGTCCCACTGCGAGACACCGAGCGCGATCCACCGGCCGTCGACCCGCCAGAGGTGAAGATCCGGCACCGACGCGCTCAGTGAGCCCCACGGCTCCGATACGTCTTCGACCTCGTCCCCGCCCTGCGTCCGCTCGAAGAGGCCGGCCAGGCTGAATATCTGCGGCGCTCCCCAGCGGTCGGCGAGGAGGACCGAAAGGCCGTCGCGCTCGGCGTCGTACTGATCCGCTGTCGCCTCCCACTGCGTGCCGTCGTCCTCCCAGAAGCCGTCGCTCGTCAGTAACTCGGCGATGTGGTACCCCGGACCGCCGACGCCGCTCCCCGACCTGCCGTGCTCCGCGGGGAACTCCCTGGAGCACAGCAGGTCGATCGCGGCGAGATGCTGTGCGGTACTCATGACATCCAGTAAAGCCGCCACCACTGACAACTGGCCCCCTGTCAGGTCCCCGTCCTCAGCATCCGGACATCCGCCTCACGCGTCACGGCGCCGCACGGCCCACCAGCCCGCAAGGAGCGCGGCCCCCGCCCACGCCGCCATCACGGCAAGCCCCGCCCAGGGCCCGAGTGTTCCGGTCGGGTCCTGGTGGAGCACCTGCTGTCCCGCCTTGTCCGGCAGGAACTGGGCGGCGCCGCTCGCGACGTCCCCGACCACGAAGGAGACGATGAGCGTGAACGGGATGAGGATGCTCAGCACGGCGATCCCGCTGCGCAGCAGCGCGGTCAGCCCCGCGGCGAGCAGCGCCATGAGCCCGAGGTACACGCCTCCTCCGACGCACGCCCGGACCGCGCCGTCGTGACCGAGGCCGATGGCGTAGTCCCCCATGAAGGCCTGCCCTGCCAGGAAGCTGACGAAGCTGGTGACGATCCCCACGCCGAGCGCCAGCGCCCCCACCACGGCGACCTTGGCCCCGTAGAAGAGCCCTCTGCGCGGCACCGCGGAGAGCGAGATCCGCAGGGCCCCGTTCAGATACTCGGAGGACATCGCCGTCGTACCGAAGCTGATGGCGGCGATCTGGCCGAAGTTGAGCGCGTAGAAGGCACCGAAGAGCGGTTCGAAGCCGGCGTTGTCCGCCTCCGCCGTGCCGATCGAGGCGAGCGCGAGCACGGTGATGGCGACGGTGGCAAGGAAGACGGCGATCAGCGACCCGAGACCGGCCCGCAGCGACCTGATCTTGATCCACTCCGAGTGGAGCACGGCGGTTGTGGTCATGGTCATGGTCAGACCTCCTGGCGGGGCGTCGGCGCGGCGGCGAACTCGGTGTCGTCGGCTGTGAGGGCGAGGTAGGCCTGCTCCAAGGAGGCCTGCTGGTCGGAGAGTTCAAGGAGGGGGACGCCGTGCCCGGCGGCGATGGCCCCGATCTCCTCGGCCTTCGCGCCGTCCACCGTCCAGCGGCCGTCGTCCCCCGCGGTCATCGCGTACCCCTTGTCCGCGAGGAGGTCCCGCAGCCGCTCGCTCTCCGGGGTGCGCAGCCGGACCCGCGGGGCGCTGTGCGCCTCGATGAAGTCCCGCATCGAGGTGTCGGCGAGCAGCCTGCCCCTGCCGAGGACGATCAGGTGGTCGGCGAACGTGGCCGTCTCGTTCATGAGATGGCTGGACACCAGCACCGTGCGGCCCTCGCGTGCGAGGCGTCGCACCAACTCGCGGATCCAGATGATGCCTTCGGGGTCGAGCCCGTTGGACGGCTCGTCCAGCATGACGGTCCTGGGGTCGCCGAGGAGCGCCGCCGCGATGCCCAGGCGCTGGCGCATGCCCAGGGAGAACGTCTTGATCCGGCGCCCGGCCACCGTGGTGAGTCCGGCCTCTTCGAGGACCTCGTCCACGCGGCGCGCGGGGATGCGGTTGCTGACGGCGAGGGCGAGGAGGTGGTTCCTTGCCGTCCGCGATCCGTGCGCGGCCTGGGCGTCGAGCAGGGCTCCCACGTGGCGCAGAGGTTCGTCGATGGCCGCATAGGAACGGCCGCCCACGGTCGCGCTCCCCGAAGTGGGCCGGTCGAGGCCGAGGACGAGGCGCATGGTGGTGGACTTGCCGGCGCCGTTGGGGCCGAGGAAACCGGTGACCTTGCCCGGGCGGACGGTGAACGACAGGCCGTCCACCGCGCGGACGGTGCCGTACTCCTTGGTGAGGTCTTGGACGTCGATGCTGGTCATGGGCCCAGACTCGCGGCCCGGCGGGTGGTGGGTCTTCCCCCGCCCGGGGAGTCCGCCTCCCCCGCACGGGGGAACCGAACGGCGAGAGGTGGCTGGCACGATGGCGTGATGCCCCACTTCCTCAGGCCGCTCACCCGCGCGGTCACCTACACGCGTTGGCTGCATCTGCTCATCGGTTCGGCCATCGCGTTGATGATCGCGTTCGTCTATCCCGGCCTCAGCGATCCTTCGTACGCCGACTGGGCGCTGATCGTGGTCCAGCCGGTCCCGCTGGTGGCGGCGGCCGCCCTGCTGCCGTCCATGCGCCGTGCGGAGGGGCTGCAGGCCCGGCTGATGCTGTTCCCGGGGCAGCACGCGCGCGTGCCGGGCGATGACGAGGATCCCGGCGTCTCCGTCGCCCCCTCCGCGTCCTGGCGCGACCGGGGCAGGACGGCGGCGTGGCTCGTGCTGCGCCTTGAGGCCGGGGCGGCGGGCGCGTTCTGCACGGTGCAGCTGCTCGGGACCATGCTGGCCCTGCTGGGTGCCGCCTCGGAGCCCGCCGAAGACCCCGGGCTGCTCCTCCCCGTCCCCGCCCCGAACTGGACCAACCCGCTGCTCGCGCCGCTCCCGGTGCTGCTCCTGCTCGCGCTTGCCGTGGTGGCGGGCCGGCTGATGGCGGCAGCCGCCCGCCGGCTCCTTGGCCCCTCCCCCGTGGAGCGTCTCGCCGCCCTGGAGGTGCGCACCGAGCAACTCCTCGAACGCAACCGCATCGCACGGGAACTGCACGACTCCATAGGTCACGCGCTGACCATCGCCGTCGTCCAGGCGGGCGCGGCCAAGGCCGCGGCCGACCCGGAGTTCACGGACCGCGCCCTTGACGCGATCGCGGACACCGGCCGGGCCGCCCTGGAGGACCTGGAGCGCGTCCTGCGCGTCCTGCGGGAGGACGCGCGGCCCGCGAGCGGACGCCCCACACTCGGCGACGCCGAGCGGCTCCTGGACTCCGCGCGGGCCTCGGGGGCGAAGGTCGACATCGAAGTGACGGGCCGGCTGGAGCGGTTGCCGGGACCGGTCACCCGCGAGGCCTACCGGATGCTTCAGGAGGCGCTCACCAACGTGCTGCGCCACGCGGGTCCTGTCCCGGTGCGGATACGGCTCACGGTCGACGAAGCCGCCCTCGTGATGGACGTGCGCAACGCCCTGCCCGCGGGCGGAGAGGCCACCGGCCGCGGGGGCAGCGGGCTGCGCGGCATCCGCGAGCGGGCGGCCCTGCTCGGCGGCCGGGCCACGACGGGCCCGCGTGAGGGTGAGTGGCAGGTGCACGTCGAGCTGCCCCTCGGGTGACCTACGCTGGCCGGATGCCTGTCACCGTCCTGCTCGTCGACGACGAACCCCTCGTACGCACGGGCCTGCGAGCCGTCCTGGAGGCGCAGCCCGACATCGAGGTGGTCGGCGAGGCGGCCGACGGCGCCGCGGTGATCCCCCTGGTGCGTCAACTGCGCCCGGATGTGGTCGCCATGGACGTCCGCATGCCGCTGCTCGACGGCATCGAGGCCACGCGCGCCGTCCTGCGCACCGTGCACGACCCGCCGAAGATCCTCGTGGTGACGACCTTCGAGAACGACGAGTACGTGTACGAGGCGCTGCGCGCGGGCGCCGACGGCTTCCTCCTGAAGCGGGCCCGTCCCGCGGAGATCGTGAACGCCGTGCGTCTTGTCGCGGAGGGCGAGTCGCTGTTGTTCCCCGCAGCGGTGCGGCAGTTGGCGGACGAGTACGGGCGGCGCCCCGGCAACGCGGGGGCCAAGGCAGCCCTGGAACGGGCGGCGCTCACCGAGCGCGAGGCGGACGTGCTGCGTCTCATGACGCGGGGCCTGTCGAACGCGGAGATCGCGGCGGAGCTGGTCGTCGGCGCCGAGACGGTCAAGTCACATGTCAGTTCCCTGTTGGGGAAGCTGGGCGCCCGCGACCGGACGCAGGCCGTGATCGCCGCGTACGAATCCGGTTTCGTCGCGCCCGGCTGAGCGGCGGCCCGAGCGGCCGGGCCGAGCGAGGGGAAGATCGGCACACTGTGTGACAGATGGGCCCGGCACTCGCAGCGACCGGCCACGGCGAGTACGATCCGGCCAACATGCGCACGAGCTGGGAGGACGGACGTTGGGGCGGCTGACCGGCGGGGATCCCTCTCTGCTGCGGCGGATCAACTCCGCGGTGGTGCTGCACGCGCTGCGTGCGACGGACTTCGCGACACTCACCGAGGTGACCCGGGTGACCGGGCTCTCCCGGCCCACCGTCGAGGGCGTGGTCGAGGGGCTGATCGAGGCCGGGCTCGTGGTGGAGACCGCCGCCGAGGAAGGCGCGGCCAGACGCCAGGGACGGCCCGCCCGGAGGTTCCGCTTCCGGGCGGAGGCGGGGCATCTGCTCGGCCTGGAGATCGGCCCGCACCGGGTGGCCGCCGTCCTCTCGGACCTGGACGGCCGGGTCCTTGGCACGACGGCCAAGGTCGTGGACGAGACGGCCCCGGCTGACGAACGCATCGAGCGCCTGCGCACGGCGGTCGCCGACCTGCTGCGCCGGGGCGGCATCGCCCGCAGCTCACTGCGGGCGGTCGGGGTCGGCAGTCCGGGCATCGTCGAGGCGGACGGCACGGTCCGCCTGGGCACAGCCCTGCCGGAGTGGACAGGTCTCCCGCTGGGCGAGCGCCTTCGCAGGTCCTTCAAGTGCCCGGTCCTGGTGGAGAACGACGCCAACGCGGCGGCCGTCGCCGAGCACTGGAAGGGCGCGGCGATGGAGTCCGACGACGTGGTGATGGTCCTCGCCGGGCTCAGCCCGGGAGCCGGTGCGCTGATCGGCGGGCGGCTGCACCGCGGCTACGGAGGCGCGGCCGGGGAGATCGGCGCGCTGCATCTGCTGGGCCGTGACGTGACCCCGGAGACGCTGCTTTCGACCACGGACGAGCCGCTGCATCCGCTCGACGAGCAGGCGGTGGCGGAGGTGTTCGCCCACGCGCGCGAGGGCGACGAGCGGGCGAAGCAGGCCGTCGAGCGGTTCATCCAGCGCCTCGTGCACGATGTGGCGGCGCTGGTCCTCGCCCTTGACCCCGAACTGGTCGTCGTCGGCGGCTGGGCGGCAGGCCTCGACGGCGTGCTCGAACCCCTGCGCCGGGAGCTGGCCCGCTACTGCCTGCGGCCACCCCGGGTGGCCCTGTCGATACTCGGCGAGGCCGCCATCGCCACGGGCGCGCTGCGCCTAGCGCTCGACCATGTCGAGGAGCAGCTGTTCGCGGTGGAGGGGACGGTCACGGCGCGGCGCTGAAAGCGCCGCGCTCGGGTCGGGCGGGCGTCAGGAGGCCTGGCGCTCCGGGCCGTGGTGGATCTCGACGCCGACCGCGTCACCGAACGTGAGGCGGCAGGTGTCGGCGCGGTAGGTCGCCGCGGAGACCGCGGCGGTGCGTCCCTCGGCCAGGAAGCGGGTCGTCACGACGAGGACCGGGGCGCCGGGCAGCCGGTCGAGCGCCTTGGCGTCGTCCGCGCGGGCCGAGCCCAGCTCGACGGCCCTGTCCTGCCCTTCGAGACCGAGCCGGTGCAGCTCACGCAGCACGGCACGCGCACGCGCGGGCCCGGACGGGGCATCGATGGCGGACAGTTCCGCGACGGATGACAGCGGGACGTACAGCAGCTCGGCGGCGACGGGCTGGCCGTGCGAGACGCGCGTACGACGCACCACGTGTACGGGCTCTTCGGGCTTGGTCTCCAGCATGCGGGCCACCGCGGCGGGCGGGACCGCCGGCGCGCAGTCTACGGGCTGCCAGGCGTCGCCGACCGCGCCCGGCCATGTGCCCTGTGCGGATCCGACGGCCACACCCATCCGCGGCGGGGCGACAGTCGTGCCGACCCCGCGGCGGCGCTGCAGTCGGCCTTCGAGCTCCAACTGCTCGAGCGCCTGACGGAGCGTGGCGCGGGCGACGCCGAAGCGGGCCGCGAGATCACGTTCGTTGGGCAGGATCTCGCCCACGGCGAACTCGGAGTCGAGTGCCTCGCTGAGCACGGTCTTGAGGTGCCAGTACTTCGGCTCCGGTGCCGTTTCCAGCTGCGTGGTCCCCACCCTGTCCTCCGCAATCGCCGTGTACCGGCGGCGTTTTAGCGCCCTTGTTTATTAAAGGTTCCTGCACTATCTCTGCGACGATAGAGCCGCACCCACCCTTGGTCAAGACCAATCCTCGATCCGTTACAGCCCGCACAGGGTCGATGCCACAGAGCATTCACGCGATGTTGGCGTACGGCCACGCGCGCGTGGCCCACACGACGAAACCCCCGCCCTTGATGGACGGGGGTTGGCCGGTCGCCGACTGCGCCGGCCGGCGTCTATACGCCGAGGCCGAGCAGCTTGTCCGGGTTGCGGATGATGTAGACGTATCGGATCTGCCCGTCGACGACGTCCAGTTGGAAGACGCTGTCCGGTTTGCCGTCGACCACGACCAGGACGGAGTCGGCGCCGTTGATCTCCAGGAAGCGGAACTCCACCTTCGCACCCTCGGCCACGCCCTTGCGGGCCGCGCCGTCCAGGAAACGGCCCACCTTGTCGGCGGTCTCGATGACGCGCAGCGGCGCCTTGGCCTTGCCACCGCTGTCGCCGACGAGGCGTACGTCCGGGGCGAGCAGGGACATCAGGCCGTCCAGGTCGCCCTCGGCCGCCGCGGCGAGGAACCGCTCGGTCAGGTCGCGGCGCTCGTCCGGGTCCACGTCGTAGCGCGGCCTGCGCTCGTCGACGTGTTTGCGGGCCCGCGCCGCGAGCTGCCGGACGGCAGGTTCGCCGCGGTCCAGCGTGAGGGCGATCTCCGCGAACGGGAACCCGAAGGCCTCCCGGAGCACGAACACCGCGCGCTCCAGCGGCGACAGGGACTCCAGGACGACCAGGACGGCGAGTGAGACCGAATCGGCGAGGACGGCCTGCTCGGCGGTGTCGGGGACAGTGGGGCCGTAGTCGGTGATCAGGGGTTCGGGCAGCCACGGCCCCACGTAGGACTCGCGCCGGGACTGCACGTGGCGCAGCCGGTCGATGGCGAGCCGCGTGGTGACGCGCACCAAGTAGGCACGCGGTTCGCGCACTTGCGTCTGATCGGCCGCCGACCAGCGCAGCCAGGCGTCCTGCACGACGTCCTCCGCGTCGGCCACCCGGCCGAGCATGCGGTAGGCCACGCCCATCAGGACGGGTCGGTGCTCTTCGAAGACGTCGATCGCGGTGTCCGTTGCCACCTCTCCATCCCACCTGACGGATCACCCGCTGTCCAGACGCATCGGGTGCGTCGCACCCCACACCGGACCGGCGACCGTCGCGCCACCCCTTGAACTGAAGGCTACTGAGCGGTAATTGTTGCTGACAAGGTGTCTAAGGTGTCTGAGGACCGTCGCCAGGCGGCGGGGAGTGGAGCAGCAATGGCCGCAGAGGTGTCCTTCAGCGTCGAATCGACCGGCGGCCCGCGGACGGTGTCCGTCGCGTACGAACGCGCGGGCGAGGGAGAGCCCCTGCTCCTGCTGCACGGCATCGGCCACCACCGTCAGGCATGGGGCTCGGTGTTCGACATCCTGGCGACGGAGTACGACGTCATAGCCGTGGATCTCCCGGGCTTCGGGGAGTCTCCCGCGCTTCCCGACGGGCTTCCCTACGACATCTCCACGGTGGTGTCCGTGCTCGGCTCGCTGTGCGAGGCGCTTGAGATCGAGCGCCCGCATGTGGCGGGCAATTCCCTGGGCGGGCTTCTCGCCCTTGGGCTCGGCCGCGAGAAGCTCGTGCGGTCGGTCACCGCGCTCTCCCCCGCCGGTTTCTGGACGCCCGCGGAGCGGCGGTACGCGTTCACCACCCTGCTCGCGATGCGGCACGGGGCGCGGCTCCTTCCGCTGCCGATGATCGAGCGTCTTTCGCGGACGGCTGCCGGGCGGGCGGCGCTCACGAGCACCATCTACGCCCGCCCGGGGCGCCGTTCACCCGAGGCCGTCGTCGCCGAGACGCTCGCGCTGCGTGACGCCCAGGGGTTCGAGCAGACGCTGGCCGCCGGGCGCGACGGGCTCTTCGGCTTCGATGTGCCCGGACTCGCGGTCACCGTCGCGTGGGGCAGCCGTGACCGGATCCTGCTGCGCCGCCAGGGGATCCGCGCCAAGCACACCGTTCCCGGCGCCCGTCTGGTGCGGCTGCCCGGCTGCGGGCACGTCCCGATGAACGACGACCCGGCCCTTGTCGCCCGCGTGGTCCTCGACACGTGCCGCCGCGACCCTGCCGCGTAGCACGCCGGAGCCCAGGGCCACCCCCGTCCCGACGAGCGCGCTCCCCACGGCCTGCGGCACTCCGTAGCCGCCGGTGCCGACCAAGGGGGCGGTGAAGGCCGCCGCCACGGGGATCAGACCGGAGAAGAGGGTGGCCCGCTCGGCACCGATGCGCTGGATGCCCGAGTACCAGCAGACGAACCCGATGACGGTGACGATCGCCGCCTGCCACAGCAGGGCCGCAGCCTCGGTGGTGTCAGGCACCCGCAGCATGTCCCTGCCGTCGGCCACGGCGCCGATGGCGGCGGACTCGACGGCGGCGATCCCGCACACCGTGGCGGAGAGCAGCTTCGGGCCGAGCGGCCGCAGGACGGGCACGGCGAGGACCGCGAAGCCGACCTCGCCCGCGAGCGCGCCGACCGAGAAGACGATGCCGACCGCGTCGGTGCGCCCCCAGCCCTGCACGGTGAAGGCTCCTGCCGCCACGATCAACGCGCCGTACATGACGGCCCGTTGTGGCCGACGACCCTCCAGTAGAGGCACGATCACCGCCACGACGACCGGGGCGCACCCTACGAAGACACCCGGTACGGCAGGTTCCGCCGTTCGTTCGGCGGCGAGGATCGCCAGGTTGAAGCCGACCATGCCGACGGCGGCGAGGACCGCGAGCCGCCCCCACTGCCGTCGCGTCAGCCGGCGCAGCGGCGCGGTGCCGCCCCGCCCGAGCAGCGGCAGGAGCAGCAGACAGGCCAGGCCGTAGCGCAGGAACTGGCCGCCGGCGTACGGGTAGTCGCCGAGGAGGCTGTTGGCGGTGAAGGAGCCGCCTACGAGGAGGCAGGCGAGGGCGGCGAGCAGGGAGCCGCGGGTGAGGTTCGCGTTCATGTCCCTGACGCTAGGCAGGGACGCGGACCGGTTTAAGGTCCACTTCCGGGGGCTGTTCGGGGACCACTTGCCGGCGCCGGAACGCACAGGAGGTGCATCACGTGACATCGGATTCAGGGCGGATGCCTGGGACCGCCGCTTGGGAGCTGCTGCTCCCCGCCGCGTCCGCCCCCGCCCGCAGCCGTGGCCGCAGCCTCCAGTCGGCGCTGCGCGAGGCGGTCAGGTCCGGGCGGCTGGCACCAGGGACGCGGCTGCCGTCCAGCCGTGAACTCGCCGCCGATCTGGGCGTCTCACGTGGCCTGGTCACGGAGGCGTACGAGCAGCTGACGGCCGAGGGCTATCTGCGCAGCGACCGCGGGGCGGGGACCTGGGTGGGCGGTGCGGCGAGGGCCGCCGCACGAGGGGCCCGTGATCTGGCGCCGCGTCCCGTGCACGCGCGCGTGGACTTCATCGCGGGAACCCCCGACCTGTCCCTGTTCCCGCGCGCCGCGTGGGCCGCCGCGCACCGCGGTGTGCTGGCCGAACTGCCGCACCACGCGCTCGGCTACCCCGACCCGCGCGGTCTGCCCCGGCTGCGTACGGCCCTCGCCGAACTGCTCGTTCGCCGCCGGGGCGTGGTCGCCGACCCGGAGGGGATCGTCGTGTGCTCCGGAGTCGCGCAGGCCATGGCGCTGGTCGGTTTCGTGCTCCACGCGCGCGGGGTGCGTGCCATCGGCGTCGAGGACCCCGGAAGCCCGCAGGCCGCCGACCTGTTCGCGTCGGCGGACGTCGCCACGGTGCCGGTCCCCCTCGACGACGAGGGTGTGGTCACCGGCGTACTGCGGGAGCGGGGCCTGCGCGCCGTGGTCACGACGCCCGCCCATCAGTTCCCCCTGGGCATCGGCTGTTCGGCGCGGCGGCGCACCGAACTCCTCGACTGGGCCAGGTCCGTGGACGGTCTGGTCGTCGAGGACGACTACGACGGGGACTTCCGCTACGACCGCGCCCCGGTGGGCGCGCTGCAGGGACTCGACCCCGAGCACGTCGCGTATACGGGCTCGGTCAGCAAGTCGCTCGCTCCGGGGCTTCGCCTGGGCTGGCTCCTTGTGCCGGAGTCGATGACCGAGGAGGTCGTCGCCCGCAAGCGGATGATGGACCTCGGCAATCCCTCGCTCGACCAGGCGCTGCTCGCCCGGTTCATCGAACGCGGTGACTACGACCGCCAGTTGCGCCGCTGCCAGCGCGCCTACCGCGAGCGCAGGGACACCCTGGTCGCGGCGCTCGACGAGCACTTTCCCGGCGCCGAGGTCACCGGCATCGCCGCCGGGCTGCACGTCATCGCGCGGCTCCCCGACCGCTGGGGGCCGCAGGAGGCGTTTCTTCGGCGGGCGTCGGCGGCCGGGGTCGCGGTCAGACCGCTGAGTGAGTACGGCTCGGCGGACGGCTCCGGGGTGCGGCTTGTCCTCGGGTACGCGCACCTGACGCCCGCGAGGATCATCGAGGGGGTGCGGCTCCTCGCCGAAGCCGCGCAAGGTCCGGATCCTGATCCGGGACGCGATCAGGAGTTGGACCACGCGCGCGTGCAGAGCACCAGACGGTAGCCGTCCGGGTCCTCGATGGTGACGCCCCACTCGTTCCAGTAGGGGTTGGGCGATGTGACGCGCTTGCCGCCGTGCGCTTCGAGACGGGCCACCAGCTCCTCGGGGACGGGCTCATCGACGTAGATGACGAGCAGGTCCTCCTCCGTGGGCCGGGGCTTGACCGGCTTGCCCGGCTCGTGGACGAGTTCGAGATGCCAGGACGCGTCCGGCCATCCGGCCATCAGCAGGTCGTGCTCACCGGGAACGTCACCACCTTGCGACCGCCATACGACGTCCAGGCCGAGGCCCGTCACCCAGAACCGCTCCGCCGCCGCGAGGTCACGGGACGGGCGGGCGATGCGGATGTGGCTCTGCCCGTTGACCGGCATGGGCTCCCCCTTCGGACGCGGCGCGCTCGGCCGCGCGCCCCTGCCGTCGCAGCGTAGACGGCGGATGATCTTGCGGACATCGGCCGTTCGACGTCGGGCGCACGGCCGAGGGCCGGCGACCGGCGACCGGCGACCGGCGACCGGCGATGTAGCGACACAGGCTTCGCACACTGGTTCCCTTCTGCCCATGGGCAGTTGTTCACTTGGGGTTTGTGTGTGCGCCGCCGCGCACCACTAGTTGTGGCCCTGCACACTGGTCGGACCTGTCCCTGGAGGCGCATTCATGTCACACCCTCAGCCGAGCCCGTCCCCTCGCCGCCGCAGCGTGCTGCGCGGCTCGCTCGCCGTGCCGGCGGCGCTGGCCGTGCCCGGTCTCGCCGGGGCCGCTCCGGCGCTCGCCCTTTCGGGACGGCCGCGGGCCGAGTGGGGTGTGCAGGCGGGTGACGTGACAGCGCACGCGGGCCTGGTCTGGACGCGTTCCGACCGCCCCGCCCGCATGATCGTGGAGACCTCCGCCACGGAGTCGTTCCGTAACCCCACCCGCTGGCGCGGTCCGTTGCTCGGACCCGACACGGACTTCACGGGGACGACGCGGCTGCGCGGGCTGCCCGCGGGCGAGCAGATCCACTACCGCGTGGTCCTGGCCGACCCCGACGACCCCAGACGCACCGGCGAGCCGGTCACCGGCACGTTCCGTACGTCGCCGAAGAGCCGCAGGGAAGGCGTGCGCTTCCTGTGGTCGGGCGACATCGCGGGCCAGGGGTGGGGCATCAACCCGGACCGCGGCGGATGGCGCATCTTCGACGAGATGCGCCGCAGGGACCCGGACTTCTTCCTGTGCAGCGGCGACCACATCTACGCCGACGGCCCCATCCTGCCGAGCGTCACCCTGCCGGACGGCACGGTGTGGCGGAACATCACCACGGAGGAGAAGTCGAAGGTCGCCGAGTCGCTCGCGGAGTTCCGCGGGGCCTTCCGCTACAACCTCCTGGACGAGAACCTGCGGCGCTTCAACGCCCAGGTTCCCTCCATCGTCCAGTGGGACGACCACGAGGTGCGCAACAACTGGTACCCGGGGCAGATCCTGACCGACCCCCGCTACACCGAGAAGAACGTGGACGTACTCGCCGGGCGCTCGCTGCGGGCGTTCAGCGAGTACTTCCCGGTCTCGACGCTCCCACCGGGCGACGACGACGGCCGGGTGTACCGCGTGCTGCGGCACGGCCCGCTCCTGGACGTGTTCGTCCTGGACATGCGCTCCTACCGCAACGCCAACTCGCCCGGCAGGCAGCCCGACGACGCCACCGGCATCCTGGGCGCCGAGCAACTGCGCTGGCTCAAGCGCGAGTTGTCGCGCTCGCGTGCCACCTGGAAGGTCATCGCGTCCGACATGCCGCTGGGTCTCGTCGTACCGGACGGCTCGGCGAACTTCGAGGCGGTCGCGCAGGGCGACCCCGGCGCGCCGCTCGGCCGGGAGCTGCAGATCGCCGAGCTCCTGCGGCACATCAAGCACCGCAAGATCACCGGAACGCTCTGGCTGACCACGGACGTGCACTACACCTCGGCCCAGCACTACGACCCCTCGCGTGCGGCGTTCAAGGACTTCGCGCCGTTCTGGGAGTTCGTGTCGGGGCCGCTGGCCGCGGGCGGCTTCCAGGCCCTGAAGCTCGACGGGACGTTCGGCCCCGAGCAGCGGTTCATCAAGGCGCCCAGCCGCTCCAACACCTCCCCCGCCGAGACCCCGCAGTACTTCGGCGAGGTCGATGTCGACGGCGACAGCGGCGAGCTGACCGTACGGCTACGGCAGGAAGGCGGCGGCGTGCTGTTCACCCAGGTCCTGCAGCCGGGACGGGTGGGGCAGCAGTGAATCCGCCCCCGAACGCACAACGGGACGTCACGTCCGGACAGCAAGAAAGACCAAAGATGAACTAAACGGACAGAAGGCCTCTTAACCCATCAGTCACAGAACGTTCGTGATCACGCAACACCCTTCCTCCACAGTGGCCGTATGAGTGCAGACATGTCTGATGTGACCCGAACGAAGCACGGCCGCCCCGTCCACCACTGGCGGCGGGACCTGGTGGAACTCGCCGCCCTCTTCACCGCCGTGGCCGTGGCGGACGCGGTGGCGAACATGATCGGGCACGGCCCCGACGGTCCGGCCCTGCTCGTGATCTCGGCCGTGGCCCTGCTCGCCACGGTCGGGTTCCACACGTGGTGGGCACGCCGCCACGACCACGCACCCCCGCCGGCGGACGATACCGGCGCCCGGCCGTTCGCCGCCGGGCACGGAGCCGGACACGAAGGGAACGGAGCCGGGACCGGAGCCGGGCCCGTGGAGACGACCCTGTGGCGGATGCGCACCACGGTGCGGGACGAGCCGGGTTCGCTGGCCGCCCTGTGCACGGCCCTGGCCCACGGCAAGGTCGACATCCTGAGCCTCCAGGCGCACCCCCTGGCCGAAGGCACCGTCGACGAGTTCCTGCTGCGCGTCCCCGCGGGCCTCTCGGCGGCCGACATCACCCGGGGCGTCTCGCACGCGGGCGGCTCCGACACCTGGATCGAGCGGGCGGACGCCCACGACCTGGTGGACGCTCCCACCCGCATCCTCGGCCTGGCCACCCGCACCGCCCTCGACGCCGCCGAACTCCCGCTGGCCCTGCGCCAGTTGCTGGGCCGCTGCACCATCCGGTCGCTGCCCGCGAAGGCGCGGCCCGGGGCGGCCGGAACGCAGGCGGACACCTCCGCCGACGGTGCGCCCGTAGAGGGCGCGCTCGAAGGGACCGTGCTCCGGCTGCGGGCCCCCGAGGGGGAGGTGATCACGGTGGAGCGGCCGTATCTGCCGTTCACGCCCACCGAGTTCGCCCGCGCACGTGCCCTGGTCGAGCTCGACACCCGGCTCGGCCCGCGCATCCCCCGCAGCCAGGACGTACTGACGCTCGCCGAGGGCAGCGCCATCACCGTGCGCCGCGCGGACACCGCCGACGTCGAAGCCGCCAAGGCCATGCACGAGCGCTGCTCGCAGCGCACCCTCGGCATGCGCTATCACGGCCCCGTGCGGGACGCCGACCGCTATCTGAACCACCTGCTCAGCCCGCGGTTCGGCCGCACCCTCGCGGTGCAGACCGCGTCCGGGCGCATCGTCGGCATCGGCCATCTGCTCTGGGACGGCGACGAGACCGAGATCGCGCTGCTCGTCGAGGACGACTGGCAGCGCCGCGGTATCGGCGGCGAGCTCCTCGGCCGCCTGGTGGGCATGGCGGTCGAAGCGGGCTGCGACAGCGTGTACGCGGTGACGCAGGCCTCCAACACCGGGATGGTCGCCGCGATGCGCGGGCTCGGCCTGCCCCTCGACTACCAGATCGAGGAGGGCACGCTCGTCATCACCGCCCGCCTCGACGCGACGCCGGTCAGCTCGCGACTGCCGTACGACCAGCCGCAGGAGCGTACGCGGGAACAGGAGCCATCGGAGCAGCACTGACCGGAGCCTCGCCCTCCCGGCCGTCCGCGCCGGACGGCTTCGGGCCAAGGGCGTGATCGAGGTCCCGCCAGAGGTCCTCGACGTCCTCAAGGCCTGCCGACAGGCGCAGCAACCTGTCGCTCACGCCGGACGAGCGCCGGTCCGCCGGGTCCACCACGCGGTGGCTGATGGACGCCGGATGCTGGATGAGGGTGTCGACGCTGCCGAGACTGACCGCCGGGGTGATCAGCCGCACCCCGGCGGTCACCTCGTGCGGGTCGCCCCGTACCTCGAAGGCGACCATCGCGCCGCCGAGCCGCGGATAGTGCACGCGGTCCACGCGCGGGTCGGCGGCCAGGCGCCGCGCCAGTTCCGCCGCGTTCGCCGAGGCCGCCCGCACACGCACCGGCAGTGTGGAAAGGCCCCGCAGGAGGAGATACCCGGCGAGCGGGTGGAGCACCCCGCCGGTCGCGAACCGGACCTGCCGCAGCTGCCGCGCGAACTCCTCGTCGCACGCGACCACTCCGCCCAGCACGTCACCGTGGCCGCCGAGATACTTGGTGGCGCTGTGCAGCACGAGCCGCGCACCACTCTCGGCCGGCCGCTGAAGGACCGGCGTCGCGAAGGTGTTGTCGGCCAGCAGGGGCACCGTGCCGCAGGCGTGGGCCACCGCGCGCAGGTCGAGTTCGGCGAGGGTCGGGTTGGCGGGCGACTCGACCATCACCAGGCCCGTGTCGGGGCGTATGGCGTCGGCGATCCCGGCGGGGTCGACCCAGGTCACCTCGGAGCCGAGCAGTCCCGCGGTCAGCAGGTGGTCGCTGCAGCCGTACAGCGGACGGACCGCGACGACATGACGCAGGCCTGCCGCGCCTCGTACGAGCAGGACAGCGGTCAGCGCGGCCATGCCGCTCGCGAACGCGACCGCGCTCTCGGTGCCTTCGAGCCGGGCGAGCGCGGTCTCGAAGCGGGCGACGGTCGGGTTGGCGAGGCGGGCGTAGACGGGCGGTCCGTCGTCGAGCGAGCCGTCGGCGGCGAAGGCATCGATGCGCGCGGCCTCGCCCCGGGTGTCGTACGAGGGATACGTGGTGGACAGGTCGATCGGCGCGGCGTGCAGGCCGAGACCGGCGAGGTCGTCGCGCCCGGCGTGCACGGCCTCGGTGGCCAGGGCGCGCGGTGCGGGCGCGGTCGGCGCCGGTTCGAGGTGGCCGGATCCGATGCGGGGTTCCGTGTTCGTGTCCATGCCGGGCAGCCTGAACAACGGCCGGGGTTCCATGGTTGAAGCCCGTGCTACGTTCGGCGAGTGGCTGAATCTGTCGTACTCGACCCGGTGGATCTCCGCATACTGCGGCTCCTGCAGAACGATGCCCGGATCACCTACCGCGATCTCGCGGCACAGGTCGGCGTCGCCCCTTCGACCTGCCTGGACCGGGTGGGCAGGCTCCGGCGCTCCGGTGTCATCCTCGGCCACCAACTGCGGCTCGACCCCGCGAAACTCGGCCGCGGCCTCGAAGCGCTGCTCTCCGTACAGGTGCGGCCGCACCGCCGGGAGCTGGTCGGCCCGTTCGTGGAGCGGATCAGGGCGCTGCCGGAGTCCCGGTCCGTCTTCCATCTCACGGGCCCTGACGACTACTTGGTGCATGTGGCGGTCGCCGACCCCGCGGATCTGCAGCGCCTCGTCATCGACGAGTTCACCTCGCGGCGCGAAGTGGCGCGCGTGGAGACGCGGTTGATCTTCCAGCAGTGGGAGTGCGGGCCGCTCCTGCCGCCGCGGGCGGAGGCGGACGCCCTCGGGGATGACGCGAAGGAGGGCTGACGCCTCCCTCGCCCTCTCCGGTCCGACCAGTCGGTATGTTACGCGGCATCCCGGCCCGGTCGGCATCCCCGTGGCGGCACACCTGAAGGGCGGCTGCCTCGCAGGTCAAAGCCCTGGCGTCGACCGGCCGACTCCGTACAGGATGTCCGTATGTCAGACACGAAGCTCCCGAATCCGAACCCGGGCGAGAGTCAGGGCCCTCTGCCGCGCGAGGTCGCCGACGCGTACGTCGACGAGTTCGTCGCCCTCGATCCGATCAACGGCACGTATCTCGGCGTCGCAGCGAGCCACAGCAAGCTTCCCGACGCCTCACCCGAGGGGCAGGAGGCCGTCGCCCGCCTTGCCCGCACGACGCTGGCCCGGCTCGACGAGGCGGAGCGCAGGCCCGGCGCGGACAGTGATGCCGAACGCCGGTGCGCGCGGCTCCTGCGGGAGCGGCTTACCGCCGAACTCGCCGTGCACGAGGCCGAGGAGGGGCTGCGCGCGGTCGGCAATCTGCACACGTTCCCGCACGCGGTGCGGGAGATCTTCACCGTGACGCCGATGGAGACGGACGAGGACTGGGCGGCGATCGCCGAGCGGCTGCGGGCCGTGCCCGCCGCGTACGAGGGGTACCGCGCCTCGCTCGAACTGGGCCTGGAGCGCAAGCTGTTCGCGGCTCCTCGCCCCACGGCCACGTTCATCGGGCAGCTCGGGGAGTGGGCCGGGCCGGGCGGCGACGAGGGCCGCGGCTGGTTCGAGGAGTTCGCCGCGGAGGGGCCTGAGGCGCTGCGCACCGATCTTGACGCCGCCGCGCGCGCCGCGACCGGGGCCGTTGTCGCGCTGCGCGACTGGATGCGGGATGTGTACGCGCCGGCGATCGAGGGCGCCCCGGACACGGTGGGCCGCGAGCGGTACGCCCGCTGGTCCCGCTACTTCAACGGCACGGACCTGGACCTCGACGAGGCGTACACGTACGGCTGGGCCGAATTCCACCGCCTGCTGGGCGAGATGCGGACCGAGGCCGAGAAGATCCTGCCCGGGGCGGCCACGCCGTGGGTGGCGCTCGCGCACCTCGACGTGCACGGCACGCACATCGAGGGCGTGGAGGAGGTGCGGATCTGGCTCCAGGACCTGATGGACGAGGCGATCGGCGCGCTCGACGGCACGCACTTCGAACTCGCCGAGCGGGTACGAAAGGTGGAGTCCCACATCGCCCCGCCGGGCGGCGCCGCGGCCCCGTACTACACGGCACCCTCCGAGGACTTCTCGCGCCCCGGCCGTACGTGGCTGCCGACGATGGGCGACACCCGCTTCCCCGTCTACGACCTGGTCTCCACCTGGTACCACGAGGGCGTGCCCGGCCATCACCTCCAGCTGGCGCAGTGGGCGCACGTCGCGGAGAACCTCTCCCGCTACCAGGCGACCATCGGCATCGTCAGCGCCAACGCGGAGGGCTGGGCGCTGTACGCGGAGCGGCTCATGGACGAGCTCGGTTACCTCACGGACGCCGAGCGCAGGCTGGGTTATCTGGACGCCCAGATGATGCGCGCGCTGCGGGTCATCGTCGACATCGGCATGCACCTGGGGCTGGAGATCCCGGCGAACTCGCCCTTCCGTCCCGGCGAGCGCTGGACCCCGGACCTCGCGCAGGAGTTCTACGACGCGCATTGCAGCCGACCCACGGATTACGTGACGAGCGAGATGACCCGCTATCTCTCCATCCCCGGCCAGGCCATCGGCTACAAGCTGGGCGAGCGTGCCTGGCTCCTGGGCCGGGAGAACGCGCGGCGGCGGCACGGGGACGCGTTCGACGCGAAGGCGTGGCACATGGCGGCGCTGTCGCAGGGGTCGCTCGGCCTCGATGACCTGGTGGACGAGTTGTCGGCGCTCTGAGCCCGGCCGCTCGGAGGGCGGGGCCGGTCAGCGCCGGAACCCGCCCTCCGAGTCGATCACCTGCCCCGTGATCCACTCGGCCTCATCGGTGGCGAGCCACGCGATGAGCCGGGCGGGATCATCGGGCATGCTCCACCGTCCGGCGGGAAACCGTGCGGCGATCGCCGCGTAGTCGTCGCCGGTGAGGTAATCGGTGTCCACGGGGCCGGGGTTGACGGAGTTCACGGTCACGGCCAGCTCGGCGAGCGTCGTGGCCAGGGAGCGCGTCGCCGAGGCGAGGGCCCCCTTCTGCAGGCTGTAGGCGATCTCGTCCGGCATGCCGCCCGCGATGTCCTGCCCGGACGTCATCATCATGACGCGTCCGCCGGGCGTTCGGGGAGGGAGTGCGGCCCGCAGCCGAGCGTACGCCTGCACGAGCAGGATCACCGAGCGGGTGTCGACCGCCCAGTGCTTGTCCAGCATGGCCGCGTCGACGGTGTCGAGCGTTCCGTCGTCGCCGCTGACTGCGTGGTTGGCGACGAGGATGTCGATACGTCCGCCGAGCGCGTCGGCGGCCCCTGCGATCAGCTCGCCCGGGGCGGCGGGATCCGCGAGATCACCGGGCCCCGCATGAACCAGCGCGTCCGGATCGCCGAGCGCGTCCCGCACCCCGGCGACGACATCCGCGGGCCGGTCGGCGCCCCAGGGCATCGCCGCGTCGTGCGGCACGTGGTGATGCAGGTAGAGACTCGCGCCGTACGCGGCAAGACGCCGGGCCACGGCATAACCGATGCCGCCGCGTCTGCTGGCTCCGGTGACGAGGGCAGTGCGCCCGCGCAGGGGCAGCGGGTCGCGCCTGAGCGCTTCGAGGCTTGGGTGCGGGAGAAGGGGCATGACGGATCATCATGCGCCCTACGGGGCTTTCGTGCACGGGAGTTACGTGCGTCTCCCCACCCTCAGCAGCCGCAGTCCTCCGCGTCCCTCAGCAGCCGCAGTCTTCCGCGTCCAGCGGCGCCGTCAGGGCGTCGGGCGTACGGCGCTCGTTGCCCTCCCACGTCTCGAACTCGAAGCCCTCACGAACCCAGTACTCGAAGCCGCCCAGCATCTCCTTGACCTGGAAGCCCAGTTGGGCGAGGGCCAGGGCGGCGCGGGTCGCGCCGTTGCAGCCCGGGCCCCAGCAGTACGTCACCACGGGAACGGACTTGTCCAGGAGCTGTTCGGCCCGCAGCGGGATGAGGGCGTTGGGCAGGTGGACGGCACCGGGCACGTGGCCCTGGTCCCAGGACTCGGTCGAGCGGGAGTCGACCACGACGAAGCCGGGGTCACCGCCGGCGGCGAGCACCGAGGCGACGTCGGACACGTCGGCGTGGAAGGCGAGGCTCGCGCCGAAGTACGCGGCGGCGGCAGCGGGGGACGCGGGGGCGACCCGGAGGACGGAGTTCGTCGCTTCTGTGCGCGTGTTTGTCGTAGTGCTCATGGCCGAAAATCTACGGGCGAAGCCGCCTGGCCAGAAGAGCCGATCACCGGCGTACCCCTTGATCAGCCGGGGATTCCCCTGTTACCTCTCATGCATGACCGGTTATTCCACGGACGCCACCGACTGGCGCATCCTCGATGTCCTCCAGCGCGAGGGCCGCGCCAGCTACGCCGAGCTGGCCCGCGCCGTCGCCATGTCTCCGAGCGCCGTCACCGAACGGGTCCGCCGCCTGGAGGAAGCGGGCGTGATCCAGGGGTACGCGGCCGTGGTCGACCCGGAGCGGCTCGGCCTGCCCATCCTCGCGTTCGTACGCCTCCGCTACCCGAACGGCAACTACAAGCCGTTCCACGACCTGGTCGAGGTGACCCCCGAGATCCTGGAGGCGCACCACGTCACCGGCGACGACTGCTTCGTGATCAAGGTCGCGGCGCGCTCGATGGGTCATCTGGAGGAGGTCGCGGGGAGGATCGGCGCGCTGGGGTCCGTGACCACCAGCATCGTCTACTCCTCTCCCCTGCCGAGGCGCCCGCTGGGCCGCTGACCCCGCCCCTCACACCCCGCCCCGCTGCCGTACGACCGACCCCGCGCGCCCCTTCTCGACCTCAAGCTGCGCGTGGACGCGGCGCCGCAGGTCCGCGACATGGCTGACGATGCCGACGCTGCGGTCGCGCTCGCGCAGGGAGTCCAGGACGTCGAGGACCTCGTCCAGGGTCTGGTCGTCGAGGCTTCCGAAGCCTTCGTCGATGAAGAGCGTGTCGAGCCTTACGCCGCCGGCCTCGTCGGTGACGACGTCCGCGAGGCCGAGCGCGAGGGCGAGCGAGGCGAAGAACGTCTCGCCGCCCGAGAGCGTCGACGTGTCGCGCTCGCGGCCCGTCCACGCGTCGACCACGTGCAGGCCGAGGCCCGAACGCCCGCGTCCTGTGCGGTCGTCGGAGTGGACGAGGGTGTAGCGGCCCGACGACATGCGCCGCAGGCGTGCGGTAGCCGCGGCGGCGACCTGTTCGAGCCGGGCGGCGAGGACGTAGGACTCCAGGCGCATCTTGCGTTCGTTGTCCGCCGATGTGCCCGCGGCGAGTCCCGCGAGGCGCGCCACACGGTCGTAGGCGCCGCGCAACGGCGCGAGCCGCCGGGCTCCGGCCGCCGACCGTTCGGAGAGCCGGTCGAGTTCGGCGCACCGCCGCTCGGCCGCGTCGAGCGCGGACGCGCTCTCGCGGGCCCGCCGGTCGGCGCACTCGGCGGCTTCCTGGGCGGCCTCCAGGTCGGCGGGCGGCTGCTGAGCGGCGGCCGCCGCGTCCGGCTCGGCGAGGAGGGAACGTACGGCCGCCTCCTCGTTCTGCCATGCGTCGATACGGTGCTGGAGTTCGCGGTGGCCCGCGTCGTCGAGCAGCGCTTCGGCGGCGGCTACCGGCGTGTCGAACCCGGCGCGGAATGCCGCGTCGGCGAGTCGCGCGTCGGCGTCCTTGAGGCGCTGGGCGGTGTCGTCGGCGACGCGTGCGGCATCCGAGGCCTCGGTCAGGAGGGCGGCCTGTCGCTCCAGCTGTGCGGCGCGGGCCGCGACGCTGTCGCTTGCTCCTCGCGCACGGGTCAACTCGACGTCGATACCCGCCTGTTCGCGGTCGAGCGTGTCCCGCAGGGTGGCGCGCGACGCGGCCCGGACGGCGGCTTCCTGCCGCACTGCGGCCCTGCGGTCGTACTCCCGCTCGGCCTGCGCGAGGGCTTCCCGCGCCGCGTGCAGCCCGGAGGCGCGGCTGCGCGCCTCGGCATGCTCCCGCCGCAACTCCTGGACGTATGAGGCGAGTTGCTCGACCGTCGGACCCTGAGGGGTGACCTCGGGTTCTTGGGGGCCTGAGTCCACGCCTGACGATCCCAGCGCCGCGGCCGTGGCCGACGCCAGCGACTCCCTGACCTCGCCGAGGAGCCGTTCAGCCTCGGCGCGCCCCTCGTCCGCGTGCTGGTAGGCGGTGAGCGCCGACTCCTCCGTGGCGCGGTCGACGTGACCGGCGGTCCTCGAGGCGGGGGCGGGGTGTTCGGTGGCTCCGCAGACCGCGCAGGGCGCGCCGTCGGCCAGGCCCGCGGCGAGTTCGGCCGCGATGCCGGTGAGGCGCTGTTCCTTCAGGGTGAGCCAGTGTTCGCGGGCGGTGGTGGTGTGTTCGCGGGCCGCGAGGGTGCGCGCGTACGCCTCCGAGGCCTCCCGGGTGAGCCGGTCGCGGCGCCGGGCCGCGTCCAACCTCCTCTGGGCGGGCTCCAGTTGGCCCGCGAGGTGCTCGGCGCGTGTGGCCGCGTCCTGGGCGGACTCGATGCGCTCCTGCAGCGCGGCGCGGGTCGCCTCCCAGCCGTCGAGCCAGCCCGCGGCCTCACGGAGCAGCTCGTCGTCGGCTCGCTCCTCGCGCTCCAAGGAGGCGCGCTCCGTGGAGAGTTCGGTCAGGCGCAGCTCGGCGCGCCGGGCGGATTCGAGGCCACCGAGTTCTTCGGCCGCCTTGCGCGCGGCGGCGGCGAGTCCCGATGCCCCGGAGTCCGCGAACGTGGCGGGCAGGTGTCCCCGCGCGCGTGCCTCGTCGGCGGTGGCGCGGCGGTGCTCCTGCTCGGTGGCCTGGCGGAGGCCGAGCGCGGGGGCGACCGTCTCGGCCTTGCGGGCCCGGTCCATCTGAGCCAGCCGCCGCCGGTGTTCCTCCGCACGCTCGTCCAGGCGCGCGGCCCGCTCCCGCGCCTGGGCGAACCGCCTTTGCAGCCGGTCGAGTTCGCGTACGTCGTCGAGGCGGCGCCCCGCGGTGGCCTGCGCGGACTCGGCGGCGTCGAGGGCGCACCGGGCAATGGTGCGCCGCTCGCGGGCGCTGGTGCGGGCGACCGCGGCCCAGGCCAGGACGGATTCGGCGAGCCCCGGATCGCCGGGCGAAAGATCGGGCAGCGGCACCTCGGTGACCTCAAGAGCGCCTGACGCGGCCTGCTGCATCCGGTGCGCGTCGGCGAGCAGCTCCCCGTCGCCCTCCCGCACCGCGCCCTCGGCGTCGCGCCGCTGCTCGGCGAGGCGCTGCTCGACGGCGGCGAACCTGCGGGTGTCGAAGAGCCGCCCGAGGAGCTTGCCGCGGGCCTCGGCATCGGCCCGCAGGAAACGTGCGAAGTCGCCCTGGGGCAACAGCACGACCTGGCAGAACTGCTCCTTGCTCATGCCGAGGAGCTGCGTGATCTCCTCGCCGATCTCCTGGTGGGAGCGGCTGAGGTCCTTCCACGCACCGCCACCGGCGGCCCCGGTCTCGTACTCCCGGAGCCAGCTCTGCGCCTTTTCCATGGTGGTGCCGGTGCCGCGTTTCTTCGGGCGCTCCCACGGCGGCTGCCGGGTGACCTCCAACCGGCGCCCGGCGACGGTCAGTTCGAGGCACACCTCGGTGCGCGTGGCGGGCTGCGCGTGGTCGCTGCGCAGGGTCACGCCCTGTCCGCTGCCCTGCCGGGGGCCGGGCACCGAGCCGTACAGGCCGTAACAGACGGCGTCCAGGACGGAGGTCTTCCCGGCGCCGGTGGGCCCGTGGAGCAGGAAGAGACCGGCGGCGGAGAGGTCGTCGAAGTCGATGTCCTGCGGGGTGCCGAAGGGGCCGAACGCGGTGATGCGGAGCCGGTGCAGCCTCATCGGGCCACCTCGCGCACCGTGTCGTCGGTGCGGACGGTGTCGAACGCCGCCCGCAGCACGGCCTGTTCGGGAATATCGGGTCCCGCACCCCGCACATGGGTCACGAAGTCCTCCGCGATCTGCTGGTCGCTGCGGCCCTTGAGGCGCTGGGCGTAGGAGACGTCCGGGTCCTCGGGGGTGCGCTCCGGGTCGAAGACGAGGCTGAGGGTGTGCGGGAAGCGTTCGCAGAGGCGGGCCATGGGGTCGTCGGGGCGCACCGGGTCGGTGAGCGTCGCCTCGACCCACGCCTCTTCGTGGCGGGCGAGCTCCGGGTCGGCGAGCAGCGTGTCGAGCTCCCCTCGGATCCGGGCGAGGGGCCGCGGCACCGGGCAGTCGATCCGCTCGGCCTCGATCTGCCCCGCCGCCCCGAGGTCGATGAGCCACATGCTCTTGCGGTGGGCGGACTCGGAGAACGAGTACGGCAGCGGGGAACCCGAGTAGCGCACGCGCTCGCCGATGGTCTGGCTGCCGTGCAGGTGGCCGAGAGCCACATAGTCGGCGCCGTCGAAGACTCCGGAGGGCACGGCGGCCACCCCGCCGATCGTGATGTCCCGCTCGCTGTCGCTGGCCTCGCCGCCGGTGACGAAGGCGTGGGCGAGGACGACGGAGCGGGTGCCGGGGGCGCGGGAGGCGAGGTCGGCCCGCACCCGGTCCATGGCGGCGCCGAGCACCGCCTCGTGACCGGCCCGCGTCACCCCGAACTCGTCCTTGACCAGGGCCGGTTCGAGGTAGGGCAGGCCGTAGAACGCGACGTCGCCGTGGTCGTCGGCCAGGACGATCGGCTCCCCGCAGGCCGCGGGAGCGGTCCGCAGGTGGATGCCGGCGCGGCCGATGAGTCCGGCACCCACGCCGAGGCGGCGCGCCGAGTCGTGGTTGCCGGAGATCATCACGGTCGGGACGCCCAGGTCCGCGAGGCGGTGCAGCGCCTCGTCGAACAGCTCGACGGCGGCGAGCGGCGGCACCGCCCTGTCGTACACGTCGCCGGACACGACGACGGCGTCGACCTCGCGCTCACGCGCCGTGGTGACGAGGTGGCCGATGAACTCGGCCTGGGCTCCGAGCATGTTCACGCGGTGGAACGACCGGCCCAGATGCCAGTCGGATGTGTGCAGAATTCTCAAGACGTCGCTCCGGCCCGCATGCTCGCTTTCCCCTCCTACGCCCCGGATCGAGGACCCGCCCCAGCACGGGCCTCGCCGACAGCAGCCACCACGCTAGCGCCTGTCGGTACCTCCCCGATCACGAACCTCAATCTGTCACCGGCGACGACGGCGGTTCCGGAACCTCGGACGCGGACGACTGCTCCTCCTCCGGGGAGGGCGGCTGCGACGCGGCCGAGGACGACGGGGCGGACGGCGGGGGCGAGGACGGCTCGTCGGAGGACGCCGACTTGGACGGGGAGGCGGTGGAGCTGGACGTGGACGTGGACGGAGTCGGTGTCGGCTTGTTCGCCGGTGGCTGCGTCTTCTTGTCGCCGGCGCCGGTGTCGCCCTTGTCACGTTCGAACCAGTCCCCGCTGTCGGGGTCGTACATGACGAACACGTTCACGACCTGGGTGGCGGGCGCGACCACCACGACGTCCGACGACCGGTAGCCGGGCCAGGCGTCGCCCGTGCGCTTCGGGGTGCTCTTCTGCGCGACCGGGGGCAGCAGGGGGTTGCCGCAGGCACAGCGCACGCGGGGGACGCCGCGGTCGTCGACGAGTACGGCGGTGCCTGCCTGGAGGACGGCCTGGTAGCTGGTGGGGGCGCCGTCGCGGTAGCCGTGGTTCGTGACGCGGGTGTCCATCCGCAGCTGCACGGGCGTGAGTGCCCGCAGATACGCCGGGACGCCGGAGGGAGCGATGTCGAGGACCTTGGCGAACGCCTTGTTCTTCGCCGGGTCCTTCTTGAGGGCACCGACCTGCTTCTCCACGTCGCAGCTGCCGACCTTGCGGGTCCCGCCGTAGAGGCCGGGTGCGGCGCCGTCGACGCCGCGGGTCACGTTGGCCGACGCCGATGAGCTGGGCAGCGCGGTCGGGGACGGCGGCGTGGAGTCGTCGTCCTTGGCCGTCGAGGGAGTGAAGGGGTGGGGGCCCGACTTGCCCGCGGGCTGGAGGATGACCTCGCCGCCGGATTTCGATGTGCCGTCGGGGCGGGTGAGTACGACGGTCAGCACCACCGCGGCCACGACGGCGGCGGCGATCACCGCCACGCGCGGAGCCGACTTCCACCAGGCGCGCTGCGGTTTGCCCCCTGGGCCCTCGTCCGGGGTTGCGCCACTTGGGCCGGCGCCTCCGGGCGGACCGCCCGGGGGGCCGCCGGGCGGACCACCGCTGGGCGGGCCCGAGGGTCGGTCGCCGCTCGGTGGTGGCGTCGAACCGGCCTGGGTCGCGCCTCCCTGGCTCTCGCCCGGCTGTGCGGGACCCGGCTGTGAAGGGCCCGAGAGCGGGCCCGAGGGGGGTCCGGTGGGGCGCCCTGACGACGGCGGTTCGACGCTCACGAGCACTTCTTCCCTGCGTAGGGGATCAGTTACATACGGTTTCTACCGTTACGCGCCTATTGTGTGCCCCGGTTCCGGGGCACCCGCAAGCTGACGCGGTCGGCCCTCCCGAGGGGCGGGCCTTGGCCGCTCTGCTTAGCGTGACAACGTGAGCGAGCAGACACCGACCGGGCGGCCAGGCACGCAGCGCGCGCCGCGAACCCGGCGGGCCCCGCACGGCTGGCCCCATGCCCTCGTGACCGTGCTCGCGGCGCTTGTGGCCATGGCCGTCGTCGCCGCGCTCGGCCTGTGGGCGGCGGGGGCGGCGGATCTGCCGGACGGCGCGTTCCCGAGCGTCGTCGCGGCCGTCGCCGTGATGGCGGTCGGTGGCTCCGTGGGGCTCTCCGGCGGCGCCGGGGCGATCGCCGAGACGGACGCGGGGCTCTCCGTGCTTCCCCTCTCCGTCAGCCTCGCCGGGGCTCTGGTGACCGCCGCCGGATTCCTCAGGCCGCTGCGGCATCGGGCCGTGGCCCACACCCGGGAACTGGCGGGGTGGGCCGCCCGGATCGCCGTGCTGTGGCTCCTGCTCCTCATCAGCCTCGGCCTCGCGGCCCGTCACCGGTTCACGATCTCGCTCGGGGAGGGGACGGCCGGGGACATCGGGGACCTGCTGGATGCCTCTCCCGAGGTCGGTTTCGAGACCGACGTGCCGCTGACTGTCGTCTTCGGACTGCTCTGGCTGGCGGGCGTGCTCGCCGTGACGCTGCTGGTCTCGCGCGGGGCCCCTCTTCCGGCCCGCCTGGTGCGCTTCCAGGAGTCGGTACGTCCCGCGGCCTTCGCCATGGTGGTGCTGCTTCTGTCGTACGTGGCTCTGGGATTCGTCATCGGCGTGATCGTGGCCGCGACCAAGGGGCATCCCGCCGAGACGTTCGCCGTGCTGCTGCTCGGGCTCCCCAATCTGGTCTGGCTCGCCTTCACCCTCGGGCTCGGCGCGTCCTGGGAGGGGCGGGTGGACGGGCCGTTCGGGCTGCCCATGCCGGAGGTCCTCGGGGACGTACTGCGCACCCCGAAGGACTCCACGCTCAGCCTTCACACGCTCGCCGAACACGACGGCCGGGTGTGGTGGCTGCTGGTCGTCGCGGCGGTCCTGGTGCTGGGGGCCGCGTTCCTGATGGCGGCACGCTCGCCTGCGCGGATGCGGTCCTGGCAGCATGCCGTGCACATGGCGGTGGCGCTGACGCTCACGGTCCTCGCCGTCTGTCTCCTCGCCCCCGTCTCCGCCCACTACGGCCTGTCGCTCCTGGGCATCGGAGATCTCGGCGGCGGCCTGTCCGGCCTGGTGGAACTGCGGCCCCACCTGTGGCGCGCGCTGCTCCTGGCCGTGGCCTGGGGCCTGGTCGCCGGGTTCCTCGGCGGTCTGCTCGCGCGGCGGGTCCACCGGCGGGGCGAGGTGGAGTCGCCGGGCTGAGCGGCGGCCTATCCGTCAAGGCCGCCTATCCGTCAATGCGGCCTATCCGTCAAGGCGCCGGAAGACCGGCCGTGCCCAGGCGGGCGGCTCGGTGACGGGGAGGTTCACCCGGGTAGGTGGATGTGCCCGTCCCCCGGCACCACCCGTGGCCGCGGCACGCAGGGCGGCGGTGAACTCCAGGCAGGAGCCGTACCGCTCATCGGGGCTCTTGGCCAGCGCCTTCGCGAGGACGTCGTCGAGGGCGGGGGGTACTTCGGGCCGCGATTCGGTCAGGCGGGGCGGCTGGTCGTACTGGTGGGCCCAGAGCAGAGCCATGTCGTCGTCACGCTGGAAGGGCGGGCCGCCTGCCATGGTCTCGTGGACGACGCAGGCGAGGCTGTAGACGTCACACCTGCCGTCCACGGGGCGTCCCGAAATCTGCTCCGGCGCGACGTAATCAAGCGTCCCCACGAACTGGCCCACGGTCGTGAAACCGGTCAGCGAGAGCGACTTCTTCGTCAGGCCGAAGTCCGTGAGGTAGACGTGCTCCGGGTGGTCGCTGTCGGTGCCCTTGGCCACGAGGATGTTGCCGGGTTTGACGTCACGGTGGACGAGGCCGTGGTCATGGGCCGCGTCGAGGGCGGAGGCGACCTGCGCGGCGATGCGGAGGGCGGCGCCGACGGGGAGGGGGCCCGATTCGTCGAGCAGGTGACGCAGGTCGAGCCCCGGGACGTACCGCATGGCGATGTAGAGCACGCCGTCGGTCTCGCCCGCCTCGAAGACGGGCACGATGTGCGGATGCTCGATGGCGGCGGCCACGCGCGACTCGTGCGTGAAGCGCTGCCGGAAGGTGTCGTTGCGGGCGAGCTCGGGCGCGAGCAGCTTGAGGGCGACGGTCCGGTCGAGGCGCAGATCCTTGGCCCGGTACACGACGGCCATGCCGCCGCGCCCGATCTCACCCTCGACCCGGTAGCCGGCGATCTGCTTCCCGACCAGCTCGGAGGGCCGCCCGGAGTACACACTCCGGCTCGACGCCATCAGGCATCACCGTTCGACCGCGGGGGCGGGGCGGGCTCGCGGCCGTACGCGGCGGGGGCGAGGTCCTCCACGACCTGAGTCGCCTCGGGCCCATCCGCGCCACGCTCGGACGGAACGGCGCCGTCGCCACCGGACGCATCGGGGGCGGGCCCCGGAGCAGCCGCGGCGTCCACGACCCGAGTCGCCTCAGGCGCCACGTCACCGGAACCGCCGTCCGCAGAGGGAACGGCCCGAGTGGCGTCGCCACCGGACGCATCGGGAACCCGATCCGAACCAGACACAGCGTCCACCACCTGGGTCGCCTCAGGCCCCAGGTCACCGGCATCGCCGCCCACGGGCGGACCAGAACCCTCGAGACCGCCGCCGGACACATTGGGAGCCTGACCCGGGCCAGAACCCCCGGGGCCGCCACCGGACGCGCCGGGAGTCCGGCCCGGGCCAGCCGCCGCCTCCCCCGCCTCCGGCCCCACCGCACCGCCAGAACCGCCGCTCACAGCCGAAGCGGGACGGTCGGGGTCGCCTCCGTGCCGACCGGAAGCCTGGCCCGGAGCAGGCGCCGCCTCCGGCGCCGCGGAACTTGGGCCCGCGCCCACCGCGTACGTGCTCAACCGCGTCCCGTCGCAGAACACCCACCGCTCGTGTTCCGCGTCGTACAGCCACACCGATTCGCCGTCCACGACCACCCCTACCCGCAGCCCGCGGGTCCGGTGGCGGAAGGATTCGGGCTGGGTGGTTCCGGTCGCCAGGTCCTCCATCGCCAGCCGGTAGCGGCCCAGTGCGTCCTCCGTTTTCGTCAGGAGGGGGCGCGGATCGGCCGTTCGGGTCAAGGGCCGGCCCGCGGGTGGTGGGTCTGCTGGGACCGCGATCAGGAGGCGGGCGTCCAGCCAGGCCGACCAGCCGTTGGCGCAGACGACCTGGCCCCAGTCGCCGAGCCGGTCGACCAGTTGCACGGGCAGCAGCGCGTCGAGCGGTGCCGTCGGCCGGGTCGCGTCCGGGACCTCCCAGGCGGGCAGCCCGTCCTGGGGGACGACATGTGTGGGGCGGAAATCCGCAGTGGTCATCTCGTCTGCTCCAGCTCCAGCGCCAGCTACTGATCGCTACTTCCGCATGACCGCGGGCTCGTGCCGTCGCAGCAGCCTCGCGACCGCGTAGCCGAAGACCACCGAGAGCGCCACCAGCATCCCCATGTTGAGCAGCCACACGCCCGCGGAGTGCCGGAACAGCGGGTCGGCCGTCAGCTCACCCGGGACGATTTTGCCGAGGCCGATCGTCCCGGCCATCGCGCCGAGCGCCCAGCGCGACGGCACGAGCCACGCCAACTGCTCGACGCCCGGCACCCCGTGCAGCTTCAGGAGCGCCCCGCAGAACACCACCTGGACGATGGCGAGCAGCACGAGCAGCGGCATCGTCACCTCTTCCTTGCGCACCAGGGCCGAGACGAGAAGCCCGAGCATCATGGCCGTGAAGGCCAGGAGGGCCACCGCCACAGTGATCTCCACCAGCGGTGGCAACAGCACTCCCTCGCCGCCCGGCGCGCCCAGATCGACGCCGAGCAGCGCCACAAGGGTCAGCACGACGGCCTGCAGCACGGTGATCGTTCCGAGCACGACGACCTTGGACATCAGGTACGCCGATCTGGAGAGCCCGACGGCCCGTTCGCGCTGGTAGATGACCCGCTCCTTGACCAACTCCCGCACGGCGTTGGCCGCGCCGGTCAGGACTCCGCCCACGCAGAGGATCAGCAGCGCGTTCAACGCCGTCTCCTGCGTCAGCTTGCTCCCGGCGAGCGCGCGGGCCATGGCGCCCATCACGAACGGCAGCGCGATCATGATCGCGAGGAACGTCCGGTCCGCGACGAGCGCCGCCGCGTATCGCCGTACCAGCGTGCGCAGTTGGGATCCCCAGCTCTGCGGCTTCGGCGGCGGCGGTGGCGCGAAGGGAGCTGTCGACGACCCATCCTCCTGCGCGGGATACGGCAGATAAGGCTGCGCGGAGGCGTTGACGATGTACTGCTGGTGGAACGGTGAACTCCCGTACCGCCCCGCCCAGTCCCGCTCGCGATCGCCCTCGAAGGCCTCGAACGCCTCCGGCCACTCCTCGTAGCCGAAGAACGGGAGGGCGTCCCGCGGCGGCCCGTAGTAGGCGATTTTGCCGCCCGCGGCGAGCACGAGGAGCCGGTCGCACACGTCGAGGCTGAGCACGCTGTGCGTGACGACGATGACCGTGCGGCCGTCGTCGGCGAGGCCGCGCAGCATGTGCATCACGGAGCGGTCCATGCCGGGGTCGAGCCCGGACGTCGGCTCGTCGAGGAAGAGCAGCGACGGCTTCGTCAGGAGTTCGAGCGCGACGCTGACCCGCTTGCGCTGGCCGCCGGAGAGGCTGTGGATGGGCTGGTCGACGCGCTGCTCAAGGCCCAGTTCGTGGATCACCTCGTCGACCCTGGCCCGGCGCTCCGACTTCTCGGTGTCCTGGGGGAAGCGGAGTTCGGCGGCGTATCCGAGGGCGCGGCGCACGGTGAGCTGGGCGTGCAGGATGTCGTCCTGCGGTACGAGGCCGATGCGCTGGCGCAGCTCGGCGTAGTCGCGGTAGAGGTCGCGGCCGTCGTAGAGGACGGTGCCGCCGTCGGCGGGGCGCAGGCCGGTGAGGGCGTTGAGGAGCGTGGACTTCCCCGCGCCGCTGGGGCCGACGACAGCCAGCAGGCACTTCTCGCCCACGGGGAAGGACATCCGGTCGAGGAGCTTCTTCCGGCCCTTGTCGACGGTGACCGTCAGCTCCTGGACGTCGAGCGAGACCTCGCCCGTGTCGACGTACTCCTGGAGCTGGTCTCCCATGAGGCAGTACGCGCGGTGCCCGACGCCGACGATGTCCCCGGGCAGGACCGGGGCGCGGGCCACCGGCTGACCGTTGAGGTAGGTGCCGTTGTGGCTGCCGAGGTCGACGATCTCGTACGTACCGTCCGCGAGGACCCGCAACTCGGCGTGTCGGCGGGAGACGATCAGGTCGTCGATGACCAGGTCGTTGTCGTCGGCGCGGCCGATACGGACCGTACGGGCGGGCAGCGGGCGCACGGACGTCGGCTGCCGGAAGGTGCCGGTGGCCGATGGCGTACGGACGGCGGAGGGGCGTTCGGGAGCGGCGTGGGCGGCGGGGGCGGGCTCGCGGCCGACGAGCACCGCCCGCGGGCCGTCCGCGACGCTGCCGAAGCGCAGGACGCTGCCGGGTCCGATGCCCCACTCGTGGATGCGCCGCCCGTCCGCGTACGTGCCGTTCGTGCTGTGCTCGTCCTCGACCGTCCAGTGGTCGAGCTCGGCGTGGAGGACCGCGTGGTGCCAGGAGACGCGGGCGTCGTCGATGACGATGTCGCTCAACGGGTCCCGGCCCACGTGATAGTCCCGGCTCGGACTCATCACCGTGGATCCGGTGTCGGTCTCAAGGACGAGTTCGGGCGCAATCGGCGCTACAGGCCGCTCTCCCATGCCCGAAGTCTACCCATTTGCACGGTTTCACGCGCGTCATGCCCGCATCTGTACGCCCTCACGCGCGTGTCGCGCTCTCCCGCCTGCGCATCACGCGTCCCCGTACGCCTCTCCCCCGAGCGCGAACACCGCACTGCCCGCGGTCGCGTCCGCCAGCCACGCCGTGAAGGCCTCGACGTCGGCGTCGGGCAGGCCGATCTCGATGGTCACCGCGTCTGCGTAGCGCACGTCCCGCACCTCACGGCCGGCCGACCGCAGATCGTTCTGGATCTTGCCCGCGCGCTGGTGGTCGACCGTGACCGTGGCCAGCCTGAAGCGCCTGCGCGTGAGGGTGCCGACGGCGTCGAGCGCCTCACCCACCGCTCCCCCATAGGCCCTGATCAGCCCCCCGGCGCCAAGTTTGACCCCTCCGTAGTAGCGGGTCACGACGGCGACGACATAGCGCATGTCACGGCGGAGCAGCATCTGGAGCATCGGTACGCCCGCGGTGCCGCCGGGCTCCCCGTCGTCGCTCGCCTTCTGCACCCCGGCGTCGGCCCCGATGACGTAGGCGAAGCAGTTGTGCGACGCCGAAGGGTGCTCCTTGCGGATGCGCGCGACGAAGTCCTGGGCCTCCTGCTCGGTGGCCGCGGGCGCGAGGGCGCACAGGAAGCGCGAGCGGTTGATCTCGGTCTCGTGCACGGCCTCGCGGGCCACTGTGCGGTACTCGTCGTGCATCCCGCCAGGGTAGGCCCCGGCCCGCCCGTCACTCCGGCCCGCCCGTCACTCCTCCCGCTCCCGGTACGCGGCCCGGTACGTGGTGGCCCCGCCCAGCCATGTGCCGAGTACGCGCACGTGCCGGATCGCCATCGGGTCCACGGCACGCGGGTCGGCGGAGAGCTGGACCAGGTCCGCGGGAGCGCCGGGCACGAGGGCTGTCCGGTCGTCCGCGCCCGCCTGGTGGGCCACGCCGCTGGTCGCCGCCGCGATCGCCTGCTCGACCGTGAGCCGCTGGTCCGGGACCCAGCCGCCTTGCGGCTCCCCCTCGAACGTACGCCGTGTGACCGCGACTTGAATGCCCTCCAGCGGCTCGTACGAGCTGACCGGCCAGTCGCTGCCGAAGGAGAGCCGCACCCCGTCGCGCGCCAACTCCCCCATCGGGTACTGCCGTTCGGACCTTTCGACGCCGATCCTCGGCAGGGACAGCTCGGTCTGCAGCGGATCGGGCTGGGCCCACAGGGGTTCGAAGTTGGCGATGACGCCGAGCGCGGCGAACCGCGGCAGGTCGGCCGGGTCGACGAGTTGGACGTGGGTGATCACGGGCCGCCGGTCCCAGGCCGGGTTGGCAAGGATCGCGGACTCCACCGCGTCGAGCGCCGCCCGCACGCCCGCGTCGCCGATGGCGTGGATATGCGTCTGGAAGCCGTCGGCGTCGAAGGCCCGGACGGCTTCGGCCAGCGCGCGCGGCTCCCACACGGGCATGCCGCAGCTGTGCGGCGCGTCCAGATAGGGGGCGAGCAGGGCGGCCGTACCGCCTTCGATGACGCCGTCGCTGAAGTACTTCACCGTGCGCGCGGACAGCAGCGGGCCGCCATCGGCGGCCACCCGCGCGCGTGCCTTGGCGAAGTCTCCGCGCTGTGCGCGCCAGCGGTCGGGGTCGGCGCGCTGGGCCAGGTCGACGCGGACGCTCAGCGCGTCGCGCCGTGCCGCCGCGAGATAGGCCTCCACCATCTCGGGTTCGACCCAGGCGTCCTGCACCCAGGTGATGCCCGCTCGTGCGTACGCCCCTCCCGCGCGGCGCACGGCTTCGACCAGTTCGTCCTCGTCGCGGGCCGGCACCTGGTCGAGCACCAGGTCACAGGCGTGCCACTCGCGAAGAGTGCCGAGCGGCGAACCGTCCGGCCGCCGGACGATCCAGCCGAGGCGCGGATCGGGCGTCGTGTCGCGCACCCCGGCCCGGCGCAGCGCTTCCGTGTTGCACCACACCGTGTGGTAGTCGTGTGCGCGCAGCACGACGGGCCGTTCGCGCACCGCGGCGTCCAGCCACCGCGCGTCGAACTCCCCGTCGGGCGCGAGCGCGGGGTCGTAGGAGGCGCCGACGATCCACTCCGTGCCCGGATGGGCGTCGGCCCAGCGCCCGACCTCCGCGACGATCGCCTCGACGGACGTCAGCTCCTTGATCTGCGGACCGAAGCTCTCCAGGCCGCCGAACAGGGGGTGGGCGTGGCCGTCACCGAAGGCGGGAAGCAGCAGCCCGGCCCCCAACTCGACGATTTCGTACGCCACTTCGGCGAGCGCGCGGGCCTCGTCCCCCAGCGCGATGACGCGTCCGTCGCGTACGGCGAGTGCCGTGGTGTCCTTGTGCTCGTCGCTCCCGGTGCGGACCGCACCCAGGAAGACGCGCAGGGCCGTCTCGTCCGCCATACCGTTCCGCTCCTCCATCACATGTTCTCCGCGTCCACCGTCGTCAGCTGTTCGTAGGCCCGCGGATCGCGGCGCCGGATCCGCAGGGCCATCGCCGCTCCGGCCACGAACAGCACGGGCAGCGGTGCGATGAGCGCCGCGTTGACGCCGCCCGAAGCGCCCGTCAGGAGATCGAGGTTGGCGCACACCAGGACGATCAGTACGGCGAGGCCGGCGCAGGCGAGCAGCGGGGCCGCGACCACCCGCCACGCGGGCATCCCCCTGCGGTCGCGCCGGAAGAAGCCGTACACCGCGAGCGCGGCGAGCGCCTGCATCAGCATCACGCCGAGGATCCCGGAGCCGTTGCTCCACAGGAACGTGACGGTGTAGGGGTCCTCGCCGCTGATGACGGTGAGGATCACCACGGCCAGCGCGAGGGCCGACTGGACGACGACCGCCGCGGCGGGTGCCCGCGTCTTCGGGGAGACGGTGCCGAGGCGGCGCGGCAGCAGCCCTTCGCGGCCCAGGGCGTAGAAGTAGCGGGCGGCGCCGTTGTGGAAGGCGAGGGTCGCGGCGAAGGCGCTGGTGATGATCAGTACGTGCATGGAGTCGGCGGCCCAGGCACCCGCGAACCGATCGGTGGCCGTGAAGACCATGTCCGCGCCACCCTCCCCGTTGGCGACGGCCTGGGCCCGGTCCGATCCGTACGCGTTGATGATCGCCCAGACGGTGAAGGTGTAGAAGAGCGCGAGGAACGCCACCGCGATGTAGGTGGCGCGCGGCACCGTGCGTTCCGGCTCCCGCGCCTCCTCGGCGTAGATCGCGGTCGCCTCGAATCCGACGAAGGCGCCGATGGCGAGCACGAACATGCCGCCAACGCCCGCCCCGCCGAGGTGTTCGGGCGAGAGGGTGCCCAGGTCGAGGCCTTGCGGCCCGCCGCCGTGCGCGAACACTCCCGCTTCGAAGACGAGCAGCACGAGCACTTCGAGGACCAGCGCGACGCCGAGGACCTTGGCGCTGAGCGTGACCTTCAGATACCCGAGGACGCCAATGGCAATGATCCCGCCCAACGCCCATATCCACCATGCCACTTGGATGCCGGTCAGGTCCTTGAACCCGGACTCGGTGAACCATCCGAAGACGACGAGCAGGCCGACCTCGATCGCGTTGTACGCGAAGAGCGCGACGTACGCGGAGCCCGCTCCCGTGGGGCGGCCGAGCCCCCGGCCGATGTAGGCGTAGAAGGCGCCCGCGTTGCGCACGAACCGGCTCATCGCGGTGAATCCGGCCGCGAAGACGATGAGCAGCACCCCTGATATCAGGTAGCCGAGCGGCGCCGCCTCGCCCGCCATGCCGATCGCCAGCGGGGCGACTCCGGCCATCACGGTCAGTGGTGCGGCGGCCGCCACGACGAAGAAGACCAGGTCGCCGGTGCCGACGGCGCCGCCGCTCAGGCCCTTGGCGGCATGGGAGGAGGGTGCGGTCACGCGGGTGCTCCCGGGCAGGAAGGGGCAGGAAGGGACAGAAGGGGGAAGAAACTAAAGGCTTTAGTCGCGGCTGGGCAGGACCGTACTCTGCACACGGGCGGCTGTGAAGACCTCGAACGACGACGGGAGTTGCGGGACCATGGGCAGAGGGAGACCTCGTATACCGGTGCTCAGCGCGGACCTGATAGCGCGGGAGGCGCTCGCGCTGATCGACGCCGAGGGTGCCGACGCGTTCAGCCTGCCGCGGCTCGCCGCGCGGCTCGGGGTGAAGACCGCCTCCCTCTACAACCATCTGGACGGCCGCGCCGAGGTCATCGAGGGCGTACGCCGTCTGATCGTCGAGGAGATGGACGTCTCCGCCTTCGACACGCTGCCGTGGCCCGACGCCCTTGCCGCGTGGGCCCGTTCGTACCGTGACGCCTTCGCAGGGCACCCGCACTCCATCGACCTGCTCGCCACGACGACCATCAGCTCACCGGCCACGCTCAGCATGTACGAGGCGGTCGTGACGGCCCTTGCCCGTGGCGGCTGGCCGCAGGACCGTCTTGTCGCGGCGCTGACCAGCGTCGAGTCGTTCCTGCTCGGCTCGGCGCTCGACCTCGTGGCACCGCCGCTGATGATCGACCCGGCCGGACACGCGCCACGGGTGCCGGTGCTTGCCGCGGCGCTGGAGAGTGCGGTGGGCGGCAGCAAGGCGGGGCGGGCTGAGGAGGCGTTCGGGGCCGGGCTCGACGCACTGATCCGGGGCCTTGTGGCTCAACTGGCCGATATCCAGGCGGAGTACGGGGAGGAGCGGGCGGAGTGTACGTGTACCGATGGCCGGGCGGAGCCTGCTGGCGGTCAGGCCGAGTGAGAGAGCGTCTCCCAGAACATCCCCTCGTACCGCTGGAGCAGCTTCCCGTACCGCAGGGCCGTCCCCGCCGCCGATCCCGCGTCGAGGCCCCGCCCGGCAGCACCCGCGTCCACGGCGGCGAGCGCCTGGCTCTCCAGCTCGGGCGCGGGCTCGGCGAAGAAGTCGAAGAACGCGCAGGCTTCGGCACTGAAGCCGTAGTGGGCGGGCAGCGCTCGGGCGAGCGAGGCGCAACAGGCGCCCCAGGCCGCGAAGTTGGCGGTCAGGGCGAGGACCACGTCGCCGGGCGCGGCGTTCAGGGCGAGCCAGGCCACGTACGCGGGATAGGCCTGGCAGCCCGCCCGCGGCTCGTACGCGTCGGCGCCCGTCTTGTCCACGCCGCACGCCGCGACGAGGTCACCGAGCCGCTCGAAGGCGACCGTCTCCCCTTCGGCGAGAGTGCGGAAGAAGGCCGCGCACTCCGCCTCCCCCGCGTCCGCCGAGCGCGTGGCCAGGTGGAGGAAGGAGCGGCGGTCGGCCGGGATCACGGAGCGCTGCTCCAAGGCGAGAGCGGTGATCGCGGAACGGTTCGCGGTGCCGTCCGCGAGCCGCGGGACGAGCGGGTTGGCCGCCGGGTCCGGCGCGAGTTCCGCCGTCACGGATTCGAGCAACTCCTGGGCTGTCCGCGCCATCGTCCGCCCTCGCCTTCTCTCATGCGTCGCGTACGCCGCGTACGCCGCGTGCGTTTCGTGTGCTTGATTCGCCTCGCGCACTTTCGTATGGCTCTTACGTTATGGAGTCTTCGACCCCTTGACGCCCGCTTGCGGAGCGCCACATCGTAACGGGACGCGGAACCGGGAGGCGGCACCCCGCCAACTTCTACAGTGCTGTAGATTTTGACCCCGGCCCTGACCACGGCCGGTACGCATTTCACCTCAGGACTTCAGGAGGACATCGTGGGAGTTTCCCTGGCCAAGGGCGGCAACGTCTCGCTCAGCAAGGAGGCCCCCGGCCTCACCGCCGTTCTGGTCGGCCTCGGTTGGGACGTCCGCACGACCACCGGCACGGACTACGACCTGGACGCCAGCGCCCTGCTCTGCGACGACTCGGGGAAGGTCGTATCCGACCAGCACTTCATCTTCTACAACCAGCTCAAGAGCCCCGACGGCTCGGTCGAGCACACCGGCGACAACCTCACCGGTGAGGGCGAGGGCGACGACGAGGCGGTGAAGGTGAACCTCGCCGGGGTCCCCGCCACGATCACGAAGATCGTCTTCCCCGTCTCGATCCACGACGCCGAGAACCGCGGCCAGAGCTTCGGCCAGGTCCGCAACGCCTTCATCCGCGTGGTCAACCAGGCCGACAACGCGGAGATCGCCCGCTACGACCTCTCCGAGGACGCCTCGACCGAGACCGCCATGGTCTTCGGCGAGCTCTACCGTCACGGCGCGGAGTGGAAATTCCGCGCGGTCGGCCAGGGTTATGCGAGTGGCCTGCGCGGCATCGCGTCGGACTTCGGCGTCAACGTCTGAGGCGCGGGCCGGGACGGCAGAGGAGCGGGACGTGTACGGCGATCCGGCAACAGTGCGCAAAATCCTGACGGAGCTCGGGGACACCTGGGCGGTCGTGGGCCTGTCATCGAACGACGCGCGAGCGGCGTACGGAGTCGCGAACGTCCTGCAGCGTTACGGAAAGCGCATCGTCCCCATCCACCCGAAGGCCGAGACGGTGCACGGCGAGCAGGGCTACGCGTCCCTCGACGCCGTGCCCTTCAAGATCGACGTGGTCGACGTCTTCCTCAACAGCGGCCTTGCGGGTCAGGCCGCCGACGAGGCCGTGGCGATCGGTGCGCGGGCGGTCTGGTTCCAGCTGGGCGTCATCGACGAGGCGGCGTACGAGCGGACGCGGGCGGCGGGCCTTGAGATGGTGATGGACCGCTGCCCGGCGATCGAGCTGCCCGCCATGCGTTAGAACGTCCGCCCCGCCCCCGCGTATCGCTCGGGCCGCCTCCTCTGAGGGCTTCGGTCTCCTCGGAGGGCGTCGGTTTCGTCAGAGGGCGTCGATGAGCGCCTTGGTGACGTCCTCCGTCGAGGCGGTGCCGCCTACGTCGCGGGTGAGGATGCCCGCGGCGGTGGTGGCCTCGATGGCCTTGTGCAGTCGGGCCGCCTGCTCCGGCAGGCCGAAGTGCTCCAGCATCAGGGCCGCGCTGCCGACGGCGCCGATCGGGTTGGCGAGGCCCTGGCCCGCGATGTCCGGGGCTGAGCCGTGGACCGGCTCGAACATGCTGGGGAAGCGGCGCTCGGGGTTGAGGTTGGCGCTGGCGGCCAGGCCCAGGCTGCCGGCCAGGGCGCTGCCGAGGTCGGAGAGGATGTCGGCGTTGAGGTTGGAGGCGACCACGACGGACAGGTCCTCCGGGCGCAGCACGAACTTCGCGGACATCGCGTCCACCAGGACACTCTCGGTCTCGACGTCCGGGTAGTCGGCGGCGACGCGCTTGAACACGTCGTCCCACAGCACCATGCCGTACTGCTGGGCGTTGCTCTTGGTGACCGAGGAGACCTTGCGGCGGCTTCGGGTGCGGGCCAGGTCGAAGGCGAAGCGCATGATGCGTTCGCAGCCGACCTCGGTGAACAGGGCGGACTGGACGGCCACTTCGCCGCCCGGGCCGCGGCCCGAGAAGTTGCGGCCGCCGAGGCCCGCGTACTCGCCCTCGCTGTTCTCGCGGACGACGACCCAGTCGAGTTCGGTGTCGTCGGCCTTGCGCAGCGGACTCTGGATGCCCGGCAGGAAGGTCACGGGGCGGATGTTGGCCCACTGGTCGAAGTTCTGGCAGATCTTCAGGCGCAGGCCCCAGAGGCTGATGTGGTCGGGGACGGTGGGCCAGCCGACCGCGCCGAAGTAGAGGGCGTCGAAGTCCTTGAGCCGGTCAAGGCCGTCGTCGTCGATCATCTTGCCGGTGCGCTCGTAGTACTCGCAGCCCCAGGGGAACTCCTCCCAGGCGAAGGCGAAGGGATCCGGGGTGCCCTTGGAGTCCTCGGCCAGGGCTTCCAGGACGGCTCGCCCTGCGGCGACGACTTCCTTGCCCACTCCGTCGGCGGGGATGGCGGCGATGCGGAAGGTGCGGGGTGCGGCTGTCATGGGTGCCTCCGGGTCACTGTGGTGCGGTGGTTCCGAGTCAACACAGCGCGGGTGGAGCGCGTCCAAGACCTGCTTTCGATGCGACGTATAGGCCTCGCCGATCGGTCGTACGTCAAGGTGGCACCGCCCTCAACGCTCTGCCCGGCGCTGGGCGAGGGAGCGGGCGAGGGCGAGGAAGGCGCGCGCGGCGGGCGTGAGGTGCGCGGGCAGGCTGACCATCGCCACATGGAGGTGGGCGGTGGGCTCGATGGGCGCGACCACGGCCCCGCAGCGGCGTGCGAGCCGGGTCCAGGCGGAGGGCAGGACGGCGGCCCCCACCCCGGTGAGGACCAGCGGCAGGATCGACGTGCGGTGGTCGACGACCGTGACGATCTGGGTGCCGGTGCCGCCCGCGGTGATGTCGTCGACGATGCTGCGCATCAGGCTGCCCGTACGGGACGCGATGAGCTTCTGCCCGGCGAGGTCCTCCGGCCGGACCGTGACGTCGTCCTCGATCGCTCCGCCGGGCGCGGCGACGACCACGAACGGCTGGTCCTCGATGTGCAGGACGTCGACCCCGGCCGGTTGCAGGGGCGCCGCGCTGCCCAGCAGGCCGAGTTCGCAGGCGCCGCTGCGGACCAGGGAAACGACCTCGTCCGGAGTGAAGGCGGCCTGCGTGCTCACGGTCACCGACGGATGCAGCTCGGCGAAGCGGTGGATGAGCGTGGTGAGGGGTTCGATGCCGGGTGACGGCATGGTGGCCACCTCGACGGTGCCGCCGCGCAGCCCGGCGAGCGCGGCGGCGGTGTCGCGCACGGCGCCAAGGTCACGCAGCACGCGCCGGCTCGGCTCCAGGAGTTCGCCGCCGGCTTCGCTGAGGACGACCCCGCGCCCGACCCGGTGGAAGAGAGCGACGCCGAGGTCGGCCTCCAGGTTGGCCATGGCCTGGGACAGCGAGGGCTGAGCCACGTGAAGGGCGGCGGCGGCCTTGCTGAAGCCACCGTGCTCGACGATGGCCAGAAAGTACTCGAGCTGCCGGGCGTCCATGGTGCCTCCGCGGTGGTGTTGAGCTGCGGCGGGTCAACCTATACGCAGCGGCGCCGAGAGGCTGAGAGGCCCCTTGGCCTCAGGGGGCCGCCTCAGCGGAGTGAGCGGCGGGCACTGCGACAGGCAGTCGGGCCTTCGCCTTCTCCGCGTCGCCAGGCGCTTCCTCCTCCTCTGCGCTCCCCGGGGGCTCGCCCGTCTTCCCGGCCAGCACCGCACGCGCCCGCACCAGGTCCACGCCGTTCTCCCACTTGGCTACGACGAGGGTGGCGACGGCATTGCCGAAGAAGTTCACCAGCGCCCTGCACTCGGACATGAACTTGTCGATACCGAAGATGAGCATGATCCCGGCAGCCGGGACGTGACCCACCGTGGAGAGCGTCGCGGTGAGCGCGATGAAGCCGCCGCCCGCGACGCCCGCGGCTCCTTTGGAGGTCAGCAACATGACGGCGAGCAGCCCCAGTTGCTGGGTGACGGTCAGCGGGGTGTCGGTGGCCTGGGCGATGTAGAGCGTGGCCAGGGAGAGGTAGATCGCCGCGCCGTCGAGGTTGAAGCTGTACCCCGTCGGTACGACCAGACCGACCGTGGGCTTCTCGACCCCCATGAACTGCAGCTTGCGCATCAGCCCCGGCAGCGCGGGCTCGGCCGTGGACGTGCCGAGGATCAGGAAGAACTCCTCCTTGAAGTAGCGGAAGAGCTGGAAGATGTTCAGCCGCACGTACGCGGCGAGCACACCGCCCAGCACGACCACGACGAACAGGGCGGAGGTGACGTAGAAGAGGAGGATCAGCGAGCCGAGGCTGGACAGCGTGGACAGGCCGAACTTCCCGATGGCGTACGACATCGCGCCGAACGCGCCCAGGGGCGCGAGCTTCATGACGTACGACAACACCTTGAAGACGACCTCGGTCAGGCGGCTGACACCCGCGATGATCGGCTCGCCCGCCTTCCCGACCGCCTTCACCGCGACGCCGAATATCACCGCCAGGAAGATCACTTGAAGGATGTCGCCCTCGACGAACGGGCCGAAGAAGCTTTCCGGGACGATGTGGGTGAGGAACTCCCACCACTTCTGCTGCTCGCCCTCGTCGATGTACTGGCTCGCGTCCCCGGAGGCGCTCAGGGTCGAGGGATCGGCGTGCACTCCGTCGCCGAGACGGAAGATGTTGATCGCCACCAGGCCGGTGAGCAGGGCGACGATCGTGCCGACCTGAAAGTAGGTCAGCGCCTTGAGGCCGGTGCGCCCGACCTTCTTCAGGTCCGCGACACCCGCTATCCCGCCGATGATGGTGAGGAAGACGATCGGCCCGATCAGCATCTTCATCGCGGTGATGAACGTGGTGCCGATGGGTTCCATGGAGGTGGCGAGATCCGGCCATCGCCAGCCGAGCACGATGCCGATCACGATCGCCACGAGTACATGGAAGTACAGCTGCCGGTACCACGGTTTCGGCGCGGCTCGCCCCTTGGCCGGGGTGGTGTCCGGGGTGGTGTCCCGGTTGATGTCCGGGGTGATGTCCGGGGTGTCCGGGGTGGTGTCCGGGGTGTGCGTCATTGCAGCCTCCCTGATCGCGCGACACCGAGCCCGATCGGCGCGCGCCGGCGTTGCGCCACAGTGAACCGGCCGCGCGTCAGGGGGTCCACGACCAAAAATCGATGCCCCGTATAGGCAGGGCCTATCCGTCCCGCGCCCGGAGCTCAGCGTCGCTCACCTCGCCCTTCCCATCGGTCGTGAAAGTCCACGTGAATTCCCCCCGGAAACGCGCATCGCCATCGCGCGCCACCATTGCGCGTCGCTTTCGCGCATTACACATGACACATGCCGGAGCGCCCATCCCCGAAAGGGGATGGGCGCTCCGGAAGTTGACTGCTTGCGTGCGGCGCCTTTTACCAGCGATACCATCGTGCGCTTCCGCCCTTTGGGCGGACGACGAAACCTATCAGCCAGACGGCCAGCACGATGACGGCGATCCACCACAGTGCCTTCAATGCGAAACCGGCACCGAAGAGGATCAGAGCGAGCAGTAGAACGATGAGCAGGGGAACCATTGTTATCAACCTCCAGGCCGACGTGTGCCCCGACCTCGCACGGCCATGCATACGAAAGAGTCTGTTTCTCTTTCAACCCGACTGTTGCTTCCGTTACTTCTTCAAGAGGTGTGGCCTCGGATACGCGGGGCACTCGCATCGACGGCGGCCCGCGCACAGGCCGTGAACAGGTCGGTAAGCGCGGGAGTCACGGCCACTATTTTGTCGATGAGGGAGCGGAATTCCATGACGGAAAACATGTGGGGCTACCAGCCGACAACCGGCCACTCCGCGGGTGCGAGCCTGGTCGGATACAAGGTCGAGGCCACGGACGGCAGCATCGGAAAGGTCGACAAGCACTCGGACGAGGTCGGTTCCTCGTATCTCGTCGTCGACACCGGTGTGTGGATCTTCGGCAAGCACGTCCTGCTTCCCGCGGGCACGGTGCGCCAGATCGATGCCGCCGAGGAGAAGATCTACGTCGACCTCACCAAGGACCAGATCAAGGGTGCCCCTGAGTTCGACAAGGAGAAGCACCTCGGCGACACCGGCTATCACCAGAGCGCGGGCGAGTACTACGGCAAGCACCGTCGCGTCTGACGGTCATCATGGGCCGGTGGCCCGCCGGTAGTTGCCGGTGGGCCACCGGTCCGTCGCCGTATCAGGGGTGCTGCTTCGCGATGAGCCGGCTCATGCCCAGGCAGTGCAGCGTGGCGGCGGTGCGGGGGCAGGCGCCGTGCACCGCGAGGGAGCCCTCGACGTCCTTGAGCGCCCGCAGGGTGTCGAAGAAGGCGCCCGCTCCGTCCCGGGCCAGATAGGTGACCTCGGTCAGGTCCACGACCAGGCACCGGCAGCCGTCCTGGACCATCTGGCGCAGATGCTCGGAGAGCGAGTCGGCCTCACGCGCGGTGATCTCGCCCCGCAGCGTCACCCGCACCAGGCATCCGACGACGAGCACTCTCGCGATACCGGCCCGCCGCAGCCGACGAGCCGCGCGGGTACCTGGCAGGCGGCGTGCCTTGTCGGTGCGCGGTAGCGCGGAGTCAAGGAGAACGCGATCGGGAACACGATCGGGAGCTTGCACGGGAACAGACCTTCCGGAGACGCACCGCGTATAGGCCGAGCGGGGCCGACACGTGCTTCTTTCATACGTCTATACCATGTTTGCCCGAGCAAGGCCCCTGCCCAGGAAGGCGGCTGTACGCACCAGGTATTTCGCCGGGGTGACGTTGTCGCAGGTGAGGCGTATCGGCAGGCCGCGGCGGGTCACTTTTCACTTCTTTCTCCTTTTACCATTGGTCTACTCCAATCTGGGCCGCCGGGCAGGCTGCGGAGTAGGGACTCAGGTAGGAGATGTCCTTGTCAGCCGGGAGTCTTCGCGGCCTCCGCAAGGCCGCGGACTACCCCACCCTCCGCAACGCCCGCTCACGCCGCTCCGCCACGCTCGACCCCGACTCCCTCCGCGCCATCCGGCGCAGCACGACCGGCGCGAGGAGCAGGCCGAGCACCGCCCAGGCACCCAGGACCCCCGCGGTCTCCCAGTGCCGCCAGGAGCCGGCGATCTCGATGCCGGCCGCGCCGTCCGGCAGCAGCGCCGACCGCATGCCGAGGCCGAGCCAGTAGATGGGCGATGCCTGCGCGATCCACTGGAGCCACTCCGGCATCGCGGTGACCGGGTAGAAGATGCCGGAGACCGCGATCAGGCCCATGACCGGCAGCTGGATCAGACCCTGGCTGCGCACGCCGGTGAACACCGAGCCGAGGACCGCCCCGATGGGCAGCGTCGCCACCATGCCCAGGACCAGGACCCAGACCAGCGTCACCCAGGAGCCCACCCCTCCGACCGCGAGGCCCTCGACGATCAGGATCCCGGGGATCAGCAGGATCGCGAGGTCGGCGAGCAGGTCATGCTGACCATGCCCATCGCGGCGTTCATCCCGAGGATGCTGGGCAGGGCCAGGGTGCCGAGCAGGAGTCCGCTCGTACCGAACGACGCGTCCCGCATGAAGAACATGACGGTCAGCATCAGGACCGGCCAGAGGAAGTGGGAGAGCAGGTCCCCGCCGTTGGTGAACGACTGCCGCAGCTCGATCAGGCCACGGGTCAGGCCCGCCCGTAGCGCCACGCTCGTTACGTTCATCGCGTTCGCCGCGCTCGCTACGTTCATCGCGTTCGCTACTTTCGTCGTGTTCACCGGGCCGCTGCCTTCCCCGACTTCCGTGCCGCGGACCGCCGTTCGGCGGGTTCCCTCGCGGCCGGCCCCCGCTCCCCGCTCTCCCCCTGCCGCACCAGCGCCAGGTACGCGTCTTCCAACGAGGCCCGGTAGACCTCCAGTTCGCGCACTTCATCGCCGTACTCGCGAAACAACTCGCGTACGAACGCCGTCGATTCAGCCGTCGACCTGACGAAACGCTGCCCGTCCCGCGTCCAGCGGACCTCGTCAAGGCCCGCGGTCCGCCGTGCCAGGTCCTGTGCCGAACCGTCCGCGATGATCCGCCCCCCCCAGAAAGGATCATGATGCGGTCGGAGAGCTTGTCGGCCTCGGCGAGGTCGTGTGTGGTGAGCAGGATCGTGGTCGCGTGGTCACGTGGCGCCCTCAGTAGCGTGGCGCCCAAGGGGAACGTGTTCCACGGAGGCGAACACGGCCTGTCCTTGCCCAACGGAGGCACCACCGCTGTCTTCATCGACGTCCCCATGCTCGCGGTGACGTCACGGGCCGCGGGGCGGTCGTCCCGCGCGGAGCTGCCGGCCGCCCGGCCGGGAAGCCGGGCGACCCCCGCGGACCGTCAAGCCCGTCAGGCCGCGGCGCCCGCCAACGCAGGGCGCTCCGCGTCCCGCAGTCTCTCCATCAGGGAGATCCGAGCGCGCGCCACACGTGAGCGCACCGTTCCCACCGGGCAGCCGGCGAGGAGCGCGGCCTCCGCGTAGGGCAGCCCCAGGAGTTGGGTGAGGACGAATGCCTCGCGCCGCTCGTCGGGCAGCGTCGCAAGGAGGTCGGCGAGGACCACTCCGTCGTCGAAGCCCGGGAGGCCTCTCGGCTGGGCCCGCTCGGCTGCGGACTGCCAGTCGTCCGTGTCGCAGAGGCGGGGCCGGGCCGCGGCGTGCCGCAGGCTGTCGATCACCGCGCGGCGGGCGATGGAGAGCAGCCACGTACGGGCGGACGAGCGCCCTTCGAAGCGGTGCAGGCTGCCGAGGGCGCGCAGGAACGTGTCCTGCGTCAGATCGTCGGCGGCCTGCGGGTCGCCGCCGAGGTACGTCACGTACCGGCGGACGTCCCGGTGCAGGGCGCGCACGAAGTGCTCGACCGCCTCGGGGTCACCGGCGCGGGCGGCGAGCGCCCAGGCCGTTATCGACTCGTCGGGTGAGCTGGGCAGGGCAGGAATGATCACCTGGTGTCCTTCTCGGGAATCCGGGACCCGGATACGCCATGCGTCCAGGCGTTCCGCGGGTCCGGTGATGGGGGGGTACGGCCGCGCGCGGAAGCGTGCGGCCGATGCCCGAGCCGTCCGGGTACGCGGCGTTGCGCGTCGGCACGGCGTCGGGGAACCAGCTGTCAGGCGACAGCGGTCCCGACGGGCGGACCCCGAGAGGTGATGGCGTGCACGAGAAGGAACTGCCGCGGCCTGCCCGCCGAGCGGTGGCGGCTGGGTCGGACGCGGGGGCGATGCGCGGGCGCGGGCAGCGCGAGGGGCACGCGCAACGGGGCGACCAGCCATCCGGCGAAGGCCCGCGCGACGCGGAAGGCGGCGCGTTCGCCGTGCGCGAGCCAGAGACCGCAGAGGAGGGCGGCGAGGAGGTGGGCGGCGAGCATGCCGGTCGGCGACATGCCGCCCATGTCGTGACCACCGCCGCCGCCCGCATGGGCCACGTGCTCCATGTGTTCCATGGCGCCCATGGGCCCCGGAGAGGACGGCATCGAGGTCATGTCAGGCATGGCCTGCGACGCGGGCGCGGACGCGGACATGGCCGAGCCCTGTCCCGACCCCGTCGAGCCGCTTTCCGCCTGCGTCGCGCAAAGCATGTGCCGCACCCAACGCTGGAGTAGCGACGCCCCGCCCGCGGACGAAAACGCCGCCTGCGCCAGGGAGAACCCCGAGTGCAGCGCGGCCTGCGCGGCCACCGCCACGGCAACGACCAACGGGAGCCCCCGCTCGCGCCCGGCCAGCGCCCACGCCGCGCCGCCGACTCCGACGGCGCCCGCGCCAAGGGCCCACCCGGGGACCTGGGTCCCCGACATCAGTACGTGCCCCAGGGCAGCGAGCAGCACACAGACGGCCGCGAACACCGCAGCCCGTACCGCGCGAGAACACCACCCAGCAGTCATGGCGGGGTCATCCTTGCATCCGCGCCACTCCATGCGTGGACGGGTACGCGACCCCGCCCCCTGAGAGGGCGCTAGCGCGCCGAGTCCGCCAGGAGTTTCAGGGCCAGGGCCTCGGTCTCCGCGTCGGCCTTCTCGGGGCTGCCCGTGTCGTAGGGCGGGTCCGGGTCGTACTCGACGGCCAGTTGCATCGCCTGCGCGACCTTCTCGTCGGAGAGCCGGGAGGCGAGGTGCAGGCCCATGTCGATGCCCGCGGATACACCGGCCGCCGTCACGATCTTCCCGGTCTCGACGAAGCGTCCGGGGGTGTAAACGGCGCCGACCTCCTTCAAGTACGGGCGGGACGCCCAGTAGGTGGTGGCCGGGAGTCCGCGCAGCAGGCCCGCCGCGCCGAGAATGAGCGAGCCCGTGCAGACGGAGGTGGTCCAAGTGCTGCGGCGGTGGATACGGCGGATCCACCGGTGGACCCCGGCGTCCTCCATCATCGCGACGGTGCCGCGATTGCCGCCGCCGGGCACCAGCAGGACGTCGGCTCGTTCGACCTCGCTCATGGCCCGTTCGGCCATCAGCGTCAGCTCGCCGGTGTCGGTACGGACCGGCCCCGCCTCCCGGGCCACCATCGTCACGCGTACGCCGGGGACACGGCACAGCACTTCGTACGGGCCTACCGCGTCGAGGGCGGTGAATCCGTCGTACAGCAGCACGGCGACGCTCAGCTTCCCCTCACCGTCCCCGCCGGGTGCGCGACGATCCGCCGCGGCGGCGGGGTGGCCCGACGCGGCGCCAAGCCCGGCCACGCCCAGTGACCCGGCCACTGCACCACGGAGCACCCGGCGACGGCTCTCCCCCGCCCCGGTTTGCACAGCACTCATCACTCAACACCCTCTCGCTTATCGCTTACCGAACGTCGGCCGTACCCACTGCCATCGGTTCAGGAGTCGGCCGAGGAGGGGCCCGAGTTCCCGCACCCGCCCATCTTCTCGCCGAGGCGACGATCCGCCGTGGTGCACGTCCGCGAGGTGACACCCGCCCGGTCGCTGCACCAACCCGCCCGAGCACCAAGGGGGACCCAGCAGGTCAGAGGTGGGCGGCCAACTCTTCGGCGCCGACCGCCGCTTGGGCATCCGCGGCCAGCTTCCCGCGGTCGGATCCGTACAGCGGGGTGTGCGCGGTGACCCGCACGGTCAGGCCGCGGGCGCGGGCCACGCGGTGCAGTGAGGCCCCGAAGGTTTCGTCGCCGAGGAAGGCGGCGGTGGTACTGCGCGCCCCGTGCTGGTAGTAGCGGAGGGTCACCGGCCGTACGGGTGCGCCCGCGTCGGCCGCCGCCTGGAAGGTGGCCCGGCGGAACCGGCCTCCGGACACGGAACACCAGGTGGTCGCCTGCGGGAAGACGAGGACCGAGCGGCCCGAGCGCAGGGTGTCCGACAACTCCGAGACCACCCCGGGGAGTTGGCGAAGGCCGTCGCGGTCGATGAACTGGCTCCCCGCGCGCCGCGCGAGCGTGCCGATGACCGGCCACTGGCCCACCTCCCGCTTCGCGAGGACCGTCACGGGCTCGACGGCGAGGAGGGCGACGACGTCGAGCCAGGAGATGTGATTGGCGACGATCAGGGTGCCGGGCCCGCTGCCGCCGCCCACCGTCAGCCGCCGCCCCGCACGCCCCCGTTCAAGCTCGACGCCCAGCGCGCCCAGGATCCCCCGGGCCCGCGCCCGCAGCGCACGAGGCCCGGCGAGCCGCTCGCCCTGTGCCACGCCAAGGCCGATCTCGTACGCCAACGCCGCGTACCGGCGGGCTACTTCGGCGGCGGAAACCCTCGGCGCCGACCGCGTGACACAGCCAGGGCCGCACACCGAGGCCGGGGCCCCGCCCGGCAGAACCGCAAGCCCAGGCACAGCACCCCGCGAGGCCGCGGGCGCCGCGGCTCCCCCGGGGCTCATCGTGTCTCCCCCAGGAAATAGCGCCGGTAGCGGTCGCCGAGCCGGTCCATGTCGAGGAGGACGAAGAAGTCGGCGACGTCGAACTCGGGGTCGTGCGCGGGCGCCCCGCACATCCAGGCGCCGAGCCGGAGGTAGCCGCGGAGCAGTGGCGGCAGATCGGTGTAGGCGGGCCGCTCCACCGGCGGCGCGGTGGGCACCCAGAGGCGCCGGGGGTGCACCCGCAGTTCGGGCGGTGACGCGTGCTTGGACGTGCCGAGCAGCCAGGCGCTGGACGCCGCCGCGCCACCGTCGGACAGCGGCACGGACGCGCAGCCCGCGAGGTAACGGTGGCCGGAGAGCAGGACGTAGCGGGCGAGCGCCGACCACATCAGGTTGATCACCGCGCCGGAGCGGTGGTCGGGGTGCACGCAGGAGCGGCCCGCCTCGATCGTGGAGGAGCGCAGGCCTTCCAGTGCGCGCAGGTCGAACTCGCTGTCGGAGTAGGAGTGCGCGGCCCGTCCCGGCGGCAGCAGTCGGTAGGTGCCGACGACCTCGCCCGTGGTGGTGTCGGTGACGATCAGATGGTCCGCCAGGTCGTCGAAGGCGTCCACGTCGTGGCCCGGCAGCGAGGTGTCGAGGGTCGCGCCCATCTCCTCGCCGAAGACGCGGTACCGCAGCCGCTGCGCGGCCCGTATCCGCGCCTCGGAGTCGGCGATGGAGGTGACGTACGAGGAGGTGGCGAGGGCGGGAGCGGACGGCGTCAAGGGGGCAGCGGATGTCGAGAGCATGACAGTTCCGGTCTCCGTTCGGGGAGGCAGGTCGTACGCGGAGGAAGGCTCAGGCGTCGCGCCGCCTGAGGATCGCGGTGGCCAGGGTCAGGGAGGCGGCGGTCCAGGCCACCAGGATCAGCAGCCCGGTGGCAGGACCGTAGAGATCCCCGTCGCCGGTGAGGAACTGCGTGCCCGCCGCCTGGGGCAGGAACTGCGCCAGGTTCGTGAGGAAGTCGAGGGGAGTCGATTGGAGGATCGTCGGCACGATGAGCAGCAGCACGAACAGCACGGTGATGGCCCCGGCTGAACTGCGCACGATGGCCGCGAGGCCGACGGTCAGGACACTCATGAGCATCAGGTGAACGGCGATCGCAAACACCTGGCCCGCCACTTGTGCGAAGTCGAATGTCGACTTGTCCATGGCCGCCGCTCCCGCGACGACTCCGGTCACCGCGAGCACGATCCCGGCGGCGAAGGCGACGGCTCCCAGGGTGAGGCTCTTGGCGATGAGCAGGCGTGCGCGGTCCGGCACGCACTGGAGGGTGTTGATGATGCTGCCGGTGGCGTACTCGCCGGTGACGCCGAGCATGGCGAGGGCGGCGACGACGAACTCGACGCCGAAGACCGTGGCGAGCGTCGCGGGGTCGGCGGCCGACGCCCCCGCGTCATGGGTGACCGCACCGACGCAGCCGGCCGTCACCCCCATCACGGCGACCGCCGAGAGCAGGAAGTACCAGGTCGAGCGGAGCGAGAAGAGCTTGGTCCACTCGGCGGCCACTGCGCCGCGAAGCCCGCCCCCGGCCGTCCGCAGCGCTGCCCGGCCCACTTCGGATGTCTGGGTTCTCACAGCCGTGCCTCCCCGAACTCGACGCTGCCTGCGGTCAGTTCCATGTATGCCTCTTCCAGGGACGCCTCGACGGGGCGCAGTTCGTGCAGTCGTACATGTGCCTCGTGGGCGAGATCGCCGACGCGCTCCGCCGTCAGGCCCCTCACCACCAGTTCGTACGCCGAGACCCACTGGAGGTCGTGCGCCTCAGGGCCGAGCCGGTCCGCCAGGAGGTGCAGGCCCGCCGCCTCGGGCCCGCGCACGCGGACCGCGTTGCGGGAGCTTCGCGCGAGGATGTCCTCCATCGGCGCGTCCGCGATGAGCCGTCCCTTGCCGATGACGATCAGCCGGTCGGCGGTGACCTCCATCTCGCTCATCAGATGGCTGGAGACGAACACCGTCCTGCCCTGCGCGGCGAGCGAGCGCAGGAAGCGGCGGATCCAGAGCACGCCGTCCGGGTCGAGCCCGTTGACCGGCTCGTCCAGCATCAGCACCTCCGGGTCACCGAGCAGCGCCCCCGCGATGCCGAGGCGCTGCCCCATGCCCAGCGAGAACGAGCCCGCCTGCTTGCCCGCCACATCGCCGAGCCCCGTGACGTCGAGTACGTCGCCGACGCGGCGGGCGGGAATGCCGTGGCTGCGGGCCATGGCGAGCAGGTGCTTGTACGCGCTGCGCCGGGGGTGCACGGCGTTGGCGTCCAGGAGGGCGCCGACCTCCCGCAGGGGGTGGCGGTGCTCGGCGTACCGCTTGCCGTTGATGAGGGCCGTGCCCGATGTGGGGTGGTCGAGACCCAGGATCATGCGCATCGTGGTGGACTTGCCCGCGCCGTTCGGGCCGAGGAAGCCGGTGATCTTCCCGGGGGCGACCTCCAGGGTCAGGGCGTCGACGGCGGTCTTCTCGCCGTATCTCTTGGTCAGGCTCCGCAAGGTGAGCATCGTTCCCCAAGTTCCTTTCCGTGCCCGCGCCTTCGGTGGCGTCGGCGGTGATGGCAGGGACGCTACGGAGCGGCGTGGCCGGGGACAGGGGACCTTGGTCAGCACCCGCACCGCACTTTCGTAAGGTGCCGGGGCCCCGGGTAGCGTGCTCGCATGATCCGAGTGCTGCTTGCCGACGACGAGGCGATGATCCGGGCCGGGGTGCGGGCGATCCTCGGCACCGCCGAGGACATCGAGGTCGTCGCCGAGGCGGCCGACGGGCACGAGGCGGTCGAACTCGCCCTCAGGCACCGCCCCGACGTCTGCCTCCTCGACATCCGGATGCCCCGGCTCGACGGCCTCCAGGCGGCGGCCGAGCTGCGCAGGGCCGCGCCCGAGACGGCCGTGGCGATGCTCACCACGTTCTCCGAGGACGAGTACATCGCGAGCGCGCTCGCCTCGGGCGCCGCGGGTTTCCTCCTCAAGTCCGGCAATCCGCGCGAACTGATCGCCGGGGTGCAGGCGGTGGCGGAGGGCGGCGCGTATCTCGCCCCGTCGATCGCGCGGCGGGTCATCTCCCACCTCGGCGCGGGGCAGCTCGGCAAGCAGGCCACCGCGCGGGCCCGCGCCGAGGAGCTGACGGCGCGCGAGCGTGAGGTGCTCGCCCTGGTCGGGGCAGGGCTGTCGAACGCGGAGATCGCCCAGCGGCTGCACGTGGTCGAGGGCACGGTGAAGGCGTACGTCAGCCAGGTCCTGGCCCGCCTCGGCTTCAAGAACCGGGTGCAGGCCGCGATCCTCGCGTACGAGGCGGGGCTCGTCGGCGGGGAGTGAGGGCCGCCCAGGGGGGTGCCGGGCGGCGGCGTCCTTACCGCCGGGGTCCAGGGCCCCCTACTTTCGTCAGCGGCGCGGAGCACCCGTCATCGGCGATCCTTGGCGGATGCGCGGCAGAACTGGCTGGCTCCCCCGGCTCTTCGACATCGGGCTGTGGCTCGTGGTGTGCGCGCCACCGGCCACGGCCGTCTTCAGTCTCGACGGACGTGCGGCGGTCGTCGCCGCCGTGGGTGTCCCGCTGCTCGGGGCCGCCGTCGCGTACAGCAGGCGGTGGCCGCTCGCCGCGCTCGCCGTGCCGGTGGCGCTGAGCCTGATGACGGACCCGGAGATGCTGACGCCCGTGTACTGGGCGGCGTTGGTCTGCTTCGGCTGCCTCGCCGGCAGCCGCACGGCCGCCGTACGGCCCGCCCTGTGGTTCTTCGCCGCGGTCGCGCCGACCGGGCTCGTGCTGAGCGCGGTCGTGTCGAGCGATCTGTGGCACTGGCCGACGATGCTCCTCACGCTGCTGCTGAGCGTGGTGCTCCCGTGGCTGCTCGGCCGCTGCCGCCGCCAGTACGCCGACCTGACGGCCACCGGCTGGCGGCTCGCCGAGCGCATGGAGCACGAGCAGCAGGCCGTCGCCGACCGCACCCGCATCCGCGAACGCGCCAGGATCGCGGGCGACATGCACGACTCGCTCGGTCACGACCTGACGCTCATCGCGGTCCGGGCGGGCGCCCTTGAGGTCGATCCCACCCTCGACGCCCGTCAGCAGGCGGCCGTCGGTGAGCTGCGCGCGGCGGCGGGGGCGGCGACCGAACGGCTACGGGAGATCATCGGCGTACTGCGTGCCGACGACGAAGTGCCGCCCCGGGCCCCGTCGGAGGAGAGCCCGGAGGCCTTGGTCGAACGCGCGCGGGCCTCCGGCGTCAAGGTCACGATCGAAGAGCCAGGCGACACGGTGAGTATGAGCGGCAGCGGTGACACTCCTGGCACCGAGAACCTGCCGCCCATGGTCGCCCTCGCCGTCCACCGCGTGCTCCAGGAGGCCCTGACGAACGCCGCCAAACACGCACCGGGCGCCGCGGTTCGGGCCCGCATCGCGCGAGGCGGCGAAAGCCTGCGGCTCACGGTGGTCAACGATCCGGCCCCGGCCGGGCGCCTGGCCGGAGTGGCCTCGGGCGGCAACGGCCTGGTCGGCCTCGACGAGCGGGTGCGCCTCGCGGGCGGCACGCTGCGCGCGGGGCCGACGGACGACGGCGGCTTCGAGGTGACCGCCGAACTGCCCACGACTACGGCCGCACCCCGCACCGCCGACGCGCCCCGGCCGACCACCTCCGCCCAGGAGCTGGAGCTGGCCCGGCGGCGGGTGCGGCAGCGGCTCGCGCAGGCGGTCCTGACCCCGCTCGCGGTCCTCGCCGGGATCCTGCTGCTCATGATCCCCGTCAGTCTGATCAGCTCGTCCTTCTCGGTGCTCGACCGGGACGTGTACGAGGACCTGACCATAGGCGAGCCGCGCGGCGAAGTGGAATCCCGGCTGCCACGGTTCACCCGGGACGGCCCACCGGACGGCTCACCGGCGACACCGCGCGGTCAGGCGTGCGCGTACTACAGCACGCACCTCATGTCCGGCGACGGCTACCGCCTCTGCTTCGACGAGGGGCGGCTGGTCTCCAAGTCGGTCGTGGGCAGGAGAGATTGATGGTGTACGAGCCCCAGAACACGAGGCCCCGTACAAGGCCCAATGCAAGGCCCAGTACAAGGTCCAACAAGCAGGAACGAGAGGCAGTCATGGCGACGCACCCCACACCGCCCGGCCGGCTCCCCCTGGAGGGCATCACCGTCGTCAGCCTGGAGCAGGCCGTCGCCGCCCCCTTCGCCACCCGGCAGCTGGCCGACCTCGGCGCCCGTGTGATCAAGGTCGAGCGCCCCGGCGGCGGCGACTTCGCCCGCCGCTACGACACCACCGTGCACGGCCAGGCCAGCTACTTCGTCTGGCTCAACCGCTCCAAGGAGTCCCTCACCCTCGACCTCAAGTCCAAGGAAGGACTGGAGATCCTGCACGAACTCCTCGCGGGCGCCGACGTGTTCGTGCAGAACCTCGCGCCGGGAGCGGCCAACCGCCTTGGCCTGGGCGCGGAGGAACTCCAGGCCCGCTACCCCTCGTTGATCCCCTGCACGGTCAGCGGGTACGGCACCAGCGGCTCCTGGGCGAACCGCAAGGCGTACGACCTGCTCGTGCAGTGCCAGACCGGGCTGCTCTCGCTGACCGGCACGCCCGACGAGGCCGTGCGGGCGGGGATCTCGGTCGCGGACATCGCGGGCGGGATGTACGCCTACAGCGGCATCCTCACCTCGCTCCTCACCCGGGCGACCACCGGCCGCGCGCCGGCCGTCGAGGTCTCCCTCTTCGACGCGCTGGCCGAGTGGATGAGCCAGCCCGCGTACTACACGCGCTACGGCGGCACCCAGCCGCCCCGCGTCGGTGCCCGGCACGCCACGGTCGCGCCGTACGGCCCCTTCACCGCGTCCGACGGCAAGGACGTCCTGCTGTCCGTGCAGAACGAACGCGAGTGGGCCGCCCTGTGCGAGCAGGTCATCGGGCGTCCCGAACTGACCGACGACCCGCGGTTCGCCACCGGCTCGGACCGCGTCGCGCACCGCGACGAACTCGACGCGATCATCTCCGTACGCTTCGCCGAACTCGGCAGCGACGAGGCGATGGAGCTGCTCGACCGCGCCAACATCGCCAACGCGGGCGTCAATTCGGTCACCGAGTTCCTCGCCCACCCCGCCCTCACCGAGCGCGAGCGCTGGCGCGACGTCGCCATTCCGGGCAGTTCCTCCCCCGTTCAGGCGCTGGTGCCACCGGCGGATCTGAGTGGCGTACCCCCGCGGATGGATCCCGTGCCCGCGGCGGGCGAGCACACCGAGCTGATCCTTGAGGAGCTGGGCCACGGCCCGGACGACATCGCCCGGCTGCGCGCGGAAGGGGTCTGCCGGTGAGCGACCTCACGGTCTGCCGGTGAGCGGCCTCACCTGACTCAGGCGACGCCGAGCCCTTCGAGCACCACCGCGTTCGGCAGCTCGGCGAACGCCTTGCCGGGCACGATCAGCTTGCCCCGTCGGCTGCCGCTGCCGATGAGGGCGTACGGCAGATCGACGACGGCGGCGTCGACCAGGAGCGCCCAGTCGGCGGGCAGGCCGATCGGGGTGATGCCGCCGTACTCCATGCCGGTCTCGCCGGTCGCCGTGTCCATCGGTGCGAACGAGGCCTTGCGCGCGCCGAGTTGGCGCCGTACGACGCCGTTCACGTCGACCCGGGTCGTGGAGAGGACCAGGCACGCGGCGAGCGTGGACTCGCCGCCGCGCTTGCCCGCGACGACGACGCAGTTCGCGGACTGCTCCAGGATGTCCTGGCCGTAGTGCTCCACGAAGGTGGCGGTGTCGGCCCACCGCGGGTCCGTGTCGACATGGAGGACCTGCTCGGCGGGGACGGCTCCGCTCCAGCCGCGCACGGCGTCGGCCACGGGCGCGACCAGGAGGTCGAGCGCCTCGGGTGCGGGGCGTACGTCGTCGAAGTCTCCCATGGGTGCACGCATGACGGCACGCTAACAGCGTTGCCCTCCATCGGAGTCGGCCGTCTCAATGAGCGGGCGCCCGGCCTCGGCGGACAGCACGACGGGCGACGCGCGGCCTCAGTAGGACGACGCGTGCGCGGGCGGCACGGACACGGACATGGTCATCTCGACCGGCTCGGCGCCCTTGTTGTGATAGCCGTGCGCCACGTTCGCCTCGAACGAAGCGGCCGACCCGGCGGGCACAAGATGCTCGACCCCGTCGACTAGGAGCGTCAGTTCGCCCGCCGCGACGTGCAGCAGCTCCATGGTCCCCGGCGGATGCGGGTCGGAGTCGCTGCCGTCACCGGGCATCAGCTTCCACGCCCAGAGCTCGAAGGGGCCGCGCGCCTCGGTCCCCACGAGCAGCGTCGTGCTGCTGCCCGCCTCCGTGGACCACATCCGCACCGCCTGTTCCGGCGGCACGAGGCGGACGTGGGAGCCCTGTTCGTAGTCGAGGAGCGTGGTGATGCTGACGCCGAGCGCGTCGGCGAGCTTCACCGTGATGCCGACGCTGGGGTTGGTCCTGGCCTGCTCGATCTGGATGATCATGCCGCGGCTGACGCCCGCGCGGGCCGCGAGCGCGTCGAGCGTGAAGCCGCGTTCGGTGCGCCACCGCTTGAGGTTGCGAGCGAGCGACTGGGTGAGCTGGTCGAGGTCCGACACATTCCGTCCAATATTATGGATGACAGAGTTCAGGATAGTGAACTACGGTGTGGTGCACCCGAAGGTTCATCACACTGTACTGCGAGGTCTCCCGATGACAGCCCTGTTCGCTCTGGCCACCAGCCTCCTGTGGGGCCTGGCCGACTTCGGCGGCGGACTGCTCACACGACGCTTCCCCGCACTGACGGTCGTCGTCGCCTCGCAGACCATCGCGGTGGTCGTACTCGGAGTGATCGTCGTCGCGACCGGCGGCTGGACGGAGTGGGGGCCGCAGCTGTGGTTCGCGGTGGGCGCGGGACTCGTCGGCCCCGTCGCCATGCTCGCCTTCTACAAGGCCCTCGCGCTCGGCCCGATGGGCGTCGTCTCACCGCTCGGTTCGCTGGGCGTCGTCGTACCGGTGGGCGTCGGGCTCTTCCTGGGCGAGCGGCCGGGAGTTCCGCAGTTCGCCGGGATCGCCGTCGCCGTGGTCGGCATCGTGCTCGCGGGCGGGCCCGAACTGCGCGGCGCCCCCGTGCAGCGCCAGGCGGTGCTGCTCACACTGGTCGCGGCCTTCGGGTTCGGCGCGGTGATGGCGCTCATCTCCGAGGCGTCGAGCAGCCTCACGGGCCTGTTCCTCGCCCTGTTCGTGCAGCGCGTGACGAACGTGACCGCCGGCGGCACCGCACTGTTCATCTCGGTCAAGCGCGGCGGCAGGGCGCTCCCCGACGGCAGCGGGATGCGCGTCATCTGGGCGTCGGTCCCGGCCCTCGCCTTCGTCGGCTTGGCGGACGTCGCGGCCAACGGCACGTACTCGGTGGCCGCCCAGAACGGCCCGGTCACCGTGGCCGCCGTACTCGCCTCCGTCTACCCGGTGGTCACCGCCCTCGCCGCCCGCTTCGTACTCAAGGAGCGGCTGCGCGGGGTCCAGGCCGCGGGCGCGGGCCTGGCCTTGGTGGGCACGGTACTACTGGCCAGCTGAATCAGGCCTCGTCCAACTCCGCCAGAGCAAGCAGCTGTTCCGGCGTGACACCGTCAGGAATCGGCACAGGCGCAGGCGTCCGCAGCGGCGGCTGCCACCCCGTGTCCGCGTCCCAGCGACGCACCACACGGGCCGGCGCCCCTGCCACCACAGCGTGGTCGGGCACGGAGCCGCGCACGACCGCGCCCGCCGCCACCACGACATTGCGGCCGATCCTGGCACCGGGCAGGATCACGGCGTTCGTGCCGATCCAGCAGCCGGGGCCGATCTCGACCGGCTCCATGCGGGGCCACTGCTTGCCGATGGGCGTGTGCGGATCGTCGTACGAGTGGTTCGTGGACGTCACATAGACCGTGGGCCCGAAGTAGCAGTCGTCGCCGATCGTCACCGTCGTGTCGGCGATGACATGGCTGCCGCGGCCAAGGACCACGCCGTTTCCGATGCGCAGTATGGGATCGGGACCGAGGTCCAGGTCGGGCATCATCCCGGCGGTGAGGGTGACCTGCTCGCCGATGATGCAGTGGTCGCCGATGCGGATCCACGGCTCACCGAAGACCGTCCCCTGCGGGAAGGCGAGCTTCGTGCCCTGGCCGAGCGCGCCGAACCGCAGCCGCCCCGGCCGTTGCGCGGTCACCGCGCCCGTCCGCTGCACCCAGGCCCAGCCCGCGTGGACGGCGCGCTGCGCCGCGCGGCGCCGCCAGTCGGCGACCGCGGATGAGAACGTGTTCCTGTTCTTCGGCACGCGCATACGTTACTCAGCCACACGCGCCCGGGTGAGCCCGCGCCCCTGTGATCTTCACCCCACACGGTGGCGCAACCCGCCCCGTCCCGTACCGTTCCGCCAGGCGCGAGACACGTACGAATGGAGACATCCGATGGGCCACGAGGCACTCATCACCGGAATCGGCGGCAAGGACCCGAAGATCGATCCGGCCGCCTTCACCGCGCCCACCTCCGTCGTCATCGGCGAGGTGACACTGCACGCCGGGGCGAGCACCTGGTACGGAGCGGTGCTCCGTGCGGACGGCGGTCCGATCGTCATCGGCGCCGACAGCAACATCCAGGACAACTGCAGCCTCCACGTCGACCTGGGCTTCCCGATGACGATCGGCGAGCGGGTCTCGGTCGGCCACAACGCCGTCCTGCACGGCTGCACCGTCGAGGACGACTGCCTGATCGGCATGGGCGCGACGGTCCTCAACGGCGCGGTGATCGGCGCGGGTTCGCTGGTCGCGGCGCAGGCGCTTGTGCCGCAGGGGATGGTCGTGCCGCCAGGCTCACTCGTCGCGGGCGTACCGGCGAAGGTGCGGCGCCCGCTCACCGACGAGGAGCGCGCGGGCATCACGCTCAACGGCACGATGTACGTGGAGCTGGCCAAGGCCCACCGGGACGTCCACGCCGGGTGACGTCAGTCGGCGGGGTCGGTCAGCGGCGTCAGTCGGCGGTCGGCACGGCGGCCGGCCCGGCCGCCGACTGCCCTCCGCTGTCGGCTTCGGCCTCGGCGCGCGCCGCCGCGGACTTCTTGGCGCGGCGCTTGACGAACAGCATGGAGCCGACGCCGATCAGCACGGCGATGGCCAGGCCGACGTACGAGAACCGCTTGAGCCAGTCCTCGGCGACGACGCCGATGTAGTAGATGACGGCGGTGGTGCCGCCCGCCCAGATGATGCCGCCCAGGACGTTGGCGACGAGGAACTTCCAGTACGGCATGCGAAGCACGCCCGCGAGCGGCCCGGCGAAGATCCGCAGGAGGGCGACGAAGCGGCCGAAGAAGACCGCCCACATGCCCCACTTCTGGAAGGACTGCTCGGCGCTGCCGACGTTCGCGGCGCTGAAGTGCTTGGGGAACTTGCGTTCGAGCCAGGCGAGCAGTGGTCGGCCGCCCTTGCGCCCGATCGCGTACCCGATGGAGTCGCCGATGATGGCGCCCGCGGTGGCGCAGATCCCGAGGACGACGGGGTTGAGCTCGCCGTGCTGCGAGGAGAGCAGCGCCGCCGATACGAGGACGATCTCACCCGGCAGCGGTATGCCCAGGCTCTCCAGGCCGATGACCACGGCCACCAGCGCGTAAATACTGACGGCCGGTACGGTCTCCAGCCATTCCTGGACGTGCAACGCCGGTTCCTCCTGTGCTGGTGTGCCTGTACCCGGCGTGCGCGATCCCCCCGGGGCGCGCACGCCGGGCAGCCTACCCGCTCACCCGGCGTCGGCCGCCGGGGCGGAGTCCCAGAGGTCACACCGGTGCTCACGGCCCACGGTGGTGCTCAGCTCATTGCCTCCCGCGGACGCGGTGCGCAGCGAGAGCACCTGGCCAGGCCGGACGCGCTGGTCGGGCGCGGCGGGCTGGCCGTCGGCGCGTGGCGGACCGCCGTGGACGAAGGAGCCCCAGTACTGGATCATCTGGCGGGACAGGGCGCGCTGTTCGGCATTGAGCGGCGACGCGAGCCCGAAGTGCTTGAAGAGGTACTGCACTTCGTTGACGTGGGTCGCGCCGAAGTCGAACGTCCTGCCCGCCTCGCGGATCGACGCGAAGGGCGGCGAGGTGCGGTCGGCGAACTCATACGCGTAGACGGGCCCACGGCCCGCGAGCGCCCTGTCCATGCGCAGCGCCGTGCAGGCGAACATCTGGTCGCCCTGGGCAGCGGCGTAGGCGTGCGTCGGTGAGGCGTGCCCGGAGAGCGGATAGCGCCCCAGGACCTTGGCGCCAAGGTCCTCGCCGTACGTCCGGGTCAGCGCGGCCGGGTACTGCGCCTCGGTGAGCGGCTTGCCCTGCCCGTCGAACTGCCCGTAGGCGAAGAGCCGCCCTTCGTCGCTGTTCGCGCCGTTCAGGACGGGCACGCGTGAGGCGCTCCCGTTCTTGTACGCCTCCTCCGGCTGGACCGGCAGGAAGTCACCGCCCGCCACCGGACCCCAGTCGAACCCGGCCTGGGCCGCGAGGATCTCCTTGGCGGGCTTCCTCCGCAGACAGGCGAGGGCGTTCGCCTCGTCCGGGCAGCCGGCCTTCTTCGCGAACGCCGCGCCCTGAGCGACCGCCGCCTTCCGATCACGAGCCGCGCAGTCCCCGTAGGCCCCGCTCTCCACGATGCCCGCGCGATAGAGCCCCTTGGCGGTGGGCGAGGCGAGCTGGGTGCAGACGGAACGGCCGCCCGCGGACTCGCCCGCGATGGTGACGCGCTGCCGGTCGCCGCCGAACGAGCCGATGTTGGCGCGCACCCAGCGCAGGGCCGCCTGCTGGTCGAGCATTCCGTAGTTGCCCGAGACATGGTCGGACGCCTCACCGTCGAGCCCCGCCGCGGCGAGGAACCCCATGGCTCCCAGGCGGTAGTTGACGGTCACGACCACGGTGCCGGTGCGCCGCGCGAAGGTGTCGGGCACGATGTCCTCGCCCGCGCCCGCGGTGAGCCCGCCGCCGTGCAGCCAGACCAGGACGGGCCGTTGCCCGTGCCCCTCCGGGGCGTACACGTTGACGTCGAGGCAGTCCTCGGTGTGACTGGGATTCTCGTAGCCAGGGTCCCAACTGGACGACTGTACACAGCGGTTGCCGAAGGAAGTGGCGCTGCGTACGCCCTTCCAGGGCTCGGCAGGCCGCGGCTCCGTCCAGCGCAGGCCCCCGACGGGCTGACGTGCGTAAGGGATGCCGAGGAACTGCCGCCCCTGGTCGGTGGATTCACCGCGCACCCAGCCCCCGTCCGTGCGGACGAGCGTGCCGCCGCCCGTCCGGGGCGCCCCCTCCGGGGAGGCTTGGGCGGCCTGTGGGGTGAGCACCGCGGCTGCGGCCGCCAGGGCGACGAGGGCGGCTGCGGCACGCCTCGTCCGGCCGCCGTTCCTGTCTCTTCCCGTGCTACTGCGTCCCGTTCGTCTCATGCGGCGACTCCCCTTGATGACGTCGACCCACTGGCGGCGGAAAACTATGACCGTCACTGACTCGTGTCAATGAGTTGAACAAAGGAGCCGGGGAAACGGCGGGAAAGCGGCCACAAAGAACGGCGTCGCGGCGGTCGGGACCCCCGTGGCCCGGCCGACGCGACGCCGTGTGTTCAACGAACGTACGGAACCCAACGCCCGTACGCGACTCAGTTATTGGGACGCAGCGTCCAGACGACGGTCATCTCGCCGGTCACGGCGCCGTCCTCGCGCTGGATCGCGATGGCCACCGGGAACTCGGGGCGCTGCCCGGCGTCCAGCTCGGCGACGACATCGGCGGCCGGGCGGCCGAGGGTCGCGGTGGCGGTGACCGGCCCCATGGCGAGCTTCTTGTACGAGATGTCGGCGCGGACGGCGAGCGGCACGGCCCGCGAGAGCTGCTCCCCGAAGGCGGCCAGCACGATCGCGCCGCTCGCGGACTCGCCCAGCGTGAACATGGCTCCGGCGTGCGGCCCGCCGATGTGGTTGTGGAAGTCGCCCTGATCGGGCAGGGCGACCACGGCCTTCTCGGGGGTGGTCTCGCGGAACTCGAGGTTCAGCGTCCGGGCCATCGGCACGGTGGCGGCGAGCATCTCGCCTATCGACATCTGGTCAGCGCTCATGGACGCGATGTTACCCACGGGTAGCGTTCTTTGGCCAGGAGCGTGCTCGTCGTAGATCGCGGTCCCCTATCGTTTCCCCCCATGTGGCCAGGAGAGCAGCAGCCCGGGGGCGGGCCCGACCAGCAGCCGAATCCGTACCAGCAGCCGGGATACCAGCAACCGGCGCCTTGGAACGCTCCTACCGTTCCGGGTGGCACAGCCCCGCAGACACCGCAGACCCCACAGGGCGGGGGCGGGGGCAACAGAACCAAGGTCATCGCCGTCGTCGCCGCGGCCGCGGTCGTGGTGGCCGCCGGTGTCACCGGTTTCCTCGTCCTGGGCGGCGACAAGGACGACGACGCGAAGCCGGACCCGGCGCGCTCCGCCTCCGCGTCTCCGCAGCCGGTCCGGTCGGGCGACGCCGATGAACGTGGCAACGGCGGCGGGCCGAAGCCGACGATTTCAGGCTGGCAGACAGTCGTGAATCCGGCCCGCGGCATCGCCTTCGACGTACCCCCGGGGTGGAGCCTGAAGTCGGCGGACTGGGTCGGCTGGGTGTCGGAGGACGACGACCCCGAGGACAAGCCCATCGTCGCCATCGCCTCTCCCGCGTACCTCAAGGAGCAGTGGTGCGGGGCCGACGAGGACAGGGACGGCACCAAGGACTACACGCCCCTCGCCGCCACCGGCACCAAGGGCAACAAGGGCGCTACCAGCACCGACGAGGCCGCGGCCAAGGACGCGCGGCTGTGGATCTACGGGGCGTTCACGCAGCCGGACAAGAAGAAGGTCAAGGCCGGGGCCCCCGAGCCCTACACCACGAAGTCGGGTCTCAAGGGCAGCCTGGCGACCGCGTCGTCCGCCGGCGTGGAGAAGAAGGGCAAGTGCGATACGGACGGCAAGGCCACGGTGTTCGCGTTCATGGACTCCGACGGCGAGTACGCCTCCTGGTCCTTCCACGGCGCCACGGGCGTGAATGACGAAGTCCCGGACGCGACGGTCAAGAAGATCCTCGGTACGGTGCGCGAGATCAAGGCCCAGCCGGAGTCCTGAACGGCCGGTCGCCCTCACCTGAGGTGACGGTGACATGTCCAATCCGACAACCCGTATCGTTTCCCGCCATGTGGCCAGGACAGCAGCCGCCCGGGGGCGAGCAGAACCCGCAGGACCAGAATCCCAACCCGTACCAGCAGCCGGGGTACCAGCAGCCCAACCCGTATCACCAGCAGGGCCAGTGGAGCGCGCCGACCGCGCCGATGGGCGTGACCCCGCAGCCGCCGAGCGGCAACGGCGGCGGCAACCGGACCAAGCTGGTCGCCATCGTCGCGGCGACGGCGGTCGTGGTGGCCGCAGGTGTCACCGGCTTCCTGGTGCTCGGCGGTGAGGACGACAAGGCGGACAGCGCGGACGCAAACCCGTCCAAGTCCGCCTCGGCGTCCAAGAAGCCCGAAACCGACCCGGCGACCGGCGGCGGCGAGGACGAGCGCGGCACGGACAACGGCCCGAAGCCGGTGGTCAAGGGCTGGCAGGTCGTGGTGAACCCCAAGTGGGGCACGGCCTTCGACGTCCCGGCGGACTGGGAGGTGCAGACCCCCGGCACCCTCATCGGCTTCGAGGACGCCGGCAAGGGCGCCGAGGCAAAGCCGCTCATCACCATGTCCGCCCCCGCGTACTACAAGTCGAAGTGGTGCTCGTCCGACGACGACAAGGACGGCACGAAGGACGACATCGCGCTTGGCGCCGTCGGCACCAAGGGCGCGAACGGCGCGAAGAGCACCGACGAGGTCGCGGTCAACCAGGTGCCCTGGTGGGTCTTCGGCGGCTACACCCAGCCGGACCGGAAGAGCCTCTCCTTCGACAAGAAGGCGCAGCCCTTCACCACGAAGACGGGCATCAAGGGCAGCATCGCGCGCGCCCACTCGACGAACACGCCGCAGAGCGGCAAGTGCGACTCGGACGGGAAGGCGATCACGTTCGGCTTCAAGAACTCCCAGGGTGACTATGTCGCCTGGAGCCTCTACGGCGCGAAGGGCGTCAAGGACGAGATCCCGGAGGCGACGGTCATGAAGATCCTCAATACGGTGCGCCTGCACGGGGATCCGTCCGGGTCCTGAGCCGTTTCGTACACCGACGGGGCTTGTGACCCGATGTGCCGGCTCCCCCGCGGGGTCAGCGATGGCATCAGGCCACAGGCCCCTCTATGGTTACTGCCCATGTGGCCAGGACAGCAGCCGCCCGGGGGCGAGCAGAACCCGCAGGACCAGAATCCCAATCCGTACCAGCAGCCGGGGTACCAGCAGCAGCCGAACCCGTACCAGCAGCCGGGATACCAGCAGCAGCCGCACCCGGGGGCGTACTCGCAGCCGGAGCAGCCGCAGTGGGCGGCGCCCACGCCGCCGCCGATGCCGCCCCAGCAGGGCGGCCCGGGCGGGGACGGAAACAAGACGAAGGTCACCGCGATCGTCGCGGCGCTCGCCGTCCTGGTGGCCGCCGGTGTCACGGGCTTCCTGGTCCTCGGCGGCGACAAGGACGACGAGGCGGACGGGAAGCCGGGGAAGTCTCCCGCCAAGTCCGCCTCCCCGAAGCCGAGCCCCAGCCCGACGGGTTCGGGCGGCACGGAGCGCGGCACGGGCAACGGCCCGAAGCCGACGATCAAGGGCTGGCAGGTCGTCGTGAACCCCAAGTGGGGCACCGCCTTCGACGTCCCCGCCGACTGGGAGGTCGACACCCCGGACACCTTCATCGGCTTCGAGGACAGCGAGAAGGGCGACGGCAGCGTGCTCATCGGCATGTCCGCCCCCGCGCACTACAAGTCGAAGTGGTGCTCCTCCGACGACGACAAGGACGGCACGAAGGACGACACCGCCCTCGGCGCCGTCGGCACCAAGGGCCAGAACGGCGCGAAGAACACCGAGGATGTGGCGCGCAACGACTCCGCGTGGTGGGTCTTCGGCGGCTACACGGGCCAGAAGAAGGCCGACAAGAAGAAGATGAAGGTCGGCAAGGCGGAGTCGTACACCACCACGTCGGGCATCAAGGGCAGCGTCGCCACCTCCACGACGTCCGGTGTCGTGAAGGAGGACAAGTGCGACTCGGACGGCAAGGCCACGACGTTCGCCTTCAAGAACGCCGATGGTGAGTACGTCGCCTGGTCGCTGTACGGCGCCAAGGGCGTGAAGGACGAGATCCCCGACGCGACGGTGAAGAAGATCCTTTCGACGGTACGTCTGCACGGCGACCCCGAGGAGTCCTGAGCCGCCGTCCCCCGCGGAGAATCGGTTTGGCAAGTCGGCTCCACGACGGGGATAGTCCCCTGGTGACCAAACCCGCCGCCGCGCGCCGCCCCTCCTGGGCCGGCCGCAACTACACCCTGCTGACCGCCGCCGCGATCGTCACCAACCTGGGCAGCCAGGGCGCCCTGATCGCGGCGGCGTTCGCTGTGCTCGACTCGGGTGGGGACGGCGGGGACGTCGGTCTCGTGGCGGCGGCGCGGACTCTGCCGCTCGTGCTGTTCCTGCTCATCGGCGGTGCCATCGCCGACCGGCTGCCGCGCCACCATGTGATGGTCGCGGCCAACGCGCTCAACTGCGTCTCGCAGGCGGTCTTCGCGGTCCTCGTCATCTCCGGCACGCCCCCGCTGTGGTCGATGATGCTGCTCACCGCGCTCTGCGGCACCGGCCAGGCCTTCTTCAGCCCCGCCGCCGAGGGCATGCTGATGTCGACCGTGAGCGGCGAGCAGGCCGGCCGTGCCTTCGCGCTCTACCGCATGGCGACGCATGGCGCGGGGCTCGGCGGTGCGGCGCTCGGCGGTCTGATGGTCGCCGCGTTCGGGCCCGGCTGGGTGCTCGCGGTGGACGCGGCGGCGTTCGCGGTGGCCGGAGCCCTGCGGTCGTTCCTCGACGTGAGTCACATTCCGGCGCGTGAGCCCGGCGGCGGACTGCTGTCCGATCTGCGGGAGGGCTGGCGGGAGTTCATCGGGCGGCCCTGGCTGTGGGCGATCGTCGCGCAGTTCTCCGTGGTGGTGGCCGTGGTCGGTGCGGCCGAGGCCGTGTTCGGGCCACTGGTCGCCCGGGACGAGCTTGGCGGTGCGGGGCCCTGGGGGCTCGCGCTCGGCGCGTTCGGCGTGGGTACGATCGGCGGCGCTCTCCTGATGATGCGGTGGAAGCCGCGGCGCCTGCTGCTCGCGGGCACGCTCTGCGTCTTCCCGCTCGCCGCGCCGTCGGCGGCGCTCGCGGTGCCGCTGCCGGTGTGGGGCTTGGCCGTGGTGATGTTCGTCAGCGGTGTCACCATCGAGGTGTTCGGCGTCTCCTGGATGACGGCGATGCATCAGGAGATCCCGGAGGAGAAGCTGTCGCGGGTCGCCGCGTACGACGCCTTCGGTTCGCTCGCGATGGTCCCGCTCGCCACGGCGCTCGCGGGCCCCGCCGAGCTCGCCTTCGGGCGTTCGGCCTCACTGTGGGGCTGTGCGGCCCTTGTGGTCGTGGTGACGGCGCTGGTGCTGCTCGTTCCTGACGTACGCAATCTGACGCGGCGCACGCCCTCGAAGGAGGTCGCCAAGGCGGCCCCCGCTCCCCCGGCCACGCCGTCAGCCGATGCTGAAGGCCCCCTCGGGCGGCTCGGGTGAGGCGACCGCGTCCTCGTCCCGCACCGGCTTCGCGTCACCGGTGAACCGCCGCAGCGAAACCCCGTACTCGACACGTGCCGGGAAGACGTCGCCCGCCGCGCGGCGGGCCAGCGCCTCGACGTCGATGGGTGCGTGGGAGGCGACGAGCACCGCGTTGCCGAAGCGCCGGCCGCGGAGCACGGAAGGCTCGGCGATCAGCGCGAGCTCCGCGAACACCTCGGAGAAGGTGGCGAGCTGGGAGCGGAGGAAGCCGAAGGGCGCTCCGTCGGCGAGGTTCGCCGCGTAGAGCCCGCCCGTGCGCAGAACGCGGTCCGCGGAGCGCGCGTAGGCCACCGAGGTCAGATGTGCGGGCACCCGCGAGCCGCCGAACACATCGGCGATGAGTACGTCGGCGCTGTCGGGCTCCGCCGCTTCGAGCCACCCGCGGGCGTCCGTCGCGTGCACGGTGATCCCGGAACCCTGGGGCAACGGCAGCCGCTCGGTGACCAGTTCGAGCAGGCCGTGGTCCGCCTCCACCACGTCCTGGCGTGAACCGGGCCGCGTGGCGGCGACATAGCGGGGCAGCGTGAGCGCTCCGCCGCCGAGATGGGTGACGTCGAGCGGGCGGTCCGGAACGGCGGCGGTGTCGATGACGTGGGCGAGCCGCCGCACGTACTCGAACTCCAGATGGGTCGGCGCGTCCAGGTCGACGTACGACTGGGGCGCCCCGTCGACCGTGAGCAGCCAGGCATGCGCGCGGTCGACGTCCGGCATCAGCTTGGCGGTGCCGTGGTCCACGTCCCGGATGACAGGTATGGCCTCGTCGTCGCGTTCGTCCTCGGTCACCGCTCCATTGTGCCCGCCTCCCCCGGGGGTGGGTCCCCCGAGGGAGGCGGGCATCGCGGCCGTCAGACGACCCCGGTCACGGTGCCCGCTCCGACGGTGCGCCCGCCCTCGCGGATCGCGAAGCCGAGGCCCGTCTCCAGGGGCATGTGGCGGCCGAGCTCGACCGTCATGGTGACGGTGTCGCCGGGCCGGGCGACGGCCGTCTCGCCGAGGTCGACGTCGCCGACCACGTCCGCGGTGCGGAGGTAGAACTGCGGCCGGTAGCCGGTCGTGATCGGCGTCGAGCGTCCGCCCTCCTTCGTCGACAGGACGTACACCTGGGCGGTGAAGCGGCGCCTTGGGCTGACGCTGCCGGGCTCCGCGACGACGTGCCCGCGTCGTACGGCGTCGCGTGGCACCCCGCGCAGGAGGAGCGCGACGTTGTCGCCGGCCTGCGCGGACTCCATCGGCTTGCCGAATGTCTCAAGGCCGGTGACGACCGTCTCCGTTTCGGCGCCGAGCACCTCCACCCGGTCGCCGACGCGCACCGTGCCGCGCTCGACGGCTCCAGTGACGACGGTTCCGCGCCCGGTGATGGTGAGCACGTTCTCCACCGGGAGCAGAAAGGGCGCGTCGACATACCGCTCGGGCATGGGCACATAGGTGTCCACGGCGTCGAGCAGCGCCTCGATGGTGGCGGCCCACCGCGGGTCGCCCTGCAGCGCCTTCAGCCCCGAGACCCGTACGACGGGGACGGAGTCGCCCCCGTACCCGTTCGCGGAGAGCAGCTCGCGCACCTCCAGCTCGACCAGGTCGGTCAGCTCCTCGTCGCCCGCGTCGGCCTTGTTCAGCGCGACCACGATGTGGTCGACGCCGACCTGCCGGGCGAGCAGGACGTGCTCGGCGGTCTGCGGCATGATCCCGTCGAGCGCGGAGACGACGAGGATCGCCCCGTCCAGCTGGGCGGCGCCGGTGACCATGTTCTTGACGTAATCGGCGTGGCCCGGCATGTCCACGTGCGCGTAGTGGCGGGTGTCGGTCTCGTACTCGACGTGCGCGATGTTGATGGTGATGCCGCGCTGCCCCTCCTCGGGGGCCCGGTCGATGCGGTCGAAGGGCACGAACGTGCCGGTGCCGCGCTCGCTGAGGACCTTGGTGATGGCGGCGGTCAGGGTGGTCTTGCCGTGGTCGACGTGGCCCATCGTGCCGATGTTGAGGTGCGGTTTCGTGCGGATGTATGCCGTCTTGGACATGGCGGTTCCTTCTGTGGAACTCGAAGCTGAAGTCCTGGGCGCACGTCATCGCGTGCGCGCTCGGGACGGGGACCCCGGGGCCGGACCGACCCTCCCCCTACGGGGTCCGCCGGAGTGTCCGGGGAGGGTCAGCGTCGGGCGCCGTCGACAAGAAGTGCGGCAGGAGGTGCGGCGCAGAGGAAGACGGCAGCCTTCGCAGCGTCCGCGACTGCGGACGGGGCTGCGTGGAAGGCGTACCGGAACATGTCGCAGATCATCGCTGACGGGGAGGGGTACGTCGAATGGTTTTCCGCTGGATTTCCGCCGTGCCGACAGCGTGAAGTCGGGTGCGGTCAGAGGTTCTTCAGGGCCTCGCGCACCGAGAGGGGCGAGAGGTGCCCGCGTTCCCGTTCGACGAAGTCGCGTACCGCGTCCGGATCGGTCTTGGCATACTCCCGCAGGCTCCAGCCGATGGCCTTGCGGATGAAGAAGTCGGGGTGCCCGGACTGGCGCAGGCAGTAGGCAAAGAGGCGTTCGGTGTCGGTGGCGTCCTTGTGGCGGAGCTGGTGGAGCAGGGCGGTGCGGGCCACCCACAGGTCCTCGTCCTCGATCCAGGCGTCCATCGCGGCCGTGAGCTTCGGGTCGGCGGTGACGAGCCCGCCGACGACGTGCGCGGCGAGCGCGTCGACCGTGTCCCACCAGGGGACCGTCGTGACGAGATGGCGGACGACCGGCAGGAAGCCGGACGAGCAGCGCTTCACGTGGCGGCGCAGATAGTCGACCGCGAAGTACGCGTACTCGCGTTCGGGCAGTTCCCAGCAGCGCAGGGCGACGGCCGCGCAGTCCGCCTCGCGGGGGCGTGGGAGTCCGGCCACCACGGTGCGCGAGAGCACGCGGCGCAGGGGCGCGGGCACGCCGAGGAAGGGCGCGACGCCCTTCATGTACGCCTGTGCCTGAGCGGCCCGCTGCGGATCGGCGGCCGTCGCGTAGGTGGCGGTGAGCCGTTCCATGACGGTGTCGGCGACGTCGCTGTGCGGGACTGTCGGGCTCATGGGCCGCACCTTAGAACTGTGACGCCGGTGAGACACACGATACGGCGATCACACACATGTGTCGGTTAGTCTCCCCGGATGCTCGACACCGCCGCCGCCCGTCCGCGGAGCCTCCCCGCGCGCTGTTCCAAGGCGCTGCTCTCGCCGTGGTCGCGGCTGTCCCTGCTGGTGCTGCTGCTCGCGGCCGCCGGGACGTGCGTGCTGCTCTTCGAGCCGCAGCGGCTGCTGTCCACCGGGTCCGACGGGTTGACCCGGCAGCTCGGCGGCGCCGCCGCGGTGACGGTGTTCGCCGCCGCGTACGGGCTGTGCACCGCGGCGTTCGTACCGCGTCCGCTGCTCAACTTGGCGGCGGGCGCCCTCTTCGGGTCGCAGGCGGGGCTCGCCGCGGCGATCGCCGGCACGGTCCTCGGCGCCGGGATCGCCTTCGGGCTGGGCCGGATGCTGGGGCAGGACGCGCTGCGCCCGCTGCTCCGTGGACGCTGGCTCGAGGCCGCCGACGGGCAGTTGAGCAGGCACGGCTTCCGGTCGATGCTGGCGGCGCGGCTGTTCCCCGGGGTGCCGTTCGCGGCGGCCAACTACTGCGCGGCGGTGTCCCGCATGGGGTGGCTGCCGTTCCTCCTGGCCACGGGCCTCGGGTCGGTCCCGAACACCGCCGCGTACGTCGTCGCGGGCGCCCGCGCTTCGACGCCGACGTCCCCGGCCTTCCTGATCGCGATGGGCTTCATCGCCGTGACGGGCCTCGCGGGAGCGGTGGTGGCGTGGTGCAAGCGCCACCAGTTGCGGGGCCGGTAGTTCAACCGGCGGCTGCCTGCAACGCTTCCAGGCTGGTCGCGTAGCGGCACGGGCGGGGCAAGAGGAAAGGGCCGCCGCACATGGACGGCAGCCCTCCGGCGGTCTCTTCATCTGGTGACGCTACGCTGCCCCACGGGAGGGGAGTGATCACCCCTCGCTCTCACACCCCTCATATCCCCTTCACATGACCGCTTCCGCAGCCCATGATCCGTACTTGGACGGCGCAGTTTCCATGTCTTGGCTTGAATCCTTCATCCTCGGGCTCGTCCAGGGACTGACCGAGTTCCTCCCGATCTCCTCCAGCGCGCACCTGCGGCTGACCGCGGCGTTCGCCGGCTGGCACGACCCGGGGGCCGCGTTCACCGCGATCACCCAGATCGGCACCGAGGCCGCGGTGCTGATCTACTTCCGCAAGGACATCGCGAGGATCATCTCCGCGTGGTTCGGTTCCCTGTTCGGGAAGGTGCCGCGCTCGGACCACGACGCGCAGATGGGCTGGCTGGTCATCGTCGGCTCGATCCCGATCGGTGTGCTCGGCGTGACCTTCAAGGACCAGATCGAGGGCCCGTTCCGTGATCTGCGGCTCATCGCCACGACGCTCATCGTGATGGGCATCGTCCTCGGCATCGCCGACCGCCTGGCGGCCCGCGACGAGACCGGCGGCAAGCACCGGGCCGTCAAGGAGCGCAAGAGCCTGAAGGAATTGGGTGTCCGCGACGGCCTGATCTTCGGCATCTGCCAGGCGATGGCCCTGATCCCGGGCGTCTCCCGCTCCGGCGCCACGATCAGCGGCGGCCTGCTCATGGGCTACACCCGCGAGGCAGCGGCCCGCTACTCGTTCCTGCTCGCCATCCCTGCCGTCCTCGCGTCCGGCGCCTTCGAGCTGAAGGACGCGGGCGAGGGCGGACACGTGTCCTGGGGCCCGACCATCTTCGCGACGATCATCGCGTTCATTGTCGGATATGCGGTCATTGCGTGGTTCATGAAGTTTATTACGACGAAGTCCTTCATGCCGTTCGTGTACTACCGCATCGCCCTGGGCCTGGCCCTGTTCGTGCTGGTGGGGACGGATGCGCTGAGCCCGCACGCGGGGGAATCGGCGGACTAGCGGGGTCCGGCCGACATATTGCGGTACGCCAACATGCCCACCCAGACTGCAAGTTCATGGCGTGCGCACCCACTTCAGGAACCGGCGAAACCGGGTCGCACCGCTCCGCTAGCATGATCGAACCTGTGACGATCGCCTTTATATAGCCAACAACTAACAAATCGGCCAAGCAATTGATACCTATAGCATCGCGGGTGTTTTCGCGACAAAACTGCACAACTCTGCTCGCCGCGTGGCGCCGCCCACGGCCGATGCTGTGGACCGCGGTGGGCGTCGTGGCCCTCGGATTCCTCGTCGCTCTGGAGGTCGCCGCGCGTCACTACGGCACGCCAGGACCTCTCACCAACCAGGTGCAAGAGGTCATTTTCGCGCCCAAGTCGGGGCCGCTGCTGTACGCCAGCATGGCGTTGATGATGGTGGTGCTCACCTGGCGGCAGCGGTTCATCGCGGCCGGTGTCGCGATCGGCATCGACGTCGTCTTCTTTCTGGTGCGGTGGGCGGTCGGCGCCGACATGATGTTCGGCAACGGCGCGCTGTGGGTGATGTTGGGCTGCGCGGTCATCGCCGTCACGCACCGCACCGGCCAGGAACGTGTCCTGCTCCTCAAGGGCGTCGGCCTCGGCCTGCTGCTGGTGGCCGGCCGCAAGACCGGTGACGCCTGGCTGCTCATCACGTCGGAGACCCGCCCCGGGGTGCTCGACCAGTACGTCGCGACCGCCGATCAGGCGCTGGGCAACCCGTCATGGGTGGTGGGCCGGCTGGTGCAGGCCACCGGTCCGGTGGGCTCCCATGTCCTCGACTGGGTCTACATCCAGCTCGCGGTGGCCGCGGTCGTCGTCACGCTGTACCAGCTGCGTAATGTGGCGACCGAGCGCCGGTTCCCGGGCCACCATCTGGTGCGCACCTTCTTGGTGATCGGCGTCCTCGGACCGGCCGTTTACATGATCTTCCCGGTGGTCGGCCCGATCTTCGCCTACGGCGCCGATGGCGGGCAGTGGGCGATGGCCAACGTGTGGCCGAACACTCCGCCGCCGATCAGTGCCCCGCACGAGATGGCGATGGCCACCGGTTTCGACGACATACTCCCCCGTAACTGCATGCCGAGCCTGCACACGGCGTGGGCCACAGCGATCTTCATTCATTCCCGCAAGGCCCCGCGGTTTCTTCAGTTCGTCGGCGCCTTCTGGCTGCTTGCCACGCTCGGCGCGACGCTGGGGTTCGGCTACCACTACGGCGCGGACATCATCGCCGGCGTGGTGTTCACGCTCACGATCGAGGCGGCGCTGCGCTCGTTCGAACGCGGCTGGGACCGGTCGGGAATCCAGCTGGTCGTGCACGGCACGGTGGTCTTCGCCGCGCTCCTGGTGTCCTATCGCTATCTGCCGATGGAGATGGCCAGGCATCCGTGGCTCTTCGGCCCTCTCCTCATTCTGGCGATGGTTTCGGTGATCCACGGATACGTACGGACCACCAGGCTGTGGGATCCGAAGGCGGCACCCACGTGGAAGCCGGAACCCCAACCCGAACTGGTCTGAGTCCGGTCGCGTCCGACAGTGGGCTGAGCGCTTCTCCAGTGGGAGCCAAGTGAGAGGGATGCAGTGCAGTTTCAGGTGCGTGGGCGGGCCGCCCGCCGGTGGGTCACGCTGGGGTTGATCGCGTTCGGGTCGCTGTTCTTGATCATCGGGCTGATCCTGGCGGGTCTCTCGGTCTCGTTCCTCGCGGACGCGGAGCGCGCCCCGGGCACGGTGGTGGCCCTGGAGTGGCGCAACGACCACAGCGGCACGTCCCGCAAGAGGCAGCAGAGCGACGGGCCCGTGGCCTACCCCGTGGTCGAGTTCACCTCGAAGGACGGCGCGCCGAGGTCGTTCCGCGGCTCCATGGGTTCCGATCCACCCTCGTACGAAAGGGGTGAGCGGGTCGAGGTGCTGTACCGCGCCGACTCCCCCGGGGACGCCCGGATCAACGGGTTCGCCTCGCTGTGGCTGCTGCCGCTCATCTTCGGCGGGGTCGGCCTGGTGATCATGGCGGCCGGGGCGGTCGTCGCGACGGTGATGCGGCGGCGTTCCCGGGCAGAGTCCGGGAACCGCCCCCTCAGGCCAGCAGTTTGACCTTGGCCCGGTCGAATTCCTCGTCGGTCAGCGCACCGGAATTGCGCAACTCCGCGAGTCGCGCCAATTCGTCCGTACCGCTGGGTCCGGTCCTGCCCTCGGCTACCGTTTTGCGGATGTAGTCCTGGAGCGCCGCTTCCGACTGCTTCGCCTGCTTGATGTCGCGTTGGCCCATGCCTCGGCCTCGCGCGATGACGTACACAAGCACCCCGAGGTAGGGGAGAACGATACAGAAGACCAGCCATCCCGCCTTGCCCCAGCCGCTGAGTTCGTCATCGCGGAAAACGTCCATGACGACTCGGAAAAGCAGGAAAAGCCACATGATCCAGAGGAAGAAGTACAGCATCGTGAGAAAGAGATCGAGAAGCGGATAGTCGTCCATGACTGCCTCTTTCCAGCCTCGCGGATGGTGCAGAAAAGTATCTCCCTGAGCGTCGGCGCGCGCATTCCGGGCGAATTCCGAGCGGTCGCATGGCACACCCCGCCCTCGGGGCAGGGCAGCCGGGCGGGGACACGGCCTGAGCGCGAGCGGCAGAAGGGGACGCCGGATACCGCTTCGGTCGACGCGTCCCGGGAGGGGGCACGTCAGGAGTTCAGGACCCGCGCTTTCTCGGCGGTGAACTCCTCGTCGGTGCGGCGCCGACCAGGGCGGCTGCCTCGCTCTTGCCCAGTACGTCCTCGTCGAGGCCGATCGCCGTGATGGCGACGACGAGCGGCAGGCAGGTCGACGTATAGAGCCTCAGGGCGCACGCGAGACCGGGCCGTGCGGGTGAGGCCCGCGGTGGAACCGCCCCTAAGTCTTCAGTTCCGCCGCCTCGATGGCCTTGTTGCGCCGCACCGACGACGCGAACGAGGAGGCGATGAGGACGACGCCGACGAGGCCGGTGATGACCTCGTTGATCTCGTACTGGATGGTGACCAGGAGGATCACGGCGAGCGCGCCGATCGCGTAGTGCGCGCCGTGCTCCAGATAGACGTAGTCGTCGAGCGTTCCCTGGCGGACCAGATAGACGGTGAGCGACCGGACGTACAAGGCGCCGATGCCCAGGCCGAGCGCCATCAGGACGATGTCGTTGGTGATCGCGAAGGCGCCGATCACGCCGTCGAAGGAGAACGACGCGTCCAGGACCTCGAGGTAGAGGAACATGAAGAACGCGGCCTTGCCGGTCAGCACCACTGCCGACTTGGGCTTTCCGCCGCGCGCGGCCCGCTCCTCGGCCTCGTTTTCGCGCTCCTCCTCTTCCTCAAGACGGTTCTCGAAGAAGGAGGAGAGCCCGCCCACGACGAGGTACGTGATCAGACCCGCGACACCCGCGAGCAGCACGGTCTCCTGCTTGTCGGCGTGTACGCCGCCGTGCTGATGGGCGTGGACCGCGAAGGTCATGGACGCGACCAGGAGCACGACGAGCGCGATGCAGACCGACAGCATGTCGACCTTGCCGAGCTTGGCGAGCGGGCGCTCCAGCCAGCCGAGCCACTTGATGTCACGCTCCTCGAAGATGAAGTCGAGGAAGATCATCAGCAGGAACATGCCGCCGAAGGCCGCGATGGAGGGGTGTGCGTCCGTCACCAACTGCTGGTAGCGGTCCGGCTGGTTGACGGCCAGGTCGACCGCCTTGACGGGGCCCATCTTGGCGCTGATCGCGACGATCGCCACCGGGAAGACCAGACGCATGCCGAACACGGCGATCAGCACACCCACCGTGAGGAAGATCGTCTGCCAGAAGGAACTCATCTTCTTCAGGATCCCGGCGTTGACCACCGCGTTGTCGAACGACAGCGAGATCTCCAGGACGACCAGGATCGCGACGACTCCGAACGCGGTCCATCCGCCGTAGAACACCGCCCCGATCAGGCCGAGCACAGTGATCGCGAAGGACCAGCCGAAAGTCTTCAGAATCATGGGCTTCCCTCATGAAGTCGTCAGGTCTTGCATCGTGCGCCGGGTGAGGCCGACGCCCTTCTCTTTGCCGTTCTCGCGGCTCTCACTACTGCTGTCCGTTGTGACCAATGGCATGCCGAAAGACCCTCTTCAGGAGGGTAGGTCCGTCCTACGGTGAAGGGATGTCGCCTCTCGCCCGCATCAGCGCCGCGTACACCCCGCGCTTCGCCGAGTTCGCCTTCGAGCCCGGCTTCACGGCCGCCGTGGACCAGCACGTCGCGGAGCTGCGGGACCGGCTCGAGATGGGCGGCGGCGGGCTCGTACCGCCCGCACCGGACCCGGAGATCCTCTCGGACTATGCCCTGGGGTTCCTCGACGCGCTGTCCGACAACGGGTGGCGGGAGCCGGTGGGCCACGACTACGCGGTGTGCCGCCTCACCGCCATCTCCTGGCTTGTGAGGCGGCACGACCTGGTGCCGGAGTCCTCCGGGGCCTGACGCCTGGTGCCGGAGTCCGGGACCAGGCGAGCGGCGCTCGGTCACATGTCGTTGCGCTCGCGCTCCTGCACCGGCTGGTTGGTCATCACGTCCTGCCGTCCTGCCTGGTAGGCGCTGACGCTGCCACGGGCCTTCGCCGTCTCCTGCTCAGCCGTGTTCAGCCAGCGCTCCCAGCGCTGCCGCATCGGGCCGATGAGGCCGCCGCCCACGCCGACGATCAGGATTCCGGCACCGGCCGCGAGGGCCGCGTACAGGACCGGCTGGGTGACCGTCGTGGCGATGCCCGCCTGACCGAGGGCCGCGATCGCGCCGAGGGCGACGATGCACACCCAGACGATCGTGCCGACGGTCTTCCCGTACGACATCGAGGACAGGGCACTGGTGACGATGTCGCGTACGACGTTGGCCACGGCCATGGCGACGACCATCAGGACGATGGCGACGACCGCACGCGGCAGCCAGGCGACGATGCCGTTGAGCATCGCGGAGACCGGGTTGGGGCCGAAGACGCCGAAGCCGATCTGGAGAGTGATCAGGAGCAGCGCGAAGTACACGACCCTGCAGACGATCGCCGTCATGTCGTACTTGGAGCCCGCCAGCATCCGTGAGGCACCCGCCCGTTCGGCGAGCCTCTCGGAACCGACCTTGCGCAGGACCCGGTCGAGGACCCGCGCGATCATCTTCGACACGAACCAGCCGATGGCCAGGACGACAAGGAAACCGACAAGTTTCGGCACGAACTGAGCGACCTTCGACCAGGCGTCGTTGAGGCCTTGAGTGAATTCCACTGAGAGGCTGACGTACTGAGACATGAGTGGCCCTCCACTCGGTGAGCCCCGCGCCTCGCTGCGTCAGGGCGACGAACCCCCCATGCCGCGCCGCTTCCGGCGCGTCCCTTGTCCCTGGATATCAGGGGTCCCGGCCGGGGGCCGGGCGGTGCTGAGCCGTACGGGTGACCGGCCCGCAGCCGGTCTCGGACGGCCGCGAACTGTGTGGATGCTCACCTGGAGGATCTGCCCGGTAGCTGACAGTTCCGATTGTCGTAGCTATCCCCTAGGCTTGACGTATGCCCTTAAGCCCCCAGCCCCGTGGTTCCGTGCGGTCTGCCGCGGAACTGAACGAGCGCATCCGCGGCCTGTGGCTGCGCGCCGGCGGCCGCCTCTCGGCCGAACAACGCCGGGAATACGAACAGTTGGTCACCGAGTGGGCCACCGCCATGCGTGCAGAGGTCGTCGAGGCGGCCTAGCCGGCGGCTGAAGTCCGCCCCCAGCACCCCCGGCACTCCGGCATCCCGTTCCCGCACGCATCCCGTTCCTGCACGCCTCTTGGCTGGGCACCCCTGGTGCCCAACACTGAGCCGATGACGCAGCGTGTGGAACTCGCCGCCGTGATGGACCGGTTGGCCATCGACTCTCTCATCACCGAGTACGCGGTCACCGTCGACGACGGGGACTGGGACGCCTATCAGCGGCTGTTCACGCCGGACGGGCGCGCCGACTACAGCTCCGCGGGCGGCATCGACGCGAGCGCCGCCGAGGTGGCCGGCTGGCTTGCCGGGACGATGGAGCTCTTCCCGATGCGCCAGCATCTGATCGTCAACAGGAGGCTGCGGTTCGGGACGCTCGACCAGGACATCGACGACGTCGCGCAGATACAGGCCGACTACGTGAACCCGATGCGCTTCACGGCACCCGAAGGCGCCGAGGACGGCGGCGGGCAAGCCCCGGCCCCGGACTTCGTCTGCGGTGGCCGCTATGCCTTCACTGCCTTGCGCACCGCCGGTGGCTGGCGGCTGAGCCAGGTGACCGTGCAGGAGAAGTGGCGCCAGACCCAGCAGCGTTCCCACAGCCGCACCACCTCATGAGAACGAGCACCCACGGCACCCTGTCCTAGATCGTCCGCGGCGCGCACACTGGTACGCACGACCGACCGGGCGTCGGGGCCGAGGGAGGCGCTGCATGGAACCTTTCAGCGACGACCGGGACAAGGGGCGGCCACGGCTGCCGACCGGGACCGTGGCGCGGCTGCTCGCCTCGTCGCGATGGCGTGGCGTCATCGCCGTGGTCCTCGGCGCGCTGCCCGCCCTCGCCTTCCCCGCCCCGTCGCTGTGGTGGTTCGCCTATATCGCGCTCGTCCCCTGGATCCTGCTGGCACGCTCGGCGGAGACGGGGCGCAGGGCCGCGCTCGACGGATGGCTCGGCGGCCTTGGATTCATGGTCGCGGTGCACCACTGGCTGCTGCCGAGCCTGCATGTGTTCACCCTCGTCATCGCCGCGCTGCTGGGTCTGCTGTGGGCGCCGTGGGGCTGGCTGGTGCGGCATCTCCTGGGCGGGGTGGCGTCGCCCGGGCGGACCGCCGCCGCGCTGGTGGTCCTGCCGTCGGGCTGGCTGATGGTCGAACTGGTCAGGTCCTGGGAGGGGTTGGGCGGCCCGTGGGGGCTGCTCGGCTCCAGTCAGTGGGAGGTCGGGCCCGCCCTGCGCCTGGCGTCGGTGGGCGGGGTGTGGCTGCTCAGCGCGCTGATCGTCGCCGTCAACACCGGCGTCGCGGTCCTGGTCGCGGCGCAGGCCGCACGGACACCGGGGTCGTCACGCGCCGCCGCGAGGGCCGTCCCCGCCGCGGCGGGACTCGTGGCCGTGGCCGCGGTGACCACCTCCGCCTGGGCCTGGGCGCCGCGCCCCGAGCCCGCGGCCCGGATGCGGGTGGCCGTCGTCCAGCCAGGAGTCATAGAAGGTGCCGACAAGCGGTTCGCGCGCGAGGAGGAGCTCACCCGCGACCTGGCCGGGCGGGATCTCGACCTCGTCGTGTGGGGCGAGAGCAGCGTCGGGTACGACCTGGCGGAGCGCCCCGATGTAGCGCGCCGAATAGCCGCGCTGTCCCAGGAGGTCGGCGCCGACCTCCTGGTGAACGTGGACGCGCGCCGCTCCGACCGGACCGGCATCTTCAAGAGCTCCGTCCTGGTGGGCCCCGACGGCCCGACCGGCGACCGCTACGACAAGATGAGGCTCGTCCCCTTCGGCGAGTACGTCCCCGCGCGCTCGCTCCTCGGCTGGGCGACGTCCGTGGGAAAGGCGGCGGGCGAGGACCGCAGGCGCGGTGAGCGTCCGGTGATCATGCGCGTCGGGGACGGTCTGAAGGTCGGGCCGCTGGTGTGCTTCGAGTCGGCGTTCCCCGACATGAGCCGCCATCTGACGCGCGAGGGTGCCCAGTTGCTCCTGGCGCAGTCGTCCACCTCGTCGTTCCAGTCCAGTTGGGCGCCCCAGCAGCACGCCTCGCTTGCGGCGCTGCGGGCCGCCGAGACCGGCCGCCCGATGGTGCACGCCACCCTGACGGGCGTCTCCGCGGTGTACGGCCCGGACGGCGAGCGGGTCGGTGCCCCGCTCGGCACATCGGCGAGCGCCACGGCGACGTACGACATCCCGCTGGCGAACGGCGTCACGCCCTACGTCAGGCTGGGCGACTGGCCGGTGCACGCGGCCCTGGCGGTGCTCGCGGTGCTCTGCGCGGCCGAGGGTGTACGTGCTCTGCGCCGCCCCGCGAGGGGACCCTTCAGGCGGCCTGCTCCTGAGCCGCACGGACCACACGCTCGCACAGCTCATGGGTCGCCAGCGCATCCCGGGCGCTGAGCACCTTGCCCGCGCGCACCGCGTCGAGGAAGGCGAGCACCACCTGCTCGATGCCACGCTGCCTTGCCACCGGCACCCAGTCGCCGCGCCGCCGCACGGTGGGCTGGCCCTTGTGGTCGATGACCTCGGCAAGGTTGACCACCTGCCGCTTGGTGTCCTGGCCCGAGACCTCGAGGATCTCCTCGGTGGAACCGCTCAGCCGGTTCATCACGCCGATCGCGGTGAACCCGTCCCCCGCGAGCTGCAGCACGACATGCTCCATGAGGCCGTCCTGGATGCGGGCGCGCACACCGACGTGGTCGATCGGACCGGGCGCGAGGAAGCGCAGCGTGTCCACGACGTGGATGAAGTCGTCCAGGACGAGCGTGCGCACGTCCTCGGGCAGACCGACGCGGTTCTTCTGCATCAGGATCAGCTCGCGCGGGTGCTCGACGCACTGCGCGTAGCCGGGGGCGAAGCGGCGGTTGAAGCCGACGGCGAGGCTCGTCGCGCGCTCATCGGCGAGGTGCACGAGCCGCTCGGAGTCGGCGAGTTCGTACGCGAGAGGCTTGTCGACATAGGTGGCGACGCCCGCTTCGAGCAGCCGCGTCACGATCTCAGGGTGGGCCGCGGTCGAGGCGTGCACGAAGGCGGCGTCGATGTCCTGGGCGAGCAGCGCGTCCAGGTCGGTGTGGCAGCGCTCTTCGGGGATGTGGTGGACGCCCGCGACACGGGCGAGGGTCGCGGGCGTGCGTGTCTGCAGGTGCAGCTCGACCCCCGGCAGGGTGGTGAGCACCGGCAGATACGCCTTCTGCGCGATGTCACCGAGTCCGATACAGCCGACCTTCACCACTGTCCCCTGTCTCCTTGCCGCTGTTCTCACGCTGCGCGAGTTCCGTCCCCGCAGCATACGGCTGCTGCGGCGGGCGCCAGTCGGCGATGGAGGCGAAGCTGCGCAGGATGAGGTTGGGCCCCAGACGTGCGGCCCCGGCGACGAGTGCGTCGCGCACGGCGATGAGCGGAGCGCTCGTCAGGTGGTTCATGCGGGCGGCGCGCGCCGCCTGCCGGACGATGGCCGTCGTACGGGGCACCCGTACCGCGCTGTAGCCGGCGAGGCCCGCGGCCAAGTCGCCGCCGGGGGCCGCGTGGTGGGCCAGGACGACGGCGTCCTCGATGGCCTGGTTGCCGCCCTGGGCCAGGGTGGGCGCCATGGCGTGCGCGGCGTCGCCGATGAGGGCGACCCGGCCCTGGTGGTAGTGGCTGAGCGGCGTGCTCATGTGGCGCACGTCGTTGCGCAGGATGTCCTCGGGGCGTGCGGCGGCGATGATCTCGGGGATCGGGTCGTGCCAGTCGGCGAAGCGGCGCGCCAACTCGGCCCGCTCGCCGTCGGGGCTGTGGCCGCCTTCGGGGACGGTCGCGGTGGCGTACGCGTAGATCCTGCCGTCCTTGAGGGGGTGCGTGCCCCAGACGCCGCCGCGTCCCCAGGTCTCGTGCGGTGCGAAGGGGCGGTCGGGGGCCGGGACGACGAGGCGCCAGGCCGTGAAACCGGCGTACGTCGGCTGGGGGTGCGCGGGGAACAGAGCTGAGCGCACGGCCGAGTTGATGCCGTCGGCGCCCACGACGAGGTCCGCCTGGATGTCTCCCTCATCGGTACGGACGACGGCCCTGCGGCCTGCCGCTCCCGGATCGGCGAGCTCGGCCCGCACTCCGGTGCGCAGGGCGTCGGCGGGCAGCGCCGAGACGAGCAGGTCGACGAGGGTCGCGCGGTGCACGAGCACGAGCGATCCGCCGAACTCAGCCGCGGCGGCGGTGGCGCTCATCCGCACGAGCCAGCGTCCGCTCTGCGCGCGCATCCCGCCGTCGCCCTCCCAGGCGGCGAGGTCGCGGACCCGGTCGCCGAGGCCCAGGACGTCAAGGGCGCGCTGGGAGTTGGGCGCGAGTCCGATGCCGGATCCGATGGGCTCCAAAGTGGCGGCCCGCTCCAGGACGGTGACCCGCCAGCCCGACTGGTGCAGGGCGATCGCCGCGGTGAGCCCGCCGATGCCGCCTCCGATGACTACCGCGTACGGCGCGCTGCCCTGCTGGGGCTGCCCCATGGCTCCTCCTCGAATCCGTTCACTACAGCTGTAGTGCTCGACGGTTCGACCGTACTACAGCTGTAGTGAACGGCGCTAGAGTGTCCTCCATGTCCGTACGCGCCGCGGGGTCGCCCCGCACCGAACTGATCGCCGATGCGGCCCTCGCCCTGCTCTCCGAGCGCGGCATGCGCGGGCTCACCCACCGGGCCGTGGACGAGACGGCGGGGCTCCCGCAGGGCTCGACCTCGAATTACGCGCGCACCCGGCTCGCCCTTCTGGAGGCGGCGGTACGGAGGCTGGCGGAGCGGGAGGCGAGCGCGCTCCTCCCGGCTGAGCGTGGCGACGGGAGCGACAGCGGCGGGAGTGACAGCGGCGGCGGGCGCGAGCCGCTGGTCGCGTCGCTCGCCATGGCCCTGCACCGCTACCTGACCGGCGAAAACCGCCACCTGCTGGTCGCCCGCTACGAACTGGCCCTGGAGGCGACCCGCAGGCCGGAGCTGCGCGCCTACTACGACGCGGCGGGCGCGCGGTTCAGGGCGACCCTGGCGGCGATGCTGCGGGCAGCGGGCTCACCGGACCCCGAGCGGCACACGCTGTCGCTGGTGGCGTGGTGCGACGGCCTGATGTTCTCCTGCGTGGCGGGCTCGTACCACGCGGTCGTACCGAGCGAGAAAGACCTGCGCTCCAGCATCGGGGAGCTGCTGCGGGGAATGCTGGACGGGGCATAGCCACGCCGGGCCTCACCTCCCCCCTGAGGGGAACAAGGCCCGTCACCCATGCGGGCCAACTTCCCCCCGTTGACTCGCCGAAAGGCACCCGCACCGTTCAGAGTTGCGCGAATGCACCGCACCACGACCACCGCCACGCTCCTGGTCACCGTCGCCGTCACCGCCGTCTCCGGATGCGTGAGCGTCGACCGGCAGCCCGCGCCAGGACCGTCCGCCGCGAGCGCGCCACCCCCGGCGCCGCGCCCCGACGGCAACTCCCGCCCCCGCGTCGTGGAAGCCCCCGCCCGCGAGGCCCTTGAGCTCATCGGCCCGCCCCACGAACCGGCCCCTCACGCCACCGGCAGCACCACGATGACCCCCGCCGCACCGCCACGGGCCACCCACCCCCCGCAGCCGGAACCCTCCGGCCCGCCCCCGCACCGCCACGGCCGGCGCCCCGAGGCCGCCGAACCGCCCACCCTCCGCGTCCCCTCCCCGCTGCCCACCCAGGCCGACCCCTGCGCCCTCGGCAAGCAGTACGGCGGCTGGCAGCCCGGCAGCCCGGAGGCAACCATCTGCGAGAACGTCTACGGCCGTTGACCACTCCCCCGGCTCCGCCCCGGCCTTCTCCTCAGCCTTCTCCCCTGCCTCACTCCACCTCGCTGCCCTCCCCCAGCTGCCGCTCAAGCCGCCCGATGGCCGCCCGGACCCCGTCCCCGTAGCCGTCGTCCCCCAGCGCCCCGACCGCGCCCCGCGCCCGCCGGATGTGATTGCGCGCCGCCTCGGGGCGCCCCAGCTTCGCGTAGTCGGCCGCGAGGTTGAGGTGCAGGGAGGGATAGAAGCCGCGGACCGCGATCGAGTCGTGGTGTTCGTGCAGGCGCTCGTCCGTGAGCTCGTCGGCGGCCGACAAAGCCCGCAGATCCCAGGCCAGTTCGGCCGAGGGATCCTCCTGCGTGTCCGCCATGTAGTGCGCGAGCGTGCAGCGGTGCAGCGGGTCGCCCTCTTCGCCGATCTCCGACCAGAGGCCGAGGAAGCGGCCCTGCGCCTCCTCCCTGTCACCCCCGTGATGCAGCATGACCGCCTGTCCGATCCGGGTCATCATGGCGTCTTCCGCCGCCGTCTCCTGCTGCTCCGCCACCGGGTCCTCCACACTCGTACGCCCATGGTGCCAACCGCTCTCGACGCTATCGGCCGCCACTGACAATCACGGTCAGGCGCGATCGGCCGCGAGGCGCTCACCCGTACCGCTGGGCCAGGCCGGTGACGGTCCTCGCCAGCTCGGTGCGGAGTTCGGGCGGGCCGAGCACCTCGGCTTCGAGGCCGAGCCTGAGCAGGTCGCTCACGGCCACGGGCAGCGTCTCGACCTCCAGATCGACCACCTGACGGCCCTCCGCGTCCGGCGCCTGAGCCGTCCGAAGGGCCCGCGTCCCCGCCTCCCCGAACAGCGCGGGCAGCAGCCGGAGCCCGGCCGGGGTGACCCGCACCCGCGCCGTGCCCCGCAGCACGCGCGCCCGCAGGTCGCGGGAGGCCGTCTCCCAGTAGGCGGCCAGGTCGAACCCCGCGGGACGCACGGAAGGCTCGTCCACCCCCGTCACCTCAAGGAAGCGCGAGACCCGGTACGTGCGTACGGTGCCGTCGGCCGCCGCCACCAGATACCAGTTGCCCGCCTTGAGGACGAGACCCAAAGGGTGGAGTTCGCGCCGCACTTCGCCGCCCCACCGCTGGTAGTGGGCCCGCAGGACGCGCTGCCTCCAGACCGCGTCCGCCACGACGGAGAGCAGGGGTGCGGGATCGGCCGAGCGGAACCAGCCCTCCGCGTCGAGATGGAATCGCTCCTGGATCCGCCGGGACCGCTCACCGAGACCGGCGGGCAGTGCGGCACCCAACTTGAGCTGCGCGGTGACCAGTTCGGCACCGAGGCCCAGGTCGGCCGCGGCGCCCGGCATGCCCGCGAGGGCCAGGGAGTCGGCCTCGTCGTCCGTGAGACCGGTCAGCCGGGTGCGGTAGCCGTCCATGAGCCGGAAGCCGCCGGCCGGGCCGCGCTCCGCGTACACCGGAACCCCGGAAGCGGCGAGCGCCTCCGCGTCCCGGTAGACGGTCCGCACCGAGACCTCCAGCTCCTCGGCGAGCTCGGGCGCGGTCATGCGGCCGCGGTTCTGGAGCAGCAGGAGCAGGGCGAGAAGCCGGTCGGCGCGCATGGGAACCAAGTCTGCACCGGTACTTGACAGAAGGTGTCAGGTACCGGTGAAAGTCTCTTCTCACAGCCAACGCAAGCCAACGCCGACGCCAACGAGCCAAGGCGAACCATCCGGAAGGGCCTCACATGATCACGAACAACACCAGCCCCGGCACCTTCACCTTCTCCCAGTGGGACGAGAAGCCCGTCGCCGGCGCGGACGGTGGCGCCCGCATCGCGCACGCCTCCGTCACCAACGACTTCACCGGCGCCATCGAGGCCACCGGGACCTCCTGCGAGTACACACTCGTGTACGCCGACGAGACCACCGGCGCCTTCGTCGGCTACGAGTTCATCGAGGGGACGGTCGGCGGCCGCACAGGCTCGTTCGTCCTGGAGCAGCGCGGCTCCTTCGGCGCCGACTCCACGATCACCTGCGTCCTGACCGTGCAACCCGGCTCCGGACGAGGCGAGTTGGCGGGGCTCACCGGCACCGGTGGGTTCACCGCGCGGCACGGTGAGCCCAGCGTGCCGTACACCCTCACGTACGACTTCGGCTGAGCTCAGCCGAGGTCCGGGATGCGCCAGTCGATCCTCTCGTGGCCCTGTGCGGCGACCGCCGCGTCGATCTGGGTGAAGGGGTGTGAGCCGAAGAACCGCTTGGCGGAGAGCGGCGAGGGGTGGGCGCCCTTCACGACCACGTGCCGCTCCTCGTCGATGAGGGGGAGCTTCTTCTGGGCGTAGTTGCCCCACAGGACGAAGACGGCGGGGTCGGGGCGGTCGGCCACCGCGCGGATCACCGCGTCCGTGAACTTCTCCCAGCCCTTGCCCTTGTGGGAGTTGGCCTCCCCCGCGCGGACCGTGAGGACCGCGTTCAGGAGCAGGACGCCCTGCTGGGCCCACGGCATCAGATAGCCGTTGTCCGGGACGGGGTGGCCGAGCTCGTCCTTCATCTCCTTGTAGATGTTCCGCAGCGAGGGCGGGGTCCGCACGCCGGGCCGCACGGAGAAGCACAGGCCGTGCCCCTGGCCCTCGCCGTGGTAGGGATCCTGGCCGAGGACGAGCACCTTGACCTGGTCGTACGGCGTCGCGTCGAGCGCGGCGAAGACCTCGTCACGCGGAGGGTAGACGGGGCCCTTGCCCCGCTCTTCCTCGACGAACTCGGTGAGCTCCTTGAAGTAGGGCTTCTGCAGCTCCTCGCCGAGGACTCCGCGCCAGGACGCGGGCAGCATGGCGATGTCGGTCACGTCAACAACCTCCGGTGTGCGGTCACTTCTCACCACAGAACCTACCGGCGGCCACTGACAATCGGACCGGGCGCCTGCTGCCCGCGTAGCCCGCTACCAGCTGGTCTTGCGCTCCAGCTCCCACATCATCATGATCGCCGACGGGTCGAGGGCGCGTTCGCCGCCCGCGATCTCCTCGCTCGCCATGATGTACTGCTTGCCCTGCCACAGCGGGAGCAGCCGGACGTCGTCGACGAGCAGCTGCTGGGCCCGCTCGAAGTCGTCGGCCACCGCGCCGCGGTCGGGCTCACGGCGTGAGCGAGGCAGCACCTCTTCGGTGATCTCGCGTGACGGGTAGGGCGTGTTGAGCACGTTCTTCGTACCGACGAACGGCGCGATGAAGTTCTCCGCGTCGGGGAAGTCCGGGAACCAGCCACGGCCGAAGACGGGGTACTCGCCCTTCTTGGTGCCCGCGTCGAACGCGGTCCAGGGGCGGCTCTTCAGCGTGATCTTGAACAGCCCCGAGTCCTCGAGCTGCCGCTTGATCTCGGTGAACTCCGCGGCGGTGGCGGAGCCGTAGCGGTCGGTCGTGTACCAGAGCGTGAGCGGCACGGGCCCGTTGATGCCCGCGCCCTTGAGGATGTCCGCGGCCTTGGCCACGCTCGGGTCTCCGTAGTCGTCGAAGAAGCCCGTGCCGTGCCCGGTGAGCCCCTGGGGGACCATCGAGTAGAGCGGCTCGACCGTGTCCTGGTAGACCTTGTGGGCGATGGCGGGACGGTCGATGACCTGGGCGAATGCCTGACGGACCGGCTTCTTGCGGACCCAGGGGTCGTCGGGGTTGAACACCAGGTAGCGGATCTCGGTGCCGGCGCCCTCGACGAGCTGGATGTCCTCGCTCTCGTGCTTGCCCTGCATCTCGACGATGTCCGACGACGCGAGACCACGGAAGGTGACGTCGATCTGCTTGTTCTTCAGGGCGTCGACCATGGCCGACGACTTCTTGAAGTAGCGGATCGTGACGGCGTCGTTCTTGCGCTCGGCCGCGCCCTCGTAGTTCGTGTTCTTGACCAGCTCGGCCCGCTCGCCGGGCGTGTACGACTCCAGGCCGTACGGCCCCGAACCCGCGATCGTGGTGCCCTCGCGGAGCTTGTCCGCCGGGTACTCGCTGGGGTCGACGATCGACATGGCCGGTGTGGAGAGCACGAACGGGAAGGTGGCGTCCGGCTTCTTGAGCCGGAACGTGACCGTTCGGTCACCGTGCGTCTCGATGGTCTTGAGTGATCCGAGCAGGCCTGCGGGGCCGCCCTTCACGTCGATCTTCCGCATCCGGTCGAAGGTGTACTTGACCGCCTTGGCGTCGAGCGCGTGGCCGTCGGAGAACTTCAGCCCCTCGCGCAGCTCGCAGGAGAAGACCATGTCCGTCGCATCCGTGAACTTGCAGGACTCAGCCGCGTCCGGTTCCGGCTCGGCGGCCCCGCTGGGGAAGCTCAGAAGCGTCTGGAAGACATTCCGGTACAGCTCCCAGGAGCTGTCCCAGGACGCGGCGGGATCGAGAGTGCTCGGCGCACTCATCGTGCCGACGGTGATCTGCTGCTCCTCGTCGGGCTCGTCCGACGAGAGGACTCCGCACCCCGCGACCAGGGACACGGACACCAGCGCCGCGGCCGGGCGCAGGCCCCGGCGGGGCAGCCCGGCCAGACCGCGGAGACCCGCCGCCGCCACCAGGCGAACTTCACTGAACACGCGCACGCTCCTCGATCGGCCATGCCATGGGTCGGCAGACAATATCGCAATGCCCCGCCGGGCCAACTTGTGGCGCCGACGGGGCACTTGATGCGTGCGTACGTCCCTTTTAGGGGGTGTACCTCGCGGTTGCGCGGGCTTCGTCAGCTCACGCCCGCATTGAGGAAGATGCCGCCATCGACCACGAGTGTCTGTCCCGTGATCCAGTCGGACTGGGAGGACGTGAGGAACGCGGCGGCGCCCCCGATGTCCTCCGGCACGCCGAGCCGCCCCAGGGGGTACGCGGCGGCGGCCTCGGCCTCACGGCCCTCGTACAGCGCCTGCGCGAACTTGGTCTTGACGACGGCCGGCGCGATCGAGTTGACCCGCACCTTCGGCGCGAACTCGTGCGCGAGCTGGAGGGTGAGGTTGACCATGGCGGCCTTGCTCATGCCGTACGCGCCGATGAACGGCGAGGGGGCGACGCCCGCGACGGAGGCGATGTTGACGATCGCGCCGCCGTTCTCGCTCTGCCAGGCCTTCCAGGTCTGCTGGGCGAAACCGAGCGCCGAGATCACGTTGGTCTCGAAGACCTTGCGTGCCACATTGAGGTCGAGCTCCGCCATCGGCCCGAACACCGGGTTCGTACCGGCGTTGTTGATCAGGAAGTCGACCCGTCCGAAGGCCTCCATGGCGCGCTCGACGGCGACCGCCTGGTGGGCCTCGTCGTGGGCCTTGCCCGCGACGCCGATGACGCGGTCGGAGCCGAGCTTCTCGACGGCCTCCTTGAGCGCGTCCTCGTTGCGTCCGGTGATGCACACGCGGTCACCGCGGGCGACGAGCGCCTCCGCGATGCCGTAGCCGATTCCGCGGCTGGCGCCCGTGATGAGCGCCGCCTTTCCACTGTCCTGCACTGTCATCTCCGCATCCCTCCGGGCTCCGGGTTACCGGACTAGTTGAGCGGGCCGCCGGCCACGTACATGACCTGACCCGATACGAAGCCCGCCGCGTCGCCGGTGAAGAAGGCGATGGCGTTGGCGATGTCCTCGGGGCGGCCGACGCGCTGCACCGGGATCTGGGTCGCGGCAGCGGCCTGGAAGTCCTCGAAGCCCATGCCGACGCGGTCGGCGGTGGCCTTGGTCATCTCGGTGACGATGAAGCCGGGGGCGACGGAGTTGGCGGTGACGCCGAACTTGCCGAGCTCCTTGGCGAGGGTCTTGGTGAAGCCCTGCAGGCCGGCCTTGGCCGCCGCGTAGTTCACCTGGCCGCGGTTGCCGAGCGCGGAGGACGAGGAGAGGTTCACGATCCGGCCGAACTTGGCGTCCACCATGTGCTTCTGGATCGCGCGGGACATCAGGAACGCGCCGCGCAGGTGCACGTTCATGACCATGTCCCAGTCGCTCGCGCTCATCTTGAAGAGGAGGTTGTCGCGGAGCACACCGGCGTTGTTCACGAGGATCGTGGGCGCGCCGAGCTCGTCGGCGATCCGGGCGATGGCGGCCTCGACCTGCGCCTCGTCGGACACGTCGCAGCCGACCGCGATCGCCTTGCCACCGGCAGCGGTGATCTGCGTGACCGTGTCCTTACAGGCGGCCTCGTCGAGGTCGATCACCGCGACGGCGCGGCCTTCGGCAGCCAGGCGCACGGCGGTCGCCGCGCCGATGCCTCGCGCTGCTCCGGTCACGACCGCGACACGCTGCTCAGTGGTGGACATGCTGGTTCTCCTCGCCCTTGGGATGCGGCTCTACGGTACGCCCCGATGGTGAGCGACCGCTTAGTACCTTCAGCTGAACGAGACGCTAGAAGCCCTGGCACCCGGTGTCAACGGCACACCGGGGGCTGTGATTCTTTACCTCACCAGGAGGTCGAGGAGCCGGTCCACCTCCGCGGCGGGATCCGCCGTCAGACCTGTGTGCACCGGCCCGGGCTGTACGACGGTGGAGCGCGGCGCGATCAGCCACCGAAAGCGCCGCCCGGCATCGTCGCGCTCGGCCTGACCCGCCCCTTCGCCACCCGCGCAGATCCGCTCGACGGCGCCGAGCGCGGCCCTGATGCCGCCGACGTCGGCCCGCGGGTCCAGGGCCCGCAGCTTGCTCTCGTCCAGGTGGGTGCGGGCGGCCACGAAGGACTTGGCCCGGCAGTAGACCACCACGCCCGCGTTGAACTGCTCCCCGCGCTCCACGCGCGGCACGACGCGCACCAGGGCGTACTCGAAGACGTCCCGCTCGGCCGACGGCTCCTTGGTCACTGGGTGGCGCCCTTCCGCTGCGGCTCGGGCAGCTGGATGCGTTCATGGATGGTCTTGGCGCGCGGCAGCAGGGCCGCCACATAGGCGCGGCGCACGGCGTCGGGGTTCTCGAAGCCGGGCTCGTCCGCCAGCCACGCGTCGGGCACGTCGGCCGCGGCCGCGGCGAGCAGCTCGGGCGTGACGAGCGGGGCGAGCTCGGCCGCGGCCGCCGCCACGTCGGGCGCGAACGGGGTCAGGGCATGGTCGGAGGCGTCGTACGGCTTGGCGGACGCGGTCTGCGCGGTGCGCCAGTTGTGGTGCCAGATCATGCTCGCGCCATGGTCGATGAGCCACAGCTCACCGCCTACGACGAGCATGTTCGGGTTGCGCCAGGAGCGGTCCACGTTGTTGATGAGCGCGTCGAACCACACAACGCGGCCCGCCTCTGCCGGGTCGACGTCGAAGGCGAGCGAGTCGAAGCCGAGCGCGCCCGAGAGGTAGTCCATCCCCAGATTGAGGCCGCCGCTCGACTTGAGCAGCTCCTGCACCTGCTGGTCGGGCTCGCCCAGGCCGAGCACGGGGTCGAGGCCGATGCCCACCAGACCCGGCACCCTGAGGCCGAGGCCGCGTGCGAGGCGCGCGCAGATCACCTCGGCGACGAGCGTCTTGCGGCCCTGTCCGGCACCGGTGAACTTCATGACGTACGTCGCGTACGTCCCCTCGGCGTCGGCGGCCTCGACGAGTCCGGGGAGCGATCCGCCCTCCCGCAGGGGCGTGGCGTAACGGACCGCGGTGACTTCGGTGAGCATTGCCCCAGGTTAATGCCGGTCCGAACGCGGGCCGCGCAAGTAGTGCTTGAGCGTTTGAACACAGCGGTTCGCCGCCTCGTACCACCAGGCATGACCCTTTCCAAGGAATCCCTGCCCGCGCCCTCCCGCCGTTCCGTCGTCACGGCGGCGGGCGTCGTCAGCCTGGCCGCCGCGCTCGCCGCCTGTGGAGAAGGCGGCGACGGCAAGGACAAGTCCGCACCCGCCGGGGCGCAGAAGCCAGATGACGTCGAGGAACCCGGTGGGGCCGCCGGGGCCGCGCTCGCCAAGACGTCTGAGATCCCGGTGGGCGGCGGCAAGATCTTCAAGGAGGAGGGGGTGGTGGTCACCCAGCCGACGAAGGGCGAGTTCAAGGCCTTCTCGAACCGCTGCACCCATAAGCAGTGCCCGGTCACGAGTGTCGAGGGAGGCACCATCAACTGCCCCTGCCACGGCAGCAAGTTCGACATCGCCGACGGTAGCGTGAAGGAGTCGCCCGCACCGAAACCGCTGCCCGCCGCCAAGATCAGCGTGGACGGGGACTCGATCACACTGGCCTGAGGCGCTTCCAGCTGCCGAGGACGTCCTTGGTGGTGGTGATGGTGGCGACCAGGGCGAGCGTGTTGCGGATCATCGCGGGGGTGTAGTCGGAGGGGACTCCCGCGATGGCGTCCGAGGGCACGACGGCGGTGTAGCCCAGGTTCACGGCGTCGAAGACGGCGTTCGGTATCGCCACGTTCGCCGAGACGCCGGTCACCAGGAGGGTGCGGCATCCCAGGTTGCGCAGCAGCGGGTCGACGTCGGTGCCCGCGAGGGGCGAGAGCCCGTGCAGCCTCCGTACGACGAAGTCCTCCTCGGCGACTTCGATGGGCGGCGCGATCCGCACGGCCCTGGTCCCGGAGAGCTGCTGCACGGGCAGCCGCCCGGCGGCGCGGAAGAGGCGGGCGTTGCGGTTGGCGCCGCGCCCGTCGGGCCGCCGTTCGGCGACGGCGTGCAGCACCTGGACCCCGGCCAGGTGGGCGGCGGACACCAGGCGCGCGACGTTGGCGAGTGCGCCCGATGAGCGTGCCTCCGCGGCGAGTTCGGGCAGCGCGCTCTCCGTCCCCACCACGCCTTGCTGGCACTCGACAGTCATCAGCACGGTGGTGGCGGGGTCGAGGAGTTCCCTGAGTTGTTCGTACGACGGCATTGGCTCCCCCAGTCGAAAAGGCCCGGGCCGGCCGGGTCACCGCGCACCCCGTGCCCGGGATGCGCGGAGGTTAGCCGCCATTGCGTCATGGCGGAAGAGGCCGCATGCTTTCCTGACGCGGCGCTCTGACGGTTCGTCAGTTCCGTTGGTGCGCCGACCTTTTCTTATGCCGCGGAGGACCGATGACCGTCACACAGCGCCGGGGCCGCAGGATCATGATGTCGCCGGACGAGCTCGACGCGTTCCTCTCCACGGAACGCACCTGCCGGGTCGCGACCGTGTCCAGCGACGGCGCCCCGCACGTCAGCGCGCTCTGGTTCACCTGGGACGGCACTTCGCTGTGGCTGTTCTCGATCACCCGTAGCAAGCGCTGGGCCGACCTGCGGAGCGATCAGCGGATCGCCGTGGTGATCGACGCGGGTGAGGAGTACGGAGAGCTGCGGGGCGCGGAACTTTCCGGAACGGCGGTCTTCGTCGCCGAGTCACCGCGCATGGGCGAGCCCTGCCCGGAACTCGACGCCCCCGAGCGGCTGTTCGCCGGGAAGTACTTCGGGATGGACTCGATGCCGTACGACGGAAAGCACGCGTGGATCCGGCTCACGCCGGACGCGATCGCGTCCTGGGACTTCCGGAAGCTGGCGGAGCTTCAGGGCTCTTGAAGCCTCCTCGCCCCACTGACTCAGCCCTGCCCCCGCTGGCTCAGTCCCGCCCCCACTAGCTCAGTCCCGCCCCCGCCCCCTGAAGCGCCTCCACCGCCGCCCTGATCGACGGGCGGCGGTCCGCGTCCGCGCGCCACACCACGTACACATGGCGCCGCACCCGCTGCCGCACCGGAACGGTCCTGACCCCGGGCGGCATCGGATCGCGCCCCAACTGGGGGGCCACGCACACCCCGAGGCCCGCGGCCACCAGCGCGAGCTGGGTGTGATGCTCCTCCGCGCGGTGGGCGATGCGGGGCTCGATGCCCTTGGCGCGCAGCGTGAACATCAGCCACTCATGGCAGAACTGCCCCTCGGCCCAGGTGATCCACTCGTCGTCCACGAACTCGTCAAGGTCCACTTCGGCGCGGTCGGCCAGGGGATGCGCCGCGGGCATCGCGACATCGGCGGGATCGTCCAGGAGGGGCGCCTTGACCAGGCCTTCGGGCATCGGCAGCGGCTTGTTGTACCAGTCGAGGACCACCGCCATGTCGATGTCGCCGCGCACCACGGCTGCCACTCCCGGCTGCGGCTCAAGCTCCTGGGAGCGGACGCGCAACCCGGGGTGCCCGGCCCGCAGCGCGGTGAGCGTCGCGGGCAGCAGGCCGCGCATCGCGGTGGGGAACGCGGCGATCCGCAGCTCGCCGACCGCCTTGCCGCGCTGCTCCTCCAGGTCGGACTGGGCCAGCTCCACCTGCGAGAGGATCCGCGCGGCGTGCTCGGCGAGCAGCCGCCCCGCGTCGGTGAGACGCACCCCGCGGCCGTTCTTGGCGAGGAGCTGCTGGCCCACCTCGCGCTCCAGCTTCGTCATCTGCTGGGAGACGGCCGACGTCGTGACGTGCAGCCCCGCGGCGGCTCCGCTGACCGAGCCGTGCCGGGCGAGGGCGTCGAGCGTACGCAGGCGCTCCAAGTTCAACATGAACGCTCCAGGTTCAACATGTAAGCGATGCTACGCGATATCGGGCACTTAATTTCGCTTGTTCTACGAGGTCAACTGCTTCAAGGTGACATACATGCGCGTCACCACCACCCCTCCGGGCACCCCCATCACCCCCGCCTCTCCCACCACTCCCACCACTCCCACCACACCGAAGCGCCGACGCGCCCTCGGCTGGCAGCTGCGCTTCGGCATCCTCGCGCTGATCTGGGGCTTCAGCTTCCTCCTGATCAAGGTCGGCACGGAGGGCTACGCACCCTTCCAAGTCGCCCTGGGACGCCTGGTGTTCGGCGCTGCGGTCGTCGCCGCCGTGCTCGTCGTCAAGCGCGAGCGACTGCCGCGCGGGGCGCTGACATGGGTGCATCTCGCGGTCGCCGGGCTGTTTCTCAACGCCCTGCCGTTCTCGCTCTTCGCGTACGCGGAGCTGACGATTCCGTCCACCCTCGCGGGGATCTGCAACGCGGCCTCACCTCTGTGGGGCATGGCGCTCTCCCTGGTAGCGCTCTCCGAGGACCGCCCGACGCGGCGCAGGGTCGCGGGGCTCGGGATCGGCTTCCTCGGGGTCCTTACGGTGCTCGGCGCCTGGCAGGGCTTCAGCGGCCTGGACTTCGGCGGTACGGCGATGGCGCTGCTCGCCTCGCTGAGCTATCCGATCGGCTGGATCTACGTACGCCGCACGCTGGCCCGGCACGGCCACTCGAACCTGTCGCTTTCCGCCGGTCAACTGCTGATCGCGACCGTCGAACTGGCCGTGGTGACACCGCTGTTCACGTCCCTCCCCACGCACTTCCCCATGGTGCCGCTCCTCGCGATCGTGGCCCTTGGAGCACTCGGCACCGGGCTCGCCTTTCTGATCCAGTACGGCCTTGTCTCCGAGGTCGGGCCGACCACCGCCCAGATGGTCACGTACTTCGTCCCGGTCATCGCCACGGCCGCGGGCGTCGCCGTACTGGGCGAGTCCCTGAGCTGGTCGACTCCGGTCGGCGCGGTGATCATCCTTGCGGGCGCGGCGCTCACTCAGTCAAGGCCGCGCGAGCGCTCACAGAAGTAGGCCGCTCACAGAAGCAGACCGCTCACGGAAGTGGGCCGCTCGTCCCTCACTCGTAACGCCGCGCGGGTGCGGGCCCGGTGGCCGAAGCGACCGCGTCCGCCACCGCCTCGATGTCCTCGCCCCCGAGCGTCGACACCGTGATCCGCACCCCGGGCCGCGCGCCCATCCGGAACCGCGCCCCCGGGGCGACGGCCCACCCCGCGTGCAGCAGCCTGGCGACCGCGCCGGTCTCGTCCGGCACCGGCACCCATACGTTCATTCCGCTGCGCCCGTGTGCCTCGACGCCCCGCTCGGCGAGCGCCGCGATCAGGGCGTCGCGCCGCTTCCCGTAGGACGCCGCGACCTCGGCCGCGTCCACCGCCTCGTCCCTCCACAGCCGCACCATGGCCCGCTGCGACAGATGGCTCACCCACCCGGGGCCGAGCCGCTGCCGCCCTTGTACGCGATCGACGGTGACGGCGTCTCCGGTGAGCAGCGCCAGGCGCAGGTCGGGGCCGTACGCCTTGGCCGTCGAGCGGACGAAGGCCCAGCTGCGGGTCACCCCGGCCAAGGGGTGCAACGGCAGGTCGACGATGCAGTGGCCGTGGTCGTCCTCGATGAGCAGCACCTCCTTGTGTGCGGCGAGCACTTTACGCAAGGCACGCGCGCGTGGAGCGCTGACCGCCGCGCCCGTCGGGTTCTGGGCGCGGTCGGTGACGATGAGCGCGCGGGCGCCACCGCTCAGCGCCGCTTCCACGTCGCCGGGCAGCGGCCCCTCGTCGTCGAGAGCCACGGGGACCGTACGCAGTCCGAGCACCGGCATCAGATCAAGGAGACTGCCCCAGCCGGGGTCCTCGACCGCCACCGCGTCGCCGGGCTTGAGGTGGGCGGCGAGCACGCGCTCGATGGCGTCGAGGGACCCGGAGGTGACGGCTACCGGACCATCGGGCACGCCGTCCTCGTCCAGGGCCACGCGCGCGTGGCGGGCCATGTCGGGGTGCACGGCCGCCTCCCCGTACATGACCGGATGCCGGTCGCCTTCCGCCGCCGCGGCCGCGAACGCCCCGGCGAGCGCGGGGAGCAGCGCCGGGTCCGGATTACCCTTGGAGACGTCCCGCACGCCCTCCGGAACATCCACGCGGATCAGCTCACGCGCCGTCGTCGCGGGCTTGGGCCGTACGCGGCTTCCGCGTCGCCCCGCCGTCTCGATGACGCCGCGTTCGCGCAGCGTGCGGTAGGCGGCGGCCACCGTATTGGGATTCACCCCGAGCCGCTCCGCCAACTCCCGCATCGGCGGCAGGTGTTGCCCTGGCTGCAGGCCCCCGTCACCCACCCCGCGCTCCACGCTGGCAGCGATCTCAGCTGCGCGCCGGCCTTCGATCCGATACTCTCCTAGCACAAAGCTGATTATGCACTAGTGCAATGGAGAAGGCAATGAGCGTCGCATCCGAGTCCGGCATCGAGAGCGCAACCGGCGAAAGCGCCACCGACACCGCCTCGTACGCGCCGACCGATCTCACCGTCCCCACCCGCGGCCGTGACCGCGCCGCGTACGACCGGGAGTTGGTGCACGCGATACTCGACGAGGCCTATGTCTGCCACCTCGGTTTCGTGCGCGACGGAGCTCCCGTCGTCCTGCCTACGCTGTACGGCCGAGTGGGCGAGCGCCTGTACGTACACGGTTCGACGGGTTCCCGGCCGCTGCGGATGGCGGGCGACGGCCGCCCGGAGAAGGACCCGGGGCTCGCGGTCTGCCTGACCGTCACCCACGTCGACGGCCTGGTCCTCGCCCGGTCGGCCTTCCACCACTCGATGAACTACCGCTCCGTGGTGATCCACGGCACCGCGCACCAGGTCACGGACCCCGAGGAGAAGCGCACCGCCCTCGACGCCCTCGTCGACCACGTCGTGCCGGGCCGCTCCGCCGACTCCCGCCCCGCGAACGCGAAGGAGCTCGCGGCGACCGCCGTGCTCAGCCTCGACCTCGCCGCGGTCTCCGCCAAGATGCGCACCGGCGGCCCGAACGACGACCCCGAGGACCTCGGCCTCCCCTACTGGGCCGGCGTCGCCCCGCTGCGCAAGGGCCACGACCCGCTCATCCCGTCGGCCGACCTCGCCCCCGGCATCGAAGTCCCCGACTACCTGATCGAACTCTGACGCGATGCGCCCCGAAGGGGCGCGGGGAACGGCGCGACCAGCCATGACGCACCGCAGGTGCTGGACGGCGGGCGCGGAAGCACATCCGGCGGAGCGTCCAGCGGCGGCGCAGTCGGTGCGGCCGCTGCTGTCCCGCTCCTGGACGCCCCGCTCCCCTCACACCAGCGCCATGTCCCGCCGCGCCGCCACCGCGCCCCGCGTCTCCGCGACCGCGAGGCCTGTCACCGCGGCCAGCATGAGCAGCGTGCCGGCCACGGTCGACACGGTCAGTTCCTCGCCGAGCAGCACGACCGCGATGACCGCGGCGCTCAGCGGTTCGAGCAGCGTGATCACGGAGACGGTCGCGGAACGGATGACGGCGGCGCCCGCGAAGTACAGGGCGTAGGCGACCGCCGTCGGGATCACGACGATGTACAGCAGATAGAGGCTCATCCGCGCCGGATCGGCGGCGTGCGGAACAAGGCCCTCCACCGCCGCGAGCGGCAGCAGGCAGAGCGACACCACGGCGAACGACCAGACCGTCGTGTCCGAGGAGTCGGCGCCGCGGTCCCGTCCCCACCACCGCGTGAGGAGCGTCATCGCGGCGTACGCCGCCGCCGAGAGCAGCCCCCAGCCGACGCCGAGCGGACGCACGCTCGCGCCGCCACCGCCCAGGACGAGCACGACGAGCCCGGCCAGCGCCCCGGCCACGGCGACGACCCCGCCGAGCCCGAGCCGCTCCCGCATGGTGAACCGTGCTCCGAGCGCGATGAGCACGGGCCCGGATCCCATCGTGACCACCGTGCCGACCGCGAGGCCGGTCGACTCCACGGACGCGAAGTAGGCGGTCTGGAACACCGCGAGGGTCACGCCGGTCGCCACGATCCGCGGCAGCCTGCGCCGCGGCGGCACGCTCACGGTGGCGTACGGAGACGAGGCCCGGCGGCGCGAGCGCATCAGGCGGACGGCGTACAGCAGTACGAAACCGCCCGCGCAACGCCAGAAGGACAGACCGACCGGGCCCATGTCACTGGCCTTGAAGACCAGCGCGGCGGCGGCACCCGCGGTGCCCCAGGCCGTTCCGGCGACGATCAGATAGAAGAGGCCTCGTCCGACGGACAGGCCGGAGTCAGCAGTCGACACATGCGACACGTGAGTTCTCCGCAGAAAGAAAGAAGGTCCCTGGCTCCGTCTGCGGGCAGCGTCGTTCCACCCGGCCACCGGCCGGGTGTGATCCAAGGGGTGCCCGCGCCTAAGCGGCGGGAGGCGGCAGAACGAGCGCGCGTGAATGCATGATCAGCACCCTAAGCGGCGCTGCCGGTCTTGGACAACTGCTCTTGTGGCACCCCGCCCGCGGCGGGCCCGCCCCCGGGTTTGACCGGTGTGGACGACTGCGCGATGAACGCACCCGCGAGCACCACCACGCCCCCGATGATCTGCGGCGCGGAGAGGTGTTCGCCCAGCAGGACCCAGGCGAGCACGGTCGCTATGACGGCTTCCAGACAAGCCACGACGCCCGCCACCTGCGGCGAGAGCCGACGCACCGAGAGGACTCCGGTGACGTACGCGACGACCGTCGCGATGAGCACGATCCAGCCGATGAGCGCCCACGCGGGGACGGCCGAGCCGTCCATGTCCGCGCTTCCCGCGAGCACCGCCCAGTCCATGGTCCAGGGGCGCGCCACGGCGGTCAGTACGACAGTGCCGATGAGCAGGCCGAACGCGATGACGCCGAGCGGATCGGGGGCGTCGTCCCCGGCGTCGCTGCCCTGGTCGGACAGGACGAAGTAACCGACCTGGCAGCACGCGGCGCCCAGCGCGAGCAGCAGGCCCACGGCGTCGAAGCTCAGCCCGGCCCACACCTCGACGACGCAGGCGAGCCCGCCGACCGCGAGCACCACGCCCACGGCGGCGGCGCGCGTCACGGGCCGCCGCTGCACGAAACGTACCCAGCCGAGGACGAGCGCCGGGGCGAGGTACTCGACCAGGAGTGCGACGCCGACGGGGATGCGGGAGATCGCCGCGAAGTAGCAGGCCTGGACACCGGCCACGGCGAGCAGGCCGAAGCCGAGCAGGAGCGCGGGCCTGCGCGGCAGCAGTCGGCGGTGGCGCCAGGCGACGGGCAGCATCACCAGAGCGGCGCCCGCCACCCGCAGCCATACGACATGCAGCGGGTCGAGGCCCGCTTCGATCAGCGGCTTGGCCGCGACGCCTGATCCGCCGAAGGCGACCGCCGAGCCCAGGGCGAGCCCCAGTCCGACGCCTCTGCCCCGGCTTGTCTGATTCCCCTGAGACGCTTGCACCGGCACATCATGACAGGACGTGTCATGAGCGTCACCCCCGATAGACCCTGTCTCAATCGGCGGACGTACCGGCGTACGGGTCGGCGCGGGGATCGGCATACGGATCGGCGCGGGGATCGGCGTACGGATCACTGCGGGAATCCGCGGAGGTCCTCCCGGTCAGCGGATCCTCCCCGATCCGCCGGAGTATCGCCTGCGCGTCGACCCCCGCCCGGCCCAGGACCTCGACCGCGCGGCAGTCCGGGTCGGCGACGAGTGCCGCCAGGAGGTCGATACCGAGGGCGCGCGGTTCGCCGCGCAGGTCGGCCCGCTCGAAGGCCGCCTCCATGGCGGCGATCGCGGACGGCGACCAGCCCGCCTCTTTCACCGAGTGGCCGGAGGGAGCGGAGTGGTCAGAGGGCGTGGAGTGGTCAGAGGGCGTGGAGGGGCCGGAGTCCACCACCGGCACGGCCCCGGAGTCCTCCACGGTCCCCTGCCACCGCAGGCCGTACCCGATGCTGCGCTGGACGAGATAGCCGAGGAGCCGCACCACCTGCGCCCCGCCGTCGATGGCCGCCCGTACGTCGGGGTCGGTCTCCAGGAGGGAGTGCAGCAGATGCGCGGTGTCGATCTGCCGGTCTCCGTCACGCAGAGCGCGCCGGCGCGCGCCTGCCACCACCGACGCCAGCTCGGCGCTGAGTCGGGAGTCGATTTCTGTCCGGATCGGGCCGGGATCGGCGCCCCGCGGGGTACGGCTTTGCACATCTCCCACCCCATCAGCCCCCAAAGGGGACGTCATCGGCGGCGGGAAGCATCTTCGCGTCCGACATAGGTTGGGTACGCATGAGTATGTTCTCCTCCTTACGGATGAGATCGGACCGTTCTCCCCCGAGGGGCGCGCGCCGCCTTGATTCGCGCCCGGCAGGCAACCACGGCGCACCGGTCACTCGTCTTTCAGGTATGGAGTGCGAGTGCTGGATGGTCGCGCTGTCGGCCATCGACGGCAGGGAGTACGTGTACCGCGTGTACGCACCTGACGACGCGCTGCCCGCCGACCTGTTCTGGGAGGCCTGGCACTGCCACGACGAAGGCCCGTTCCCCAGGGCGTGCGACCTCTTCGACACGGCAGTGATAAGCAAGGTCGGCTGACGCCCCGCGCCACGCGCCGAGAGGGACCTACGCGGGCCGCGTCCCGATGACGACCGTCGCGTACATCTCGTCGTCGCTCACCGCCCGCGCCACGAGCCCGCCGTCGGTGACCGCTTCCAGCGCGTACGGCACCTGCCGCTCACTCGTCTCGAACAGCAGCCGGCCGCCGGGGGCCAGCCAGCGGGCCGCGTCCGCGGTGACGCGACGCAGGACGTCGAGGCCGTCGGCGCCGCCGTCGAGCGCGACTCGCGCCTCGTGGATACGGGCTTCCGGCGGCAGCAGGCCGACCTCTTCGGTGGGTACGTAGGGGACGTTGGCCAGCAGTATGCCGACGCGGCCCCGGAGCGCGACGGGCAGCGGCTCGTAGAGGTCACCCTCGTACACCCGCCCCTCCACTCCGGCGATGTTGCGCCGCGCGCACCGCACCGCGGCGGGGTCGATGTCGGCGGCGTGCAGTTCGACCCGCTCGACGACGGCGCCGAGTGCGGCACCCAGCGCGCCGGAGCCGCAGCACAGATCGACGACGACCGTTCCGGGGGCGGCGAGGGCGGCGGCCTGCTGTACGAGGAACTCGGTGCGCCGCCGCGGCACGAAGACCCCGGCGTCCACGGCGATCCGCAGACCACGGAACTCCGCCCAGCCCAGGACGTGTTCGAGCGGATGGCCGATGACGCGGCGCTCCACCATGACGGCAAGTTCGGCGGGGTCACGCGCGGCGGAGAGGAGCAACTCGGCCTCGTCCTCGGCGAAGACGCAGCCGGCGGCGCGCAGCCTGGTGACGACGGCGGAAGAACTGAGGGGATCTATGGGCGATGACGCGGAAGATTCCGCGGAGGGCGAAGGTGTGACCGACATGAGAAGAAGAGGAACCTTTCGGGATGCCGATGGGGCTCCCTCGGTCACCTATGCCGGGTATGCCGGGTGAACCGTGCGGTCGCGAGAGGGGAGCACCCGACCTGCTGCTGCGGTAATGGGTCTCACCTCCCGGGTCGCTCTCCCCGCGTCCGTCGCGGGGGAGGGCAACAGTACCTGACCTGGCACCGGAAGGCGCAGGGAGGTGCGCGCCGCGGAGTCCACGACAGCGCACACCATCTGACGCATCTGACGGTTCATCAGTATTGAATGTTCAGGGCCCTGCGGCTACGTTCCGCGACACCGCAGCTGCGCCCCGCCGCAGCGCTCAACGAAAAGGGGTCGTCGCATGGCCGAAGTCAGCGCGGAAGCACGGATCGAGGCGCCCGCCGAGAAGGTCTGGGCCCAACTCACCGACTTCTCCTCGTACGGCGAGTGGAACTCCACGCACACCAGCTTCCCGAACGGCGGCCCCAGCACGCTGGAGGTGGGCGGCACGTTCGCGGAGAACATGAAGCTGATGGGCTTCCCGGCCGAGGTCAACTGGACGATCGAGGACCTGGAGGCCGAGCGCACCCTGGCGATCAAGGGCAAGGGCCCGATGGGCGTCACGGTCGGCACCCGCTACACGCTGACCCCCGACGGGGACGCGACGAACGTCCGCATAGACGGGGAGTTCACGGGCGCGGCGGTGTCCCTGATGGCGGGCAAGCTGAAGGACTCGGCGACGGCGGCGCTGACGGAGTCACTGCGCAAACTGGCGGGCTTGGTGGCGTAAGCACCCTTCACGCACCTCCACACCGCTCCACACCGCTCCATGCCGCCCCATGCCGCTCCACGCACCTCCACGCAAAGAGGCGCCCCGCACTGCGACGTGCGGGGCGCCTCAGGAGGGCGGGGGCCGGCGGCCCCCACCACCTCAGCCCTCATCGGCGAGGATCAGGTACAGCTTCTTGCGGGCGTCGTTGATGACCGTAAGAGCCTTCTCACGCTGCTCCTTGCTGCCGGTCTTCCAGACCTGGCCGAACGCCTCCATCAGACCGAAGCCGGCCTGCCGGATCTCGTTCAGCGTCTCCCAGTCGACCCCGCGCCCTGCCTCTTCCCAAGGCGCTTCGGGACCCTCGTCGGCCGCGGTGCGGCCGTCCTCGGTGAGCGAGAAGAGCTTCTTGCCGCCCTCGCTCGCGCTGCTGATCAGGCCCTCGTCCTCCAGAAGCTGGAGGGTCGGGTAGACCGAACCGGGGCTGGGCTTCCACGCCCCGCCGCTGCGCCCGGCGATCTCCTGGATCATCTCGTAGCCGTGCATCGGCCGGTCCTTCAGCAGGGCCAGGATCGACGCGCGTACGTCACCGCGCCTCGCCCTGCCTCGCGGACCGCCCCGGCCCCCGCGCCCGCCCCAAGGACCACCGGGGCCTCCGGGACCACCGAAGCCGGGCCCAAAGGGACCGAACGCCGCGCGCCGCCCCTCGAAGCCGCCTCGGCCTTCGCGACCGGGGCCGCGCCGACCGTGTCCGTGCTCATGCTCGTGCTCATAGTCGTGGGAACGCATAACAATCACTCCTCGTTGGGTTGATCTCTGTCGATCTGTGGCGATCTATCGGACAGTCTTTGATCTGTCGCGATACCTCAACGATATATCGGAACTGTTCGGCTGGCAATCCCCCGAATCCAAAACGCTGGAGGGACCGCGGTTGTGCGGATGCCACGGGCGGCTGAGCAGACGAGAAGACCGGTCCACCCGCCCCCGATTGGCCTTGGCCCGCGCCCCCAGTGGCCCGCTAGCGTCATCGACATGCCGACTTCGCACCGCATCCGTATCGTCGACGCCTTCACCGACCGCCCCTTCACCGGCAATCCCGCGGGCGTCCTCCTCCTCGACGCCTTCCCCGACGACACCTGGCTTCAGAACGTCGCCGCGGAGGTCAACCACGCCGAGACCGCCTTCGCCCACCGCCTCCCCGCGGGCGGCGAAGCCGACTGGGCGCTGCGCTGGTTCACACCCGCCACCGAGGTCGACCTCTGCGGCCACGCCACGCTCGCCACGGCCCACGTCCTGCAAGTCACCGGCGCCGTCGAAGGCCCCGTACGGTTCGCCACCCGCAGCGGTGTCCTCACGACGACCGCGCAGGCCGACGGCGCCATCACCATGGACTTCCCCACCGCTCCGCTCACCCCGGCCGCGGTCCCCGACGGCGTGGCCGAAGCGCTCGGCGCCGAGCCGCTCGCGGTGTTCGACGCGGGGGCGAGCCTCGGCGATCTGCTGGTCGAGCTCGCGGACGAGAAGACGGTGCGCGCCCTCACCCCGGACCACAAAGCCCTCGTCCGGCACTCCGAGCGCGGCATCATCGCCACCGCACGCGCGGAAGACCCCTCCCGCGGCTACGACTTCGTCTCACGCGGCTTCTTCCCCCGCGTCGGCATCGACGAGGACCCGGTGACCGGCAGCGCCCACACCGCCCTGGCGCCCTTCTGGTCCGAGCGCCTGGGCCGCGCGGAACTCACCGGCCTTCAGGCCTCCGCCCGCAGCGGCTTCGTCCGCACGGAACTGCGCGGCGACCGCACCCTGCTGACCGGCCGCGCGGTCACCGTCATCGAGGGCGAGCTGTTCGCCTGACACCACTGTGGGGACGTACGAAAAGCCGTACGTCCCCACAGAAGCAGAACCCGAAGTCCCGCCAGAACCCTCACCCCCGCCCGCCGCCTAAGGCGTAGGCAGCCACCCCACCCTGCCCGCCAGCACCGCGTACCCCACGAACGCCCCGACATCCAGCAGCGCATGGGCCACCACCAGCGGCCCGACCCGCCCCCACCGGCGGTACAGGAGCACGAAGACGACCCCCATCGCCATGTTCCCGATGAACCCGCCGATGCCCTGATAGAGGTGGTACGAGCCGCGCAGCACCGAACTCCCGATCAGCGCGGCCATCGGAGTCCACCCCAACTGCCCCAGCCTGCGCAGCAGATAGCCGACGACGATCACTTCCTCGAGCACCGAGTTCTGCACCGCGGACAGCACAAGCACCGGGTACTTCCACCACACGTCCGGCAGATCCTCCGGCACCACCGTCAGGTTGAACCCCAGCCCGCGCGCCGCCAGATAGAAGGCGATCCCCGTGCTGCCGATCACCGCGGCGATCGCCGCCCCCCGGCCCAGGTCCGGCCACGGCCGGCTCCGGTCGAAGCCGATCGTGCGCAGCCCCGCACCCTCTCTGACCAGGAAGTGCGCGACCAGCGCCACCGGAATCAACGCGGTCGAGATCCCGAACAGTTGCCACGCGAGATCAAGCCATGGCCGCCCGGGCGCGGCCGACGCGTTCAGGGTCGCCGCCTGATCCTTGAGACCGCCCGGCTTGGTGACCGATCCCACAAAGCTGATCAGCGCGGACACACCGCTCGCACCCAGCGAAAGCGCCAGGACGAGCAGCGTCTCGTCCCGGAGGATTCGTCGCGCAGGCCCCTCCGCACGATAAGAACCGGCCAACGACCCGGGCTCCGCTTGCACTCCGCCTCCAGTTGAGTAATCCCGCCTCATCCCCATCCTCGTCCCGCTAGGGTCTCGAAAGAAGTTACGAAGATCGTGCGCGACAGGCCGAGGGGGACGGACGCCGACTGCGGTCATGCCGCCCCCTCTTTCCTTGCTACATCACTCAAGGAGGGGCACCACCGCCATGGGACGTCACAGCTTGCCCGATGAGTACGGGAAGGCCGCACCCGACCCGGGTCCGCGACGGCGCGGCCGGACCGTGGCCATCGCGACGGCCCTCGTCCTCACGGTCGCCGCGGGCACCGCGCTCGCCGCCCGCAGCGATCTGCTCTCCTTCGGCGGATCGTGCCACGACACGGTGAAGCTCGACGTCGTCGCCGCCCCCGACATCACCCCGGCGCTGCGCGCGGCGGCCGACGACGCACGTGAGAAGGACGTCACGTCCGACGGTTCGTGCATCGACGTACGGGTCACCGCCCGCGATTCGTACAAGGTCGCCGACGAACTGCGCGCGGGCAAGGGCGATCCGGGCTACGACGTGTGGGTGCCGGACTCCGAGCTGTGGGTGCAGCGTGTCGGCCTGGGCGGAAAGCAGACCAAGGTGTCGGCGGCGGGCAACATCGCCTCGTCGCCGGTTGGCATGGCCATGATTCCGCATGCCGCGGAATCCCTTGGCTGGCCCAAGAAGACGTACGCCTGGCCGGAGTTGACCGCCGCGGCCACGAAGGGCGACAAGCTGCGGCTCGGCTCCGCGGACCCCGCGCGCAGCGCGACCGGCCTGCTCGCCCTCGCCAAGCTGAGCGCGTCGGCCAAGAAGACGGGCGGCAAGGACGGGGACACGCAGGCCGCCGGGATGGCCAAGGCGCTGTCCACGCGCACGTCCGACAGCGACGGCCAGCTCCTAGACACCCTGGCCCGCGACTCCTCCGGCACCGAGCAGGGCAACCCACGGCGCAACCAGGCACTTGTCCTCTCCGAGCAGGCGGCGTTCGAACACAACGCGTCGGCGGGAGAGGAGAACAGCCTGAACATGTTCTATCCGAAGGACGGCTCGCCGCGTCTCGACTACCCGTACACGCTGGTCGAGGAGGACAGGCTCTCCACCGACCAGAGCCGGGCCGCCCTGCGCTTCATGACCCTGTTCAGCGACGACGCGGGGCACGCGATCCTGGAGAAGCACGGCTTCAGGACCGGCGTGGACGACTCCCCGTCGGAGAAGCTCGTCACGGCGGCGGGCGGCCGCACCCCCCAGCCGTACGCCGGCGAGGCGAGCGAACCGCCCTCCGACAAGGACCTCCAGGAGACGCTCGGCATGTGGACGATTACCGTCCAGAGCGCCCGGATCAGCACGGTCGTCGACGTCTCGGACTCCATGAGCGAGCCCGTGCCGGGCCGCGAGCAGTCCCGTATGGAAGTCACCAAGTCCTCGCTCCTGCAAGCGCTGGCGGGCTTCACCGACGAGGACGAGATCGGCCTCTGGGAGTTCGCCACCCTCCTGGACGGCAAGCGCGACTACCGCAAGCTCGTCCCCACGGAGCGGCTCGGCGACCGCGAGGGCGGCGGCACCCAACGGGACAAGGTGTCAAAGGCCTTCAGTGATCTCACGCCCATCCCGGGCGGCGCCACCGGTCTGTACGACACCACGCTCGCCGCGTACAAGGAAGCCGCGTCCACCTACGCGAGCGGCAAGTTCAACGCGCTCGTCGTACTCACCGACGGCGCCAACCAGGACCCCGGATCCATCTCTCGCAGCAACCTCATCTCGCAGCTGGAAGACCTCTCCGACCCCAAGCACCCGGTGCCGCTCATCGCCATCGCGGTCGGCCCGAACGCGGACAAGGAGGAGGTCATGCAGATCGCGGAGGCGACCGGCGGCTCGGGGCACCAGGTCGACGACCCGGCACAGATCCACGCGGTCATCCTCAAGGCCATCATGGAGGCGGGCAGCCACGGCTGAGCCCGCCCCCGCCCCTCGTTTGTCAGTTCAGCTCAGCACGGCGGGCTCGGGCAGCCCCACCGGCCAGGTGTGCACCGGCTCCCCCGCGTGCATCAGCTCGGCGTAGCGCCGGGTGGTGGCGGCGAGCGCGGCCTCGCGTTCGAGTCCGGTCTCCAGGGCCTGGTGGTAGGTGGCCGCCTGCCAGGACGCCCCGTTCACCCGTCGCCGGCACCGCTCCTCGATCACGCCGAGGTAGAAATCCCGGTCGGCGGGCTCGACACCCCACGCGTCGAGCCCGGCCGCGGCCAGCGGCAACAGCTCGTCGCGTACGAGAGCGACCGCGGGCACCTCGACGAGCCCGCCGTACCGGCCGCGCCTCGGCCACCGCAGCCGGGCTTCGATGCCGTCGCGGCACGCGGTGTCGAAGTTGTCCGCCGCGGCCTCGAAGGGCAGCCGGGTCCAGATGGGCCGCGGTTCCTCGGCGAGGGCGCGTACGACTCCGTAGTAGAAGGCGGCGTTGGCGATGACGTCGGTGATGGTGGGCCCGGCGGGCAGCACGCGGTTCTCCACGCGCAGATGCGGAACCCCGTCGGCGATTCCGTACACGGGGCGGTTCCAGCGGTACACGGTGCCGTTGTGCAGGACGAGTTCGGCGAGCTGCGGCACGCGTCCGTCGTCGAGCACCTCCAGCGGATCCTCCTCGTCGACGAGGGGGAGCAGCGCGGGGAAGTAGCGCAGGTTCTCCTCGAAGAGCTCGTACGCGTCGGTGATCCAGCGCTCCCCGAACCAGGTCCGCGGCCGCACACCCTGCGCCTGGAGTTCAGGCGGGCGCGTGTCGGTGGACTGCAGAAAGAGCGGGGGCCGCGACTCCCGCCACAGCTCGCGCCCGAACAGGAAGGGTGCGTTGGCGCCGACGGCGATCTGTGCGGCGGCGACGGCCTGCGCCGCGTTCCACACGTCGGCGAACCGGCCCGGCGTGACCTGGAGGTGCAACTGCACGGATGTGCACGCAGCTTCGGGCGCGATGGACGAGGACGTGCAGGTCAGCCGCTCCACGCCCTGGATGTCCAGGACGAACTCCTCGCCGCGCGCGGCCACGATCTGATCGTTCAGCAGCACATAACGGTCGACGTCGGAGAGGTTCTGGGAGACCAGGTCGTGGTGCGCGAGAGTCGGCAGAATTCCGATCATCACGATGCCCGCGTTCACCTCGTTCGCTTTGCGGTGGGCATAGGCGAGGCCGGTCCGCAACTCCTCGGCGAGACGGTCGAGAACGCGTCCGCCCAATCGATGCGGAGCGATATTGACTTCGAGATTGAACATTCCGAGTTCCGTCTGGAAGTCACGACTCGCGATGCGTTCGAGAACTTGCGCATTCATCATTCTCGGCATGCCGTCGGGCCCCGCGAGATTCAGCTCGATCTCCACACCCATCAGGTTCTTGGGCCGGTCGAACCGCTCCTCGTCCAGGAGTCTCCGCAGCCCCGCCAGACACTCCCTGAGCTTGCTCCGGTACCGGCGCCGCTCGGCGAGGTCAAACGTTCCCGCTACGACCTTCTCCCCCATCGAAGCGTCCCCTCCTCGGATGGGCAGCCAATGATCCGGCCGCTGTGTCTCGGGGGATGATGCCCTGCCTTGTGATCGATAACGCCCCGCACATGCCTCCGGCCCAGTACACTCGACGCGTTGTTCACGCGGCACATTCGCCAGGCATGAGGCGCGTCACGGAATCCCGGGGCCGACCCCTGGTGAAAAACACCGATGGGAATCGGCCGTCCGCTCCCGGGCTGGGAACCGAGGTCAAACGCACGGGCTTCCACCAGAATAGGGGTAAAGCCCACAAAATGGCGACCGGATAACGCCTTGCCGGAAATATCTGATGCGGCTAGACGAAACCCCGCCTGAACACGTGTCGTATAAACTCCGCGAACGAGGAAGAGAGTTGGCGCTCGCGGTCCCCTGCCCCCGCCCCTCTGACCCCGGAGCAGACAGCGCCGTCCGCACCTGATCCTCGTCCCACCGTGCCTGTCGAGTGAGAGAGGCGACCCATCATGCCGCTGCAAGTTCCCCCGGCTCCAGCGCCCGCCCTGCGCAGCGTCCTCGCGGCACTCGGTTCACCCACCGCCGTACGCGAGGCGCGCACCCCGTCCCTGCGCGCCGCGCAGGGACCCGCGAGCCCCGAACTCCCGTTGCCCGTCCACGTCCTGGACCGGATCACCCCGTCGGGCACCTCGCCCACCCGGCTCGCGGGGTGGCGCTTCCTGATCCGCTGCGGGGAACGGGCCGTCGCCGCGGCGGACACGATGCTGACACCTGACGGATGGGCCTTCTCGCACTTCTTCGAGGGCCCGTACATCGCGGCGACCGAACGCGCCCTGCGCCACGCGGAGGCGATGCCGATGCCCTACCAGCCACGTCTGCTGTCCGTGCCCGAGCTCTACATGCTGACGCTGTGGCTGCACGGCGACTGCTCGGCGGACGGCGCGAGCGGGCCGCTCGCGCCGTCCGACATCCTCGTGCCCCTGGCGCCCGCGCCCCCCGGCATCGCGGCACACCGCCCGCACCGCGCCTCGGAACTGCTCGAGGTCCTCACCCACCGCATGACCCCGGCGCCCCTGCTCGGCTCACCCGCCTGACCTCGCCGTACGTCCCGTGCCCCGCCGCCGTCAAGGCCGCGGGGCACGGTGCGTCATGTGCCCATACGGACTAGCCCGGTATGACCACCCCGAACCACCCGAAGAGACAGTGCAGTTGAGCTGAACCGTCCGGGCGGGTGATACGTCATTAAGCAGTAAGGAGCGCTGCCGCTAAATACCTGCGGATTGGCGTCCGTAGGGCAACACTGGGACCGGACCGACTGAACGGGGGGCGGCCATGAACACCGCATCGAGCCGCAGGACAGACGTCACAGCCATCACACCGCAGCGAAAGAACCCTTCCATGTGCCAGCACCAACCACCGTGCCCGACAGCCGACTCCGCCGACCGGGAAGCCGCGCTCCTCATGGCGAGCCACCCGGAACAGGGCTGGAGCCTGCTGTGCAACGGAGTCCTGCTCTTCGAGGACACCGGTGAGCTGCTGCCGGACGGCCAGATCATCGCGCCGCACCGACCGCTGGGCACGGACACGATCATGACCGCCGCCTGAGACGACGGCACCGCAGCACGGACCACGAAGGGGCCGACCCGGAGAAGCATCTCCGGACCGGCCCCGACGCATGTGCCGGACCAGGTATCAGTCCTCGTACGCATCCAGCGGCGGGCAGGAGCAGACCAGGTTCCGGTCGCCGTACGCCTGGTCGATGCGGCGCACCGGCGGCCAGTACTTGTCCGCGGCGACGACACCGGCCGGGAAGACGGCCTCCTCGCGGCTGTACGCGTGCTCCCACTCCCCGCCGAGCGCGGAGGCGGTGTGCGGCGCGTTCCGCAGCGGGTTGTCCTCGGCGGGCCACTGACCGCCGCCGACCTTCTCGATCTCCGCGCGTATGGCGATCATCGCCTCGCAGAACCGGTCGATCTCGACCAGGTCCTCGCTCTCCGTCGGCTCGATCATCAGCGTCCCGGCGACCGGGAACGACATGGTCGGCGCGTGGAAGCCGTAGTCGATGAGCCGCTTGGCGATGTCGTCGACGCTGACGCCGGTCGCCTTGCTGAGCGGCCGCAGGTCGATGATGCACTCGTGGGCGACGAGCCCGCCGGGGCCGGTGTAGAGCACCGGGTAGTGCGGCTCGAGCCGCTTGGCGATGTAGTTCGCGGAGAGCACGGCGACCTGCGTGGCCCGCTTGAGGCCCTCGCCGCCCATGAGGCGTACGTACGCCCAGGAGATCGGCAGGATTCCGGCCGAGCCCCACGGCGCGGCGGAGATCGGCCCGACGCCCGTCTCGGGGCCCGCGGCGGGCTGCAGCGGGTGGTTGGGCAGATACGGCGCGAGGTGCTCGCGCACACCGACCGGACCGACACCGGGGCCACCGCCGCCGTGCGGGATGCAGAACGTCTTGTGCAGGTTCAGGTGCGAGACGTCGCCACCGAACTTCCCCGGCTGGGCCAGGCCCACCAGGGCGTTGAGGTTCGCCCCGTCGACGTACACCTGACCGCCGGCGTCGTGCACGGCGGCGCAGATGTCGGCGACGTGCTCCTCGAACACACCATGCGTGGACGGGTAGGTGATCATGAGCACGGACAGCTCGTCGCGGTGCTTCTCGATCTTGGCGTGCAGGTCATCGATGTCGATCTCGCCGTCGTCGCTCGTCTTCACGACGACGACCTTCATGCCGGCCATCACGGCGCTCGCGGCGTTGGTGCCGTGCGCGGAGGACGGGATGAGGCAGACGGTGCGCTGGTCGTCGCCGTTGGCCCGGTGATAGCCGCGTACGGCGAGAAGTCCGGCCAGCTCACCCTGCGAACCCGCGTTGGGCTGCAGGGAGACCTTGTCGTACCCGGTGACCTCGGCGAGCCGCTCCTCCAGCTCACGGATGAGCGTCAGATAGCCCTGCGCCTGCTGGGCGGGCGCGAAGGGGTGCAGCTGTCCGAACTCGGGCCAGGTGACCGGCTCCATCTCGGTGGTCGCGTTGAGCTTCATGGTGCAGGAGCCCAGCGGGATCATGCCGCGGTCGAGCGCGTAGTCGCGGTCGGCGAGCTTGCGCAGGTAGCGCAGCATCGCGGTCTCGGAGCGGTACTGGTGGAAGACGGGGTGCGTCAGGTACTCGTCGCCGCGCAGCAGGCCCTCCGGGAGGCTGTCCGCGGTCTCCGCGTCGAGACTCTCGATGTCGGCCGCGACCCCGAACGCGCTCCAGAGCGCGGTCAGTTGCTTGCGCGTGGTGGTCTCGTCGCAGGCGAGGGAGACCTGGTCCGCGTCGATCTGGTGGATGTTGACGCCACCCTCGCGGGCGGCGGAGACGAGCTCCTCGGCCCGGCCGGGCACCCGCACGGTCAGAGTGTCGAAGTACGCGCCGTGTACGACCTCGACCCCGCCGGCGGTGAGCCCCGCGGCCAGCAGCGTCGCGTAGCGGTGGGTACGCCGCGCGATGGACTTGAGGCCCTCGGGCCCGTGGTAGACCGCGTACATCCCGGCCATGACGGCGAGCAGCACCTGGGCCGTACAGATGTTGCTGGTCGCCTTCTCGCGGCGGATGTGCTGCTCACGGGTCTGCAGCGCGAGCCGGTAGGCCTTGTTCCCCTCGGCGTCGACGGAGACGCCGACAAGCCGTCCGGGCAGGCTGCGCGCGAACTTCTCACGTACCGCCATGTATCCGGCGTGCGGACCGCCGAAGCCCATCGGCACACCGAAGCGCTGCGTCGTTCCGACGGCGATGTCGGCGCCGAGCTCACCGGGCGAGGTGAGCAGCGTCAGCGCGAGCAGGTCGGCGGCGACGGAGACGACGGCACCGATCTCGTGCGCCTGCTCGATGAGCGGCTTGATGTCGCGTACGGCACCGGAGGCACCGGGGTACTGGATCAGTACGCCGACGACACCGCGCTCGGCGATGTCCGCCGGGATGCCCTCGCTCAGATCGGCGACGACGACCTCGACACCGGTCGGCTCGGCACGGGTCTGGATGACGGCGATGGTCTGCGGCAGGGCGTCGGCGTCGACGAGGAAGACGCCGTTCTTGACCTTGCCCATGCGCCGCGAGAGCGCCATGGCCTCGGCGGCGGCGGTCCCCTCGTCGAGCAGCGAGGCACCGGAGGTGGGCAGTCCGGTCAGCTCGGCGACGACGGTCTGGAAGTTGAGCAGCGCCTCGAGACGACCCTGGGAGATCTCGGGCTGGTACGGGGTGTAGGCGGTGTACCAAGCGGGGTTCTCCATGACGTTCCGCAGGATCACCGGCGGAGTGAAGGTCCCGTAGTAACCGAGCCCGATCATGGAATCGAGAACCTGGTTACGGTCCGCGAGGGAGCGCAGCTCGGCCAGCACCTCGGCTTCGGTACGCGCTCCGGGCAGGTTCAGCGCCTCGGCGTTCTTGATCACATCCGGTACTGCGGCGGCGGTCAGCTCGTCGAGCGAGCCGTAACCGACCTGCGCGAGCATCTTGGCCCGTGCTTCCCCATCGGGACCGATGTGCCGCTGCTCGAAGGGGATGCCCTGTTCAAGCTGGGAGAGCGGGATGCGATTGGTGGCGGTCATTGCGGAGGCCTCCTGGTCTGACGCGACCTGCGAGGGGCACCACGGCGCGGGTACCCGGACGGCCTCCCCCTCTGTCATCTCAACCTGAGAGCTTCACCGGGGCCAGGCCCCGCGAGAGGCGCCGTCCCGGCTTTCACCGTCGGTGAGGGAAGGTTTCGGCCGTGCCGGCCCGTCGCCCGCCCTGCTTTCCAGAGTGACCTCGTCCGTGCGGTACAGGGGCCTGAGAGATTCCGGGGAGGAGTTGCTCCTTCGGCGCCTCCGGTATCACCACCGGAGAGCTCTCCCGCACGGGGTCAGCAGCCATGCGCCAGCCTACCAGCGAGGACAAGGCCGATCCCTCGAGTGGCCGCCTGCCCCGAAGTGCTCTTTCGTAGTGATTACGAACGAACAAGGATGAGTTACGCACCGAGTTACGCACCACTTCGACAAGCCTCGACCAGTTGGAGGGACCGTGCAGACCGACATCGATCCGCGCAACCTGATCGGCCGCAAGGCTTTCGACCGGAACGGGGCCAGGATCGGCACGATCGACGAGGTCTATCTCGACGACGCGACCGGCGCTCCTGAGTGGGCGGCCATACGCACGGGCCTGTTCAGCCGGGACGCGTTCGTCCCCCTGGAACCCAGCGAACTCACCAGCGAAGGCACCCTGCGCATCCCCTTCGAGCGCTCCCTGATCAAGGACGCCCCCGACTTCGGCGTGGGCCGCCACCTCTCCCCCGAACAGGAACTGCAGCTCTACCACCACTACGGCCTGGACACCACACCTCCCCCGGCCACGCCCCCGCCGGACAAGGACTTCGGCCACATAGCGGGCCAGGAAGACCCCTGATCCCGCACCGGCCGCCCCAGCCGCCCCACTGACCCCGCAGAGGCCGGAACCCGACGGCCACAGTCCTCACTGCGCCTCCAAGGCCTCCGGGGCCTCCAGGCCCTCCTCAGAGGGCGCCACCAAGGGCAACGGCTCCGCGGGCTCGAGCGCCGGGTCATCCGTCCGGAAGGTCCGCACCCGCCCCGGCGCCGACACCGGCGTCTCGAAGCGCACCGTCACGCGCCCCAGGCCACTGCCCTGCACCCACCCGTGCCCGTACTCGGCATGCCGCACATCGTGCCCGGCGGCCCACCGCCGCTCCGCGGGCACGACCGGCACGGCAGGCACAACCGGCGTGACCGGCACCTCCACGGCCCCGCCCACGCTCTCCCCCGGCGCCTCCCCGCCCCGCTCCTCCCCCTGGTCTTCCGCCTCCCGCGCCTCCTGAGCCTCCACGGCCTCGGCCTCAGCCTGCGCCTGGGCGAAGAGATCCTCCTGCGTGTAGTCGGCGAGCCCCGTGACACCCACCCCGAGGAGCCGCACGCCTCCCGTGGTGTCCACGGACTCCAGGAGCCGCGCGGCGGCCTCCCGCACCACTCCGGGGTCGTCCGTGGGCCCACGCAGCGTCTCGGACCGTGTCAGCGTCGAGAAGTCAAACCGCCGCACCTTCAGGACAATGGTCCGCCCCGAGTGCCCCGCCGCCCGCAACCGCTCCACACACCGGTCGGCAAGCCGCGCCACCTCGCCCCTGACCCGCACCCGGTCATGGATGTCCACGTCGTATGTGTCCTCGACGCTGACCGACTTGGTGTCCCGCTCGGCCACCACGGGCCGCTCGTCCCGCGCCAGCGCCATCGCGTAAAGCGCACTCCCGTGCGACTTCCCCAGGAGCCGTACGAGCTCGTCCTCGCCCGCCCCCGCGATCTCCCCCACGGTCAGAATCCCGCCCCGCCGCAGATGGTCCCCGGTGGCCGGCCCGACACCGGGCAGCGTCCGCACCGACATCGGCGCGAGCAGGTCCCGCTCGGTCCCCGGCTCTATCAGCCGCAGCCCATCGGGCTTGGCCTCCTCCGAAGCGATCTTCGCCAGCATCTTGGACGCGGCGAGCCCGACCGACCCCGTAAGCCCCGTCACCGCCTTGATGTCCGCGCGGAGCCGCTCCCCCACCGCCAGCGCCGACGCCCTGTCGTCGGCCACGCCGCCCGCCTCCAGGTCGACGAAGGCCTCATCCAGGCTGAGCGGTTCCACCAGCGGCGACAACCGCCGAAGCAGCGTCATCACCTGCTCGCTGACCTCTCGGTAGAGCCCGAAACGCGGCACCAGATACGCGGCATTGGGTGCCAGGCGCCGCGCCTGCCCCATGGGCATCGCCGAGTGCACACCGAACTTCCGCGCTTCGTACGAAGCCGTCGCCACCACACCCCGCGGCCCGAGACCGCCCACCACCACGGCTTTTCCGCGCAGACTCGGCTTCGCGGCCTGCTCTGCAGACGCGTAGAAGGCATCCATGTCGAGATGCAGAATCGTCGGCGCGGTTCTCACACCTCTGATGCTGCCCTACGCCACTGACAACGCCCCCTCGCGCCCGCCCCAGCACCCCGCGACGAGCGGCCGGCTCGCCTCACACGGCCCGGTTGCGCCGCCGCGCGAGCTCATCGGCGGGGTTCTGCCGCACCAGCGTCTCGCCGGTGTCGATCCGCTCCCCGTGCAGCTGCGAGAGCGCACCTTCCACATCCCGCCACACGACACCCACGGCGATCCCGAAGATCCCCTGACCGCCCTGGAGCAGATCGTGGACCTCGTCCGGCGACGTGCACTCGTAGACGGTCGCACCGTCGCTCATGAGCGTCATCCGCTCCAGATCCTGGAACCCGCGGCCACGCAGATGCTGGACCGTGGTCCGGATGTTCTGCAGGGACACACCGGTGTCGAGGAAACGCTTCACGATCTTCAGGACGACGACGTCCCGGAAGCTGTAGAGCCGCTGGGTGCCCGACCCGCCCGCGGACCGCACACTGGGCTCGACCAGTCCCGTACGGGCCCAGTAGTCGAGCTGTCGATAGGTGATGCCGGCGGCCGCACACGCGGTGGGGCCCCGGTAACCGATCTGTTCCTGTTCGGACTGTCCGGACGTGGCGTCCCCGCTCCCCTGAACGCTCCCCTGCACCGCCACCGGCCTCTTCGGAGAGTGACCGGCCGCGCTGCTCTGAAGCGGATATGGACCGCCCACCGCCGTACCGTCGCCGCTGCTTCTCACGCCGACCTCCGTCCTTGACCTGCCTGCACGACGGTAGGCAGTCACCAGGGGCTCGTCAACGATCGCCACACTCGGCACGCCGAGTGATAATCACCCTGAGAGTGGTTTGCCGTACCGCGTCGCCGGGAACAGCTAGCCGAATGGCCCGCCGGGACTCTCCGTGAGCGACGCGTTACTGGCTGTTGGTACCGAAGTCCTCGGGCGAGATCTGGTCGAGGAACTCGCGGAACTTCTCCACCTCGTCCTCCTGCTCGTCCGGGATGGCGATGCCCGCGTCGTCCAGGACACCGTCACTGCCGTAGATCGGCGTCCCGGTGCGCAGCGCCAGCGCTATGGCATCGGAAGGCCGCGCGCTCACCTCGACTCCACTGGCGAAGACCAGCTCCGCGTAGAAGACCCCTTCCCGGAGGTCCGTGATGCGCACCTCGGTGAGCTCCTGACCCACCGCCTCCAGCACGTCCTTGAACAGGTCGTGGGTCAGCGGCCGTGCGGGCGCCATCCCCTGCTGTGCGAAGGCGATCGCGGTCGCCTCCCCTGGTCCGATCCAGATGGGGAGGTACCGATCACCTCCCACTTCACGCAGGAGCACGATCGGTTGGTTGGAGGGCATTTCCACCCGGACACCTACGACGTCGAGCTCGTTCACACAGCAACCCTAGGACGTGCCCGGCAGGTTTGGGTAGTCGGGCACCCCCTGAGTCAAGGCAACCTCACCCCGAGCGCCGTCTGTACCAGTGCAGAGTGCAGCTTTCCGGTCAGCCCCGCGAGCTCCTTCGTACGGGCTTCCGCATGCGCTCTGGTCTGCGGATTGCGGTGCCTGCGCAACGGCGCCACGACCTGGTCGACCAGACCGGCCTCACGTTCGGCCGCCGACTTCAGGACGCGCAGATGCCGAGGTTCGATCCCGAAGCGTCCGAGTTCGACGACAAGCGCGGCGACCGTCACGGCCTCCGCGTCATAACCGCCGTCCGGCAGGGGCGCGATGAGCCCGTACGTCTCCCACTCGGCGAGCTGCTCCGCGTCGATCTCGGCAGCGGCGAGCAGCTCGGCATGGCCCACGCGGGCCGCGGTGGGCTCTTCGGTGTCACCGACGCCCCAGGCGTCACCGGGCTCGCGCGGCTGCCCCAGGGGAGCCACTGGAGCCCCTTCTCCGCGCTCCAGGGCCTCAAGGTGCTCCCGGATCACCTTGAGCGGCAGATAGTGGTCCCGCTGCATCCGCAGGACGTGACCGAGCCGCTCGACGTCCTGCCGGCTGAACTTGCGGTAGCCGGACGGGGTGCGTTCGGGCTCGATGAGCCCCTCCGACTCCAGGAAACGGATCTTGGAGATCGTGACCTCGGGGAATTCGTCACGCAGCGCGTTCAGTACGGCGCCGATGCTCATCAGCCGATGGTCCTCGGCGGCGGTGCCGTTCCCGGCACCGCCCCTCGGTGTGTGAAGCATGGACCTTCCCTGGGGGTGTCCCCCCGGACAAAGTCCGGGGAGGGTCAGATGGCCCGCTGGCTCGCGTAGAAGACCAGGCGGTACTTACCGATCTGCACCTCGTCGCCGTTCGACAGCGCGACCGAGTCGATGCGCTCGCGATTGACGTACGTGCCGTTGAGGCTGCCCACGTCGGCGACGGTGAAGGAACCGTCCCCGAGGCGACGGAACTCCACGTGGCGGCGCGAGACGGTCACGTCGTCCAGGAAGATGTCGCTCTGCGGGTGGCGCCCCGCCGTGGTCAGCTCGCCGTCCAGGAGGAAGCGGCTGCCCGAGTTCGGCCCGCGGCGCACCACGAGGAGCGCGGAGCCGAGCGGCAGTGCGTCAACGGCGGCCTGGGCCTCCGGCGAGAGGGCGGGCGAGGCGGTCTGCCCCGTCACCTCCGCGTCGTAGGCCTCCAGACCCGAGATGGAGATGGTGGAGGTCGTCTCGGACGGGCGCTCCGGCGCGGCCCCGGCCCGCAGCGGCGCGCCGCAGTTGGAGCAGAACCGGCTCGCCTCGGCATTGCGGTTCCCGCACCTCGTACACACCAGGGCCATGGACGGATCCTCCTGCCGCGGCTGCCCCGCGGGGGCATTCGATGCGTACGGACCGGGGGTAAACCCTCCACCCGTACTTGAGGTTGACGGTTCTCCGAAACCTATGCGGCCCGGACCGGCAGGGTCAACAGACGACGCGCCCTGAGCGCCCGAAATGTCACCGCCTGGCCCACCGACCTGGTCACGGAACATCGGGCGGTCCTCGCCCTGTCCCTCAGCATCTCCATGGCGCGGGGCACGGTGCCGGGCAGTGGCGGGGTTGCCGCTGTCCTCACGTGCGCTCTTGCCGAACAACTTCGCAAACAACTTCACGGGCGATTCCCCTTGACCGAAACAGACCCGCCCGTGGGGCAGGACGAACCCTGATTGCACTCACCGGCGTACATCGGCAGTGCAGACATCCTCACAACGTCCGCACCCGCCAAACAGTTTCCACCACGCACCACGCTTACGGTGCGCCGACCCCCCGCAACCTCATGCCCTCGACCGGCGGCCCCCATGCACCCCCGCCTCACTGGGACGACGACCGAGCGTAGTCAGGCCGCTTCGCCGGTCGCAAGGCGTCCACCACGATCTTCTCCACTCGCGTCACGGTGACGGTGGCCTGCTCCTTCTCCAGAGTCTGCACCACGCCACCTGGGATGTTCAGCGCCGGCTCCAGGTCCTGCGGCTTGCCGATCACCTTGAAACGGTAGGGCTTGCCGACCGTGCGGCCGTCCACCCGGATGCCACCACCGTCCGTAGCCGACAGATAGGTGTTGGCTACTACGCGTACGTCATTGATCTGGATGGCCTCGGCCCCCGCGGCGCGCAGCTCTTGAATGGCGTCGAGCAGCATGTCCGCCTCGACCGCTCCCCTCTTGTCGTCGATGGTCAGCGTGATACCAGGACCCTGCGCCGCCACGGTGCCCGCCAGAATGCCGAGTTGACGTTCCTTCTCGACAGTCTGCTTGCGGGCCTCCTCGGCCTGGTCCGAGCTGTTCTCCAACCCGGTGCGCTGGTCCTCGAGACGCTGCTTCTCATCTTCCAGACGCTGTGTACGGTCATCCAGTTCATCGAGGATGCGTACGAGATCTTCCTGACGTGCTCCTCGAAGCGCACTGCTGTCGTTGTTGGAGCGCACCTGGATGGCCAGGCCCAGGCCCAGCACGAACAGCAGCAGGGCGACGATCAGTTGGGGGCGCGTGACGCGCGGCGGCCACAGCCCCTCCGCCAACCGCCGACGGCCGCTGAGCTGCGGCTTCTCCTCCGGCTCAGGCGAAGAGCCCTCGACAGGCTCCTCGGGCGCCTTGTCCACGGGCTCAGCGGGCGCGTTGTGCACGGGCTCGGCGGGCGCGCGGGGCACCTCGGCGGGAAGCTCCTTGCGCCGGTTCTCGCTTCCGGGCGTCTCTTCCATACCCATCCGCGTCACGCCCGGAAGATGTGTCGGCGGATGGCGGCGGCGTTCGAGAAGATCCGGATGCCGAGCACCACGACGACGCCGGTGGACAGCTGGGCGCCCACGCCCAACTTGTCGCCCAGGAACACGATCAGGGCGGCCACCACCACGTTCGAGAGGAACGACACCACGAAGACCTTGTCGTCGAAGATCCCGTCGAGCATCGCCCGCAGGCCTCCGAACACCGCGTCGAGTGCAGCCACCACGGCGATCGGAAGGTACGGCTCGACCACCGCCGGAACCTCCGGCCGGACCAACAATCCGGCCACGACTCCCACGACGAGGCCCAGTACGGCGATCACTTTGTGCCCTTTCCTGCCTTCGGCTCTGCTGTTCGTACGGTCACACTCGGTGCTGCCGGCAGCCGGACATCTCCCTGAGCGGAAATGCTGGTCCTGACGCCGAAGTTCTCCTGCAGAGCATGCAGATACTGACCGTCGCGACTGTTCTGGAATCTCGTGCTCAAGCGCTGCCCGTCCCCCACGGCAAGCACCGTATAGGGCGGTACCAGCGGCTTGTTGTCGACCAGTATCGCGTCACCGGCGGCCCGGATCGCCGACAGCGCGGTCAGCCGCTGGCCGTTGATGGCGATCGCCTCCGCGCCCGACTGCCACAGGCCGTTGACGACCCGTTGCATGTCACGGTCGCGGACCCGCCCCGTGTCGGAGAAGCCGGCGCTCTCCCGCGGCCCGCCCCCGCCCTGGTCGGCCTCCTTGGCGTCGTCCACCACCAGCTTTACGCCGTTGCCGTGGACCTCGGTGGCACCCGAGAGCAGAGCCACCAACTCGCCTTTGCTTCCCCCGTACTTCTTCAGCGCCGCACGCTGGCGTTCACCCACGTCGTCGCGGAGCGCTTCGACATCCTTCTCGAGCTCGTCCGCATCCGTGGTCGCCGAGTCGATCCGGTCGATGAGTTCCCCGCGCTCCTTGGCCACAACCGGAGCGGCTATCCGCGCCTGCGCGGCACCCACCGTCACCACCAGGGCCGCGAGCACCAGTCCGAGGGCAAGCCCCAGCTTCGCCCGCAGCGGGCGAGGGACACCGCCGTCACCCTGCGCCTGCTTGCGCGCCGCTGCTTCCGCGTAGCCCTCGTCCAGGCTGTGGTCCATGACGGTGGTCAGCAGCGACATGGAGGCGTCCGGGCGCGGGGGGCGCGAGGGGGTGCTCCGAACGGGGGGCTGCTGCGGCATGCCGCACATCGTCGCACGTCGCGGCCACTACCTCCGAATGGCCCCACCGGCGTGCCGGACAGCACCCCTCACGGGTGCCGTCCGGCTCCTGCGACCGGTCAGCGGCCGGCGCCGTCCACCACGGCGGACCACTCGTCGAGCAACGCCTGAGCGGACGCGTCGTCGGGACCCTCGGCCCACAGATGAGTGACGGCCTCCGCCGGGTCCGGCAGCACCAACACCCAGCGCCCGTCGGCCTCCACGACCCGCACGCCATCGGTCGTGTCCACCGACCGGTCGCCCGCCGCCTCCACCACGCTGCGCATCACAAGCCCCTTGACCGCCCACGGCGTCGCGAGGTCACGCCGCTGCACATGGGCGCGCGGGATGCGTGCGTCGATCTGGCTCAGCGTGAGCTGCGTCCGCGCCACCAGGCCGATGAGCCGCACGAATGCGGCCGTACCGTCGAAGACGCTGCTGAACTCCGGGATGATGAAGCCACCGCGGCCGTCGCCACCGAAGATGGTCGACTCGTCGCGGCCCACCCGCGTCAGATCGTCCGGCGACGTGGTCGTCCAGTCGACCTGCGTCCCGTGGTAAGCGGCCACCTGTTCGCCGATGCGCGTCGTCGTGACCGGCAGCGCGACCCGACCGCTGCGGCGCTCCGCGGCGACGAGGTCGAGCATGACGAGCAGCGCCCGGTCGTCCTCGACAATCCGCCCCTTCTCGTCGACGAGCGACAGCCGCTCACCCACCGGGTCGAACCGCACACCGAAGTCGGCACGCGACGACGCCACGATCTCACCGAGCCGCACAAGCCCCGACCTGCGAGTCTCGTACGTCTCCGTCGGCCGGGACTCGTCGAGACCCGGATTGACGGTCAGCGCGTCGACCCCGAGCCGCCCGAGCAGACTCGGCAGCACAAGGCCCGCACTGCCGTTGGAGGCATCGACGACGACCTTCAGATCGGACTCGGCCACACCGGTGGTGTCGATGTTGCGCAGCAGCGAACCGGTGTACGAGTCGAAGACGCTGGACGGGAAGTGGAGATCCCCGATCTCCCCGGGGAAAGCACGCCGGTACTCCTGACGCGCGTACACCCGGTCCAGCTTCCGCTGACTCCCCTGCGACAGATCGGCCCCGCTCCCGTCGAAGAACATGATGTCCACGGAGTCGGGCACACCCGGCGTCGTCCGGATCATGATCCCGCCGGCGCTGCCCCGAGCCGTCTGCTGCCGCGCCACCGGCAGCGGCACATTCTCCAGATCGCGTACGTCGATGGCGCTGGCCTGCAACGCCGAGATCACCGCGCGCTTCAGCGCCCGCGCGCCTCTGGAGTGGTCACGGGCGGTGGTGACGGTCGAACCCTTCTTGAGGGTCGTCGCATACGCCCCCGCGAGCCGCACCGCGAGCTCGGGCGTGATCTCCACATTCAGGATGCCGGAGACCCCGCGCGCCCCGAAGAGATGGGCCTGGCCCCGGGACTCCCAGATGACGGACGTGTTGACGAAGGCGCCGGCCTCGATCGTCTTGAACGGGTAGACCCGCACATTGCCCTGGATGATCGATTCTTCACCGACGAGGCACTCGTCGCCGATGACGGCACCGTCCTCGATACGGGAGGCCCGCATGATGTCGGTGTTCTTGCCGATGACGCAGCCGCGCAGGTTGCTGTGCTGCCCGATGTAAACGTTGTCGTGCACGACGGCCTTGTGCAGGAAGGCACCGGTCTTGACCACGACATTCGAGCCGATGACGGTGTGCTCGCGGATCTCGGCGCCGGCCTCGACCTTCGCGTAGTCCCCGATGTACAGCGGCCCGCGCAGGACGGCGTCAGGGTGCACCTCGGCGCCTTCGGCAACCCACACACCGGGCGAGATCTCGAAGCCGTCGAGCTCGACGTCGACCTTGCGCTCCAGCACGTCGGCCTGCGCCTTGACGTAGCTCTCGTGCGTGCCGACGTCCTCCCAGTAGCCCTCGGCGATGTAGCCGTAGACGGGCTTGCCTTCCTTCATGAGCTGAGGGAAGACGTCACCGGACCAGTCCACCGACACATCGGCGTCGACGTAGTCGAAGACCTCGGGCTCCATGACGTAGATGCCCGTGTTCACCGTGTCGGAGAAGACCTGCCCCCAGGTCGGCTTCTCCAGGAAGCGTTCGACCTTTCCTTCTTCGTCCACGATGGTGATACCGAATTCCAGCGGATTGGGAACGCGCGTCAGACAGACGGTGACGAGCGCACCCTTCTCCTTGTGGAAGTTGATCAGCTCGGTGAGATCGAAGTCGGTCAGAGCATCACCGGAGATCACAAGGAAGGCATCATCTTTCAATGCCTCTTCTGCGTTCTTCACACTCCCGGCAGTACCGAGTGGCTTTTCCTCGTTGGCATAGGTGAGCTCCATTCCGAGCTCTTCACCATCACCGAAGTAGTTCTTGACGAGGGAAGCCAAGAACTGGACGGTTACCACGGTCTCGGTGAGCCCATGCCTCTTGAGCAGCCGCAGCACATGCTCCATGATGGGCCTGTTGGCCACAGGCAGGAGCGGCTTGGGCATGCTGGAGGTCATCGGGCGAAGGCGTGTGCCTTCGCCTCCAGCCATTACGACGGCCTTCATGTCGGAAGCGTCCTCCTCAATAGACGACGATCTGGCCGACTTGGCCCGCCGGGCCAGGCCCGTATGTGTCGCTTACGGGCCTGCAAGCTCTACAGCTGTCGAATCGGCAAGCTCAATCGGCCGTGGCGTTCGCACGGACAAGTCGGCGGACCTGAACCACGTAGAGGATCCCTGCCCACCAGTACAGCGTTGTACCCCATCCTGCGAACGCCCATCCGAAAATAGCAGCGAGAGTGTTGATCCAGCCACTTCCGTCACTGAGCAGCAGTAGTGGAAAGGCGTACATCAGGTTGAAGGTGGCGGCCTTGCCGAGGAAGTTCACCTGAGGCGGCGGATAGCCGTGACGCCTGAGGATGCCGACCATCACCAGCAGAACCATCTCGCGCAGGAGCAGCGCCGCGGTCAGCCAGAGCGGAAGAATCTCCCGCCAGGTGAGCCCGACCAAGGTCGACAGAATATAGAGCCGGTCAGCCGCAGGATCGAGCAGCCGCCCAAGCTTGCTGATCTGGTTCCAGCGACGGGCCAGCTTGCCGTCGAGATAGTCGCTGATACCGCTCAGCATCAGCACCAGCAGCGCCCAATGGTCACTCTTGGGCCCGCCGAACTCGGGCCTGAGGATCAACCACAGGAAGAGGGGTACGCCGACGAGGCGCGCCATGCTGAGGATGTTCGGGATGGTGAGGACTCGGTCCGTCTGGACACGTGTCTCCTGGACCTCCACCCGGGGGCCTCCTGTGGGAAACGAGCCGATGATGCCCCCTGACCTTACCCTCAGTTGTCAGCCGGCGGTGCAGAGGGGTAAGCGAAAGCCAGAAACACAAAAAAGCCGTGGCCCCTGGACAATTAAGTCCAGGGACCACGGCTATAAAATAAGTTCGGCGGCGTCCTACTCTCCCACAGGGTCCCCCCTGCAGTACCATCGGCGCTGTGAGGCTTAGCTTCCGGGTTCGGAATGTAACCGGGCGTT
>NZ_JBICXP010000011.1:0-191071 GCF_043200355.1 Streptomyces sp. NPDC048436
GGCCCTGTCGCCCGCGAGGCTCTCATGGACGTGGATGGGGGCACCTGTCCTCCCGCCGTCGTCAACGAAATGACCCTGCTCGCGATGGCATCGGCCGCGCCGCTGCTGCTTGAGGCCGGGATCTGGCCCCTGCACCCCTTCGCCGATCCGGACATGATCCGCTTCGGCGAGTGGCCGCCCCGCTCCTGGCCACCCTGCCCGCACAGGTGCGACGCCTACTCGACCAGGGATCTCCCCTCATCGACGCCAAGCTCGTAGACGCCGACGCCCTCACCCAAGCCCTGACGCGCATCGAAGCAGGCGACATCCGCACCACAGACGACCGCCTCGCCGACGTCGTCGCCGCTGACCTCGCCCACCGCGCCGCCCACAACTGAGAGCCTCAACGACGTGTACGTGATGCGCCCCGCCACCGCCCACGACCGCGCCGCCTACGCCGAGCTGATCCGCGCCCGCGCCGCCTGGATGGTGCGCACGGGCAAGGCCGGAGGTGCGGACCTCCTCGAAGAGGATCGGGCCGCACAGATCGCCGCGCAGGCCGGGAACGGCCATACCTCTGTCTGGGCTTTGCTCTCTCCCGAGGCAGACCTCATCGGTTGCACCAGCCTCTACGACCAGACCGCCGAGCCGAGGAGCTCAACCACCTGCCCGTCATCACCGACCCCGCCGGCACCTTCACCTGACTCCCCGGGAGCCGCACGCATGCCCAGCACCGTCACCGAGCATGACGCCGCGTTCAACCGCAAAGCCTGGGACACTCTCGCCACCACCCGCACCGGTCAAGAACCAGTCCTGTACTGGCACTTTCGCGACGCCCCCGGGCCCGGCGTCGAACTCCTAGGACCCCTGGCGGGCGCGACCGTCGCGGAACTGGGGTGCGGCAGCGGCAGCCACCTCGCCCACATCGCCCGGCACGGGGTTGCTCGCGGGATCGGTAACGACGTCTCGCCCGTGCGCCTCCACCAGGCCGTCACTCAGTACGCCACGCACGAACGGCTGGAGTGGTGGCTCGGGGACGCCATCCGCATCACTCCCCACCTACCGCGGTTGGATGCCGCGTTCTCCGTGTTCGGTGGACTCTGGTTCGCCGACCCCCACCAACTCCTGCCCGCCCTCCGCCAACGCCTCAAGCCCAGCGGGCGGCTCGTCTTCTCCTGCATGACCCGAGCCCCCGGCACCCCCGAAGGCCGCCGCCAGATGATCGTCTACACCCCGGCCACCGGCCGCGTCCCCGTTGTGCGATGGATGTACTCGATCCAGGGCTGGCTACGGATCCTGGCCGAACACGGGTACCGCGTAACAGGGCGTCGCGTTCATCGGCGCCCGAGATGGAGCGGCTCTCATGCCTGCACTGGACCAGTTGCCCTTCCTACTCGGTGGGTGCCGTCGGCAGAGAGCCCCAAGAGTGCGCCGTACGCGAGCTGTGCAGGTAGGTCGGCGGCGCCGCTGCCGGATGAATCGGTCGTCATAGCCATTGCGCCGGAGTCGGAGAGCGCACGCACCGGGCCTCTTCGGAGCTTCGCGCGAAAATCCCGCCGCCCCCGCCGCCCCCGGCCCCACGCGGATCACCCCGCCGCGACGGAGAGCAGGTGATTCCCCCATGGCGGCAGGTCCACGTACAGGCCGCTCCCCAGCAGGTCGGCGCCCGAGCGCTCGTAGCGGATGTCGTCGATCAAGCCGGTCAACTCCCATGAACCCGTGCCGAGTTCGGGCCAGTTCAGCGGTATGCGGGCCTGTGCCTGGCGGCCGGAGAGGTTGACCACGGTCAGGAAGCGGCCGGCCGGGCCCGTCGAGCAGGAGGCGATGAGTCCGTCGGCGCTGTCGTTGTCGCTCCAGCCGTGCGCCGCAAGCAACTGCCAGCTGCCGGACCGCATGCCGCTGCCGTGGACGGCGGCGAGGAGCCGCTCGTGGAAGGTGCGGAGCGCCAGGTCCGGGGCCTCGTCGGGACGCCGGTCGAGGAAGACCGGCAGATGCACCCGGCGCCCGGTGAACTGGCCCTCGTGCCACAGGGTCGCGCCGGGCAGGGTGGCGACCAGTACGGCGGCGGCACGTTCCTTGTCGGGTGCGAGGGTGAGGGCGGCACGCGGTTCGTCGTGGTTCTCCAGGAAGCGGACGAGGCGGCGCTGGTAGTCCTCGTCGGCCCCCAGATGGGCGCGGACCGAGGCGGCGCTCTCGTGCAGGATCCGGTCGTAGAGGCGCTTGTCGTAGCAGAAGTCGAACCCCTGCCGCTGGAGGGCCGATTCGAGGTCCCAGTACGCCTCGGCCGCGAAGACCATGCGCGGGTGGGTGCGGTGCACCGCCTCGATGACCTCGGGCCAGAAGTCGGTGTCGGGGACCGGTCCCGCGCGGCTGCCCCAGGTGCGGGTGAAGACGTCGTTCATCAGCAGCATCGCCATGTCGCAGCGGACGCCGTCGCACTGCCGGCCGATCTCGGTGAGGGTGTCGATGGTGGCGCGGCGCAGCTCGGGAGCGAAGGCGTTGAGCTGGACGACGTCGGGCCAGGGCGCGAAGTACGGGTCGCGGCCGCGGGCCAGGACGGCCTTCCCGGTGTCCAGGAAGCCGGCCGGGTCGCGGCGCGCATCCTCGGCGTCGCCTTGTACGAAGTACTCGGGGTGCTCGGTCGCCCAGGGGCTGTCCGGGGCGACGTGGTTGGGCACGTAGTCGAGGAGCAGCCCCACCCCTCGCGCGGCCAGTTCGCTCCGGGCCACGGCAAGGCCCTCAGGACCGCCCAGTGCCTCGTCGACGGTGTAGTTCCGGATGCAGTACGCGGAGCCGGCGATGTCCTGCTCACTGACGCCCGGCAGCGCGCTCTCGAAGGCGGTGCGCAGGGACGGGTCGGCCAGGGCGATGGCGCGCCCCGCCGGGCTGCGCTCCCACACACCCATCAGCCAGACGGCGTCCGTGCCGGGCGGGGTGATCTCGTCCCACAGGTCGGCGGGGACGTCGGCGAGGGTCGCCGTCTTCACGGATTCGCGCAGCCATACACGGGTGTTGACCTCGTACACAACGGGTTGCGCGGGCAGTTCGGGTCGTCCGGTCATCGCCGGTTCCTCTCTCCGGGGCCGGGGCGGAAGCCGCCCGGCCCCCCTGCTACTCGGTCTTCCACAATGCGTTGTCCGGAATGGTCTTGTCGGGCACCCGGACCTGGATGATGGACGGGCTGCCCGCATTCTTCAGAGCGCCCGCCACCGCTTCCTTCAGCTCCCTGTACGTGCCGACCTCCCACCCCTTGCAGCCGAACACCTCGGACAGCCGGCTGTAGTTCCACCGGTGCAGGACGCACGGCTTGTAGAAGGCGGCGTCGGAGTGGAAGACCCCCGCATCGGCGAGCCACTGCTCCACGGCGTACACGCCGTTGTCGATGACGAAGATGATGGGATCGAGGTTGAACCTGGTCTGTGTCGAGAGGCATTGGGCGGTCATCTGGAAGCCGCCGTCGCCCTGGAACACCATCACCCTCTGGTTCGGCTTCTTCGCCAGGCAGATTCCCGTCGCGGCCGGTGCGCTGTAGCCGATCGAGGAGTACGACGACTGGACGATGAAGCTTCCCGCGGCGGGCACGTCGAGCAGCAGGCTCCCGAAGTAGTTCATGCTCGCGTCGGCAGTGATCACGGTGTTCCGGTCGATGTACCGCTGGACGTACTCGTAGAACCCCTGGTACGTGATGATCTCGGAGTCGCTCACGGCGGGCGCGCTGCGGGCGGGGCGCTCCGGGAGTTTCCGGGTCTTGGGAGTGATCTTCTCCGCGAGGATGCCGTCAAGCAGGTGTTCGAGGGCGACGTGGCCGCCGAAGAAGGTGCCGAGCTTGACCGCGTCGAACGAGGCGAAGGCGGTCCTGTCGTAATCCGGTTCCCAGCCGAGGGAGTTGATGTCCGTCAGCCACACGCCGAGGGCGAGGACGAAGTCCGAGGTGGCGGCGAGCTCCAGGACGGTCTCGGACGAGGCCTGGCCGTCGAGCACTCCGGCGAACAGCAGATCGTCCTCGGACAGGACGGCCTTGCTGAGGAGTTCCGTGACGAAGGGGATGTTCAGCTGCTGTATGAGGCGCGATGTCTTGTCCTGCAGCCCGAACCGGTCGACCTCGGGACCCACCCAGACGATCGGGTTCTCGGCGGCTTCGAGCCGGGCGCGGATCCGGTCGACCGACTGCTTCAGGCTGTCCCGGTCCGACAGGGGCCTGGCCGGTTTGAGTGTGCCCCTGGGGGGCTCGCACTCGAGGTCGATCATGTCCTGGAGCAGCTCGATGTAGACCGGTCGGCGTTCGCTGATGCAGGTGGTCAGGGCGTGGTCGATCAGGCCCGGTGCGAGGTCCGGGCTGTCGATGCGGATGCACACGGCCGTGATGTGTTCAAAGCACTGCATGTCCGTTGCGCGGCCGGAGATGAAGTGGTGTGCGCTGAAGCCGGTCTGCTCGAAGACGATGGTCTTCTTGACACTCGGCGTGCCGTTGATGAGTACCAGCGGCACCCTCTCGACATAGGCGCCTGCGACGGCATTGACGGCGCACAGCGCGCCGGCGGAGTAGGTGACGCACAGGGCGCCGATGCCCTTGAGCCGTGCGTAACCGTCCGCCGCATAGCCGGCGTTGACCTCGTTGACCTCCTCGATCAGCTCGACGCCGCTCGGCGCGACGTACCTGTTGAGCCATTCGATGGAGTAGTCGCCCGCGATGGCGAACAGGTGGTCAAGACCCAGCTGGTGGAGCCGGTCTATCAGGTACTGCCCGACGGTGGAGCGCTCTGGCATGGCGTAACTCCTCTGTGATCAGTGGCCAGTACTCGCGTGCTCAGTACTCGCGTGCACCGCCGAACAGCCGGGGCAGGTAGATGTCGAAGATGGCCGGGCACTTGCGCTCCGGATACCGCTGCAGCATGAAGTCCTTGAAGGCGGTGCCGGTGAGGCCGTCGCCGGCGGCCTGCCGGGCGGCCTCCAGGTACTCGACGTTGCGGGCGACCTCGTTCTTGTCGGCGGGCAGGCCGTGGCCCGGCAGGAAGAGCTCGTACTCCGAGACAAGGAGGCCCTGAAGCACCCGGATCCAGCGGCCGAGCTGCGAGGTCAGATACAGATGGGTGCCGCTGTAGAGGAGGTCCTGGGCGAAGTACACGCCCAGCTCCGGAAGTCCGAGGGTGAGGTGGAAGTCGGTCTCGGTGTCCGTCACCCGGTCCAGGACGTAAGCCACCCCGTCGATCGTCTCCTCTCCCGGACTGGCGACCTGCTTGGGGACGACTACGTGCTCCGGGAGGAGGCCGCCGAGCTTCCAGTGGTCGGCAAGGGAGTCCTCCCCGTGTTCATGGATGAAGGTCATGGTCTCGGAGAGGGCATAGACGGTGACGTCACGGAACGCGGCGCCGAGGCCGAGCCAGTGGTCGGGGTGCCGGTGGGAGAGGTAGAGCCGGTCGATCGGTTTGCGCAGGCTGTCCGCGTACGCCCGGAACTGCCGTGCGTACGGGGCGAGGAACTGTCCGTCGATGAGTACGAGGGAGTTCCTGGACTCGATGATGTGCGTCGCGTTCGCGATGTTGCCGTCGCCGAACGAGGAGACGAAGGTGTGCACGCGGACGTCGCCCGCCTGCTTCACGACCATGACGATGGGGTCCGACAGCTGAGCCGGCATCCAGGACCTCCCTGATACGGATACGGGGCGGGGCAGAAGACAGAGACGGGGTTACGCGGCGATCCGCGTGTGCACTTCCTCGAGCGCCGCCCTCGCGACGTCGTACGCGCTGTCCGCGCCCCGCACCGGGTCGTCCTCGCCGGGCCGCCAGAAGCGCCTGCGGGCCATCCGCATGGAGCTGACGAACGGCGGGATCGCGTTGAACACCTCGATCAGATACGGCCCGTGGTACACCGGCTCGATCTGGCTGCGTACGACGTCCCACGGGATCCAGCTGTCTTTCACCGCGCCCCGGTCCGGCGCCGAGATATGGACGTAGTGCAGCCGGTTCTGCCGCACGGCGCGCGCGATGTTGTTCCGGAAGACCGAGGGGCCCTGGCTCTCCATCAGGACCTGCGCGGTGTCGACCGTCACGCCGCCCTGCCGGTGGTCGAGCTTCTCGAGGAAGTCGAGGACCTCCGAGACCATGTTGGGCGGGGGAGTCTCCCAGCTCTTCACGGGCTCGACGGCGAGCTTCACCTCGCGGGCCGCGGCGTACTCGGACAGCTCCTCGAAGACTCCGCGGGCCGCCTGGAAGCGCGGCTTGATCCACTCCTGGAGGGCGTCGCTCCACAGTGGCTCGCCGTCGTCCGTGAGCGGGAAGACGCCGTAGGGGTAGAGGAACGGGCCCGACATGATCGTGTCGCCGCCGCCGCTCAGGGCACGGGTGATGTCGACGCGCGATTTCAGATACGAGAGGGCCTGTGCGCGTTGTTCCGCGTAGGGCGAGGTCGGGTCGAAGGTCCGTGTGGTTCCGACGTTGGTGGTGAACCTGGCCTCCCGCAGGCCCGCCTGGTCGAAGGCCTTGCGCAGGCCGATGTAGCTGTCGAGTTCGAGCTTGTGGTCGACGGTCTCGGGCCGGGCGGCGATGTGTACGTCGAAGCCGGCGTAGCCCATCTCGGTCAGGGCCTTCAGATGGTCGATCAGGGTCTGGGTGTAGCGGGCGTCCTGCGGGCGCAGATCGGCCGTGAACATGAAGAAGCTGAAGTACACGTCACGGTCGAGGCGCGGTGTGAGTCCCCGCGCCAGGGTCACGTCGTTCATCGTTCGTCACCAGCCCAGTACGTCGGCGAGGTAGGAGCGGGCCTTCTTGGCGTACTCGAGCGGGTTCGCCTTGTTGGGGTCCTGCTCGGCCTCCACCACCAGCCAGCCCTCGTACCCGGCGTCGGCCAGTACGCCGAGGATGGGCCGGAAGTCGATCGAGCCGTCGCCGGGCACGGTGAAGACGCCGAGCTCGACGGCCTCCTGGAAGGACAGTCCTTCCTCGCGCACCCGGCTGACGACCTCGGTCCTGATGTCCTTCATGTGGACGTGGCCGATGCGGTCGGCGTGCGCCCTGGCCAGGTCGAGAGGGTCGTCGCCTGCGAAGGCGAGGTGGGCGGTGTCCAGGAGGAGGTGGACCAGGGCGGGGTCCGTGGCGGCCAGGAGCCGGTCGATGTCGGCACGGGTCTGGACGCCGGTGCCCATGTGGTGGTGGTAGCTGAGCCGCATCCCGGCCGAGGTCGCGATCTTGCCGAGCTCGTCAAGGCCCGATGTCAGGGCGTCCCACTGGGCGTTGGTGAACTGCGGACGGTTGGCGAACACGTCGACCGGCAGCAGATGCGACGAGGCGCCGAACTCGGCCACGACCAGCTCGGACCCGCCCAGGGCTTTCAAATGCTCCAGCGTCTCCTCGAAGGCGGCGATCGTCCTGTGCCGCATCTTGGAGATCGTGAAGTACGTACTCGTCCACGGCTCGGAGATCTCCAGGCCGCGCAGGTCGAGGGCGGCCTTCAACTCGGCGGCGTCCGATGGGTACTTGTGGCCGATGCTGCAGCCCTGGAAGCCGGCGAGCGCCATCTCGCTCACCGCCTGTCCGAAGGGGATGCCTGCGTCGATGGTCGGGAAGTCGTCGTTCCACCACAGGGTGCAGCAGACGCCGAGCTTCACTTTGTCCGGACCGAGGCGATCGGTGAGATCCGTCATTTCGTGGCCCCCTTCAGATAGCGGTCCTCGATGCGGGGTGGCTGGGCCCAGGAGCCGTAGCCGGGTGCCTTGGCGCCGGGCGGGTTGGCGCCGATGGCCCGCCAGAGGAGTCCCTCCTGGTAGGAGGCGGCGGTGACCGTGGAGGTCTCGCCCGCCGCACGGGCCCCGTAGCGGTCGGTCCACTCGGGCGGCAGCGCGTACCACGTCCCGGCGAACCAGAGTTTGATCACATTGCGGGCGACCGGGCCGAGCCGGTCGTCGCTGAAGATCCGGTGGCGCAGGGCCCGGTCGAACATGTCACGGTCGAGAGCGGTGCCCTGCTGTCCTCCGGCGTCGCTCCGGGCGGATCGGTGCGCGTCCAGGAGAGCGGCGACGGCCTCGTCACCGCAGGCGGCCCGCACCTTCGCCAGGTATAGGTCGGCCATGCCGGTGCCGAGCAGCGCGGTCTCATCGAAGGCGGTGAGGTCGACCGACAGGGAGAGGAAGTCTTCGAGCGACGGGCCGGTCATGGCGTCACCGCCGGGATCTCGAAGGTGGGTCCCGCGTGCCTGCCGCCGCTGCCCGGCAGCGGGTTGCAGATCAGCCGGTTGAAGCCGTCGCGGAGGCGGAACATGGCACGGACGGCCTCCTCCAACTGCTTGGGCTTCCCGTTGAACGCCTGGGTGAGCAGGGCGAGGAAGCCGCCGTAATCGGCGTTGAACTCCTGTGCCGCGGCGGCGAGTTCAGAGCCCCGCGGGTAGTCGCTGAGCCGGGCGCTCACCTTCACCGGGAACACTTCGTCCCAGTCCACGCTCAGCGGTGCCCCCGACGGCGCGTCGGGCCTGTCGCCCACCTCGTAGTAACGGCCCAGCTGCAGCTGCCGGAACCGGTAGTAGTGGGCCAGCTCCCCGGCCGCGTCATAGATGCCGGTGTCGAGGCCTTCGCCCTGGTCAGCGATGAAGTTCAGTGCCCGGCAGGCCGACTCCAGGTCGGTCACGACGACGACGTCCCCGCCGCCGGAGTAGAAGTGCTCGGAGTTCACCTGGCGTGCCGGGTCTCCGCAGAAGAGCTTCCCCGGCTCGGCGGCCGCCACCTTCTCGAGCCCTTCGATGATCTCCGCGTAGAACTCGCCGATGCTGTAGAAGCGCATCTTCTCGGCGGTCGGGCTGGAGACGAGCTGAGGCCCCCCGCTGTCGGGCAGCGCGAGCAGCCGATCGGCGTCGGGCGCCCGGCGCGGCCGCTCGATCATGCAGAACGTCTCCACCGCCTCCGGCGACAGCGGCCGCAGGTCGACGGTGAAGTCCTCCTCCCCGTCCGGGAGATAGGCCGGATAGGACGGTACGAAGCCGGGGCGGGTCAGATCGGGCTGCCCGCCGACGGCGTTCAGGACGTTGGCGACCAGCGTCAGGTGCAGCATCTCCTCCACCGCGACCACGCGGATGATGTGGGCGGCGTCCGAGTTGGTGGTGGACTTGATGGAGTAGTACGCGGTCAGGTACGGCGGGATCGTCGCGTGCTCCAGCGCCATCGCCGCGTGCAGATACGCGATCAGCTCGTCACGGTTGTCAATGGTCGACGCGGTCACCGGGCCACCTCCTCCTGGGATCGGCGTGGGGCGGCGACGTTGATCGCACCGTTTTCGGAGTCGAGCTGCGTCAGCATGGCGCGGGCGCTGCGCAGGCACAGGGCGGCGACGGTGAGCGTCACGTTGGACGTGCCCACGGTGGGCATGCTGCCCCCGCCGACCAGGTACAGGTTCTTGTGGTCCCAGGACCGCTGGTCCGCGTCGACCACCGATGCCGCCGGGTCGGAGCCCATCACATGGGTGCCCGCCAGGTGGTTTCCGCCTCGGATCTCGTAACCCTCACCGTCGTGGACGGCGTAGCCCCAGAAGGCGGGGTCGTAGGCGGTGTGGTCCTCGGCGCCGAGCCGGGCGAAGATCCGCTTCGACAGCTGCCGGGCGTACGCCACTCCGCGCATCGTGTACTCGGGGATGTCGTAGGTGAGGATCGGCCGCATGTTGCCCAACTGGTCGGTGTAGGCGGGGTCCACGGTGATGCGGTTGCTGGGATTCGCCGGGACCTCGACCATGAACGCCAGCTGCAGTTGACGCGAGACCCGGTCCACCAGGCCCTGGCGCAGCGACTCGCCGTAGCGGCCGCCGGAGTCCACCAGGTCGACCAGGTCACTCATCGGCGCGCCGCGGGCCCAGCCCCAGCCGTCGTTGTGGATGTCGACGCTGAACGCGGCCTGGCGGCGGCGGAACCGGCCGCCGCGCAGATCGGTGATGCCACCGGTGCAGACGGTGCCGCGGAAGGTGCCGGCCACCTCGGGCAACAGGGCCCACGCGAGCAGGTAGGCGTGGTCCATGAAGTTGCGCCCCATCAGGCCGCTGGAACCGCGCAGCCCGGAGGCCAGCATCAGCCGGGGGTTCTCCACCGCGTTGGCGGCCAGGACGAACAGCCGTCCGCGCGCCTTCAGGGTGGTGAAACCGGGGCGGTCGAGGGAGTCGTAGCGGCGGTATTCGATCTCGGTGACCCGGCCGGTCCGCTCGTCGATGTGCACCTTGTGGGCCACGGCCTGGGCGACCAGGTCGACCCGGCCGGTCCGCAGAGCGATGGCGAGGGTCTTGCCTGCGTTGTACTTGGCCTGCACCGGGCAGATGGGCACGCAGTTGTTGTTGCCCTGGCAGCGCTCCCCGACCTCGACCTGGTAGGTGCTGACCGCCCCCTGCGGTACGTAGCCCTTCCCGCCGTCGTAGTCCGGGTTGGGTATCCCGTTACGTCCCTGGGGGAACGGCCGGACACGCAACTCCCGCTGCTCCCCGTCGAGTTCGACCGGCATTCCGTCGACGTCCTTGGCGACCGCCTCGTCCAGGTACGACAGCGGCAGTCCCTTCATGGGGAACACGTAGTCCTTGTCGAAGGTCATCCCGAGGTACGCCTGGTCCGCCACGTCGGCGGAGACGCCGATCTCGCGTTCCGCCTCGTTGTAGTACGGGGCGAGGTCGTCGTATCCGAGCGGCCAGTCCCTCCCCTCGCCGTGCAGCGTGTGCATCCGAAAGTCCTCCGGGAGCATCCGCAGCGTCTTGCCCTCCCAGTGCATGGTGGTGCCGCCGAGGACCCTCGTGTACGTGGTGTCGGTGGCGAAGGGTCCGCTCTGCACGATGTACGAGGAGGCGTCGGGCGTGCCGGGGACGATGCGGCGCGCGTCGGTGCCGCGCGGCATCGGGGCGTTGGCGACGGCCGGGTAGGGGGACTGGTTGTCCTTGTTCGTGGTCGAGTAGAAGCGGTCGAGGTACTTCTCGTACGACCGCAGGGTGAGGTCCTCGGCCGGGCCCGCTTCGAGCAGCAGCACCCTCTTGCCGGCTTCGCTCAGGCGGGAGGCGATGAGGACGCCGGAGATCCCGCCGCCCACGACGACGGCGTCGTAGAGGACCTCGGCCGTCGCCGCGGGGTCGGTGCTGTGCGTCGCCCCGATGGGGAATTTCTCGTACATGGGGCTGTCACACCGCCTCGGCGCGAGCGCGCATGGCGGACAGGTACGCGGCATAGCTCCACGTCAGGTTGCGCACGCTGCGCTCGTAGCCGGTGGCGCTGTCGAACTGCTCGGAGAGCTCCAGGTGGTCGCTGTGGTAGATGACGGCCTGCACCATGTCGTCACCGGTGGACACCAGGGACTCGGCGGCTGCCTGCGGAGTCGTCGACGCGTCGATGTGCGACTGGGCGAAGAAGGGCGCGGACAGCTCGTCCAGCGGGATCGTCCCGGCCGACTTGATCTCCGCGGCCAGCTTGTAGTGCAGTTCGGCGACGTTGCACGTGGACAGGGCCCAGGGGTGGCCGACGAAGTTGGCGTCCGAGGTGTCACCGTCGTAGGTGTCGCCCGGATAGCGGCCGAACAGCGGCCCGATACCGTGCTGTTCGCGGTCCGTCCGGTTGACCGGGTAGAAGGCGGCGCCGCCCTCCTCCCACTGCGCGCGCAGCTGGGCCGCCGTGGCGAGGAGCTTGGTGTCGGTGAACGACACCGCGCCGTAGAGGGCCGCCTGGACGATGTCGATGTTCGGGTCGTAACCGTTGCCGATCGGGTGTTGCGGCGACGGCTGGGCCCCGCCGCCGGGGTCGGCCATCATGCTCACGTACTTGGCGCCGTCCCAGTGGCCCGCGAGGGCCTCGCGCAGCCACTTCATGGCGGGCTTCAGCCCCGTCGGCTTGTTGATGCCGACGATCTTCGTGGCCTGGATCTCCTCGAAGCAGCGAAGCTGGGCGGCGCGGGCGAAGAAGGTGAACCCCTCGTGCTCCTCCCACAGGTTGGTGGTGACCTGCTTGTACACGTCGAGGAGGAAGGCCGTGTTTGAGTTCACCAGGTCGACCGCCCGCTTCTGGGTGCCGATGTCGAGCTGGTCGTAGGCGGCCAGGATGGTGATGGACTGCAGGGCGGGGCCGTCGTTCTGCTCGGTCCACGGGCGCGATTCGCCGTCGAGGCGGAAGCAGGCGTGGCCCTTGGTCGGCCGGGCGTTGGTGTGGCACAGGTCGGCGAACTGCACGTAGTCGTTGAGCGTGTCCACCGTCCCGTCCGGGCCGACGGGCATGCCGGCCCTGGCCACCTCCATGGCCGTGAGGGCCCCGTCGCGCACCCAGTTGAAGACGTAGTCCTGGTCGATGCCGGGGGTCTGGTGCGGGAACGACGGTGCGGCGATGACACAGCCCGGCTTCGAGTCGCGGGAGAAGTCGCCCGGAGCGGTCGGATCGCGGAAGGTGAAGCCGTTACTCGCGATGTTCCGGAGCATGAAGGTCAGCATGATCGGCACGAGCGTCTGCGGGTCGACCGCTCCCGGCGCGAGAGAAGTCTGGACGCTCTCCCGCGGCTGTACAGCTTCGGCCGGCCGGTTCGTACGGGATCGCATGTCGGGCGTGACGGCGGATTCGGACATGACTCAACTCCTGTTGTCTTTCCGTTTTCTTTCCGTTGCCTTTTGAGCGGATCCGGGCAGCGGTCGGCGCGCGCCGGTCAGGCGGAGTGGAATTCTTGGAACAGGGCGTGTCCGTGCACTGTTTCGGTGAAGGGTGCGGGTCGGTGGCAGGCCAGTCGAACCCACATTCGCATCCGCATTAACGAGGAATGCGCGACTCTGCCCCCTTCCTCCGCGCATCCGGAAAGCGTGCGGCATAAATACTCTCCATCCCCATGGGCAGCTCAGAGCTGATTTCGGACGGCTCGAAATGGGCTGAGCGTGAGATGGTCATTCCGCTTCGCGGTACTTCGCTGATGGCGCCCCCCGCCTTTCTTAACGCAAGCTACAGCCAGCGGGAAGGTGTCGCAATAGAGAATCTGTATGTTGTGTACGGGGTTGGGGTTACCGAATGTGACTCGGCATTGCCCAACAATTCCCTGTGGGTGCCCGATAATCGGCCGCTCTATGCGACCTGCGTGTATTCGTGGATCACTCCACCGAATAGATCACGGCGGATGAAGCGCTTCGGGGCTCGACTGACCACCGCACGACCACGGCCACCTGAACATCCGGCGAACGTCCGCTGAACACGCCGCCTCCCGCTCCTGAACCGTAGGGATTGGAGTCGTCCTGGTTTCAACTGCCGTGTCCACGTTGTGAGTTACTTCCCAGTCAGCGTGTCTCCGTGCGCCCGCACCGGCTAGTTTCTGATCACGCGCCGCCACACCCCGCACACACTGTGCGGTCGGGACTAGCGCCGCGTCTGAAGGATGCCGCCGTCTTGACGACGACACAGACAGAGACCTTCACGGTCCGCCCCTACTCGCCGAACTGCAAGGTCATTCACGATGCCGGAGACCACGCGGTGATCGGCATCTCGCCGGGCAACTCGTACTTCACCCACCAGCGGGTGATCGATCTCGCCGAGTGGGGTCTCACGCACTTCGATCAGGTTGATCTGATCTATACCGACCTGCACGTAGTCGACACCTACCTCGCCCAGGGATACTCCCCGGACTCCGCGCAACGAAAGATGATCAAGAATCTTCGCGGTGTCCGCGCCAAGGTCAATGCGGCCGTCGAGACGCTCGACGCCGGCGACCGCCTGCGTGGCCGTCCTATGTCGGCTCTCCTGCCCAGTGACGACTATCGGCGGATCCGCCGGAACCTCGACGATTTGCTGACGATCGATGCGGAGTTCCGCGAAGCGTGCGATGCGCTGATCGGCACGTTCCTGACGTCGAAAGTCCTCAACGGGGCCGAGCCGACCCCGGAGCAGCGCAAAGCGTGCCTCGACTACGTGTGCGCAGAGATTCCCCTGTTCCTCGACACGCCCGCGATCATGCGGGTTCCCTCGAGCCTGAACGTCTACCACCAGGCCTTGCCGTTGGCCGACCTGCTGTACTCCCGCGGCTGCGGCCTGCGGGCATCCCGCAATCAGGGTCACGCAATCGTGCGGGCCATCGACACCATCGAAGGACCGGCCGCGTGACTACTGCCCCGCCCGACATGATCGATTTCCCGTTCTCCGCGAACGGCCTTCATCTGCCCGAACAGATCGCCCTCTTGCGCTCCACGCCGGTCTGCAAGGTCCGTACGATCGCAGGAGACGAAGCGTGGCTCGTGTCCTCCTACGCCCTGTGCAAGGAAGTCCTGGAGGACGAGCGCTATAGCCTCGCCGCGACCTCCGCACCGGGTGTGCCCCGTCAGTACGCCCTGACGATTCCCCCGCACGTCGTGAACAACATGAGCAACATGACCGGCGCGGGCCTGCGCAAAGCCGTCATGAAAGCGATCAACCCCAAGTCTCCGCACCTGCGGACTTGGATGCGCGAACACGCTGCGGTCCTCGTCGACGATCTCCTGGACTACGGGCCACCCGTAGATCTGCGGGACCGGTTCGCCCGCCTGTACGCGGAGAACCTGCATGCCCGGATCCTGGGAATATCGCAAGCCGACGCCGCGATGCTCAGCTCGTCTCTCGACATCGCGTTCATGAACTCCGCGACGTGCCCTATCGGTGCACGGCTCAACTGGGAACGTGACATCGCGTATGTGACGGGCCTGCTGGATGATCCGGAGACGACCGGACTCCTGGGCGCACTCGCCGAGTTGCGCGGCGATCCCGCCTACAGTCATCTCACGGACGAGATGCTTGCCACGGTCGGTGTGACGCTGCTGGGGGCCGGTGTCGTCTCGACCATGGGGGCGTTGTCCATGGTTATTGTGACGCTCCTTCAGAACCCGGAGCTGTGGCAAGAGCTGTGCCGGCGGCCGGAGAAGATTCCCGCCGCCGTGGACGAGCTGCTCCGTGTGAATCTGAGTATCGCGGATGGCCTTCCTCGTCTTGCGACCGCGGATATGCGCTTGGGCGGTGTGGACATCAAGGAAGGCGAGTTGGTGCTTGTCCTGGTGGAAGCGGCGAACAGTGACCCGGCCATGTTCCCCGACCCGCACACCATCGACTTGGGCCGCCCGAACGCGTCCGCGCACCTGTCGTTCGGAAGGGGAGGCCACTACTGCCCGGCGGTACCGCTGGGCAAGGAGTTCATCGCGGTCGCCCTGGATGCCTTGGCTGCCCGCATGCCCGGCCTGCGTCTGGCGGTGCCGGTAGACCAACTGGTGTGGCGCACGGGCTACATGAAGCGTCTGCCCGAACGCCTGCCGGTCGCCTGGTAGGAGCACGAACAACGGCCGCTCCTCCGCTCACGCAGGGGAGCGGCCGTTTCAACTCTCCGGCCCGCTACCGATCGTCGTCGTCGCCCGACCGGGTACACCTGGCCTTGATGTCCTCCCCTCCCCGGAGGGCGGCAAGAGGGTGACCCGCATCAAGTCCTGTGCCTCACCGACGCCACCGCAGCCTGCGAAGCACGCCGCGCGGCCTGCCCGGCGCCCCCGCCCCTGCGCCGTAGGGTGCTGGTATGGATCGAGTTGTGCTTAGCCGGGCTGTCGACGAGGAGTTCACCGTCACCAGCGCGGACTCCCCGTCCTGGGTCGATCCGCATCCCGATGGCCTTGTGCGGGACGAGGAGTACTCGCGGTGCCTCGACCCCGGGAAGTACCGAATCCTCGCTGCTCGCGCGGACGCCTGGGCGCGGGTGCTGACCCGGCTCGGGCTGGCCGAGGCGGAGACGGTTGCCGATCCGGCGGCGATCTGGCTGCGGGAACCCGGCGTGACACTGAGCGGCGCCGTCTGGCTGCGCCCGGTGCGCACTGGCGCCGTCCCTCTCGTCTTCGGGTTCTCTGCCATCGACGAGGTCCCCAGGACAGTCCTTGTGCTGGGGGCGGGTGAGCCTGCTGTGGAACTGGAGAGAATTCCGGACTGTGGCTGCGATGCCTGTGACGACGGCTCCGCGCATCTGCTCGAGGTGGTCGACGACGTCATTGTCGCCGTGGTCACGGGCACGTTCGTGTACGTCGATGCCGGGCAGGGCCGGGAGATCGTCGACACGGGGGACAGCTGGTCGGCGAGCAACTGGGGTACCGCGCTGCCACCGGTCGAGGAGGTGCTCGCCACGGCGCGGGCCGGGCGCTCTCCGTACCGCGTCGTGCGCGGGTCGGCCTGGCGGTAACAGCTCGTGCACGGACAGGGCAGGGGATCAGCACGGGTACGGCGCGTGTGGGTTGAGGAGGGCGGGCGGGGCCTCATGGAGGGGCGGCAGAGGAGGTGTTCGTGCTTCCTCTCGGCGAACTCAGGCGCGCTTATTGGCCCGCGTTGCGCTCCTGATTCCGCAGGTAGGCGTCATGCACAGCAGGGGCGATCAGCCCAGCGCCGAAAGCGATCGGGCCGCCTAGTTGATGCTCCGCTGGGCTGTCGGTGTCGGAGGCGACAGCCGTCCAACTTGGCGCCATCGCAAGCCTGTTGCTTGAGCGGCGAGGGGGGACCTGGGAAGGCGCCCATGAGCTCAACCGCGCCTGGCCGGTGAACCGCTGATGGGCCCGCACGGCCGAGTCCAGTGACGTTCCGAAAAACTTTCGAAAAGCTCATTGAGTTGATACTCCGTCATGCTGGCTGAATCTCTCCCCTCATCGTCAAATCGTCCTTCGTGCAGTCGGGTTGAGCCTGTGATCAGGTTCGATAGCGTGCATCAGAAGGTCGTCGTGAGTCTAAAGTTTCGCTCTCTATGCCGAAACAGTTGACAGTGCTCAGGCCCGCCATCAATCTATCGACGTCGACACGCACCTCAATGGCTGCGCAGCCTCTCGCAGGCCCCACCAGGAGGAAGCATGAACATGAGCGACCGGCCCCCCGCACCCCCCATGAGCCGCCGCACCTTCATCGGCACAGCCGGTGCCCTGGCGCTCGGCGCCTCTGCTCTGACACTGCCGGGTACCGCGTACGCGGACACGACCATCACGACCAACCAGACCGGCACCAACAACGGTTACTACTACTCGTTTTGGACCGACGCCCCCGGTACGGTGTCCATGACTCTGGCCTCCGGTGGCAGCTACAGGACCTCATGGCGCAACACCGGTAACTTCGTGGCCGGCAAGGGCTGGGCCAACGGCTCCCGGAGGACCGTGAACTACGCGGGCACCTTCACCCCGTCCGGCAACGCCTATCTGGCGCTCTACGGTTGGACGTCGAACCCTCTCGTCGAGTACTACATCGTCGACAACTGGGGCACCTACCGGCCCACCGGCACGTACAAGGGATCCGTCACCAGTGACGGCGGCACCTATGACATCTACAAGACGACGCGGTACAACGCCCCTTCCGTCGAGGGCACGCGCACCTTCGACCAGTACTGGAGCGTTCGGCAGTCGAAGCGCACGGGCGGAAGCGTCACCACCGGGAATCACTTCGACGCCTGGAGTCGAGCCGGGATGCCCATGGGCAGCTTCAAGTACTACATGATCATGGCGACCGAGGGCTATCAGAGCAGCGGTAGCTCCAACATCACGGTGTACTGAGCGAGTTGGGCAGCTGCTCTTGGTGATGGTTGCGGCGGTTGCACCGCGAGCCTGCCCCTTGGCCCGGCAGCGCGTGACCGCCGCAATCTCCAGATGCCGCAACAGGCCCACCCGCGTCGGCGTCACCATCCAGCGCAAGAGCAACAGCAACAGGACCCGACCCATGGTCACTGCGCCGTCAGTTGACTGTCTCGCCCGCCCAGGCTGGAGGACCCCCGCATGAGAATGCGCCCACATCGCTCGTCGCGTTCCCTGATAGCCGGGCTGGCCGTCGTCATGACGGCCGGCGCGTGCACCCTCACCGTCAATACCGCTGCCTCGGTGCAGGCTGCTGCCTGCACCGGTTACGTCGGGCTCACCTTCGACGACGGCCCGTCCAGCGGCACATCGGCCCTGCTCGACGTGCTCAAGCGGAACGGGTTGCGGGCCACGATGTTCAACCAGGGGCAGTACGCCGCCGGCCAGCCGTCCCAGGTCCGCGCGCAGGTCGCCGCCGGTATGTGGGTCGGCAACCACAGTTACACCCACCCTCACCTGACCCAGCTCAGCCAGTCACAGATCGACTTGGAGATCTCCCGCACCCAGCAGGCCATTGCCAATGGCGGAGGGGGCGTACCCCGGCTGTTCCGTCCGCCGTACGGTGAGACCAACGCGACGGTGAAATCCATCGCGGCCAAGTACGGCCTGACCCAGGTTATCTGGGACGTCGACTCGCAGGACTGGAACGGCGCCAGTGCCGATGCGATCGTGCAGGCCGCCACACGCCTCACCAATGGCCAGGTCATCCTCATGCACGACTGGCCCGCCAACACACGCGCCGCGATTCCGCGCATCGCGCAGGGGCTTGCGGCTCGTGGCCTGTGTGCCGGCATGATCTCCCCGCAGACCGGCCGCGCAGTGGCTCCGGCCTGAACGTTCCCGCTCTGACCGAAGCAGTTCCCTCCCGTGGTCACACCCGCCTTGGACCCGGGCAGGTCTGAGCGGCGTCAGTCGCAGTCGGCGATGAAGTCGGCTATCGCGGCAGCGACGGCTTCGGGCTGCTCATCGGGGATGAAGTGCCCGGCGCCGGGCACGATGACTCCGGTGGTGTTGTCGGCCCATGGACTGATGGAGGCCGCCATGTCCGGGATGGAGCCGTGGCTGCTGGACATTCCGAGGATGGGCACGGTCAGGTGCCGCCGGTTGAGCGCTTCGTGGTTCTTGTGCGCCGACTCGGCGGCGTCTCGGTAGTAGGCGAGGGAGGCTCGGAGGCCGCCGTCTGCGGCGAGGGCCGCTGCGTAGTGGTCGAGGTCGGCGTCGTCGAATGTGCCGGGAGCGAGGGCCTTCACCTTCAGGAACCAGCCGACGTACTCCCGTTCGCGGCCGGCGAGCAGGGTCTCGGGCAGGTCGGGCACGAGGTGGAACGCGAAATGCCAGGTCTTCCACGCCCGGGCCGGGTCGGTGGGAATCGTTTCCGGGAGGGTGATGCCGGGGATTCCGGCGTCGAGCAGGGCGACCCCGCGCAGTTGGCTTTCGTAGTTGAGGGCGAGGGAGAAGGCGACCCAGGCGCCGATGTCGTGGGCGGCCAGCCAGTAGGCCGGCACTCCGAGAGCGTTGACGGCGGCGTGGACGTGGGCGGCGACCGTGTGGGTGTCGTAGCTGAGCTCCGGGCGCTCGGAGTGGCCCTGGCCCGGCAGGTCGATCGCGATGACGCGGAACCGGTCGGCGAGGCTGGGCATGACCTTGCGCCAGGCCCGCCAGGTTTGCGGGAACCCGGCGAGCAGGACGACAGCCGGGCCGGCCGGCTGGCCGCCTTCGACGGCATGAAGGCGGATGCCGTCTGCATCGACCCAGCGGTGGGTGAATCCGGCCAGGTCGTGCAGGGGCAGGTCGCGGACGGGGTTATTTTCGGAGACGGTCATGGGGTCCTCCATCGGTGTTGGGGTGTCCTGGTCCGGCGGGTTCGCCCGAGGGCCACGCCCGCGGGGGCCATGCAGATGACGAGGGCGGCCGGCGGTGCGATGACCTGAGCCGGCAGTGCGCTGATGAACGGGTCAGAGACGAGAAGAAGCTGTTCCTCAGGTGCCCGCCGGTGTGCTCGCCGCGCTGTGTCACTGGGCGGGGGAAGCCTGGCCATGATCATGTTCGAAGGCTAGCACGTCTTGAACTGGCCAGTTCAAGATAGAATGACGGGCTGCATCCTGAACACCGACGCACCGACGCACCGACACACCAGCAAGGAAGTACCACGTGGCAGGCAAGAAGCAGTTCGACATGGACACGGCACTCGACGCCGCGATGATCCAGTTCTGGCGCGCCGGCTACGCCGACACCTCAGTCGACGACTTGTCCCGGGCAACCGGCCTGAACCGCAGCTCGATCTACTCCTCGCTCGGTGACAAGGACACGCTGTTCCTGCGCTGCCTGGATCGCTACGCCGCGCGCTACGGGGACAAGTACGACACCGCCCTGTCGTGCGCACCCTCCGAGCCCCTTGCAGCGGTCCGCGCGTTCTTCGACGTCACCCTGGAGCGCATCGCCGATCCCGAACTGCCCGATGGATGCCTGATTGCCCAGTCGGCCATGGTGATTCCGGTGCTGAGCCCGGCCGTCGCGGCGTACGCCAGGCAGGCGCTCGGCTTCCAGCGCCTGCGCCTGCGCGCCGCGCTGAAGGCCGGCCGAATGACCGACCAGGACGCCGAGGCCTTCGCTGTACACGTGGCGGCCGTGAACCAGTCTCTCGCCATCATGAGCAGAGCCGGGGCGAGCCCGGCGCAGCTCCTGGCCGTAGTGGACGTGACCGTTGGCGCGCTCTCGCAGGCGTTGCGAGCGCGCAACTAGGCCGCTTTTGCGCGGCCGGACGGCATGACCATCGCAGGCCAGGGCACGGCACGTTGGCCGTCGGAGATTCACCAGGGCAGGGCGCCGGCCAGGAGTTGTACGAGGTCGCTGGTGGCGTCGGCGGCGCCGAGGGTGGCGAACGCGCCGAGAGCGAGCACTGCTGCGGCGATGGTGCGGAGATTCGGCGGTGGTGTTGTCCGCAGGGCGGTGATGCGCCGTGTCACGGTGTGGTCGGTGAAGGCCAAGCGGTCGGCGGGGCGGGTGCTGTGGGCCGTAAGGGCTGCCCGGGCGAGGGCGCGGGCCGTGGTGTTCCGGTCGCCGACGGTGTGTGCGGCGTGTTCGTCCGCCCAGCGTTCTATGAGGAAGGTGACCGTCGTATGCAGCGGCCTCAGCAGGGGGTTGGCCGCGGCGGCGAGGGCGGCGCCCGCCGACAGGAGCGCGTGGTGGTGGGTGAGGTGGGCGCGCTCGTGGGCCAGCAGGACGCGGCGCTCGGCGGGATCAAGGGCGCTGAGCATGGCGGAGCTGGCGAGGATGCGGCCTGGGGTGCCGGGGATGGCGAAGGCTTCGGCGACGGGCGAGTTTATGACGATGAGTTCGGTGCTGGACGGGTGGTCTTCGCGCAGTCGGCGCAGAGCGCGTCGCAGGGTGTGCTGGGCGCGCAGGACCCGGTAGAGGCGGTAGGCGATGAGGGCAAGGGCCAGGACCGCGGCGTAGGCCACGGCCTCGGGGACCGGCTCGGCGATGTGCCGTCCACCTTCGCGGGCCTGTGCCTCCACCGGCGGGGTCTCGGTGATGAGGGTTGCCGACAGCAGGAGCAGTGCCCAGGTGGTGGCGGCCGCGGAGAGGACGGCGGCGAGGGTGAGCGCGCGTGTGGCGGGGGCGGGTGCCAGGCGCCTGCCGATGGCCGGGCTGACCGCGGCGAGCAGCGCGGACAGGACGAGGGGAACGTACACATCGACTCTCATGGGCGGCTCCCGCCGAGGAAGTCGCGCAGTGCGCGCTCCTCGTCCGGGCTGAGTCCGGTGACGAACTGCTGGAGCGCGGCGATGGGGTCCGGGCCGCGGTACAGGGCCTGGTGCATGGCCTCGGCCGTGCTCTCGGCGGCGTTCTTCGCCGGGCGGTAGGCACCTCGGCGGCCATGGGCATCGCGGATGACCAGGCCCTTGTCGTACAGGCGCCGGAGAATGGTGTGCACCGTGTTGTAGGCGAGGCCACCGCTGAGTTCGGTCTGGACCTCGCCGGGAGTCAGGGCTTCCTCCGTGGCCCACAGGGTGGCCAGGACCTCGCTCTCCAGCTCGCCGGGGCTGCGCCGTTCGGGTCTGTCGCGGGGGACCGTGCCTGCCATGGCTTCACCTTACGGCGCGTAGGGTCCGCTGTCAGCGACGGCGGGCATGTGTGCGGCCCGGCTGCGCTGCCAGCTCGGCGATGAGTGATTCCCACTGGGCGCGGATATGGTCCGGCCGGTAGCGCAGGGCGGAGGTGGCTGCCTGCTCGCCCAGCTTCGCCCGCGTCGTGGGGTGTTCGATCAGGAGGGTGATGGCCTTGGTGAGGGCCGCTGTGTCACCGGGGCTGATGAGCAGTCCGTCACCGTCCATGATGATTTCGCGGGGCCCGTGCGGGCAGTCGAAGCTGACCGGCGGGACGCCATGGCTCATGGCCTCGGCCAGCACCATGCCGAAGCCCTCGTGCCGGGATGCCAGGGCGAAGACGGAGGCTTTGGCGAGTTCGGCCTCCAGGTGCGGTGTACTGCCCATGAGATAGACATGGTTGTAGAGGTGCCGCTCGTGGATGAGAACGCGCAGGCGGTCGCGTTCGGGGCCGGAGCCGTAGATCCTCAACTGCCAGTCGGGATGCGCCTCGGCGATGGGTGTGAAGGCTTCGATGAGGGTGTCGAAGCCCTTGGCCTTCACGAGGCGTCCGGCGCCGAGGACGAGAGGCCGGTCGAGGGCGGAGCGCGCGGGAGAGCCGTCCTGGAGCGGGTTGGGGATGCGGGCGATGCGGGGGCTGTCGCCGCCCAGGCGGGCGGTGTAGGCGCGCCGGTCCGCCTCCGTCAGGACGGTCAGCGCGTCGAGCCGCGGATACCAGAGCCCGATCTGCTCGGCCAGGGTCCGCTTGTGGTGGTCGTAGTGCAGGTGTTCCTGACCGATGCGGATGACGGACGCCGGCGTGAAGCGGGCCGAGAGCAGATTGAGTGCGGGGCGGGTGGTGATGAGGACGCCGCCGTCCAGGGAGCGCAGATAGCGGACGAGACGCCGGTCCGTGAGCCGGCTGAAGCAGTTGTACTTCACCTCGGCGGCGGGCACCAGTTCGCTGGGGCGGGCGGCCATCCACGCCTGGATGCGGTGGAGCGGCCATGACGCGTTGGCGGTCGTGTCATCCACGAGGGCCCGCAGCCGTACCTTCCCGTGCAGGGCGAGGACGGGGGCCGCGCGGTGCCGGTGGACGCTGGTGATCTCCACGTCATGTCCGGCCTCGGCGAGCGCGTTCGCCTGGTTGACGACGGTGCGTACGGTGCCGCCGACCGCGTAGGCGTTGAGCAGCAGGAAGCGGATCTTCACTTGGTCTCCCGGTAGCAGCGGATCGAGAGGTTGTCCTTGACCGTGAAGTACGGCTCCATCCAGATGCCTTCGGCGTGCTGTGCCGGATAGACGAAGATTCCCTTCTTGCCTCGGACGTCGTCGAGGTGTTTGCCCAGGCGCAGCCGGTCGCCGCCGCCGTCGGGGGCGAGATGGAGATCCCAGACCCACTCGCGGTCGCCGCCCGGCGTGTCCTCGCGGGGCATGCCGGGGGCGGCCAGGGAACGCAGGGGGATGTGCGCCTCGAAACGGCTGCCGAACCCCTCGGTGGGCAGGCGGAGTTCGGTCTCGCCGCCCCGGGCTTCGAGCACCAGGTCGGCCTGCTCGGCCTCGGCGCCCGCGAGCGTCAGCCGCAGCAGGATCTGCCCGTCGCGCGGCCAGACCTCCGCGACCTCCGCGCGATGAGGGCCGGACGTGTAGGGCACCGCACGCAGGGGTGCTTCACGCATGGCCGCCTCCATTCCGTGTCAATTCGGCTCTCCCGAACAAATCGGCTCTCCCAAACGAACCCTACGGCTTGTAGGGTGAAAGAAACCCTACAGCCTGTGGGGTGAGGGGGCGGGTAATCGTGAGGACTGCATCCACCGGCGCGGTGTTCTCCCGTACGGCACGACACGAAGTGCCCGGCGCGGACTCGGCGGGGGAGGGGAGGGCCTCCAGGGGCGGGCTCGTGTGGGTGGTGAGCGCGTTCGTGGTGGGCCAGCTTCTCCTCGTCGGGCCAGGGCTGGGGCTCGGATGGGACGAGACGGTCTACGTCAGCCAGGTCGGCCCGCGCATTCCGGCCGCGTACTTCAGCGCGCCCCGCGCCCGCGGCGTCTCGCTGCTGGTGGCCCCGGTCGCCTCCTGGTCCTCGTCCACCCCGCTGCTGCGGGTGTATCTGGCGCTGCTGTCCGGGCTCGGCCTGTACCTCGCGCTGCGGGCCTGGCGCGGCCTTCTCCCGGCGCGGGTGCTCGCTCTGGCCGGGCTGCTGTTCGCCTCGCTGTGGGTGACGGTGTTCTACGGCCCGCAGGCGATGCCCAACTACTGGGTCGCCATCGGCGCGTTGGCCACGGTCGGCTGCTTTCTGCGGGCCTGTCGGGACCACCGTGGCCGCGGGGCCGTGTGGGGGATGGCAGGGGGCGCGGCGCTGATGGCGCTGATGCGCCCGACGGACGCGGTCTGGGTGTGCCTGCCGTTGTGCGCCGTATTGGTCTGCGTACCCCGCCTGCGCTCGTGGCGCCTGCTCGCTGTCCTGGTCGCGGGTCTCGGGGCCGGGGCGGCGGAATGGATCGTCGAGGCGTACCTCCACTACGGCGGCCCCATGGCCCGGCTGGCCGCGGCCTCCCGGATCCAGGGCGGTCTCGGCCTGCATCTCGCGGTCGACGACCAGCTGCGCAGTCTGGCCGGGCGACCGCTGTGCCGTCCGTGCGACGGACCCATGCCCGATGTGGCGCTGGTCGCCTGGTGGTTCACGATTCCCGTGCTCGCGGTGATCGCCGTGGTCATCGCGGTCCGTCGGCGGCGGACCGCGATGACGGTGGTGACGCTGGCCTGCGCGGGATCGGCCGCGGTGCCGTACCTGTTCCTCATCGGTTATGCGGCCCCCCGCTTCCTGCTGCCCGCATACGCGCTGCTCGCCGTGCCGGTCGCGGACGTGCTCGGCCGTCTGATGCGGGCGGGTGGCCGCCTGCGGCCTGCGGCCGTCACCCTGGTGGCCCTGGGTCTGGCCGGTCATCTGGCCGTGCAGTACGCGGTGTTGGAGAGCGTGGTGGACCGAGCCGACGCCGCCGACCAGGGCTACGCCAGAGCCGCGACCGAACTGCACCACCTCGGCGTACGGCCGCCGTGCCTGCTCACCGGCCACGAGGCCATCCCCATCGCCTACTACGCCGGATGTGCCTCCGCCCACACGCACGGGCACAACGCCAACACGACCCGCACGGCCATCGTGCGGGCCGAGCGCCGTGCCCCCGTCGCCGCGCTCACCGCGCGCGGGGACCACCCGCCGGCCTACGCCAGGCACTGGCGGGTGTACAGGCTGGGGTCGTTGACGGCGTCCGTCGCCGCACCGTCGCCGCATGCTGACCCTTTCCGAGCCTCAGGACGTGGCTGAGCTGGGGCAGTGCCGAACGCGCGAGCGCACGACCTGGTTCGCGGCCGTCTTCTGCAGCAGCCCGTAGGCGAGCACCGGCAGCAGCAGGTGCGGTTTGTCGGGCAGCGTGGTCGTCAGCAGGACCGCACTCGCGCTGCTGTTGTTCATGCCGCAGGCCAGGGTCAGCGACGACGCGGCCGGGGCGTCAAGGCGCAGGGCGCGCGCCGCGACGCGGCCCACGGCGAAGGACAGCGCGCACACCACGGCGGCCACGATCAGCGCCGCCAGGAGCAGTAGCGGACGCGGGTGGGCCAGGAAGGAGGCCAGGGCGCCGCTGGCGTTGACGTAGGTCAGGACGAGGGAGCCGAGGAGGGCGGTCGGTACGACGCATGCCAGCAGCCGGGCCATCCAGGCGGCGGGCAGGGCGAGACGGCACAGCACACCCGCACCGCACGGCAGCACCACCCCGGTGAGGGCGAAGCCGCCGCTCAGACTCTGCCCGGCCGCGGCGAGGCTGTCCGCGTAGCCACCGCTGAGCAGCGGGGCGAGCGCCTGGACGGTGACCGGGATGGTGAGCGGGCTGAGGAGCGTGGAAGCGAGCACCAGGCCGACCATCGTCGGCTGGTCGCCCTGCCCCTTGCCCGTCCATACGGTGGCGCCGGCCGCGACCGGCATCGCCACGATCAGGATCATCGCGGTGACCAGACCGCTGCCGCCATCGGTGTCGGGCGTGCGCCGCAGCAGGAAAGCCACCAGCGGCACGATCAACAGCGGGGCCGTCACATGCAGGGCGAGACCGGCGAGGAGTGCGCGGGGACGGCGCAGCAGATGGCCGAGGGCCCGCGCGGGGACCTGGAGCCCGGCCGCGTACAGCACGAGGCCGAGGAGTAACGGCGTGGTGTGCAGCGGGAGTTGACCGTACGGCCCGAGCGGGTGTGGGTGGCGCAGCCACAGGCCCGGCCGCGGCAGCAGCGCGGCGAGCAGATAGGCGAGGACGACAGCCCGGCCGAGCCGGCGGCGCAGCCAGCCGGTCGCGCGGTCACCGAAGTCCGAAGGGGCGGGCGGGTCCGTCATGTCGGTGCTCTTCCGTCGTGGGGGCGGCGGGCGGACGGAGCGCCGCTATGACGGGAAGTGCGGGGCAGGGGACACAGGTGCGCATGACAGCCATGGTCCATCGGTCGGTCGCGGCGGGCGCGTGATGCCGCGCGGCAGTCAGGATGCGTTCAGGTTCCCGGTGGCACGGTCGGCCCCATGACATACGAGACGTCCGAGACCGCCGAGGTCTCACCGCCCCCATCGGCCTCCGGGCCCACCGCGCCTGGCCATCGGGCGCGCTGGAACAAGGTCCCCGAAGTCATCGCGTACTTCTGGGTGATCAAGGTCCTGTGCACCACGGTCGGGGAGACCGCGGCCGACCTGCTGAACGAGAACCTGGGCCTGGGGCTGACCAAGGTGTCCCTGCTGATGAGTGTGCTCCTGATGGCCGCACTCGTCCTGCAGTTCCGCACCACGGCCTATCGTCCCGGCGCGTACTGGCTTGCCGTGGCGCTGATCAGCGTCGTCGGCACGCTCATCAGCGACAACCTCACCGACAACATGGGGGTGCCGCTGACCACGAGCACGACGGTGTTCGCGATCGCCCTCGCCGTCGTCTTCGCCGTCTGGTACTGGCGCGAGCGCACCCTGTCCATCCACAGCATCGACACCGTCGGCCGCGAGGCGTACTACTGGCTCGCTGTGCTGTTCACGTTCGCGCTCGGTACGGCCGCGGGTGACCTGTTCGCCGAACGCATGGACCTGGGTTACTGGCTGTCCGCGGTCCTGTTCGCCGTGGCCATCGCCGCCGTCGCGGTGGCCCACTTCGCGCTCGGTCTGAACGTCGTGTGGAGCTTCTGGATCGCCTACGTCCTGACCCGCCCGCTGGGTGCGTCGGCCGGCGACTACCTCTCCCAGCCGGCCGGTGACGGCGGTCTCGGCTTCGGCACCGTGGTCACCAGTGTGCTGTTCCTGACGGTGATCCTCGGCCTGGTCGTGTTCCTGACGGTGACGCGAAAGGACGTCACCGAGGCGGAGCGGCGGACCGCTTGAGCGGATCGAGGTCTGGGCGGCGGCGGCTCGTCCGTGGGTCAGCCGGGCGGCAGGGTGACGACGAACCGCGCTCCGGCGGCGTATCCGGCGTCGTAGGACACGTCCCCTCCGGCGGATCGGGCCAGGCGCCGCGCGAGCGGCAGGCCGAGGCCCGCTCCGCCGTGGCCGTCGTCCGGGTCGGCGCGGCGGCCGGGCGTGAAGAGCTGCCCGGTGAACTGCGTGGGTACACCCGGCCCGTCGTCGGTGACGTCGATGCGGACATGGCCCGGCTCCCGTCCGGTGCGCACCACGACATGGGTGCGGGCGTAACGCACGGCGTTGGCGAGCAGCGGGCTGACGACTCGTTCAAGCAGCGCCGGGGCGACACCGACCTGCTGGGCGGACCCCACTCCTTCGACCGACACCGTCACGGGGCCTGGCGGGTAGGTGAGTTGGGCGAGTCGGCGCAGCGTGTCCAGGGCGTCGGACATACCTGTGGCGGGGGAGGCGGCCTCGTCGCGGGCCTCGTCCAGGAGGGTGTCGCAGATGGTGTGCATGGACTGCGCGGCATCGCAGATCGCCTCGTGCCCGGCACGGATCTGGGCTGTGGAACGCGGGCGGGCCCGCAGCCAGTCGAGCTCGGCGACGATCCGGCTCAGCGGGGTGCGCAGTTCGTGCGAGAGCTCCCCTGTCAGCTGCTGCTCATGGCGCAGCAGCGCGCGGATACGGTCCAGAAGGGAGTCCAACGAGCTTCCGAGACGGGCGAGTTCAGCTGGGTGGGCGGCGTCGGAGAAGCGTTCGCCGGAGGTCACCGCGCTCCACTGGGTGGCCTGTTCGGTCATCGTGTGCACGGGGCGCAGTGCGCGCGCGACGGCCAGACGAGTGACGGCGTACGTACAGCCGAGCATGATCACGTCGAGGGTGAGCGAGCCGAGCAGCAGAGTGTCGGCCGAACTCCGGTAGGGCGACAGGTCCAGGGCTGTGACGACGGTGGCCCGGCCGCCGCTGTGCGCCACGGCGTTGGCGCAGAGGCGGACCGTGCCCGGCGCCGCGGTGACACAGCGGTGCCCGCCGACCGCCGCGAGCTCGGCGGCCACCCGGGTCAAGTGGTGTGCGGGAGCCGGGGGTTGTTCGAGCAGCCGGGCACCGTCGTAGATCCATACGTTCGTGTCGAGGAACTGGTCGTTGGGCGTCTCCAGGACGCGTACGGGTGAGTGGCCGGTGTCGACGGTGGTGGCGACAGCGGCGGCTCGCGTGCGCAGTTCGTCGTCGGCCTGGCGACGGAGGTGTTCGCGGGCCACGGCGTTGAAGGCGATGGTGAGCAGCGTCATCACGAGTGTGGCCGTGGTCAGTGCCACCAGGGAGAGCCGGCCGCGCAGCGTACGGGGGGCCAGGCGGGTTCGGGGGCTCATGACAGGCGATGCCCGATGCCCCGAGCCGTGCCGATCGTCAGGGCGCTGCCCGAGGCGCGCAGCTTGCGGCGCAGTCGGCTCATGTACTGGTCGAGCGTGTTGTCGCTGACCTGCGCGCCTTCGGGCCAGCCCGCACGGAGCAGTTCGCGCCTGGGTACGAGGTCCCCGGACGCCGCCAACAGTGTTGCCAGGAGCCGGAATTCGGTGGGTGTGAGGTCGACAGGGCGGCTGTGCACGGTGCAGCGGTGCCGGACCGGGTCCAGGAGCAGATCGCCGACGCCCTGGGGACCCGCGCCGTCCGGACTGGCGCGGCGGATCGCGGCGCGCAACCGGGCGGCGAGTTCGGCGAGGTGGAACGGCTTGGGGAGGTAGTCGTCGCCGCCCGCGGAGAACCCGGCGAGCCGGTCCGCGAGGCGGTGATGAGCCGTCAGGAATACGACAGGGAACCGGAGTCCGTTCGCGCGCATCGCCTGGCACACGTCCCGCCCGTCCGCGTCGGGCAGTCCCACGTCGAGTACGGCCGCCGCGAGTTCGTCGGTGGAAAGGCGCAGGGCGGTGGCGCCGTCGGGGGCGGACACGGCGTCGAAGTTCTCATCGCGCAGACCGCGCACCAGGACGTCACGCAGAGCGTGGTCGTCCTCCACGATCAGAATCTTGTGGCGCATGTTCCTCCAACGAGCGTGCGGTGGCGCGGGTCGTGCCCGCGACAAGACGATCGGGCAGCCACCAGGCCGCCGCGCACAGACACAGACCCAGCCAGCCCGCGCTCAACAGCCAGCCGCCCACCACATCGGTGAGCCAGTGCACGCCGAGGTAGACGCGGGTCAGGCCGACCAGCGCACCCCAGCAGCCGACCGCCACGACGAGCCCCGCCCGTCCACGCGGGGCACGCGCCAGGAGGGCGATGACGAGGAGCCCGGCGGTCAGGGCCGCCGTCGTCGTGTGACCCGAGGGGAAGGAGAAGTTGGAGGCGTGGGTCCGCCAGTCCAGGTGCGGCGGGCGCTGCCGGTCGACCAGCGCCATCACGCCGTACCGCAGGGCTTGCCCCGAGGCGAGGCAGCCGATGGCGAGAGCGGCGCAGACCAGCCGCTGTCGGACGGTGCGGCCCACGAGGATTCCGGCCGACGCGACGAGCACGTACGGAATGACGCCCGTCCCGGTCGTGGTGAGCCCCCGGGCCACAGCGATGGCGACAGCGGGCCGATGGTCGACGGACCACGACAGCGCCTGGCCGTCCCAGGCGAGCGGATCGCCGTCATGGCCGATCACAGCCATGGTCAGGACACCGAACGCCACCCAGGCGCCGAGACCCACACTCCACGCCAGGTCGGCGACATGACGCCGGCGCGCCAGATCCCCCGCCATGTGTCACACCTCCAACAGGAAGCGCAGCCGCGTCGCGGCCAGTCGCCGGGCCAGTGCGGCAGGCCACCGGTGCACCGCGAGCATCAGCAGCGCGCCGACGACGGCGCCCACCAGCAGCCCCGCCGCCGCGTCGTGCGGATAGTGCGCGCCGACCCAGACCCGGGACGCCGCCATCGCGCACGCCGCCACGACCGCGAGTACCCCTAGGCGGCGTGAGACGAACAGCAGCGCCATCGCCGCCGCGGCCGCGATCGCCGCGTGATTGCTGGGGAAGGACCAGTCACCCGGAGCCGGGCACGCCTCCAAGGTGGCGACATGCAGGCTCTGGCACGGCCGGTCCTCGCGAACCAGCATCTTCAGTACGTCGTTCAACGCGTACGCCGCGACGACCACCACCGGCACCGCGAGCGCCGCGACCGCCGCCGTGGCGCTCGCCCGGCGCGCCCGCCACCAGGCCACGACCATCAGCACGGCGAACACCATGAGCCCGTACGTCGACCAGGCGGACACGGCCCCGTCGAGCCACCCGGGCGCGTGGTCGGCCAGGCGCGTCACGTCACGGTAGGCGGAACTGTCGATCGCCGATCCGTCGAAGGCGAGTGTCGTACGAGGCATCATCCGCGGGCCTCCTTCGCCTTGGCGGCCCGGCGGGAGCGCAGCAGCTCGGTGGCGAGCGGGGCCAGCGAGGCCACGACGATCACCGCGACCAGGGGCAGCAGATACCGGTCCACGTTCGGGATGGAGGAGCCGAGCGCGTACCCGGCAAGAGTCAGGCCCAGGCTCCACACGAGACCGCCCACCACCTGCCACAGCGTGAACGTCCGCGCGTTCACGCCCAGCGCCCCGGCCAGCGGATTGAGCACCGTGCGCACCACCGGCACGAACCGTGCCAGGACGATCGCCTTGGCGTGCCCGTACCGCTCCAGGAGTTCCTCGGCGCGCTGCGCCCCCTCTTTCAGCCGCACGGACTTACCGCGGGCGAGGAGCGCGCCGCCCGCGCGGCGCCCCAGCACATACCCGCACTGCGCGCCCGCGAGCGCGCCGACGGCCGCGGCGACGAGCAGCGGCCCCAGGGAGAGATGAACACCGTGCCCCGAGCCGCCCGTGCACAACAGCCCCGCAGTGAACAGCGGGAGTCGCCGGGCAGGAAGAAGCCGATCAGCAGACCCGTCTCGGCGAACATCACCACGCCGACGCCCAGCACGCCGAACGCGGCCAGGAGCGAGTGGGCGTCCAGCACGTTCACGGCGAGCTGTGACGACAGAGGCAGAGCAAGGGATGTGGTCATGGGCGGGAGCCCTTCGCCTCGGCGACGGAGCGGATGCCCGGGCGGGGGCAGCCGGCTCGCGACAGCTGGTGACTACTGTTCTGTAGACGGTCTACTGCACTGTAGACGATGAGCGGGTGGTGTTGTGGGGGTGAGCGGCGCCGCCGACCTCTTGACCCCGGTGGTTCCAGCCATTAGTTTGCGGTGGCCATCGACCTGTCACTAGCGAAAGGGGGCGACCCGGCGGATGAACACCAGCTCTGATCTTGGTCGCCTCGCCCAGCGCACCGTCTGGGTTCCGGGTCGGATCGCGCACGGCGCCTGAGTACGCCCTACCGATGTGCCCTTCCGCAGCACATTCGTGTCTGCCGTCCACGGCACCTTCCGGGTAGTCCATCACCTCTTTCCGGCACGTCACTGCCGCGTGCTGTCTTGTGCCGCTCTCTCACGTGGCGCGTCTGAACACAGAAAGCTGCCTGAAATTGGCGAACATGATGAATCAACTGATCGCGCACCGAAACGAAGGCCTGTCATGACAGCGGCGTGGATCATCGTCAACGGGAAAGAAACACCGATCTCACCGGCTGCGCCCCACACCACAGCGCTGGACTTCCTGCGCGAGCGCGGTCTCACCGGCGCCAAGGAGGGATGCGCCGAGGGTGAATGCGGTGCCTGTTCGGTCCTCGTGGCCCGTCCCGGGGTGAACAAGCCGACCGACTGGGTGGCGGTCAACGCCTGCTTGGTCCCGGCCGCGGCTCTCGACGGTCAGGAGGTCGTCACCTCCGAAGGTCTCGCCACCGTCGGCGAACCCGGCACGCCGCGCACGCTGCACCCGGTGCAGGAGGAGATGGCGGTCCGTGGCGGCTCCCAATGCGGTTACTGCACACCGGGATTCATCTGCAGCATGGCCGCTGAGTACTACCGGCCCGGCCGCTGCGCTCACGCGGACTCAGCAAATTCAGCGGACTCAGCGAACTCGGCGGACTCAGCCGAAGGCGCAGATGCGACCGACCGCACCGACGCCGAGCACGGTCCGAACGGGTTCGATCTTCACGCGCTGAGCGGAAACCTGTGCCGCTGCACCGGCTATCGCCCGATTCGCGATGCCGCGTTCGCCGTCGGTACGCCCACCGACGAGGACCTGCTGGCACAGCGTCGTGAGCAGTCCCCGCCCCCACCGGTCGCCACCGAATACACGCGCGACGACAGGGCGTTCCTGCGGCCGAGCACCCTGGAAGAAGTACTGCGACTGCTGCGCGACCGGCCCGACGCCATGGTGGTCGCCGGGTCCACCGACTGGGGCGTGGAGGTCAACATTCGCTCCCGCCGGGCGGATTGCGTGGTCGCCATCGACCGCCTTCCCGAACTTCGGGCGCTGCGCGTCGAATCCGACCACATCGAGATCGGCGCGGCGCTGACACTCACCGAGATCGAGCGCCGCCTCGACGGCCGCGTCCCGTTGCTGGGGGAGCTGTTCCCGCAGTTCGCATCCCGGCTCATCCGCAACAGCGCGACCCTCGGCGGCAATCTCGGGACCGGCTCTCCCATCGGTGACAGCCCACCGGCGCTGCTCGCCCTGGAGGCGTCGGTGGTGCTCGCCGACGCCGACGGCGAGCGCGAAGTCCCGCTGGCGGACTACTTCACCGGATACCGGCAGAGCGTGCGCCGTCCCGGTGAGCTGATCCGCGCGGTGCGCTTTCCTCTGCCGCAGGCACCGGTCGTGGGCTTCCACAAGATCGCCAAGCGGCGTTTCGACGACATCTCCAGCGTCGCGGTCGCTTTCGCGCTCGACATCGAGGACGGACTCGTACGCAAGGCGCGCGTCGGCCTGGGAGGCGTGGCCGCCACTCCGATCCGCTCCCTCGCCACCGAGGCGGCCCTGGAGGGCGAGCCGTGGGTGGCGGAGACCGTCGAGGCCGCGGCCCGGGTACTGCGGGCAGAGGGCACACCGATGAACGATCACCGTGCCAGCGCCGCTTACCGCTCCGCGATGCTCGGCCAGAGCCTGCTGAAGCTGTACGCGCAAACCACCGAGGGTGTGTCGTCATGAGCCATCTGTCCGAGCTCCCCGAGAAGCCCGTTGTCGGCGTATCGATGCCGCACGAGAGTGCTGTCCTGCATGTCACCGGCAGCGCGCTCTACACCGACGACCTGGTGCATCGCACCAAGGACGTGCTGCACGCCTACCCGGTCCAGGTCATGAAGGCCCATGGCAGGATCACCGCGCTGCGCACCGAGCCCGCACTCGAAGTGCCGGGCGTGGTCCGCGTGCTGACCGTCGCCGACGTGCCCGGCGTCAACGATGCCGGAATGAAGCACGACGAACCGCTCTTCCCCGACGTGGTCATGTTCCATGGTCACGCCGTCGCCTGGGTGCTCGCCGAGACGCTGGAGGCGGCTCGGCTGGGTGCGGCGGCAGTCGAGGTGGAGCTCGACGAACAGCCGTCCCTGATCACGCTGCAGGACGCGATCGCGGCCGACAGTTTCCACGGTGCTCGGCCCATGATGCTGGCCGGCGACGTCGAGGCCGGCTTCGCCGACTCCGCGCATGTGTTCACCGGCGAGTTCCAGTTCGCGGATCAGGAACATTTCTACCTGGAGACGCACGCGGCGCTGGCCCACATCGACGAGGCCGGGCAGGTCTTCGTCCAGAGCAGCACCCAGCATCCTTCGGAGACCCAGGAAATCGTCGCGCACGTGCTCGGTCTGCACAGCCACGAGGTGACCGTGCAGTGTCTGCGGATGGGTGGCGGCTTCGGCGGCAAGGAGATGCAGCCCCACGGGTTCGCGGCCATCGCCGCACTCGGCGCCAAGCTGACCGGCCGGCCGGTTCGGCTGCGGCTCAACCGGACGCAGGATCTGACCATGTCCGGCAAGCGCCACGGCTTCCACGCCCAGTGGAAGATCGGCTTCGACGCCGAGGGCCGCATCCAGGCCTTGGACGCCACCTTGACCGCCGACGGGGGCTGGAGCCTGGACCTGTCCGAGCCGGTGGTGGCTCGTGCGCTGTGCCACATCGACAACACCTACTGGATTCCCAACGCGCGCGTCGACGGCCGCATCGCCAAGACCAACAAGGCTTCCAACACCGCCTTCCGAGGTTTCGGCGGACCGCAGGGAATGCTGGTGATCGAGGACATCATGGGCCGGTGCGCGCCACTGCTCGGCCTGGATCCGACGGAGCTGCGGGAGCGCAACTTCTACCGGCCGGGTCAGTCGACGCCGTACGGACAGCCGGTCGTTCAGCCCGAACGGATCTCCGCCGTCTGGCAACAGGTCAAGCACACCGGCGACATCGCCGCTCGCAGGGGTGAGATCGCCGCCTTCAACGCAGCGCACCCCCACACCAAGCGGGCACTCGCGATCACCGGCGTGAAGTTCGGAATCTCGTTCAACCTCACCGCCTTCAACCAGGGCGGCGCGCTGGTGCTGATCTACAAGGACGGCTCGGTCCTGATCAACCACGGTGGCACCGAGATGGGACAGGGCCTGCACACCAAGATGCTGCAGGTGGCCGCGACCTCGCTGGGTATCCCGCTGCACAAGGTGCGCCTCGCGCCCACGCGAACGGACAAGGTCCCCAACACCTCTGCCACGGCGGCGAGTTCGGGAGCAGATCTGAACGGCGCGGCGGTGAAGGACGCCTGCCTGCAACTGCGCGAGCGGCTGTCGCAGGTGGCCGCCACCCAACTGGGTACGAGCGCCGCGGATGTGCGCATCGTCGAGGGGACAGTTCGCGCCCTCGGCAGCGACAAGGAACTGGCCTGGGACGACCTGGTGCGCACCGCATACTTCCAGCGGGTTCAGCTGTCGGCGGCCGGTTTCTACCGCACCGAGGGTCTGCACTGGGACGCGAAGTCCTTCAGCGGCTCGCCGTTCAAGTACTTCGCGATCGGCGCCGCCGCGGCCGAGGTGGAGGTGGACGGCTTCACCGGCGCGTACCGCATCCGACGCGTGGACATCGTGCACGATGTCGGCGACAGCCTGTCCCCGCTGATCGACATCGGTCAGGTCGAGGGTGGGTTCGTGCAGGGCGCCGGGTGGCTGACGCTCGAGGACCTGCGCTGGGACGCCGGTGACGGGCCGGGCCGCGGCCGACTGCTTACCCAGGCCGCGAGCACCTACAAGCTGCCGAGCTTCTCGGAGATGCCCGAGGAGTTCAACGTGGCGCTTCTTGAGAACGCCACTGAAGAGGGCGCGGTGTATGGGTCCAAGGCGGTGGGCGAGCCCCCGCTGATGCTGGCGTTCTGTGTGCGAGAAGCCTTGCGGCAGGCCGCCGCCGCGTTCGGGCCGAGCGGGGTCAGTGTCGAGTTGGCCTCGCCCGCGACACCGGAAGCGGTGTACTGGGCGATCGAGGCCGCCCGCCAGGACGACGGTTCCCGCGACGGGCTCGCCCACGACGGCTCCGGCATCGACGGTGACTCCGGCAACGACGGCCATGCAGCCGACGGCGAAATCCGGATGGACGCGACAACGTTGAGCGGTGCCTGACATGACGTGGATCGCCGCGGTCGCACGGTTGCGGGCACGCCGGGAGTCCGGCGTGCTGGTGACCGTCGCGTCCGTGCGCGGACACGCCCCGCGCGAAGCCGGTGCGAAGCTCGTGGTGGGGGAGACCGAGGCGTGGGGCTCGATCGGTGGCGGCAATGTCGAGGCCGTCGCGATCGACCGGGCCCGGGAGATGATCGCCGCGTCAAAGCCCGAGCCCGAGCTGATCGATTTCGCCCTGAACGACAAGGTGACCAACCGGCATGGCGTGCAGTGCTGCGGCGGCACGGTCTCGGTGCTGCTCGAACCGCTGTCGGTGGCACGGGCGGTGGCGATTTTCGGCGTAGGCCACGTCGGGCTTGAACTGGCACGCATCCTGGCACGTCAGGACCTGGACCTCCACCTGATCGACACCCGGTCCGACATCCTCACCGAGGAGCGGCTCCACGTGCTGGCGGACGCGGTGGGGCAGGTGCACGTGCATCACACTCCGCTGTTGCCCGAGGAGGTACTCGCGGACTTGCCGCAGGGCACCCATGTCCTGATCATGACCCATGATCATGCCGAGGACGCCGCTCTCTGCGACGCCGCCTTGCGCACTTCCCGTCTCGGCTCCATCGGGCTGATCGGGTCGGCGGCCAAGTGGGTGCGATTCCGCAACCGCCTGGCCACCGAGGGCGGTCACGACGAGGCCACCATCGACCGGATCAAGACGCCGATCGGCCTCGCGGACATCACCGGCAAGGAGCCCGCGACCATCGCTGTGAGCGTCGCCGCGGATCTGCTGCGCACTTTCGAGACCGAGGGGGCCTGACTGCGCCAACTCCCTTGCCCAAGCGCCGGATTGCGGCGCTCGGTGCGTGGGAGTTGTGAAGAATCCGCGCATGATCCTGGGGATTCGGTCGCGGGGGCGGAAAGATCGGGGGGCTCACTCGGCGCTTTCGAACAGGTCGGGCGTCGAACCCTGCGATGGGAGACCGATCAACGATGTTCACTCTGATACGGAGCAGAGCGCGGACAGCCGCGCTGGCGCTCTCGGCCGTCGCCGCCTTTGCCATCGGCACGACTGCCACGACCGGAGCGGAAGCGGCCCCCGCTCCGGCCCCCGCTCCCGCTCACGCGAAACAGGGGCCGACCTCGGTGGCGTACGTCGAGGTGAACAACAACAGCATGCTCAACGTCGGCAAGTACACCCTCGCCAACGGTGGCGGCAACGTCTTCGACGTCGCCGTGATCTTCGCGGCGAACATCAACTACGACACGGGCAAGAAGGCGGCGTATCTGCACTTCAACGAGAACGTGCAGCGCGTCCTTGACAACGCTGTCACGGAGATACGGCCGTTGCAGCGGAAGGGCATCAAGGTCGTCCTCTCGGTGCTCGGAAACCACCAAGGCGCTGGTTTCGCCAACTTCCCGTCCCAGCAAGCCGCGTCGGCGTTCGCGAAACAACTGTCGGACACCGTCACCAAATACGGCCTGGACGGCGTCGACTTCGACGACGAGTACGCCGAGTACGGCAACAACGGCACCGGCCAGCCCAACGCCGGTTCGTTCGTGCACTTGGTGACGGCGCTGCGCGCGAACATGCCGGACAAGATCATCAGCCTCTACAACATCGGCCCGGCCGCGTCGCGTCTCTCCTACGGCGGCGTCGACGTCTCGTCCAAGTTCGACTACGCCTGGAACCCGTACTACGGCACCTGGCAGGTCCCCGGCATCGCACTGCCCAAGTCGAAGCTGTCGCCGGCCGCCGTCGAGATCGGCCGGACCTCGCAGAGCACGGCCGCCAACCTCGCCCGCCGCACCGTCAGCGGGGGGTACGGCGTCTATCTGACGTACAACCTCGACGGCACCGATCGCAGCGCCGATGTCTCCGCGTTCACCAGGGAGTTGTACGGGAGTGGCGCCGTCTATACGCCGTAGGGCCACCGCACGCCCCCGGCGCTCCGTTGCTTGCCGCGTCCCCTAGCCGTGACCCGGGCGGGCCGCACTCTCGACAACGATGTCGGGGGCGTCGTCCCAAGGGCGCCAGTGGCCGGCGTCGTCGACGGTTCCGAGTTGCTGGTCGGCGAAGTGCACGCCGAAGCCGAAGACGCCGTCCTGGGCCAGGAATCGCACGAGTCGGCGGCGTGATGCCTCGGCCTGGGCCCGGTCGTGGTCGAGGACGACTTCCCAGTCGGGGTGCTGGATCTGGACGGGTGAGTGCATGGCGTCGCCGAAGGCGACGATCCGTCGGCCGTCGCCGGTGTCGAGGACCCATGCCGTGTGCCCGGGGGTGTGCCCCGGCAGCGCCCAGGCACGCACACCCTCGGCGATCTCCGTTCCGTCGGTGACGGCTGTGGTCCGTTCGCTCTGTCCGGCGAGCCGCGGGCCGTCGGCGGGGTCCAGGCCCGGCAGTTCTCCCGCCCCGACGATCCAGCGCGCGTTGGGGAACAGGCTGCGCGGATCGTCGACGGCGTCCGGCCGAGCCCATCCGGTGTGGTCGTCGTGCAGGTGGGTGAAGGCGACCGTCTCCAGCGTGGCGGGGTCGACGCCCAGGCGTTCCAGGTGATCGGGAAGGGTCTGCACGTGCTCGAAGCCGTGTTGGAAGTGCTCGGGGTCCTCGCCCGAGATGCGGCCGTGGCCGGCGTCGAGGAGCAGGCGCGTGCCGCCACGCTCGACGAGCAGCGCGCCGCACCCCATGGCCAGGTGGCCCGCGTCCGTCATGTGGGGACGGTGCGCCGTCCAGTCGTCTTCGGCGGAAGCGGGGTAGACCCGGCCCGGGATCATGTGGACACCGGCGTCCGGGACGTAGGTGATGGTGAGGTCGCCCAGAGTCCGTGTCCACAGGCCCGGCATCCGGCCCCCTGAATCGTCGGCGCAAGCATGCCGCGGGTGGGGGACGACGGTCTGCTCCGTGGTGGTCGTGTCCGTGCTGGTCATGGTGGGTTCCCTTCCCTGTACGTCTGTCGGGGTGGTGGTGGGGCGTGGTCCGCTCACGGTGTGAGCACGCGGACCGGGTCGCCGGAGGCGTAGGCGAGGATGTCGCCGAGTGCGTCGCGGTAGAAGATCTCGTAGGTGCCGGCGGTGACGTAGCCCAGGTGTGGGGTCAGGACGGTCCGCGGAGCGCTGTGCCACGGCGAGTCGGTCGGCAGTGGTTCGGTGAGGTGGACGTCCAGGGCGGCTCCGCCCAACGTTCCGGCGTGCAACGCGGCCAGCAGCGCCGGCTCGTCGACGACGGGCGCACGGGAGGTGTTGATCAGCAGCGCGTCCGGCCGCATGAGGGCGAGTTCGTCGGCGCCGATGAGGCCGATGAGGCCGATGGTGCGTGGCGAGAGTCTGACGTGGAGCGTCACCACGTCCGAGGTGGTCAGCAGTTCCCGCTTGCTGACGGAGGTGACACCCAGCACTTGCGCGTGCTCGGGATCGAGGTGGGCACTCCAGGCGACGACGTCCATGCCGAAGGCGACTCCGACCTGGGCCACGCGACTTCCCACACCGCCGAGGCCGACGACGCCCAGGCGGGCACCGCGCAGATCACGGCCCACGGTCCGTTGCCAGGCGCCTGCACGGAGGTCGCGGTCCTCGGCGGGGAGCGAGCGGGTCAGGGCGTGCGGCCGCCGCCGTGTCGATGGCCGCGTTGACCGGGCCCGTCGTCACCAGCAGGCGCAGGTTCGGCAGAGTGCGGCGATGACCTCCGCGGGACCGCCCAAGTGCTCGGAGAATTACGTGAGGTGGGCGCCTTCGGGCAGGGTGTCCCAGTCGGCGTAACGGTGTGCCGCGTGCTGGTGGTCGTCCAGGATCGCCACTCGGCGGATCTCAGGCATGAGCGGTTCCCTTGGCGTGTGCGTGTGCGTGTGCGTGAGCGTGTGCTTGTACGTGGTCCGCCTGGTCGTGGTCGTGGGCCGCGTCGGCGACGGACGTACGGGCCTCTTGGGCGTTTTCGTCCAGCGACTGGTCGGCGAGCGGTTCTGCCGGGCTCGGGCGGAGAAGTTCCAGGGACCAGATCGCGACGCCGATCAGGGCGATCACCGCGCCGAGCGCGGAGACTCCCGCCCAGCCCACGAGCGGGTACAGCGCGGCCGTCAGGGCGGATGAGACGGTACTTCCGGCGAACGCCGAGACCATGAGCGCTGTGGTGACCCGGCTGCGGGCATGCGGGATGCGGCGGTAGAGCACGCTCTGGTGGCTGATCAACAGCGCCTGCTGGGCCAGGTTGAGCGTCACGATGCCGACCATCAGCGCGCTGAGTCCGAGCGCCCCTCCCTGCCCGGCGAAGGCGAGTACGCCCCAACTGCCCGTCAGCACGATCAGCCCGCCGGTGGTCACTTGGCGGCCACGACCGCGGTCCGCCAGCCTGCCGGCCACCGACGCCGCGGCGGCCCCGATGACTCCGACCAGCCCGAACAGTCCGATGAGCGCAGGACCGTACTCGTAGGCGGGACCGGCCAGCAGGAATGACGAGGCGGTCCACAGGACCGTGAAGCCACCCATGCCGACCGCGGCCAGACCCATGCGCCTGCGCAGCAGCGACTCGGTGCGCACCAGCGTCACCACCGAGTGCAGCAACCGGGGGTAGGACGTCGTCGCGGTCGGCGGTACGGGAGGCAGAACCAGGCGCAGGGTGATCGCCAGTACCACCATGACGAACGCCGCGAAGACGAACACCAGCCGCCAGTCCCCGAATTCGGCCAGCGCCCCGGCAACGGTCCGCGCGAGCATGATGCCGATGAGCAGGCCGCTCATGACCGTGCCGACCACCGCGCCGCGTTCATGGTCGGCGGCCAACGAGGCGGCCATCGGCACCACGATCTGCGCCACGGCGGAGGTCACCCCGACCAGCGCGACCGAGGCGTACAGCGCACCCAGCGAAGGGGACGCCGCCACGCCGAGGAGGGCGACGGCGCTGAGAGCAAGCAACCCGCTCACCAGTCGGCGGCGTTCGAGTACGTCACCCAGGGGCACCAGCAGTGCCAGCGAGAGCGCGTAGCCGATCTGTGAGGCGGTGACGATCAGACCGCCGGCCCCTTCGGAGACCCCTAGCGCCTTGGAGAGCACGGGCAGCAACGGCTGCGCGTAGTAGATGTTCGCGACTGCGGCGCCGCACGTCACCGCCAGCAGAAGCACCATCGAGCGGCTCAGCGGGGAGTGGACGGCGGCGCCGTTCTCGCTGAATTCTGGATCGTTCATGCCGGAATACTTGTCCTGGCCGGGCGGCCCGGTCAAGCGATTACGGAACGATTGATCCATAAGTGACGAGGGTCACGCGCGAACCACCGGAGGCCGCTGATGCCCGGAGTTCGGGGCGGCTTGGCGTTTTGTGGAGCAGTTGGTCCAATATGGAAGACCGGGGAGTGTTCCCCGCAGGAGAACGCTCGTTTCGTCATGCAGGAGGTTCATGTGCCGTCCGCAGGCCGTCCCCGCACCTTCGACATGGAGGCGGTACTGGAGGCCGCGATGCTGCTGTTCTGGGAGCAGGGCTACGAAGCGACCTCGCTGGCACAGCTGCGAGCGGCCACCGGGCTGTCCTCCGCGAGCCTGTACGGCGCCTTCGGCTCGAAAGAAGGGCTGTTCAAGCAAGCCGTCGGGCACTACATGAAGGGGCCGGGCGGCGCCGTCGACGTCATCGAGGACGCGACGATCAGCCCGCGAGAGGCCGTGGCCGGCCTGCTGCACGGCTCGATCGACATGCAGGCCGACCTGTCCCACCCCTCCGGCTGTCTCATCGCCCTGTCCGGCACGATGCGGGCGCCAGGGGAGGAGCACGCCGGAGTGCGCGAGACCGTCGCGGCGCGGCGAGAAGCGGACCGGACGCGCATCAGGGCCTGCGTGGAGCGGGGCGTCGCCGCGGGTGAACTCGATACGGACGCCGACATCGACGGCGTGACGGCCATGGTCCACAGCTTTCTCCTGGGCCTCTCCACGCAGCTGCGCGACGGGGTGGCCGCAGCGACCCTGCACGCGGCGGTCGACGTACTGCTCGGCAACTGGAAGCGCGGCTAGTGGAGTTGGCCGTCGATGAGGGACTCAGCCGAGTCCGTGGATTCACCGGGAGCGGTCCGAACACCCCTGAGAAGGCGTGGCAGCGCTCCGTATTCGTGTCAGGTCGACCAGACGACCCGGCCGTTGTGCACGATGACCACCTTGGCATCGGCCCGGAGGACCAGTTGGGCACCCTCGTGGCCGTGGCTTCGTGAAGCCCAGATGGGGCGGTCGTCGGCGTTGTGGATGACGAGGTTGCCGTCCTTCTGGAAGATCGCCCGGTGGTTGTCACCGAAGGTCATGGACGCCCAGATGGGCTTGCCCTTCTCGTTGTAGACGACGAGATTGCCGTCGGTCTGCATGACCATGCGGACACGGTTGGTGGTCCACGCCTGCTTGACCTCCAGGACACTGGGCGCCGAAACGGTCTCGGTACTCCAATCCGGCTTCGGGGCTTTCTTGGGCTTGGGCTTGGGCTTGGAGGCGGGCTTCTTCTCGGGCGAGCTGCTCGCGCTGCGCTCCGGTGCGGGCGCCACGGTTCCGGGGGCGGCGGCCTTCGGGGCCTCGATCTTCTTCGGCTTCTTCTTGTGCGGGGACGAACTGGGCTTCTTGGCCTTGTAGTCGCCGAGGCCGGCCGGGTCGGGGCTCGGGTTGAGGACCGTGCCGGAGTCTCCCGCGGCCAGCTCCTTGCCGGTGCCCGGTGGCTCGTCGTCCTTCGCGCTGCCGACCAGCAGCAGCGGTATCGCGATCAGGGCGGCGCCGACGATCGCGGCAGCCGCCAGCACCGGCTTGCGGGGGCGTCCGCTGTCGACGCCGGTGCCTGTCTTGACGCCGGGTGGCGCCGTTTTGGCGGCCGCCGCCACGGCGGCGCGTTCCTCGGGCGTCTCGGTGGTCTCGGCCGGAGCGACCTCGGTCTCCTCGGCCGGGGTGGCGCCGGTCTCCGCCTCGGGGGCTGCGGCAGGGCTCGGTGTCTCCTTGTCCGGTGTGGCGGAGGGCGCCCTTTCATCTGGTGTGGCGGAGGTCGCCTTCTCGTCCGGTGCGGAGGGCGTATCAGGCGGTCCGGCCTCTCCTGCGCGGGGGGCGGCCGTCTCCGCGTTCGCGCCGGGGACGTGGTGCTGGGGGGACATGCGGTACTCCTCCTCGGTGGCGGAGCTTTCGGTGTGGGCACGGCACCGCGCGGCGGCAGGGCCGGCCGGCGCGCCGCGGATGTCGGGCGGGGTCGCGTCGAAGTGAGCCGGTTCGGCACGGTCGTTGACGCCGATCACCGTGTGGTCGGTCGTGGTGGCGGTCGCGGGCCGGTCCGACGCCTTCCGGGCTGCGAGGTCTTCCCGTACGGCCGTGGCCTGGACGTCCGGCCGGACCGCACTGCACGTCGGCGAGGGCCCAACTTAGCCCGTCACAAGGTCGACAGCCGCTCCTCGCCCCACAACGGCCCTCTCCCTTTGTCCCCCTGCGTCTCACTGCTCCCGGTAAATTCCCCACCCGGGCACCAAACGGGCACGCAAAACCCTGAAACGGACCTCTCGCCGCCCCCTACGGGAAAGGCACGTGTGGCATTCTGTTTGCGTCCCGACCTTGATCAAAGTCGGCGTGCGCGCCTATTGTCCGGCGCCCAAGGATTCGTACGGACCGAAGAGTTCAGGTGAAGATGCGGCCCGGAGAACGGCAAGAGGGCAGCCGTGATGCCCCGCCCGTGGTGTCCGGTGAATCCGGCGTCACCCCCGAGATACCCGAGGCCGTAAGGGCCGCTGCCCGCCAGGCGCCGGGACACTGGATCGGCGTGGTCGACCCGGAGTGGACCGAGGAGCGGACACCGCCGGAGTGGGCAGTACTGGGGGAGTGGCGGTCGGACGAGGGCGGGGGCGTGGGGGACTACCGCGCCAACCCGGCGTACCGTCCCTCGGCCCGGATGCTCGGCTGGCCGGAGCCCACCGACCCGGTGGACGCGGCGGCGCAGCGGGCCGCCACCGGCTACGGCTCGGTGGACGAGGCGCTCGCGGCGCTCGCCGAGGTGGAGATCACGGTGGTGCGCGGGCCGGACGGCGGGCCGCTCATGGCCGCCGGGCGGGACGGTGAGCCGGTGGTGCTGTCGTTCACCTCACCGGCACACGAGTTCATGTCCATGGCACTTCGTCATGACACGGTCCTGGCACGGGAGTTGGCCCGTTCACTGAGCGGTTCGGGCGCCCTGCTGATGGTCAACGCCGGGGCCGTGGCCCCCCTGCTCGTCCCGGCGGACCGTCTTCTCGACACAGCCCCTGAACTCCAGCTCGACATCGCAGGGAGGACCTCGTGACGCGTTCGGCCCAGCCGACCCCCAACACCCAGGGGGCTGAGACCGGTTCCGACGGCGAGGAGACGGCCGCGGCGGCCACCGTCGCCAAGAGCGAGTCTGAGCCGAAACCCGAGCCGAAGAGTGAGCCCGCCGCGCCTAAGAGCGAGCCCGAACCCGAGCCGAAGGCAGAGCCCGAGTCCGGTGCAGGGCCCGAAGCCGAGGGCGACCCCGGTGCCGCCGCGGCGGCCAAGAGCCGACTGCCCGCGCTTGTACGGACCGTGACCGCGACCGCGATCGACCGGCCGCAGCAGCGGACCGGGCCGGTGGGGCGGCCGGGAAGAGCGGTACTCGCCGGGGCCGCGGTCGCGGGGGCGCTACTCATCTCGGTGCCGTTGCTGACGCTCGGCGGGGACGACGACAAGGGCGGCAAGGCGCCGACGGCTGCGGGAACCGTCCTGGGCGGCGATAGGCAGGAGGCACCGGGCGAGTTCGCGCAGACCGAGCCCGACACCGGTTCCAAGGACGACGAGAAGGAGTCCGGCAAGCCGGAGAAGCAGAAGAAGCCGCAGAAGGAAGCCGCCTCGTCCGCCCCGGCGAAGGACGACGGCGAGAAGGACAAGCCGAAGGACGACGGCAAGAAGGCCCAGTCGCGGAAGCAGGGCAGCGAGAAGAAGTCCGGCGCGCAGAAGGACAAGCCCGCGCAGGCCGGGACTCCTGCCGTGACTCTCGGCCCCCCTGTCTCCCTGCGCAGTCACCTCTCGGGCCGCTGCATCGACGTACCGGGCAGCAACTTCACCGACGGCAAGCAGCTCCAGATGTGGGACTGCAACAACGCCGATGCGCAGAAGTTCCAGTTCGCCTCCGACGGCACCGTCCGCATCAAGGGCCTGTGCATGGACGTGGCCAACGCGAACTTCAACGACCGCTCCGCCATCCAGATCGCCCGGTGCAACGGCAACGACGCCCAGAAGTTCGCGCTGAACCCCAGCCACGATCTGGTCAACACCGTGGTCGGCAAGTGCGTCGACATCAACGGCAGCAACCGGAACAACCGGGCCCCTCTCGAACTGTGGGGCTGCACAGGCGCGGACAACCAGAAGTGGAGCGTCTGACCGGACGCCCCGAACCGGACGCCCCGAACCGGACGCCCGAACCGGACGCCTCGAACCGGACGCCCCGGACCGGGAGCAGATCAATCCCGATGCCCGGCCGTTCCCGCGGGCGAGGCATGATGGCACCGTCGGCTCGCCGACACGCGCCCCCGACGAGGGGGCGTCCCGCTGTAGACGCCGCCATGGCAAGGAGGTTGGTGCGTGTCGCGCCAGGTACTGACGGTCGGTCCGGGGAGCCAGGACCGCTACCGGACGATCGGTGAGGCACTCGTGGCCGCCCGGACCGGCGCGCTCATCAGCGTCCGGCCCGGGACGTACGCGGAGAACCTCGTGATCCACACCCGGGTCACCCTCACCGCCGCCGAGGGGCGGGGCACCGTGGAGATCCGGCCGCGCTCGGGCAGCGTGCTCGCGCTGCGCGCCGACGCCGTGATGCTCTCCGAGCTGACCCTGCGGGGCGGCGACGCCGAGCTGCCGGCCGTGGACGTGCGGCGCGGACAGGCCGCGCTCGACGGCTGCGAGGTCGTCGGCGCCGCCTGGACCGCGATGCTGGCCGGGGGCACCGGCTCCCTCGCGCTGCGCGACTGCCGGGTGAGCAACCCGCAGGGCGCGGGAGTCGTCGTCACCTCGACCACGCCCACCACCGTGGAGTCCTGCGACTTCGAGCACCTGGGCACCAGCGGCCTGGTCCTCGCGGAGGAGGGCGACGCGCGCGTCCGTGGCTGCACGGTGCGCGGCGCTCGCGGCAACGGCCTGCTCGCCAACGGCGAGGCCCGCGGCACCGTCGAGGACTGCGACTTCTCCTCCACCGACAAACCCTCCATCGCCCTGGAACAGAACTGCTCCCTCACGGTGGTCCGCACCGTGGTGCACGACACCAGCACCGGCGTGCACCTGAGCAGTACGGGACGTACGACGCTGGAGGACGTCCGTGTCACCGGCGCGTCAGGGAACGGGATAGCGCTGGCCGGGGGCACCGACCCGGTGCTGCGCCGCTGCCGGGTCTCGCGCACCCGTGGGCACGGCGTGCTGGTCACCGACCGGGCGCGCGGCACCTTCGAGGACTGCTGGGTGGACGGCGCGCAGGGCGCGGCCCTGCGGGTCGCGGGGGGCGCGTCCCCGGCGCTGACCGGCCTCACGGTTCGGGACTGCGACGGGACCGGGCTGCTCCTGGAAGAGGACTCGGCGCCCGAGCTCGACCGCCTGGAAGTGATAGGCGGCTCGCCGGCGATCGCGGTGCGCGGCGGCGCCAACCCCCTGTTGCGCAGGGCCCGTCTGGTGGAGCCCTCCGGTGACGGCATCGCGGCCACCAAGGACGCCCGTGGCCGCGCCGAGGACTGCGAGATCGTCCGGCCGAAGGGCGCGGGCGTGCGCGTGGCCTCCGGCAGCACCCTCTACCTGGCCGGGGGCGGGGTCTCCGACGCGGCCACCGGCGGCCTGGTCGTGGAGGACGGCGGCAGTGTCACCGTCCGCGACTTCCGCGTGGAGATATCCGGTGAGGAAGGGGTGGTCGTCGCCGCGGGCGGCGAGCTGACCGCCAACCGCACCACGGTCCACGCCCCGAAGAGCCATGGATTCCTGCTCCGTGAGGGCGCGCTCGCCTCGCTCAGCGGCTGCGAGGTCTCCGGTGGTGAGCAGGACGGCTTCCGTGTGGAGTCCACCGCGCCGGTCTCCCTGGTCAACTGCCTCGCCCGGGAGAACGCCGGCGGCGGTCTGGTGCAGACCGCGCCCGGCGATCGGCTCGCCGTGGAGGGCCTGAACAGCGTCGCCAACGGCAAGCGGGACGCCTGGGGCACCGGCAGCGCCGAGAACACCGACCCGGCAGGCTCCGGCTCCGGGGACGCACCCCCGCCGGACCGTGCGGACGGCCCGCTCGGCGCCCTCAACGCGCTGATCGGCCTGGAGAACGTCAAGCAGCAGGTGGGCACCCTGGTCAACCTGACCCAGCTCGCCCAGCGACGCGAGCAACTCGGCATGTCCGCCCCGCCGATGAGCCGGCACCTGATCTTCGCCGGGCCGCCCGGCACCGGCAAGACGACCGTCGCCCGCCTCTACGGGGCGATCCTGGCCGAACTGGGCTCGCTGCGCAGCGGGCACCTGGTGGAGGTCTCCCGCGCCGACCTGGTGGCGCAGGTCGTCGGAGGCACCGCGATCAAGACCACCGAGACCTTCCAGCGGGCGCTCGGCGGCGTGCTGTTCGTCGACGAGGCGTACACGCTCACCTCGGACAGCAACAACGGCGGCGCCGACTTCGGCCGCGAGGCGGTGGACACGCTGCTGAAGCTGATGGAGGACCACCGCGACGACGTGGTGGTGGTCGCGGCCGGTTACTCCCGCGAGATGGACTCCTTCCTCGGTTCCAACCCGGGACTGGCATCCCGCTTCTCACGGACCGTCGAGTTCGAGAACTACTCGGTGCCCGAACTGGTCGCGATCATGGAGAACATGTGCGCCCAGCACCAGTACGAGTTGGGCGAGGGCACCGCAGACGCGCTGGCAGCGCACTTCGAGGCGATCCCGCGGGACGCGGGCTTCGGCAACGGCCGTGCCGCGCGCGGGGTGTTCGAGGAGATGGTGGACAGACAGGCGGTCCGGCTCGCCACCCAGCAGCAGGTCGGCGAGAGCGACCTGCGGCTGCTGCTGCCCGAGGATGTTTCCACCACCGCCGCCGCTAAGGGCGCCGCGACCGCCGCCCCGGCCGACGATCCGCTGACCCGCCTCGGCGACATGGTGGGCCTTGCCGAGGTGAAGCGCGACGTCGCGGACCTGGTCAACCTCATCACCACAGCCCGCCACCGTGCCGCCGCCGGCCTTCCGGTGCCCTCGCTCAGCAACCACCTGGTCTTCACCGGCCCGCCCGGCACCGGCAAGACCACCGTCGCCCGTCTCTACGGCGAGATCCTGACCCAGCTCGGCATCCTCGACCGGGGCCAGCTGATCGAGGCGGCCCGCGCCGACCTGGTCGGCCGCTACATCGGCCACACCGCCCAGCTCACCCGCGAGGTCTTCGAACGGGCCCGCGGCGGCGTGCTGTTCATCGACGAGGCCTACACCCTCACCCCGCGCGGCGGCGGCGCCGACTTCGGCCAGGAGGCGGTGGACACGCTGCTGAAGCTGATGGAGGACCACCGCGACGAGGTGGTCGTCATCGTCGCCGGCTACACCGACGAGATGGAGCGCTTCCTCTCCTCCAACCCGGGCCTCTCCTCCCGCTTCCCGCGCCGGATCGGCTTCGCCGACTACTCGTCCGAGGAGCTGGTCACCATCGTGCGCGCCCAGTCCGCGGGCATGGGCTACGAGTGCGGTCCCGGCACCGGCCCGCTGCTCAGGGAGTACTTCGACTCGCTGCCCCGGGACCGTTCCTTCGGCAACGCCCGGCTGGCCCGCCAGGTGGTCGAGTCGATGGTCACGCGTCAGGCGAGGCGGATCAGTTCGCTGGCCGCGCCCACTCTTGACGACCTGCGCATCCTCGTCGCCGACGATGTCGTGGCCGCGGCTCCGAAGGCGACCCCCCGATGAGGCCGCCCGCCCGCGGGGCCACCCGACTGCTGTCCGGCGCCGGTCTCGCCGCCGCCCTGCTGCTGCCCGTGGCCGACCCGACCCAGGCGGCACCCTTCTCCCGGCCGACGACGGCCGACGGAAAGAAGGGCCAGGAACTGCCCGGTATGCCCTCCGTGCTCGACCCGGAGGACGAGAACACGGCCTGCACGCCCGCCTCCGGCGAGGAGGCGAAGAAGCAGGACTGGTCGCGTCAGCGCCTCGATCTGGACCGGCTGCACGGGTACAGCACCGGCGCGGGCGTGACCGTCGCCCTGATCAGCACCGGTGTCGCCCCCGGCGCCGCCGGGCTCAAGGGCAGGGTCACCGCCGAAGGCGCGGCCGGCGACGACTGCGTAGGCCACGGCACCTTCCTGGCCGGGCTCGTCGCCGGAAACGGCGGGGAGAACCCACGCCTGGCCGGGGTGGCCCCGGGCGCGAAGATCCTGGCCCTGCGCGGCACCGGTCGACGGGGACAGGCCAGTGCCGACCTGGTCGTACAGGCGCTGCGTGAGGCGACCGAGGCCCGGGCCGGAGTCATCGCGGTGGCGGTGGCCCTGCCGCGCCGTGACGCGGAGGTGACCCGCGCGGTCGCCGACGCCCGCCGTGCGGGCGCCGTGGTGATTGCCGCGGCCACCCCGGACCCGCCCCTGCGCGGCACCGAGGAGGCCACGTCCCGCACCTACTGGCCTGCCGGTGAACCCGGTGTCGTCTCGGTCGCCGACATGCTCCCCGGCGGCGTCCGCCCGGACGGCTCCCTGCCCACCAGCGGCATCGACCTGGTGGCTCCCGGCGCAGGCGTGGTCTCCGTCGGCCCGCGCGGCGGCGGCCACTATCTCGGCGCCGGCGCCTCGGTGGCCGCCGCCCAGGCAGCCGGGGCCGCAGCGGTGGCCCGCGCCACCCACCCCGGCGAATCGCCCAAGGCCATCGAGCGCCGCCTGACCGCCACCGCCTACCCCGCGGACATCCCTCAGTTGGATGCCTATGCCGCCGCCACGACGGTCCTCGGCGACCTGGGCGCCGCCACCGGCGCCAGGCGCGCCGCCGAACCCGTGACCGTCCGTGACACCTCGGCCGCCGACCGCGCGACCGGCCGCGCCACCCTCTTCGTGCTGCTCGGCTCCGCCGCCGTCCTCGCCGTCCTCTGGGGCGCCTTCGCGCTTCCCAGGGCCCGCAGAAGAGGGTGGCGTCCGGCCGAGGGCTGAGCCGGACGGGCAGCGGGGGCCACCTGTGGTGACCCCCGCTGTCTCGCCCGTACCGCGCGTCGGTTCAGCCGCCCTGCCCCTCGTACCCCTCCACCAGCGCCGTCTGCATCAGACGCTCCCGGCGCCGGGCGATGTGGATGGCCCGGCCCGGCGGAAGGTTGCGTGGTTTGGCGTTGCCGAAGAGGCGGCCTTCGGTGGGCGGGCAGGACAGCAGGACCGCAGGGTTGTTGGCCTCGTCGAGACGGCGCAGCAGAGCGTCACTGAGACCGCGTCCCGCGCCCATGGCACTGCGGGCGACGACGAGGTGGAGGCCCGTCTCGAAGCCCAGGGTCAGATGCTCGAAGAGAGGCTCGAAGGGACTCTGGAAGGAGTTGCCGGAGACCATGTCGTAGTCGTCGACCAGGATGAAGAGACGAGGCCCTGTCCACCAGTCGCACTGACGCATGCGGCCGGGTGCGATGTCGGCGCCGGGGACGCGGGTCTTCATCGCGCGGGCCGCGCCCTCGACGGTCTCCTTGAGGTTGTCCAGGGAGATCACGTGCCCGATGCGGTACTCCTCAGGAACGGTGTCCACCAGAGTGCGGCGGAAGTCCACCGCGATGATCTTCGCCTCGCTGGGCGCGTAGCGGGTGGTGATGCCCTGGGTGACGCGGCGCAGCAGGTTCGTCTTGCCGCTCTCGGTGTCGCCGACCACGATCAGGTGCGGGGTCCGGCTGAAGTCGTGCCAGACCGGTTCCAGGGCGTCCTGGTCGATGCCGAGCGGGAGGCGCATGCCGCCGCCCTCGGTGGCTTCGGGCGCGGGGAGTTCGGCGAGCGGAAGCCGGTGCGGCAGCATCCGTACCTGCGGGGCGGGCGCTCCCGACCAGTGCCGGGAGATCTCGGCGACCAGATGGGCGACGCCGTCGCCGAGATCCTCCAGGGAGCCGCTCCCGTCGATGCGGGGCAGGCCCGCGAGGAAGTGCATCTTGCTGTCGGCGGTGATGCCGCGGCCGCCGGTGCGCGGCACCGAGCGGGCCTTGCGGGTGTCGATCTCGGAGTCCATCGGATCACCCATCCGCAGTTCGAGGCGAGTGGCGGCCTGGTCACGGACCTGGGCCGAAAGCTCCACCCAGCGGGTGGTGGTGATGATCAGGTGGATGCCGTAGTTGAGGCCACGGGCGGCGAGTTCGTTGAACTTCGGTATCAGATCGTCGTAGTCCTGACGGACCGTGGACCAGCCGTCGATCACCATGAACACGTCGCCGAAGGGCTCGTCGGGGAACTCGCCCGCGGCTCGGCGCCGGCGGTAGGACTGCATCGAGTCGAGGGTGTGGTCGACGAAGAACTGCTCACGGCGGGCGAGCAGCGTCATCACCTCGGCGACGGCCCGGTGCACCCGCTCCGGATTGAGCCGCGCCGCGACACCGCCGACGTGCGGAAGACCGGCGAGCTGCGAGAGCCCGCCGCCGCCGAAGTCGAGGCAGTAGAACTGGATCTCGGCGGGGGTGTGAGTGAGGGCGAGAGCGCCGATCAGCGTACGGGCGAGGGTGGACTTGCCGCTCTGCGAACCGCCCGCGATGGCGACATGGCCGCCCGCCCCGGACAGGTCCACGATCAGCGGGTCGCGGCGCTGATCGAAGGGCTTGTCCACCAGGCCGACCGGGACCCGTAGCCTGCCGGTGCCCGACCAGCCGTCAGCGGTGAGGCCGCGCCCGGTGACGGGGGCGACGCCGGGCAGCAGGGCGTCCAGCGGCGACGGTTCGTCCAGCGGCGGCAGCCACACCTGGTGGGCGGCGGGGCCTGAGTCGCGCAGCCTGTCGAGAGCCACGTCGAGCAGGGTCTCATCGGCGCCGTTCTCCTCGGCCTGCGGCTCCGGTTCGGGCGCGGCCTCCAGGGTGCGCGGCACCACCCAGCCGCTGGTCCACGGCACCACCTGACTGGCCACCCGGGCCTGTACCACCGCGCCGGTGCGGCGCTGGTAGGTGCCGGAGGAGTAGGCGGCGCGGAGCCGGGTCAGGGCCTCCACGCCGGACTTCAGGAAGCCGCTGCCGGGCTGAGCGGGCAGCTGGTAGGCGTCCGGCACTCCGAGGACGCCCCGGCTCTCCATGGCGGAGAAGGTGCGCAGACCGACGCGGTACGAGAGATGGCTCTCCAACTGGTGCATGCGCCCCTCGTCCAGGCGCTGTGACGCGAGCAGCAGGTGCACGCCCAGGGAACGGCCGAGGCGGCCGATCATCACGAACAGGTCCATGAACTCCCGGTGCGCGGAGAGGAGCTCACTGAACTCGTCGACCACCACGAACAGACTGGGCAGCGGGGCGAGATCGGCTCCGGCGGCGCGGGCCCGCTCGTACTCCAGGGCGGAGGTGTAGTTGCCCGCGGAGCGCAGCAGCTCCTGCCGGCGCATGAGTTCGCCGTGCAGGGCGTCCTGCATGCGTTCCACCAGAGCGACCTCGTCGGCGAGGTTGGTGATGACGGCGGAGGTGTGGGGGAGCTCCTCAAGGCCGAGGAACGTGGCGCCACCCTTGAAGTCGACGAGGATGAAGTTGAGGGTTTCGGAGGAGTTGGTCAGGGCGAGGCCCAGGACGAGCGTACGCAGGAGTTCGCTCTTGCCGGAGCCGGTGGCGCCGATGAGCATGCCGTGCGGGCCCATGCCTCCCTGCGCGGACTCCTTGATGTCGAGTTCCACCGGACGGCCGTCCACACCGACCGCGATCGGCACCCGCAGCCGGGCGGAGCCGGTGTTGCGGTCGAAGAGGGTCTGCGGGTCGTGCCGGTGCAGGTCGGGGATGCCGAGCAGGGTGGTCAACTCGACGTCGCTGTCCAGTGGTTGCGCGATGTCGCTGCCCAGGCTGATCCGGCGGCTGGTGAGCAGCCGGGCCAGTGACTCGGCGCCGTGCGGGCCGAGCCGGTCGGGCCTGCCGAGCGGCACGGAGCGCTCCTTGCGGCTGCGGTCGGTGCGTACCAGGCTCACCTGGTCGGGTCCGGCGGTCAGCCGCAGCGTGTTGCGGCCGGGGCGCCAGCGCAGCGCTCCGGAGACATCGAGGACCAGGGCGTTGCGGTAGCCGTGCCCCTCCCAGCGGTGCCCTTCGGGGACGGTGACGCCGTCCAGGACGACGATGGTGTACGGCTCCTCACGGCCGGGGCGTGCGTCCGGGTCGAAGCCGGGGCGCTCGGCGAACTCCGCGCCGAGCAAATCGTCCAGCTCGGTGAGGTCGGCGGTGATCCGGCGGACCTGCCCTGCGCCGTCCTCCTCGTACGGGTGCAGCGTGTGCGGCAGCCACTTGGCCCACTCCCAGTCGGGCCGCCGCTCGTCGCTGACGCAGAAGGCGATCCACAGCTCCTCGGGCGCGTGGAACACGGCGAGTTGGCCGAGCATGGCGCGGACCAGGGCGCGTACGGCTTCGGTGGCGGCTTCGTCGTCAGGGGTCTCTTCCGCGCGCAGCAGGACCCGGGCGGAGGAGCGCAGGTAGAGGCCGAGAGGCTGCTCGGGGATCGTGGAGTAGGCGCGGATGAAGCGGCGCAGGGCGTGCGCGCAGAGGGGTTCGAGGTCCTCCACCGGGCGGGTGGATACGGGATTCAGGGCGAGCGCGAGCTGCTGTTCGCCGACCGCGAGGCGGATCTCCCCGAAGTCCTCGTCGGCCGGGCGGCGTTCCCACAGCCGTGACGTGCGGGCCAGTGAGCGCAGCGAGGCGGGCTCCGGGTGGCGCCAGGCGAGGGCCCGCTGCTGCTCCACGATGGTGGTCCGCACCCGCTTGCGGGTCTGCGCCAAGTAGCGGAGGTAGTCGCGGCGTTCGCCCTTCAGGCGCTGCTTGCGCTCGCTGGAGCGGCGCATCAGCTGGCCAAGGAGCATGGCACCGGCGGAGAGCGCCATGACGCCCATCGCCAGATACATGAAGACGCCGTTCCCGCCGCCGGGACGCAGGAACATCAGCATCATCGACACCGACATGAGCGCCATCGGCAAATAAGTCCATATAGCCGAGGTGTCCGGAACGGTCTCGGCGAGGACCGGCGGCTCCTGAAGGGTCAATTGCCCTTCGGGCATCTCAGGTCCGCGTCTGCGGGCCGGCCGGCGAAACAGCACCACACTCAAGGAACAGAACCTCCGATTTCACGGGCTTTTCGGCCCGCAGCGAATACCGGGGCACTCGGCGGCGGGAAAGACCGCACCGCGCTCATTCTCCGGGTCCCGCGTGACGTGGTGAACGCCGGGTGAATGCTTCGGGTGGATAGCGGGGGTCGGACAACTCCCCTGATGGACAACTCTCTTCCGGGCAATGGGTCCGGTCCGCAGCACGACCCGGTGGGCGTAGGCAGTAGTCTGCATTCACGGAACGCGACCTGTCCACGCGGGGAGGTGTTCGCGGGTCGCGCGGACGTAATTACCCTGCCCGGCACCCTCGTTCCTGGCCGCGCGGGTCTTCCGTACTATTCGCACGTCCCCACTCCCGGGCAAGTCGCCCCGACTCCCGGGGAAGTCCTCCTGACAAAGCCCCCACGGAAGACGAGAGTTCAGCTGATGACCGACACTGCGGTGGCCGAACTGTGCCGCCTGACCGTACGTGCGCCGAGCGTGTCCGTCGATCTGGCCGTCCCCGCCGATGTGCCGGTCGCCGATCTCCTGCCCACGCTCCTTCGCTACGTCGGCGAGGAGGGCGAGGAGGCCGGGCTCGACCACGCGGGCTGGGTGCTCCAGCGGCTCGGTGACCTCCCGCTCGACGAGGAGGCCACCCTGGCCCGCGCCGGGCTCACCGACGGCGACGTGCTCTACCTGCGCCCGCACACCGAGGCGTTGCCCGAGGCGCGGCTCGACGACCTGGTGGACGGGATAGCCGACACCGCGGGCCGGCGGTTGCACACGTGGCATCCCGGGGCGGCCCGCGGGCTCCTGGTGGGTACCGCGGCGGCGACCGTGGTGGCCGCCCTCCTGCTGGTGATATGGCCCGGCGTGACCGACTCCGGCTCCCTCAGGGCCCTCTGCGCCGCCATGGCCGGGCTGCTGCTGCTCGCGGGCGCCGGCTCGGCCAGCCGCGCGGTCGGCGACCGCCTCTCGGCGACCGCGCTGGGCCTGCTGGTCGCGCCGTGCCTGGCCCTGGCCGGCTGGCTGCTGCCCGGCGGCGAGCTGAGCGGCCCGGACGCGGCGCGGATCGCGGGGGCGCGCCTGCTCGCCGCGGGCGCGGCCGGTGCGGGTGGCGCGGTCCTCGCGCTCGCCGCCACCGCGGTCGGCGCCCCGGCCCTCCTGGCCACCGCGCTGGTCTCGGTGGCGACCGCGATCGCCGGATCCCTGGTGGGCTACTCCGGCCTGGGCGCCTCGGCCGCGGTGGCACTGGTGGCGGGGGTGGTCACGCTCGCCGCCGGAGCGGTGGCACCCTTCGCCTTCAAGCTGGCCGGCCTGCGGCTGCCCGCGCTGCCGTCCACCGCCGGCCAGCTCCAGGAGGGCATCGAGCCCTATGCGGGCGACGAGGTCGCCGCGCGCACCGAGTTGGCCGGACGCTGGGTCACCGCGCTCTTCGCCGCCACAGGCGCCATCGCCGCGGCGGCCCTGGTCGTACTCACCCAGAGCCCGAGCCTGCCCGAGGTGCTGACCACCCTCGTACTGAGCCTGCTGCTGCTCCTGCACTGCCGCGGCCTTGTCCACATCGGGCAGCGGCTGACTCTGGCCATCCCCGGCGTCTGGGGGCTGCTGCTGCTCGCCCGCGCCTGGGCGGTCGACAGCGATGGCGACGGCCGCTTGGTGGTGTTCGCGGTGCTGTTCGCCGCCGCCGCCGGCCTCGTGGTCGCCGCCTGGACCGTGCCCGGCCGCCGGGTGCTGCCCTACTGGGGCCGTGCGGCGGAGCTCACGCACACCCTCTTCGCCGTGGCGCTGCTGCCGCTCAGTCTCTGGGTGGCAGGGCTGTTCGGCTGGCTGCGCGGCCTGTTCGGCTGAGCACGCCCGCACAACCCGCGTACCGGCATACCCACGCACCCGCACACCACCGGGTCCCGGAGAAGGAGTCGTAAGACAGGCCGTGCAGTCCAAACGAGACCAGGTACACGCCCACAGTTTCATGATGGGCAGGCTCAGTTCGGGCCTGCTGACGGCCGATCCGGACGCCCCGGAGAGCCCCCTCGGGCGCACCACCCGCGGGGTGGTCTTCGGCGTCCTTGTGACCGTCCTGATCGGCGCGATCGCCGTCGTATACGGCCTGCTGCGCCCGGGCGGGAACGACAGCTGGCGCGACGGCAAGCACCTGGTGGTCAACAGCGACACCGGCGCCCGCTATCTGTGGACCGACACCGACGGCGTCCTGCACCCGGTGCGCAACTACGCGTCGGCGCGGCTGATCGGGGGCTCCGACCTGGCGGCCGTCGACGTCCGCACCGCCTCGTTGGAGGACGTTCCGGTGGGCAACCCGGTCGGCATCCCCGGCGCTCCGGACACCGTGCCCGGGCCCGGCCAACTCGACGCCGGTGCCTGGCACATGTGCGTCACAGGGCCGGGCGGGGCGCTCCCCGACACCTCCGGCGCCGCGGCGGACACCGGGGTGGGCAAGCCCGGGGCCACCAGCGTGGTGGCCGGCGCTCCGCTGGACTCCCGTGACGTCGGGAGCGACCGCGGTGTGCTGGTACGCGGCCCGGACGGCACCGAGTACCTGGTGTGGCGGGGCAGCAGGCTGGCCCTCGACCGCGCGTCCGACGCCCGTAACGCGCTCGGTTACGGCTCCCAGCAGCCGATGCCGGTCTCGGCGGCCTTTCTCGACGCGCTGGCACCCGGCCCCGCCCTGAGCCCGCCAGAGGTGCCGGACCGCGGCGAGGAGGGTCCCGAACTCGGGGGCGAGGCCAGCCGGATCGGCCAGCTCTTCAAGGTCAGCGTGCCCGGCGGGGGCAGCACGTACTACCTGCTGCGCAAGGACGGCACAGTGCCGCTGACCCGGCTCGGCGCCGCTCTGGTCCTCGGCGACCCGGCCACCCAGAAGGACGCCTACCAGGGGAAGTCGCCCGAGGTGCGCACGGTCGGTGCGGCCGTACTGCGCGAGCACCGGGCGAAGAAGCCGGGCGCCGCCGCGTCCGCGGAGCTGCCGGACGCGCCGCCGGCCCCGCAGTCCGCGGCGCGCGGCACCGCGCTCTGCGCACAGGTGGACGGCGGCGACGGCGGCGCCCGGATCCGGTCGGTGCTTGTCCCGCTGACCCGGCTCGCTCCGGTCGCGGTGTCGGACGGCACCGCCCAGCCGCTGAGCCCGGCCTGCGTCCCCACCGACGCCACGGTCGTACGACCCGGACACGGCGCCTTGGTACGGGCCCTGCACGCGAGCGGCGCCGCGCACGCCGGGACCACCTATCTGGTCGCGGAGAACGGTGTGAAGTACCGCGTCTCGGCCAAGGACTCGCTGAAAGCACTCGGGTACGAGGCCGCGGACATCGGCTCGGTCCCGGCACCGCTCCTTGCGGCTCTCCCGACCGGTGCGGACCTCGACCCGGCCGCGGCGTCCGGCGCCGCCAAGCCCAAGGTGACGGCTCCGGCGTGCGCGGCCGCCGGCGCGCACAAGTCGAGTACCGCGCCCCGCAGTTGACACAACATACGTATTCGGGCAAGGCGTACATAGCGCGCCTAAGAAAAGGAAGGGGATGATCGCGGGGAAAAGCAGCGCCGAATCCTGCCCGGGAGGTGTGAATTCGGCGAGGACAGCGGCGTCTGCACGACGCCGCGCGACTCCCGTATACGCGCGCGAAGCTCAGAAAAAGCTCAGATGTTCAGGCCCCCCCTTGCCGGTGCAATTCCATGGGCGCGGCCTGAAATGGAGCTTTCTCGCTGCCCGTTCGGACTCTTCGCATGCCCGCCTTCCGCCCGTTTCGCGAGCCGCTCGCCCGACGGTCCACATCGCGCTTCCCCAGCCGGTCCGGCGTATGTCTTCATCTCGCCGCAATCCATCGACAACTCCGTTGCCATACGGCCGAATTCCGCCGGGCGGCCGATGCTCGGAACTTCCCCGGTCGCGTTGCGCGGAACACCGGGTTCTCTCTAGCCTCAGCGGGGAACGGTGCGATGAACGCGCCTGAGTGAAAGGAGCGCGACATGCCGGACAGCGCCGCAAGGAAAGCGGATTATGCCAAGGGCTTGGGAGGCGTCTCCTCCTTGGAGTCGGCCCGGAACCAGGTCGAGAAGGTTCAGAACAACGTCGCCGAGATCGCCGCGCGTTCGGGCGTCGGCGGCGACGAGGGCCAGGCCCTGCTGAAGCTCTTCCGCAGCTGGAACAGCGAGGCGCAGAAGGTCGTCGTACAGATCAGCACGATGGTCGACGCGCTCCAGGAGAACGTGACCTCCGCCAACCGTCTGGCGAAGGAGAACCAGGACTTGACCGAGGTTCTGAACAGCAAGACCAGCCAGGGTGTCTTCGAAGCACTGAGCTGACCCCACCGCGGTACCGGCCCCCTTCCGTGCGGCCGGATTGCGTGAGCTTCCCGGGCCTGGCGCCCGGCTTTCGAGAGGAGACGTCATGGCCGACGGCATCATCGACCTGCAATACCCCAAGGTCCAGCACGCCATCGAGGAGTTGATGGAGCAGACCCAGCTGATCATCACGACCCTCAACAACCTGGAGGACGAGCTGAGGCCGCTCGTCACCTCCTGGGAGGGCGCGGACCAGGAGAAGTACCGTGAGGTCCAGGCGGAGTGGGACCAGGCCACCAAGAACATGGCCCGGCTCCTCGGTGACAACGGCGAGCTGATCCGGTCCATCCACGACAACCACTCCCGCGACGAGCGCAAGAGCGCCGACAACTGGGGCGGCGTGCGGGCCCGCTAGATCCTTCCGGAGTACGTCACCGGGCAGGCAGGAGTCTTTGGACGTGCCCGGTGCGCCCACCCGGCACAAGGGCCCGTCCACCGGTCCGGCGGCCGTCCGTACCCGCGACGCCCGCCGGACCACCCCGTGCCCCCGCCCGGCACCGAGCAGCAGGAGAACGTCCCATGGCTGGTGAGAAGGCCGACGTCAAGCACTTTGACCTCAAGCAGATGGAGAACTTCCGGGACAACGAGGTGCACCCGGTGTACACCGCCGCCAAGAAGCACCGCGAAGAGGGCACATCCGACTCCCGTCCGCTCGGCGACCTCATCGACGGGCACACCACCGCGGACAACCTCGACCAGGACAAGCAGCTTCTGCGCGTCGGCAAGATGACCAAGGACCCCCTGGTCTCGGGGCCGAAGCTGATCGAGGACATCCGCACCGCGGCCGAGGCCATCGACACGCTGCTCGGTGACCAGATGGACCTGTTCAAAGAGCTGAAGGAAGCGCTCACCGACACCATCGACGAGGCCAACAAGACCAAGGACAAGAACCTGGACGCGATCGACGCCAAGACGCTGCTCCAGACCTTCGAAGAGGTCGACACACTCACCTCCGGCACCTCCGGCGGCACCGGCAGCTCGGACGACGACGACTCCTGAGCCGACTGAGAAACATCCGGCCGCGCACCCGTACGAGGACGTGGCGCGCCGGCACGGACGACAACCGACTAGAAAGGGTGCCCGGTGGCCACAGGGTACGACGAGAATTCCGGCGGTTACCTGGCATTTGCCACGTTGTTCGGCGGTCCCGCGGACCACGCGACGGACACATGGGCCACCCTGGTCACCCACATCACCGGGTATCCGGTGCCGGACCGTGCCACCGTCTTCGACACACTCCGCTCCGACCAGGGCGGCAAGCTCTTTCGGATGGACTTCCAGGAGCGTGGCCTCAGCACCATCAAGGAATCCGGCCTTGGGATGAACGCGGGCGAGGACTACGACATCTGGTTCTTCGATCGCGGTGACAAGTACGTGATCAAGCAGGCCAGGATCGTCTTCGAGGGCCGCGTGAAATCCGGCGACGAGGTCATCTTCGCCTCTCCCGACTCCGACAACGTGGAAGACGCGAAGGTCCGGGAAGGCAGCGAGTTCACGGACTACAACAAGGACAAGATGAGCACCGTCGCGCTCGCCCGGTACATGAACGGGCCGCGGGCGGCGCTCATGGCCCTGCTCGACGGCAGCACGGCACACGCCCGGTTCAGCGACCTGGGCGTCCCCGACTCCGACGTGGTGGACCTGACCTCCTTCGACGCCGCGGGGCGTTCCTTCGACTACGCCGCGAAGTTCTTCAAGGACCAGGCGCCGGTACTGAAGGAATGGGAGGACCGCTTCGGCGGGGACGACGCGAGCTGGAAGGGCGAGGCGGCGAACGTCTTCCGCGAGTTGCTGAAGAAGATCCGCGAGAACTACGACAACTACGTCGAGACCTTCAACTCCACGACGGGAACCGGCAGCGAGACCGGCACCGGCAACACGGTGTACTCGCGCGCCCTTTCACTGGGCCGCAAGTATCTGGAGGATTCCGCCAGAACGCTGCTCGAAGCGTGGCTGGACTGGGCCCAGTCCCCGTACTACGACCCGCATCAGGTGCTGCGCTACGTCCTGGACGACCTCGCCCGGTGGGTGGACCGGGAAAACGTCGCCAAGACGGATATCCAGTCGACCTCCAGCGCGTACTCGTACGTCATCAGCCACCAGCCACGGGACGGCTTCAGCCAGACCCACCCGGAGTACGGCGACCTCACCGACATGGCGAGCTGGGCCAAGGTCGGTGACAAGGCCGTCAAGACCTGGAACCAAGGCGTCGACATGTACCTGCGCAATGCCGCGGCCAAGGTGCAGTCCAACCTCAACAACCACTTCCTCGACCTCGGCGACGACTTCTCGGACAACGTGCCCAAGCCGAAGTCGACCAGCACCGCCGCGTCGGACTACGCGGACAAGAAGGCGGAGGACGCGCAGGCCGCGGCCGACAAGGCCGCCGCTGATGCCGCCGCGGGCGCGAAGAAGGCGGCTGACGATGCGGCAAAGCAGGCCGCGGATGACAAGGCCTACAACGAGAAGCTGCGGGACGAGGCGAACAAGCAGCGCGAGGACGACAGGGCGTACCAGGAGGAGCTGCGGGACGAGGCGAACAAGCAGCGTGAGGACGACAAGGCGTACGCGGAGAAACTGCGCGCGGAGCAGACCGCGGCGGCGGAGGAGGCCAAGGCTGAGGCCGACGCACAGAGCAAGGCCTTGACGGAGAGCCTCGGCGGCGTCAACGGTCCTGGCGGGGGTGGCCTCAACGGTCCCGGCGGGGGTGAGGGCAACGGTCAGAACCTCAACCTCGACGACCTACTGAACCCGGGCAACCAGAACAACGCGAACAACCCGGTCACCGAGAGCCTTGGCAGCCTCGGCGGCGTGAACAGTCCTGGTGGCGAGGGTGGTCTGAACAGCCCGGGAGGCGAGGGCGGTCTGAACAGCCCTGGTGGCGACGGGCAGCAGCCCGCCACCGTGCCCCCGGCCATCCAGAGCCTTGGCAGCCTCGGAGGGCTCAACAGCGGTGCGGGTACGCCCCTCAAAAGCCCGACCGGCGGCAGCACCCGACTCAACGACGACAAGGTCACCAGCGGCTTCCCGGACGGCAGCAGCACCGCCTTCGACCCCGACAGCGGCACGCTCACCACCACCCGTCCGGACGGCTCGACCACCACGCAGAACCTGGGCGACGGCACCAAGGTGACGAACCCGGACGGCTCGGTGACCTCGCTGGGGGACGACGGCAAGCTGACCACCACCTTTCCCGACGGCACCGTCCAGAGCGTCGACCCCACTACCGGCCAGGCGGTCAACACCGCCCCGGACGGCACCACCACCACCGAGAACCTCGGCAACCTGGGCAACCTCAACGGCGGGAACGGCGGGAACGGCGCGGGGGGCCTGGGCGACCTAGGCGACATCAACTCGCATATGGACACCGAGTCGATCGGTGACCTGGGCGACCTCGGGAACCTCAACAGCCAACAGACCGGCCTGGAGACCCCGACCGGCGGTCACACCTCGCTCGAAGGCGGCGACTTCGCCACCACGTACGCGGACGGAAGCAAGGGCAGCTTCGACCCGGACAACGGGATGTTCACCTCCACCGTCCCGGATGGCACCACGACGCTGACCGACCTGACCCACGGGGCGAAGGTGACCAACCCGGACGGTTCCGTCACCGCTCTCGACAACGGTATGCCGACCACCACCTTCCCGGACGGCAGCAAGCAGGTCATCGACCCGGACACCGGTATCGCCACCGTCACCGACCCGCAGGGTGACACCAGGACGATCGACCTGCACGACCTCAACTCGGCAGGGAACAAGGGCGGCTTCGACCTCCCCAACGGCCTGGGCGGAGGCGGTGGCGGGGGCGGCATCACCACCCAGGACGTGTCCCTGCCCGATCTGGGCAGCGGCGCCGGCCACAGCGTGGGTACCGGTGGCGGCGTGGGTTCCGTCGGTGGCGGCGGAGGCCTCTCCGGGGAGGGCTCCTCGCTGGACGGCCTCGGCGGGGGCGGGGCTGCTGCCCCCCTCTCGGACTCCACCTCCACTTCCCCCTCCACTTCCGCGGGAAGCCCGATCGCTCCCGCCGCCGGGGCCGGCACACCCGGAGCCCCCGGCACGCCCGGATCGCCCGGCATGCCGATGGGCGGAGGCATGGGCGGCATGGGTGGTGGGGGCGGCGAGAAGGGCAACGGCGAGCGGGTGCGCGCCGTATTGGTCGACGCGGTGGAGGAGAGCGAGCGACGCAATCGCCGAAGGCGCAGCTCGTGGAACCGCCAAGAGGACAGCGATACCTTCCTGGCGCCGGCCGCCCGGGTGGCGACCACCGGCGGCGACAACTCCGAAGGGGAGGCGGAGCCCGGCCGTAGGTCCACCACCTCCGCCGACTATCTGGAGGAGGACGCCGACGTATGGGGAACCGAGGAGGGCGGGACCCCGGCCGTCATCGGCCGATGACGGCCGGAGCCCCGGTGCGACCACCGCGGAGAGACGAATCCCATGTGGTCCCCGCTTCCGTAACGGACCCTCACCAGGCAAGATCAAGTGCGCAGTTGATGTACGTGCGGCAGGAACCGGACAGGCGCGGACCGAGCCCGGGCCTGCGGGGATGCCGAGGCGGAAGGGAGGCGTGGGCCTGATGGAACCGTTGGAGAAGCGTCTGGAGAAGGCGATGGCCGAACTCCGGACGGCCCAGGAGGCGATCGCGCGGACCGAGCGCGAGCTGCGGGAGTCGTCGTTCGCCGTGCTCTCATCCGACCGCGCGGTCCGCGCAACCGTGGGCCCGCAGGGCGAGTTGACAGGGATCGACTTCCTGGAGAACAAGTACCGCGACATGTCACCCCAGGAGCTGGCCGCCAGCGTCCTCGAGGCGGCGAACGCCGCGCGCCTGAAGATGAACCGCCATGTGATGAAGGCGATGGCGCCCTTCGCCGAGCCCAGCAGCGACGTGCCCGAGCTGAAGGGCTTCGAGATGGACTGGGAGCGCATCTTCGGTCCCGATGTGCTCCGCGAGGACAACGAGGGCACGGCACGCGGCGCTCAGCCGTCCCCTGCCTGGCGGGACGCGCTCGGCGAGGACGGGGAGAACTGACCATGGGAGAGCGGTACTACGTCGACCCGCAGCGCATCGAGGCCCTGGCGGCGCAGCTGGAGGAGATCGGCTCCCTGGCCAGGAGCATGACCGAGGAGTTCCTCGACGAGCTGGCTCCGACGGTCAAGTGGCCCGGCACGAGCGGCGATTTCGCGGAGAAGGCCAAGCCGCAGGAGCAGAAGGAGCGGCAGACCACCAAGGACACCATGCTCTCCATCCGCGACGCGCTGACGGGCATCACCGATGCCACGGTCAGCCAGGTCCGCATGATGAAGGGCACCCGCGACCGCAACATCGAGGACATCGAGAAGAGCAACAGCCGCCTCGACGCCGATGGGCTGGACGGCGGCGCGGGCGGGCATGGGCGCCGCTGACCACCGCACCGCAGTCCGCACCCGCACTTGCACCAGGCGGGGAGCGGCCGATCGGTCCTGCCCGTACGGTGCCAAGGGCGGCCCGCGATGAGCATTCACGTCTCGCCCGAGGTCAACGCGATGATCTTCATCCTCACCGGGGAGAAGCTCATCGACGCCGACGAGGACCTCGCCTACGAGAGCCGGCAGCCATACTCCGGCCTTGGCCGGAAGCTCGACAGGGTCTCCGCGCTGATCGACAAGTCGGTCCACGACATCGCGGAGTCCATGCCGGACGACCTGGCCAAGTCGTACGCCAAGGCGATGGGCATGCTCATCGACGACGGCGGCAAGAACTACCTGCGCGACTTCGCCGATCAGCTAGAGAAGATCGCCGAAGGCCGCCGCAAGATCTCCATGGACATCATGGAGTCCAAGTGGCAGGTCATCGCCGAAGTCATCCGGTTGCTCATCGAGATCGCCATCTATCTGGCGATGTCCTTCTTCACCGGGGGTGCGTCGGCGAGTCAGATCATGATGGCCAAGCTGCGCAGCCGGTTTATGATCCTCACCACGCTCAGCCACCTGCTCCAGAGGCTGCACATCGCTCCCTCGCTGACCGAGGCGTTCGCCGAGGCGTTCACCACCTTCGCGGTGCGCCTCGCGATGATGAACTTCGCGCCGAACGACCGCCGTCCCGACGGCTTCGACTGGAACGACATCCTCAAGTCAGCGGCGTTCGGCGCCGCCGCGGGTGGCCTCACCAGCATCTTCAACGGCTTCGCGAAGAACATCGTCGACAGCTACGACAACAACTTCCTCAAGAACGGCCCGGACCGCGACTTCAAGAACAACCCCGGCGGGCCGAACACCTCGAACACCTCGAACACCTCCAACATCTCGAACACTCCGGAACCCGACCTCAAGAACAACGGCCCGGACCCCAGGCCGAACCCCGACCCCGCCCCTGGCCCCACACCGAAGCCCGGCCCCACCCCGTACGGGAACGGCCCCAACCTCACGAACAACCCCCTTTCCTTCCTCAACAATCCCAACCTGTGGCGGAACAACAACCTGCTGCTCAACAACTCCGGTCGGCCGGGTGCCCTGGCCGGTCACTACGGGATCAAGGGGACGGCCGACTTCATCGCGGCCGGCTCCGGCGAAGCGCTGGCGGAGATCCTGATCAAGGGGGCCTTCGACGGCGATTGGTCCACCAGCTGGTCCACCTTCGTCGGCGCGGGCATCAGCAGCCAGGTCGAGTCGACGCTCAGCGACTCCGCGGTGAACACCGGCGCCGAACTGCGCAACGCCATCGACAACATGCGCGATCAGCCGCCCACCGTCTCCGGCGCTCCCTCCGACTCCGACACGCGGAACCCGGGCGGCTCCGAGAACTCTCGTGAGGGCGACGGTCCTTCGGGGCGGGGCACCTCGGGCGGTGCGGGATCCGCACTCACCTCGCCTCCACCGGCCACCCAACAGAACACCGGGCAAGGGGAATTCACCGACAGCCAGTCGCCCCCGCCCTACTCCGTCGAGAGCCCGCCGCCGTACACCACCCTGCCCCCGCCGTCCTACTCGCCGGGCCCGCTGCCCGTGACCGCCGCCGAGAACGCGCTGTGGCAGCAGGTCCACCAGGGCCCCGCCGAGGCCCGCGAGCAAGCCCTGCACGACCTCGCCGCCCTGCGTGGCTCTCAGCCACCTGGCAGCGCCGAGATCGGCGTCCGCGACAGCCTGCACGGCAACCTGTCGCAGCTGCCCGAGGTCAGGGTGGTGCCCGCCGGGAACAGCCCCGCCGGACAGATCGACACCGACGAGGTCCGCCGGGCCCTGGGCGGCTTCGGCACCCCGGTCACGGTGGACACCCCGCTCACGGTGGACACTCCGGTCACAACCGCCCCGGAGACCCCGGTCGTGGACGCCCCGGAGAACGACGTCCGGTCCACCCCGGGCGAGGTCGGCGACGAGCAGGGCAACCGCCCGGCTGACGTCACGACCGACGTCCCGGTACAAGACACCGGAGGCCCCGAAGCCTCCCAGAACCCCGCCGCCTCCACCACGCCCGGCCCCGCCAACTCCGCACCACCCGGCGCGGGCACCGGCGCCCTGCCGGGTGGTGCCCCGGCCGTGGGCAGCACCCCCGCGCCCTCCACCGGGCAGCCCCAGGGCGCCCGTACCCCGGCCGGTACGGCCCAGGTGGACGGCTCGCAGAGTTCGGCCGACAACGCCCCGCATACCTCGCAGCCCCTGGAGAACACCCCGCCTCCGGAGACCATCGCACCGGCCGGGAACATCGGTGCACCGGACTCCGCCGAGGGCGCTCTCCTCCCGGATGCCGCCGACGCCGCCGGCGCTCCGGCGAAGGTGAACACCACCGGCTCGTACGCCGACACGGGCGAGGCACGCGAGGTCGGTGACGTACGCGACAGCAGCGGCCCGGGCGACGCGAAGGCCGGCCCCGCCCCAGGTGCCGGACGCCTCTCGCCCACTCAGCCGGTGCCGTTGACGATCGTGGTCTCGGAGGTGCCGCCGCCGGGCGAAGGGGCGCCCGAGGCGGCGGAGTTGCTGGACGGGGCCGGGGTCGACCGGGTCGTCGTACTCGGTCCCGCGGTCGCGCAGGGCGAGGCGGGACGCCCGGTACGCGCTGCCGTAGAGCTGACCCGTGAGGGGCCGCCGGGCGCCCCGGTCCGGGTCCGCCCGCTCACCGGGCCACCCATCGCCGTGAACACACCGGATGCCGCGTTCCCCGGCGCGGACGTCCTGCTGCCGCTCGCCGACGCCCTCGGGCCGGTCCCCTCCGCCAAGGGAGGGCCCGGCACGCAGAGCACCGCGACGACCGGCGGCGACACGATCGCCACCGCCCCTCCCGCGCGCCCGAAGGTCGTCTCGGAGGCGCCAACTCCCTTGGATGGAAAGAGAGGCGGCCCGAACGTCACTGCCATCAGCACCCCCGCCCCCGCCTCGGCCAAGCTCGCCACCCTGTCACGACCCTGGACCGAGACCGCCACCGACCTGCACCTGGAGTCGGGCCGAGCCGACGGCGGCACCCCGCCCCCGCCGCCCACCACGCGGGACGCGGCCACGCTGCCACCGGCGGCGCGGATCGTCGTGCGGCCCGCGAACAGCGGCGATGCCGCCGACGACGTGGACGGCTCCACGCGGCCCGCCGGCGAGCCGGTCGTGACCCCCCTGGACGGCCACGCGGTGCCCGTCGCGCAGCTGCGGCGCTGGGTGCCGGACGCGACCGTCAAGCCTCAACCAGGGCGTGCCGTACAGACGTTGACCATCTCGCAGAGCGCGTCCGAGGACGGTACGGCGCACGGTGCGGGGCGTCGCGCGCTGCTGGGCCAGGACACCTTCCGCGGCGTGCGCACCACATCATCCGATCCGTCTCCGGGGGTCACGGTGGGCCCGCCCGCCCGCCGTACCGTGTTCACCGGGCCGCCTGCCGCCCTGCCCGGCTCGGGCTCAGAACGGGGCGCCGACTACTTCGCGGGGCACGGCACCTCTCGTACCGTCACCCTCGGTACCGAGGACGCGGCGCGCCCCACCGTGAAGGTCAGCGGTGTGCAGCTCGGCGAGGTGCTCAAGTCCTGGTCGGGGGAGGGTGATCAGGACCGGCCGCTGGTGCTGTTCTCCTGCGAGACGGGACGGCAGCCGGAGGTCGCGGGGCTGCCGGTGGCGCAGCACGTGGCGAACCGTACCGGGCGGCCGGTGTACGCGCCCACCACCGAGGTGGGCACGGCCCGGGACAGGGACGGCGATGTCCGCGCGGTGCTCACCGAGGGCCCGGACGGACCGGGGCGCTGGCGGCTCTTCACCCCGGAGCCCAGCGGCGGCGACCTGGACGTGCTCGCGCGCGACGCCGGCCTGCACACGGGACCGGAACCGGCCGACGCCTTCGCCAGGGCCCGCACCCTCCAACAGGTCCGCACCCTCCGCGAAACCCTCGGCCCCGACGCCGAACAGCGCCCCGAGAACCGGGCGTTGCTCGCCGGCCTCGCCTTCGTGGACGGCCTGCGCTGGCTCAGCCCGGACACCGCTGCCCGCTACGGCGACGGCCGGATGACCCCGGACCTGCTGCGCCGGATGGTCGTCGACCGGGCAGGTGCGACGGGCACCACCACCGATCCGGCCGCCGATCCCACCACCGAGCAGTACACCGAATTCCTGCGCGCCGCAGGCGAGTTGCGTGGCACCGCAGGGTCCGGCACCACGCTCGACGCTTTGCTGCCCCCACCACCGCCCACGCTCCCGCCGACCACCCTGGTCTCGCCGGAGGACGTGCGGGGTCTCGCCTACGCGCCCTCCGCGCAGATCACCTGGTCGCTCTCCAACGCCCCGCTGCCACTGTCCGAGCTGGGTCTGAGCTCCGAGGGCACCGCCGAACTCGCCCGCCGCAGGCCCGACCTGACGCCCGCGTCGAGCCGTCCGGAGAGCCTCGCCGAGGATACGACCCTCCTCAGCAAGGACGCGCCCGGCACCACCGCGGACACCTTTCACGCTGACGGCCTGGCCTTCCGGCGTCTCGACACCCCGGGTGGCGGGAACTGCCTCTTCCGGTCGCTGCTCGACAGCGCGCGCAGCCAGGACGTACCGCCGCCGTGGGCCGCGCGGAACGTCGCCGGTCTGCGCCGTCTGCTGAGCGACCGGATCACCGGGACCGAACTGGGCGACACCGCGGCCATGGCGTTCCCTGACCCGGTGTTCACCGTGGTGGACGACCTGCGGATGCGCGCCGTCGCCGGGGTGCGGGACCCGGCCGAGCGGAGCCGGATCACCCAGCTCTGGAACCAGGTCGCGCAGGACGTCGTCAGCGACGGCGATGCCGGCGAGTGGCAGCGGATCCTCCGGGAGAGCGACTACCCGCACCTCGCCGACGTGGCGCCCACCCCGGCCGACGCGTGGCGCCTCGGCGCCGGGAAGCTCGTTGCCTCGGCGGCCGAGCTCCCCGCGCTGTGGGCCTCGCCCTTCGCCGACCTGCTTCCTGAGGCCCTTGCGCACACCCTCGACCTCGACCTGCGGCTCGTCCAGCCCGACCGGCAGGCGCCGGGGAGCACCTTCGTCAACACCCTCAACCCGGCCGGCCAGGGCGGCGCGCTGCACCTGGCCTACAACGGCACGGACCACTTCGACGCGCTGGTCCCGGCCTCGGCCCCGCTCACCCCGACGCCGGACCCGGCCACCACCCAGGACCCGGCTGACCCTGCCCCCACCGCCCCGGACCCGGACGGCTCCGACCCCTTCGGGGAGTGGCTGCGCGGCATGGGCGGAATCGCGAGCCTCGACGAACCCGACGCCGAGGCCCCCGACCGAGGCGACCCGGTACCGCTGGAGACCCAGCTCGAACGGCACCGCCCGGCAAGGCTGCTGACCGGGCAGGACGCACGGCCGCCGGGCCCGGTACCGCACACCGTCGCCTTCGAGGACGGCAGTCGACTGCCCACGGTCCTGATCAGCCCGGACGTCGACCCGGTCGACGCCGCCTCGGGCGGCCGGACCGACGGGACCGCGCGGAGTCGTCCGACCGGCCTCTTCACCGGCCCGGGCAAGACCACCCTGCGCTCGCCCGAGCAGGTGGCCGACGAGATCCTGAGCAAGCTTCCGGACAAGCTGCGCGCCCAGTTCGACGAGGCGGAGCTGCTGCGCCTGCTGACCGAGCAGCCCGGCGCCTTCACCGCCCCGCGCGGCGCGCGATTCGTGGGCCGTGAGAAGTCCGGGGTCGGCCATGAGATGACGGTCGAGGCCATCCCGTACCACCGCTGGGAACGCTTCGCGAACGTGGACGGCGCCACCGTCCGGATCGACACCATGCGACGAGGCCAGGCCGGTACGGGCGGCGGGCGCAGCGTCGGCTTCGGGCGACGGATCGCGGGGGGCCTTGGCATGGGCCCGCCGCTCAACTGGCTGCTGAAGATCGGCTTTTCGCTGGGCTGGACCCGCAGGACCGACTATGCCCAGGGGACGCAGGCGTACAACCAGTCCGAGTGGCGCAACTGGGAGGGCTCGCACCTGCACCTGGACGACGTCCACTACCGGGTGCGGGTGGACCGCGTCACCGAGGCGCCGAAGACGACCGGCCCGGACGACCGGCCCGGCCGGAGCACCGCGCCCGACGTTCGGGCCAACTCGCCTGTATCAAGGCCTGGTTGGCAGCGTTCCCAGGTGCACACCGCGGAGTTCGCGATGCGCGACGGGCTGAGCTGGCGGCTGCCGGACGACCTCACCGTGCCCTACAAGGGTCCCCGGCGGGCACCGGAGACGCTCACCTTCCCGGACGGGATCGAGCCGCGGATCACCGACACCACCGGACTGCACCTGACGGACCCGCCGGAGGACATGGCGCTCGCCGTCTTTGGAGCACGGCCCGGGAGTTCGGCGCACCGCACCCTGGTCTCGTACGTCCGGCCGACGCGGCTGCTCGCCCTGTTCGGCAGGTTCGCCGGGCCGGTCACCGGGCCCGAGCTGACCCGGGGCAGCGGACAGCACCCGCTGGGGCACCTGATCGTGGAGCGTTCGGTGCCGCACCGGGCCACACTGGTCACCGAGTCGGTCAAGGCGGAGGTGCGCGAGCTCACCCAGACCACGTACCAGAACGAGCGTGGCCACGTCCGTGACACCCGCCTGGGCCTCCAGGTCACCGCCGGGCCGAACTACACCCTTGCCGGTGGCGAGACCGACGTACGCATCCAAGGCGGCCCGCTGGTCCGCGCGGACCTCACCACCGGGCGCGGCCACTACCTCGGCACCGACGCGGCCCGGAAGACCACCGGCCGCGTCCGCAATCACCCGGTCGCGCTCTACCGGGTGGAGCGAACCCTGATGGTGCGCAAGCCCGGCGAGCTGCCGTCGGCGGCCCGGCCGGTCCGGGTGGTCAGCCTGGACTGGATCTCCACCCAGGACGCGCGCCGCCTCGCGGGCTGGGACAGCCGCACGCCCGGCCAGGCGGGCCCCGACCCGGACGCCGAGCCGCCGGTGCCGTGGTACCTCACCCGGGAGGACCCGGTCCACCTGAGCGGCCAGGTCCGAGCCGAGGGCTTCCGCGCCATCCGCCCGCAGCCCCAGGCGCAGACTCAACCTCAACCCCAGATCCAGCAGTCCCAGCAGTCCCAGCCGCAGAACCAGCAGTCCGCCCCCCAGGACCCCATGCGCGCCTTCGCGGACTCGGTCCTGGACACGCTGCACAGCTCCTACCCCTCGCTGTTCGTCCCGCCGTCGATGCTGCGGCACCCGCGGCTGGCCAAGTTCTGGTACGGCGACGGGCGAATGCGGACCGCGCTGCACAACGACCGCCAGGTGCGCGAGGCGTTGAACCGGCCCAGCCTCGCGCAGAGCCTGGACGACCTGTCCACCACCGGAGTGCCTGTCACCCTGACCGAGGACGGCAAGGTGCGCCGCGGTCACCACACGCTCATCCTGCGGGCGCGCCTCACCGACCGGCAGTTCGAGAGCACGATGAGCGAACGCTCGCTGCGCAACGGGGTGATCGGCACCGAGGTGTCGGGTCAAGGGCAGCAGGCGTCCACCACCCTCTCCGGCGGTGTCGAGCTGGGCATCTCGCCGCGCGACCACAACAAGGTGCCCGAGGCCGGGCTGCCGCGCCAGGCCGGCAACGTGGCAGTCGGCGTCCGGCACGCCAGGACCGACCAGAAGGCGACCAGGAACACGGTCGCGGTCACCCACGACCACCTGATGTTCCAGACCGGCGCCGACCTCTACAGCTACGAGGTCGAGTTGAGCGCCTCCTTCGAGGGGCACCGCCGCCCGCGCGGCTGGGCCCGGCTCGCCTCGGTCGGCCTGCTCGGCGCGGGTGTCTTCGTCAGCAAGGTCGAGGAAAGGCCGCTGTTCACCCGGGGCCACGAGACCGTGGGCCGGGTGGAGCTGGCCGTGCCCGTCGCGCACGGCTCCGAGCGCCACGCCCCCGCCGACCCGCCGCCCGCGGGTACGGCACCGGCGACCACGGCCCCGGCCGCACCGCGGCAGCTCTCCTCGACCGAGGCGGACCAACTCCTCGACGGCACCCGCCCGCTGCCCAGGACGGACTCGCCCGACCGGCAACTCGCCCACAAGCTGCTGAGCGTCCCGCACGTGGTGCTCAGCGCCGAGGGCGGCCCGCAGCGCCAGCAGCTCGTGCAGGACACCGCCGACCGCGCCTCGGGCACCTCCTGGCACGTCAGCGCGCCCGGCGCCCCCGTGCGCACCGCGCTGCGCCGGGCGATGGCGAACCTCAGTGTGGCCGGTCAACTCGGCCAGTACCTGGGCCCGTTCGGATCCCGCGTCGCCGGACTCAACGGGGCAGGACCGTTCCGGACCCACTACCTCAAGGCGGCGGTCCGCGGCGAACTGGGCAACTTCCGGGTCAAGAGCGACCCGAAGCCGGCCAGTCTCGAAGCCACCATCGGCAACGAGCACCGCGTCATGGGCGGCGCGAGCAGCGTCTCGCACACCACCGTCGGGTTGCAGGGCGCCGACATGCCGCTACAACAGGCCCCGGGGCAACAGGCGGTGGTCGGCTCCTACTCGGCCGCCCTGCAGTACGCCTGGGGCAAGGGCCGCAGCGTCTCGCAGACCCTCACCCGGGGACGCAGCACCACCCTCTCCTACGCGGGGCGGATGTACCTGGTGGTCGCCGACACCGCCGAGACCGTGGCGGTGCGGGACCGCTGGACAGCCGCGATGGGCGCGGTGGGCACCCGCGCCGGGGCCCGTATCAGCTCCGCCGCAGGACGGCTCTCCGGACGCCTCGGTGAAAGCCTCGCCCCGCGCCGGGCCGCCGCCGCGCTCCAGCGCATCCGCGACGCGGTGATGTTCCACCTGCCGATGCAGGACGTGATCGAGGCCGGGCTCGCCCCGGACGGCCTGGGCACCACCACCCCGCACAACCTCGGCGGCGGCTACCGGGTGCCCCCCTACCTGCGCAGCCGCCGCTTCCCCACCCACCCCACCGGCCAGCTCGACGCCGGCCCCGCGGCCCAGCAGCTGATGGGGCAGCTGGAGAAGATCGGGGTGCCCTCGCACGACCGGGAGCAGGTCCTGCAGCGGCTCTCCCCGGACTTCCTCCGCGCCCACCAGCATGAGCTGACGACCGACGGGATGACCCTGCCGGTCCGCTACCGCGCCTGGTCCGACCCGTTCAACCTGCCGGTCGGCGGCAGCCCCGGACAGCTCCGGTTCAAGCTGACCCCGGTCACCACCACCGTGGACAGGCTGCGTACCGGTTTCGAGCTGGAGGACTACCGCAACATCGCCCGCGACGACGCCGACAGCACCTCCCAGGACCGCGGCGCCGACGTGACGCTCAGCGGGGGCCAGCGTGCGGCGGACAGCGGCATTCTCGTCGCCAATCCCTCGCTCCAGGGCACCGCGGCCAAGCAACGGTCGAGCGTAGGGACGCAGACCGCCGGCACCACCGCGATGCCGAACATCGCCACCACCCAGGCGCACGCCGAGATCGTCACGAGCTACACCCTGACCGTCACCATGACCGACGCGACCGGTGATCCGCTCGCCCCCCATGTCGCCGCCGCTCCTGTCGGCAGCCTCCACGAGATCCTCCCGGTGAGCCTGCTCACCCCGGACGGCGACGGCGCCGACGGCGCGCTCACCGAGCAGGACGTGCCCCAACCCGAGCGCGCGGTGCGGATGCTGACCGCCGCTCAGGCCCGCCCGGAGTCCATCGCCGCCTGGCGCACCTCCGCCGGGGACGGCACCGGCGGCGCCGACCCGGACGTCCTGCCCTTCGACGACCGGATCGGTTCCGGCATCCTCGCCGTGGACATCCGCGGCGCGGCCAACGTGCGGGACGCCCTGACCCTCGCCACCGCCCGCGCCGACGGCTCCGGTGACGGCGACCTCGGCAAGCGGCACACCGGCACGACCCTCGACGCGCGCGTACGCATGGCCCGCCTCACTCCGCTCACCGGCGTCGGCACCGCGCCCGCCCAGGCCCAGCAAGAGGCCACCACGCAGGGCGGCCTGACCGCCGGCTTCCGCGAGGCGCTGGGCGCCGGCGGCTCACCGCTGCCCGCCCAGGCCTCCGCCCGCCTCTTCGGTCAGTCCCACACCGCCGACTCCCGCATGTACGCGAAGATGCACCGCCGCGGCGCCCGGCTGCTCGCCGTGGAGAACAAACCGCGCATGGAGGCCATGCAACGGGCGAAGACCTCCGACGCACTGGAGGCCGGCATCACCGACAACGTCGAGGGCGCGGTGGGCACCGCCCCACTGGCGGGCAACAGCAACGCCGGCCTCACCAACCCGGGCGCCACGGTCCCGATCGGCGGCACGAACGACGGCACCACGCTCAAGGGCGCCGCGGACACCACCCTCGGCGACCACATCAAGGTCGTCACCGACCGGAGCATGCTCTTCGCGCTGCCCGTGAGCTGGCTGTCCGTGGCCGAAGTCGACCACCGGGCCACCGACAGCCGACCGTTGCGCACGCTCGGCAAGGCCAGGCGCGGGCCACGCGCCGCCGAGGCCGAGACCATCGCCCTGGTCTGGCTGCGCGAGGACATCGCACGCGACCACGGCCTCCTGGACGACACCACGTTCACCGACGAGGCCGTCGCGGCCTGGGACGACCAGGCCAAGGCGGCGGCCGACCTCGCCGAGGCCGAGAAGGGCTACTACGACGCCCGGGCGAGGGCCCGGGAGACGTGGCTCGACCTGAGCGCACAGGAGCAGGACGCGCTCGGTGACGACAACTCCGGCCCGCCGGCCGACCTGCCGCAGGACGCGGTCTGGTCCCCGGCCCTCATCGCCTGGCAGGCCGCCCGCCAGGAGGTCCACCGCTGGGAGCAGCGCACCGACGCCGCCGCCGATGACCACCACCGGCTGCACCTCGCCGCATCCCGCCTCACGGCCCACTACCAGGGCTCGGCCTTCGTCCCGGTGCCGGACCGGCCGCAGGAGTACGCCGAGCCCACCTGGCGCTCCGAGGCGCCCGAGCCGTACGTCGTCACCGACGGGACCGATTCCGCCCCGCGCACCATCACATCGCCGGACGGCACGACGGTGCGAGAGGTGCACGACATGCCGCACGACGGCGCCTCGTTCTTCCACGCGCTGCTCGCCGCCGCCGACCGGGGCCGGCTGCCCCACCTGCTCGGCACCGAGCTCGCCGGCCGGTTCGCGAACGCCCCCCATGACCCGGCGGTCACCGAAGAAGCCATCGGGGCCGCCCGCGACTGCCTCGCCTGGGAGTTGGGCGAGGACGGTAACGAGGACCTGCTCGACGCTCTCGCCCTGGACGCCGCGGACACCTTCACGCAGGACGAACTCGACGCCGCGGGGGTGGAGTTCACCCCCGCCCAACAGGCCGAGTTCGACGCGTTCGGCCGGCTCCCGCAGACCTTCTGGCCCACCCCCGCGCAGCGGGTCGCGCTTGCCACCGCCGCTCTGTCCCGCCCCTTCGCGAGCGAGCCTTCCGCCGGCGAGTCCGCGCCGAACGACACACAGCACCCGGACGGCGAATCCGCCCCGCCCGAGCGCCGAGCGGGCGACCACGGGGGAGCCGACCTGCTGCCCGCTCTCGCCGCCCGCGTCCTGGGCACCCCGCTCACCGTGGTGACCGGCGAGGGCCGCGAGCAGCTCTTCCTCCCGCACGGCACCGACCCGGCCACCGTCGACCCGGCCGCCGACCCGGTCCTCTTCGCCACCGGCGGCTTCTTCTCCGCCGCGCTCCCGCCCGGCACGCCACCCCCGGCCGCCACCCCGCTGCCTGCCCCGACGACCGCCACCGGATCCGGTACGGAGACCGGGACTTCGGGCACCGACTCCACGAGCCCGGCACCGGAGCGGCAGACCCCGAAGCCGCCCGCGCACCGCAGCCACGCCACCCCGCCCTGGCTCCCGCCCGGCGACAGCACCGGCCCCCGCTACCGCCTCGACCGCGACGGCGTTCTCACCGCACCCGACGGCGCCACCTACACCCAGGGCACACCCACCGGCCGCGGCAACGGCTTCTTCGGCGCGCTGTCCACGACCTTGCGCCGGGCGGCGGAGCAGCCGGGACTTGACCGCAACGAGATGGGGCGGCTGCGCAACCGTGCCGGGGCGTCACCTGCCCAGCTGATGCGCCTGAACGGCCTTCCGGGCGACCCGGCAGAACGCGACTCGCTCTTCACACCCCCGCCCCTCCGGCCGCGCCCGGGCATGCCCGCGCCGAGCCAGGAGGCCCACGACGGCCACCTGCGCCGCCACCTCGCCGAGGCCCCGTGGGGCCCTGACGCGGACCGCGCCGTGTCCGAGTGGGCGGCAGCGGCGACCGCCACCACCGTGACCCTGGTCGACGAGAACGGCACCGTCCACACCTATCCCGGTCCGTCCCCCGACAGCCCCCACCTCCGGCTCCGCCGCCGCGGCGGCGACTTCGTCCCCCTGCTCCCGCGCACCCCGGCACCCGCGCCGAAGGCTCCCGAGCAGAAGGGGCCCGCGCCGAAGGGGCCGGAGACACAGGAGGCGTACGAGCTGAGCACGCTGTCCGGCACCGGCGCGGACTCGGACGCCGCCCTCGGTTCGGATGCGGTGCCCGCCGTGCCCGCAGTGCCGGAGCCGGTTCTTCGTCCTTTCAAGTTGGGGAATTTCGAGTTCACCAATTTGAATCAGACGGAGAGGTATCTGGACAAGGCGATCCGGATCATCGAGTTGCTCGATGAGCACGGCACCATCAAGGACTATGTCGATGGCCGTCCTGTCCGGATCACGTTGCATGTGCGGACGACCGAGACACCGGCCGATGTACGTGACTTCGGCGAGCGGGGCGTTGAGATCGCGCTGGCGAGTTACTACTTCGAGAAGTACGACATCGGTTACATCATGGGGATGCTGGCCCATGAGATCGGTCTGCATCCCCTGGCCTCCCGCAATGCGAAGATCCCTGAGGAGGAGGAGTTGTACCGGGGCATGCCGCTGCTGGTGCCGGGACTGGAGACCTTGAAGACGCCGCGTTTCATGAACACCGAGGGCGCGGGCCAGGAGGACCATGTGATGGCAGCCTTCCCGCACACCCTCCGGCACGGCATCTACCGCGACATCGTTGTGGAGATGGCAGGGGTGCTCGCGCAGCACGCGCGGGTGGGCGTGGCGGGCGCCAAGGCCAAGGACGTCACCGACCTGATCGACACCTATCTGATGGACCTTGCCTCCATCGCGGTCACCAACGACCACCGGGCGAGGGCGATCACGGACCCCAGCTACACGGCAAGGGTCTACAACGCCTACAAAGCCCAGTTGGCTGAGCACCTCGCCCAGGACAGTCCCGTCCGCGCCCTGCTGCCCGCCGACAAGGGACGGTTCGGCGTCCTGGGAGACTTCGCCGCACTGGCCGCCGCTGTCGGAACGAACAACCGTGGCGACAGCATCCAGCGACCCCTCACGCAGGGATAGACCGGCGCCAACATCGGCGAGGCAAGCTCACGCCCGGGATCCTACTGGTGGGGGAATACGGAGCCCGTGCCTGAACCTTTGAATGCGGTGGCACGGTCCGCCGCCGACGCTCTCCGGCATGTGACCGTCCGAGCCTTGTCCGGACGACGAATTGCGGTGATCACGCGATGCAGGCAGTGCGATTTCACGAGTACGGCGGGATCGATGTGCTGCGGGTGGAGGAGGTGGAACGGCCGGTGCCCGGTCCTGGGCAGGTGCTGGTCGAGGTCCGCGCGGCCGGGATCCAGCCCGGCGAGGCACATATCCGCATGGGCGCGCTGCACAAACGCTGGCCGGCGGCGTTCCCCTCCGGGCAGGGCAGCGATCTGGCAGGGGTCGTGGTGGAAGCCGGCCCGCAGGTGCGCGGTTTCCAGGTGGGGGACGAGGTTCTGGGCTTCACCCATCGGCGGGCCAGCCATGCGCAGTTCGTCGTGGTCGACGACGTGAATCTGGTCTCCCGCCCGGCGGGTCTGGCATGGGACGTGGCCGGATCGCTGTACGTGGCCGGCACGACCGCCTACGCCACCGTGTTCGCGGTGGACCCCGGACCCGACGACACGGTCGTCGTCTCCGGTGCGGCAGGCGGCGTCGGATCGCTCGCCGTGCAGCTCGCGCGGCGCCACGGAGCCACGGTGATCGGGCTGGCGAGCGAACGGAACCACGCCTGGCTGAAGGATCACGGCGTTCTTCCGGTCGAGTACGGGCCGGGTGCAGCCGATCGGATCCGACAGGTGTCGGGCGGGAAAGTCGACGCGTTCATCGACACGTTCGGCGACGGCTACGTGGCGCTGGCGGTGGAGCTGGGCGTGCGGCCCGAGCGGATCAACACGATCCGCGACTGGCAGGCCGCGGCCAAGGTCGGTGCGCAGACCCACGGAGAAGGCGCGGCGGCGTGCGCGGTCGTGCTCGGCCAGTTGGCCCGGCTCGCCGAGCGTGGCCGGCTGGAGGTGCCGATCGCCCGCACCTATCCACTGGACCAGGTGCGAGACGCGTTCCAGGAGCTGGAGCAGCAGCACACCCACGGCAAGATCGTGCTCCGCCCCTAGCCCCGGCTGCTGCGGTCAGTGCGCCGCTTGGCCGGCGCGGTGGTGTTCGGCGTTGATGCGCTGTGCTTCTTGGAGTTGGTCTTCGAGGATGACGATGCGGCAGGCGGCTTCGATGGGGGTGCCTTGGTCGACGAGTTCGCGGGCGCGGGCGGCGATGCGCAGTTGGTAGCGGGAGTAGCGGCGGTGTCCGCCCGGGGAGCGCAGTGGGGTGATGAGGCGGGCTTCGCCGATGGCACGGAGGAAGCCTTGGGTGGTGCCGAGTATTTCGGCGGCTCGGCCCATGGTGTAGGCGGGGTAGTCGTCGTCATCGAGACGGCCGAACGAGTCGTCTGCTGTCATCGCACCTCTTCTGTTCTCTGTGGAACGCGTGGAGGGGCCCGGGTGCTGTATCCGCACCCGGGCCCCGAAGGAACTGCTACACCATCTGCCGACCCTTGTCCTGCGTCGGCCTTCTGTTTCCGCCGACCCGACCGAACTGCTGCCGGGGTTGCGGGGATCGCGGTTGCTTGACCGGAGACCACCTCACTATCGATGTCCTGCGGTACCCGGGCCCAAGACTTCCGCCCGGGCGATCCTGATGGCGCCTGGCTCCTCCGTTCTTTCCCTCTGAACCAGTTACCTGTCGAACCTGTACTGCTCGTGGTGGCCCCTGATCACTGCGGGCCACCCGGTCCGGTCGTCAGTCCCGTCGCCGTCCTGCAACTGCTCTGGCTTCGAAACTCCACCACCGCACCGTCCTGCAACTGCACTTGCGGGTACTGCTGCCCGGCAGTTCATCTCTGCCGGGCCCTGCTCGATCTCGGCTACGAGAGAAACCATAACCACACCACCACCCAATGTCTACTCCAGCCACCATAGATTTTCGGGTGTTCGACAGTGAGGTAGTCGGCTCCGAGCGGTGGCAGGGGCAGGGACAGGGGTGGCCGCGGCTTGTAAAGTGCCTGATGGTGAGGGCAGTTGACCTTGCGGCAGCGCCCCGAGCCGCATATGACGTCGGGTCAGCGGGCCTGGGTGACGGAACTGAGAGGGAGCGCATGAGGGTTGAACTTCCGCCGGAGCCGGTGCACTTCGTCAACCGTCACGACGAGCGTGAGCGGGCGCTGCGCGCGGTGGAGGAATGGCGGGGCCGCTCCCGGCCGCTGGTCGTGTCGTTGAGCGGACCGGCGGGGCTCGGCAAGTCGGAGCTGGCGTATCTGATCGCCCGGACCGTGCGTGACCGGTACTCCGATGGGGTGCTGTCGGTCGACCTCGACGACTTCCGGCTGGACGGCGTGCTCGATCCCGGCGATGTGCTGGCGCAGCTCCTGCAGTCCCTCGATGTGGAATCCGGCCTGGTGGCCCGGCAGTTCCAGTCGCGTTGCAGGCAGTACTGGCGCAGGACGGCGGATCTGAAGCTGGTGCTGATCGTCGACAACGCCCGGTACGCCTCGGAGATCGTCCCTCTGCTCCCGGCCTCGGGCGCGAGCCTGGTGATCGTCGCGAGTCACGGCCCGCTGTACGACCTGGAGGACGGCGCCGCGGTCGATCTGCAGCTGAGGCCGCTGGTGGAGCAGGCGGCGACCGAACTGTTGGGGTTGATTGTCCGCGACGACCGGCTCGCCGCCGACCCGGCGGCGGTACGTGCACTGGTGAGCCTGTGTGACGGCCTACCCGCTGCCTTGCACGTCGCGGGCCGCTGGATCCGCTCGCACCGACTGCGGGCGCTGTCCCGTCTGGTCCCGGAACTGCGAGGGGAGTGGGACGAGAAGGGAGTGCCGGGCGTCGAGCGTGTCTGGGACGCGGCGTACAACGCCCTGTCCGACGTGGCGGCACGGCTGTACCGGCTGTTGCCCCACCACCCGGTGGCGTCCTTCACGTTGGATTCGGCCACGGCTCTGCTGGGGCTTGGGCCGGACGCCTGTCAGGAGGCGCTCGAAGAGTTGGACCGGGCCGGAGTGCTGGATCTGCGCGCGGTGCCCGGTGGCGGGGAAGGCCGCATGCGTCTGCCCGGGCCCTTACATGCGCATGCCCTGCGCAGGTCGCGCTGCGATGCGGGGGCGGGCGAGGTAAGAGAGGCACAGATCCGGGTGCTGCGCTGGTACGTCCGGCAGGCCCAACGGGCCGATCTCTTCGCCGCCGGGCCTCGTCTGGTGGTGACGGACCGTATCGGCGTCGAGGCGGACGCCCCCGACGTGGCCCTGCCGGATCCGCGGGCGGCGCCCGACGACGTATCCCGCACCGCGGCCGTCGAACGCGCGACCCAGTGGCTGTTCGAAGAACGGCATGCCCTGTTCGGCTGTGTTCGCCTCGCCCACGCGCTCGGCATGGACGCGGAGGCCGTGGCCATGTCGGAGCCCGTATGGACACTTGCCCTGGACCATCCCGGCCAGGCCGAGGTTGTTGAAGTGGTCCGGCTCGCCGTCGATGCCGCGGTCCGCCACGGCGGCAGCGCGGCCTGGATCGTGCGCACGCGGTGCCAACTCGCCCGGCCGCTTTGGGAGTCGGGCGAGTTCGCCGAAGCCGGGGACCAGCTCGACGCCGCCGCGGCGGCCGCGCGGCTGCTGGGCGCGACGGAACGGGACCGCAAGCTCGCCGCGTCGGTGATCGAGTTTCAGGGGATGCTCAAGGGAGCGCGCGGACACTGGGCGGCAGCAGTGGGCGACTTCGCCGATTCCCGCGACGTACATCGCGCGATCCCCAACCCGTACGGCGTCATGCTGCAGACCTACCGGATGGGCGAGGCCACCGCGCGGCTCGGTGAGACAGAGGCCGCGCATCGTCTGCTGGCCGAGGCGCACCTGGCGGCCCGCGAGCAGCGTCGTGAGCGGATGACGCAGCGAACCGGGTTCGCGCTGGCCGGCGTACTGAGGCGACTCGGCAGGCTCACCGAGGCGCAGCGCCTGTACGAGGAGGCTCTCGAGGGCGCGCGAGGCCGGGGCTCCGGGTTCGACCAGGCACGTGTGCATGATGCGATGGCCGACCTGGCCGCCGAGGACGGGCGGCCCGGGGATGCGGAGGAGCACCGCGAGGCCGCACGCGGGATTCGGCGGCGCAACGGCCTGGCCTAGCCGCTCTCCTAGATCTCTTGCTGGGTTTCCTCGGCCGTTGCCGGGCGCAGGCGAACAGGTAAGGCCCGCTCACCGATCACGCACGTCAGCAGCGCCGCCTCGGCCGCCGACCGGACTTCGTGGGAGCTCAGCCAGGCGTGCACGGCCGAGGTGGCGGTGGCCGGGTCCACGTGCGCGTTGCGGCCGTTCTCGGGAAGGGGATCGACTTCGACGGCGTACGGCCGGTCGTGACCACGCACGCGCAGCAGGCATCGTCCAGGGGCGAGGATGGCCGCGACAGTGCGACAGCCCGGGTATTCGGACAGAGTGTGCCGAGCCCACCCGTCGAAGGTCCATGCCAGGTCAGCGCCTTGGACGGGGTGGCCGAGCGGGCGGCGGTACAACAGGCCGGCAGAGCGCGCGAGTTGCTCGCCCGCCATGCCGTACTCCACGGCGAGGTGATGCCCCGGCGTGCCCATTCCGGCGGGATGGCGCGTGATGTGGATCCCTTCGGCGGTGAACTCGGCGTGCACGTCGAACGCGGAGGGAGCGCGGGCAGGCGGTGCGGGGGGAGGCAGCGGCCGGCCGGGGCTGTGGAAGGCGGGCGGGGCGAGGTCGAGCAGGGAGTACAGCTCGGCGCGCAGCCGTCGAAGGGCGTCGCCCTGGTGGCTGAAGGCGGCCCGGGCGGCCGCATGCGCGAGCCCCGGCCGGTAGGCCCGGAGAGCGTCCTCGGTTTCCTCGGCCGGACCCAACTCCGGTATGCCGTTCAGGAGTACGTCCATGGGGCTGCCGTGGATCAGTTCATCGCCGCCCCGGCACGCGGAGATGACGGGTCTGTCGCCCGCGGCCGCGTAGTACAGCGCCGTTGAACCGTGATCGGTGACCAGGGCGTCGGCGGCGATCAGGACGGACGCCCACTCGTCACGAGGGCGTGGCAGGAGCATTCCTGCGGCGAGGGCGGGTTCGAGCCGCTGTGTCATCTCGTACGAACCCAGCCTGCTCCACTCGTTGGGATGGACGATGAGTGCCAACTGGTATTCGTCTTGGGGGAGTTGAGCGGCGAGCTGTGCGGGAAGGCCAGGGCGTCGCCGGATCAGGGACTCGGGTCCCCAGGTGGAAGTGAGGGCGAGGAGAGTGCGAGAGCCTGTGCCAAGCGCGGCGCGGTAGAGGTCGCGGCGCGAGCGCGAGGCGAGGACGCGTTCCACAGTGGGGTCGCCGATGACCTTCGCGTTACGCGCCGCCTGCGGGGCCACCGCGGTGAGGCGGGCGATCTGGTCGGAGTGGGCCAGCACGTGCAGAGCGATCGGTGTGGCGTCGTCGGATCGGCGCAGGTACGTCGGGTCGAGGCCGGATGCCGAGTCCGCCGAACCCTCGTACGGAATGGATTTGTTGAACCCCGCTCCGTGTGGCAGGAGGACATGCGCGCCGCGCAGCTGTCCCAGCTCTCCCTTGGGGCTCGCAGCGATGACCAGGTCGAAGGTGTGTTCCTGGGCTTCGCTCCAAGGTACGGTCCGGCCGCCTACGGCCTCGATGACGGACAGCGCGTCGGCGCCGAAGTCCGAGCCGGGAAGCAGAGTGAAGAGGCGGGTGATCCGGTCGTCACCGGACAGGGTGGGAATCACGTCGAGCAGGCGATAGAGCGCTACTGCTGACCGCGCGGCAAGGAGCACGGTCCTCTGCCCGTCGCCCGTCGCCCGTCGCCCGTCGCCCGTCGCCCGTCGCCCGTCGCCCGCTAATTCTCAATTCTAGGGGGGATGGTGGGGCGGCGAAGTCGTTTTCGCAGATCGGAGGTGGTTCTTGTGCGTCGTCCGGCGACATGATCCGATCCTACCGTCGGGCGTTCATCGGGAACTGGGCGAGGGGCAGGGGCCCGGGAGGGGAGCGATATGAGCGAGTGGGGAGTTGCGCTGATCGCCGCGGGATCGGCGGTGGCCGGCAGCGTCGTCACGGGCTGGTACGGCCGAGCCGCCGGGATCCGCCAGGCCGAAGCGGCTCGTCACGCGGGGGACCGGCAGGCGGAGGCGCTGCTCGCGTCGGTTCGGATGACGCTCGGGGCGGAGGCCGGGCGACGTGTTCATGATCTGCGGCGTCAGACGTACGCCGAATTCCTGGCAGCCGCGGAGAGCCGCCTGCTCGCCGAGCGGACGGGCCATGGGCACAGCGATGACGAACTGCTGTTGTACACAGCGTTGAGTGCGGTGGCCCTGGCGGGCCCGGCAGAGGTTACTGAAGCGGCGCGCCGTCTCGTCGACTCTCTGCGTCGGCACGAGGGGCCGGATGAGCTGCAGCGTGCGAGGGAGGCCTTCATCTCGGTTGCGAGGGCGGAGGTGAGTGGGCCCGAGGGCTGAAACGGAACTGGCCGGGGGGTCTTTGGGCCAGGGCCCGCGTCGTGCTCACGCACGGCAGCGTGGACAGGCGAGGGGCCACGGCGTCAGCGGCTCGGCTCACGCCGCGTGCCCGGCGGAATGGTGTGTCAGGTCATGGCGAGTCGGTCCACCAGCAGCTCCACCCTCGGTTCGATGTCCTCCGGCGGTAGCCGTCCCGCCCGGGTCAGGGTCGCCAGGCCGTGCAGGGACGCCCAGAACACCTCGGTGAACAGCCCCGGGGCGACGCCTTCCCCGGCGACCTCGCCCAGGCTCTCGAGGAGCGCGGCGAAGGCGTCCTTGAGAGGTTCCGGGGTGTCCTCGTCCGCGAAGGCCAGGCCGCCGTCGAGCTGGAACAAGGCGTCGTAGACAGCCGGGTTGCGTGCGGCGAAGTCGAGGTAGGCGCGGGCGAGGGCGGCGACCCGCTCGCGCGGGCTGTTCGCCGTGGAGGCCGCGGCCCGCACCGCCACTGCCATCTCGGCGGCGCCATCGAGGGCGACGGCGCCGATGATCTCCCGTTTCCCGCGGAAGTGGCTGTAAAGGACGGGCTGGCTGTATTCGATGCGCTCGGCGAGCCGACGGGTGGTGACCGCGTCCCAGCCCTGCTGCTCTGCGAGTTCGCGGGCTGTCGCCACGATGAGGCGCTCGCGCTCCGCCCGTTCGCGCTGCTTGCGTTCCTGTACCGACATGATTCGATCCTAGCATCGCTAGACAAGCGAGCGGCAGTAGTACTAGCGTTGCCTCATCTGCTAGCAACACTAGATTTCAAGAGGGTCATCATGCTCAACGCACTTGAGGTCGTCACCACCGTGGTCGTCGGCGTGATGGTGGGGGTGGAGTTCTCCGTCGCCTTCGTCATCAACCCGATCCTCAACGCACTCCCGGAGGACAGCGGCCAACTCGGCCGCGCCCACGGGGGCCGGATGCTCGGCGCCGTGATGCCGGTCTGGTACATCACCTCGCTCGTTCTCGTCGCGGTCTGGGCCATCGCCGGATGGCACCACCACGGCACCGGCCTCGTCATCACCGCCGGCGCGCTGCTGATGCTCAGCGTGATCATGTCGATCCTGCTCCTCGTCCCGATCAACAACCAGGGCAAGACCTGGACCCCTGAGAACCGGCCCGCCGACTGGAAGGAGCAGATGAACCGCTGGGACCGCTTCCACTACGTCCGCGTCGCCGTCATCATCGCCGCCTTCGCCCTGCTGGTCGCCGCCCTCACCTGAGACCGCGGGCTCACCCGCCCGGTCGTCAGCCGCGACCGCTCGGCCGTGCGCTTGAAGTGCGGCACCCCAACCTCCAAGCGGGCGCCGACCACACCCACTGATCCATAGCGAGAGGAAGTGCCGAGAATGGCCAAGCTGCAGAGTCTCGACCCGCACACGCCGATGTTCGCGCAGTTCAAGGAGCGGACCGGGCCCATCGTCCTGGCCAACACCTTCTTCGTCCCGAAGGAGAGGACTGAATCGTTCCTGGCCCTCTTCCGGGAACAGGCCGAGTTCATGAAGGCGCAGCCGGGGTTCGTCTCCCTGCGGATGCACAAGGGAACGGCGGACAGTCAGCTTCTGATGAACGTCGCGGTCTGGGAGTCGACCGAGGCGCTCGCCACGGCATTCGGCAACCCGGAGTTCCAGCGCTTGGCGGCCGAGTTCCCCGACGACGTCGTGTCGTACCCGCACATCTTCGAGCAGATCGACGTATGACACGGCAGTTGTAGTCGCAGGAGGACAGCCGGAGAAGCCGATCCGCCGGTGGCGCACCTTCCGCGGGGCGCCCGACTCGCAAGGAGAGAACAATGTCGCTGAAGAACATCAACACGGTCCTGGCATCCGCCTTCATCCTCTTCATCCTCTGGTTCGGGACGGAGTTCATACTGAGCCCGGAGATGACGGCGCCGAACTTCGGCCTGTCGAGCTGGCCGTCCGGCGACGGCGACGGTTTCCTGATCGTCAAGGGAATCCGCGACGTCGTCTTGGCCCTGGTCCTGGGCATCCTGCTGGTGACGGGCCACCGCCGGGCGCTGGGCTTGGCGCTGCTGGTGGAGGCCCTCGCCGCGTACGGCGACATGACCACCGTCCTGGCCCACCACGGCTCCGCTGCCACCGCGTTCGGCGTCCACGGCCTGACCGCGACACTGATGGTGGTCAACGGCCTGCTGATCATGCGCGAGACCCGCAAGGTCGCGGCCGCTCCGGCGATGCCCGCCTATTCTGTGTCTACAGTGAAGTAGTCGGTCTGCTTCGCCGTGGACGATCGGTGGGAGGAGAGTGCGATGACGGACAGCGCCGGTGAGCGTCGGCCTGCGGGGGAGCTCGAGGCCAGCGTTCTGGCCGCACTGTGGGCAGCGGGGAAACCGCAATCGGCGGCCCAGATAAGGACGTCGATACCGCAGTCGCTGGCCCGCACCACGGTGGCGACCCTCCTGGCCCGGCTGCACGAGAAGGGGGTGGTCGACCGCCGGCCGGGCGGGCGCGGCTTCGTCTATTTCCCGGTGGAGGACTCGCACGGCCTTACGGCCCGCCGGATGCACCGTGAGCTCGACCAGGACGGCGACCGCAGTACGGTATTGGCCCGGTTCGTGGAAGGGCTCAGCTCGACCGACGAGGCGGAGCTCAAGCGCCTCCTGGAGGGAGACGGCCAATGATCGCCCTGCTGCTGATCCCCCTCGCCTTGCCGTGGATCCTTCCACCGCTCGCTCGACGGACAGCCGATCGTGTGCGGCCCCGGATCGCCCTCTGGGCCATCACCGTCGCCGCTGCCACGCTGGCCGTCGGGGTGGTGGCCTGCCTGGGTGCGTTGCTGCTGCCCCTCGCCCTTGCAGTCCCTCAGCTGGCTCCCATCACCGAAGTGGTCCAGCCGCTCCGGGCCGGTCCGCAGCTGTTGGTCCTGGGCGTTTCCACGCTGGCCGCCGGTCTCCTCGCGGTCACCTGCGGCACCGTTGTCCGGCGCACGGCATCCGAGGCGCGGCGCCTGCGTGCTGTCCATGGCGTTGTTGCAGGCCTCCCGCACGCGGGAGGCCTGTGTGTCCTGGACGACCCCCGCCCCGACGCCTACGCCCTCCCCGGCAGCCTCCGCGGCCCGGGACGGATCGTGGTGACCACCGGCATGCTGCGCGTTCTGGACCGGTACGAACGCCACGCCCTTCTCGCCCACGAACGTGCCCATCTCGCTGATCGTCACCACCTGTTCCTCGCCACCGCCAAGCTCGCGGGCTGGTGCCATCCGGCGCTGGCAACGGTCTTCCCGCAGGTGTCCTTCGCCGCGGAGCGAGCCGCGGACGAGGCCGCAGCTCGGGTCGCCGGCGACCGGAGGGTCACCGCGCGGGCCGTGGGGAGGGCGGCCATGGCCACCACCCGGAGCCGCGAGCAGACCGGGCGGCCCCTTCTCGCGGCCGGTGCCGCTACGGGGCCTGTCCCCGCCCGGGTCAAGGCCCTCCTCGCTCAGGCACCGGCCCGGCGCGTCGTTCCCGCGCTGCTGGCCATGGTCCTGCTGTGCGCGGCAGCCGGCACCTCCTCTCTGGCAGGGGCCGATCTCCTGCACCGTGGCGTCGAGGTCGCCCAGGGCGAGCAGCCGTCCGGCTGAACACTGGCGGAGTGGGCGCGCTTCCCGCATGGTGGCGCGGCGGCTGCGGGAGGAGCCCGGTCGGCCGGAGGGGTGGCGGACGTATCAACCGGCCCGGCGGCGACGGGGCAAGGGCTGGTATGTGGTCGGCCTGGTCGCGGTCGGCCTTGCCCTGACGGTGGCGGTGGCCCCGGAGAGCGTGACGGCGTGGTTCGGGGGCGTCGGGGGCGCACCGCGCGGCAGAGTCGGGTCGTCCGGGGCAGCCTCCGGCGACGGAGGCCGCGGCCCAACGGCCCACGCTGGACGAGCCGTCGCACGGGCGACGGGCTGGATGAGCCGGGCGCAGGTCGCACACGCCCTCACACGGACCCGGGACTTTCTTGTGGCCTCCAGTCTGGATCCTGGGGTGCTGCGCGGGGAGCGGCCCGGCAAGGCGATCGCGTTGATCAATCCGCATCAGGCCGATTCGAGAAGTCGAAGGTGCGACTCGTCGGGGACGTGGTCAGGACGCGGGGCCGGATCACCTTGCGGGAAGGCAGTCGTACGCGCCGAAGCGGGCAGCGAGGAAGTCGCCCGTACCATCGTGCGCCGCGAGACCGTCATGAGCTGGGACGACCCGGCGAAGGTGGTCACCGAGGCGGGAACGTTCTCCCTCGTTTCCTACAAGGTCGACACCACCAACGGCGGCTGCGACACCTTCACCGGCTACTTCACCCCCCCAATTCAGCGCCGAGCGCCGTGCGGCCGGTGAGCTTTCCCGAGCCCGGGCGGACGGAGCCCAAGCCGACCGGGCCCAGGTCGACCGGGCCCAGGTCGGCCTGGCGGATCAGCGCAGTCCGGCGAAGAGATCGTTCTCGGGTACCGCGGCGCTGGTGGCGTCCTTGACCCGTACGTAGGTCTCCATGCCCATCAACTCGCCGAACCTCTCCTTGCCCATCTTGAGGAAGAAGATGTTCTCGCCCTGACTGGCGTGCGCGGCCAGCGCATCGAACTTCTGACCGCTGAACGCGGTGGTGTCCACCCATGTGGTGATCTCGTCGTCGGGGAGGCCGATCTCGGCCATCGCGGCGGCCTCGGCAGGATCCGGCTCCGGCATGTCCGGATGGAACTCGCGCATGATCTCACCGAACCGCTGCATCGCCGAGCGGGGCATCGTGGTCCAGTACACCTTCGGTGTCAGCGTGGTCATCTCCAGCGCTGCCATCGTGATGCGGTGGGCCTGGATGTGGTCGGGGTGGCCGTAGAAGCCGTTCTCGTCGTAGGTGACGACCACATCGGGGCGGTAGTGCCGCATGAGCTCGGCGAGTCGGGCGGCGCCTTCCTCCACGGGGGTCCGCCAGAAGGAGCCGGGGGCGTCGTTGCTCGGCCAGCCCACCATCCCGGAGTCGGCGTAGTCCAGCGTCTCCAGATCGCTGATCTTCAGGACGTCACAGCTCGCCTCGAGTTCTCGACGGCGCATCAAGGCGACGGCCGCCGGATCGTGCCCGGGATCGCCCGGTTTGACACCCCCCGGTCCGTCACCGCAGCCGCCGTCGGTACACGTCACGAGAACCGTCCGGATGCCCTCCGCCGCGTACCGCGCGAGGACTCCTCCGGTTCCGGTGGCCTCGTCGTCGGGGTGGGCGTGCACTGCCATGAGCGTCAGGGGCCGGTCAGTCATGAAACAGTCCTCCGGTAGAAAGTAGAAATACGTCTTGATCCAAGTGCGCGGCGGGCGTACCGCGGTCCTGGGGCCCGGATCCCGGCGGGGCGGACGACCCGGTGGTCTCCGTGTTCCCCGCCGTGCGGCGCCGGCCCCTCGGTCGATGCAACCGCGCCGACCGGACCGGATGTTCCCACCGCGGCCGGCCGGCTTGCCAGGCACGGCCCGGAGCCGAGCCGTCCGCCCGGGATGACTCGCACCGGCCGGGTGGGCGTCCCACCGCGGCTCATGTGGGTGACATCTGGGGTGAGGCCGTGTCGCCGACGCCGGAGCGGTTGATGCATCAAGAGCATCGACACGTACCGGTGCACTGGGACTCGTTCCCGCGGCTGGGCGTACGGCTCGTCCGGCGCCGTACCGCCGTCGGCTCGATGGGTCCCGGGTACCCCTCCCATCTCTAGGAGACATTCATGCGTCGCATTGCGATCGTTCTCGTCGGCATCACAGCTGCCGGGTTCCTGTCGACCGTCCCCGCAGCCGCCAATGACGGCCCCTCGGGCCACATGGGCTACGCGACCCACAATCTGGGTGGCCCCGCCGGGATCACCGACACCGCAGGATTCGCTTCCTTCAGCGACTGGATCGGCCACGACGGCAACTTCGGCGACGGCTCGTAACGACGCCTGAGCCCTCGCATACACGACGAAACCCCGGCGGGGAGATGCTCGCCGGGGTTTCGCCGTGCGTGGCCCTCACCGGTTTCCCCGGGCAAGCGATCCAGAACCAAACATCCGGATTGTTGGTTAGGGTGGCCTTGGCCCGATGGGGACGGCCCTTGCGGGCCAAGTCAGGTACGACGGGGCGCCGTTGGTGGGGAGTTCCCGGGACGCGGTATCGCGGTAGCGGCGGGTGACATGGCGTCAACGACCCTGAGGGGAGGGGAAGGTGCATCGCATCTGCCGGATGGAGTGCGAGTGCGGCGGTGTGCGGGCCTTTCTCCGTCTCGGACCGCGCGCGGTGGGCCTGTGACCCGCCGGTCGTCGCCCGCGGTGCTGCCCCCCTCGCTGCGCGCGTGGCTCGGGCCGATCGCCGCCCTTGCCGCCTTGGTGGTCGTCGTGCTCGGAGTCCTGTACGCCGGTCACAGCGAGCCAGGCAGGGTGGACCGGTGGATCATCCAGCCGACCGCGGACAGTGTGCGGCCGCCGTGGCGGAACGTCGCTCTGGTCACGGACTTCTGGGGAGAGCCCGCCGGAGCGGCGATGCTCGTCGTGGCCGCCGTGATGGGCTGCCTGCTGCTTCGGCGTCCTCGGGCGGCGGTGCTCATCGTTGTCGGCGTCGGCGTGACCGTGGGGACGACCACGCTGCTCAAGTTCCTGGTGGGACGCACCATCCACGGTGACGACAACCTGTCCTATCCGAGCGGGCACGCCGCTTTCCTCACCGCGCTCGCCCTCATGGTCGCGCTGCTCGCGACCGGCCGGCTCGGCCTCGGCAGGACGGCCGGTACGTCACTCGTGCTCGCCGCGGCGCTGGTCGCCGGCGCCGCCATGGGCTGGGCGCAGGTCGCCCTGGGCGCGCACTACCCGACCGACGTCCTCGGCGGCTGGTGCACCGCGCTCGCGGTGGTACCCGCGACCGCGTGGCTGGTCGACCGGACGGCCGACCAGCGGGGCGATCGGATGGCCGACGCCGGTCGGCAGCAGGAAGGCCGCTGACGTCACGTCACGGCACGTCACGCCGTGCGGCGGAATACCGGCTTCACCGGCCGCCCGCCCACCCAAGGCGTCGGGTCCGCGGCGTCAAGTGCCTTCCGGTACACCGCACATGCCTGGGCCACCACGTCCACCGTGCGGTCGATGTCGGCCTCGCTGAGCGCGCTGCTCACCACGAACGACGGTGCGAGCACCCCGCCCGCCAGGAGCCGGCGCAGGAACAGGGTGCGGTACTCCTGCGACGGCTGCCGGTTCTCGTCGAGGGTGGCGTAGACCAGGTTGCTGGCCCGGCCCCGGACGACGATGTGGTCGTCGACGCCCGTGTCGGCCGTGGCCTCGCGGACACCGGCGGCCAACCGCTCGCCGAGAGCGTGCAGCCGCGCGGTGACGCCGTCCTCGACGTAGGTCGCCTGCACGGCCATCGCGGCGGCAAGCGAGTGCGTTTCCGCACCGTGCGTCGTGGACAGCAGGAACACCCGCTCGCGGGAGTGGCGCAGCCCGCCCAGCTCCATCAGCTCGCGGCGCCCGGCAAGCGCGGAGACCGCGAATCCGTTGCCCAGGGCCTTGCCGAACGTGGAGAGGTCGGGGACGACGCCGTACAGACCCTGCGCGCCCGCCTCGGACCAGCGGAAGCCGGTGATCATCTCATCGAAGATCAGTACGCAGCCGTGCCGGTCGGCCAGCTCGCGCAGGCCCGCGAGGTAGCCCGGCGGAGGCTCGGTGTGGCCGGCGGCTGGTTCGAGGATCAGGCAGGCGATCTCGCCCTGATGGCGAGTGAGCAGCTCCTCCGTGGCGGCCAGGTCCCCGTACGGGAACGCCACGGTCAGTTCGGTGGTCGTCGCCGGAATACCGGCGGACATCGGCGTGGTGCCGATGAACCAGTCGTCGACGGAGAAGAACGGATGGTCGCCGCAGATGGCCACCCGCGGGCGCCCGGTGGCGGCGCGGGCGAGGCGCACCGCGGCGGTGGTGGCGTCGGAGCCGTTCTTCGCGAACTTCACCATCTCGGCGGTCGGTACGGTGGCCAGGAAGCGTTCCGCGGCCTCGACCTCCACGATGGAGGGCCGGACGAAGTTGCTGCCGCGGTCGAGTTCCCGCCGCACCGCCTCGGTCACGCGTGGGTGGGCGTGGCCGAGGCTGACCGACCGCAGGCCGGAGCCGTACTCGATGTAGCGGTTGCCGTCGATGTCCCACACGTGGGCGCCGCGGCCGTGGCTGATGACCGGGGCCAGGTCCTCGGGGTACTGGTCGTCGCCCTTGGCGTAGGTGTGCGCGCCCCCGGGGATCATGGCGTGCAGCCTCTCGTTCGCCGCCCGCGACCGGGGGAGGCCGAACTCTTCGGTGTCCACGCGTACTTCACCCTTCCTTGTGCTTCAGGACCTCGGCGAGGCTCGGCGCCGCCCGGTCCGCTTTGGACATCAATGTGACCGGCAGCGGCCAGGGAATGGCGAGCTCCGGGTCGTCGAAGGCGATCGTCGTGTCCTCGGCCGGATCGTGCGGGCGGTCGATCCGGTACGAGATGTCAGCGGTCTCGGTCAGCGCCTGGAAGCCGTGCGCGCACCCCGCCGGGATGTACAGGGTCACCTGCGTCTGGCCGGACAGCTCGAAGAAGGCCCGGTTGCGGTGCGTCGGCGAGTCCGTCCGCAGGTCGACGACGACGTCGAAGATCTTCCCGTACGAGCACCGCACCAGCTTGGCCTCGCCTGCGCCGGAGCGCAGGTGCAGGCCGCGCAGCACGCCCTGGACCGAGCGGGACACGCTGTCCTGGACGAAGACGTTCGGGTCGAGGCCCACCGAGCGGACCACGTCGGCGTCGAACGTGCGGCAGAAGAAGCCGCGCTCGTCGGCGTACGGCGTCGGTTCGAACAGGTACGCGCCGTCGATCGCCGGGACTTCGGTCGCTTTCATGGAGTCTCCTGCGTGGCGTGTGCGTGGGTGTGGTCAGTCGCCGGGAAAGCGGCCGCGGTCAAGGCGGTGAACTGGTGCTCAAGGCGCCGGGTGGCGGCCAGGTTCCGCTCGACGAGAGTCCGCCGCAGCTCGACCGACCGCTGCTCCAGCGCCCGGAACTGCTCGAGCAGCCGGTCGGCGTCGACCTCGCGGGCCGGGTGGCAGTAAGCGGCAAGGCCCATCTCAGCCATGAGCGCGTCGCTCTTCGCCGCATAGCTGAGTGCGAGCGTCGGCGTGCCGACCTTCAGCGCGCACACCAGGTTGTGGTACCGGGCCGCCACCACGGAGTCGGCGGCCGCCATCTCCTTCATCAGTTCGGCGAGCGAGGCCGCATCGGCGGCGGTGACCAGCGGTGAGTCCACCGCGTCGAGGATCGCGTCGACCACCGTCCGGTCGACCTCGTCGCCGATGAGCAACCGGACAGGTCTGCCGTCCTCGACCAGCGTCCGGACGAAGCGGGTCGTCCCGTCGAGGTAGCGCCGGTGGATCTCCTCGGCCCGGGCACGGTCGTCGTCGCCGCCGTGGAAGGCCATGACCCCGACGCAGACCGTGCCCGGCGGACCCGATGGCTCGCCGGCCCGCAGCGTCGGCGACGTCGGCAGGGCGAAGGCGAGGTCCGGGTGGACCTCGTCGCGTGCGGTGTCCACGCCCATCGCCCGCATCGCGTCGCGGGACAGCTCGTCCCGGTACGACCGGTAGGTGGCGAGCCGCGCCGACCAGCGCACCAGGGCCCGGGTCGCCCGGTTGCCGATCGGCCCGGCGCCCACGCCGACCAACGCGACCCGGGTGCGCAGCAGCCGGCCACTCGCGCAGAGCAGGAACAGCGAGTACGGGAACCCCCACGGCCGCAGCGGCAGCGTGGCCTCAAGGACGCCCATGCCCGGCACGATCACCACGTCGTGCCGGCGCACCCAGGCGGCGGTGCGGACGACGTCGACGAGTTTGCCAAGACCCTTGCCCGCGACCGCGCCCGCACGTGACGCGGTCCGGTACTCGCCGCGGTACCAGTGCAGCCGCGTCGCGGGGATCCGGTACCGGGCCGTGACGACCTCGGGTCCGCCGCACAGCGCGTCCACGACCGCCTCCGGGTGCTCGGCGCGGAGGTACCCGAGCACGGCCTCCAGTGATCCGTCGTTGCCGAGGTTGCCGGAGCCGAGCAGGCCGAACACCCCTACGCGGGCGGCGGTCACGCCTGCCGCCCTTCGCGACTCTCACGACCGGCGACAAGGGCGTCGACGGAGACAGTGAGTTGGTCCATGTCGGCCGGGATCCTGTCCTCGACCCGCTCGCCCGCGCCCGGCCGGGCGCGGCTGGTCATCCACGCGGCCAGGTGGCCGTAGCACGCGCGCCGGTCGGCGGCGGACAGCGGCGCCCGCCGGATCGCCGCGACGAACCCCAGGACGTACTCGGCGAGCAGCCGGGGCGTCGGGTGCAGCGGGCCTGCCCGGCGTGGGTCAAGGTTGACGCACCGGGAGCGCTTGGAGGGGTTCGCCCGCTCGGCGCGGTTGGGGTGGTCGCGGCGGAAGTACAGCAGCTCCGGCACCTGGTGGAAGGGCCCGTGCAGGGCGATCTCGGCGACGAACGTGCGATCCGCGTGGTGGTAGCTGTCCATCCGCTTCACCCGGCGCAGCACGTCGGCCCGCATCACCCCGTAGAAGTCGTCGCCACCGGGCTCGAACAGCAGACTGCGGAAGCGCTCCGGCGCATGCGGGGAGTCGGTGGCGAGCCCGTACTCGTAGGGAACCTTCACCTGGCCGTCGCCGTCGATGACCGCCTGTCCGCTGTGCGCGAGGATCATCTCCGGCCGCTCGTCCAGCGCCTGCACACAGCGACGCAGCAGGTCGCGGGCGTAAAGGTCGTCGTGCGATGCCCACTTGAACAGCTCGCCACGGCACTCGTCGAACACGTAGTTGTGGTTCGGCGTGGCGCCGAGGTTCCGGGGCAGTCTGATGTACCGGATGCGCGTGTCCTGCGCGGCGTACTTGCGGCAGATGTCCTCGGTCCCGTCGGTCGAGGCGTTGTCGGAGACGACCAGCTCGAAGTCCTCGTAGGTCTGGCCGAGCAGGGCGTCGAGCGACTCGGCGAGGTACTCCTCGCCGTTGTACACGGGCAGGCCGATGCTCAGCCTGGGTTGGGCGGTCATGGCGTCCTCACTTCGGGGATGGGGTTGTGATGGCGCTCGCGCAAGGCGGACCGCAGTTGCAGCCACCACACGGCCGAGCCGCTGACGGTCGCGGCGGCGACGCCCCAAGCGGAGCCGACCGTCCCGGCGAGAGCCGCACCGCCGAGCCCGCCGCCGACGTAACAGGCGGAGGCGAACAGCTGGCAGCGCAGGCTGCGCCGGGCCGCGCCGAGCGCGCGAAGACCGGCCGCCGCGCCGGTGCCGAGGCCCGCGCCGGCGACGCTGAAGGTGACCGGCACGATGAGCTCCGATGCGGAGCTCCAGACGCTGCCCAGCACCAGCTCGCCGAGCGAGTCCGTCACCAGCAGCAGTGCCATGCCCCAGAGCAGCGCGGCGGCAGCCTGTCCACCGCCGAGGAGGAGGCAGAACCTGCCGAGGCGATGCGGGGCGTGTCGTAGCACCCGTGCGGCCTCCGGGACGGTGACCAGCGAAAGACCCATCAGCACGGCGAGGAACGGGCCGAGCAGCAGCTCGGCGCCCCGCACCGCACCGACCGCGCCGACGCCGACGATCGCCCCGAGCCCGTACGCCCGCAGCTGGCTCGCGCCGCTGAGGCTGACGTTCTCGATGAGGTACCGGGTGCCGAGATCGCGCTGCTCGCGCAGCCACCCGCGCACTTGGGCCAGCCGCGGCCGGATGCCGGACTGCAGGCAGCCGTACGCGGCGGCCACCGTGGCGGACGCGCCCCAGGCGAGCACGAAAGCGGCCACGCTGCCCACGCGGGCCGCCACGACCATGGCAGGGACGAGCGCGACGCCCCACACGACGTCGTTGACGAACGCCTTCCGCCCGGTGCCGGCGGCGAAGAACGAGAACCGCCAGGCGTCCTGAAGGAGCAGCCCCGGCAGCACGACGCCGAGGCAGGCGAACGCGGGCCCAAGCCGTCCGCCGAGAGCAAGCCCGGCCACCAGACACGCCGCGCCGATGGCGGAACCGATACAGAGCGCGGTACCCGTCGACCGGGCCACCGCCCCGCGCCAGGACGCTTCCGAAACGGCACTGAAGCGCACCACGAGCGGGTCGGTGGCAAGGCCGCGGGAGACGTTGAGCACCACGCCGTACGTCACCCAGGCGAGGCTGAACACGCCGAAAGCGGTCAGCCCGAGCGAGCGGGCCACGTAGATGCCCACCACGAAGTTGCTGATGCTGGAGGCGGCTTGGTCGGCGAGGCCCCAGGACAGCCGGCCGACAAGGGCCCGCTTGGCGGATCCGGCCGGTGCCGTCGTCTCCTCCTTTTCGGTGGGCATCGCCGTCATTCCTTGAGCAGCCCGGCGCCGTGCAGGGCGTCGGCCGCGGCGGCCACGGTACTGAACGGCAGTCCGGACCGCTCGGCGACGTCCAGCAGACTGTGCTCGCCGTCGGAGATGCTGAGCATCCAGAGCATGGCCATCTGGGCCTGCTTGGTGTCGCTGCGTCCGCCGAGAGCGTCGTACAACCCGCGTCGGCCGAGCTGTGGTTCGCCGTACGGGCTGAGGTTGACGTAGCGCCGGTTGCGGTCGAGGACGGCGAACGCCTCGCCGCAGACGGCGAGCGTGTCCGCCATCGCCTGCGGGGAGACGAAGTCCGGGTTGTCCGCCGAGGTGTGGTACTCGGGGTACCCGGAGTACGGGGTCCGGCTGAGCGAGCCCACACCGAGATCGAACCCGGGGGAGCAGTACTGCCGCTCGTCATAGCCGTACGGCGTGAACTCCGTGACGCGGTGCGGGCGTTCGGAGGCGGTGAGGACGTGCCGCATCACCCGGTCGATCTCCGCGTCGCCGCGCCTGCTCTGCTTGTACGTCAGGTCGCCCCGGTCGCCGGCGCAGGCCAGCACAAGCCCGTGCTTGACCTGGTCGATCCGCTCCGCGTTGCGCGCCAGCCAGGTGATCGCCCCGACGGTGCCGGGCGCGAAGATGAACCGGTAGGTGTAGTACGGCGTCTGCTCCGCAAGCGTCCGGGCCAGGAACGTCGCCACCGCGATGCCCGCCAGGTTGTCGTTGGCAAGCGACGGATGGCAGACGTGGCAGGAGACGATCACCTCGTCGGCGACCTGCCCGGGGACCACGTGTTCGGCGTAAGTGAGGTGGCCGTCGGCGAGGGTGGAGTCGACGCGGACCTCGTAGTCGCCGTCCGGCAGCGCGTCCAGGGTCTCCTGGGCGAGGCAGAACCCCCACTCCGGCTTGTAGTAGCTGGTGCGGTACGGCACCCAGGACGGGTGGTCCGGCAGCGTGTGGAGGTGTTCGCGCAGCTCGGAAAGCGGCATGGTCCGCGCCACCGGCACGCTGTAGCCGAGCACGTGCAGGCTGGACGCGGTGAAGTCGACGACGCGGTTTCCGGCGCTGTCCGCGACGTACGCGTCCCGGATGTTCCACTCCTGCGGCACCGTCCAGTCGAGCACCTGAGTCCCGGTCGGCACCTCGTGCACCGTCAGCGGGATGTACTCGCCGACGATGTCCAGGGTGGCGCGCACACCGTCCCCGGTGATGCTCCGGCACAGCGGGTACAACCGCTCCACCAGGGCGTGCATCTGTTCGCCAGGATCCGTCATGCGCGCCACCGCAGGGTGTCGTCGACGGCGCCGGCTTCGGTGGCCGCGCGCAGCACGGCGAGGCGGGTGAAGCGCCGCTCGAAGTCCTCCCGGGTAAGACCGAACTTCCGGTAGGCGTCGGCGAGTTCGAGTGCGCCCTGCTTGACCGTCCACTCGCAGTCGAAGCCGGGAATCGCGGCGCGGAACCGGGAGAAGTCCACCCGGTAGGACCGCGGATCGGCTCCGTTCTCCCCGGTGATCACCACCTTGGCGCCGGACACCGCCTCGGCGACCTGCTCGGCGATCTCGGCGACCGTGACGTTGTTGACCTCGCTGCCGATGTTGAACGCCTGGTCGTGCACCGCTTCCCGCGGCGCGGTCAGCGCGGCCGTGAAGGCCCGTGCGATGTCGGCGGCGTGCACGAGCGGGCGCCAGGGGGTGCCGTCGGAGAGCACGAGCACCTCGCCGGACAGGAGCGCGTGGCCCACCAGGTTGTTGAGCACGATGTCGGCGCGCAGCCTGGGGGAGTAGCCGAAGGCGGTGGCGTTGCGCATGAACACCGGACTGAAGTCGCCGTCGGCCAGGGCGTGCAGGTCGTCCTCCACCCGCACCTTGGACTCCGCGTACGGCGTCACCGGGCGCAGCGGGGCGTCCTCGGCCACCAGGCCGCTGCCGCCGGAGGCGCCGTAGACCGAGCACGTCGACGCGTACAGGAAGCGTTTCACCCCGGCCTCGCGGGCCAGCCGGGCGAGGTGCACGGACGCGTGGTGGTTGATGTCGTAGGTGAGGTCCGGCGCAAGCGCACCCAGCGGGTCGTTGGAGAGCGCGGCCAGGTGGATCACGGCGTCCACCCCGGCCACATGTTCGGCCGTGACGTCACGCAGGTCCACCCGGTGCCCCGGCGGGTCCGCGGGCGGCGGGCCGAGGACACAGTCGGCGAACAGGCCGGCGTCAAGGCCGACGACCTCATGCCCGGCCGCCGTGAGGACCGGGGCCATCACGGTGCCCAAGTAGCCCTGATGTCCGGTCAGTAGTACGCGCAAGGTTCATTCCCCCAGGTTGAGCGTGAGTTTGGTGACGGCGAACGCCTCGGCGTATCGCTCGTGGCATTCGATGCCGCGGATGCGGGCGAGACCGAGGAATGCCTCCCGGTCGTACCAGGGCCGGTGCCGCTGCGAGGCATAGTGCTCCTGCAGCAGCCGCACCTTCCGTTCGGCGACCTCCATCGACAGCGGCTGATACGCCGCCGGGCGGCCGAGATCGCCGTCCCACTTGACGATCTCGTAGCCGAGTACGAGGTGGTCGCGGAACGCGGTGGTCATCAGCTTCGCCAGGCCGCGGTGGTCCTGGTGCGCGTCATCGGTACGCGGGGCGAGCACGAGATCCGGCTCGGTCCGCGCCCGCAGCTCCTCGACCGCGGCCTTGGCCTCTTCCCACTGCGCGGGCATCCGGCCGTCCGCCAGCTTGAGCACGGTGAGGCGCAGATCGGCGCCCGGGCAGAAGGCGGCGAGCGCGGCCTGCTCCTCCTGCTCCCGCTCGCTGCCACCCCCGGAGAGCACCATTACGTCGACGCGGATACCCGGCCGCGCCAGGCACAGCGTGAGCAGCGTGCCGCCGGCGCCGATGGCGACGTCATCGCAGTGCGCGCCCACCGCGACGATCCTGTTCAGGGGCCCGGCCCCGAGCCGTATCACGCCCGCGCCCCCGCGCCGTCCCGCTCCCACACGGCCCACGGGCGATCGCCCCGGGCGTAGCCGGCGTCGAGCGCGGCCCGTTCCTTCACGGTGTCGGTCGGCTTCCAGAAGCCGCGGTGCTGGTACGCAACCGCCCGGCCGCGCTTGGCCAGTTGGGCGCATCCGTCAGCGACCAGGTCCCCGTTCTCCGGGATGTGGTCGAAGACCTCCTGGCGGAGCACGAAGTAGCCGCCGTTCTCCCACAGCGGCAGTTCGCTCACCGCGGTGATGCCCCCCACCAGGTTGTCATCGCCCAGGTCCACGACGTGGAACGAGGACTGCGGCGGCACCACCATCATCGAGGCACCGGCGTCGCTCCGGGCGAACCGGTCGATCATCTCCGGCAGCGGGGCGTCGGTGAGTACGTCGGCGTAGTTGGCGAGGAACATCTCGTCGCCGTCCAGGTGGTGCCGCACCCGGCGAAGGCGTTCCCCGATCGGTGACTCGATGCCGGTCTGCGCGAACGTGATCGTCCAGTCCGAGATGTCGGTGGACAGCAGCTCGGTCCGCCCGCCCCGCAGCACGAAGTCGTTGGACGCCGTCTCCTCGTAATTGAGGAAGAAGTTCTTGATGTGGTGCGCCCCGTACCCGAGACACAGGATGAACTCCGTGTGGCCGAAGTGCGCGTAGTAGCGCATGACATGCCAGATCAGCGGGCGCGGACCGACCATCGCCATCGGCTTGGGCACGTCGTCCGCCGCGCCGCTGCGCATCCGCATCCCGTAACCGCCGCAGAACAGTACGACCTTCATGCTGTCACCTCTTTCAAGGACGCGGCCTCGACGATGCTCAGTTCCGGGATGGGAAAGACGAGCCGGCCGCCCCACTCGTGCACGAACGACAACTGCTCGACCAGCTCGGCCCGCAGGTTCCACGGAAGGACGAGGACATAGTCCGGTTTGTCGGCGGCTATCCGCTCGGGCGGCAGGATCGGGATGCGCGTGCCAGGCGTGAACCTGCCGTGCTTGTAGGGGTTGCGGTCGACCGTGTACGCGAGCAGGTCGGGCCGGATGCCGCAGTGGTTGAGCAGGGTGTTGCCCTTGCCCGGAGCGCCGTAGCCGACGACCGTCTCGCCGCGCTCGGCCGCTGTGATGAGGAACTTGAGGAGGTCCCGGCGCACCTTGGCCACCCGGGCGGAGAACTCGGCGTACCCCGACAGCTCCTGGAGCCCGGCGGCCTTCTCCCGGGCAAGCACGTCGGCCACCCGCTGACTCGGCTCACCGGCCACCTCGGCAGGGCGGGCCCACAGCCGGATGGAGCCGCCGTGCGTGGACAGCAACTCGACGTCCACGAGGGCGAGTCCGCCGCTCGCGAGCGCCCTGATCGCGGACGCGACGGTGTAGTACTGGAAGTGCTCGTGGTAGATCGTGTCGTACTGGTTCTCCTCGATCAGGGTCAGCAGGTGCTGCACCTCGATGGAGACCCAGCCGTCGTCGGCGACCAGGGCGCGAAGCCCCTGGGTGAACCCGACCACGTCGGGGATGTGCGCGTACACGTTGTTGGCCACGACCAGGTCCGCCGGGCCGTGCTCCTTACGGACGGCCGAGCCGGTGTCCGGGCTCAGGAACTCCGTGACCGTGGGAACACCCGCCTCCCGCGCCACCGCGCCGACGTTCACCGACGGTTCGATGCCCAGGCAGCGGATCCCCCGGTCCACCATGTGCCTCAGCAGGTACCCGTCGTTGCTCGCGACCTCGACCGCGAACGCGTCGGGGCCAAGACCGAGCCGCTGGACGGCGTCGGCGACGAACGTGCGCGCGTGCTCCACCCAGGAGGTCGAGAAGGAGGAGAAGTACGCGTACTCGCTGAACGTCTCCTCCGGCGTGATCAGCGGCGGGATCTGCGCCAGCCAGCAGTCGGTGCAGACCTGCAGGTGCAGCGGGTACGCCGGCTCCGCCTTGTCCAGTTGGTCCGCGGCGAGAAAGCTCTCACATGGTGGCGTCGCCCCAAGGTCGACGACGCTCGCCATAGCTTCTGAGCCGCAGAGTCGGCATCGTGTCATGTGCTTTTCCCATCCCCCCTGCTCGCGCGGGTGTTTCCGCCGCGAGGCAGTGCTGACCGACCCGCGATCGCGGCTCGGTACTCCTCCAGCAGGCGCTCAAGCCCGACAGTCGGGCTGAAACCCTGTTCGTAACGGCGCCGGGCGGCCTCACCCATCTCCTTGTTGCGGGCAGGATCGGCCGCGATCCGGCGTATGCGGGACGCGAGCGAGGCGGCCTCGCCCGGCTTGTGAAGGAGCCCGGTCACGCCGTCCTCGACGAGTTCGACGAAGGCGCCGTGACCGGCGGCGACGGCCGGGACCCCCGCCGCCATCGCCTCCACGACCACCAGGCCGAACGCCTCGAGCCACGTCGAGGGGGCCACCACGGCGACCGACCGGGCGATGGCCTGCCGGCACTGGTCCGGGTCGTACAGGCCGACGTATCGCACGTCGTCCCGGCCGGCCGCCCAGGCGGTCACCTCTTGTTCCAGCGGCCCCGTGCCGGCGATCACGAGCGGCACGCCCACACCGCCGTCCGCACCGATCTCGTCCCACGCGGCCATGAGCAGCCGCACGCCCTTGACCTCCGCGAGCCGGCCGAGATAGAGCAGGTGCTCGCCGTCGCCCACTCGGACTGCGCCCGGATCGGGCACGAAGTTGTGCTTCACCGCGAGGCGTTCGGCCGGCATGCCGGCCTTGACCAGGACGTCGCGCTGGGCCGCGGAGATGCAGAGGAACCGCTCCACGCCGGACCACCACCGCCGCCGGTTGACCGACAGGCTGACCGCGAGCGGCACTGTCGCGAGCCGGGAGTTCCGGTAGCAGCCGTGCCGGACAGCGGGCAGGGGTGCGGAGCCGACGCACTCGGTGCACGGCCGGCCGTCCCGCTGGAGCGTGCCGGGCGGGCAGACCTGGGTGTAGTTGTGCAGCGTGGCCACGGCGGGCACGCCCGCGTCGGCACAGGCGGCGAGCACCGCGGGCGACAGGAGCGGGAAGACGTTGTGTACATGGACCACGTCCGGCCGCTCGGCGCGGAGCCGGGCGGCGAGTTCCGTGCGGACCGCCGGGTTCCACGGCACGAGGAGCGGCACCGCGGCCTTGGCGAGGAGGGACAGGGCGGCGATGTCGTCGCTGCGCCGCTCGAACACCTCGACCCGGTGGCCGGCCGCGCGCAGCAGCTCCACCTCCTGGTCGACGACCTTGTTCTCCCCGCTCGGCTGCGCCGAGGAGTAGCGGTTGTGTACTACGAGGACACGCATGCTCAGAGTCACCTCCTGGCCCATCGCGGGACACGTCGTCGAGAAACTTCGGCCATCGGCAGGGGAGTTGCCGCGACGGGTACCGCGAGCAGTGAGGCGGCAAGCGCCAGATGCAGCAGATACGGCGAGGCGTCGCCAAGACCGGCCTCGGTGTACGACGCGATCGCGCAGTAGCTGATCAGGAAGATCGCACAGGCCCTCTCCAGCGACGGGGGCCGCAGCAGCGCGACGCCGCCGAGCACGGCGATGAGCGTCGCCACCAGTGCGACACCGACCAGACCCTGCTCGTTGTAGACGGCCAGCCAGCTGTTGTCGATCGGCAGCCCGCCGAACGACTTGTCGCCGAGGCCCACGCCGAACACCTGCTCCGAGGCCGTCCGGGGCGCGGCAAGGAGGGCGTCCCAGACCTTGGCCCGGCCGGTGAGGCTGGACAGGTTCTCCTCGCTCTGTCCGCGCAGGAACCACGTCTGCAGTGCGGAGGCGAACCCCACCGCGGCGACCGCGGCGATCACCACCGCCCAGGTGAAGAAGCGGCGGGCGGCGGCACTGGTCAAAAGGAGCGAGCCGATTGCCAGCGTGAGCCCGACGATCAGGCCGAGCGTGGCCGTGCGGGTATGGGTCAGCGCCAGCAGGACGAGTGACGGCACGATGACCACCGTCGCGCTGGTCCTGTCGGTCCTGCGGCCCAGTACGAGCAGCACGGTGAGCCCGATGATCACCGCGGCGTACTGGCCGATCTGCGGTGGGGTGAGCGGCCACAACGCGCCGACGAGCCGCCCGCCGTAGATCTCGGGCAGGGCCGCGCCCGGTGAGATGACCAGGCCGGCGGCCACGGAGCCGAGCACCGCGAAGTACACCCGGATGTGGTGCCGGACGAACGTCAGATCGCCGTTCCACCAGCGGCTGAGCAGCCACAGCGTGCCGACGAAGAGAGCAAGCCGTGCGCAGCGGAACAGCGCGCCGAACCCGGACTCCAGATGCACGCTGGAGAGCACGCTCGGTACGAGCAGCAGGGTGAGCAGGAACAAGAAGGCGCCCGCCCGGATGCGCAGTTGGAGATTGACCGCGAGCGCCAGCGCGAACGCGGCGACCAGCGCGGCCATGGTGACCATCTGGATGAGGGAGCGGGGCAGCGGGATGATGGTCTTCGCCCCGGCGGAGCCGAGCGTGTTGAGGATCAGCAGGCCCCAGGCCGTCCCGACGAGCTTCGGCGTGTGGTCCGCGCCCACCTCAATCACCGTCCCGTATGCGGAAGGTGCTGCCCGTGTCCTGCTGGTACGGGCTGGACTGCCACTGCCTCACGTCGAGTACCCGGCTCGGGTCGTGGGCGACGAACTTCCATGGTCCGAGGTAGACGTTGTCGCGCCAGCGGTTGTGCTGCTTGCGGGTGATCGCCTCAGCCACCCGCTCGCCCTGGTACGGCGACCAGTCCGGATAGGTGCCGTAGTTGGCGAGCACGGCCATCCGGTCGCACTTCACCGTGCACTTGACGACGGACTTGTCGAGGACGAAGCGGTTGTCATGGATGTCCACCCGCTGGGTCTTCCACCGGCAGTCGGCGTAGAGCGGGGCCTTGGCGATCGCCGGCTTCGCGCAGCGGTCGGTGTTCTTCACCAGCAGCGTGCAGTCGCCGGACGAGGTGTTGGCCGGGCTGTTGCAGAACCGGTCGGCGTTCTCCCACAGGGTGATTCCGGACCAGTTGTTCTCCAGCACGTTTCCGTAGAACTCGATCTTGTCCGTACGGGCTTTGACCCGTGGTTCGCCGCCGGACTCGGACAGGTAGATGGTCGCGAACGGGAAGTTGTCGCCGCGCTCGGCGTATCTGCGGCCCTCGACCCAGTTGTTCCGCCGGATCGTGTTCTTCCGGATGACCGCGTTGTAGCTGGTCTCGTAGATCAGCGCGGCACCGTCGTTGGTCTCAAGGACGTTGTTCTCGATGCGGAAGTCGTTGTTGTTGGTGTCCGCCCACAACCCGGTTCCGCGGTTGTCGTGTACCCAGTTGCCGCTGATGTCGGCGCCGTTGACGGCCCAGAACTTGATGCCTCCGGTGCAGCCGCAGCCCTTCCGCCGCCGCTCCCAGTTGCCGGTGTTGTTGCCCACGATCTCGTTGCCCTCGACCACCAGGCCCTTGATGGAGTCGCCGGACTTGTACGCGTTCATACCGTACTGCCCGTTCTCGCGCAGGCAGTTGGCGCGGACCTTCTGCTGGGAACCGGCCATCAGTCCGGCGGCGGAGTTGTTCTGGATCGTCGAGTGCTCGATCACCCACCTGTCGGCCGAGTCATGGTTGACCACGCCCTCGTCGTGCGGCGCCACGAAACGTTGCACGGTGAGGTAGCGGATGGTGACGTCGCGGGCACTGCCGCCGAACGCGTACTGATTGGTCTTCCGTCCGTCGAGCACCGCGCCGGGCGCGCCGAGGTAGCGGTTCCCCTTCTTGGGGATGACCTGGGAGTAGCGGTCCGGATCGAGCCTGTGCTTGCCCGGCCGTAGCCAGAACGTCGTCTTCGGGGGGCTGCTCTTGGTCTTCGCGGCCAGGTCACCGACCTTGCCGGGGTCGACCGTCACCGCGCCCGCCGGTGCCTTCGCAGGACCGGCCGCGGGCTTGGCGCACACCCGGGCCACGGCCTGGACGGCCCCGGACGTGGATGGCTGGGCCTTCGGTTCCGCCGCTGGGGCGTCCGGCGTGCTGTCACAGCCGGTCACCGCCAGCAGGGCCAGCGCCAGCGGTGCCGCCGGCAACGCCCAGTGCCGCCACTTGATCATCACGTGTTCTCCCTAGCCGCGGAACCTGAGCACGGTGGTGAACCCCTCCGTGCCGTCGGCGAATCCTGTGCCGATCAGCGTGGTGGCGGGTTCCTTGCGCCCGAAGCCTGCGGAGTACCAGCCCAGCGGCGGGTCGCTCTCACCGCGGTGTGCCTGCCAGCGCAGCTGCCCGGGCAGGTCGAGCACCGCGAAGCGGTCCTCGCCCTCGCGGGTCCAGGTGAGCACCGCCCAGTTCCCCACCAGGTCCGCGACGATCGCCGGGCCGAGGTGGAACGCCAGGCGCACGGCCCGGCGCGGTCCGCGCACCTCGTCGATCACCTTCAACTCCTGGGTCGCGGCCGTCAGTTCCACCCGGCGGCGGTGCACGGTGCGCTGGTAGCCGTCGTGCTCGGCACACCAGCGGGCCGTCCCCCCGTCGGAGGTGTCGGCTGTGTCCGCGACCAGTACCCGGCTGCGGGCATGCCGGGTCCAGAGGAACGGGCCGCCGGAGACGGACTGGTCAGCGCCGTCCACTTGCAGCGTGTTGTGGCCGAGCGTCGACCGGAAGTACTGCCGCCACTCGGGCTGCCCGTGGTAGCAGAACGTCCCCGGGTCGGCGAGCACGTCGACCCCGTCGTGCCGGACCTCCACGGACAGCGCGTCCGCGTGGGCGTGCGCGGCGATGGACAGGAAGCCGTGCGGACCACCGTCGCAGCGGCACCAGATCCCTTCCGGGCCGCGCAGGATGGTGAGCCCCGCGTCGGGGAAGTGGGCCGGTCGGCTCGCCGGGCGGGTCACGGACAGTTCCGTGGGCTTGACGAGCGCGGCAAGCAGCGGGGTGCGCACATCGGTTCCGGTCACGTCCGGCCACCAGTCGCGCCGGCCGAACACGGCGTCCCCGGTGGCGAGCAGGGAGGCCCATCGGTCGGTGCCCGCGCCGTCCACGATCAGACCGTGCCCGTCGTCCGCGTCCCCCTGGCGCGGCGGCCGAAGCCGGCTGTCCACGATGGCCGCGAGCGCATCGGTCATCCGCAGCAGCACAAGGCGGATCGACGGGGGGACCGGCACGTCGGCGGCGTCCGCCTCGGCCACCGCCGCCAGGCCGAGCTCAAGGACGAGTCCGTGGTACTCGCTTGCCAACTCCCGGTTGAGGCCGGAGGCGAACGTGTTGCCGCGCAGATGCCGCTCAAGGGACCGCAGCGCGTCGGCCCGCCAGCGCGCCGACGACGGGAACCACCCGAAGGCGCACGCCCCGGCCAACTGCCCGGCGGCCTCGGCGATGACGTGGTTGTTCGCCGAAGACCCCCGGCTGGGGAAGGCGGCAAGCCAGCGCTGGTGGTGCCAGATCTGGTTCAGCGCCACCGGGTTGTCCTCGAACAGCTCGGTCACGCCCGGCCAGCCGTCGAGCAGCCTGCGGACCCACACCCAGGAAAGCAGCCGGATGCCCAGCTCGATGCCGCTGATCCAGTGCACGCCGCGCAGCGGCGGGTTGGCCGCCCACCACGACCGCAGGTGCTCGGCCACGCGCTCGGCGTACCGCTCGTCCCCGGTGATCGCGTAGGCGCCGGCGAGCACGGTGAGGTACTGATGCCGGGACAGCTCCCAGATCTGCTTGATGTCCCCGACCGCGTCCTCGTCGCGGTACGGCACGTCGAAGGCGTACCCGAAGGGAGCCCGGCGCCCGGTCTTCGGGTCGTACCACCAGTCCGGGTCGGCCAGGTCGTCGCGGGACACCCCGAAGTACTCGGCGTGCCCCTCCATCAGCCGATCCGCGTCGGCGACGAGACGTTTCGCCGCGTCCGAAGGCACCGCGGCGATCGTCCCGGCGGGCAGTACCGCGGTGAACCGGGCGCCGGTCACGCTCGGGCAGCCCGGCCGCGCCGAACGCCACCGGCGCCTGCGCACCGCGTCGCCCGCCCGGCCGCCGACCTCCCGCGGCCCCATCCGGGAAAGCCGCCGCAGGTACCAGACGGCGCTCATGGTCATCGAGCGCCCGCCAATGTCACGGGGGCGCCGCCGACCAGGCCGGCCTGCACGGCGAGGGTGGCCGCCGTGGTGGCGACGAGGGACTCCAGCGGCACCGGCATCGGCCCGCCGGTCCGCACGGCCCTGACGAACGCGGCCAGCTCGGCGGCCTGACCCTTGTCCCGGGCCTTGGGCAGCCGCGAACTGACCCACCGCTTGCGGCCGTCGTAGACAGAGGCACGGACGAAGTCGTCGAGCCGCAGCGCACGGCCGTCCGCGACCAGGTCCAGCGTCTCCTTGGGGAAACCGGCCGGGCCGGAAGTGACGTAGCTGATGGTGGCGGTGGACCCGTCCGGGTAGCGCAGCATGACCTGAAGGTCCTCGTTGCCGGACGCGGCGACCGCGTACACCGACACCGGGTCGGCCCCGAGCAGCCAGCTCACCGTGTCGATGAAGTGCCCGCCCTCGCCCGCGAACCGCGAGCCCTGGGTGCCTTGTTGGAGGTACCAGCTGCCGTGCTCGAGGCGGCCCGCGTTGACGAGGTAGCGGACGTTCGCCGGGCCGGTCCGGGCGCCGAACCGCTTCCTGGCCTCCTGCAGCAGCGGCGCGAACCGCCGGTTGAAGCCCACCTGGAGCCGGTCGTTGCCGGACTCCTCCACCGTCGCAAGGACGCCGGCCAGCTCGTCCTCGTCGAGAGCCAGCGGCTTCTCCACGAACACCGACTTGCCGGCGAGCAGTGCCTTCCGCGTCAGTTCGGCGTGCGAACTGTGCCGGGTGACCACGAACACCGCGTCGATGGACTTGTCGCCGAGCACGGAGTCGAGATCGGTGGTCGCCTCGGCGAAGCCGAACTTCCGCTTCGCGTTGGCCGCGGACAGCGCCGTCGTGGTGACGACGGTCGACAACTCGACGCCCTCGCGCTGAGCCAGATGCGGCAGCAGCATCGACGTCGCGTAGTTTCCCGCGCCGACGAACGCCAGGCGCACCGGCGCCTTGGCGGCCCGGGCCGGGGTGGACCTCGCGCCGCTGGGCCGCTTCACCGCGGGCACGGCCACCGACGGCGCTTCCATTTCCGCTCTGTCCTCAGCGGGGCCGGGGTACCGGAACAGGACAGCCACGGCCTTCAAGTCGCCGTCCTTCAGGCTCCGGTACGTCTCGACGGCTTCATCGAAGTCGGCGACGTGGGAGACCAGGGGCTCCACGTCGACGCGGCCACGGGCGAGGAGATCGAGGAAGCACGCCAGGTTGCGGCGCTCGGTCCAGCGCACGTAGCCGATCGGGTAGTCGCGCCCCTCCAGCTCGTACGCCGGGTCGTAGCGCCCAGGACCGTACGAACGGGAGAACCGGACGTCGAGCTCCTTCTCGTAGTACGCGTTCCACGGCAGGTCCAGGCGGCACTTGCCGATGTCGACGACCCGGCCCCGGTCCCGGCAGAGCCGGGCTGCCAGCTCGACGGGCTGGTTGCTGTCGCCGCCCGCGGCCAGATACACCTGGTCCACGCCGTGACCGCCGGTGAGCTCGGCGACAACAGTCTCCACGGCCGCGGAGGAGGGGTCGCCGCAGGCCGCGGCGCCCAGGCGCTCGGCGAGCTCGCAGCGCGCCGGGTCGGGGTCGACCCCCACGACGCGGACGCCCGAAGCGGTGAGGAGCTGCGCCACCAACTGCCCGATAAGGCCGAGGCCGATGACAAGCGCCACCTCACCGAGCCGTGATTCGCCCTGGCGGACGCCCTGCATCGCGATCGACCCAACGGTGCCGAAGGCCGCGTGCCGCGCCGCGAGGCCGTCGGGCACCGGGGCGTAGAGGTTCTTCGGCACCCAGTTCAACTCGGCGTGCAGCGCGTGCTCGTTGCCGGCGCAGGCCACGAGGTCGCCGACCTTCACGTCGTCGATCCCGGCGCCGACCTGCTCGACCACCCCGCTCAGCGAGTAGCCGAGCGGCGTGTAGGAGTCCAGCTTGCCCATCACCTTGCGGTAGGTGGCGGGCACCCCGTTGGTGGCGACGCTCTGTACCACCTTGGCCACCTGGTCCGGCCGGGAGCGGGCCTTGCCCACCATCGACAGGCCGGCCTCCGACACCTTCATGAGCTCGGTGCCTGTGGATATCAGCGAGTAGGCGCTGCGGACAAGGACACCGCCCGGCTTGCATCCCGGCACCGGCACGTCGAGCAGCGCGAGCTCGCCACTCTTGTAGTTCTGCACAACCTGTTTCACCGAAATCCTCTTGCTCTCTACTTGCTCTCTACGCCGTCAGGGATGAGTTCTGGCCGGTCCCGGAGGTCGCGCCGCGATACCAGTACTCAAGGGTCAGCACATGCCACAGATGCTTGGAGTAGTCCCGGTGCCCGGCGGCGTCCTCGGCGACCATCCGTGCAAGCGCGTCGCGGTTCAGGAACCCGGAACTGACGAGCACGCCGTCGTTCACCACCTCGCGCACCAGCGGTGCCAGATCCCGGCTCATCCAGGCGCGCAGCGGGGCGCTGAACAGGCCCTTGGGCCGGTACACGATCTCCCGGGGCAGGACCGACGTGGCCGCCTCCTTGAGGGCGGCCTTGCCCTGCCGCCCGACGATCTTGCGATCACCGGGCACGGCGAACGCTGCCTTGACCACCTCGACGTCCACGTACGGCACCCGCACCTCGGTCGACGCGGCCATGCTGGAGCGGTCCGTGTACGCGAGGTTCAGGCCCGGCAGGAACATCCGGGAGTCGCCAAGGCACATGCGGTTGACGAAATCGTCGAGGTCGTTGTCCTCGTAGATGTCCGCGTGCTCGGTCAGTACGTCGTCGACCGTCCCGGCCAGGTCCGGATTGATCAAGCCGAGCAGCTCGTCCTGGTCGTACATGGTGTAGCTGCGCCGGAACGCGGTCTCCTCCGGCAGATCGGCGAAGGAGAGGAACCGCTTCGCGAAGCGCACCGACCGGTAGCCCCGGCGGGCCGTGGCGACCGGCAGCCGGTCCACCACCCTGGACAGGCCACGCCGCAGGGGCCGCGGAACGCGCTGGTAGCGCAGCGCGAGCGTGTTGGCCAGGTGCTTGCGGTACCCGGCGAACAGTTCGTCGGCGCCCATCCCCGAGAGCATCACCTTGACCCCGGCCTCCTGGGCGGCCGAACAGATCAGGAAGGTGTTGATCGCGGCGGGGTCACCGATCGGCTCGTCCAGGTGGTACGTCATCTGAGGCAGCAGGTCGAGCACGTTCGGGGCGATCTCGATCTCGTGCAGGTCGACGCCGAACCGCTCGGCCACCTGCCGGGCATAGCGCAGGTCGTCCGGCATCGCCTCGAACTTGGCGTCCTCGGGGCGGAAGGCGATCGTGTACGCGGAGATCCCTGGCTGGTGACGAGCCGCGAGGGCGGTCAGATAGCTGGAGTCAAGGCCTCCGGAGAGGAAGGTCGCCACGGGTACGTCGGAGAGCATGTGCTGCCGGGTCGACTCCTCGACGATGGCGGCCAGATCCGGCAACTCTCCGCTCCTGGCCCGCTCCTGGCCCTCGGAGGCGACGTCCTTCAGGTTCCAGTACTGCCCGCGCTCCACCCGGCCATCGGGCCGGCACCGCAGCCAGCTCCCCGGCGGCAGCTTCTCCGCCTCGCGGTACGCGCAGCGCGAGTCCGGCACCCAGTAGTAAAGGAGCGAGGCCACAAGCGCCGCATGGTCCACCTCTAGCGACCCGCCGGTCACGGCGGCGAGCGCCTTGAGCTCGGAGGCGAACACCAGACCCCCGCCGCGCCGGAGCACGAACAGCGGCTTGATGCCCAACTGGTCGCGGGCGATCACCAGTTCACCGGTGCGCTCGTCGAAGATCCCGAACGCGAACATGCCGCGCAGCCGGGGCAAGCAGTCCGTGCCCCAGCGCCGCCAGGCCTCCAGGAGAACCTCGGTGTCGGAGGTACCGCGAAAGCGCACCCCGGCGGCCGTCAGCTCGCCGCGCAGCTGCGGGGCGTTGTACAGCTCGCCGTTGTACGTGAGGGAGAGGCCGTCCGAGACCATCGGCTGGGCGCCGGTCTCGGACAGGTCGATGATGGACAACCGGCGGTGCCCGAGGTGCACTTCGCCGTCACCGACGGGATGGCTGTACCGGCCCGCCCCGTCGGGGCCGCGGTGGGCGAGGATGTCGGTGAGCCGGTCGGTCACGACCTTCCCCTCCGGCCACCGGTAGGTGCCTGCGATGCCACACATGTCTTACCTTGCCTCCTGGTCGCTGTCCGGGACTCGTGCGGCCCAGCTCGGCTGCCGCTCCGTCTGGAGCTGGCCCTCCCCCACGGCCTCAACGGCGTGGGAGGTACCCCCATCGTTCTGCCGGGCCGGCCGCTCGCTGTGCCCCCGCAGCGCGATGTGCAGCCCGTCCCACAGCGTGCCGTCGGTCCGGTCGCGCGGATCGGGGTCAATCAGCACCACACCGAGCACGGGAATGCGCTGGTCGGCGAGTTGCCGCGCCACGGTGTGCAGCCATGCGGCGCTGCCGTGCCCGGCGCGCACGACGAGCACGGTCTGGCCGCCGAGGTACTGGAGGTCGGTCCACGCCGTGCCGGGCGCGACCGAGCCGACGCCGAGCCGGCGCACCTGATGCGCCACGGCCGCGGCACGCTCGCCGCTGACCACGGCCGGGTCCCCTGGGTCCCGGCGGCCGTCGGCGAGCTGCGGTCCCGGCAGACCGTCGACGATGACCACCGGCCCGTCCGCCGCCAGCGCCCTTGCGACGTCCAGGGCGATCACGCTCGTGGTGCGCGCACAGCCCAGTTCGAGCAGCGACACCGGTTCCGCGGAGCCGCGCACGATGCGGGCAAGGGTCGCGGTGAGCCGTTCGCGTGCCACCCGGTTCCGTCCGCCCCGCCACAGCCTGGCCGGCCGGCGGGTCGTGCGGCGCAGCTCCGCGATGACCGAGGCGCCCAAGTTCGCCGCGATCTCCCGGCGCAGCACGGGGCGGCCCGCCACCACCGCGCCGACCGAGGCCACCGCGAGCCCGAGGACGAGCCCGAGGAGGAGCCCGATCACGGCGTTGGTGACAGCGGCCTTGGGCAGGGACTGCCGCACCGCGCGGGGGGCGTCCACGATCTGCGTGCCGGCGATGATCTTGGGTGTGCCGGTGCGCGCCTCCGCGGCGCGCTGGTCGAAGTCGGCGATCCGCGAGTTGAGCTCGGCCCGGCGGGCGTAGAGCGACTCGATGGTCGCCGACGCTTTCGGGTCGGTTTCCGGCGACTGGTCGCCGATCGACTTGTTGACATCGGCGAGCTCGCCCCGCATGCGGTCACGCTGGTCGAGCAGGGCCTTGGACTGGGCTTTCGCGGTCTCCCGCATCCGCCGCACATGGTCCGCGACGAACGCGTCGGCCAGCGCCTTGGCCCTGGCGACCGCTTGCGCGTCGCTGTCACCCGTCACATCGATCTGCAGCAGGTTGTTGGTCAAGCCGGTACCCCGGTAGTCCTGCATGAAGTCCTCCGGTTTCTCCGAGGACTTGAGGGACCGCAGGGCCTTGTCGGCGATGCGTGTCGTGCCGAGCAGCTCGACGTCGGTGCGTATCAGCGTTCCGGTGTCGTTCGCCTGGTCCTCCTGGTGTGTGACGAGGACCTTGGTCACCGCGGTCGGCGGGGGCGGCAGCAGGACCGCCACCGCCGCGCCGAGAAGGAATCCGATCAGCGCAAGGGAGCACCACAGACGGCGGCGCCTGCGCACCGCCGCCACCAGCGACTGCAGATCGAGGAGCGGAGCCGCGGCCGACGGCTCCGAAGTCTTGCTCGTCGTCACGCTGAACCCCTCCTCGCGTCGTCGCCGACCGCCATCGCCGGCGTGGCGTGACGCGGACCAAGGCCGGCGGTCCGCGTCGGACGGGCCCGGACCGTTCCGGCGATGACGATGCCGGCGACCTCGTGCCCCGCGTCCGTACACGCCTCGGCGATGCCGGCGAGCTCCCCCGCGGTCCAACTGCCCGCGCTGAGCACGACCAGGGCACCTGACTCGGTGTCGCGGTCGGGCACCATCGGCCTGTCCACCGAAACCTCCGTCATTCGCAGCATGGGGTATCCCTTGCTCGAAGAGGACGCGGAAGGATCGTTCTCGGCCTCGGCGACGAGCTGCCCGGCGGCCCGGCGGGCGACCTCGTCGCCGTCCGGTACGACCACCAGGAGCCGCCGGGCGGCAGGCAGCTGGTTGCGCAGGCGAACGCACACCCGCCGGTAGCGGGTCTGCCTGCTCGCCTCGTCGCCGGACGCCTGCGGGGCCGGTGTGTCCCACCGCGTATCGACGCCGAGGAACCGGCGGAGCCAGGTCTGTCGGCCACCGCCCTGTGTCCGGTGCGCTCCCCGTTCATCGGGTACGTCGACGGTGCCGAGCAGCGTCGAGCCAAGCGCAGCGGCGATCTCCGGCTCGGTGCGCAGCCGACGGTTCATCCGCGCCGCGGTGAGATGGCCGACGACCGCGAGCAGGAAGAACAGCAGCGCCCCGGCGACGATGAACTGCGTCCTCGTCGGCGGTGCCTCGCCGGTCGGCCGGGCCGCGGGACCCATGACGACCATGTTGGCCTTGTTGGTCGCCAGGTCCGTCTCGTCCAGCTTCTTCATGGCCCCTTGCAGCGCGGTGCGCAGCTTCTCCAGCTCGGTGCGGGCCGCCACGCTCTCCACGTTCTGCCCCGGATCGGCCGCATTGGCCAGTTCGGTGATGCGGCGGTTGGTCTGCATCACCTTCTTGCGCAGATCCTCGGGACCCGTCGACGTCTCGGGGGCGGTGTCGTCACCCGCGATGCGCACGGCGAAGGCGACGAACTGCTTGGCCACCTCGTCGGAGAGCCGCTGGGCCCGCCCCGGGGAGTCGGCCGTACCGGAAATCTTGATGATGTTCCCGTCGGTGGCCGTGGCGCTCACCTGATCCCGCAGCTCGGTGCCGCTGACGCCGGACCAGTGGAGCTGGGTCGCCGCGCGGTCGACCACCTCCGAACTGCTCGCGATCTCCCCCTGCGTCAGCAGCTCGCGTTCCTCCCACTGCCCCGGCATCAGCACCGATGCCGACGTCGTGTAACTGGGCGGGAAGAGCAAAGAGGTGCCGTAGCCGACGAGTGCGCCCAGCACGGCGACAATGGCGAGAAGTCGCCATCGCCGCCGGAAAATCCGCCCGACCGTGACCAGACGTATCGTGTCGTCGCTCATCGGCGTCGCCTCCGGCCCGTCCGGCCCGCGCCGCCCGCCGACACCGGAGTCCGGTCATGGCAGGCAGCGGCATAGGCGGCGAGCAGCGACGCCTGCGAGTTCTTCCAGGAAAGCTCACCGCTGATCCGCTCCTGACCGACCTTGCCCATACGGGCTCGCTGCTCGGGGTCGTCCATCAGCACCGCGATGAGTCCGGCGAATGCGGCCTCGTCGTTGGCGGGCGCGTAGAGGGCGGCGTCACCGGCGGAGACTCTCGCCTCCCGGAGGTCGAACGAGACGATCGGCCGTCCCATCACCATGTACTCCAGGACCTTGTTCATGGTCGAAACGTCGTTGAGCGGATTGTGCGGGTCGGGGGAGAGGCACACGTCAGCGGTGGACAGATAGCGCACCAGGTCGGCGTCCGGGATGCGCCCGGTGAACTCCACCTGCTCCGAGAGCCCGAGCTTCCGGGACAGTTCCACCATCGCGTCGAAGGTGTCGCCCGCGCCGACGAACACCGCGTGCCAGTCGGTACGCCCGAGCTCGTCGCGCAGTTTCGCGAGGGCCCGCAGGGCGTAGTCGACGCCGTCCTGCGGCCCCATGACGCCGAGGTAGCACAGCAGATGAGGCTTGCCGCGCTTCAACTCCGGTTCGGGCGGCACCGGGTGGAACCGCTCGATGTCGGGCGCGCTGCGCACCACGAAGACGTCCGCGGGCCGCCGGCCGCCACGGCGCACCGCTACGTCCCGGTAGCTCTCGTTCGTGGCGAGCACCACGTCCGCTGCCCGGTAGGTCATCCGTTCCAGCGCGCACACGGCGCGGTAGAGCACGTCCTCACCGCGGTCGAACCGCGAGAGGTACAGCTCGGGTACCAGGTCGTGCTGGTCGAAGACGAACCGCGCGCCGCGCCGCTTGAGCCACTTCGCCGGCAGGAACAGCAGGTCCGGCGGGTTGCAGGCGTGCACCACGTCGACCGGACCGACCTTCCGGGCGAGGCGGACCGTGTGCCACAGCGCCGATCCGTACTCCCGCAGGTAGCCGGCGGGACCGCCGGTGGCCGCGCGCAACGGGTAGCGGTGAATCCGCACCCCGTCGATCTCCGCCTCCGCTTCCGTGTCCCGCTTCTCCCCTCGGGGACAGATGACGTGCACTTCCCAGCCCGCGTCGCGCAGTGTCGTGCACTCCTGCCATACCCGCCGGTCGAACGGCACTGACAGGTTCTCCACAAGGATCAGCGCGCGCCGGTCCTGCCGGTCGTCGCTGGTCGTATTACCAAGCAAGGCCCACGTACCCCGTTTCGGACCGGCGCGTCTCGGCGTCGGGAAGGCGGATGAGGTCGACGATCACGGGTCCTTCGCCATGGGGCAGCGCCGCGAGCACGGCCGGATCCTTGGCCCCGACCAGACACACCTCAGCGTGTTCGAGCACCTCGTCGACGGAGTCCACGAGCAGCTGCGCGATGTGCGGCAGCCGGGTCTCGATGTACTCGCGGTTCGCGCCGAGCAGCCGGGAGAGGCTCACATTGGCGTCGTAGATCTTCAGGTCGTATCCCTTGCCGAGGAGTCTCTCCGCCAGCTCGACGAGCGGGCTCTCGCGGAGGTCGTCGGTGCCGGGTTTGAAGGAAAGCCCGAACAGACCCACCCGGCGCTTGCCGGTGCGTTCGACCAGCCGCACCGCGCGCTGCAGATGGTCGGAGTTGGAGGGCAGTACGTGGGCGAGGATGGGCACGGAGACGTCGGCCCGCTGCGCCGCGTACACCAGGCTGCGCAAGTCCTTGGGCAGGCAGGAGCCACCGAAGGCGAAGCCGGGCCGCAGATAGGCGGAGCTGATGTTCAGCTTGCGGTCGGCCAGGAACACGTCCATCACCTGGTGCGAGTCCACCCCGAGCGCCTGGCACACCGCGCCCAGTTCGTTGGCGAAGCCGATCTTGAGACCGTGGAAGGCGTTGTCCGCGTACTTGATCGCCTCGGCCGTCGGGATCGGCACCCGGAACACCTCGCCGGGCAAGCCGCCGTACAGCGATGCCACCACGTCGCCGCTCGCCGGGTCGAGTTCGCCGATGACGGTCTTCGGCGGGTCGAAGAAGTCCCGCACGCTCGTGCCCTCGCGCAGGAACTCCGGGTTGACCGCGACCCCGAAGTCCACCCCGGCTATGCCGCCGACGTGCTTCTCCAGGATCGGTACCAGCAGGTTCAGACAGGTGCCCGGCAGCATGGTGCTGCGGAACACGACGGTGTGCCGCCCACCCCGCTCGGCGAGCGCGGCGCCGATCTGCTCGGCGACCCGCTCCAAGTACGTGGTGGACAGACTGCCGTTGGGCTCCGACGGCGTGCCCACGCAGACGAGCGACACGTCGCTGCCCATGATCGCCTCGTGGACGTCGTCGGTGGCGCGCAAGGCTCCGCTCCGCACGACCTCGGCGATGAGCTCGCCGATCCGCTCCTCGACCACCGGGGTCTTGCCGTCGTTGACCAGGTCGACCTTCGCCTGGTTCACGTCCACCCCGATGACCTCGTGACCCGAGCCGGCCAGACACGCGGCCGATACACAGCCCACGTAGCCGAGCCCTAAGACGCTTATCCTCATAACCCGTTCCTCCCCCCAGGCAAGCCCTGTCGGCCTGCCTTCCGTGCTGCTCCGTGCTCCGTGCGCCGACCGTCGACGACCCCCGCGCGTCAGTAGGCCCCCTGCCCGTGCAGCACCGCACGCAGCGTCTTCCACAAGATCACCGTGTCCAGGGCGAGCGACCAGTCCTCCACGTACCGCAGGTCGAGGCGGACCGCCTCGTCCCACGGCAGGTCGCTGCGCCCGCTGATCTGCCACAGGCCGGTGAGGCCGGGCTTGACCAGCAGCCGCCGCCGGATGTCCGGGCCGTACGCGGCGGATTCCTCCGGCAGCGGGGGCCGCGGGCCGACGAGCGACATCGAGCCGGTAAGTACGTTGAAAAGCTGGGGGAGTTCGTCGAGCGAGTACCGCCGAAGGACCGCTCCCACCCGGGTGACCCGCGGGTCCCGGCGCAGCTTGAACAGCAGGCCCGCGCCTTCGTTGAGCTCGGTCAGCTCGGCACGTGCCCTGTCGGCCCCGGCGACCATGGTGCGGAACTTGAAGATGGTGAACTCACGGCCGTCCTTGCCGACCCTGCGCTGGCGGTATACCGCCCCGCCCCGGCTGTCCACGAGGACGAGCAGCGCGACGAGCACCATCAGCGGCGCGAACAGAAGCAGCAAGGCCGCCGCGCCCATCCGGTCGACGACCCCTTTGACCGCCCGACGGCCCCCGGTGAAGGTCGGCATGCTGACCCGCAGCAGCGGGATCCCGAGCACCGCGTCGACGTGCAGCCGCGGGCCCGCCACCTCCATGAGGACGGGGGCCACGACCATCTCGGCGTCGCTGCCTTCGAGGTTCCAGGCCAGCCGTTGCAGCCGGTCCGGTGACCAGTGCGGGTCGGGTGTGACCGCGACGACACGGTAGCCGTCGCGGCGGACGTGGCCCGCGACGTCCGCCAGTTGACCGACGACCGGCACGCCGTCCAGTTGGTCACCGTCGAGCCCGAGACCGTCCGTCGTGCATACGGCGTCCACTCGCCAGCCGAGGTGCGGGGACTTGCGGGCTCGGGTGATCAGGTCGTGCACAGTGGCCAGGCTTCCGGCAGCGAGCACCGGTCGCAGGCACCGTCCTTCCCTGCGCTGTTTGTGCAGCCAGAGGCGGAGCAAGTACCGCGCGGTCATGGTGACGAGCGCGATCGCGGGGACTGCGACGAATATCCAGAGTTTGATGTTGCGCGAGGTGAGAGCGATTCCGCCGAGCGCCAGTACGACGACCGCCGCGAACAGTGAACGTCCGAGCCGGCGGAATTCCTCGGCACCCTGGCCGAGTACGGCCGGAGCCCATGACCGGTTCACCGCAAGGGCACCCACCACAAGGATTTCGGTGCCGAATGCGAGAATTCCCCATTTCTCGTGCCAGTTGGCTGCGTCCCGGGCGCCGAAGAAGACACCGATCGACGCCACCACAAAGGCGGTGGCCACGGTATCGCTGGTGATCACGGTACGTCGGTACCGCTGTTCCCAGTCGGTCGCGGGCTGGCTGGTTGGCCCGTTCGCCAGACGCCCGGGCGCTGACGGAAACGGGCTGACTAATCCCCCCTGCTGCACAAAACCCCCCAAGGTCGCCAGTGGTCCGGCGTGTTCGCCTCGCACTGTTTTTCCCCTCGGGGGACCCCCGCCCCCCGCGCCGCGCTGTTCCTCACCCGCGGAGGGTCCCCGCCCCCCGCGCACATCCCCGCTATTTGGCGCTACTTGAGAAAATCCCGCCCTGGCGACAGCGGACTCGCATGTCGCATGTCCTTGTCAGACTCTCGAAATGCGCGGGAATTCCTCAAAACCTCGGGTGCTCCCCGCACCCAAGGCCCCCTCTCGGACTCCAAGAATGATCACGTCCGTAGCGACGAACCTATAGATCATTATTTGTCGCCTCATGTCCAAACAGCTGAAGCACGGTCAATCTAGACCATCGAGACCGGTATGGAGAGGGGATGTGTGCAACTTGTGCTGAACCTTTGATGCCGGGGCCACATATCGGCGACCGCCCGCGGGTGCCTCGGCGACGAGGGTACGCCTGATGACCTGCGATGACGGTGGATCTGGGGGCTGCGGGCGCCGGTAACGCCGTGGCGTACCGGAACCGGATCGTGACCCTCAGCGCAGGGTGAGTTCGCCCTTGAAGCTCTGCGGTACGGGCGCGAAGCGGTACGCCATGGTGACCTGCTCGGCGGCGGGCACGACCAGGCGGTAGCGCGTGCACATCAGGTAGCACAGCGCCATCAGTTGGACCGTGCCGATATCGGCACCGACGCACTTCTTGGGAGCCCAGCCGAAGGGGACGTAGCAGCCCCGGCCGACGGGGCCGTGCGGGGCTCCGGGCAGGAAGCGGTCCGGGTCGAAGACGTCAGCGTCGCGCCAGAACCGGGGATCGCGATGGATCATGTGCGGGCTCAGCACATAGCCGCGCCCCTCCTCCAGCGTGGTGGAGCCGACGTCGAACGAGGTCCGGGCCTCCCGCATGAGCAGCAGCGGCGGACTCCACATGCGCAGTACTTCCTTGACGAACCGGTGCGTGAGCGGCGCCGCCTTCACCGGGGAGGCGTGGAAGTCGTCCGGATCGGCGTCCCCCAGTTCGACGGTCAGCCGTCGCGCCCACCGTGGCTGGCGGGCGAGTTCGTACAGCACGCTCGCGGCCGCCGCGCCGGGCGGTCCCGCGATCGCCGTGAGCACCGCGGTGACCACGTCGAGCGCGCGGTCCATGCCGAGCTCCGGCAGCAGGTCTACGAACGGATCGGCGAGGTCGCACTCCCGTACGCGGCGCCCGGCGGCACGTTCGCGCAGCACGCGCCGTACGACGAGTCCCGCCCGGAACTGCACGGCGGCGAAGTGGAGTTGATGCCGCGGGCCGGTCCCGGGCGGTCGGTCGATCAGCCGCATCAGCTTCTGGTCGAGGTCCTGGACGATCCACGCGCTCTCGCGTCCGGTGAGACCCGCGAGGGCGACGGGCAGCAGGGCCCGCACGGCGGCGTCCTGTGCGAGCAGGACCAGATCGATGTCGTCGCCGAGACGCGCGTCGATGGCCCGTTCCATCCGGGTGATCAGGTTGGCGTGGTGCTCGGCGGTGGCGAGCGTGTGGAGCTGGGTGCGCCACTCGGTGCGTACGCGGGCCCATGGAATTTGCGTGCTGCGGCGCCGCCGGAGCATGTCGACGAAGCGGTCGCTCATGAGGAGGCCCTGCCAATTCGCACCGCTGACCCTGCGTGCCGCGTCCGGATCGAAGACGGCGAGGAGGTCGTCGTTGATCCAGAAGACGCCGCCCTCGGCCGCGCTGCGGGTGCGCAGGTCGTGCAGGAAGTCAGTGGGATGGTGCGGAGTGGTCATGGTTTCGCCTCTCGCGCCGCGCGGGAAGCCGCCCGTCACAGGCGACTCCCCGCACCCGGATGGATCAGATGTGGTGGTAGAGGTACCAGAAGTGCGAGACCCCGCCGTAGCCGGACCGGATGTTGAGGGCCGACTTGGCAGAGCGGTAGAGCTTCCTCATGCTGTTCACCTCCCCCCAGGCGCGTCGATGTGGTCGCTCAGCCGCGCGGTGAACCGCGGCGGAGCCAGCGCGGGGCCCAGTTGGGGACCACTCCCCGCGGCTGTGACCGACAGGCGCCAGTCGTGGGTGATGACGCGGACCAGGTCCTCGAGGAGAGCCATCGTCACTGTCGCGCCGGCGCAACTGTGCGGCCCGTATCCGAAGGGCATGAACGCCGGATCCGGCGGGGGCGCCGCCCACCGGCACGGCACGAACTCGTCGGGACGGTCCCAGTGCAGCGGGTGGCGGTGCACCAAGTAGGAGCACACGTCCACGTCGTCGTGCGGGCCGACCGTGACGTTGCCCAGGTCGTGCGCATCACTCGGCTTACGGGTGAACAGCCAGGCCACCGGCCACAGCCGCATCGCCTCCCGGACGATCCACTCCGGTTGAGCCCTTTCGGTGCCGGGATGCGTGCCGACGAGATAGACCGCCCAGCCCAGCGCGAAGCCGAGCGATCCCACCGTGGCGAACAGGAACGACAGATAGACCTCCGCGAGATCGTCCGGCCGCGCCGACGGGCCGCCCCCGGTGACGACCACATCCAGCAGGTCGCGTGGATCGTCCGCGCGGGCCGCCCGGCGCGTCCGGATCTCCGCGGCAAGGACGCGCATGACCCTGCGGCGGAACAGGAGCCGCGACACCGCCGAATGGCGTCCGCGCGCGCCCGCGAGCACCGCACGGTCCACCACACCGTCGACCGCCTGCCGCAGCGGCGCCGCCGCGTCCGGCCGCAGCAGCACATCCGCCAGGTGCTCGCGGACCAGCAGGTTGCCCGCGTCCGGCCAGTCGCTGACCGGCACAAGACGGTCCCTGACCAGCCGGGGCAGTCCGGCCCGACCGGCGTCGAGCCGACGGCGCATCAGCGCGCGGGCGCCACGGCCGATGTCGACCTGCGCGGCTCGCGGGCCGAAGACACCGGAACGGGTGTGGAAGAAGTCCGAGGTCTCCACGAACATGCCCCGCCGGTTACCCATCACCTCGCGTGCGGCTTCCGGTCCCGCCACGCACAGGCGCCCGGACGCGGAGCGCCACACGTCCCGGGTTCCGTCGAACTCCGCACTCAGATACGCCAGCGGGTCACGGCGCCACCAGGCCGCACCGCGGCGCTCGGGGACCGGCTGATCCTCCATCGCGCCGGCCGACGGCTCCATGCCCTCCCCCTCCAGGGTGCAGGGGGGGAGGTGGGACGCGACAGGACCGCGTCCCACCGACGTATCCGCTACCCCGATGCAGGACGGCAAGCGTGCTCCGGCGAAGGCCGTCTGTCACTCCCCTTACCGCCCCCGCGGCGTCCCGGCCGCCGAATGCTCACGACGCGGGCCACGCCCCGGCACCGGCCCACGCCCCTTGAGCTGCACAGCTCGCGGAAACGCGATGAACGGCACATCGCCCCTGCCGTCCGCCCGCCCTCCCGCACGGGATGACTCGCCTTCGGCCCGGCTATGTAGAGCACCCGACCACGGAGTGACTACGCGGGGGCGCCCGCTGTCCCGCCGTCTCGCTCAGCCATCGGCGCCGAGCCTGAAGTGGAAGATGCCCCAAGTGAGGTGATTCTCGCGGCCACCGTCGATCCAGTGGCCGAGCCCCTTCTTCATCTGGACGAGATAGTCGTGGCTGATCCTTCTGGCGAGACCTTCGGTCTCCTGGCGCTCGGTCTCCTCAAGGACCCGCGTGTAATGGTTCACCAACTGCTCGCGGTGCTCTTCGAAGCCACCGTCGACGGCGGTGAATCCGAGCCGGTTCAGCTCGCGTGTGTAGAAGCCGGGCGAGCCCATGTCGTCCAGATGGATCCGGTCGAGAATCGGCTGCAGCACATCGGTGGAGCCGCCGTCCGCCGCCGCCATCGGGTCGGTGAAGATGAGGTGGCCGCCGGGCCGCAGCACCCGCGCGATCTCTTCGAGGACCCGGACCCGGTTCCCGCTGTGCAAGAAGGCGTCCTGGGACCAGATGACGTCGACCTGGCCGTCCAGGTACGGGATGTCCTCGAAGGACCCGTCCACGACCTCGATCCTGTCGGTGAGCCCGCGGGCCGAGTTCAGCTCCTTGTGGCGCTGGTTCTCCACCTCGCTGAGGTTGAGGGCGAGGACCCGGCAGCCGTACGTCTCGGCCAGATACCGCGCCGAGCCGCCGAACCCGGAACCGAGATCGAGCACCACGGAATCCCGGCTCAGCTCCAGCTTCGAAGCCATCCGCTCGACGGTCCGCCGACTGGCGCCCGCGATGGGCTCCACGGGGCTTTCGTAGAGGCCGATATGAATGTCCTCGCCGCCCCACACCGCGGCATAGAAGGTGTCGGCGTCAGGTGAGTTGTAGTAGCTGCGGGCGGTGCTGACCGCGCCTTTGTACTGCCCCTCGCCCTCCATCCGGTACTCCTTCTCCGCCACGTGCACGAAGAAGTCCGGCTGCTCACCCCGGTAGGTGTGCTGGAAGTCGCCATAGGTCTCGATGCGCTGGAAACCCACGTCGGACATCAGCCGCCGGGTGTAGTCCTTTCGCAGCGGGAACATGTTGAGGTGGTAGATGGAGCTGTCCGGGAAGCTGTACCGCATTCGGCACAGGCCCTCGTCGACATACTCCGGCTCTACGATGACGTCCTCACCGCAGTAGTAGTACCTGTGCTTACTGGTGTACCCGTCGTCCAGGATCGCGTCGTAATTGCGCTGGTCCAGTATGAGAATTCCGTCGTGCTTGAGCATCGCGTAGAACTCCGCGAGCGCCTTGCGCCGGTCACGCTCCGAGAAGAGATGCGTGAAGGAGTTGCCGAGGCAGACGATGGCGTCGTACTCCCCGTGGACGTCTCTGTTGAGCCATCGCCAGTCCGCCTGTACGACGCGCAGGATGTTCCCGCCCTGCTTTGTGCCGTTCTCGAAGGCCCTCGCCAGCATCTCCGCGCTGCCGTCCGCGCTGACGGTCTCGAATCCGGCGGCCAGCAGCCGTACGGAGTGGAATCCCGTGCCCGTCGCGACATCGAGCACGCTCCTCACCCCCCACTTCCGCAGCAGGTCGATGAAGAAGTTGCCTTCGCTCTCCGCTCTCTTGTCCCAATCTATGAGGGAGTCCCATTTCTCGACAAAGCTGGGGACGTACTCCTCCGTATAGTGCCCGGTTTCGCGTACTTCGACAGGGTTGTCGCCGAACTCTTGGGCCGGTTGCACGATGATGGGAAACCCTTCAGCTATGAGGAATCTTGCCCTTGGAGTCGTGCGGTCTGAGCGGATCGCTATCCAAGAACGGGCGGTCTCATGCCTCCAACGTTCGTATACGGGGAAGGGGTTGGCCGTTTCCCGCGGCTCGGGGCGTGACTACCGCCGATGCGCGGCGATCAGCTTCCGGTACCAGTGGTAGCTGTCCTTGGGCGTGCGCCGCTGCGTGTCGTAGTCGACGCGGACGATGCCGAACCGCTTCGCGTAGCCCAGCGCCCACTCGAAGTTGTCCAGGAGCGACCAGACGTAATAGCCGCGTACGTCGACGCCCGCGTCCATGGCCGCGCGCAGTGCCGTGAGGTGGCCGTGCAGGTAGGCGACCCGGTCGGCGTCATGGACGGCACCGTCCTCGGCCACCACGTCGTCCTCGGCGGAGCCGTTCTCGGTGATGTGGACCGGCGGCAGCGCCTCCCCGTACGCGGCCTTCAGCGCGGTCAGCAGGTCCGTGAAGGACTCGGGGACGACCGGCCAGCCCATCGCCGTGCGCCGCACATCCGGGTAGCCGGTCTCCGCGTACCGGTTGTCGGTGGCGACGCGCAGCGCCGGGTCGGGCTCGCGGTACGGGGCGTCGGCGACGACGATCGGCCGGTAGTAGTTGACGCCGAGGAAGTCCAGCGGCTGCGCGATCAGTTCGAGGTCGCCCTCGCGCCGGAAGTCCTGGCGCGTGATCAGTTCGCCCCAGGTGTCCTCGTCCGATGCCGGGTAGCGGCCCGCGAGGATCGGCTCGGTCCACACCAGATTGTGCTGGGTGTCCGCGCGTACGACGGCGGCGCGGTCGGCGGCCGATTCGGTGGCGGGGAGGTTCCGGTCGAGGTTGAGGGTGATGCCCGCCTCCCGCACCCCCGCGGCGCGCAGCGCCTTCATCGCCAGGCCGTGGCCGACCAGCAGGTGATGTGCCGCGGCGAGGGCGCCGGTGCCTTCCTTCGCGCCGGGCGCGTGGCGGCCCACCGAGTAGCCGAGGAACGCGCTGCACCACGGCTCGTTGAGGGTGATCCAGCGCGGCACCCGGTCGGCGAGGTGCTCGGCGACGATCCCCGCGTACTCGCCGAAGCGTTCGGCTGTCTCGCGTACCCGCCAGCCGCCACGGTCTTCCAAGGCCTGCGGCAGGTCCCAGTGGTAGAGCGTGGCGGCCGGTTCGATGCCCGCCTCCAACAGCTCGTCCACCAGACGGGAGTAGAAGTCCAGGCCCTTCTGGTTCGCGGGCCCCTGGCCGGTGGGCTGGATGCGCGGCCAGGCGATCGAGAAGCGGTAGGAGTCGACACCGAGGTCACGCAGGAGCGCCACGTCCTCGGGATAGCGGTGGAAGTGGTCGCAGGCCACGTCACCGGTGTCACCGCCGTCCGTGCGGCCGGGGGTATGGCTGTAGGTGTCCCAGATGGAGGGGCCGCGGCCGCCCTCGGTGACGCCGCCCTCGATCTGGTACGAGGCGGTCGCCGCCCCGAAGACGAAGCCCTCGGGGAACTGGGGGAACTCGGGGAAAGGGTTCAAGTCGCTCATGGACAGCCTTACTTGACGGACCCGCCGGTGATGCCGGCGGCGATGTACTTCTGGGCGAGGACGAGCAGTACGGCGGCCGGGATCGCCGAGAGGACGGACGCGGCCATGACGGATCCCCAGTCACCGACGTGGGCGCCGATGTACTGGTAGATGCCGAGCGTGACGGGCTTGACGTCGTCGGTGGTGTTGAGCGTGAGCGCGAACATGAAGTCGCTCCACGCGTACAGGAAGGAGAAGAGCCCCGCCGTGATCAGCGAGTTGCGGCTCATCGGCAGCACGATCTGGACGAAGGTGCGCAGCTTGCTCGCGCCGTCGACCTCGGCCGCCTCGATGACCTCCTTCGGGATGGACACCATGAACGAGCGCATCAGGACGATGGCGAAGGGGATGCCCAGCGAGGCGTCCGCGAGCATCAGGCCGAAGTAGGAGTTGACCAGGCCGAGATCGACGTACGCGCTGTAGAGGGCGTTGGCGATGACGATGCCCGGCACCATCTGCGTGATCAGGGTGCCGAAGACGATGGTGCGGGTGCCGGGAAGCCGGAACTGGGCGAGTCCGTACGCCGCCGGCGCGGCGATCGCGAGACAGATGGCGACGGCGCCGAGCGCGACGGCGAGCGAGGTCAGCAGATGGCCGCCCTGTTCGCTGATCGCCGATGTGAAGCCGGACAGGTCCAACGAGCCCGGCACGGGCGCGACTTCGAGGAGCCCCGACTCGGGCTGCAGCGCCGTGTTGATCATCCAGTACAGCGGGAACAGCATCACGCACAGGAAGACCACGCCGACCGCGGTGGCACCCCAGCGGCGCTTCGACTTGTGCACGACAGATGTGGTCGCCATGCCGGTCACTTCCCCTCGGAGCGGTTGGCCCGCAGGTAGAACACCGCGAAGACGGCGGATATCAGGATCAGGACGTTGCCGACGACGGCGCCCGCGCCGAAGTCGAGCTGTACGAAGGAGTTCTGGTACGTCAGGGTGCCGAGTGTCTGCGTGGAGTCGGCGGGGCCGCCGTCGGTCAGGGCGAGGATCAGGTCGAGGATCTTCACCGTCGACATGAAGCCGAGTACGAGCACGACGGTGATGACGGGCTTGAGCAGCGGCAGCGTGATGGACCGGAAGGTGCGCCAGGCGGAAGCACCGTCCAGGGACGCCGCCTCGTACAGCTCCTTGGGGATCTCCTGCAGTCCGCCGTAGAGGATCACCATGTTGAACGGGATGCCGATCCAGATGTTCACCATGATCACGGAGAACAGGGCCATGCCCGGGCTGGTCAGCCACGGAGTGGAGCCGTCGAAGCCGAGCGTGTCGACGAACGAGTTGAGTACGCCCGTGTCCTGGTCGAGTATGCGGCGCCACACGATGCCGGAGACGACCATCGGGACGAGCCAGGGGAGCAGGATCAGCGAGCGCAGGAATCCGTTGAGCGGGAACCTCTTCGTGAAGAAGACGGCGAGCGCGAGGCCGATCCCGAACTGGCCGATCAGGGAGCCGATCGTGAAGACGATGGTGTGCCACAGCGCCTTGCCGAACAGGTCGTCCTTGAAGACCTTGCTCCAGTTGTCGGTGCCGTTGAACGGGGACTTGCCGTCGAAGAACGTGGACGGCGAGAAGTCCTGGAAGCTCATCACGACGTTGCGGACGAGCGGGTAGCCGAAGAACAGCAGCATGAAGACGACGGCGGGCGCGATGAAGCCCCACTGGGAGAGCCTGCGGCGGCGCCGGGCGCGCAGAGGGTCCGTCTTTTTCGTGGTGGTCCCGGGCAGTTGCCGGGCGGCGGTGGCGGAGGCCGTGGTGGTCGACATGTTCGTGAGTCCCCTCAGTTCCCGCTCGTGGCGCGGGCCTGCGCCTTTTTCAGCGCGGCCTCGCTGGACTGCCCGGTGAGCGCGGACTGGAAGGCGCTCTGCAGGGCCAGCGACACGGACGACCAGCGGGCCCCGACCTTCGCGGTGCGGGAGCGGGCGGTGGCCACCTGATCGGCCAGCGCGTCGAGTTCGGGCACTTCCTCGCGCCAGATCGTCGCGGCCTTCTCGTTGGCCGGGACCATCCAGCTGTTGCGCGCGTAGGAGATCTGCTCCTTCTCGGAGGACATACAGCCGATGATCTTCGCGGCGGTCTTCTCGCGTGCCGTGTCACCGGTCTTGGGGACGGTGAGGACGGCACCGCCCAGCGGGCCCACCGACTTGTCCCCCTGCTTCGGGACCGGGATCTGCGCGATGCCCCAGTGCAGGCTCTTCTTGGTGTTGAGGGTCTCCACCTGCCAGGGGCCGTTGATCATCATCGCGGCGTTGCCGGCCATGAACTGATCGTTGACGTCTGCCTGCGTCCAGTTGACGGTCGACTTGGACAGGGAGCCGTCCTTGATGAGGCTCTTCCAGTAGTCGAGGGCGGTGGCGACCTTCGGGGTGGCGAGGTCCGTCTCGTCGCCGCCGTTGGACCACATGAACGGGGTGAACTGGAAGACACCGTCCTCCGCGCCGCCCGCGCTCAGCGCCATGCCGTACTGCTTGCCCTGGGTGAGCTTCTTCGCGCTCTCCCGCATCTGATCCCACGTGGTGGGGACGGGGAGACCGGCCTTCTTCAGGATGTCCTTGTTGTAGAAGAGGGCGAGGGTGTTCACCGTGCGCGCGGCCCCGTAGTACGTCCCCTTGAACGAGCCGAACTCGATGATGCCCTCGGGGACGTCCTTGCTGGACAGGCCCAGACTGCGCAGGTCGACGAGTCCGCCCGCCTCGGCGAAGGTCGGCATCTCGGAGGCGTCGAACTGGATGACGTCAGGGAGCGACTTCGACGACGCCATGCGCAGCGACTTCGTCATGACCTGCGCGGCCGGGACACTCTGCTGCTCGATGGTGATGCCCAGTTTCTTGCTGCAGCGCGAGAGCGTGGCGGCGTCCCAGCCGTGGTACGAGTCGTCGGTCGAGGAGTTGAGGACCGTGTATACGTCGTCGTCGCGCTGCTGGCCGCAGCCGGCGAGTGCCGCGGTGGCGACGAGTGCGGAGACAACGGTGAGCGGGGCCATGGCCCGTCGCCCGGTTCGGCGGCGCCCGGCGCGCGTCGCCTCCGGTGAGGTTACTGCTGTCACGGTGGTTGCCCTTGCCTGAGAGGGGTGGCCGGCCGCGGCGGAACGCCCGTGTCCCGCCGGGGTGTTCGCGTAGCCCGTACGGCTCCGGCCGGCGCCGTTTGTTTTCTGCCATGACTAATACGCCATGGCTCGTCGAAGCGCTAGACCTGAGATACGAAACTCACCACCAGCAAGGCCGCAATTACCTGCTGTTAGCCGTGTCGTAGCCGTGTCGAAGCGCTTCGACGATTCTGCGTCCGCACCCCTTGATCTTTTGTTTTCCGTGCGATCAAATGGCGCCGACAGACCGCTTGCCCCGCAAGGTCGACCCCCTCTGCTCACCTGGGAAGAACATGAAGTTCACCGACGGTTTCTGGCTGATGCGCGACGGGGTCAGGGCCTCGTACGCCACCGAGGTCCGCGACGTCCGCGCGGGCGCCGACCGCTTCACCGCGTACGCCGCGGTCCAGCGCGTCGAGCGCCGCGGCGACACCCTCAACTCCGCGCTGCTGACCACCGATTGCTTCTCCCCGGCCGAGGGCGTCATCGGCGTCCGCGTCACCCACCTGGCCGGCAAGCGCCACCCGGGCCCCGACTTCGCACTGGCCGGCGCGGACACCCCGGCCGGGCAGGTTCGCCGCGACGGCAACGTTGTCGAGCTGGCCAGCGGCGCCCTGTCGGTGCGCCTGGACACCTCCGCGCCATGGACGTTGTCCTTCCACGACGCGGACGGACGCGAGGTGACATCAGCGGGCCGCAAGGGCACGGCCTTCTTCACCACCGCCGACGGCGCGCACCACATGGCAGGCCGGCTGAGCCTCGGCGTCGGCGAGCAGGTCTACGGTCTCGGCGAGCGCTTCACACCGTTCGTCAAGAACGGCCAGGTCGTCGACATGTGGCAGGCCGACGGCGGCACCAGCAGCGAACAGGCCTACAAGAACGTCCCGTTCAGCCTCCACCTCTCTCCGGCGGGCGCGTACGGCGTGTTCGTCAACCACCCCGGCAAGGTCGGCTACGAGATCGGCTCCGAATCGGTCGGCCAGATGCAGTTCAGCGTCGAGGACCAGACCCTGGAGTACTACGTCATCGCGGGCCCGACCCCCAAGGACGTACTGCGCCGCTACACGGCGCTCACCGGCCGCCCCGCGCTGCCGCCCGCCTGGTCGTTCGGCCTGTGGCTGACGACGTCGTTCACCACGCAGTACGACGAGGAGACGGTGACGTCGTTCGTCGACGGCATGGCCGAGCGTGAACTGCCGCTGAGCGTCTTCCACTTCGACTGCTTCTGGATGCGCGAGTACCAGTGGTCGGACTTCACCTGGGACCCGGACGTCTTCCCGGACCCGGCGGGCATGCTGGCCCGGCTCAAGGAGCGCGGCCTTCGCATCTCCGTCTGGATCAACCCGTACATCGCCCAGAAATCCGCCCTGTTCGACGAGGCCGCTGACCTCGGCTATCTCGTCACGAAGCGTGACGGCGACATCTGGCAGTGGGACCTGTGGCAGGCCGGCATGGGCCTGGTCGACTTCACGAACCCCGACGCCTGCGCCTGGTTCCAGACGAAGCTGAAGGTACTGCTCGACCAGGGCGTCGACTGCTTCAAGACGGACTTCGGCGAGCGCGTCCCCACGGACGTGGTCTGGTACGACGGCTCCGACCCGGAGCGGATGCACAACTACTACACGCACCTCTACAACCAGGTCGTCTTCGAACTGCTGCAGAAGGAGCGGGGCATCGGCGAGGCGGTCCTGTTCGCGCGCTCGGCGACGGCGGGCGGGCAGCAGTTCCCGGTGCACTGGGGCGGTGACTGCTGGTCGTCCTTCGGCGCGATGACGGAGTCCTTGCGCGGCGGCCTTTCCCTGTCGCTCTCGGGCTTCGGTTTCTGGTCGCACGACATCGGCGGCTTCGAGGGCACGCCCGATCCGGCGGTCTTCAAGCGCTGGCTCGCCTTCGGCCTGCTCTCCTCGCACAGCCGCCTGCACGGTTCGAGCTCGTACCGGGTGCCGTGGGAGTTCGGCGACGAAGCGGTCGACGTGACACGGAAGTTCACCCGGCTCAAGCACCGCCTCATGCCATATCTGTACGGGGCCGCGACCGAGGCCCACCGCGACGGCGTGCCGCTGATGCGGCCCATGCTCCTGGAGTTCCCCGAGGACCCGACGACGCGCGTCCTCGACCGCCAGTACATGCTCGGCCCGGACCTGCTCGTGGCCCCCGTCTTCTCCGCCGACGGAGACGTCGAGTTCTATCTCCCCGAGGGCACCTGGACCCATCTGCTCACCGGAGAGCGGGTGCAGGGCCCGGCCTGGCGCCGCGAGACCCATGGCTTCGACAGCCTGCCGCTGTACGTCCGGCCCGGTGCGGTGCTCCCGCTCGGCGCCGACGAACTGCGCCCCGACGGCGACTGGACCGACGGCCTCACGCTGCTCGTCACCCCCGACGCGCACGACGTGACCGTCACGGTCCCCGACCACGAGGGCGGAACGGCCGCCGCGTACCGGGTGGCGCGGGACGCGGACACCGGCGCGGTGAGCGTGACGGCACCGGACAATAGCGCGGCTCCCGTGATCTCGGAGCTGTGAGCTGTGAGCGAGGGCCCTTCTCCGTGCAGGGAAGGGCCCTCGCTCACGAACAGCGGTACTGCCCTAGCAACTGCCGTCCGACACCTTGAGGCCGGTGCCCGCGCCCGCCGTCCTGCCCACGATGGCCGGCACACAGGCGGCGCTGTCGAGGGTGTACGAGTAGGGGATGCTCACCGTGGTGTTGGACGTCGGATTCGGGCCCGCCGGCTTGTACTCGCTGCCGGCGGGGGACCAGGTCACCTTGTCGAAGGTGTTGCCGCTGACCTGCCAGTAGCCGGCCGCGCTGGTGTAGAAGGTGCCGAGGACGTCCTTGGAGTCCTTGAAGTAGTTGTTGTCCACCTTGGCCTTGGCTCCGGCGCGGGAGTTGATGCCGGACTCGTTCAGGCCCACGTAGTAGTTGTTGTAGATGTGGGCCGTGCCGCCGCGCAGCAGGGGCGTACGGGAGTCGATGTTCTCGTACTTGTTGTGGGCGTACGTGATGTAGCTGTTCGATACGTCGCTCTCGCTCGACCCCACGAGACCGCCGCGCCCGGAGTTGCGCAGGATGCTGTACGACAAGGTCACGTACTGCGTGTTGTCCTTCATGTCGAAGAGACCGTCGAAGCCCTCCGACTCCCCGCCCGACGCCTCCAGGGTCGTGTGGTCGACCCAGACGTTGCGGACGTCGCTCTCCATGCCGATGGCGTCGCCGCCGTTGGACGTGGGCGAGCCGGACTTCTTGACGTTCCTGACGGTCACGTTCTGGATGACGATGTTGCTGGAATCCCTTATGTGGATGCCCAGTTGATCGAATACGGCACCGCTGCCGACGCCGACGAGCGTCACGTTGCTGATCTGCTTGAGCTCGATGACGCCGGCCGCGGTGTTGCAGCTCTCGCCCGACACCTTCGCGGTGTTGGCGTGGTTGATCTTCCCCTCGACCTCAATGGTGATCGGGGTGTCGTCGGCTGCGCGGCTGCACAGGGCCGCGTGGATCGCGGTGCCCGTCGTGGCCCGCACCGTCTTCCCGCCCGCGCCGCCGGTGGTCCCGCCGTTCTGCGTCGCGTATCCGGTGGCGCCGCCGGCCGCGGCCGATGCCACCGGTTGCGCCGACGCCTGCGGCAGCGTCAGCACCGCACCGGTCGCGGCCGTGACGGCCAGCGCGGCCAGCGTGGCGTGCAGTCTCCGTGAACGTACTCGGCTCATGGTCGGCTCCCTGTTTCATCGTTGAATTCCGGGTGTCGCTGTCCCACAAGCCGTAGTCGCCACGGTGGCCCCCGAAGTTGCCGCCCCTGTCAGCCGGCGTCCACGGACGGCTCGGCCCCGTCCGGCTCCTGCTTGCCCGCGTTGATCGCCAGTGCCGCGATCGCCATGGCCACCAGGAAGACCAGCGCCGAGCCGATGAACGCCCTGGTGTATCCGTGGGTCATGGCCTCAGCCGCCCGCTCGACCAGCGCGAAGTCATGCCGGCGCAGCCCCGCGAAGTAGGCGTCGCTCGCGCGGGGGAGCCGGTCGTCGGCCACCGCGTTGGAGAGCGTGGCCAACGCGGCGAGACCCAGCGCCCCACCGAGCTGCTGCGCGGTGTTGAGCGTCGCCGACGCGCTGCCCGCCTCGTTGTCGGCGACTCCCCGTACGGCGCCGAGTGTCATCGGTACGAAGGTCGCGCCGAGCCCCAGCGCGGTGACGAACATGCCGGGCAGCAACCCGGTCACGTACGACGAATCCGGGGTCAGACGGCTGAGCCAGAACATCCCGAGCGCCGCGACCATCAGGCCGGGCGCGGCCATCACCCGTGGAGCCACCTTCACCATCATCCGGGAGCCGATTCCGGCCATGATGCCGACCCCGGCGCTGAACGGCAGATACGCGAGACCGGCCCGGACGGCGCTGTATTGGAGCACCTGCTGCATGTACAGCGTCAGGAAGTAGAAGGTGGCGAACATCCCGATGCCGACGAGGAACATGGTGGCGTAGGACCCCGCACGGCTGCGGTCCCGCAGCACGCTCAGCGGCAGCATCGGGTGCTTCCCCCTGGCCTGGGAGATGACGAAGACCACGAGCAGCACCGCGGCGGCGGCGAAACAGGCGAGGCTGAGGCGATCGTCCCAGCCGTCCTCGCCGCCGCGTGTGATCGCGTACACGAGTGAGAGCAGCCCCGCGGTCCCGGTGACGGCTCCGGGGATGTCGAGCCTGCCGTTGGTGCGCTCGGCCTCGCCGAGCACGACGGTGCCGGCGAGCACGCCTATCCCGATGGGAATGTTGACCAGCAGCACCCAGCGCCAGTTGAGGTACTCGGTGAGCAGGCCGCCGAGGATGAGGCCGACCGTCGAGCCGACCCCGGCCATGGCGGCGTACACCCCCATGGCCCGATTGCGGGCCTTGCCCTCGGCGAAGGTCGTGGCGATCAACGAGAGGGCGGTGGGCGCCGCGACGGCGGCGGACATGCCCTGCATGACGCGTGCCGCGATGAGCAATCCCGAGTTCGGGGCGATGCCGCCGAGCAGTGAGGCGAGCGAGAAGACGACGATGCCGGCCCGGAAGACGCGGCGGCGGCCGAACAGATCTCCGGCGCGACCGCCGAGCAGCATGAATCCGCCGAAGGCCAGGGCATAGGCGTTGACCACCCAGGCCAGATTCGCGGCGGACATCTTGAGCGAGGCCTGGACGCTCGGCAGGGCGATGTTCACGATCGTGGCGTCGAGCACCACCATCAACTCGGCGGCGGCGATGACCAGCAGGGCGAGACCCGGGTGGCGGGTCCCCGGGTGGGGCTTCCCCGAAGAGCGCTTGGGTAGGGAGTCGGCGGGGGCCGATCCGGCCCTGGCTTCGGATGACATGGGGCCTCCAGAGGGCAATTCCAGAAGACTCTGCGTGCGTTGACTTCTTTTACCAGGGCCGTCTAGGCTTTTTGCCGGTACACAACACTTGGGTTCTCAACTTAAATCCGGAATGTGAGTTCAACGGAGGCAGGATTTATGCGCGTTCAACTGGTAAAGGGGATCGCTCTGGTCTCCACCGGCCTCCTCGCCGGCGCGTTCGGCTATGGCGCGGTCAACCTCGCACCGACTTTCGATGCCGTGCCGATCGAAATGCGGCTTTCATTCCACGCCGAACTGATGAAGATGAACTCGCCCGTCATGCAGACGGCCATGGCTGTGTCCACTCTCAGCTCGCTCGTCCTGACTTTCCTGACGCGCGGTACGGCGCGGCTGCTCGCAGGCGGGGCCACCGCGCTGACGGCGGCCTCGTTCCTGATCACCCGGTTCGGGAACGTGCCGATCAACGCCGACATCAAGAAGTGGGCCGTCACCTCCGCACCCCCCAACCACGGGGAGATCCTGGACCGTTGGGAGTTGTTCAACCAGCTGCGGACGGGCACAGCCGTGATCGCCCTCGTGCTCCTCTCCATCATGGCCGTGGGCCGCTTCGGAGACCGTCCGGCCCGCTCCGAGGAACGGCAGCCGCAGCTCTCCGACGCCTGACGCGCTCACCGAACCCGCCATCGCCGCCATCATTTTCTCGAGATCCCATTCCCGTTCTTGCCGACGGACCGCATCAGCGGCGGCGGTTCAGCTGGCGGGCCATAATGCGTTCCGTCTTGCTCAAAGGGCGGTCCGGGCAGAGTCGTTCGGGGTGGCCCGGTGCGGGGTCCTTCAGGGTGGGAGGCACCGGGCCCATCATCGACTCGCCGAAGGCGATCATTCCGTCCCAGAGAAAATGCAGCATGCGAGCGGCCAGAGAGAACATAAGGGCATCGTTGCCGACGGCGGAAAAGCCGCTGTAAAGCCCGGGTTCACTCGGTGACGAAGTCCGCCATCATCGCCATGTCCTCGTGCTCCAGGTTGTGGCAGTGCAGCATGAACGTCCCCGCGTAGTCGGTGAACCGCACCGCCACCTCGACCGCGTCGGACGGCGGCAGATCGACCGTGTCCTTCCAGCCCGCGTCGTACGCACCGGGCTCGCCGTTGTTTCGCGAGATCACCTGGAAGTGGTTCAGATGCAGATGGACCGGGTGGTGCAGATTGGTGGTGAACCGCCAGATCTCCAACTGCCCCAGTTTCGGGCGGGCCAGCGCGCGCCCAGGCAGGTAGGTCCGGTCGTTGATGGTCCAGCCGTCCTTGCCCTGTCGGAAGTCGAAGTCACGGGTCAGGACGGCCTTGTCCGGGTCGAGAGCCGGGACATGCGACAGCCGGTCCGGCACCCTCGCGTCGTCCCGGGCCGAGCCGCCCGAGATCTCGAACGCCATCACGTCGTGGGCGGTGCCGTCGGCGAGCGTGTTCACCAGGCGCACCGTGGTGCCGGCCTTCCAGCGGGCGAAGTCCACGACCACATCGGACCGTTCGCCGGGCCCAAGACGGATCGCGTCGTGCAGCAGCGGCCGCTCAAGGAGGCCGCCGTCGCTGCCCACCTGGACGAACGCGTCGCCGCCCGAGGGCTGCGGGGTGAACTCCAGCCGGTAGGGGCGGGCGTTGGACGCGTTCAGGAAGCGCAGCCTGTGCCGGGCCCGTGCGGTCCTGTGCACCGGCCAGGGCGCTCCGTTGACCAGGACGACATCGCCGAGCACGCCGTCCATATAGGCGTCGGAGACACCCGGCGTACTCAGCTTGGAGTCGGTCAGCGGGTAACGGAAGGAGCCGTCCTCGGCGAACGACCTGTCCGTGATCATCAGCGGAATGTCCCGCTCGCCCCGGGGCAGCGGCAGCTTTTCTTCTTCGTCGTCGTGTACGAGGTGGAACCCGGCGAGCCCCCGCCACACACCCAGGCCCGTCCAGCTCATCCGGTGGTCGTGGTACCAGAGAGTCGCCGCGCGCTGGTCCATCGGGTAGGTGTGTGTACGTTCGCCCTCGGCCGTCCCGCTCACGCCGAAGTGCCCGCCGTGGCCGGAGTGTCCGGGCATGCCCTTCATCATGGTGGCCATCGCCGCGTCGGCCGAGATGCCGCCGCCGGCGGGCAGGATGACATCGGTGGGGTAGCCGTCGCTCGCGGACGGTGTGTGGCCGCCGTGCAGATGCACCACGGTCGGCTGCGGCAGCCGGTTGCGGTGTCTGACCCGGGTGCGGCGCCCCGAGCGGGAGACCAGAGTGGGGCCGGGGAAGGTCCCGCCGTACGTCCAGGCACGCGTGCGCAGGCCCGGCAGGATTTCGAGATCGGCGACCTGCTGGGTGATCCGGTACACGTCCGTGGTGCCGTCGGTGCTCTCCGGTTCCAGCACCTTCGGTATCGGCAGCGCCACTTGGTAGGGACCGGGCAGCTTCGCTCCCGACCTCAGGAGCTTGCCGGGGGCGGCCCCGCTCGCTCCCCGGTCGAGGCTGCCGAGCAGGGGAACACCGACCGCGGCGAGGGAGGCGGCTCCCAGGGCGGTGCTGCCGAGAAACGCACGTCGCCTCATGCCACGGGCTCCGCGGAGCTCTCGGACGCGGTGGACGACCTGGACGGCTCGGCGGGATCCGGACTCGCGGATCCCGCACGAGACGTCACCGGCGCACCGGAGTCGATCCAGGCCCGCGACACCAGGACGGCGATGGCGCTCACCACGATCACGCCGAGGGCGATATGCGGCGCCACCGCGTGCGCGATGCCGAGGATCAGCTCGCCGGCGAGCGCGAGGACCAGCACCACGGAGACCGGCACCGGCCACATCGGGCCGCCCGCGCGGCGGAACCAGACCGCCGTACCCGCCGTGATCAGCGCGAGGCTGATCACCGCGCGGGCATTGACGTCGTGCATCTTCAGGGCGTCGTAGTCGCCGCCGATGTAGCCGGCGGCGAAGCCGACCTGTACCAGGGCCGTCAGCCCGAGCAGCGTGGCCGCCGCCCGGAAGAACGTCCGGGCTCTACGCGCGCCCCCGCGGGGTGGTGGTATGGGCAAGTTGGTCACCATGCCGAGTCTTCAGGCGCCGGCTCCCGCTGTCATCTCTGAGATTGCTGTCTGCCGCGTCAGGCCGACGCCCGGATCTCGTGCAGCGCCGCGCCGTCGGTGAGGACGGTCTGATGGGCCATGCGCAGTTCCAGGCCCGGTTCGATGCCGAGCTCCTCGATGAGCCGGCCACGGGTGCGGCGGTACGAGGCGAGCGCGTCGCCGCTCCGGCCGCTGCGGTACAGCGCCACCATGAGCCGGGCGCAGAAGCCCTCGTTGAGCGGGTCCTCCGCCACCAGCCTGCGCAGTTCACCGACGAGTTCGAGCTCGCGGCCGAGCTGCAGGTCCAGGTCGACGCGCCGCTTGAGCGCCGTCATCCACGCCTCGTCGTACAGCAGCGCGGTGCCCGCGAGTGCGGGGCTCTCGGGGAGGTCTTCGAGCGTGGGGCCGCGACGCAGTGCCAGCGCCTCGCGGTACTGCCGCGACGCCAGCTCGATGTGACCCGCCTCCGCGGACTCCCAGGCCAGCGCGCACATCCGGTCGAAGCACACGGTGTCGAGGATTCCGTCGTTGACCTGGAGCTGGTAGCCGGGGGCGCGGGTGCGCAGGGTGCACCAGCGGCCGTCGAGTCCGTGGCGGATCAGGAACTTGCGCAGCTGCGAGACGTAGACGCGCAGCGCGGCGAGCGCGGTGGCCGGCAGCTGGTCGCCCCAGAGCTCCCGGATCAGCGCGTCGTTGGACACGGTGACGTTCGGGCGGATCAGCAGGGCGGCGAGCAGCTGGCGCAGCTTGCGCTGGGGCAGCGGGACCTCCACCGAGTCCACGAAGATCTCCAGTGGTCCCAGGAGCCGCAGCGCCACCTTGCGCCCCGCCTCCTCCAGGCCCGGAGGCGTCTGCGTATCAAGCACCGCGGTCATGCGTGCGCCTCCAGCCGGGGGTGGGCGCTGCGGAAGAACGCCAGCGGCGGCTCTTCGCGGAGGAGGCCGAGGTCGACGACCTCACCGAGGACGACCTCGTGGTCGCCGCCCGAGAACATGGCGTGCAGCCTGCAGTCGAGGAAGGCCAGCGCGCCATCGATGACGGGTGAACCGGTGGAGCCGGGGCGGTGCGGCAGCTCACCGAAGCGGGCGGAGTCGCGGGCCGCGAAGTCCCGGCACACGCCTGCCTGATCGGACGCGAGGATGTTGACGGCGAAGGAACCACAGGCGCGGACGGCGGCCAGCGCCCTGGACTCCTTGTGCACGCAGAACAGCACGAGCGGCGGGTCCATCGACACCGAGGTGAAAGAATTCACGGTGAGCCCGACCGGGTCTTTGTCCATGCCCTGGCAGGTAATCACCGTAACGCCGGTGACAAACCGTCCACACACTTCACGGAATGTCCCTCCGTCCACGGACGTGATGCGCGGTTCCTTGGATTTGGAAACGATCAGGCTGTCCACTTGAACCCCCTCCGAATGAACGCATCCACCCGTCGTCACGGTGTACTTCACAGAACCGGAGAGAAGGGCGGTGCGAGTGTGGCGAGCGTATCGACGGAGGCTTGCCTTCGCCTACGGTCCGATGGCTGACGCACCCCGTACTTTCGGCTGAAGGAGCCGTACCGCCGCACGGCGAACGCGCTTCAGCCGCTGGTCCAGGGCGTGCGGTTGGGCCAGTACGTCGCTCCGCACTCCGGCGCAGACAGGGCAATCTGGGAGTACGGGCGGCCCCTGCCGGGCGTACTTCGGCTGTTTTTCCCTGCCCTCATCCGCGCTTTACCGGCCCGGGTGATTCTGATTCCGTCGCCTGCTGAGCGGCGCACTCGGAACGGGAGGAATGAGAATGCGCAACACCCTCATCGTGGCCCGCATGAAGCCGAACGCGGCTGCGGATGTGAGCCGTATCTTCGCGGATTCCGATGCCGGCGAACTTCCCCACCTCATCGGCGTACGGGAACGTCGGCTCTACCGCTTCCATGATCTCTACATGCATTACATCGAGTCCGACGACGAGGTGCGCAATTCCCTAGCAGAGGTGCGCGACCACGAGCTGTTCCAGGACATCAACCGGCAGTTGAGCGCGCACATCACCGCATACGACCCGCAGACCTGGCGGAGTCCAGACGACGCGATGGCGCAGGAGTTCTACACCTGGCAGGCGAACACGTGAACGCATGGGTGGCAATCGAGAGGAGACTGGCGTGGCCAGCGAGCGAATGACCCGGATCGCAGCAAAAGACGTCGCGTCCAACCGGCGCCGGGGCGGGGATCTGCGCACCCTGCTCAGCCCGGCCACGGCCGGCACGACCTCGGGCTTCATGGGCGTACTCACCCTGGAGCCGGGCGAGGTCGTCACCGAGCACTACCACCCCTACTCGGAGGAGTTCCTCTACCTCGTCAGCGGCTCGATCACGGCGCGCGTGGACGGGGAACCCGTCTCGCTCGACGCGGGCGACGCCCTGCATCTGCCGATCAACGTGCGGCACCGGCTGGAGAACCACGGCGAGAAGCCTGCCTTCATGGTCTTCCAGCTGGGCCCGCTCGCGCCGAGCCCCGAGCTCGGCCACGTGGACACCGAACCTCTTCCCGAACGGGAGTCCATATGAGCGCCCGGCGGGCGGTGGTCACCGGGATCGGGGTGGTCGCCCCCGGCGGCATCGGCGCCAAGGCCTTCTGGAAGCTGCTGACAGAGGGCCGCACGGCCACCCGCGCCATCACACACTTCGACGCGTCGGGCTACCGCTCCCGGATCGGCGCCGAGTGCGACTTCGACCCCGCGGCGGCCGGGCTCACGCCCGAAGAGATCCACCGTATGGACCGCTGCTCACAGTTCGCCGTGGTCGCGGCGCGCGAGGCGCTCGCCGACAGTGGCGCCGAGACCGACGACCTGGCACCGCACCGCATCGGCGTGTCCGTGGGCAGCGCCGTCGGCTCCACAACCACCCTGGAGCAGGAGTACGTACAGGTCAGCGGCGGCGGACAGCAGTGGGTGGTAGACGCGGGGAACCCCCACCCGCATCTGTACCGGGCACTCGTGCCCAGTGCTCTCGGCGCTGAGGTCGCCTGGACGGCCGGCGCCCAGGGGCCGGTCCGGGTGGTGTCGACCGGATGCACATCGGGGCTCGACTCCGTGGCGCAGGGCGCCCAGTTCATCGAGGACGGAACGGCCGACCTGGTCGTGGCCGGCGCCACCGACGCGCCCATATCGCCGATCACCGTCGCCTGCTTCGACGCCATCAAGGCCACATCGGCCAACAACGACGACCCGGAGCACGCCTCACGCCCCTTCGACCGGGACCGCGACGGCTTCGTGCTCGGCGAGGGCGCCGCCGTGCTGATCCTTGAGGAGGCCGAGTCCGCGCGCCGCCGCGGCGCCCGGATCTACTGCGAGGTCGCCGGGTACGCGCAGCGCGGCAACGCCTTCCACATGACAGGCCTGCGGCCCGACGGGGTGGAGCTCGCCGAGGCCGTACGGGTCGCCCTGGACCGTGCCCAACTGCCGCCCGACGCCGTCGACTATGTCAACGCCCACGGTTCGGGGACCCGGCAGAACGACCGGCACGAGACCGCCGCGTTCAAGACGTCCCTGGGCGACCACGCCCGTCGGGTGCCCGTGAGTTCGATCAAGTCGATGATCGGCCACTCGCTGGGAGCGATCGGCGCCCTGGAACTCGTGGCGTGCGCGCTCGCCATCGAGATGAACACGGTGCCTCCGACCGCCAATCTGCACCATCCCGATCCGGAACTCGACCTGGACTACGTGCCCTTGACGGCACGCGAGCAGGTCACCGACACCGTACTGAGCGTCGGCAGCGGCTTCGGCGGCTTCCAGACGGCGATGGTGCTGACGGCGCCACGGCCGGCGGTGCGCGATGCCTGAGACAGCGACGAGCACCCGCCGCACCGTGGTCACCGGGATCTCGGCGATCGCGCCGGGCGGCACCGGCGCCGACGCGTTCTGGCAGTCGGTCCTCGCGGGCCGCAACAGCCTCGGCCCGGTGACCAGGTTCGACGCGGACAGCTTCCCGGTCCGCGTGGTAGGCGAGGCAGCAGGCGAGGAACTGGACGGCATCGACCCCAAACTGGCGGTGCAGACAGACCGTTGGACCCAGCTCGCGCTGCTCGCGAGCGAGGAGGCGCTGCGGGACGCCGCGGTGCGACCCGAACAGTTCTCGCCGTACGACCTCGGGGTCATCACGGCCTCGTCGTCCGGGGGAAACACCTTCGGACAGCGGGAGATCGAGGCTCTGTGGTCGAAGGGGCCGCGCCACGTGGGCCCGTACCAGTCGATCGCCTGGTTCTACGCGGCCACGACCGGGCAGCTGTCGATCCGGCACGGCATGAAGGGACCCTGCGGGGTCACCGTCACCGAGCAGGCAGGTGGGCTCGACGCGATCGCGCAGGCCAGGCGCACCCTGCTGCAGGGGGACGCCAAAGCCGTCCTGACGGGCGGCACCGAAGCCCCGCTCAGTCCGTACGCGCTGGCCTGCCAGACCACTTCACGGCGGTTGAGCACCACCGGCGACCCGCACCGCGCCTATCTGCCGTTCGACGTGGCCGCAGGAGGCCACGTCCCCGGCGAGGGCGGCGCGCTGCTCGTCCTGGAGGACGAGGACAGCGCCCGTGAGCGCGGCGCCCGGCCGTACGGGGAGATCGCCGGGCACGCCTCGACGTTCGACCCGGCGCCGGGCGTACCGCTCACCGCGGGACCCACCGCCCTGCGCCGGGCCGTCGAACTCGCCCTTGCGGACGCCCGGGTGCGCCCCGACGAGGTCGACGTGGTCTTCGCCGACGCGGCGGGCACACCCGACCTCGACCGTGCCGAGGCGCGGTGCCTGGTCGAGGTGTTCGGCCCGCACGGGGTGCCGGTCACGGCGCCCAAGGCGCGGTACGGGCGGCTGTACGCCGGAGGCGCTCCGCTCGATGTGGTCACCGCGCTGCTGGCGCTGCGCGAGGGGGTGATCCCGCCCACCGGGCCCACCGCCACCGCGGACGCCGCGTACCGGATCGACCTCGTGAGCGAGCCGCGCGAGGGCCCGCTGCGTACCGCCCTGGTGATCGCCAGGGGGTACGGCGGCTTCAACTCCGCCCTCGTCGTCCGCGCACTCACCCCGTGAATCCACCTCGTACATCCGCCCCATGAACCGAAAGGACCGGCATCCATGACTGTGCCGCCCCTCACCTACGACGACTTCGTGACGATCATCCAGCGCTGCACCGGAGTCTCCGCCGACGTGCTGCAGGTGGACGACCCGACCGTGACCATCGATGACATGGGAGTGGACTCCCTCGGCCTGCTCAACGTCCTCACCGAAGTGGAGAACCGCTACGACATCCGGCTCGACGCCGAAGGCGTCACCTGCTTCCCCGAGATCCTCACGCTCATCAACGACCAGCTCAAACCGGCCGCCGCGCGCACCGAGAGCAGCGTCGTCATCGACGCGCCGTTCAACCTGGTGTGGGACATGACCAACGACGTGGCCAACTGGCCGAACCTGTTCGACGAGTACGCGTCCGCGGAGATCCTGCACCGCCAGGGCGCCACGGTGCGGTTCCGTCTCGCCCTGCACCCGGAGGAGAACGGCAAGGTCTGGAGCTGGGTCTCCGAACGGGTCATGGACCGGGAGAACAAGAGCGTGACCGCGCATCGCGTGGAGACCGGCCCATTCGCCTTCATGAACATCCGCTGGCAGTACACGCAGACCACGGACGGCGTGGAGATGCGCTGGGTGCAGGAGTTCCACATGAAGCCCCAGGCGCCCTTGGACGACGCGGGCATGGCCGAGCGCATCACCAGGAACTCGAAGATCCAGATGGCGCTCATCAAGGAGCGTGTCGAGGCCGCGGCCCGCAGCCGCAGGGGTGTGGAGGCAGTGCGATGAACCAGCTGGACTTCGGGCTCAAGGGCAAGCACGCCCTGGTCACCGGGGGCTCCCGGGGCATCGGGCGGGCCACGGTGCTCGCCCTGGCCGCGCAGGGTGCCTCCGTCACCACCTGCTACGTCAACGAGAGCGAGCACGTCGCCTCGCTCCGCCGCGAGCTCGACGAACAGGGCGTGCAGGGCCGCCTCGTGCGCTGCGACATCACCGACGCCGAACAGACCAGCCGGCTGTGCGCCGACGCGCACGAGACGTACGGAGCCATCGACGCCGTCGTGAACAACGCCGGTGTCATCAGCCACCTGCCGATCGAGGACCTCGCCCCCGACGAATGGCGCCGCATCGTCGACACCAATCTCAACGGGCCGTACCACGTGATTCGCGCGGCTCTGCCGTACGTCGCCGATGTCGCGTCGATCGTCAACATCAGCTCGGCCGTGGCCCACCACGGCATGCCGGGGGCCGCCCACTATGTGGCGTCCAAGGCGGGCGTGATGGGGCTGACCCGGGCGCTGGCCAAGGAGTTGGGCCCGCGCGGCGTGCGCGTCAACTGCGTCGCGTCGGGTCTGGTCGAGACCGATCAGATGAAGGCCGTCACGGCCGAGGGACGGGCCCGCTACGAGCAGATGATCTCGCTGCGCCGGCTCGGCCGGCCCGAGGAGATCGCGGACGTGGTGCTCTTCCTCGCCTCGCACGCCGCCCGCTACATCACCGGCGCCACGCTCGACGCCGACGGCGGCATCTGACCGGCAGAAGATCCCGCGTCCGACACCGGAGAGGAGTCCATGGACCGTGCTGCGCACCGTGCTCGAGATGACCGTCCGCGAGGGCTACGAGGGTGAGTTCCGCGCCACCTGGCAGGAGACGGCGCAGGCCGCCTCACTGATGCCGGGCAATGTCGCCCAGACGCTGCTGCGGGACACGCACGCACCGCGTACCCACCTGATCATGGCCGACTGGGCCGACAGCGCCTCCCTGGAGGCCTTCCAGAGGAGTCCGGAACGGCAGGAACTCAGCGCCCGTCTGGAGACCTTCCGTGAATCCGCCCACAAGCGTGTGCTCGAAACCGTCGCACACATACCCGCCCGCCAACCCAGTGAAAGGTGATCTGTCATGACCGTACGCGTCATGGTCTCCGCCCGTATCGACGACAAGGACCAGGAGGCCTTCGAAGAGGCCTACCGCTCCGTCGCCGCCGTCGTGCGCGGCACCCCCGGCCATATCCGGGACGAACTGCTGCGCGACGCCGAAGAGGCGGGGCGCTACATCCTGCTCGCCGAGTGGGAGAGCGAGGAGGCCTTCCGTACGTGGGAGGACGCTCCGTCACACCGTGAGATGGCGGCGCCCATGTTCCCGTACTGGAGCGGCGGCGGCATCGAGCGGCGGATCTACGATCTGCGCACCCGGCTCGACAGCGTGCCGACGAGCGCCTGAGCGGACGGCGACCATGGCGACCATCCGCAAGGCCCTGGTGGTCGGTGCCGGCATCGGCGGGCTCACCACGGCGGCCGGACTGCTGCGGCAAGGCATCGAAACGCAGGTGTTCGAGGCGCGGCCCTCTCCCGGACGGCTGCTGACGGGGGGCGGGTTCATGCTCTGGCACAACGCGTTCCTCGCGCTGCGCCGGATCGGGCTCGACGAGAGCGTCGCCGCGGACTCCGTGCGCATGCGCGTCCACGAGTTCCGCTCCGACAGCGGCAGGCGCCTGGCCCACTGGGACCTGGACGGGCCGACGGAGAAGTGCGGCGCACCGGCCTGCGCCCTGCGCCGCTCCTCTCTCCACAAGGTGCTCACCGAAGCTGTCGGCGACCACCGGATCCGGCTCGGCTCCCGGCTGACCGGCTACACGCAGGACGCCGACGGCGTCACCGCTCGCTTCGACGACGGCTCCACGGCCCGCGGAGATGTGCTGATCGGCGCCGACGGGCTGCGCTCCACGGTCCGCGGCGAGATGCGGCGGGGGTTCGAGACACCGCCCCGGTACGCCGGTTACACGGCGTGGCAGGCCATCGCCCGGCTGCCGGGCGAGGACGTGGTGCCCACCGGCACCTTCTTCAACCTGTGGGGCACCGGTGGCCTGCGGTTCCTGTACTGCAGGCTCAACGAGAACGAGGTCTATTGGGACGCCATCACCAGCGACCGCGCGGCCGCCGGCCTCGACACGGTGCGCGACACCCGGCGCGAGGCGCTTGCCGGGGCCTACCGGAAGTGGCCCGAACCCATCGGCCGGATCATCGACGCCACCGAGGAGGAGGCGATCCTGCCGGTGAGCATTCACGACCGGGTGCCGGCCGGCGGCTGGAGCCAGGGACGCGTCGTACTCGTCGGCGACGCCGCCCATCCGATGACGCTCAATCTCAGCCAGGGCGCGGGCCAGGCCATCGAGAGCGGTGTGCTGCTCGCCGAGATGCTGGGCCGCACGGAGCCCGGCGCTGTGCCCGACACGCTGCGCGCGTTCGAGTCCGAGCGGCGGAGCCGCGCGGCGGACATGACCACTACGTCGTGGGGCATCGGCCGCCTTGGTTTCGCGCACAGCAAGGCGCTGTGCCGGCTGCGCGATCTCATGATGTACGCGTTCTTCGACTCCGTTGCCCGCGGCCAGAGTTACTCGCTGATGCTGGACGAACGGCTGGCTCGCGGGCCCGCCCTGCCGCGGGCCGGGTCCGTCGGGCCCGGGGCGGGGTGAGGACACGCCATGCCGACCGCGTCGCTCGCCGTCGTGTTCGTCCTGTGCACCGGGGTCCTGGCCGGGGTGCTCGTCGGTGTCGAACGGGCCATCGTGCCCATGCTCTCGCACCTGCCCCGGCAGACCTGGTCCGAGGTGCACCGGCTCCTCGACCCGGGCTTCGACCCGCTGATGCCCAGGGTCAACAAGGTGGCGCTGGCAGCCGGTCTCGGGCTCGCCTTCCTGGCTCCGGGCAGCGCGGCCAAGGTGGCCTTCGCGGTCGCCCTGGCCGGAGTCGTCGGGGTCGCCCTGGTGTCCGAGTCGCGCAACGTCCGCATGAACCGGCGTATCGACGCGTGGGCCGCGGCCGGGGAGATCCCGGACGACTGGCAGGCACTGCGGGAGCGCTGGGCACGCGCCAACCGGCTGCGCACGGCCTTTGCTGTCCTCGCGTTCTGTGCCGGACTCGGCGGCTGCTGGCTGGCGTGGGCGTGAGGGCACGCGATGACAGCCCGGCAAGCGACACCTGTCAACCACCCGACAAGCAGGGAGAGTCGAATGGAGTTCGAGGGAAAGGTCGCTCTGGTGACCGGCGCCAGCAGCGGCATCGGCGCCGCCACGGCCAGGCTGCTCGCCGCCCGGGGCGCCCGGGTGGCGGTCAATTACCACAAGGGTGCGCAGCGGGCCCAGGACGTCGTGGACTCCATCCGGCAGGCGGGCGGCCACGCCGTGGCGCTGCAGGCCGATGTCACCGACCCAGGGCAGGCCGGCTCGCTGGCCGACGCCACCGCGGCCGAACTGGGCCCGGTGGACGTGCTGGTGCTCAACGCCGCGGGTCTGGGCGCCCACGAGGCACCGATCGCTCCCATGGCCGAGTTGACCTGGGAGGCCCTGGAACGGGTGGTCACCCAGCAGCTCAAGGCGCTGTTCCTGACCACTCAGGTCGTCGTGCCCCGGATGATCGCCCAGGGCGGTGGTTCGGTGGTGGCCGTGGGAGCCGCGCTCGCCCGCAGACCAGCGGCGCGCTTCCTGCCGCTGGCAGTCGCCAAGGCCGGGGTCGAGGCGGCGGTGCGGACGCTGGCCCTCGAAGTCGGCCCGCAGGGGGTGCGGGTCAACGCCGTCGAGCCCAACCTCATCCTGACCGAACTGGCCCGCCACATCCCCGAGGAACAGCGCAGGGCCGCGGCGGAACGCGCCGCGGTGCGCCGCAACGGCACTCCCGAGGACGTCGCCGAGGTCATCGCGTTCGTCGCCTCTGAGCGGGCCTCGTATCTCACCGGCAGTTGTCTGCTCGCCGACGGCGGCACGGCCTTCGCATGATCCGCCGGGGGAGCCCAACCCCCGTGGGCCAGTGGGTTTTCCCGTCCTTTAGCGGCCTCTTTATCGGCCGCTGATTACCTGTCCATCGGCCGCGGGTCAGCCCCGGCGGCGCAAGGCGAAAACACCCGGTAATTCCGAGCGAAAGGCTAGGGAGAACGTGTCAGAGACCAAGCGGAAAGTAGTGAGCCGGGACAGCGTCGAGCCCGTCTGCTGGTTTGGTGAAGAGGGCCGGTTCTTGCTGCGCAAGGAGGACACCGGAGGCCTCTACAGCTTCTACCAGATCACCACACAGCCCGGCAGCGGCCCGCCGATGCACGTCCACGAGACGGCCGACGAGGCGTTCTTCGTCAATCAGGGGCGCTACGAATTCGAGATCGGTGGAGTCACCGAGGTCATCGAGGCCGGCACCGTCATTTACGGTCCGCGCGGCGTGCCGCACAAGTTCCTCAACGTCGGTGACGGACCGGGCCAGTTGCTCGTCATCGCCACGCCGGGCGGTGTGGAGAACTTCTTCATCGGGCTTTCGGAGCTGGTGTCGAAGGGGCGCCCCGACTGGGACAAGATGCAGGAACTCGCCAACCGCAACCACATGCGCGGCTTCATGCCGCAGCCGGGCGCCCACGGCGACCTGGGCGGCCCGCCGCCCGGAGTCCGCCCCGGCGCCGGCGGCCCGCCGGCCGCCGTGCGGGGAGCCAGGGGCTGACGCCTCCCCACACGGTCACTCCCGTACGCGAGGACACGGCCGGGGCACCGCATCACTCCGCGGTCCCCGGCCGCCGTCTTCGGTCCGGACCGTGACCGTGCTCCAGCCCCAACCGCCCCTATGTCCAGGGAGGACACCATGCCCCGAAAGCTGTCCGACTACCGTCCCCGGCCGCGGCTCGCGACACCCCGCCAACACGACGTGATCATCCTGGGGTCCGGCCTCGCCGGCTCGACCCTGGGCGCCATTCTGGCCAGGCAGGGCGTCTCGGTCCTGCTGCTCGACGGCGGGGTCCACCCCCGGTTCGCCGTCGGTGAGTCGACGACGCTCTACACCCTGAAGCTGTTCCGGCTGCTGGCCCGCCGCTATGGCGTACCGGAACTGGAGCCGCTGACGTCCTACGAGGGCTACCGGGACGCCATCGCCCCGACCAGCGGCACGAAGCGGCACTTCGGCTTCATCCGGCACGAGGAGGGGAAGGAGCCCGACCCCGCCGAGTTCAACCAGTTCAGCCCGCCGTCGCGGGTGCTGCAGACGAGCCATCTCTTCCGGCAGGACTCCGACGCGTATCTCCTGCACACGGCCATACGGTACGGCTGCGACGTCCGCCAGGCGTTCCCCGTCGAGGACGTCGAACTGGAGGAGAACCACGTTGCGGTCATCGGCAGAAACGGCGAGCGCCACGAGGGCCGCTATCTGGTGGACGCCAGCGGGTTCCGCTCGCCGCTGGCCCAGCACCTGGCCCTGCGGAAGCCGCCGGAGGAGATCAAGCACCACTCGCGCTCCATGTTCACGCACATGATCGGGGTCAGGCCGACCGACGCCTGTCTGCGCGTGGGGCCCGAGGACGCACCGCCCATCCCCTGGGTGGAGGGCACCATGCACCACCTCTTCGACCGCGGCTGGTTCTGGTCGATTCCGTTCAACAACGCGCCGGACTCCAAGAACCCGCTCGTCAGCGTCGGGCTCACGCTGGACGAGCGGATGTATCCCAAGCCGGACGACATGAGCCCCGAGGAGGAGTTCCGCCAGTTCGCGGCCCGGTTCCCCGCGGTGGAGCGGTTGTTCACCGACGCCCGTACCGTGCGGCCCTGGGTGTCGGCGGGGCGCATCCAGTACGCCTCCAGCCAGACCGTGGGCCATCGCTGGTGCCTGATGTCCCACGCCGCGGGATTCATCGACCCGCTGTTCTCGCGGGGTCTGACCAACACCGGCGAACTGATCAACTCGCTGGCCTGGCGCCTGCTGGACGCGCTCTCCGAAGACGACTTCGACGAGGAACGCTTCCGCTACGTCGAGGAGCTCCAGCAAGGCCTGATCCGCTACAACGACGAGCTCGTCAACTGCTCGTTCATCTCCTTCTCCGACCACGCCCTGTGGAACGCCGTCTACCGCGTATGGTGCGCGGCCGAGGTGCCGATCAACCTCCGCTTCGACCGGTTCACCGAACGTTTCATGGAGTCCGGCGACGAGGGCGTGCTGCGGGTGATGGAGCAGGCCGCGTACCCCGGGCTCCCGGTGCCCGGATCGCACGGCTACAAGGCGCTGTTCGACGAGATGGTGCGGGTCTGCGAGGCGGTGGACCGCGGCGAGCGGACTTCCGCCGACGCGGGGAAGGACCTCATGACCACCGTGCGGAACGCGCCCGTGGTCCTCGACCACCTCGGGCTGCGGGACCCCTCGTGCCGGTTCGTCTACCCGAAGCCGGAGGACCTGCGGCGGATGGCGCACTGGCTGCGGCACGAGGGCCCGGACGAGCTGCGCTATCTGACGACGGGGGTCGACGTGAAGGGCGAGACGCTGCCGACGGCACCGCGCGAGGAAATGGCCGTGCCCCACTGACGGCCGGCTGCCGAGGCCGAAACCCACGACGGGCGGCTCCCCCGGATTCCGGGGGAGCCGCCCGTCGTCTTCCTGGCCTCAACCAGCCGACCGCGCACGGGGCGTGGCGCGGAACACCGGGCACCGCGGGGCGGCCTCCGCGAAGCTCTCCGCACGAGGCGACGTGACCAGGCCGTTGCGGACGAAGGCGCCCACCCCTCTGGGGTTCTGGCCGGGGAACTCCCGCAGGACGGCGCCGCGTTCCTCCTCGGGCAGCTCCACCAGGTCCACCTGCTGGGCGCGGCGACCGCGGGTGAGTATGCCGTGCCCAGCCGCCCGTGCGTTCTTGACCCAGTCGGAGTCCGGGTAGGCCTGGAGGATGTAGCGCGTGCCGTGCACGATCACCGGCGCCACCGGAGTGGTCCGGGGGAGGCCGCTCTTGCGCCCCGGGACCGTGAGCAGGTGCATCGGCCCGAAGGGCAGGCCGATCCGGTGGAAGAGGATGACAACGCGGTTGCGTGCCTTGTGCCTTGGGGAAATGCTGCGCTGAGTGGACATGGACGGGATCCTTTCCTCAGGCCTTGTGCACGCGCCGCATGATGATCCTGACGAGGGACCGTGGCATCGCGCGCATGAGCGGGAGCCGGATACGGTACGCCAGGCCCGGCACCGTCGAGGGCCGCCCCGCCGCCACCGCTTCGAGCCCGGCGCGCGCGACGTCGTCCGGAGTCAGCCACTTGATGTCGGGCAGCGTATCCTGCGGCACCCCGGCGGCGGCATGGAATCCGGAGCGGGTCAGGCCGGTGTGCACGGTGGTGACGTGGACTCCGTAGCGGGCGACCTCCATGGAGATGCTCTCGCTCAACGAGGACAGGAACGCCTTGGACGCCGCGTAGGTGGCGGAGCGCGGCTTGGGCAACACCGCCACCAGCGAAGAGACGTTGACTATGCCGCCGGCGCCCCGCTCGATCATTCCGGGCAGGCAGGCGTGGGACAGCCTCAGAGGGACGACGGCGTTGAGCGTCACGGTGTGCACCTCGCGCTCCGCGGACAGACGGGCGAACTCCCCGGATCCGCTCGACCCGGCGTTGTTCACGAGCAGTTCGACGGGCCGCTCCGGATCGGCGAGGCGCTCCTCTGCCTCGGTGAGATGACGCTCTTCGGTGAGATCGAGCGCCATCACCTCGACTCGGACGTGGTGCTGGGACTCGAGCTCATCGGCCAGCTGTTTGAGCAGGTCGGCACGGCGCGCGACGAGGACGAGGTCCACACCGCCCTGGGCGAGTCTGCGAGCGAACCCTTCACCGATTCCACTCGACGCCCCGGTCACCATTGCCGTGCGGTACGGAAATTGCTGCATGACATTCCTCGAATCTGTGCGGCAATCCAAATACGCGTCCGCAGCAGGTTAGCGCCGACTCCCGCGACGGGCCAGCAAATTGAAAGGGAATGACCGCTGTACGGGCCGATTTATTACGGCTTAACGGGGGGTTCATCAGATGCTGATGGAATGCCGGAACAGTTCGCCCCATCTCCGTCGTCATTGAATGGCTGGTATTGCTGCCATGGCTTACTCCGCGCACAAACCAGAATCCCCGTCCGCCGCACTCCGACCACCCCAGGCACTCGGCGCACCGGTGCCCCCGGAGTCGCGGCTCGAATCGCTCACCGGGCTGCGCTGGATCGCGGCCCTCGCGGTCTTCCTCAACCACGTCGCCACGCTGCTCCCCATCCCGCACACGGACGCAGTCCTCACCCTGGGGTCCTCCGGCGTCACGTTCTTCTTCGTGCTCTCCGGCTTCGTACTGACCTGGACGTACAAGAGGGGGGACCGGGCCGGCGCCTTCTACGGGCGCAGGTTCGCCCGCATCTGGCCCCTGTTGCTCGTCGCCGCCGTGGTGCCGCTCTTCCTGCAGCTCCCCGACACCCCGGACAGCGGGCGGAACGACCTGGTCATGATGGCGGTCTCCGCCGTTCTGCTCTATCAGGCATGGGTGCCGGGCAACATACTCGGCGCCGCGAACCCCGTCACCTGGTCCTTGGCGTGCGAGGCCTTCTTCTACGCGATCTTCCCGTTCGTGGCGAAGTACTCGCTGCGCCGCTCGCTGCGCTGGCTCGCCTGGGCCGCGGTCACCCTGGTGCTGGTCGGCTGGGGCATCAAGGTGTGGCTGTGGGAGGCCTATCCGCCCACGGCGCGCCCCGTGTTCTACGGCATGGACGGGCTCATTTTCGGGGCGTACTCACCGATCGCCCACGTGTGGGAGTTCCTTCTGGGCATGGTCGCCGCGGCCGCGGTACGCAAGGGATGGCGCTCACCCCTGACGGTCTGGCCGGCCACCGCGCTGCTCACGGCGGGTCTTTTCGTCCTGTGGCTGCTGCGCGACGAGACCTGGCGCGCGTTCGTCGTGTACGACGCGCTCAGCCAGGTCACGGCGCCGCTGTACGCGCTCGTGGTGGTGGCGGTCGCCGGGCGGGACCTGGCCGGCGACCGCTCCTGGCTGCGGGCCAAACCGATGGTGGCGCTCGGCAATTGGTCGTACGCCTTCTATCTCATTCATTTCACCGTGCTGTTCGAGATATCCGCCGCGGTATTCGACCGGAAGAGCATCATCGAGTTCTACATGATGCCGGTCGAGGCGAGCTGGGAGAATGCCGGGTGGGTGCTGCTCGCACTCGCCATCACCACGGCGCTCTGCTGGCTGCTCCATGTGCTCTTCGAGCGGCCCGTGGAACTGTGGCTGCGGGCCCGCATCGGCCGGCGGCGGCCTGTGCGGGAGGAGCCGCAGGTGGAAATCGACTCGCGGGTGCCCTGATGGCCACGGAAGAGTCCCGCACTCTGGACGACCCCTTCGACGTACTGTTCGTCGGCTGGTCCTTCTTCCGCAGCAAGCTCCTGACGGCGGCGCAGGACCTCGGTGTCTTCACCGCGCTGGGCGACGAAGCGCTCGGCGCGGAGGAGCTGCGCGAGCGGCTTGGGCTGCACCCCCGGGCCGCCGGCGATTTCCTCGACGCGCTGTCCGCGCTCGGGCTGCTGCGGCGCACGGGGGACCGCTACCGCAACAGCCCGGCCGTGGCCCGGCACTTGATGCCGGGCCGGGAGGGATACGTCGGCGGATTCCTGCGGATGACCACCGAACTGCTGGGCAGCGACCAGGACTCACTGGCCGGCCTACTGCGCAGCGGGAGCGCCCGCGGTCAGGGCAAGGGCGGCGAGGTGCCGTTCACCCAGATCTTCCACGACCCCGAGCGCCTGCGGCAGTATCTGTCGGCCACGGACAGCTTCAGCGGGGCAGTGGCGGACGAACTGGCGCAGGCCTTCGACTGGGGCAGGTACGCGACGTTCAGCGACGTGGGCGGGGCGCGCGGGAATCTCGCCGCGCGCCTCGCCGCCGCCCACCCCGGGCTCACCGGGACCGTGCTCGACCGACCGCTGATGGAACCGCATTTCGACACGCTGGTGACCGAGCGCGGGGTCGCGGATCAACTGCGCTTCGTGAGCGGGGACTTCTTCACCGACGACCTCCCTCGCGCGGATGTCGTGATCCTCGGCGGCGTCCTGCACGACCGGCCGATGGAGCGGCGCATGGCGCTGCTCCGCAAGGCGTACGACGCCGTCCACGACGGGGGAGCGCTCATCGTGTACGACACCATGCTCGACGACGAGCGGACCGGAGCGGACAACCTGGTACTCAGCCTGATCATGATGCTCCAGTCCGCCCAGGCGACCGGCTTCTCGCCTGCCGAGTGCCGCTCCTGGATGCGGGAAGTGGGCTGTTGCGTCGAGCAGACGATCGACCTGCCCGCGCTGACCACCGCCGTCGTCGGCCGCAAGCCCTGACCCAGGGGCACGGAAATCCGCTCTCGGGGCATCGCCCCGGGAGCGGACTCTCATGTCGGCCTCAGGCGGGTGCGCGGACAGCCCCGCAATACGGCAATTTTGGAGAGGCGGCAGCCTGTCTCCGACCACCCTCTCCCGCTCTATTCTTGTCCACAGGTCTGCACTGTTCATGACATCCCCGGGGGAAATACATGTCAGGCACAGCACGCACCAAGGTTCTGCTCGTCGATGCGCACCCCATCTCTCTGACGGGGCTGCGCACCATTCTCGACGGCTGCCCCGATCTTCACGTCGTCGGCGTCGCCCAGGACGGCGGGGCCGCAGCGGCCAGGTACCGGGAGCTGCGGCCCGACGTCGTCATCGTCAACACCCACAGCAGCGCGGCGGAGGCCGTCGACAGCGTCGGTTCGCTCGCCCGGTCCCATCCGCCGCTGCCGGCGCCCAACGTGCTTGTCCTGCTGAACAACGTGGACGCGGCGGCGGCCGAAATCCTGCAGGCCGGGGTCAAGGGCCTGCTCTCCAGCAGCAGCAGCTCCCAGGAGCTGGCCGCCGCGGTCCGCCTCATGGCCACCGGCCGGTCCTTGCTCATCCCCACGGCCCGGGCGGGCTCCGGCGACTCCCTGCTGGAGCAGCTCACGGACCGGGAGATAGAGGTGTTCAGGCTGCTGACCCGGGGCTTCAGCAATGCGGAGATATCCACCGAACTGACGCTCAGCCAGAGCACGGTGAAATTCCACATCCAGAAACTGATGGAGAAGCTGGGGCTCCGCAACCGCGTACACGCGGTTATCTTCGCCTACGAGAAGAACATTATTCACGCCAGCTCCTAGCGCGCTGCCGCACGGCAGCGAAGTGCTGCGCGGCTGCGACGCCGCCGCCCTATGCACGGAGTTGCGACACCACTTTCCACAGGTCGAATACGTTCCGGTCCTCGACGACCATGCCGTCCTCGACGCGCCACAGCTGCGCACCTTCGGAGTTGATCGTCCGCCCGGTGGGAGCCACGCCCGCGAACTCCCCGATGTGCGTCGCCCGCGTGGTGTACCAGGTGGCCACCCACGGTCCTTCGGCGATCTGGAGCCCTACCTCCACGGTGAGGCCGGCGAACGCGGCGTTCCGGCGCAGCACGCTCTTCCTGGGCCCGTCCGGGCCGACGCGTTCTCCGCCCAGCAGGAAGTCCGGGGCGAAGATCTGGTCGGCCACGTCCACATTGCCGCGGCTCCAGCCCTCCTCGAACCAGTACCTGGCCAGGGCCTTGTTCGCTTCGGTGACGTCGAGTCCCTCGCGCGAGGGCACGGCGTTCACCGGTTTCCCGCCGTTCCCGCTGTGCTGGGCAGCACGATGCCCGCCTTGCGCAGCGCGTCCAGGCTTTCCCTGCCGATGGTGCTCAGTTCGGGCGCCGGTGACGAGGCCGCCCATTCGAGGAACGCCGCCATCTCGCGGTGACCGGGATAGATGAAGCGGCTGTTCACGTCTTTCCAGCCGAACCCCGGAGACACCGCGTCGGATTCCCGGACGAGTTCGAGTACCCGGTCCGCCGCCGTGTCGCCGTCGATGACATTCGCTTCGTACAGCGCGCAGGCTTCCGCCGTTTTGTCGAGCAGCGCCTTGAAGTCGTCGCTGTCGGGCCACCACAGGCCGGTGTGCGGAGCCTTCTCCAGGTTGTCGAAGACACTAGGGTCGCCGTGGGTCTTGAAGGCGCGCAGCGCGTGGTTGATGCGCAGGGTGGCCGGGGTGTTGCCGCTGCCCCAGACGCGGAAGACCGCGTCCCAGAGCCGGAAGTGGGAGAAGGCGATGAAGGAGCAGTTGACCAGGATGTCGTTGTAGTCGAGCAGGCCCTGCTCCAGCTCCTCGACGTAGCGGAAGCGCTCCTCGTCGAAGTCGTCGTCCGCCAGGGCCGAGAGCAGACGCGGGACCAGCGTGTGGATGATCTCGAAGGTGTTGGACATGCCGCGCGAGTACAGCGGGTCGAGGAACCCCGCGGCGTGCGACATCAGGCACCAGCGCCGGCCCACGGTCTGTCGGGACGAGTACTGCAGCCGCCCGGTGGACACCCACTCGCGGACCTTGGTCGCCCCCTCGAACTGCCGCTCCACGGCGGGGAACCGGTGCACGAGACGGGTGAACTCCTCCTCCGCGTCGATGTCGTCCGGCTTGGGGTAGAGACGCGGATCGAGCGTGACGCCCACGCTGCACAGCGGGTTGCGGGAGAGCTCGTGGTTGTCGAACGGGATGATCCAGAACCAGCCGCGCTCGAAGAGGTGGTGCATGGTGCCGTCGTGCCACGGCACGGGCGGCCGGCTCTCCTCGGGGGCGTGCACCACGTCGTCGAAGGGGCGCACCCCGATCATGTGCGTGAACAGCGAGCGGGAGTGGTGCTTGAACCTGGCGGGCTGTTCGCGCAGCTCCAGATGGTCGGCGAGCGGCGAGCGAAATCCGCTGGCGTCCACCAAGTAGCGGGCCCTGACCTGCCGTTCATCGGTCCCGGTGAGGGTGACCCCCGCGTCGTCGAAGTCGATGTCCGCCACGCGCCACTGCTGGCGTGTCTCACAGCCGAGCCCGGCCGCGACCCGGAAGAGATAGGCGTCGCTGTCCTGCCGGAACAGATGACTCGCCGACGTCAGCGTCTCGGGGATGACGAACTGGTGCGCCTCCGTGGGGTCGGGCTCGTGGCCGGGGCGGTGCAGCATGAATCCGAAGTGCCGTTTGCGGCCGAAGGTGTTGCTCACCGTTTCGTTGATGGTGCTCGCGTCGGCCAGGGCGTTGAACTCGGGTATTCCGTATCGCTCGGCGAGCACCTGCAGCCAGGCCACGAGCTGGGGGATCATCGATTCCCCCACGGCGAACCGCGGGTGGGTGCCCGCGTCGGCGAGCAGCACCTTGACGCCGTTGCGCGCCAGGACAGCACCGAGGGTGGATCCGGCGATGCCCGATCCCAGGATCACCACGTCGTAGCTCGGACTCTGTGTGGACACGGTCTGTTCCCTTCGCAGTCGTCGAGTGCCCGGACTCCGGAGTGAACTCCGCGTCCGCCCCTGCACCTTGTCCGATGGCGATGAAGGCAAGAGAAAGTACGCATAAGCAACCCCTTGGGCCACCGCGCGGTGGCGCGGTGGCCCAAGGCGGGTCAGACGCGGCCCTGTTGCCGTGCCTCGTCGGATGTTCCGGCCGCGGACGACGGCCGCTCCGAGCCGGGGGGCTCTTCGGGCCCTGCGCCCGTCCCGTCGGATGCCGTGGTGCTGGACCTTGGGCCGGCCGCCGGCACGGGGGTGGCGAGCAGCCGGCCCAAGGAGCGTGGGAACCACCAGTTGGACCGCCCCAGGAGGGTGACAAGGGCCGGGGTGAGGAAGCCGCGGACCACGGTGGCGTCGATGATGATGCCGGCCGCCAGCGCGGTGGCGAACACCTTGACATCGGTGATGGGGATGCTGGCCAGCGCGACGAAGGCCAGGAAGAGGATGAGCGCCGCGGAGGTGACGAGCCGTCCGGTGCGGCTGATGCCGGTCACCACGGACCCGACCACGGTGTCCCGTTCTCCCTTGGCCGCCAGGTCGAGGTGTGTCTCCCTGATGCGGTGGAGGATGAACACCTCGTAGTCCATGGAGAGTCCGAACAGGAACGCGAAGACCGCCATGGGGACCCAGATGGTGATCGCCCCCACCGCCGGGGTGTCGAACAGCAGCTCGCTGCCGTACCCCTTCTGCCAGACGAGGACGATCACGCCGTACGCCGCGCACGTGGAGAACGCGTTCAGGACCAGCGCCTTCAGCGGCAGGACCACCGAACGCAGCGTCCGTGCGAGGACGATGAAGGTGAGCACGGCGACCAGGAGCAGGATGAGACCGAGTCCTCCGTAGACCGCGTCGATGAAGTCGGCGTCCTGCGGGGGGCCGCCCCCGGCGAGCGTGCCGTCCGTCTCCACCGCGGTGTCCACGACGCCGGAGACCGTGTCCTTGCCGTCGCCGCTCGACGGGTCGTCGGTGGTCCACACATCGACGATGCGGCTGCCGTCGCGTGCCCAGTCGTCGGGCGCGACCGTTCCCGCGACACCGTCCACGCCGCCGAGCTTCTCCTTCATCGCGTCGGCGCCCTTGGCGTCGACGAGCACCTCGACGGGGCGCGCGATGCCCTCACCGAATCCCGCGTCCACGATCCGTTCGAAGGTGGCGGCGGGCCGGCCGCCCTGTGCCAGTGTCCTGGTGGCGGGTGCCCCGAGCTGGATGGCGAGCACCGGTGCCGCGAGGGCGATGAGCAGCGCGCCGCTGATCGCCGCGCAGAGCGCGGGGCGGCGGGTGGTGAGCGCGGCGATCTTGCCCCACATCTTGCTGTCGGGGCGGTGTACGCGGCGCGGCCGGTCGAGCTTGTCGCCCCACGAGTACAGCAGGACGGGCAGCAGCGTCAGCGCGACGGCGACGCTGACCAGCGGGATGAGCAGCCCCGCGTATCCGACGCTGCGCAGGAAGGGCACCGGCAGGACGACGAGCGCGGCGAGCGAGATCGCCACGGTGGCGCCGCTGAGCGCGACGGCCCGTCCCGCGCTGGCCACGGAACGTACGACCGCCTGCCTGCGTGCCTCGGGTTCGGGGCCGTCGCCGCCCGGCTTGTTGCGTTCCTCGCGCCATCGCGTGACGACAAGCAGTGCGTAGTCGATGGCGATGCCCAGGCCGATCAACGCCACCAGGTACTGGACGATGAACGACACGTCGGTGATCCCGGTGACCCCGCGCACCAGCAGGAACGTGGTCGGGATGGCGACCGCGGCCATCAGCAGCGGGACGATCGCCAGGCCACTGGCGAAGACCAGGGCGAGCACCACCAGGGCGCCCACGGCGCCGATGAGCGTCTCGTAGATCGGGCTGCGCGCGGCTCCGCTGTTCCGGCCCGAGAGCACGGGCTGACCGGTCAGTTCGACCTGGGCGCCGCCGACCTCGGTCTGCTCGACCGTCTTCTTGATGGCGGGAAGTGACTGGTCGTAGGGCGAGCTCGTCGGGTTGGCGGGCGGGTAGACGAGCGCCACCGTGGTGCGCTTGTCCTTCGACACCAGCGCGTCGTCGCCGGTGGTCGTGTACGAGACGCTGCGACCGCCCTTGGGGGTGACCTTCTCGACCAGGCCGCCCCACTGCTCGGTCACGGCCGCGCTGTCGACGCTCGTGCCCTGCGGCAGGGTGACGACCAGGAGCAGCGGCGCGTTCTTGCCGCCCGTCTGCGCGAAGCGCTGAGCGAGGAGGTCGTTGGCTTTCTGGGCCTGCTTGTCCGGGAGCCGCGACTCATAGGTGAGCTGGTCGATCGTACTGCCCGACATGGCTCCCCCCGCGAGGAAGAGAACCAGCCAGACAAGGACCACGGGCCACCGGTGAGCGAGCACCCACCGTGTCATGCGCTCCACGGGACCGACCTCCTGTAGGGACACTATTGTGTAGCCGCACTACTTATGAGTGCCCAAGGTAGCCGCCCGCCAACCCGCGCGCAAGACACAGCAGTTGAGCGCGCCGCAAACAGAGAGCTCCCGTGGCGGGTGACAGCCGACGAGGCTGTTGCCCACCACGGGAGCTCTGAGGTGGTCTACGCGAAGCGGTCCTCCTACGGGCAGCCGGCCCGCCTCATCACGAAGAGGAAGCCCTTCAGGGAGAACGCGAAGTACGCGCCCGCCAGAAGCGTCAGCGTCGCCGGGACGGAGACCATGGGCCAGTCAAGGGACTCGGGGTGGCTCAGACCGCGGTTGAGCAGCAGCACGATCAGCGCGGCCAGCGCGCAGAGCAGCCCGATGAGGGCCGAGAGCGTCCCCGTCGTGATGCCGCCGTCGCGCCGCTCGGCCGCCGCCTGGAACCCGCTGCCCTTACGCAGTCCTGACACGGCTCCGGCCACGCAGAACACACAGCCGAACATCACCACCGACAGGCCCACCAGCAAGGTGGGCGGATGCTTGACCGGCCATGGCCCCGCGGGCCCGCCGAGCAGTGCGTACGCCCAGGTCGCCGCGAGCAGTGGCAGTACGCACACGGCCCGGATCGACAGCCGGTTGGCGCTCAGCCGCAGTGTCGCGTCGTTGTAGGCGCGGGCGACCTCGCTGGGCGGACCCCATTCCTCGACGGCGCGGTGGGCGGCCTCCTCCAGGTCCGGACAGTCCTCAAGATTGTCTTCCGCGGCACACCGCAGGCCGTCCATGACCTCGTCGATGATCGCGGTGCGCCTGGAGTACGGACCCACGAGGTGCTCGGCCAAGTGGTCGGTGTAGCTCTGCAGTACCGGTGCCTCCATTACGCCTCCCCTCCCAGGACGACGGAGATGACCGAGGAAACCTCCTGCCAGGCCGTGCGCTTGTCCGCCAGTTCCCGGTGTCCTGCCGCGGTCAGGTGGTAGTTGCGACGGCGGCGGCCGTTGTGCCGTGACCACTCGCTGCCGACCAGGCCCGCGGCCTCCAGGCGGTGCAGCGCCGGATAGACCGTGCCGGTCGGCAGGTTGATCGCGTCCCCGCTGCGCCGCTTCAACTCCTCGATGACCGCGTAGCCGTGCAGCTGACCGGGCTCCAGCACAGACAGCAGCATCCCTTCCAGATTGCCTCTCAGGGTTTCTGCCTTCATGTCTAACCACACTACACATCGGGAGCGGAGCCGGACATGGCGTCTTCGGCACCTCGCCGCCCCCGACACGGGCCGCCCGGCACCGTGCGCGGGCCGGCGCCTGTCGCCCTGCGCGGGCCGGCGCCTGTCGCCCCTCACCTGCGGGAACCCTTCCTGGATGACGCGTTCCTCGGCCACGTCCTGTTCGGTGGGCACATCGTCTCCTCTGGTCGGCGAAGCACGGCGCGAGGGATGCCTGAAGGGGCAGGTCGTGGGCCTTTCCCGAGGGTAGGAACGTGGTCCACCGTGATGCACCTTCCAGGTTGCTCAGCCGCGGGGCGGTGCCGGTGCGCTGGAGGAGCCACCCGTCACCATCCCGCGTACCACCCCGAGTTCCACCAGATCCTGTGGCCGCAGCCGCAGTTGCTCAGCCGTCGACCTCGTCTCCTCCTGCCCGCGTTTGAGGATCGCCGTGGCCATCTCCGGTGCGATGACCGAGAAGTAGCTGTCCGGGGTCGCCCAGAGGTTGTCCGGGGCCGCGAGGGCGAGGGCGCCGCCGGAGCCGCCCTCGCCGATGACCAGTGAGGTGACCGGTACCGGCGCGGCGGCCACGGCGCCGAACAGGTCGGCGATCGCCGCGCCCGCGCCCGCACGTTCCGCCTCCGCCCCGTTCGCGGCGCCCGGGGTGTCGATGAGCGTGAGCACGGGGATGCCGAGCCGGCCCGCGAGCCGGAGCAGGCGGGCAGCGGTGCGGTACCCCGCGGGCGTCGTCGCGGTGCCGCACTGCGCCGCGTACGCGATGGCGCGCCCCTCGCGCAGGCCGAAACCGCAGAGCATTCCCGGGTCGCTGCCCCCGCACCGGTCGCCTCGAAGCGGTGCGCGAGCCGTGAAGTAGGCGTCCAAGTAGGCCGCGGCGCGCGGGCGTTCGGGGGAGCGGGCGCGGCTCACGGCTTCCCAGCCTGTGGCGGGCAGATCGGTGCGGCCGAGCGCGGCGGGGGGCTCGGCGGGCGTGAGGGTGCCCGCGTCGGGGGCGGGGGAGGGGGCGGGGGCGGTCAGGAGCCTGAGGCGCAGTGACAGCGCTTCTCGCAGCTCCTCGGGGCGTACGACCTCGTCGATCGCCCCCGCCTCCAGCTGAGCCTCAGCGGTGTACGCCGTCGCATCCGTGTCCGCCGGGCGCACCCGTGACCCCGCGAAGCCGATCTGGCTGCCGGGCAGCGCCAGGATCAGATCGGCGCCCGCGCCCAGCGTGGCCCAGCCGCCGCCCGTGGTCGGATCGCGGAGCACCGCGATCCGGGCGAGGCCCGCCGCCCCGGTGAGCTCGGACTGCCGTGCCACGCGCTGCAGTTGGGTCAGCGCGAGCATGCCCTCCTGCATACGGCTGCCGCCCGTCGCGATCAGCGAGACGACCGGCAGCCGGTGGTCACGGGCGTGGCGGTGCGCGGCCTCAAGTCGGTCACCGGTGCGCTCACCGAGCGAGCCGCCCAGGAAGCCGAACTCGAAGGAGACGAGCACCGCCCGGGTGCCGCCGATGTCGGCGGTGCCGCAGACCACCGACTCCTGCTCGCCGGTGCGCTCGGTGGCCCGGGCCCGGGAGTCGCCGTATCCCTGCCAGGCGAGGGGGCCGTCCGAGCTGGACTCCTCCTCTACGTAAGGGAGTTCACGGAAGCTGCCGCCATCGGCCACAGCGGTGATCGCCGCTCGCGCGGTCGAGCGGGCGGGCTCGGGCTCGGGCGTGGGTGCGGAGGCGGGCGACGGCTCAGGCACCGAGCGACCGCTTCATGATCTTCCCCATGTCGTTGCGGGGGAGCTCCGTCAGATAGCGAACGACTCGCGGGCGCTTGTGCGGGGCGAGCTGGGCGGCCACATGCCCCGCCAAGTCCGCTTCCGCCGGAGGCTGTTCGGGGTCGGTCGGCACGATCCAGGCGACGATCCGCTCGCCCAGGTCGTCGTCCGGCTCACCCGTCACGGCAGCCTCCCGTACTCCCGGGTGTTCGAGCAGCGCGTTCTCGATCTCGCCCGCGCCGATCTTGTAGCCGCCGCTCTTGATGAGGTCGGTGGCCTTGCGCCCGACGATGCGTACATAGCCATCAGGGTCGAGCACGGCCATGTCGCCGGTGCGGAACCAGCCATCGGCGGTGAAGGCGGCGGCTGTGGCGTCCGGCCGGTTCAGATACTCGGTGAAGAGGTTGGGGCCGCGCACCTGGATCTCGCCGACCTCCTGCGGATCCAAGGTCGCGTCGCCCGACTCGTCCACGAGCCGCAGCTCCACGCCGCGCAGCGGCACCCCGACCGTTCCGGCGCGCGGTTCACCGTCGGCGCGCACGCTTGTGTTCATCAGGGTCTCCGTCATGCCGTACCGCTCGACCACCCGGCGTCCGGTCGCCGCCGCGATCCGCTCGTGGTCGTGCACGGGAAGGGCGGCCGACCCGGAGACCAGGAGCCGCGCGCCGGACAGGGCCTTGGCGAGGGCCGGGTCGGCGGGCAGCGCCTCCGCGATGCGGTGGTACATGGTGGGCACGCCGAACAGCATCGTGGCCCCGTCGTCCAGTTCGCGCCGCACCCCGTCCACGGAGAACCGGCCCAGGTGCCGAACCGAACCGCCCCGGCGCAGCGGGCCGAGAGTGCCGAGGATCAGCCCGTGCACGTGGAACAGCGGAAGCCCGTGCACCAGTACGTCGTCGGACGTCCACTGCCAGGCGTCCTCCAAGGCGTCCAGGGTCGTGGCCAACGCCCGGCGGGGCAGCACGGCGCCCTTGGGCGGGCCTGTCGTGCCCGAGGTGTACACGACCAGGGCGGGGGACTCGGGGTCGGGCTCGGCGGGCACCCCCGCCCGCACCGTCCCCGCCGTGGCTCCGGTGAGCGTGATGTTCTCGCGGTCCAACGCCCTCAACGGCGCGGGCAGTTCGTCACCCGGCGCCGCGAGCACCACTGTCGGGGCGCTGTCCGCCACGATGTGCCCCAGCTCGCGCTCCCCGGTCTTCGGGTTCAGCGGCACGACGGGCACACCGGCGAGGAGCGCGGCCACCACACCGACGGCGGTCTCCAGGGTCGGTGTCGCCCACAGGGCGACCCGGTGCGCCGAGCCGATCGAGGCGGCGAGGGAACCGGCCGTGGCGTTCAACTCCGCGTACGACAGCGAGCGCGCGCCGAAGCGCAGGGCGGGGCGGTCCGTGGCCGCGGCGATGGCCGGGAAGAGGGGCGGATGGGGAGAGCTCACGCTGCGTATCTCCTTGGTCGTCGTCTTGGTCGTCGTCGAACTGTCGGCCGGTCAGTCAGTACGGGTACGGGTAAGCGTCCCTATCCGAATCCTGGCACCACCAGGACCAGCCACACCGCGGCCGGCACCACGGCCACCATGATCCCTCCGTACACCATCAGCTGCCGGAAGAAGCGCTCCCGGTCCACGTCCGGCGCCGCGGCCAGGACCAGCGCGCCGTTGGTCGAGAAGGGGCTGACGTCCACGACGGTGGCGGAGACAGCGAGCGCCGCGATCATGCCGGCCGCGCCGATCTCGCCCTGGGCCAGGAACGGCATCGCGAGCGGGATCAGCGCACCCATGATCCCGACGGAGGAGGCGAACGCGGAGATGAGCGCCCCGATGTAGCAGAGCAGCACGGCCGCGAGGAGCGGGACGCCGATGTCGGACACGCCCTCACCTGCCCAGTCGATGGTGCCCATCTCCTCGAGTACGCCGACGTAGGTCAGCACCCCGCAGATCAGCAGCACGGTCGGCCAGGCGATCTCGCCGACGGCCTTGCGGCTTGAATCCGGCCAGAAGGCGCTCAGGAGCACGGCCAGGGTGATGGCGCTCAGACCGGCGTCGAGGTCGAAGACGAGTACGGCGACGACGAGGGCCGCGAGGGCGCCGAGAGTGGCGATCTTCGCCGGGTCGAGCCGCGAACCCGTGCCGACCGCAGCCGACTTGGCCCCCTCCTCGCTCTCTGCCTCTTCGCTCTCTGCCTCGTCAAGGCCGCGACCCCCCAGTTTCAGCCCGCCGAAGAGGACGAACACGATCCCGGCGATGATGAGATTGACGACGAGCGAGGCGAGGAAGAGCCCGACCTCGTTGCCCGGCAGTTTCTCGCGTTCCACGATGCCGTTGACGATCGAGCCGTAGATGCTGATGGGCGAGAAGCCGCCACCCTGGGCTCCGTGCACCACCATGGCGCCCATCAGGAGCGGGCTGATTCCGTACTGGGCGGCGAAGCTCAGGGCGATCGGCGCGACGATCGCCACGGCGGCCGGACTGACCGCGCCGATCGCGGTGAGCGCCCCGGTGATCACGAACATCACCCACGGGATCAGCGCGATGCGCCCGCGCACCAGGCGTATGGACGCGTGGACCAGCCAGTCCGTGGTGCCGTTGGCGCGGGCGATGGCGAACAGATAGGTCACGCCGACAAGCACGACGAAGAGATCGCCGGGGAAACCGGCGAAGATGCCGTCCGCGTCGAGGTCGGCGACCAGCTCGCCGACCACGAACGCGGCGGCGAAGGCGAGCGCGCCCATGTTGATGGAGCGGGTGGTGGCGATCACGAAGACCACCACGAGTACGAGGATGGAGATCAGTTCGGCGGACATCATGGGCTCCCGTCCCTGGGGCCGTCCTTGAGAGGCCGCGGTTCAGCCGTGAGCCCCCAGTGGCCAAGTGGCTGAGCCAATTCGGCGGTTGGCGGAACTCAGCGTCGGGGCATCGGTTTCGGCCGTCAAGGGATCGGACGGAAATTGGCTCATCCACTTGTCCACTCGTCCACGGGCCCGGCGGCGCTGTTAGGCTGCCGATCCACCGGTACGGGCGCCGAGGTCACGGGGCCGGGACTCGGTGCGGGGACCGGGATGGGGGTGGGGAATGTCGGACGCGCTGCGCCCCATGGGCAGGACGCGGCTGTACGAGCAGGTGCTCGACCGGCTGCGTGCGTACGTCACCGAAGGCGGCCTGCGTTCCGGCGACCGACTGCCGCCCGAGCGTGAACTGGCCCAGCGCCTCGGCGTGTCCCGCGCTTCCGTCAAGCAGGCCATCGTCGTACTCGAAGTGCAGGGTCTGGTCGAGGTGCGCCACGGTGGCGGCATGTATCTGGTCAAGGACAGCCTCGACGCCGAGCCCGTGGAGCGGCTCGTCGAGCGCAAGCGGCGGCTGCCCGACGTCCTGGAGGCGCGCGAGGCCCTGGAGACCAAGCTCGCCGAACTGGCCGCGGAGCGGCGCACGGACGAGGATCTGCGGGCGATGCGGTTCGCGCTCGACACGATGGCGGGGGAGATCGAGGCGGGCCGGCACGGCGTCGAGGGCGACCGGCTCTTCCACGCCGCCGTGACCGCCGCGGCGCACAGCGCGCTGCTCGGCGAGTTCATGCGCTCCATCGCCGAGCAGATCACCGAGAGCCGCAACGAGTCGCTGCGCCAGGTGCGCCGTCCCGCCAGGTCCCTCAAGCAGCACCACGAGATTCTCGACGCGATCGAGAGCGGCCGGGGCCGGGCGGCGGCGGCAGCGATGCGCAGACATGTGCGGACGGTCGCGAAGGTGCGGCTCCTCGACTGGAACCCGGACGACGAGGAGAGCGCGCCGGACGCCTCCGAAGCCGAGTGAAACCCAGGTGACTAGCGGGCCTGCTCGCCCCCGGTGAACATCTTGATCAGGCCGTGAGGTGCGTCCTCGCCGAACATGAGCGCGTGCAGGCGGACGGCGTCGACGGCTTCAGCGCCGCTGCGGGGGAACATGGCCTGCTCGTACTCGGTGAGCGCGGCCTCGATGTCGTCGGGGTGCGCGACGATGGCCTTGCCGAGTTCGGCGCCGTCGTACATCGCCAGGTTGGCGCCTTCACCGGACGGGACCATGAGGTGGGCCGCGTCACCGATCAGGGTCACCCCAGGCGCCCTGTCCCAACTGTGCCCGGTCGGCAGCGTGTTGAGGGGGCGCAGGACCGGTGCGGTATCGCCGTCGGTGATCAGCGCGGTCAACTCCGGCGCCCAGCCCTCGAATTCCCGCGCGATCCGCGCGGCGGCCGCAGCGGGGTCGGCGAAGTCGATGTCCGCGAACCAGTCCTGCGACCTGGACAGCGCCACGTAGGTGTGGAGGGTCCCGCCGCTCTCCCGGTGCGCCTGGATGCCCTTCCCCGGCGCGAGCGCGAACATCGCCCCGTCGCCGACCGCCTTCGCGCTCGCGGCGTGCCGGGTGTCGGCGTCGAACAGATAGGTCTCGACGAAGGACGTACCGACGTACTCGGGTATGGCGTCGGAGAGCAGTGGCCGGACCCGCGACCACGCGCCGTCCGCGCCGACGAGCAGGCTCGTGGCGACGGTGGTGCCGTCGGCGAAGGTCACCTCGTGACGGCTCCCGCCGATGGCGCGGACGCCGCTGACCTTGTGGCCCCACCGGACGGTGCCCGCCGGGAGTGATTCGAGCAGGATCCGTCGCAGCTCGCCGCGGAGCACCTCGGGGCGTCCGCCCGTGCCGTCGTCGGGCTCTTCGAGCAGGACGGAGCCGTCCGGGGCGAGGGCCCTTGTCGCCTCGTGGCCCTCCAGGACGAGGCCGCGGAACGCGTCGAACAGGCCTGCCGCCCGCAGCGCCGGCTGGCCGTTGTGTTCGTGGATGTCGAGCATCCCGCCCTGGGCGCGGGCCGAGGCGGAGGACTCCGCCTCGTAGACCGTGACGGGTACGCCGTGGACGTGCAGGACGCGGGCGAGCGTGAGGCCGCCGAGCCCGGCGCCGATGATCGTTACGGGAGTGGTGAGGTGAGTACGCATGGTGGCTCCTCGGGGGTTCGAGGGCAGCCGTTGTCATCTGGCGACCCGCTATGGAATGTCGTTCCAGTCCATGTTGGAACAGCGTTCCAGCTATGTCAAAATGGCAGCATGACAACGCGTACGCGCCGGTCCCAGCGGCGCACAGAGGCGCTCTCCCGTGAGCGGATCGTCGAGGCCGCAGTCGAGCTGCTCGACGCGGCCGGCGAAGGCGGGCTCACCTTCCGGGCGCTGACCGAGCGCCTGGCCACCGGGCCCGGGGCGATCTACTGGCACGTGGCGAACAAGGGCGAGCTGCTCGGCGCCGCGACCGATGCCGTCGTCGCCGCCGCGGTGGCCTTGGAGCCCGCCGTGTCCCCGGACTCGCCGCAGGACGGAATCCGCACCGTCGCGCTGGGCCTGTTCGAGGCGATCGAGGAACACCCCTGGCTCGCCACGCAGCTCGCCCTGCAGCTCTCCCGCCACCCATCGGGGTCGGTGACGCCAAGGATCTTCGAGAGCATCGGCCGGCAGGTCCGCGCGCTGGACGTGCCCCGGAGCAGCTGGTTCACGGCGGCCTCGGCGCTCGCGCACTACATCCTCGGTGCCGCGGGGCAGAACGCCGCGAACGCCGCGAGCGGCCGGGATCCGGTGCCCGGAGTGGACCGCGCCGAATTCCTCGACGCCGCGGCGAAGGCATGGCAAGAACTCGACCCCGACGACTATCCGTTCACGCGGGCCATCGCGGACCAGGTGCGCGAGCACGACGACCGCGAGCAGTTCCTCGCCGGGCTCGACCTCCTCCTCACCGGCATCACCGCCTAGCGCGGCGAATCTTCGACCCCATTCGCCTGGTCCTGCGCCCCAGGACGTGTTGTTCGCTCCCGACGCCGCACCCGGCACCGAAGGTGAGAGCTGCATGCCGGGCCGGCAGCCGCACGCCATGGATCTCCGTGCGGCCGGCGGCCCGAAGCCGCCGAACCTACGGAGAACCATGGACGACGACATCTCTCCCCGTCCCGCCGCCACCGAGGCACGCGCCTCCGCGCTCCTGCGCCGCCCCAAGCTGTGGCTGGTGCCGACCGTACTGACGGGGCTGCTCGCCCTGCTGCTGTCCCTGCTCTACATGGGCGGCATCATCAGCCCCAACCGCGACCTGCGCGACCTGCCCATCGCCGTCATCAGCATGGACGAGGGAAAGCCCCTGCCCGGCCAGCAGCAGAACCTGGGCACGCGGATCGCCCAGACCCTCCTCAAGGACACGACGAGCCACACGGCCGACTGGCGGGGACTCACCCGCGCCGAGGCCCAGGACGAGCTGGACTCCGGCAAGATCTACGGCGCCCTGCTCATCCCCTCCGGCTTCAGCGACTCCGTGGCCGCACTTACCACCGCCGGCGCCACGGAGCGCCCGACGATGACGGTGCTGACCAACCCCGGCATGGGCAGCCTCGGTTCGTCCCTGGCGAGCAAAATCGCCACGGCGGCGGCGCAGCAGTCGTCCCGGAGCATCGGCAAGCAGCTGACCGCGGCGGGCGGAGACGGGGGCTCCGGTGCCACCGCGCGGCTGTTCCTGGCCGACCCGGTCGGCATCACCACCCAGGTCGGCCACCCCATCGGCGAGAACAGCGGCCTGGGACTGAGCGCGTTCTACTACACCCTGCTGCTCGTGCTCACCGGATTCCTCGGCGCCAACCTCATCAGCATGGGCGTCGACACCGCCCTCGGCTACGCCGACAGTGAGATCGGCCCCTGGCACACCCGCCGCCCCACCGTGCCGATCAGCCGCACCCAGACGCTGCTCCTGAAGATGGCGATGACCGCGGGCATCACCGTCCTCACCACCACTTTGGTCATGCTGGCCACCGTCGCGATCCTCGGCATGGACGCCTCACACCTGCCGTTGCTGTGGATCTTCTCCTACTGCGCCAGCCTGGCGGTCGGTCTCGGCGTCCAGGCCATCAACGCCGCCTTCGGCGGGATCGGGCAGCTGGTGTCCATGTTCGTGTTCATCGTCCTGGGCCTGCCCTCCTCGGGAGCCACCATCCCGCTGGAGGCGGTCCCCGGCTTCTACCGCTTCCTCGGCATCTTCGAACCCATGCGCCAACTCAGCGGCGGCGTCCGCTCCATCCTCTTCTTCGACGCCCGCGCCGACGCCGGTCTCGCCCGAGCCTGGATCATGATCGCGGTCGGTGTGGTCCTCGCGGCGGCCTTCGGGTTCGCGATGACCCGCTACTACGACCGCAAGGGCCTGCACCGGATGACGCCTCAGCCATCGGCCTGAACACGGAAGCGGGTCAGCAGGTCTTCGCCCGCAGGACCCGATGCCGACTTGTCGACCACGTACGCGGTGCCGTCGGCCACATGCACGTGGTTGGGAAGGGCGGCGGTGGCCACGGTCTTCACGACGGATCCCTTGCGCGGATCGACGACTGTGACGGTGGCGGAGAGCCGGTTGACGGCCACCACGCGGCCCGAACGGTAGTCCACGGCCACGGACTTGGTGCCACTGCCGGACGCCACGGACCGGGTGACGGCGCCCTTGCGGAGGTCGACGACCGAGACGGTGCCCGCGGTCTGGTCGCCGGTGTAGGCGGTGCGGCCGTTCTTGGACAGCGCCACCGAGAGCGGGCCGTCGCCGGCCGGGATGAGCCGCGGCTTCCCGGCGCCGGGCGAGGCCTCGATGATCCGGTCGCCGGTGTGGTCGGCCGCGTACACGGAGCCGGTCCGCTCGTTCACCGCGAGGCCCGTCGGGCCGGAGCCCGGCACGGTGACGCGCTCCTTCTCCTTGAAGGTGCCCGAGTCGAAGGCGACGAGGGTGCCGTCACCGAAGGCGCTCGCCCACACCGTGTCGCGCCGCTCGTCGACGACGACCTCGCGGGAGTGGTTCACGCCGGGCAGGGTGGCGAGGTGCTCACCGGTGCGCTGGCTGTAGACGGAGACGGAGTTGTCACGGGTGTTCGTCGTCCAGACGGTGTTGTGCTCGTCGTCGACGGCGACGCCGTAGACCGACTGGACGGCGCCGGTGGCCGCGTTGGTGACCGGTGCGTACGTCTTCTCCACCCGCAAGGTGTCCGGGTCGACCTTCAGCAGCCTTGACGCGGTGACCGCGGCGGGCGGCCGGCCCTCGGAAGAGGCCACCCAGAGCGCGTCGTTCCGCTCGGAGTACGCGGACTGGTACAGGCCCGGCGCGATCGGCGCGGAGACGGCGGCCGAGCCGGTGCCCGCGGTGGCCGCACTCACGGCGGCGGCGCCCGCGGTGCCGGTCGAGGCCAGGGCGCCGCCCGCGGCGAGTGACATGGCTAGCGCGGTGATACGGACACGGTGGGTGGGTGAGGTCATGCTGCGTCGATCTCCTTGGCAGAGGTGCCTCCGGAGGGAGGCACTCGCCGATCAACTTAGCTGAGCCTTACCTAATCCGTCAGGTCAGGCAACCCGCGTACGCGAGGGCCTGCTTGAGCAGAACCCCATGGCCGCCCGGCATCTCGTTCTGGACCCCCGCCGACAAGGCTTCCTGCGGGCTGAACCAGACCAGGTCGAGAGCGTCCTGCCGCGGGCGGCAGTCGCCGGCCACCGGGACGATGTAGGCGAGGGACACCGCGTGCTGGCGGGGGTCGTGGAAGGGCGTGACCCCTTGCGTCGGGAAGTACTCGGCGACGGTGAAAGGCTGGAGCGAGGTGGGAACCCGGGGGAGCGCCACCGGGCCGAGGTCCTTCTCCAGGTTGCGCAGGAGGGCGTCGCGGACCCGCTCGTGGTGCAGGACCCGGCCGGAGACGAGGGTGCGGTTGACCACCCCGTCCCTGCCGATGCGCAACAGCAGCCCGATACTGGTGACTTCGCCGCTGTCGCTGACGCGCACCGGCACGGCTTCGACGTACAGGATCGGCATACGCGCTCGGGTCTGCTCGAGCTCGTCGGAGTTCAGCCAGCCGGGCGTGGTTTCGGTCGTGTCAGACATCGGCTGATCATACGTTCAGTGGCTCTTGCCATGCGGCTCAGGGCCGCGCGTCGGCCTCGCGGAGGCGGCACGGCGGAAGCCGGACGGCACTCGGGACTTTGGCTGGGGCACCTTCGTCATCGCGTCGCCGCGTCACCTTCGACGGCCGCGGCAGTCGCGGCGCCAGGCGCCGCCGTTGACCTTGTCAAGGCCGGTCGGCGGGGGTGAAGCCGAGGCCGGTGAGGAACCGCGAGCGGGGGTTCTGGCTGCCGAAGGCGCACATTCCCTCGTACGGGGTCGCCATCACGGCACCGCACCCGGCGAACCCTGCCACGGGCCCCCGAAGTCGTTGCCGATGTTCCTCACCTCCTCCACCGCCGGGGGGCGGCGGCGGGCGCCCTAGGCTTCCCCTCGGTGCCGACACCGGCACCGGCCCCGATCACCCCATGGAGCGCACACCGTGTTCGACCCCGCACCGCAGCAGCACCCGTACCCCGACGGCCACCGACCGGACGAGGCGCCTGCGCCGCACGCACTGCTCACGCCCGTGCTCGGTCTCCTGGGTACCTGGTACGGCCGGGGTCAGGGCGAGTACCCGACCATCGAGGGCGACTTCACGTATGCGCAGGAGGTCACCTTCAGTCACGACGGCCGCCCCTTCCTCCGCTACGAGGCCCGGGCCTGGCTGCTGGACGCCGATGGCGCACCGCTGCGGCCGTCGGCGCGGGAGAGCGGCTGGTGGCGGCTTCAGCCCGACGGCCGGGTGGAGGCGCTGATCACCCAGCCCACCGGCATCGCGGAGATCGCGGTCGGCCACGCGGGCGACGGCACGGTGGACCTCTCCACCCACGAAGTGGCCCTCACCCCCACCGCCAAGGAGGTCAACGCCACGCGCCGCCGCTACACCCTGACCGACGAGGACACGCTCACTTTCGTCCACGACCTCGCGGCGGTCGGGCAGCCGCTGCAACACCACCTCTCAGCGGAGCTGCGCCGCCGCCAGTAAGGCACATGGCCCGAAACGAGCCTTGACCGCGCCCCGCCAAAGTCTATGGTCTGGACTAATCGGCCCCCGCGAACAACGGGTCCCAGCACTTCACGCACACCCCCACACCCCCCCCGCCGTGAAGGAGTCCCCCATGCACAGGAAGCGGAAGTTGGCGGCCATGATCGGTGCGGGCCTCGCGCCGGTTCTCGCCCTCACGCTGCCCACCGCGTCGGCCAGTGCGCACGGATACGTCAACGCACCGGCCAGCCGGCAGGCGCAGTGCGCCGCGCGGACCATCGCGTGCGGCGACATCAAGTACGAACCCCAGAGCGTCGAAGGCCCCAAGGGCCTGCGCAGTTGCAGCGGCGGCAACGCGCGGTTCGCCGAGCTGAACGACGACAGCAAGGGCTGGAAGGTCAGCGACGTCAGCCGGACACAGACCTTCACCTGGACGTTCACCGCACGGCATCGCACCTTGAACTACGAGTACTTCGTCGACGGCACGAAGGTCGCGACGGTCGACGGCGGCAACCAGCAGCCGCCCGCCACCGTCTCGCACCAGATCAACCTCGGCAGCGCCACCGGCAGGCACAAGGTGCTCGCGGTCTGGAACATAGGCGACACGTCGAACGCCTTCTACGCGTGCATCGACGTCAACATCCGCTAGAGCGGGCGCCCTTGATGGAAATCTCTGCGGTCATGGCCCTATGAACTGATACGTCCTGTGGTTACCCTCCGCCGCATGATTTCCACGGTTGTCTGGGGCACCGGAAATGTCGGCCGCGCGGCCATACGTGCCGTAGAGGCTCATCCGGCCCTGAAACTCACGGCCGTGCTCGTCCACGCACCCGACAAGGTCGGCCGCGACGCGGCCGACCTCGCCGGGCTCGACCAGGTGTGGGGCGTCGCGGCGACCGACGACGTCGACGCGGTCCTGGCGGCGAGGCCCCAGGCCGTGGTCTACGCGGCATCCGGCGACATCCGCCCCGACGAGGCCCTCGACGACGTCGGCAGGGCGATCAGGGCCGGAGCCGTCGTCGTCACCCCCGCCCTGTACGCGCTCTACGACCAGCGCAACGCCCCACCCGAGCTGCGCGATCCGGTCCTGGCCGCCATCGCGGACGGCGGTGGCTCCCTCTTCGTCTCCGGTGTCGATCCGGGGTGGGGCAACGACGTACTGCCGCTGCTGATCAGTGGACTCGGCAGCACGATCGACGCGGTCCGCTGCCAGGAGATCTTCGACTATTCCACGTACGACCAGGAGGATTCCGTACGCCATCTGATCGGCATGGGCCATCCGATGGACTACGAGCCCCTGATGCTCGCCGAGACCGTGCCGACCATGGTGTGGGGCGGGCAGGTCCGGCTGATGGCGCGGGCTCTCGGCGTCGAACTCGACGACATCCGCGAGACGTTGGAGCGGCGCGCGCTCGACACCACGGTGACCACGCGCACGATGGGCGACTTCGAGGCGGGCACCCAGGGCGCGGTGCGGTTCGAGGTACGGGGCATCGTCGGGGGCGAACCCCGCATCGTCATCGAGCACGTCACCCGCATCCACCCGTCCTGCGCACCGGACTGGCCGACACCGCCCGACGGCGCGGGCGCGCACCGGGTGATCATCGAGGGACGTCCGCGCATCGTGGTCACGGTCGAGGCCACCGACGAGGGCGAGAACCGGTCGGCGGGCGGCAACGCCACCGCGGTCGGCCGTCTTGTCGGCGCCATCGACTGGCTCGTGGACGCGGAACCCGGACTCTACGACGCGCTCGACGTCCCGCTGCGCCCCGCGACCGGCAAGCTCGGAAGGAGCAAGCAATGAGCCCGATGCACATAGACATTCCCGAGGGCCAGGAGCCGATCGGGTACGTGTGGGGCGAGATGGTCCCCGGGATCGGCATGGCCGCCGCGAACTTCTCGCTGTCCGTGTACGAGCACACGACCCTGGGACTGAGGGAGTTCGAGGCCGCGCGGCTGCGGATCGCGCAGATCAACGGGTGCCTCTTCTGCCTCGACTGGCGGACCGAACGCGACAGCGTGAAGGTCGAGGAGGAGTTCGCCGACGCGGTCACCCAGTGGCGCACCACCGACGCCTTCGACGACCGGACACGTCTTGCCGCCGAGTACGCCGAGCGGTACGCCCTGGATCACCACGGCCTCGACGAGGAGTTCTGGGCGCGGATGACCGCGCGGTACAGCCAGCACGAGATCGTGGAGCTCAGCATGAGCATCGGCTCCTGGCTGGCGTTCGGCCGGCTCAACCATGTGCTCGGCCTCGACGCGGTGTGCGTACTCCCCGGGCACTGAGGGCCGGCGCTGCAGGCATCGCTACGGGCGTCGCTACAGATCCGTGGCGATGATCTTCTCGATGTTGCGTTCGGCGAGCGCCGTGATGGTGACGAACGGGTTGACGCTCGTGTTGCCGGGAATCAGCGAGCCGTCGATGACGTACAGGCCCGGATGGCCGTGCAGGCGGCCGTAGTTGTCGGTGGCCTTGTTCAGGATCGCGCCGCCGAGCGGGTGGTACGTGAGGTGGTCGCCCCAGATCTTGTACGTGCCGAACAGATCGGTGCGGTAGATCGTCCCCTCCTTGGCGTTGATCTTGTCGAAGATGGTCTTGGCGGCGTCGATGGACGGCTGTTTCCAGGAGGTCTGCCAGTTCAGGTCGGCCTTGCCCGTCGCGGCGTTCCAGGTGAAGGCGGCGCGGTTCGGGTTCTTGGTGATGGACAGGTAGAACGAGGCGTAGGTCTCGATTCCCGTGGGCAGTGGCGCGACCTCGGCGAAGGCGCCACCGGCCGCCCAGTTGTCGATGCCGCCGGTGGGCATGGACGACTGGACCTTGCCGGTCGGGTCCCACAGGTGGTTGGCGCGGCCGCACATGACGTTGCCGTTGTCGCCCCAGCCCTTGCCGATCTCGCCGTTCAGCTGGGGCAGCGCGCCGGTCGCCTTCAACTTGACCAGGAGCTTGCTGGTGCCGACGCTGCCGGCCGCGAAGAACACCTTGTCCGCGGTCACGGTCTTGGTGGCGGTGGTGGTGCCGCTGGTGTCGAGCTGTTCGATGACGACGGTGTAGCCGCCGCCGGACGCGGGGGAGACCGAAGTGGCCTTGTGCAGCGGCGAGATGGTGACCTTCCCGGTGGCGGTGGCCTGGGCGATGTAGGTCTTCTGGAGCGACTTCTTGCCGTAGTTGTTGCCGTAGAGGATCTCGCCGGCGACGGCCGATTTGGGGACGCTTCCGGCCACCTCTTTCTTCATGTAGTCCCAGTCGTAGACGCTGGGCACGAAGACGAACGGGAAGCCGGAACGCTGGGCGTGCTTACGGCCGACGCGGGAGTACTGGTAGACGTCGACGGTGTCGAACCAGGCCGGGTCGATGGTGTGCACTCCGAGCCCGGCGTTGGCCCGCGGGTAGTACGTCGCGTACATCTCGTCGGCGTTGACCGACGGCAGGATGGAGCCGAAGTTCTCGCGCTTGGGCGTGACCGCCATACCGCCGTTGACCAGTGATCCGCCGCCGACGCCGCGGCCCTGGTAGACGATGATCCCGCCCATCTCCTCGGCGTCCAGGATCCCGGTGTAGCGGGGGATGTCCTTGTCGATCGGGAAGCCGAGGAAGTTGCTGAGGGGCTGTTTGGTCTTGGTGCGCAGCCAGTAGGAACGGCCGTCGGGCGAGGTCGTGTTGGCGAAGATCTTGCCGTCGGCGCCGGGGGTGTCCCAGGCCATGCCCATCTCGATCATGTGCACGTTGACCCCGGCCTGCGCGAGCCGCAGGGCGGCGACGGAGCCGCCGTACCCGGTGCCGATGACCAGCGCCGGGACGTGGGCTCCGTCGCCGATCGGCGCGGCGGCGGGGGCGGCGTTCGGTTGGGCGGCGTTCGCCTGGGCAGCGGGGGCGAGACTCGCGAGGGTCGCGACGCCGAGAATAGAACTGGTTCCAGCGATGAATCTTCGGCGCGAGACGCCTCCGGAACCGTCGATACGCATGGTGTTGCCACTCATGTGACGTTCCTCACTCTCGTAGGAATGGGAACGAGTTCTACTGCTACTGGCGCATTAAGTCACTGCATACCAAGAGGTAACTTCTGTCCGATCTTGTCCCTTGCGCTGGGGATGCAAGTCATGCAAGTCATGTAAGTCCCTCAACCCCCTTGCAGTAGAAGCCTCCTGCTCTCCTCCACGTCGAAGTCCGCCGCCGGGTACCGCGGGTCCAGGGCGGTGAGGTGTTCCAGGAGCAGCTTGCTGATCGCCCAGTTGCGGTACCACTTGCGGTCCGCCGGGATGAGATACCAAGGGGCCTCGGCCGTCGAGCAGCGTTCGAGGGCGATCTCGTACGCCTCCTTGTAGGCGGGCCACAGTGCGCGTTCTGTGATGTCGCCCGTGCTGAACTTCCAGTGCTTGTCGGGGTTGTCGAGGCGTTCGAGCAGGCGGCGACGCTGCTGGTCGTACGAGATGTGCAGGAAGCACTTGATGACGGTGACGCCGTCGTCGGCCAGGGTCTGCTCGAAGTGGTTGATCTTGCCGTAGCGGCGGCCGAGCTGACTGCGCGGGACCAGGTCGTGGACGCGGGCGATGAGGACGTCCTCGTAGTGCGAGCGGTCGAAGATGCCGATCTCGCCGGGCAGCGGGAGCTCCCTCATGATGCGCCACAGGAAGAAGTGGCTCTGCTCCTCCGGGGTGGGTGTCTTGAAGGCCTTGATGCGGCAGCCGGAGGGGTTGAACAGCCCGATGACGTGCTTGACCGTGCCGCCCTTGCCGCTGGTGTCCATGCCCTGGAGGACCAGGAGGACGCGGCGCCGGTCATCCGCGGTACTCGCCGCGTAGAGCCGCTCCTGGAGGTCCGCGAGTCGTTCACCCATCCGGGCGGTGTCCAGGACTCCGGCCGCCTTGTCCGCGGGACCCCCGGGGGTCGCGTCGGCCGCGTACGAACTGAGGTCGACGCGTGTGCCTTCGGGGATGCGGAGCAGCTCACGGAGCGGGCCGGGGGCTGTGCCGAGCTCTTCGCCCTGCACCTGGCCCTGCTTCCTGCCCTGCTTCTTGCCCTGCTTCTTCCTGTCCTTCTTGGCCTTGGCCACTGGGCGGCCCCTTCCTCCGGTGTCTCTCGATGGTGCGCCCGGGGGACGGGGAGCCGCCACTCAACGTGTGCCCGCCCAGAATCCTTGTAAAGGAATCTTTCTAAAGATAGCTTTACATCATGTCGGAGACGCCTGAGTCACCCTCCCCGGACGGCACCCCGCCCCGCGACATCAGCCTCACGGACCCCCGCGCCCTGCGCGCCTACGCCCACCCCACGCGCATGGCCCTGGTCGGCCTCCTGAGGCGGACCGGGCCGTTCACCGCGACCCGGGCCGCCGAGCTGACCGGCGAATCCGTGGCCAGTTGCTCGTACCACCTGCGGATCCTCGCGAAGTACGGGCTCGTCGAGGAGGCCCCGGGCGGCCGGGGCAGGCAGAAGCCCTGGCGGGCGACCGCCGAGTTCACCAACTGGCCCCGGCACAGCGAGGACGCCTCGGTCGCCGAGGCGTCGGACGCCCTGAGCACGGCCGTCGCCGAGCGGTACTTCGAGCGCGTCATCCGGGCCAAGGAGCAGCGCCACCAGCTGCCGCGCGCCTGGAAGGAGGCCGAACAGTTCGGCGACACGTTCGTCTACCTCACCCCGGACGAGCTGACCCGCATCGGCGAGGGCATGGACGAACTGCTGCGGCCGTACGAGAACCGCGGCGCCGACCCCTCCCTGCGGCCCGAGGGCGCACGGCGGGTCAGCGTGCTGCGGATCGCCTTCCTGGACCGGGAGATTCCCGGTGAAGTCCCCGGCACGGACGCGGAAGGGGAGAGCGGCGCGTGAAGGGGATGCGGGAGCGCGTACCAGGCCTGTTGCGCGAGCGGACCTTCCGGCGCTACTGGACCGGACAGACCGTCTCCCTCATCGGCGACGAGATCTCCCTGATCGCCATCCCGCTCGCCGCCGTCCTCGTCCTCGGCGCCGACGCCGCCGAGATGGGCTGGCTCAAGACCGCCGAGCTGCTGCCCACCCTGCTCCTCAACCTGCCACTGGGCGCCTGGGCCGACCGGCAGGCCCGGCGGCGGCGCGCCATGATCGCGGCCGACCTGGCTCGCGCGGCGCTGCTCCTGACCCTGCCGATCGCCTACCTCCTCGACGCCCTCACGCTCGGGCAGCTCTACGTGACGGCCTTCGGGATCGGCGCGCTGACCGTGCTCTTCGACGTCTGCAACGCCACCCTGTTCGTCACGCTGGTCCCCGCCGAGCGTTACATACCGGCCAACTCCCTTGTCAACGGCAGCCGTTCGATGGCCTGGCTGGCCGGGCCCGGGGCGGGCGGGCTGCTGGTGCAGTTCCTCACCGCCCCTTTCGCGCTGTTCGCCGACGCCCTCACCTATCTGGTCTCGGCCCGCCAGCTGTCCCGCATCAAGCCCGTCGAGCCCGCGCCCGCTCCGGTCGCCAAGGGGCACTTCACGGCCGGGCTGCGCTGGGTCGTCAAAGAGCCGACCATGCGGGCGCTCTTCGCCTGGTCAGGCACGATCCAGTTCTTCAACTTCATGTTCCACACGCTCTTCGTGCTGTACGTGACTGTCGAACTGGGCCTGAGCGCAGGCGTTCTCGGCGCGATTCTCGCCGCGGGAGCCGTCGGCGGGCTTATCGGTGCTGCGTACAGCGGAAGGGTCGTACGCCGGTTCGGCATCGGGCCGTCGATCGTCGCCGGCTCCTTCGGGTTCACCGTGCCCCTGCTGCTCATCCCGCTCGCGGACGGCCCGCTGCCACTGGTCGTCGCCACGCTCTTCGCCGCCAGATTCCTGTGCAGCATCGGAGTGATGGTCATCGACATCGCCGCCGCGTCGCTCCAGATGGCACTCATCCCGCACGGCATCCGGTCACGCGTGATGGGCGCCTACCGCACCCTGAACCATGGCTTCCGCCCGCTCGGCGCGGTGGCCGGTGGCGTACTCGGTACGGCCATCGGGCTGCGGTCGACGCTCTGGATCGGTACCGCCGGAGCGGTACTCGCCGTGCTGTGGTTGCTGCCCTCGCCCGTGCCTCGCACCCGGGAGCTGCCCGAGCCTGCCGCCAACGACTCCGTGCACGCCTAGCCGCTCCCGCTGCGGCTGACGGCCGGCCGCGCGCCCTACTCCTGCGGGTGCGCGAGGACGGGCACGCCGGGAGCGTACGTCTCGACCGCGGCCCGCAGGCGTTCGGTGTCGAGTTTCCAGAGGGTGACGGCGCGGCTCGCCAGGAAGAGCTGGTGGTCGACGTGCGGGGCGAGCTTCGCCGTCTTCTCCGGGGTGAGTGCCGAGTTGGGGCCCGGCAGCAGTGGTGCTCCGGTGGGGCGCTGGACGCCGATGTAGGACAGCGGCTGCCCCGCCGTCCGTTGCTGCCAGGTCACCACCGCCGTGATGTCCTGCCACGGCACGAACGCGGTCTGGGCCCGGTACCGGGCGGGAGCACCGCCGAGCAGCACGCCGGTCTCGTCCACGCGGAACGCGGTCAGGCGCTTCAAGCCCGCCCCGCCGATCAGCTGGGCGGGGCCGCGGGTGAAGTGGGCCTCGTAGGCGGTGGTATTCGTATCGGCCATGGTCAGAGGCTATCGAGGCCCGGTCGGCACGGGTGCGGCGGACCGGGCGGGGGGGGGAGGGAGTAGGGGGGAGGGGGTCGAGGCGAGGCGCGGCCGGGCCGCGGGCCATTGCGCGAACCATTGACATCCCACCCCGGCGCCTAGAAGCTCCATCACGCCCGTGTTAACGCTAACACCGGGCTGACACACACCTGAGGGAGCCACCCATGTCAGGTAGTCGTCAGAGCCATTTACCGGTGCCGGGCGTTCCGCTCGACCGCCGGACCCTCCTCGCCGCCGCAGCCGCAGCCACCGCCGGCACTCTCGCCACGGCCTGCGGAACCGCGGCCGGGCAGCCCCCTGGCAAGGTCGCCGTGCTCGGCGACAGTGCCGCCTGGGAGAAGCCGATGGCCGCCGCGGGGGCGGCGATGAAGGAAGTGGCCGGGCTTCAGCTGGTGCCCGAGGTGAACCCTGCCCTCGAATCGTTCGAGCAAGTCGTCAAGTCCTCGCTGCGCACCAGCAAGACCCCGGACATGCTCAAGTACTGGTCGGGCTACCGGCTCCAGGACCTCGCCCGCACCGGCGGCATCGTCGACCTGACGCGGCAGTGGGACAGCGCCGTCCGGAGGGGCTGGGTCGACGCCTCGCTTCGGGAGGCGTTCACCTACCGGGGGCGGGTCCACGGCCTGCCGATGAACCTCGCGTACTGGGTGTTCTTCTACAACACCGACGTGTTCAAGGAGCACCGCCTCCAAGTACCCGAGACCTGGGGCGACTTCCTCTCGGCCTGTGCGCGGCTCAAGAAGAGCGGCATCACCCCGCTGCACGGCTCGGCGGCCGACCGCTGGCCCTCCTTCATCTGGTTCCAGGAGATCCTCAGCCGCCAGGACCCGCAGTTCTACGAGGACTTGATGAACGGCCGGGAACGGTACACCGACTCCCGTGCCGAACGCGCCCTGCGCACCCTGGAGTCCTTCTTCGACAAGGACTGGTTCACGCCCATGGACATGAGCCACGCCGACGCCGCCGCGGCCGTCGTGCACGGCAAGGTCGGCATGGTCCCCTGTGGCACCTGGCTCGGCTCGACCCTCGTGGGCGCGGGCGGAAAGCCCGGCAAGAACCTCGGCGCGTTCGTGCTGCCCATGGCCGACCCGAAGGCCCGCCCCTGCGTCATCTTCGAGTCCAGCGCCCTCGTCTGCACCGTGAAGGGACCGGACCGGGAGGAGGCGCTGAAGGCGGCAGGCAACTGGCTGCGGCCCGCCGTCATGAAGGCCTTCTCGCACAGCCTCCAGGACGGCTGCCCCAACCCGCGGGTCGAACCCCCGAACCCGATGATCGCCGGCCTCGCCAAGAAGGTGCGAGGCGACAAGCTCTGGCTGCTCAACCGCTTCTGGGAGCAGGGCCCGCCCGAACTGGTCGAAGCGACCGTCGACGACCTGGCCGGGTTCCTGCTGAACCCGTCGTCGGCCCGCAAGACGCTGCGGACCATGCAGGAGCGCGCGGACGAGGCATGGCAGGTATGGCGGGAGGCGGGGGAGACATGACCGAGATCGTGACCCCGGCCCCGCGCGCCGCGAAGCCCGTCCGCGTACGCCGCCGCGTACCGATCCGCGCCCCGCACCGCGCCGCCCGCGGCAACGGCAGGCTCGGCGGGCCGCTCGCCGCACTGCCCTGGGCGCTGCCCGCCTTCGCCTTCGTCGGCGTACTCCTCGTCTATCCGTTCTTCCGCAGCGTCTACGACAGTTTCTTCGACGCCAACGGCTTCACCAGCAGCTTCACCGGCCTCGACAACTACACACGCCTCGCCGACGACCCGATCTTCGGCCGGTCGCTGCTCAACACCCTGATGTGGGTGGCCGGGACGCTGCTCCTGCCCGTCCTCGCCGGGCTGCTCATCGCCGTCGCCACGCACCGGATGCGGTTCGGCGGGATCGCCCAGCTGGTGATCGTCCTGCCGTACGCCATCTCATCGGCGGCCACCGCGGTCCTGTGGAACTTCATGCTGACGTCCGACGGAGCCGTCAACCAGGTCCTGCGCGGGGTCGGCCTCGACTCGTGGGCGCAGACCTGGCTCCTGGAGTGGCCGCAGAACACGCTCTCGATGATCGTCGCCAGTACGTGGCAGGCCACCGGGCTCAATGTCGTCCTCTTCGCCATCGGGCTGCGCGCCATTCCCCAAGACACCGTAGAAGCCGCCCAGTTGGACGGCGCGAGCGGCTGGCGGATGTTCCGGTACGTCACGCTGCCGCAGTTGCGGGCCGTGACCGTCGTGGTGGTCGGGATGGCCATCGTGAACAGCCTCAAGGCCTTCGACATGATCTGGATCCTCACCAAGGGCGGCCCGTCCCGCTCCTCCGAGACGCTCGCCCTGAGCATGTACCGCGAGACGTTCCGGCTCTTCCACGTCGGCTACGGATCGGCCATCGCCCTGGTCCTCTCGGTGATCGTCGTCGCCTCCTCCTGGATGTACCTGCGCCGTCAGATGCCCGAGACCGACACTCCCGCCGCCACCGCCGCCAAGGTCTGAGGAGGCTCCTCATGGGACGCACCGTGCGCAGGCTCTTCGTCGCGGGATGTGTGCTGCTCTGGCTGATCCCGCTCTATCTCCTCGTGGTCAACGCGCTGACGCCCGCCGCCGAGTACACGGGCAAACCCGACTGGACCTTCCAGGGCTTCGACCTCGTGGAGAACCTCAAGACTGCCTGGAACGTGGCGGGCATCGGCGACAGCTTCCAGGCCTCGCTGCTCTACGCCGTCGTGTGCGGCCTCGCCGCGGTACTCATCGCGGCGATGGCGGCGTTCGCCGTCGTCGTCCTGCCCATCCCCAGGCCCGCCTTCTGGTTCTGGCTGATCTACTCCGGCACGCTCTTCCCGCTGCAGATGTTCCTCGCACCGCTCTTCGGTCTGTACGCCGATGCCGACCTGTACGACACGAGGCTCGGCCTCATGCTGATCTACGCGGCCTGGGCCGTGCCCTTCGCCTTCTTCCTGATCCGCAATCAGATGACCACCATGCCACCCGAGTTGACTGAGGCGGCGCTGATCGACGGCGCGTCCTTCCGGCGGATCTTCTGGCGCATCCACGTACCGCTGATGAAGGCGGGGCTCGGCGCGGCCTTCATCTTCCAGTTCACGGCCGTCTGGAACGACCTCCTCCTCGGCATCACGCTCAGCCGCAGCCCCGACGTCCAGCCGGTCATGGCGGCCCTGACCACGCTCAACAACGCCTACGCCTCGACCGGGCCACCCGTCATCCTGGCCGGCGCCCTGATCGTCTCCGCCCCCACGCTCCTCCTCTTCCTGGTGTTCCGCGGCCTGTTCCTGCGCGGCGTCACCGCCTCCGCCCGCTGACCTGCCCTCCAGGAGAACCGCATGACGACACGGGCCCTCGTCCGCACCACCGACTGGGACAACGACCGCATACGCGACAGCCTGCGCTCCTCCGTCATCAGCGCGGAGGGAACGCTGGGCGGCAGCGCCCTGCGGCTGACGCAGGAGCCGCTGCTGCGCAGGGCGGCCGACGGCGGACTTTCGCAGTCGCTGCGGGTCGATGCGGTCAACGGGTGCGTTCTCCCGGATGAGTTCACCGTCCGCACCGACTCCGGCACCGCGCTGCCCGTCGAGCGGCTCGACGGGCCGGGCGGCTCCGTGCGCCTCATGGTGCCCGCCGTCGACACCGAGACCCGCCTCACCCTCTGCCTGCCGCACACGACCGAAGGCATCGACGTACGGCTCACCCCGCAGCGGCAGTGGACCCTCCATCTGATCCACCACTCCCACCTCGACATCGGCTACACCGACCCCCAGGGTCACGTCCTCGCCGAGCACCTCTCCTTCCTCGACTCCTGCCTGGAGCTGACCCGCGCCACCGACGACTGGCCCGCCGAGTCCCAATTCCGGTGGTGCGTCGAGTCGTTGTGGTCGTTTCGGCAGTGGGCGGACGCCCGGCCCGCCGAGCAGGTCGAGGAGTTCGTACGCCGCGTGCGCGAGGGACGCATCGAGCTGACCACGCTGCCGTTCAACCTGCACACCGAGACCTGCTCCACCGACGAGCTGCACGAACTGCTTCGGCTCGCCCACGACGTGCGCGACCGGCACGGCGTCACGTTCACCTCCGCCATGCAGACCGATGTGCCGGGCGCGGTCGTCGGCCTGGTCGACGCGCTCTCGGCGGCCGGGGTCAAGTACCTCTCCGTGGCGCACAATTGGGCCGGGCGCTCCGTGCCCCACCTGGTCGGCGGCGAGAAGCTGCCCCGCCTCTTCCGCTGGCGCGCGCCCAGCGGCGACAGCGTCCTGGTCTGGGTCACCGACACCCCGCACGGCCTCGCCTACATGGAAGGCCCCCTGCTCGGCTTCGACACGAACTACGCGGACGTCGACGACCTGCTGCCCGCCTATCTGACCTCCCTGGCCACCCACCCCTACCCCTACCGGGGCGGCATCTTCGGCTGGGCCATGGACCAGGCGGAGATCAAGCGCGAGCCCTACCCGTGGGACGTGCTCCACCTGCGCGTCCAGGGCAAGTTCGGCGACAACGCCCCGCCCCGCCGCGTCATCGCCGACACCGTCCGCCGCTGGAACGAGATCTGGGCCTACCCCCAGCTACGGCTCTCGCGCAATGAGGACTTCTTCACCGACGCCGAGGCCAGGCTCGGCGACGCCATCCAGACCTTCGAGGGCGACTGGACCGACTGGTGGGTCGACGGAGTCGGTTCAGGGGCGCGGCCCATGTCCCTGGCCCGCACCGCCCAGTCCGTGGTCGCCGACGCCCAGACCATCGGCACGTTCGCTGGAATCCTCGACGCCACGGGGGCCGAGGAGGACAGCAGGGACGCTGCCGGGGTCTACGAGGCGGTGTCGCTCTTCGACGAGCACACCTGGGGCGCCGGCGACCCGTGGACCCACGGCGACGAGGGCGGCCACTCCGGCGAACACCAGTGGCACTGGAAGTACGGGCAGGCGATGCGCGCCCACGACGACGGCAACGCGCTTCTGGACAGGGCGAGCGCCCGGCTCGGGCAGCGGCTCGCGCAGGCGCCCGGTGCGGTGGCCACGTACCACGTGATCAACACCTGCTCCTGGCCGCGCACGGACGTCGTACGGATCTTCCTGCCGGAGAGCAGCGTGCCGCTGGAACAGCCGGTGGCCCTGCACGACGCCCGCAGCGGACACCGGCTCGTCCACGAGGAACAGCCGCAGGTCAACGACGACCACCGGGACGCCGGACGTTTCCTGCTGGTGCGCGTGGCCGATGTGCCGCCCGCCGGTTCGGTGCGCCTGGACATCACGGCCGACGCCGTACGTGGCGACGAGCGGTCGGCGGCCACGGTCGTGAAGGCCGCCACCGGCTGGAACCCCACCGGAGGCAGCGAGCGGGAGGACCCGGCACAGACCGCCGCCGAGGCGCACGCGCGCCCCGAACCGACCCTCCTGGAGAACGAGCACCTCGCCGTGCGCGTCGACCTGGCGCACGCCTGCATCGCCTCCGTCATCGACAAGTCGACCGGCCGTGAACTCGTCCGGCGTGACGCGACCGTCGGCTTCAACGGCTACATCCACGACAGCTACACCACCGCAGGAGCCTTCAACCACAACTCAAGCCGTACGACGGCGTCCGAGCGGCTCGAACACCTCGGCAACCGAGCCGTCGCCCCGCCCGCCGCGCTCATCGCCCGCCACTCCACGGTGACGGCCGAGTCGATCACCTACGAGACCCGCCCGGCCGGAGCCAACCGGCTGCGCACCACCCTCACCCTGCCCACCGGCGTGCCCCGCCTGGACATCGAGAACCGCCTCGACAAGGACGCCACCCTGGGCAAGGAGAGCGCCTACTTCGCGTTCCCCTTCGCCTTCGACGAGCCGACCGTACGGATGGAGGCGTCCGGCGGCCTGACCGGCAACTCCCTGCCTGTGGTGCCGGGTTCGGCCCTGCACATGCGGGCCGTGCGCCGCTGGGTGACCCTCGCGCAGGGCGGGCTCGCGGTGGCCTGGTCCACGCAGGACGCGCCGCTCGTGCAGTTCGGCAACATCGCGCTGCCGTACGCGCCGTTCCCCAAGACGATGGGCCACGACGAGCCCGCCACCGTCTTCTCCTGGATCCACAACAACCTCTGGGACACCAACTTCCCCAGCGAGCAGGGCTTCGAGTTCACCTACCGCTACAGCCTGGCCTGCGGCCCGACCACCGATGGGCTCGGCCCCCGGACGGCGGCGGCCTGGAGCCGCCCGCTGCGGGCCGTGCGGGCCAGGGGAGCGGAGGGCGAGGGGCAGCCGTCCCTCGCCTTCGCCGAGCTCGGGGACGCGAGGGTCCGGCTTGTCGGGGTCACGGCTCCGGGGCGGGGGCAGGTCCTGCTCCGGCTCCAGTCCTTCGCGGAGGAGGCGGTGGCCTGCCCGGTGCGGGTGGGCTTCCCGGTCAGGGCTGCCCACCGCGCGGACTACCTGGGCACGGCGGGCGCGGAACTGCCGGTCGCCGACGGCAAGTTGACCATCACCGTCCCGGCCATCGGAACGACCGCAGTACTGCTCGTACGTCCCTGAATCCGTCCCCCGGAAGAACCCCGCACGAAGGAGCACGCGTGTACCGGCTCGACCCGCGTTACCCCCCGGCACCGGGGGCCGTCCTTGCCGAGGGCTGGGAGGCCGTGGCCGGACAGCTGCCGTCCAAAACCGCGATCGTCGCCGTCGAAGGGCCACCGACCGCCGACTGGGAGACCCTCGCGGAACGGCTGACCGCGGCCCACTCGGCAGGTGCCATCGGATGCCGCGTCCGCGTACGCACCCTGGACATCCGTACGCACTACGCGCCGCCCGCCGAAGTGCGGCACCGCACCATGAGCGCCGCGGACGCCGACGACCCCTACTACTGCAAGCTCGCCGACAACCCCCTGGACTCCCTGTTCGACGAGATCCCGCAGGCGGAAAGCGAACTGGACGGCCTGCTGATCGTCTACGGACCCGGAGCCTCGCTGGTCCTGCACGACGTGCTCTGGTACGCCGATCTGCCCAAGCGGTACGCGGAGTCCGCGGTGGCCGCCGGACTGGGGGACAACCTCGGACTGCCGGGCGAGCGGGCCGAGTTGAAGCGGCTCTTCTACGTGGACTGGCCGATGCTCGACCGTCACCGTGACGCACTCGCAGGGCGTCTTGACGGCTGGGTGGACGTGCAGGACCCCGGGCGGCCCGTGTTCCTCGACGGGGACGGCCTTCGGGCCGGCTACGCCGACCTCGCGCACCGGCCCGTACGCACCAGGCCCTTCTTCAACTCCACACCCTGGGGCGGGCATTGGGCCCAGCGCGCGCTCGGCTTCCGTCCCGGCGCGCGCAACACGGCCCTCGGCTACGAACTCATCGCCCCCGAAGCGGGCATCCTCATCGGACACGGCCCCGAGGCCCAGGCGGAGGTGCCCTTCCAACTCCTGTGCGTCCTGCACCCCGAGGAGGTCCTCGGACCCGACGCGCACGCCCGCTTCGGCACGTCCTTCCCGATCCGCTTCGACTACCTGGACACCGTGGGCGGCGGCAATCTGTCCGTGCACTGCCACCCCAAGGAGCCGTACATGCGGGAGCGGTTCGGCTGGCACTACACCCAGCACGAGACGTACTACATGACGCTCGGCAGCACCGACACGCGCGTCTACCTCGGACTGCGCGAGGACGCGGACCTCACCCTCTTCCGCAAGGAGATCGAGGAGGCCGCACGCGACGGGGTGCCGATGGACCCCGCGGACCACGTCATGACGTTCCCGGCCGAACAGGGCAGACTCTTCATGATCCCGGCGGGCACCCCGCACGCCAGCGGCGCCGGCAACCTCGTACTGGAGATCAGCGCGACCCCATACCTCTACAGCCTGCGCTTCTACGACTGGCTGCGGCCGGACGCCGACGGCAACCCGCGCCCCCTGCCCTACGAACACGGCCTCGCCAATCTGGAGACGGAGCGGCGCGGCGACGCGGTGAGGCGCGACCTGGTGCAGGAGCCGTACGTCCTGCGGCGCGGGGAGGGGTGGCGCGAGGAACTGCTCGGCGCGCTCGACGAGATGTTCTACGAGGTGCGGCGCTACTCGCTCGACGCGGACGCCGTCGCCGCCGACGACACGGCGGGCCGGTTCCATGTGCTGAACGTGGTCGAGGGGGAGGGGATCGTCGTGCTCACAGCGGCCGGGGAGCGGCACGCGCTGTCGTACGCGGAGACGCTGACGGTGCCCGCCGCTGTCGGCGGCTACCGCCTTGAGGCGCGATCAGGCCCGGCGAAAGTGGTGAAGGCGCTGGTACGCGACCGCCGTGCCGCGGGCCCCGGCCGCTCGTGAGGCCCGTACTGGAGATCGGCGGCACCCATGTCGCCGCCGCCCTGGTGGATCCCGTCCGCGCCCGGGTGAGCCGCCGCATCCGGCGTTCCCTCGACGCACGGGGCGACGCGGAGCACCTGCTCGGGGCGGTGGTGCGCTGTGCCGGGGAGCTTCAGGTGGCCGCGGGGGAGGTGTGGGGCGCCGCGGTGCCGGGGCCCTTCGACTACGACAAGGGGATCGCGCGCTACGAGGGCGTGGGGAAGTTCGACGACCTGTACGGCGTCGACGTGCGCTCGGTGCTCCTTGACGGCGTGTGGCCCAGGCCCGCGGACGTGGTGTTCCTGAACGACGCGCACGCGTTCCTCCTCGGGGAGTGGAGCGCGGGGGCCGCTGTGGGCCATCGTCGCTGTGTGGGGGTCACCCTGGGGACAGGGGTGGGATCGGCGTTCCTCGCCGACGGTGCCGTACGGCGCGAGGGGGCCGGGGTGCCGCCAGAGGGGCGCGTCGACCTGCTGCGGTGGGCCGGAGCGCCGCTGGAGGACTCCGTTTCGCGGCGGGCGATCCTTGCCCGTTACGGCGACCACGAGGTGGATGTGCGCGACATCGCCGTGCGCGCGCGAGCGGGCGAACGGTGGGCTCGGCAGGTGCTCGACGAGGCGCTCGCCGCCCTCGGCACCGTCCTCGCTCCGTGTGTACGCGACTTCGGTGCGTCGGCGGTAGTGGTCGGCGGCTCCATGGCCCGGTCCTGGGACCTGGTCGGCCCGGCGCTCCGTACCGGCCTCGGGGATACTCCGGTGGGACCGCGCCCTGGCAGGCTCGGCGCGGACGCGGCGCTGGTGGGGGCGGCGGAGTATGTGGGTGCTGCCGGGCGCTGAGCAGGCCACCGGCCGCGGCACGGAGAACGGAGAGGACACACGTGACGATGACCCCCGGATCGCGGCCCCCCATGGGAGGCCAGATGGGAGGCCAGCCCACCCTGCGGGACGTCGCCGAACGGGTGGGTGTCAGCGCGATGACCGCGTCCCGGGCGCTGCGGGACGACCCACGCGTGCTGCCGGCCACGCGCGACCGTGTCCGCGCCGCGGCTTCGGAACTCGGCTACCGGCCCAACGAAGTGGCCCGCAGCCTGCGCCTCGGTCGGGGCACCGGCCTGGTCGGGCTCGTCGTCACCAACCTGGCCAACCCCTTCTACTCGCGCCTGGCCCTCGGAGTTGACTCCGTCATCGCGGCCGACGGGCTCAAGACGGTCATCGGGAACACCGGGCAGGACCTGGACAGCGAGCGTTCACTCGTCGCCGACCTGGTGGCACGCCGGGTCGACGGGATCATCGCCGTCCCGGCGGCGGCCGACCAGCGCCATCTCGCGGCGGCGGCTTCCGACGGCGTCCCCGTGGTCCTTGCCAGCCGGCCGCCCGAGGGGTTCGAGGCCGACTGCGTTCTGGTCGACGACTTCGGCGGGGCCCGCGACGCCACCGCCCGGCTGATCGCCCGCGGCCACCGCAGAATCGGCTTCCTCGGCTCGCCGCCCGCCGTCTACACCGGAACGGAGCGCCTGCGCGGATACGCCGCCGCGCTTGCCGCCGCGGGCCTCCCGCTCGACGAAAGCCTCGTACGACAAGGCCAGACGGAACCACACGAAGCGGAGCGCGCCGCGCGGGAACTCCTCGCACTGCCCGAGCCGCCCACCGCGCTGTTCTGCTCCAACAACCGGAACACGATAGGAGCGTTCCGAGCCATTCGCGCCGGGCGGACGACAGGCGGCGACACCGCGCTGGCGGGGTTCGACAACTTCGAACTGGCCGACGCGCTCGGCCTCCCGCTCACCCTCGTCACCTACGACAGCGACGAACTCGGCCGGACGGCGGGCCGACTCCTGGCGGACCGGATGCGGGCGAGGAATCCCGCTTCCGCCAACGGACCGGCACCCGCCCCGGCGCGACGCGTCGTGACACCCACCAGCTTGGTGGAGTACGGGGGATGAGGCCGGCGGCGGTGTCCGGAATCAGCCGGGCTGTGTGGCAGGGAAGCGGGTGCCTGCTGAGCGGCGGCCGAGTACCGGTTCTGCCATCCAGCGTGCCGGACCGCACAGGGTCTGGCCGTGGTGGGTGAAGAGGGCGTCGCGTGAGTCGAAGTGGCCGAGGTCCGCGAGGACGTGGGCCGAGAGGTCGCAGGACACCGCGTCGGCCGCGCAGGCCGTCGCGCCGTCCCAGTCGACCGCCGTCCGGGACAGCGCCTCGAAGAGGGTCTCCGCGCCCGCGTTGGTGAAGCCGGATGCGCGGCGCTCGCTCAACTCCTCCAGGCCGCCGAAGAGTTCGGAGACCGGGAGCCAGGGGGCGGTTGGACGGTGGACGTGGAACTCCGGCCAGGCCAGCAGTACCTGCTCCGGGACGAGCCGCCTCAGGTGCGGGAAGCGGGGATGCCAGAACGCTCCGTCCACGAGGAGGCCGCGTACGCGGGTGGCCACGCCCGTCGCCCGTGCCACGGCTTCGAGGATCGCAAGCCGCTGGCTGCACGAACCCCGGCCGCGCCGCAGCACGTCCGACACCGGCCGTTCGTCCTGCACCGAGTACACCGGCCGCACGGTGGCGGCGATCCGCCCGTGCGCACGGCGCAAGGTGTCCAACTGGTCGCGGTGGGCTGCCCCGTGGCCGCCTGCGACGCTTCGGATGAGTTCGGCCACCCGCGGGTGCTCCCAGTCGAGTATCCGCGTCGGCGCGGTGCTTCCTGCCGCTTCGGCGCGCGGGCGCGGAGGCTGTGGCGTCATGCCTGGCCGCCCGGCGTCGGTTCAGCATCGGCGCCCGCTTCCGCGCGCCGTCGCCGGCGCGAGGCCCGCAGGTTCGCGGCGTTTCCGCAGCCGCGCGTGGAGTGCCAGACGCCGCTGTTGTTGCGGGAACGGTCGTAGAACGCCGTGGCGCAGCGTTCGTTGCGGCAGATCTTCAGGCGCCGCCACTCTCCCGTCGTCTGGGCGAGCAGCGCCTCGCACAGGACGGCGGACGTCAGCCAGCGCCAGCCCTCGCCCTCGGGCTCGGCGGTCAGGGCGGCATCGCCGTGCAGGCTGACCTGGAGGGCGCACGAGGTGTAGCGCGCCGTCTCGCCGTCAGCGGCACCGCACCGTGAGACGAGGGCCCGGCGCAACTGCTCGCGCAGCTGCCGCAGCTTGGGCAGGTCCTCGGCGGTGAGCGTGAGCCGCACCGCCGTACGCCCCGTCCGCTCGGCCCACGTGGGCAGCGCCACGGAGACCCAGCCCTGCGCGGCGCTCACGTCCCCGAGGAGATCGGCTTCGTCCGCACCGCAGGACGGCGCGGTGTTCAGGATGTCCTGCACGAGCCCCAGGCCGCCGGGAACGGCGGTGGGGAAGTAGCGCTCGGTGGCAGGCCAGGTCATGGGCATATCGTACGCGACCGTGGGCGACAGCAGCGTATGCGGTTAGCCTCCGTCGTCCTGTCGATGGCCGCGGACGCCCGTGAGTACGGCCCCGGGCGGGCCGGGACCGTACTCGACTGACTCGGCCGACTCGGCCGGCCGTCGCTCAGGCCAGGCTCCCCAGCAGCGACTTGTCGAAGGGCAGCGCGTCGCCGAGCCGGCCCTCGAGCGCCTTGGCAGCCCACTCGGGGTCGGCGATGAGGGCGCGCCCCACCGCCACCAGGTCGAACTCGTCCCGCTCCAGGCGGTCGATGAGCGGCTCGATGCCCGTGGAGGCGGACGGCACGGCCCAGCCCTGCGGTCCGATGAACTCCTGGTCGAGGCCGACCGAGCCCACGGTGACCACCGGCTTCCCGGACACCTTCTTGACCCAGCCCGCGAGGTTGAGGTCGCTGCCTTCGAACTCGGGCAGCCAGTAGCGGCGGGTGGAGGCGTGCAGCACGTCCACGCCCGCGGTCACCAGCGGGGTGAGCAGGCGCTCAAGCTCCTCGGGGGACTCGGCGAGCTTGGCGTCGTAGACACCGCCCTTCCACTGGGAGAGCCGGAAGAAGACGGGGAAGTCGGGCGAGACGGCGGCGCGCACGGCCGCGACGATCTCGGCGGCGAAGCGGGTGCGCGCCTCGATGTCTCCGCCGTACCCGTCCGTGCGCCGGTTGGTGCGCTCCCAGAGGAACTGGTCGATCAGATAGCCGTGCGCGCCGTGCAGCTCGACGCCGTCGAACCCGATGCGCTCAGCCGCCGCGGCGGCATCGGCGAACGCCCGGATCACGTCGTCGAGGTCGTCGGCCGTCAGCGCGCTGCCCTTCGGCTGCCCGTCGAGGTCGATCCCCGAGGGGCCGGCCGGGGGAGCGGACGGCACCGGGCCCTTGCCCTCGTCGCGCGTGACGCCGACGTGCCAGAGCTGCGGAATGATCTTCCCGCCCGCGCCGTGCACGGCGTCGACCACCTTGCGCCAGCCCTCAAGGGCGTCGTCCCCGTAGAAACGCGGGACCCGGTCGCTCGTACCGGCCGAGGCGTGTCCGACGTACGTCCCCTCGGTGATGATCAGGCCGACACCGGCGGCGGCCCGGCGGGCGTAGTACTCCGCGACGTCGGCGCCCGGCACGCCGCCCGGCGAGAACTCCCTGGTCATGGGCGCCATCACGATGCGGTTGGGCAGGGTGAGGCCGCCGACGCCGAAGGGCCGGTCGAGTGCGTGGGGGGTGCGCGCGGTCTGCGGCGCCGTGGTCATGCGTCCTCCTGGCAAGGGGGTGGTGGGCGATCATCCTGCGATCGATGACACCAGCGTACGCGCTTTACCCATGTCACTGTGGGTGGGGCCCTACGAGGCGTGGATCTGGGCGGGTCCGAGGGCCGTGCGGAGGATCGGTCAGCGCCTGCGGTGACTTGACCACGGTCTGCCACTGCGCCCCCGTCGGCAGCCGCACGATCCCGTCGTCCGAGTGCGCCACCAGCGG
>NZ_JBICXP010000011.1:191079-258147 GCF_043200355.1 Streptomyces sp. NPDC048436
TGGGGGGGGGGGGGGGGGGGGGGGGGGGGGGGGGGTGTTGGGGGGGGGGGGGGGGGGGGGGGGGGGGGGCGCGGGGGGGGGGGGGTGGGGGGGGGGGGGGGGGGGGGGGGGGGGGGGGCGCCCGCGCCGGGGGCCCCCCCCCCCCCCCCCCGGCCCTCGGAAGCGGCCGGCCGCGTGGGAGAATCCCCGGGTGGACGGGGGGATCCTCGAACGGGAGATTGAGCTGGCCCAACTGACCGCCGCCGCCGGGGAAGCGGTCGACGGCGCGGGTTCGGTGGCGCTCGTCTTCGGTGAGGCGGGGATCGGCAAGTCGAGCCTCGTGAACGCGCTGCCGGGCGCGCTGTCCGCGCAGGTCAGGGTGCTGGTCGGGCAGTGCGACGACCTTGCGACGCGGCGCCCGCTGGGCCCGTTCCGTGACCTCGTCGGCAGCGTGCGGGACGAGCTGGCGCGGGCGGTGACCGAGGGCGGCGACCGGCAGCGGGTGTACGACGCGCTGCGGGCCGAGTTCGCCGGACCGGCCCAGCCGGCGGTCCTGGTCGTAGAGGACGTGCACTGGGCGGACGAGGCCTCGCTCGACGCGTTGCGGTTCCTCGTACGCCGCGTGGACCGGATGCCCATGGTCCTTGTGCTGACCTACCGGGACGACGAGTTGACCCGCGAGCACCCCTTGCGCCACCTCCTGGGCCAGGTGTCGCGAGCCGCCCGCGTGCACCGCGTCCCCCTGCCCCGGCTGTCCCGGGACGCCGTACGCACCCTCAGCGCCGCCGGCCGCCTCGATCCGGCGCAGGTGTACGCCGCGACGTCGGGCAACCCCTTCTACGTAGCCGAAGTCGTCGCGGCGGGCGCCACCGGTGACGTGCCGCCGACCGTGGTCGACGCCGTCCTGGCCCGGCTGCCCGGCCTCGACGACACCGCACGCGACGCGCTCGAACAGCTCGCCGTGGTCCCGACGGCGGTCGAGCGCGCCCTGGCCGACGCGCTCCTGCCGTACGGCGTCGGCCAGTTGACGGCGGCGGAACGGCGCGGCCTGCTCGTCGTCACCCCGGAGCGCGTGGTGTTCCGGCACGAGATCATCCGCCGGGCCATCGCCGACTCGCTGCCCGCGGCGCGCCGCATCGAGCTCAACCGCAAGGTCCTCGCGGTGCTTGTCGCGCAGCCCGGATCCGACTTCTCCCGCATCGTCCACCACGCCGCCGAGGCAGGCGACCAGGACGCCATCGCGCGGTACGGACCCGACGCGGCCAGGGACGCCGCACGCACCGGAGCGCACCGCGAGGCAGCCGCCCAGCTCCGGCTCGTCCTGCGGCAGCGGCAGCGCTACGGCCCGGCCGAACTCGCCGCCCTGCTTGAGCGGTTCGCGGTGGAGAGCTACACCATCGCCGACTCCCCGGCCGCCGTCGGCGCCCAGCGCGAAGCCGTCGCCCTGCGCAGATCACTCGGCGACCTGCGGGAGCTCGGCGCGGATCTGCGCTGGCTCTCCCGGATCCACTGGTGGGCGGGGGACGCGGACGCGGCGCAGGAAGCGGCCAGGGAAGCCATCGACGTACTCGAAAAGGCCGGGGACGAGCGGCTGTTGGCGCTGGCGCTCAGCAATACCTCCCAGCTCCGCATGCTCTCCGACCGGTACGCCGAAGCCATCGGCTACGGCGAGCGCGCCATCACGCTGGCCCGGCGGACCGGCGACGCGGCGATCCTCGCGCACGCGCTGAACAACGTGGGCACGGCACGCTGGCGGGACGGAGACCCGCTGGGACGGCCGCAGTTGGAGGAGAGCCTCGCGGTGGCGCTGGAGGCGGGCGAGGCCGAGCACGCCTGCCGCGCCTACGCCAACCTCATCTGGACGCTGCTCGAAAACCTCCGGTTCGCGGAGGCCGACCGCTTCCTGGCGCCCGCCATGGAGTTCGCGGACCGCACGGAGCACCTTGGTTTCCTGCGCTACCTCCAAGTGGAGCTCGCACTGCGGCAGTTCGCGGCGGGAGCCTGGAGCGAGGCCGAGCGGAGTGCCGAGTCCGGTGACGTGGACGAGTTCCCGCCCGCCCGCTGCCCCGCGCTGACCGTCCTGGCACGGGTAAGGATCCGCAGCGGCGTACCGGGCGGCGACGAACTCCTCGTACGTGCCTGGGAGATCGCCGCGCGGACACGCGAGCTGCAGCGCACGGGCCCGGTCGCGGCGGCCCGCGCGGAGTCCGCCTGGCTGCGCGGCGACCACCCGGCGGTGATCGCCGCCGTCGGCCCCCTGTACGCACAGGCGCGTGACCTGGCCGCGACGCCCTACCGCGCGGAGCTCGGCCACTGGCTCGCCAAGTCGGGGCACCCCGTCCCCGCGGACGGCTCGGACCATCCGTACGCACTCCAGGCGGCCGGACAGTGGCGGCCCGCCGCCGACGCCTGGCGGGCGGCGGGCTGCCCCTACGAGTACGCCGCCGCCCTCGCCGAGAGCCCGGACCCGGCGGACAAGCTCACCGCGCTCGCCGGACTCGACGAGCTGGGCGCCGAACCCCTCGCCCGGATCGTCCGCACCGACCTTCGCGCCCTCGGCGTCGCCAGGATCCCGCGCGGCCCGCACGCGGCGACCCGCCGTAACCCCGCGGGCCTCACGGGCCGCCAGCTGGAGGTCGGACTGCTCCTCGCGGAGGGCCTGACCAATGCCGAGATAGCGGGGCGGCTCGTGCTGTCCGTGCGCACGGTCGACAATCATGTCCGCGCGGTCCTGGAGAAGCTCGGCGCCCGCACCCGGCGCGATGTCGTCGCCCGCGCCGCTCAGTGGGGGATGGAAGCAGGCCACGAAAAGTAGGTAGGTGCCGGACGCGAGGTGGGTGGCGGGCACGGATACCGGGGCGTCCTCGGCGGCACTAGAACGGGCGGTCAGACAGGAAACGCGCCCATCAGGTTCCGATGCGACGATCCACCACGGGGGAGTACATGTCCATGACGCCCGCACAGGCCGCTCACAGTGAACTAGCTGGATTCAAGGGGCAGTTGATCGGCCCTGACGACTCCGCCTACGAAGAGGCACGCGCCGTCTACAACGCGATGGCCGACAAGCGCCCCGCACTCGTCGCCCGCTGTACCGACGCCCACGACGTGTCCCGCGTCATCGGCTTCGCCCGCGCGCACGGCCTGCCGCTCGCGGTCCGCGGCGGCGGCCACCACGGAGCGGGCCTCGGCACCGTCGACGGCGGTGTGGTCGCCGACCTGTCCCCGCTCAAGGCGGTCGACGTCGATCCCCGGGCCCGCACCGTGCGTGTCGGCGGCGGCTGCGTATGGGGCGAGGTGGACAGCGCCACGCACGAACACGGCCTGGCCACACCAAGCGGCATCATCTCCACGACCGGTGTCGGCGGCCTCACCCTCGGCGGCGGCCTCGGCCACCTCACCCGCAGGTTCGGCCTGAGCATCGACAACCTTCTGGAGGCCGACCTCGTCCTCGCCGACGGCCGCACGGTGCGGGCGAGCACCGACGAGAACAGCGACCTCTACTGGGCGATCCGCGGAGGCGGCGGCAACTTCGGCGTCGTCACCTCATTCCTCTTCCGGCTTCACGAGCTGAGCACGGTTGTCGCGGGCCCCACCTTCTGGCCCGCCGAGCAGGGCGCCGAAGTCCTCGCCGCCTACCGCGACTTCCTGCCGCGGGCTTCCCGTGCGGCGAACGGCTTCTTCATGTTCGGCACCGTGCCCCCGGCCCCGCCCTTCCCCGAGACCCTGCACCTGCGGAAGGTCGCAGGCATCGTGTGGTGCCACACCACCGAGGACCCCGACGCGGCTGCCCTCGCCATGGCGCCCCTGCTGGACGCGCTGCCAGCGCCGCTCCTGCACGCCGTCGGGCCGATGCCGCACCCCATGCTGCAGTCGATGTTCGACGGGCTCTACCCGCCCGGCGACCAGTGGTACTGGCGGGCCGACTTCGTGGACGAGATCCCGGACGACGCCATCGCCCTGCACGCCAAGTTCGGCCCCGATGTGCCGACCTGGAAGTCGACGATGCACCTCTATCCCATCGACGGCGCCGCTCACGACCCCAGCTCCACCGACACGGCGTGGAGCTACCGCGGCGCACGCTGGGCCTGCGTCTACGCGGGAGTGGACGCAGACCCGGCCAATACCGCCCTCGTCAAGCGCTGGACCGTCGACTACTTCGACGCCCTGCACCCGTACTCGGCGGGCGGCGCCTACGTGAACATGATGATGGACGAGGGGCAGGAACGCGTCCGGGCCAGCTACCGCGACAACTACGCACGGCTGGCGCGCGTCAAGGCCACGTACGACCCGGACAACGTCTTCCGCCTGAACCAGAACATCGAGCCCGCCTCGACAGACCTGGCCTGACTCCGTATGTCTGCCTCGGCAGACCCCGCGTAACCCTGAAGGACCGTCCCGACGCGCTCCCGCACCAAGACGGCCATAGCGTGGCCGCCATGTGCTGGAGCGCGACGGCCGATCTCGTGGCGGGCACGGGCATCGCCGCCTTGGGGGCCGCCTGTGTGGCCCTCGCCGCCCGGCGCCCCCGTGACCTGCCGCTTGCCGCGCTTCCGCTCCTCCTCGGCGCCCACCAGATCATCGAGTCCACGGTCTGGCACGACGACGGCGGCACGGGCCCCGCCACCGTCGCCTGGGCGGTGATCGCCATGCCGCTGCTCGCCCTGTGGGTCCCGGCGGGCGTCCTGTGCGCCGCTCCACCCAGCGCCCGCCGCCGGCTGCTGATCCCGCTGGCCGCGGGCATGGCGACAGCGGCAGCGCTCGCGTACTCCCTGGCGACCCGCACCGTGAGCGCCGAGATCCGCGGCCACACGGTCGGCTACTCCCTGGGCCTGCCGCAGCCGGAGCTGATCGTGGCCGGTTACCTCTTCGCCACCATCGGCTCCCTGCTCCTGTCCGGCGACCGCGGCCTCGTCCTGTTCGGCGTCCTGGTCGCCTGCGGGGCCGCGGTCTGTCTGGTGCTGTGGCGCCAGGAGTACATCTCGACGTGGTGCGCGTTCGCAGCGGTGTGCTCGGTGGCCCTGCTGCTCTGGGTCAGAAGGCGTCGTCCGCCAGCTCCACGGCCGTCCGGTCCAGGCTTTCGAGCAGCGTGAACTGGGCCTCGGTCTTGGGCAGTTCGTGGCGGAAGAAGTAGCGGCACGCACCGCGCTTGCCCTCGTGCACGGGCTCGGTGCCGGGCGCCGCCGCGAGGAGCTGCTCCAGCCACATCCAGGCGACGACGACATGACCGACGGCTTCCAGGTAGACGCTGGCGTTGGCCAGGGCGGTCGCCGGGTCGCCGGTCGACCAGAGCCGCTGGGTCACGGCCACCGCGCGCGCCGCCGCCGCGTCGAGCGCCGCCGCGTACTCGGCCGCCTCCCCGCCCGCCCGTGCGGCACGGGCGGTCGTCTCCGCGATCCGCCCGACGAGCAGCCGGAGCCCCGCGCCGCTGTCCATGATCACCTTGCGGCCGAGCAGATCGAGGCCGTGGATGCCGTGCGTGCCCTCGTGGATGGGATTGAGGCGGTTGTCGCGGTAGAACTGCTCGACGTTGTACTCACGCGTGTAGCCGTAACCGCCGTGCACCTGGATCGCCAGACTGTTCGCCTCAAGACACCACTGCGAGGGCCAGCTCTTGGCGATGGGCGTGAGCACGTCGAGCAGCAGCTTGGCCTCGGAACGCGCCTCGGGCGATGTGCCCGTCTGCTGCTCGTCGAGCAGCCGCCCGCAGAACAGATTGAGCGCCATCGCGCCCTCCACGTACGCCTTCTGGGCGAGCAGCATCCTGCGCACGTCGGCGTGCCCGATGATCGGGACCTGCGACGACGCCGGATCCTTCGCGGTCAGCGGGCGGCCCTGCGGGCGGGTGCGCGCGTAGTCCAGGGCATGCAGATAGCCGGTGTAGCCGAGCGCGGTGGCGCCGAGGCCGACGCCGACCCGGGCCTCGTTCATCATGTGGAACATGTACGCGAGGCCGTGGTGGGCCTCCCCGATGAGATGGCCGACCGCGCCGGGCTCACCGCCGGGCCGGTGGGCGCCCTCGCCGAAGTTGAGCAGCGTGTTCGTGGTGCCGCGATACCCCATCTTGTGGTTGAGGCCGGCCAGCACGACGTCATTGCGCTCGCCGAGCGCCCCGTCGTCGCCGACGAGCACCTTGGGCACGATGAAGAGCGAGAGCCCCTTCACGCCGGGCGGGCCGCCGGGAATGCGGGCGAGCACCAGATGCACGATGTTCTCCGAAAGATCGTGCTCGCCGCCGGAGATCCACATCTTGTTCCCGAAGAGGCGGTACGTCCCGTCCTCCTGGGCCTCGGCCCGCGTGCGCACATCGGCGAGCGAGGAACCGGCCTGCGGCTCCGACAGGCACATCGTCCCCAGGAAGCGGCCTTCCACCATGGGGCGTACGTAGGTGTCGATCTGTTCCTTCGAGGCGTGCGCGAGGAGCAGATTGGCGTTGCCCATGGTGAGGAAGGGGTACGCGGCCGTGCCCACGTTCGCCGCCTGGAACCAGGCGAAGCAGGCCTGGGCCACCACGGCGGGCAGCTGACCGCCGCCGATCTCGTAATCCATGGCGCTCGCGAGCAGCCCCGAGTCCCCGAAGACCCGCAGCGCCTCCTTCACCTCGGGGATGACGTGTACGCGCTCCCCGTCGAAGGTGGGCTCCTGGGCGTCGTTCTTCTTGTTGTGCGGGGCGAAGTGGCGCGTGGCGATCTGCTCGCTCAGCTCCAGGGCGGCGTCGAAGGTCTCGCGGGAGTGGTCCGCGTACCGCTCCCTCGCGGTGAGCGAGGGCACGTCGAGCCACTCGTACAGCAGAAACTCAAGATCACGACGGGACAGGAGGAGGGATGCCATGCGGATTCTCCATGCGGTGACGGCGGCGGTACCGATCCCGGGGCAGGGAGCCCCGCACACCCGATACTAAGCGGTTGCTTATGGGGTTTGTCGAGTGCGGACCCCTACCCGGGGGCTCAGCAGCCGACCGCGGTCCCGCAGGGGCGGCCTCAGCCGACCGCGTCCCCCTGGAACGTGACCGCGTGTACCGCCTCGAACAGCGCCGTCACGTCCTGTCCGGTCAGCCCCGCCGACCGCGCCTGGGCCATCCACTCCGCGAGCGCGGTCTGAAGCGGCGAGTCAGGACCCGCCTGGGGGCGCGCGAGGGAGCGGGTGATGAAGGTGCCCGCACCCTGGCGGACCTCGGCGAGACCCGCGCGCTCCAGCTCCCGGTACGCCTTGAGGGTCGTGTTCGGGTTGACCTTGGTGGCCGCTGCGACCTGGGCCGCGGTGGGCAGCCGGTCGCCCTCCACCAACGCGCCCATGCGCAGGGCCTGTTCGACCTGCCGCACGATCTGGAGATACGTGGCCACGCCGCTACGCCGGTCGATACGGAATTCGACCACTGTCTCCACCCTCTGCTCGCCTGCCGATACTTTACGTACTCACCGTCACCGGTGGTCCTACAGGGGCCGTCGCGTCGTCCACCACAGGATGAAGACCGCCACGACGGCGGTGCCGCCGAGCAGCAGGGCGGCGGCGGTCCACTGCATGCCGGGCAGCTGGTCGTAGCCGAAGTACTCGACCACGTTGTTGACGATGCCGTGCTCCTTGACGCAGGCGTCACTGGCCTTCTCGGTCTGTTCGGCGCAGGTGCCCCACCCGAAGAGCTGTCCGTCGGCGCTGCTGATCCACCGGTCGGTCTCCACGGCGTGGTCGAGGAAGGCGGGCGCGTCGCCGTTCAGCGGGTAGGTGATCAGACGCGGAGTGGCGAGGCGGTCGCGGAACTCACCGAAGGCCACCGTCACGACGAGGGCGAAGAGGAACGTCGTCATCATCGCCGGAAGGGTCCGGCGCAGCAGCATGCCGATCGCGATGCCCGCGGTGGTGAGGAAGAGGGAGAGCGCCGTGGGCATCGGCCCCGTGTTGTCGAACACCTCGCTCTGCATGAAGTCGGAGGGGATGAACTCGCGGTAGGGCTCCCACCACCAGGTGAACAGCGCGGCGAGCACCGCGGTGGACGCCAGGACCAGTGCGAGGCACCAGCCCAGCTTCGCCGCGAGCCACCGGCGGCGCGGCACCGACTGGGTGGTGACCAACTGCGCGGTGCCGTGCTCCTGGTCGCCCGCGATCAGCGGTGCGCCGAGGAGGACACCGAGGACGATGGGCAGGGCGCCCAGGGCCTGCGAGATGTACCGGTAGCCCTGGGGGGTGGAGGGCAGGATGACGTCCTTCTCGGGCCAACCGAGCCGCTCCAGCATGGCGGCCATCTCGCCGCGCTGGTGGACGATCATGGCGGCGCCGACCAGGGTCGCGGCGCCGATGACCCACAGCGCGGTGCGGTGCTGGCGTACGACGAGCCAGGTGACCCCGTGCAGCAGCCCCGGCTTCCTGGGGGACTGCCCGGTGCGCGGCTTCTCGGGGAGGGTGGTGCTCATGCGGCGACGGTTCCTTCCGCCTCGATACGGGCGTCCTGCGTGAACAGCGGTTCCGCGTCCGGCGAGCGGAGGTGGGCGAGCAGGACCTCCTCCATGCTCGGCTCGGAGACCTCCCAGTCCGGGGCCAGTGGGCCATGGGGGCGCAGGAGGGCGCGGAACTGGCGGCCCTGGGCCCGGAATTCGACCACGGTGTGCGGTGCGAGGTCCGCGGGCGGCGTGCCGTCGGGGGCGAGCCCGGTCACCAAGGCGTGGGCAGGGACCAGCTCATCGGTGTCGCCCGCCAGCCGGATCCGGCCCTCCGCGACGACCAGGAGGTAGTCGCACATGTCCTCCAGCTCGGCCAGCATGTGGGAGGACATCACCACCGTCGTGCCGTGCTCCACGGCCTCCGACATCAGCAGCGAACTCATCTCGTCGCGGGCCAGCGGGTCGAGATCGGCCATCGGCTCGTCGAGCAGCAGCAGATCGGGCCGCTTGCCGAAGGCGAGGGCGAACGCCACGCGGGTGCGCTGGCCCCCGGAGAGCGTGCCGACCTTGGCTCCCATGGGGACGTTGCCGGCGCGCACGATCCGCTCGGCGGCGTCCATGTCCCAGCCGGGGTTGAGCTCGCGGCCCATCCGCAGGGTCTCGGCCACCGTGAACCGCTTGAACAGCGGCTTGTCCTGAGAGAGGAACGCGTACCGGGGCATCGCGGCGGTCTCCTCCACCGGCACCCCGAAGACGCGCAGTTCGCCCTCGGTCGGCTTCACCAGCCGGGTCGCGAGGCCCAACAGGGTGCTCTTTCCTGCGCCGTTGGGGCCGACGAGACCGCAGATCCGCCCGGCGGGCAGCCGGAAGGAACAGTCACGCAGCGCCCAGCCGCGGCGGTAGCGCTTGCCGAGGCCGCGGGCCTCGAGCGCGGGGGTCGAATCCACCGGCACACCTCTCTCGATTCCATTAAACAATTAATGGAATCATGATCTGCGTGTGCGGGCTCTGTCAAACAACCGTTTCCGGCACCGGGGCGGCGGGCTCCGGGTCGAGCGTGGGCAGGGATTCGGGTTCGGGCAGGCCCTTCCCGTCGGTCCGCAGCGTGAAGACCGAGATGAGGGTGAAGGCGGCCACGAAGGCGGACATGATCAGGTACGTGTGGGCGTAGCCGAGGCTGTCGTAACCGACGCCCGCCAGCGGCGAGATGACCGCCGCGCCGAGCTGCGTCGCCAGTTGGAAGCCGACCAGGTAGATCGAGGACGAGAGCCGGGGCTCGAAATGCCGGTTGATGTACTTGAAGATGGCGATCAGCATGATCGGCAGCTCGACCGCGTGCAGGAGCTTCACCGCCGAGATCGCGACCGGGTCGGTGACCAGGCCGGACAGACAGATCCTGGTCGCCATCACGCAGCCGGAGACGAGTAGTGACCTCTTCGGGCCGAGCCGGTTGACCAGGAACGGCGCGAGCGCCATGCCGCCGGCCTCCAGGAAGACCTGGACGGAGTTCAGGTCGCTGTACATCCGGTTGCCCTCGGACGTGGTGGAGAAGAGCGAGGCGAAGTACGAGGGGAACATCGCGTCGTACGTGTTGTACGTCGCCGTCACCGCGACCACGAACAGCAACAGGCCCCAGAACGCCGGGTACTTCAGGAGTGACTTCACGTCGCCGACCGAGACGGAGGACGCCGCGTGGTCGACGGCCTCGGCGCGCCGCCCGTCGGTCACCCGGATCGCCACGAGGAGCGCGACGAAGACGGCGGCGGCGACGGACGCGGCCCAGAAGTTCAGGTCGGGGTCGATGTTGAAGAGGCGCCCCGCGAAGAACGTCGCCGCGGCCCAGCCCAGGGAGCCGAACATCCGGGCCCGGCCGAACTCGAAGCCGTGGAAGCGGCCGAGGCGCTCCGCGTAGCTCTCCAGGGTGGCGACGGCGACCGCGAAGGCCATGGCGAGGTAGGCGGAGCCGACGATCAGGCCGATGGCGAAGTGGGACTTCAGGAGCGGGCCGTATACGTAGATGTAGACCGGCCCGACCAGCAGCATCAGGCCGCCGATCCAGTACAGGAGGTTCTTGCGCAGGCCGAGGCGGTCCTGGAGGAAGCCGTAGACCGGCATGGTCACCAGACAGCCGATGGCGTTGGCGCTGATCACCAGCGAACTGCGGCCCGCGCTCAGGCCGATGTCCTGGGTGAGCCAGATGGAGAACAGTGACCAGGACAGCGACCAGGTCACGAAGAACATGAACAGGGCCGCACTGATCAGGGTGAAGTTCAGGCGGCGCCTGCTCATCCCCGCGGCTTGCGCGGCCGGGCTCTTCTGGGTCGTCATGGGCGCTCCCTTGCGCTGGGCACCGCGGTGTCCCACTCGGTGCCTGCTCATGATGCTGACACTGCTTCCCTAACACGTGCTAGGGCGGCACAACTATCACGTGTTAGGTTCCGAAAAACAAGAGGTTCCCCGACAAGGAAGTGAACTCACCCATGGTCGACAGGAACGCCCCCGTCCACCACGTACGGCCTGCCGCGGGAGGATGGTGCAACGACCCCAACGGCCCGCTCTTTCACGAAGGCCGCTACCACCTCTTCTTCCAGCACAACCCCCGCGCCGCGGTCTGGGGCGACATCCACTGGGGGCACGCTTCGAGCCCCGACCTCGTGCGCTGGACCGACCACGGCATCGCGCTCGCGCCGACACCCGGCGGCAGGGACGCGGGCGGCGCCTGGTCCGGCTGCGCGGCCGTCGACGAGGGGGTGCCGACCGCGGTCTACACCGGCATGGAGCGCGACGACGGCATCGGCTCCGTCATGCTGGCCCGCGCCACGGACGACACGCTCACCCAACTGAAGGCGGAGCCCGAGCCGGTGGTCGCGGGACCGCCGCCCGGCCTCGACCTCATCGCCTTCCGCGATCCGTACCTCTTCTCGTACGAGGGCCAACGCTGGGCGGTGATCGGAGCGGGCCACCGCGGGGCGGGGCCGGGGGAGGGCGGCGATGTGCTGCTCTACCGCGTCGACTCGCTCACCGAGTGGACGTACGCGGGTTCGCTCGTCGACGCCACCGACCCCGTGGCGGCACGGCACGCGGGACCCGCCACGGCGTGGGAGTGCCCGGCGCTGGTGCCCGCGGGGGACGGCCGCTGGGTGCTGCTTCTCTCGCTCTGGATCGACGACATCACGTACACGACGTCGTATCTCATCGGCGAACTGCGGTCGGTGGACGGGGGGTTGCGCTTCGCGCCGACGACCGGCGGGATGCTCGACCACGGCCGCGACTTCTACGCCCCCACCACCCTCGTAGAGGACGACCGCACCCTCCTGTGGGGCTGGAGCTGGGAGTCACGCACCGAGCAGGAGTCGGTGGCCGCGGGCTGGGCGGGCTGCCTCACCCACCCGCGCGAGATCGGTGTCCACCCGGACGGAACCCTGCGCCTCGCCCCGGCAAGGGAGTTGACGGCGCTGCGGGGTGCCGTGCTGCCGGTGGGCGCCGAACTTCCGGCGGCGTACGAGATAGAACTCGACGTCCGCGTCACGCAGCCCGACACGGAGGTCGTCCTGACCCTCGGCGACGCGCTCTCCCTCCGCGTGAACCCCACCCGGGGCACGGTCGTCCTCGACCGCGCGGGCACCCCGGCGACGGCGTCGCACCCACTGCCGCGAACGCCGGAGGCGATAGCGACGGTGCCCGGCGGCACCCGCTCCCACCTGCGCGTCCTGGTGGACGGCCCCCTGGTGGAGGCGTTCGCCGACGAGCGGGCGATGCTCACGGAGAAGGTGTACCCGGCTCCCGAAGGGCGGTACGGGGTGACGGTCGTGCGGGGGGCGGCTGAGGTGGGCGTGCGGGCTTGGGCGGCGGAGAGGGGAAGCGGGGGGAGCGGCATCTGAGGCGAGGGCTCGGACGCGCCCGGCGCGGGTGGCGGATCCGGCAAGTTGAGCTGGATCCGCCAAGTTCAGCTGGATCCGCCAAGTTCGGCGCGCCCGGAGCCCGCGGCGGATCCGCCAAGTTCAGCGGATCCGCCCAGTTCAGTCGGAGCCGCCCAGTTCAGTCGGAGCCGCCGAATTCGGCTTCGCATGCGGAAAAGTTCCGGCGCCACGCCGGGATCACGGTGCGGCGCCGGAACTTTTCTGCGACGGACCCCGCCCTCGGCCGACCGGGGGCCGTGGCTCCGGGCTCAGTCAGCGGGCGGGCGCACCGAGTCCCGCATGACCACCGGGCACGTCAGACGGCGTGCCTGCGTGGGGTCGACGTCCGTGCCCGCGTCGGCCGCGTCGAGCAGCATCCGCACCGCCGTCGCGCCCATCTCGTGGTGCGGAAGCGCGACCGTCGTCAGCGCCGGGACCAGATGGCCGGCCATCTGGTCCTGGTCGTCGTAGCCGACCACCGACAACTGTGTGGGTACGTCGATTCCCAGGCGCGCCGCGGCCAGCAGCACCCCCGTGGCCACCCGGTCGTTCGCGCAGACCACGCCGGTCGGGCGGACCGGCCGGTCGAGCACACCGAGCGCGGCGGCGTACCCCTCGTCGATCTGCCAGCCCGCCCGCAGCACCCACTCCTCGCGGGCCGTGATCCCCGCGGCCCGCAGCCCGTCGCGGAAGCCCCGCGTGCGGTCCGCCGCGGCGATGTCTCCGGCCGAGCCGCCAAGGAGGGCGATCTCGCGGTGCCCCGCCTCGATCAGTACGTTCACCGCGCAGCGCCCGCCCGCACGCTCGTCCGGCACCACGGAGGCGTACGAACCGGGCTCGCGCGGAAGGCAGTTGGCGAGCACCGCACCGGACGGGGTGATGCCCTGCGGGACGTCGGTGCGGCGCATCGACATCGCCGCGTACACGATCCCGTCCACCCGCCGGGCGCGGAGCTCGGCGACCGCTTCGGCCTCCGCGGCCGGGTCGAGGCGGGACTCCAGGAGGAGTACCTGATGCCCTCGCTCGCGGGCGGCCTCCATCGCGCCGAGCACCAGGCGGCCCGCGAACGGGCTCGTCGCGATCTCGTCGCTGAGCAGCCCGAGCACCGCGCTGCGTCGGCTGCGCAGCGAGCGTGCCACCTCGTCCGGGCGGTAACCGAGCTGGTCGGCGGCCTTCTTGATCCGCGCCTGGGTCTCGGCGGAGAGGTTCCCGGCGGCCCGCCCGCTGAAGACGAACGACACGGCGGCGCGCGACACCTCGGCAAGCTCGGCGACATCGCGGGCGGTGGGGCGGCTCACGGCGCGTGTCCTCCTGGTGCGTGACGGGGGCAGGAATCGTCACGGCCAGTATCGCCGGACCCTCCGGCCGTGTGGGGAGGCAGGGGCGTGGATAGGCTGACGCGGATCAGGGCTGTGTACGGCTGTTCGAGGCCGACCAGCTGGTGCGAGGACCGAAGGGGGCGGGGGACGTCGACAGCGTGAGCGGGGACGCGGGCAGGCCCGAGCGGCCGACATCGAAGGATGTCGCACGCCTCGCCGGGGTCTCCCACACGGCGGTCTCCTTCGTCTTCAACGGCCGTGCCGAGGGCAATCTGTCGCCTGCGACGCAGGAACGGATCAGGAAGGCCGCGGAGCAGCTCGGCTACCGGCCGAACGCCGTCGCCCGTGGTCTGCGCCGTCGCCGTACGGCAGTGATCGGGCTTGTCACCGACCACATCGCCTCGTCGCCGTTCGCGGGCGCGCTGCTGCGCGGCGCCATGCAAACCGCATGGGACAGCGAGCACTTGGTGCTGACCGTCGACTCGACCGGCGACCCCGCCAAGGAGGACGCGGCCGTCGCCGAACTCCTCGACCGGCGGGTGGACGGCATCATCTACGCCGCGATGTCCCTGCGCGGCGCGAGCGTCCCCGCGGGCCTGAACCGCACCTTCGCGGTGCTCGCCAACTGCCTCTCCGACGACGGCTCCCTTGCCGCCGTGATCCCCGCCGAACGGGCCGGCGGCCGGGCGGCGGCCAAGCTCCTGCTCGACGCGGGCCACCGCAGGATCGCCCTGGTCGGCGGCCTGGACGACATCGCGTCGGCGGAACGCCTGCGCGGCTTCCGGGACGCGCTGCGGACGGTGGGGGAGCGGGCGGGGAAGGACAGGATCGTACGGGGTGGCGGCGAGATCTCGGCGGGCTACGAGGGTGCGACGCGTCTCCTGGACGGGGTGCCCGCGGCGGAGCGCCCCACGGGAATCGTCTGCTACAACGACCGGGTCGCGGCGGGCGTCCTGCACGCCGCGGCCCGGCTCGGCCTTGACGTTCCCGGCGACCTCTCCCTGGTCGGCTACGACGACCAGGAGCACATGGCCGCCTTCCTCACCCCGCCCCTGACGACGGTCGCGCTGCCGCACCGGGCGATGGGCGAGACGGCGACGCGACTGCTGCTCACGGCGATCGCGACGGGGACGCCTCCCGCCGCCGAGGTGCGGCGCCTGGAGTGCCCGGTGGTGCGGCGGGCTTCGGTGGGGCCGCCGCGCGCCGGATCGTGACCGCGGAACCTCAGTAGGGCAGGCCATCCGACGCCGCGTGCAGGGCGTCGAGGAGGCATGCGGTGATCTCACCGTCCGAAGCCTCGGGATCATCCGCGTACCGCCGGGCGAAGTCCTCCGCCGCCGCGCGCAGCGCGCCGTTGAGGGTCGCCGCGTGCACTTTCACCCTGAGGCTTTCGGCGTCGCCGCCCGATCGCCGGGCCAGGAACTCGCCGAGGACGGGAAGCGCGTCGTCGTGGGCCTGGAGCCAGACGGCGCGCAGGGCGGGATCGGTGGAGGTCATACGGATCAGGTCGAGGATGACCGGGGTGGCGGAGGGCAGTTCACCGTTACGGCAGGTCTCGGTGAAGAAGTCGAGCAGGCTCAACTCCGGTGGCCAGTGGCGTAGTTGGTCCATGGCGAAATCAAGTCCCGCCGCCAGCAAGGGAAGTACGCAGCTCTCCTTGGTGGGGAAGTGGCGCCACAGTGTGCGGCCGGAGATCCCCACGGCCTGGGCTATCTGCTCTCCTGTAGTGGCGGTGACGCCCTGCGAGGCGAACAGGCGGACAGCCTCGCCGGCGATCTCGAAGCGGAGGGCCGACTTGCGCCGTTCGGCGAGGGACGGCCTGCCATCCGTGGGTGCCGTCCGGCCTCGTTCCGAGGATGGCGCCTGGCGCACTCCCGCTCCACCGCCTTCTGTCTCCGGGCTCCGGGCTCCCGGCTCCCGGCTCCGCAGCATTCCGGGCTCCCGGCTCCGCAGCATAGCGAAGCCGTTCGAAGATGACGCATGCAGACGTCTTGTCACTGACTGACACGCGTACTTACTCTTCCGTAAGTGACCAGCGAGTAACAGCACCTCGCTGGGTCGCGGTTTGGCATGCCTGCGTCAAAGCGGCCATGCCGCTCCACCTCACCGGCACCTCAACCCGGCCAAGGAGCCGCCCATGCCCACGCCCAGCAGACGTGCCCTGCTCGCCGGTGCCGCCGGACTCGCGGCGACGAGCGCCCTCCCGACGACCGCCGCAACGGCCGCACCGACCCGCGTGCGACTGACCCGGGAGGAACACAGGGTCGTCGTCATCGGCTCGGGCTTCGGCGGTGGCGTGGCGGCGCTCCGTCTCGCACAGGCCGGTGTGCCGGTCACTGTCCTGGAACGCGGCCGGCGGTGGCCGACGGGCCCGAACGCGGAGACCTTCCCGCATGTGTCGGGGCTCGACAAGCGGATGCTCTGGTACGGCACTCTGCCGGAAGCCGTCAGGCCTCTCGCGCGGCTGATCGGCACTCCGCTGGACTTCGCGCCGTACACAGGCCTCCTCGAACCCGTCCTCGGCGAGAACATCCTGAGCGTCTGCGCCGCCGGGGTCGGCGGCGGATCACTCGTCTACCAAGGGATGACGCTCCAGCCGTCGGAGGCGGTGTTCAACACCTGGCTGCCCGAAAAGCTCGACTACGGCCGCATGAACCGGATCCACTATCCGCGGGTCGCGAAGATGCTCCAGGTGGCGACGGCCCCCGATGAACTGATCGGCACGCCCCACTACTACGCGGCGCGAGTCTTCGCCGAGCGGGTACGGAAGGCCGGTTACGCCCTCTCAAAGATCCCGATGCCGATCGACTGGGACTACGCCCTGGCCGAACTGCGCGGCGATATGAAGCCCTCGTACACGAACGGGGACTGCGCTCTCGGCGTCAACAACGGCGGAAAACGCTCCGTCGACGTGACCTACCTGCGACAGGCCGAGGCCACGGGCAGAGTCACCGTGGCGACCCACCACAACGTCACGTCCGTGGCACGGGCCGCCGACGGCCGCTGGGAGGTGCGCGTCGACCGCACCGATGACGCGGGACGCGTGCGGGAACAGAAGATCCTCACCGCCCGTGCCCTCGTCATGGCGGCGGGCAGCGTCAACACCGGCAAACTCCTCGTCCGCGCGGGGGCGACCGGGGCCATCCCTGATCTGCCCGACGGGATCGGCGAGGGGTGGGGCACCAACGGCGACCGCATCTACGCGTGGACGAACCTGCGGGAGGACTTCGGGGCGGAGCAGGGCGGCCCGGTGGTCTTCGGCAGCAAGGCGTGGGAGGACCCCGCCACCGCGAACACGATCATCCAGGCGTCGCTCCCGCCCCTGGGCATCGACGCAAGGACGACGATGCTGGTCGGCTTCGGGGTGAGCCCCGACCGCGGCCGACTGCGCTACGACGCCTCCACGGACTCCGTGTCCCTGCACTGGCCCAAGGGCGGCGACGCCGAAAGCCATCGGCACATCCAGCGGCGGGTCGAGGCGGTGTCCAAGGGCCTCGGGGTCCTGACGGACACCAACTCCCTGGTCAACAGCACCTGGCACCCACTGGGCGGCGCACCCATGGGCGCGGTGTGCGACCTGGAGGGGCGGGTGCGGGGCCAGAGCGGCCTCTACGTACTCGACGGGGCACTGATCCCCGGCACGACAGGAGCGTGCAACCCGTCCATGACCATCGCCGCCGTGGCCGAACGGGCGATGGACGCCATCACCTCGTACGACATCGACACGTTGATCTGAGCCACGACCGGCACCCCCGATACGACCGAAAGCCCGGCACAACCGACGCAACCGCCACCCCGCCACGACCGAGGAGCAGACCATGAGCCGCGAAAGAGCCCCCCGTACCCGTTCCACCCGCATCACCGACTCCGAGCGCCCCGCCGCACCTTCGACGGCCGCCCGCCGCCCCGCCCCCGCCGGTCTGCGTCTGCTGGCCGGTGCTGTCGCCGGCGCCGTCTGCGTGGGCATGTCGGCGGTGCCGGCCGCCGCGGCCGGTACGGAGCCCGTCGTCTCCCGCGGGGTCACCATCCCCGCGTTCTACAACCCGCCCGCCGAACTGCCCGCCGCCAACGGCGCGTTGATCCGGACCGAGGCCCTGCCGCTCGGGCTGAGCATCCCCGGCCTCGACGGCCGGCCGATGCCGGGTACGGCGACGCGCCTGATGTACAAGTCCACCGACTCGGCAGGGCAGCCCGTCGCCGTCACCGGTGCCTACATCGAGCCGTCGGCCGCCTGGAAGAAGCCCGGGCCGCGCCCGGTGGTGGCGGTGGCCTCGGGCACCATGGGCCAGGGCGACCAGTGCGCGACCTCGTACGCGTTGCAGCACCCGCTGACCCTCAACGGTGAGACGGTTTCGGTGGGTTACGAAGCCCTGGCCATCTACCGGATCCTTGCCTCCGGTGCGGCGGTGGTCCTCACCGATTACGTCGGCCTCGGTGCCACCGACCGCGTGCACACCTACGTCAACCGCCTCGACCAGGGGCACGCCCTGCTCGACGCGGCCCGTGCCGCCCGCAAGGTGCCCGGGGCGTCGGTCACCGCGGACTCGCCCACCGGCCTGTACGGCTACAGCCAGGGTGGCGGCGCCAGCGCGGCCGCCGCCGAACTCCAGCCCTCCTACGCTCCCGAGATCCCGCTCGCCGGAACCTACGCGGGCGCGCCGCCCGCGGACCTGACCTCCGTCATGAAGGGCATCGACGGCAGCGCGCTCGCCGGTGCGCTCGCCTGGTCGATCAACGGCTTCGCCCAGTCCGACCCCGATCTGCGCGCCGTCGTCGAGGCGAACATCAGCGCCACGGGCAAGGCCGCCCTGAAGGACGCGTCGACCATGTGTGTCGGGGATGCGATCTTCGGCCTCGGCTTCACCAAGAGCAACAAGTGGACCAACGACGGCAAGTCCATCGGCGACATCATCGCCGCAGAGCCCAAGGCGAAGGCCGCCCTGGACAAGCAGCGCATCGGCAGGCTCAAGGCCGCGGGCCCGGTGCGCGTTGCCACCGGCGTGCAGGACGACATCGTTCCCCACGCGCAGGCCAGGCAACTCGCCGTGGACTGGTGCCGCAAGGGCGCCGACGTCACCTACGACGCCATCAAGCTGCCGAACCTCGGTGACAAGCTCCTCACCAACCACCTCGTCCCTCTCATCACCGACCAGGGCGACGCGATCTCCTGGCTCACCGACCGCCTCTCGGGCAAGGCCGCGGCCTCCAACTGCCGCACGATGCCGCTTCAACCCTGAGTCACCGTCGACAACAACCTTCCCTCCTTTAACGTGTTAGGTCTACAGTCCTGACCCAGCGCGGACCACCGGGGTCATGCGCCGGGAGAGGGACGGGCAACGATGCGTGAGATGAGCCGAAGGACGCTGATCCGGGCCGGTGCCGTGGGCGCGGCGCTGGCCGCGGTACCGGTGGGGTCGGCGTCCGCGCTGGCCGCCAAGTCGGGGAAGCAGGGCGCCAGTTACCGCGCCGAGTACCACTTCACCGTCCCCGACCAGTGGAAGAACGACCCGCAGAAGCCCGTCTGGATCGACGGCGAGTACCACTACTACTACCTCTACAACGCCGACTACCTCAGCGGCGGCACCGCCACGGGAACCGCCTGGCGCCTGGCCACAAGCCCCGACCTCGTCTCGTTCAGGGACCGCGGCATCGCCATACCCAAGGACACCACCCCCAACGGCGATGTCTGGTCGGGCTCACCGGTGGTGGACACCCACAACACGGCGGGCTTCGGCGCGGGCGCGGTCGTCGTCCTGGCCACGATGGAGCCGGACGAGACGGCCAACACCCAGGCGCAGTACCTCTGGTACTCGACCGACAAAGGCCGCACGTTCACCAACCACGGCACCGACCCCGTCGTACCGAATCCGGGCGTCAAGGACTTCCGGGACCCCAAGGTCATCCGCGACGAGGAGCGCGGTCGCTGGGTGATGACGCTCGCCGAGCACACCAAGGTCGGCTTCTACCACTCGACGAACCTGAAGGACTGGACGTACGTCAGCGGCTTCGTGAAGGAGGGCATCGGCGTCCTGGAGTGCCCCGACCTGTTCCGCGTCACCACCGCCGAAGGCACCGCGAAGTGGGTGCTCGCCGTGAGCGCCAACGGCAAGGCGTCCGGTCTGCCCAACACGTACGCCTACTGGACCGGGGAGTTCGACGGCACCACCTTCACGCCGGACGCGCCCGACCCGCAGTGGCTGGACCACGGCTTCGACTGGTACGGCGCCGTCACCTTCGAGAAGCACGCGGCGAACGGCGCCGTCGACCCGACAGTCCGCTACGCCATCGGCTGGCTCAACAACTGGGACTACCCGAACACCACCCCCACCATCGACTCCGACGGCTTCAACGGCACGGACTCGATCACCCGCGAGGTGACGCTGCGGCGCGCGGTATCGGGCACGTACTACCTGGCGTCACGCCCCGTGCGCGCCCTCGACCAGCACGTCTCCCGCACGGTGAACCTCGGTGACCTGACGGTCGACGGGCAACTTGTCCTGAACTACACGGGCACCGCCTACGAACTCTCGACCGAAGTGACCTGGGACCAGCTCACCGGCGCCGGTGTCCAGCTGCGCAGATCCGCCGACGGCAGCCGCCACATCGACGCCGGTGTCTACGGCGACTACGCCTTCGTGAACCGCAGGGGCGCCGTCAACCCCGACACCTCCGGCAACTGGCAGGAGAGCAGGACGCCGTTCGACCCGTCGGCCCGCAAGATCGGCCTGCGGATCCTGGTCGACCGCACCTCGGTCGAGGTGTTCTTCGACGACGGCCGCTACACACACTCGATGGAGGCGTTCCCCTACCTCACGGACACCGGGATCGCGCTGTTCACCGTCGACGGCAGGGCGGTCTTCCGCAACACCGTGATCCGCGAGTTCTCCGTCTGAGGCGGCGGACCGTCCGATGCCGTGGCGCTGCCCGCTACGGCACCGACTTCGTCGGCGTCGGGACCTCGCGCTGGTGCGGGATCAGGCCGGGCGGCAGCTCGCCCTGCTGCACGTTCACCGTCCTGACGGGGGCGGGCACCCGGATGCCCTCGGCGCGGTAGCGCCGGTGGAGCTGCTTGATGAACTCGTGCTTGATGCGGTACTGGTCGCTGAACTCGCCCACGCCGAGGATCACCGTGAAGCTGATCCTCGAGTCGCCGAACGTGTGGAAGCGGACGGCCGGTTCGTGGTCGGGGAGGGCGCCGTCGACGTCCTTCATGACGCTCTCCACGACCTCGGTCGTGACGCGTTCGACCTGCTCCAGGTCGCTGTCGTAGCTGACGCCGACCTGGACCATGATCGACAGGTCCTGCTCGGGGCGGCTGAAGTTGGTCATGTTGGTGCCGGCGAGCTGGGCGTTCGGGATGATGACGAGGTTGTTCGACAGCTGACGCACCACCGTGTTGCGCCAGTTGATGTCGACGACATAGCCCTCCTCGCCGCTGCTGAGCCGGATGTAGTCGCCCGGCTGTACCGTCTTCGCGGCCAGGATGTGGACGCCCGCGAAGAGGTTGGCCAGGGTGTCCTGCAAGGCAAGGGCCACCGCGAGACCGCCCACGCCCAGTGCCGTGAGCATCGGGGCTATGGAGACGCCGAGCGTCTGCAGGACGACGAGGAAGCCCATGGCGAGGACCACGACGCGGGTGATGTTGACGAAGATCGTCGCCGATCCGGCCACGCCCGACCGGGACTGCGCCACGGACTTCACCAGGCGGGTGACCACCCGGGCCGCCGTGAGGGTCGCGGCGAGGACGAGCAGGGCCGTCAGCGTCATCGAGACGTTGCGGCCGGTCCTCGGGGTGAGCGGCAGAGCGGCGGCGGCGACGGCCGCACCGGCCGTGATCGCCGCGCAGGGGACCAGGGTGCGCACGGCGTCGACGATGACGTCGTCGCCACTCCACCGGGTCCTGCTGGCCCGTTCACCCAGCCACCGCAGGATCATCCGCAGCAGCAGACCCGCCGCGATACCGGCGGCCACCGCGATGCCGGCGGCGATCAGGTCGTGCCATGTGAGGGCTCGCTCCATCAGTTCATTCTCCAGATCGTGCGGCGAGCCGGACGTGTGTTCGTGGCCCGGCGCGAGCGTCATCCTGCCCCATGGATGCGGCGCGAGCGCCGGGGGCCCGCACCAGCCTGCCGCCAACTGGGCATCCGTAAGGCAAAATCAGACATCCCGCACCGAACCGCCCGCCCCCGCTCCGGTTACGCCTTGCGCGCCACCCCCGCGTACAGCGGCACCGGCGTCCCGTTCCTGACCTCGTCGACGCCCAGCTCCGGGTGCCAGTCCGGCAGCCACGCGATGCCGGGAGCGGTGAGCTCAAGGCCCGTGAAGAACCGCTCCACTTCGGCCCGCGAGCGCGGCGCGAGCGTGACGCCGCCCGCCTTGTACATCTCCACGGCCTGCCGCGTCCGCTCCGGATCGAAGTCACCGGCCATCTGGGACAGGACCAGGTAACTGCCGGGCGCGAGGGCCGCGACGAGCCGCTCCACGACGTCGTACGCACCGTCCTCGTCGGAGATGAAATGCATCAGCGCGATCAGTGACAGAGCGATCGGCCGGCTGAAGTCCAGTACGCCTTCCGCCTGTTCGAGGATCCTGTCCGGCGTACGAGCGTCCACCTGGAGGAACTCCGTCGCCCCCTCCGGCGTCCCCCGCAGCAGCGCCTCCGCGTGCGCGAGGACGATCGGGTCGTTGTCCACGTACACCACGCGCGCGTCGGGCGCCGCCGACTGGGCGATGCGGTGGAGGTTGGGCTCGGTGGGGATGCCGGTACCGACGTCCAGGAACTGGCGTATTCCGGCCTCTCCCGCGAGGCGGCGCGTGGCGCGCTGCATGAACCAGCGGTTGTGCTGCGCGCAGTACTTGGTCCGCGGTTCGAGGCTCTCGATCTGCCGCCCGAGCTCCTCGTCCACCGGGTAGTTGTCCTTGCCGCCCAGGAACCAGTCGTAGACCCGGGCGGGGTGCGGCTTGCTGGTGTCGATCGGGTGCGTGGCGGGCGGCGGCACAGCGGTCATGCGTCAACTCCCAAGGGCGTGACGGGCGTTCAGGCGTACCTCGAGTACGTCCGGCCATCGTGCCCCGTAGACCCACGGCGCTCAAGCACGCCTCGGCTCCCGCAGCAGGCTGCCCGCACCCGGCACCCACGGCGGCAGCCCCAGCTCCGTCAGAATGCGGTACGCGGTAGCGGTGGCCGCCGACAGGACGGGCAGGCCCGCCGCGTCCTCCACCGCCTGGACCGACGCGAGCGACGGCATCTGCACGCACGCCGAGAGGACAAGGGCGTCGGCGCGGCCCAGGTCCAGGCGGCGCCAGTGGTCGCGCAGGTCGGCAGGGTCGAGCCGGGCGACCGCCAGATTGTCCGGGACCTCAAGGCTGAGCGCGTCCACCACCTCGATCCCGGCGTCCTCGATGTAGTCGGCGACAAGACCCGTGAGCGGCTTCATGTACGGGGTGATGATCGCGACCCGCGCGGCGCCGAGCGCCCTGATGCCGTCGAGCAGGGCGCCCGCGCTGGAAATCACCGGCGCCCGCGCGCCCTCGGAGCGCAGGGCGGCGGTGATCTCGTCCTCCGCCACGCAGTGGTGGCCGGGCCCCTGCGCCATGATCGCGACGAGGCAGGCGGTGGCGACCACATCGGGCCTGGCGTCGGCGAGTTCCAGCGCGGCACGCTCGGTCTGCGCGTTCATGGCCTTGAGCTGCTCGGGCGTCACATGCTTCATGCGCATCCGGCTGCTGTGGAAGACGAACCGGTCCTGCGGCGCCACGGATTCCCGGTCGCGCAGCATGCGCGGCAGCTCCGTCTCCATCGTCAGATTCGAGCTGGGCACGATCATGCCGATGTGGTGGTCGGTCGCTATCGTCGCGGTCACTGGCACGGGATCCTCCGGATGTTGTCGTACGACTGCTCGTACGGCTATGAGTCCTCGGTCAGCCCCTCCCAGTGATCGGCGAGAGACGTGAGGAGATGCATGACTTCTTCGCGCCGCTCGGCGCCGAACGGTTCAAGGAGCCGCTCGTCGAGCTCACGGGCGCGACGGTTGGAGTCGCGGAGGGTGCGCTCACCCTCCTCGGTCAGATAGAGGAGCTTGCGGCGACCGTCGTCGGCGGCCGTCTTCCGCAGGATCAGCCCCCGGTTCTCCAGGCGACGCGCCACGTCCGCCATCGTCGACGTGTCCAGGGCGACCGCCGATGCCATCGACCGCTGGTCGTGGCCGGGCGAGGCGTCCACGGCCTGCAGCACGGCGAACTGCGGTCCGGTCAGCGTCGGGTCGACGGCGCGGATCCAGACCGCGAGATACGCCTGGTAGAGCCGCCGGACCTGGTAGCCGGGTGCGGCCGTGAGGGCGGCGGGGGGCCCGGGCTGCGGGGGAGTCGTGGTGGAGGTTTCGTCAGCCATGGGGCCCACTTAAGCACGGGGGTTGACCGGTCAGGACGCTCAGGCCAGCATCGGCCGCAGCGCCTCCCGGAGCGCGGCGAGGGCCGCGCGCGTGCTGTCCCAGAACAGCATGTGACCGGCCTCGGGGACCGCGGTGAGAACGGCCGAGGGATGCAGCCGGGCGGCCTCCGCGACGCCCGCAGCGGTGACGACGGGACTGTCCGCGCCGTACAGGAGCGCCGTGGGCCTGGGCACCGAGGGCCACCAGTCGAAGAAGTCCTCGGACTCGAAGCCGCGGTGCGTGGCCGCGATCGCCTCCTCGTCGCAGCTCGCGAGCCAGCGGGCCCGCAGCTCCTGCTCCCGACGAGGCCAGCGCGGCCACGACAGGGCCACCTCGTCCGCGTCCGTACCGCGCCGGGCCTGCGCGAGCTGGCCGAGGAAGGCGTCAAGCGGTGTCGGGTAGGGGGCGCGGCCCGGGCCGCTCATCGGCGGGTCACCGAGGACTGTGCCGCGCAGCGCCACCTTGCCCCGGACGGCGGTCACCGCCGCGATCCGCGCGCCCATGGAGTGCCCGAACAGGACCGGCCGGTCCAGGCCGAGCCCCGTGACGACGGCTTCGACGTCCTCGGCGTACTCCTCAAGGGTGTAAGAGTTGCCACTGTCGGAGAGCCCGCGCCCACGGACGTCGAGGACCAACGGGCGTGCGACGTCCGTCAGTTCGCGGGCCACGAAGTCCATCGTGACGGCGGGGCTCGTGATGCCGGGCAGGACGAGGACCGGGGTGCCGGTGCCGTCGTAGTCGAGGACGTGCAGGCGCGTGGCGCCCGTGCGGACCCAGCGGCCGGTGGCGGGGATGTCGGCCAGGTCGGCGAGGGCTGACTGCGGCAGGGCGCGGTCGGTCAGGGTCATGGGTTCCTCCTGGCGGGCGCGAGGGCACCCAGGTACGTGACTGCTTCTGCGAGGTCGATGACGTCCCCGTACTTGGCCTGGATGTCGAAGAGGCTCGCCTCGTGCGGTCCCGCCGCCCGGTCGCCGACACAGGCGCGCGGCACGAGCACCGAGAACCCGCTCTGCACGGCGTCGACCGCCGTCGCCCGCACACAGCCGCTCGTCGTGGCCCCGCACACCAGGACGGTGTCGCAGCCCAGGCCGGTGAGCAGCGCGGCGAGCGAGGTGCCGAAGAACGCCGACGCGCCCTTCTTCACCACCATCAAGTCGCTCTCCTCGTACGGAAGTCGGGGATCGAGTGCGACTTCCTCGCTGCCTTCCACCAGCGACCGCATGCCCTTCGCCTTGTGCAGCCACGTGACGGCGTCGCCCGCGGCCTCGGCGGGCGTGTAGGCGATCGCCGTGAAGATGACGGGCACACCGGACGGTCGGCCGCTCGCGATCAACTCACCGACCGCGCCCACTACTTCCGTGAGGTCCGCACCCGAAGGGAAGCCGTCCTCGGTGAAACCGCGCGTGAGGTCGACGACGAGGATCGCGGGGCGACTGCCTCTGCGTACGGGGGCGCCGAACCCTGCTCGTTCGTAGGTACGTTCCGTCTCCTGCCCGTAGTTCACGGAGTCCTCCTCGGTGTGCGCAGGGCCCGCAGCTCCCGCGCCTGTGCGCCGATCCGGCCCAGCAGCCAGCCCTCGAAGAGGCCGAAGGCGAAGGCCCCGGCGACCAGGCCGTACTTGGTGGCAGCAGGGCCGAGGAGCATGGAGAGGCCGTCGAGTTCGGCGTCCGCGGTTGTGGGGGCCGCCGCGGGAAGGGCGGCCCGAGGTGCGGTCGCGGCGGGGCCCGGGGTGGCCGGGGTGCGGTCCTGGTCGAGGAGGCTGCCCAGGTTCCGCGCGAACTGCTGGAGTATCCGTTCGGACACCGTCGCGATGGCACCCTTCCCGAACTGTGCGATCTTGCCCCGGATCACCAGATCCGTGGAGATCTTGAGCAGCGCACCCTCGGCCGCCGCGAGCACTTCGAGAGCGACCTCGGCCTCCGCGTCGCCGCTCCCGTGGGTGTCGGCCCCGCGCGCCTGCACCCGCAGCCTGCGCCCCTCGGGGTCGACCTCCAGGAAGCGGACCGTACCGGCGTACGCGGCGCTGATCGGGCCGACCTTGACCTTCACCGAGCCCTGCCAGGCATCCCCGTCGCGTCCGTCGAGTGCGGCACCCGGCATGCAGGAAGCGACCCGCTCGACGTCGTTCAGCAGGGCGAAGACCTCGTCCGGCGAGGCTTTGACCGGGACCGAGTTGGTGAGCTGCATCAGGACTCCTTGGGGCAGCGCCGGGCGACGGCGCAGCCGTCGATGGCCTCGACGATGGTCTGGTAGCCGGTGCACCGGCACAGGTTGGAGGCGACGACCGCACGGATCTCGTCCTTGGTCGCCTCGGGGCGCTCGGCGAGGAAGCCCTCGGCGAGCATCAGGAACCCGGGGGTGCAGAAGCCGCACTGAAGCCCGTGGTGATCGCTGAACGCCCGTTGCAGATCGCTCAGTTCGGACCCGTCCGACAGCGATTCGACGGTACGGATCTCGGCACCTTCGGCCTGCGCCGCGAACATCAGACACGCGCGGACGGGCCGGTCGTCCACCAGGACCGTGCACGCGCCGCAGATGCCGTGCTCGCAGCCGACGTGGGTGCCGGTCAGACGCAGATCGTGGCGCAGCACGTCGACGAGGGTGCGGCGGGGCTCGGTGATCACTTCGTGCCGCTCGCCGTTGACGTCGAGCGTGAGCAGCAGCACATCGGTGGCGTGGCCGGTGTCGGTCATGAGGACAGCTCCAGGTTCAGGGCGCGGTGCACCGTCTCCGGGGTGATGGGGGTGTGGTCGAGTTCGACGCCCGTGGGGCGCAGCGCGTCATTGACGGCGTTGAGCACGGCGGCCGGCGCCCCGATGGTGCCGCCCTCGCCCGCGCCCTTCGCGCCGGTTTCGGTGAACGCGCACGGTGTCTCCAGGTGGTGGATCAGGACGTCGGGGATCTCGTGGGCCGTGGGCACCTTGTAGTCCATGAAGCTGGTCGCCGACGGCTCGCCCTGGGCGTCGTACGTCACCTGCTCGAAGAGCGCGCCCGCGATGCCCTGCGCGATGCCTCCCCGGCACTGGCCCTCCACGACCTGCGGGTTGATGGCCACACCGCAGTCCTCGACGCAGACGTACCGCAGGATCTCCACCTGTCCTGTGCCTTCGTGGAGTTCGACGACCACGCCGTGGGTCGCGTTGGAGAAGGTGCCGTCGTTGAAGACGTCGAAGGTGGCGGTGGCACTGAGGCCCGGCTCGATGTCCTTGGGCAGCAAGTGCGCCTGGAGGTAGGCGACATCGGCCAGTTCCTCGTAGGTCAGGACACGACCGTCGTGGTGTCGTGCGCCCCCGCCCGCGAGCTGCACGTCCTGAGGCATGGCCTCCCACCGCGCCGCGGCGATCCGGCACAGCTTCTCGCCGAGCTTCGCCGCCGCGAGCCGCACCGCGCTGCCGCCCACCGTGATGGAGCGGCTCGCGAAGGTGCCCCATCCGTAGGTGATGCGTTCGGTATCACCCTGATGGAGCCTCACCTTGCAAAGGCTCAGGCCGAGTTCGTCGGCGACGATCTGTGCCATCGTCGTCTCGTGGCTCTGCCCGTGGCTCATCGTGCCGGTGGTGACGGTCACCGCGCCGCTGGTGTCCATCCGGACCTCGGAGATGTCGAAGCCGGGGACGACCCGCATCTTGCGCTGGGCGAAAGCCGCCGAACCGTATCCGGTGCGCTCGCTGAAGCAGGAGTAGCCGATGCCGATGTGCCGGCCCTCCGCTGCCGCCGCCGACTGCATCTCGTACCAGCCCTCGTCCGTGACAAGGCGCTCGCACAGGTTCAGCGACTCCAGATAGGAACCCGGGTCGTACGTGATGCCGTTGACGCCCGTGTACGGGAACTCCGTGATGACGTTGCGGCGGCGGATCTCGACCGCGGCCAGGCCCAGTTCACGGGCGGCCCGTTCGAAGAGCCGCTCCACCACCATCACGTACTGCGGGCGGCTGACCCCCCGATAGGGCGCGGTAGGCGCCTTGTTGGTGGTCACCGCCCGGCCGCGCACCCGGTAGGCGGGCACCTTGTAGACGCCGGGCATCTCCGCCGACGCCATCAGCGGCTCGATGCCCGCCGTGAACGGATAGCAGGAGTACGCGCCCATGTCGCACACCACCTCCGCGTCGAGCCCGAGAATCCTGCCCTCCGCGTCGAAGGCGGCGCGCACGTCGTAGTGCTGCTCGCGGGCGAGGAACGAGGCGGACAGGGCGTCCTTGCGGTCCTCGATCCACTTCACCGGCCTGCGCAGCCGCAGCGCGGCAGCAGCGGCGGCGATCTCCTCGCGGCCGACGACGCACTTCTGGCCGAAGCCGCCGCCCATGTCGGGCACGACGACCCGCACCGCCCGCTCGTCCAGACGCAGACAGCGGGACGCCACCGTCCGTACCTGGTGCGGGACTTGGGTGCAGGTCTGCAGGACGAGCTGCTCATCACGGTCGTCCCAGTGGGCGACGACACCGCGCGTCTCCAGCGGCAGGGCGTTCTGCCGGCCGGTCCGCGACTCGACGTGGACGACGCATGCCGCGGAGCCGAAGATCTCGTCGATGCCGTCCGTGGCGAAGAGCGACACGTCCACCAGGGTGTTGTGCGCGGCCTCCTCGTGGACGAGGGGAGCGCCGGGGGCAAGCGCCTGTTCCTCGGAGGTGACCGGCGGCAGGACCGTGTAGGCGACCTTGGCCGCCTCCAGACCGTCCTCCACTGCGTACGGGTCCCGTGCCACGACGATCGCGATCGGCTCGCCCACGTAGCGGACCCGGTCGCGGGCCAGGACGGGCATCGCGGTCGGCACGAACTCGGAGAGCGGACGGCCGAGTTGAGCGGTGATGTCGGCCATCTCCAGCTCTTCGGCCGTGAACGCGGCGACGACACCCGGCACGTCACGCACCGCCGACAAATCGACCGACGTGATCTCGCCGTGCGCGACCGTGCTGCGGACGAACTGGGCGTGCAGCATGCCCGGCAGCGCGATGTCGTCGACGAACCTGCCGCGCCCGGTGAGCAGCCGGGGGTCCTCGCGCCGGGCCACGGACCGCCCGACCAACTGGCCTTTCTCAGCGGGCTCGTTCATCGTGTCATCGCCTCCTCACAGGCACGCTGGACCAGCGTGCGGACGAGCTGTTTGCGGTAATGCGAGCTGCCGGACGCGTCGGACGGTGGATCGACGGCCCCGGCCGCAGCCGCCGCGCACTCGGCGAAGGAACCACCGCCCGCGAGGACGGCCTCCGCCTGCGGCACCCGCGTCACGGCGGCGGCGACCCCGCCGAGCGCGACCCGCCCGCCGCATACCGCACCGCCCTCCACGTCGAGATCCACTACCGCCGAAACAAGGGCGAAGTCCCCCTGCCGTTCGGCGAATTCGGTGAGCGCGGCATGCGGCGCCGGACGCGGGAAGACGATCTCGACGAGGATCTCGTCGAAGTCGAGGGCGGTCGTGTAGTAGCCGAGGAAGAAGTCCCCGGCGGCGATCGCGCGCTCGCCGCGTGGCCCGCGGGCCACGAACACGGCGTCGAGCGCCACCGCGAGCAGGCACCACTCGGCGGTGGCGTCGGCGTGCGCGATGCTGCCGCCGACCGTGCCGCGGGTACGGATCGGCAGGTGCCCGATCCACCCCATGGCCTCGCGCAGCACACCGAACTCCGCCCCCAGCCGCCCCCCGGTATCCCTCTCCACCGTGTGGTGGGTGGTGAGCGCGCCGATGCGCAGCCCGCCCGCAGGGTCCGTGCGCAGCCCGTCGAGCTCCCGGAGGCCGCCTATGTCGACCAGGTGCCGCGGCCGGGCGAGCCGGAAGTTCATCATCGCGACCAGGCTCTGGCCACCGGCGACGACCTTGGCGTCATCGCCGAGCTCGGCGAGCAGACGCGTGGCGCCGTCGAGGTCGCGGGCCCGGTGGTAGGCGAAGGGGGCGGGCTTCATGGTCCTCCTGTCGTACGTAGAGGGGTCGTGTCGTACGTGGAGCGGTCCTGCCAAATGGCCGTGCGGCCCCGGTCAGAGCCCCGCCTGCTCGGGCACCGGCAGTGGTGCGGCTGCTGGGGGTTCCCCCTCCCCGTCCTCCCCGTCAAGGGCCCGCCCCTTCGTCTCCGGCGCCGCCACGGCCATCCACGCGACGGCCACCAGGACGGTCCCGCCGAGTACCGCGAACGTCAGCGGCAGCCCGAGCAGCGGCCACATCACCGAGCCGAAGAGCAGCGGCGCGAACCCGGTGAGGGCGCGGCTGACCGAGGACGCCCAGCCGAAGCCGCTGGCCCGCAGGGGAGTGGGGTAGAGCTCGGACACGTACGCGTACAGGGCGGGGATGGCGAGCTGGGCCAGGAAGCCGAAGACGCCGATGGCCACGACCGAGCCGGTCGGCATGTCCCGCACCAGGGCGAACACCACCAGGGCGAGCGAGGCGACCGGCGCCGAGACGCCGATCAGCCACTTGCGGCCGACCAGGTCCACCAGGGCCGTGGAGACCAGGACGCCGACGATGCCGACGCCGCTCATCAGGGTGGTGCTCATGAACGCGGCGGTGTCGCCCTGGCCCTCCTCCTTGAGGATCGAGGGCATCCAGCTCAGCGCCGCGTAGTAGACGAGCATGATCGTGGCGAAGAGCAGCCAGGCCGCCGAGGTGATGCGCGGGCTGAAGCGCCAGATGCGGCGCAGCTGGTCGACCGCGGCGGCCACTCCGCGCGGGCCGTCGTCCGGCACCGGCTCGGGAATGACGTAGGGCTCCACGGGCGCCCCGGTCCGCTTGACCAGGTCGTCGATGACCTTGCGTGCCTCGGCCTCGCGTCCCTTCTTCGTCAGATAGATCGGCGACTCGGGGATCCCGCGCCGCGCCCAGAAGAGCAGCAGGGCGGGCAGGACCATCGTGGCCAGCATCCACCGCCAGTTGCCGTCGAGGGTCAGCATCGCCGTGGAGACAAGCCCGCACAGCGTCACGCCCACCGGCCACCACGCGTCGAGCGCGGTCAGGATCCGGCCCCGGTATTTGCGCGGTGAGAACTCGCCCACCAGCGCGTAGTCCACGGGGATGCAGCCGCCGAGCCCCACCCCCGCGAGGAACCGCAGCGCGAGGAAGACCGGATACGTCGGCGCGAGCGCGCCGAGCACCGAGAACACGGCGAAGATCAACAGTGTGACGCTGAACGCCTTCTTGCGGCCGATCCGGTCGGCGACCGCGCCCCAGGCGACGGCGCCCACGGCCATCCCCACCAGGTTCGCGGTGGCGACGAGTCCGCGCCCGCTGAGCGACAGGTCGAAGTGCTTGCCGAGGAGCGGCATGAGGAAGCCGTTCAACGCGATGTCGTACGCGTCGAAGAGGTAACCGAGGCCGCCGATGATGAAGATCTTGCCCTGGACCGACCATCTCCAGGGGAGGTCCTGAACGATCTGATCGCCTGTTTTCACGTTCGCTCCAAATGGGCTCAGCGTGTGAACTGGTACGAGAACGCGCCGAGATCGGGGTCGTTGAGCGGGCTGCCGCCCCAGAGCCAGTCGTACGAGAGGTCCGACTCGCCGTCGAATTCGAGGCGCAGCTTCTCGTCCCTGGCCTGCTGCTCGGGGCCGTCGGGGAAGTGGTAGAAGGTCTTGTTCTGCAGGGACGCCTCCTGCACCATCCCGGCGTGCTTGGCCCGCCGGTCGACATAGCGGCGCAGCGCACCCTCGATGCCGTTGGTCGTGACCGCGCCCAGTTCCTCGGCGAGTACGGCGGCGTCCTCCATGGCCTGCGAGGCGCCCTGCGCCTGGTAGGGGAGCATCGCGTGGCAGGCGTCGCCGAGGAGGGCGACCCGGCCGTCCTGCCACACCGGGTCACGGCGCCGGTGGTGGAGCGCGAAGCAGGAGACGTCCTCCTTCGCCTTGGAGAGCATCGCGGGTACGCGGTCGTCCCAGCCGGGGAAGGCGTCGACGAGGTCCTGCGCGGTGGCGGCGACGCTCCACTTCTCGGCGACCTCGTCCGTGCAGGGCACACAGGCCACGATGTTGAGGAACTCGCCGCCGCGGATCATGTAGTGCACCAGATGCCGGTCGGGCCCGTACCAGATCGTGGACTGGTAGCGGTCCACCAGCCAGCGCGTGGCCGGGTCGGCCACGATCAACTCGCCCGGTATGAGGGCCCGGTAGGCCATCTCACCGGAGAACAGCAGGGTGTCCGGGGCGCCCATGAGGTCGCGCACCTGGGAGCGGATGCCGTCGGCGCCGATGACGACATCGGAGGCGTACCGCCGCCCGTCGTCCGTGATGACCACCGGGCGCGCCGGGTCCGTGCGGTCGTCGAGTTCGACGACCTTGCTCGCGGTGTGCAGGGCGACGACCGGGCCCGGGCCCGCCGGGTCGGTGCAGGCGTCCATGAGGACGCGGTGCAGATCGGCCCGGTGGTAGTGCCAGTACGGCGCGTTGAACTGCTCCTTGCAGCGCCGGCCGAGCGAGGTCAGCCCGATGACGCTGCCGTCCTTCCAGCGCCGCCGCACCTGGTCGAGCGGCTCGGTGTGGATGGCTTCCAGCTGGCGGCGTAGCCCCAGGCCGAGCAGGATCCGGCTGGCGTTCGGCGCCGTCTGGATGCCCGCGCCCACCTCGCCGAGCCGCGCCGCCTGCTCAAGGACGGTGACCCGCAGACCGCGGTGCCGCAGCGCGAGAGCGGCGGTCAGGCCACCGAGGCCGCCTCCGACGACGGTGACTTCGTACGACTGACTGGACGCCACGCTTCCTCCATCTTCCTGATGCGTACGGGCAGTTGGTGAGCGAGTCAGCGCTCGGTGAGCCGGCCGCCCGTCACGACCTCGGTGTCGTCGACCGAGACGGTGCAGCCGCGCATGGCGATGTCGAGATGCGCGTACGACTCACGCCCGAGCACGGGGTGCGGTCCGGTGGACCACAGGAAGTTGCCCGCGAAGGCACGGGCGTCCATGCCCATCAGGTCGTCCTTGCCGTACATCGCGGTGGCGAACCAGTCGGCGGTACGCATCAGGCCCCAGCCCATGTGGGACAGGCTGCGCGCCCACTGGTCGTCGGCGTCCTCGAAGAAGGTCGAAAGGAGCTCGGCCTCGGCGCCGCCGGAGACCTTCTCGATCTGCCCGCCCGCGATCTGCAGGGTCACCGGCTGACGGACGTATTCCTTGAAGGGCAGCAGGATGTCGCCCTCGGCGAGCACGATCTGCCCGTCGGAGATCTCCGGCCAGCACAGCACCATCGTGCTCGGCCAGTGGTCCCAGCGGCCCGGGTCATCGGCGAAGCCGCACTGGAACTCGGGCTTGGATCCGGCGAGTTGCACGGTCAGATCGGTGCCCGCGTCCGAGGTGACCCGCATGACGGACGCCTGCTTGAGCAGCCGGACGCCTTCGAGCACCTCGTCCTTGTCCGATTCCTTGGGCAGATTGCGGATGAGGACGTCGGGTGCGTCGCAGACGAAGATGATGCGGGTACCCGCGCGCAGGATCTCCTGCTGGACCGGTGCGTGGATGAAGCCCTCGCGGGTCAGGTCGACGACCAGGTCGGCGGATTTCAGCAGGTCCTGCGCGGTGGAGTCGTTGAGTACGGAGACGAGGCCGGGGCCCGCGCCGGTGTGGGTGCTCGGCATCGGCGCGGGGCTGCCGCCGGGCACGGTCGCGGCGATGACATGGGCGCCGCACGTCTTCGCGGCGCCGAAGGCCGCCGCCACGTAGTCGCCGCGGCTGCCGGGTTCGGAGAGGACGACGACGTGCTCGCCCTCGCGCAGCTTGCACAGCCGCAGTTCGCGGGTGAACGCGTCGAGCAGATCGACGGACGAAAGATCGAACACGGGGGATCCCTTCTTTCGGGCTGCCATGGGCATGCAGGGCCATGCGGGCATGCGGGCAGCACGACTCCGGACACATCGTGCGAGGGGTGTTGTGGGGGAGCTACGGGGCGCTCAGGCAGGCCTCACCGGCCCGCTGTACAGGGTCTGAACTGCGGATACGGGGCGGTGGGTGACCGCCCGACTGAGATAATCCGAACACGTACTATCTCGCCTTGGCAAGGGGTCGTGCACGGAGTTAACGTCGACGTTTCCTGACGGCTCATCAGGGAGCTGAGGCGTGATTCCGGCCCCGCGAAGGGGGTTCCCCGCTGGTCATGGATATGCAAGTCTCCTCCTTAATCTCCGGGAGCAGCGGTTGATCCGCTGGTCAACAGGGCTGCTCCGACGCCGACATGAGGTGAAGAAGTGTTGCGGAACGGGACACGAGGGCACGATCTCGCCTCGCTGCGCCGACTGAACACCACCGTCGTGCTGCGCGCCCTGCACCGCCGCAGCCCCCAGACTCTCGCGGAGCTCGCCGCCGGCACCGGGCTCTCCCGGCCCACCGTGGAGTCCGCCGTCGAGGAGTTGGCCGCGCACGGCTGGGCGGGGGAGGCCGAACGCGAGGACGGTGAGCGCACGCCGGGCCGCCCCGCCCGGCGGTTCCGGTTCCGCGTGGAGGCGGGCCGCGTCGTCGGCGCCGACATCGGCCTGCACAAGATGGTGCTGCTCATCGCCGACCTCGGCGGGACGGTCCTCGCCGTGCACCGCGAGGACATCGACCCAGGACTTGGCGGAGCCGAGCGGCTCGGCCTTCTCCGCGAGGGCCTCGACGCCTTCCTGGAGACCCACTCCGTGCGGCGCGACGACATCCTCGCCCGCTGCGTGGGCGTACCCGGCGTCGTCGACGCGGGTGGCAGCATCACCTCCCACGTCATCCCCGAATGGTCCGGCGTCGACCTCGGTCGGCTCCTCTCCGACGGGGAGCCCGGCCACACCCTCGTCGAGAACGACGTGAACCTCGCGGTCCTCGCCGAGCGCTGGCAGGGCGCGGCCACCCTCGCCGGTGACGTCGTCTGCGTCCTGACCGGCCACCGCGTGGCGTGCAGCCTCACCATCGGAGGGCGGCTGCACCGGGGGCGCCGCGGCGGCGCGGGCGAGCTCGGTCTGCTTCCGCTGCTCGGCATGAACACCGCTCAGGACGCGCTCAGTTGGGATGACCGGCGCCCCGGCGAATCCGAGGTGGCAGCCCTCGCCCGCGCCGCGGACACCGGGGACGCGCGCGCCCTCGCCGCCGTCGCGGATTTCGCCGACCGCATCGCGCCGGGCATCGCCGCCCTCGCCCTCGCCGTCGACCCCGAGCTGGTGGTGCTGACCGGCGGCGCGACCCCGCTGGGCGGCCATCTTGTGCCGCTGATCGAGGAACGGCTCCGCCCGCTGACCCTGCACGTCCCGCGCATCGCGCTGAGCACGCTCGGCGAACAGGGCGTCGCGATCGGCGCCGTACGCAAGGCACTTGACCAGGTCGAATCCGACCTCCTGACGGATTCGGCGCCCTGAGAGACCCGTAGCGGAAGACCGAAGCGGAAGACCGAAGCGGAGGCGCTCATGCGTAGGAGAACTCTGCTGTACGGAGCGATGGTGGCGCCCCTGCTCGCCGCCTGCTCCGGCCAGAGCGACGACGGCGGGGAAAGCGGTGGCCGGACCACCCTCTCGTACGGAGTGTGGGACGTGGCCCAAGTGCCGGGGCTGCAGAAGGTGATCGACGCCTTCGAGAAGAAGAACCCCGGCATATCCGTGCGCATGGAGCTCACACCCTGGTCGAGCTACTGGACCACCCTGAAGACCGCGATGCGCGGCGGCACGGCCCCCGACGTGTTCTGGATGAACGCGGTCAACCTCCAGCTGTACGCGTCCAGCGGCGTCCTTGAGCCCCTGAGCGGACACATCAAGAGCGACGCGACGCCCGTGGACCGGCACCCCGCGTCGCTCGTGAAGATCTACGCCTATCAGGGCGAGCAGTACGGCATTCCCAAGGACTTCGACACGATCGGCCTCTGGTACAATAAGGCGCTCTTCGACAAGGCGGGTATCAAGTACCCGGATGCGACGTGGACTTGGGACGACGTCCGCGACGCGGCGGCCGAACTCACCGACCCGCGCGAGCGCGTGCACGGCATAGCTGCCGAGATGGACCGCCAGGGTCAGCTCTACCCGGCCATCCATGGAGCGGGCGGTTACGTCCTCAAGGACGGGAAGTCCGGCTTCGGCGACGAGCGCTCCATCGAGGGCCTGCGCTACTGGACCGACATGATCGACCGCGGCTGGTCACCGCCGCAGAGCGCGATGGTCGAGTCCAAGGGCCGCAACCGCTACTGGTCGGAGAAGGCCGCCATGGTCTACGACCTCTCCGCGATGGCCGGGCAGATGTACGCCGTGCCCGCGCTCAAGGACCACGGCGGTGTCGCGGTCCTGCCCAAGGGCCGCGAGCGCGCCACCATCATCCACGGCCTGGCGAACGTGATTTCCGCCAAGAGCCGCAAGAAGGAGGCCGCCTGGAGGTTCGTCCACTACATGGCGGGCCGCGAGGCCGCCGAGATCCAGGCATCCGCGGGCATCACCATCTCCTCGTACGAAGGCACGCAGGATGCCTGGCTCAAGTCCATGCCCGAGTTCGACCTCAAGCACTTCATCGAGATGCAGGAGTACGCCGTGCCGTACCCGAGCTCGAAGAACACCGCGGTCTGGGAGAACCTCCAATACCCGCTCCTGGGCGCCGCGTTCAGCGGAAAGGGCGGCATCGAGAGCGCCGCCCGCACGCTGGGCGAACAGATGGGCAGGGCCCTGAAGGAGGAGCGCGCATGATGAGTGTCTTTCCCTCCACGGCGGCGGCGAAGGCGGCAGGACGCAGCAAACGGGCGGCCGGTTCCGCACCCAAGTCCCGTAGCCAGCGCGCCGCTTACCTCTTCGTTGCGCCACTCGGCATCGGCTTCGCCGTCTTCTACTTCTGGCCGCTGCTCCAGACCTTCTACTACAGCTTCACCGAGTTCGGCGCGTTCGGCGGCAACACCTGGACCGGCACCGACAATTACGTACGCGTCCTGAAGGACGTCACCGTCTGGCAGGCGCTCGGCAACACGCTGATCTACTGCCTCATCGGGCTGCTAGCCCTGCCGCTCGCCATCGGCGTCGCGGCGCTACTCAACCGGCGTGGCCTGCGCGGCGTCGCGGTCTACCGGGCCCTGTACTTCATCCCGTTCGTGACACTGCCCGTCGCCGTCGGGCTCGTATGGAACTGGCTCTACAACGGCGACTACGGCCTGATCAACGAAGTCTTCGAATGGTTCGGCGCGGACCGCCGCTACTGGGTCTCCGACCCCTCGACCGCCGTGTACGCGATCGGCACGGTGATGGTCTGGTCGACCACCGGCTACTACTTGATCATCTTCATGGCGGGCATCAAGGGAATCCCGCAGGACTACTACGAAGCCGCCGAACTGGACGGTGCCGGGCCGCTGCGGCGCTTCTTCACGATCACGCTGCCGCTGCTCAGCCCGACGATCTTCTTTGCGTCCATCATCTGCATGATCAACTCACTGCAGACCTTCGACCTCATCTACATCATGATGGCCGAGAAGAATCCGGCGATCGGCGACACCCAGTCCGTGGTGAGCCTCTTCTATAAGTGGGCCTTCATCGAGAACGCCCAAGGCGCCGCAGCCGCGCTCGCCTTCCTGCTCATGCTGATCATCGCGGCGCTGACGCTGGTGCAGTTCAGGCTGCAGAAGAGGTGGGTGCACTATGCGTGAGTCCTTGGCCCGGATGCGTGAGTCCTCCATTCGGACACGTGAGGCCTCGGCCTCGCCCGCACGTTCCCGGCGCTTCAACGCTGGTTCGGTCGCCACCCACGCCGCGCTCTCGCTCGGCGCCCTGGTGATGGTCTTCCCCTTCCTGTGGCAGCTGCTCACCTCGGCCAAGTCCTTGGCGGAGACGGCGAAGGTGCCGCCGACCTTCCTGCCCGACGCCTGGAACTGGTCGAGCTTCGAAGAGGTCTTCACCGCGCTGCCGTTCCGGGACATGCTGTTCAACAGCGTCATCAACACCGTGGGGCGCACGGTCGGCCAGCTGGTGTTCTGTTCGCTCGCGGCCTACGCCTTCGCGCGCATGCAATTCCGGGGCCGCAACGTCCTGTTCGTGCTCTTCCTCTCCGTACTGATGGTGCCGAGCTCGCTGCTCGTCCTTCCCCAGTACGACATCATCCAGCGGCTCGGCCTGCTCAACTCGGCGCCCGCGCTGTTCCTGCCGGGCATGTTCAGCGCGTTCGGGACCTTCATGCTGCGGCAGTTCTTCCTCACGCTGCCCAGGGAGCTGGAGGAGGCGGCGCGTATCGACGGCGCGGGACCGTTCCGGATCTTCTGGTCGATCATGCTGCCGCTGGTGCGGCCCGCGCTCGCCGCGCTCGCCGTCATCACCGCGATGTGGTCCTGGAACGATCTCCTGTGGCCGCTGATCGTCAACACCGACCCGGAGAAGATGCCGATCAGCGCGGGACTGACCTCGCTTGAGGGGCAGTTCGAGACCAACTTCCCCGTGATGATGGCCGGTTCGCTCATCGCGAGCCTGCCCATGCTGCTCGTCTACGTCTTCCTGCAGCGGCACTTCGTGCAGAGCGTCGCGCTCTCCGGCTCCAAGAGCTGACCCGCCGCTTCCGCAAAACCCAGGAAAGGTGACTCCCTCCATGCGACCGCTTCATATCGGCCTGCTCGGCGCGGGCGGCATCGCTCGCGCCCATCTGCCCGGCTGGCTGGAACTGGGTGCGCGCGTCAGTGTGTACACCGTCGACGGCTCGGCTCAGAAGCTCGCCGCCGAGTATGCGGGCCACGACGTCACCGCCGTGCCCGGCCTCGAAGGACTGCTCGCCGACTGCACGGCCGTCGACATCTGCACCCCCACCCCCACCCACAAGGAACTCGCCCTCGCGGCCGTCGCCGCCGGGCGGCACGTCGTCTGCGAGAAGCCCCTCGCGCTGAACACGCGCGACGCCGAGGAGGTCGCGGCAGCGGCCGAAGCGGCGGGCGTCCAGCTGCACCCCGCCCATGTCGTGCGCTACTTCCCCGCATACGCGGCGATGCAACAGGCCGTGGCGCGGGGCGAGTTGGGTGACCTCGCGGTCCTGCGGTTCACCCGGGGCGGTGCCCGCCCGAAGTGGGCGCCCTGGTTCGGTGACCCCGCCAAGTCCGGCGGCGTGATCATGGACCTGATGGTGCACGACATCGACATCGCCCGCTGGACCGCCGGTGAGGTCGTCCGCGTGCACGCACAGACCCGTGGCGTCGAGCACGCCACGGGCGGCGCGGAACCCGACGTCCTCTCCGCCACGGCCGTCCTCACCCACGCCTCCGGCACGGTCAGCCACATCACCGGCCTGTGGGGCCTCCCGGACCAGCAGTTCCGTACGACGTTCCGGATCGCGGGAGGCGACGGGCTGCTGCGGCACGACTCCACGGCCGTGCCCGGCTACCGAGTCACCGCGCAAGGGATACGCGCCGCCAACGAGGGCATCCCGGCGAGCCCGATGACGGAGAGCCCCTACCTGGCCGAGCTGCGCGAGTTCGCGGCTTCGTGGGAGGAGGGCGGCGGCGCGCCGCGGGTGAGCGCGCGGGACGGTATCGAGGCGGTGCGGATCGCCGAGGCGGCGGTCGAGTCGAGTCGTACGGGCCGGGCGGTAGAGCTCCGGACGAGTACTGAGGAGGTCACGCGATGAAGGTCGCCGTGCTGTCGTTCGCCCATGTCCACGCGGCCGGATATCTGCGGCTCCTTGCCCGGATGCCGGGCATCGACGTCATCGGCAGCGACCCGGACACCGCGTCGGCCGCGCCCGGCGAGGTGCGGGGGCGCGCGTTCGCCGATGAACTGGGGGTCGCGTACGCGCAGACGTACGAGGAGGCCTTCGCCTGGGGCCCTGACGCGGTGATCGTCTGCTCCGAGAACGCGCGGCACCGCCCGCTGGTGGAGCTTGCGGCCTCCCACAGCGTGGACGTCCTGTGCGAGAAGCCGCTCGCGACGACGGTGGCGGACGGCGAGGCGATGCTCGCCGCGTGCCGCGCCGCCGGTGTCCGGCTCGCGGTCGCCTTCCCGGTCCGCTTCAGCCCCGCGTACGCGGCCGTCAAGGCGGCCGTGGCGTCGGGCGATGCGGGCCGGGTCCTGACGGTGTCCGGCGCGAACAACGGTGCCATGCCGACCCGGACGCGGCGCTGGTTCGCCGATCCCGAACTGGCGGGCGGCGGCGCCCTGATGGACCACACGGTCCATATAGCCGACCTCCTGGACGACCTCTTCGGCGAGGCCCGCCCCGTCGACGTATACGCGCAGACGAACAACCTCATGTACGAGGGTGAGGTCGACGCCGAGACCAGCGGCCTGGTCACGGTGACGTACGACAACGGCGCCGTGGCCACGATCGACTGCAGCTGGTCCCACCCGCGTTCCCACCACTCCTGGGGCGGCCTCGAACTCACCGTCGTCGGTGAGCGGGCGACCCTGGAGATGGACGCCTTCGACCAGTCGGTCCACGGCTACAGCGAGCGCCACCGCCGGGGGCTCGAACTGCCCTTCGGGGCCGACCTGGACGAGCGGATGCTGCGGGCGTTCCTGTACGGGCCGGGCGAGGGTGGCATGGAAGTGGCCGATGGCGAGGGCGGGCTGCGGACGCTGAAGATCGTGGCGGCGGGTTACGCGTCGGCCCGGAGCGGGGTTCCGGTGGCGGTGGGGTGATCGCCGTCCAACGTGGCCGGGCTGCTCGGCGGAGAGCCTCTGCCAGCTCCTCTGTCGGCTCCTCTGTCGGCTGACGAGCCGCTCTCCGCTTCTCAGCCGCCGAAGAGCTGGGTCCAGTACGTCCCCGCCGAGCCGCCGCCCGCGAAGCCGACGCCGAGGTGGGTGAAGGAGGGCTTGAGGATGTTGGCCCGGTGGCCGGGGCTGTTCATCCAGCCGTCCACCACCTCGGCCGGCGAGCGCTGCCCGCAGGCGATGTTCTCGCCGATCGCGCGGTGCGTGCTGCCCGCGGCGGACGCGCGGTGCCAGGGTTCACCGCCCTCGGGCGAGGTGTGGGAGTAGAAGGCGCGGGCGACCATGTCCGCGCTGTGGCCCTGCGCTGCCACGGTCAGGAGCGGGTCGGGGGAGAGGGGGCGCAGCCCGGCCGCCGTCCGCTCGGAGTTGGTGAGCCGCAGCACGGCGGAGGCCCAGTCGCCGAGCCCCTGCGGCGTCAACGGGGTGGCCCACAGCGCCGTCCAGTAGACGTCCGCGGAGCCCGGGCCGACGGTGTGGGCCACGCCGACCTGCGTGTACGCGCGGTCCTGCACCGTACGGCGCGTCTGCTCGCCCGAGAGGCAGTACTCCACGAAATCGGCGGGCGTGCGCGGGCCGGAGACCAGATGCTCGCCGATGGCCAGGTAGGCGTACCCGCCGGCGATGACGCGCTGGTAGAGCGACGTACCGTCCGCGCTCTCCGAACTGAGCCGGCCTCGCGCCGCCATGGCCGCGGCGTGCGCGCCCGCGGCGGCGGTGAGGCGAGCGTCGAGGACGACGGGAGGCGCGCCTGCCGACGCCCGCGCGGCGTTGACCAGCGGGAGGAAACCATCAGGGGCCGCACTGGTCGGCGCCGCCCTTGGCCGCCCGGCAGCGTTCCCTGGTGCTCCGGTAGCGGACCCCGGTTGCCGGGCAGCGCTCCCCGGTGCTCCGGCAATGGACCCCGGCCGCCCGCCAGCGTTCCCTGGTGCTCCGGTAGCGGGCCCCGGTTGCCCGCCAGCGACCCCCGGCGATCCAGCAGCACCCCCCGGCCGCCCGGCAGCGACGCCAGCCATCCCCGGCCCCCCGCCAGCCGCCCCCGGCCCCCCGCCCCCCTCCTCCGCCACATCCACCCCGAAGTCGCGTGCCACCCCCGCGAGCCCGTCCGCGTACCCCTGGCCGATGGCCCGCAGTTTCCATCCCCGGCCGCGGCGGTAGATCTCGGCGAGCAGCAGCACCGTCTCGCGGTCGGGGCGCTGCGGTGTGAAACGGGCCACGGGCCGGCCGTCGGGCCCCCGCACCTGGAGCGCGATGGCGGGCAGCCGGCCCAGGGGAGTGCCCGGCTCGGCGGGGCTGACGGCCACGGTGACGCGGCTGGCCCCCGCGCGCAGGCGCCCCGCGTCGACCGTCACCGTGTCGCCCTGGAGCCGGGCGCCGGGGGCTGCCGGCTGGTTGTAGAACACGAAGTCGCCGTCGCCCGCGACCTTCCCGCTGTCGCCGGTGACGATCACGGACAGGTCGAAGGGGCCGGGCACCCGGAAGGTGACGGCACCGTCCGGCAGCGGCACATTCCCCCCGGCGACCAGCTCGTTCATGCCAGGACAACGCGAGGCAGCCACCGCCAGGTTCCCGGCCCCCCCCGGGCAGGTACCGCCTCAGGGCGGAGGGCGACCGAGACCGGAGGCGGATCCGCGCCGGAAAAGGCACGTATTAGCGTGGGGGGCACGGGAAAGCACAATTCACCGACAGGATCCGAGGTGCCCGGCAGATGGCAAGCCGCAGCGAGAGCCGTACCCAGCTCGTCGAAGGACTCATGGAGCGGTTCCCGCAGGTGCCGCGGGAGGCGGTGATCAAGGAGGACCTGCTCAGGGGAGGCATGGCCTTCGACGAGTCCGCGCTCAGCGACAACGAGGGGGGCGAGGTCAAGCCGAAGTCGTACTTCATCTTCTCCTTCGACCACAGCACCCTGCCCGAGCTCGGCGCCGCCGCCCTGCGCCGCCCGCCCGAGGAGATCGTCCTCACCGGCGGCCCCTACGACCTGCGCCGCACAGTCGTCTCCGTCCGCGTGAACCCCTCGTCGCCCTACCGCGTGGCCGCCGACGACCACGGAGTACTCGGCCTCTACCTCGACGGCGTACGCATCTCCGACGTGGGCCTGCCGCCGATGCCGGACTACTACCGGCACACGCTTGAGAACGGCAAGTCCGTGATGGAGGTGGCGCCCACCATCCAGTGGGGCTACCTCATCTATCTGACGGTCTTCCGCGTCTGCCAGTACTTCGGCGCCAAGGAAGAGTGCGGGTACTGCGACATCAACCACAACTGGCGCCAGCAGAAGGCGGCGGGCCGCCCCTACACGGGCGTGAAGCCGATGGACGAGGTCCTCGAAGCCCTCGCCATCATCGACAAGTACGACACCGCGAAGTCCTCCACCGCGTACACGCTCACCGGTGGCGCCATCACCACGCGGCTCCAGGGCAAGGACGAGGCCGACTTCTACGGCCAGTACGCGAAGGCCATCGAGGAGCGCTTCCCCGGCCGCTGGATCGGCAAGGTCGTCGCCCAGGCGCTGCCGAAGGCGGACGTGCAGCGCTTCCATGACTACGGCGTACGGATCTACCACCCCAACTACGAGGTGTGGGACCCGTACCTCTTCGAGCGGTACTGCCCCGGCAAGGAGCGCTACGTCGGCCGCGACGAGTGGCACCGCCGCATCCTGGACTCCGCCGAGGTCTTCGGGCCGCGCAACGTCATCCCGAACTTCGTGGCGGGCGTCGAGATGGCGGAGCCCTTCGGGTTCAAGACGGTCGGCGAGGCCATCGACTCCACCGTCGAGGGCCTGCAGTACTTCATGTCACGCGGCATCACCCCCCGCTTCACCACGTGGTGCCCGGAGCCGACGACCCCGCTGGGCAAGGCGAACCCGCTGGGCGCCCCGCTGGAGTACCACGTGCGGCTGCTTGAGGCGTACCGCGCCACGATGGAGGCCAACGGGCTTTCCTCGCCGCCCGGTTACGGCCCCGCCGGGCCGGGGCGTGCGGTGTTCTCCGTCTCGTCCTTCATGGACAGTCTCGCGCCGGACGCTGCCGCCCCCGAGGACCAGGTGACCGAAAGCGCAGTTCCCGAGAGGGCCTGAGGACTGAAGTCTGAGGTCTGAGGGCTGAGGCCTAAGGCCGGGCAGCCAGCGCCGCCAGAAGTCGCTCCGTCTCCGCCGTCACCGAAGTGAGGGCGGCGGCGGGGTCAGGGGCGCGGGCAAGCAGCATGCCCGCCTCGCACAGTGCGCCGAACATCAGCTGGCAGCGCACGTCCATGTCCCCGCCGTCGCCGAAGTGGCCCTCCGCTGCCGCCGCGCGCATTCCGCCCGACAGCACCCGCAGCGTATGGGCGTATTCGATCTCGCGGACGGTCTCCCAGCCGAGCACCGAGGGCGCGTCCAGGAGCACCACGCGCCGGAACCCCGGGTCCAGGCAGTGCTCAAGGAAGCGTCGGCAGCCGCGCCCGAGCGCGGACCAGGCGTCGGGTTCCTCGGCCGCGGCGCGCTCCAACTCCGCGGCGATCTCCTCCTGTTCGCGGACGAACACCGCGTGGAAGAGGGCCGCCTTGCCCGCGAAGTGGTGATAGGCCGCGCCTTTGGTGACCCCGGCGGCGGCCGCCACGGCGGCGATCGACGTGGTCGCGTAGCCGCCTTGGCCGAAGAGCTCCTGGGCCGCGGTGATCAGCTGCGCGGTGGTCGCGTCGGAGCGTTCCGCCTGTGTGCGGTGGGCAGTTGAGCGCTCGGACGGCGCTGGCGGGATCACGGCCGACTCCTCTTGACGAACATACTCAGGGTACGTAGGTTCCGCCCCAGTTGCATACCTTCGGTATGGAAGCGAGTTGAGCATGACAAAGTCGCTCTTCGCAATCTACGGATCCTACGGCCACACGGGACGCCTCGTGGCGACCGAACTCCGCGACAGGGGTGCGGAGTTAATCCTTGTGGGCAGGAACCCCGAGGCGTTACGCACCCTGGCCGTCGAGCTGGATGCCGGGGACCAGGTGCGCACCCGCACCGCCTCGGTCGACGACGCCGCCGCGCTGCGCGAGGTGATGACGGCCGCCGACGTCGTCATCCAGTGCGCGGGCCCCTTCGCCGTCACCGGCGCACCCCTCGCCACGGCCGCAGCCGAAGCCGGCTGCCACTACATCGACCACGCCCTCGAACCCCACCACGTGAAAGGAGTCTTCGACTCGGCGCAGGCAGCGGCACAGCGCACCGGGACCGTGATGGTCCCAAGTCTCAGCTTCTACGGAGGACTTGGCGATCTCCTCGCGGGAGCGGTGGCGGACGGCATCGCGGACATCGACCGGATCGTGGTCGCGTACGCCGTGAACGGCTGGCGCCTGACCACCGGCGCCAAGAACACCGCGACCCACCTCTTCGCCGAGACCGAACGGCTCACCTTCAGCGACGGCACCCTGCACGCGGGTTACGTCGAACCACGCAACGCCGTCTTCCCCTTCCCGCCTCCGCTGGGCCCGCGCACGATGATCGCGCCGTTCCCGTCGAGCGAGGTCGTGACGCTGCCGCGCCATGTCCCGGTCCGTAACGTGGACTTGATGCTCAGCACCAGCGCCTTCGAGGCGAAGGAAGCGTTCGAGAGCGAGCACATCGGCGCCGCCGACCGGGCGGCCACCGACTTCACCATCGCCGTCCAGGTGATCGGGGAAGGGGGCAGCGCGGCAGGGCAGCTGACCGGCCAAGACCTGTGGCGGGCCGGTGCGCTCGCCTCTGTGGAGGGGGCGGTACGGATCGCGGAGGGGCGGGGCCCGGCGAAGACCGGGGTCATCGCACCAGGGGAGGCCTTCTCGGCGGAACCCTTCCTGCGCGAGCTCGAACGGCAGGGCGCGTTCACGCTCACGCTGCGCGGAGAGGAGTGAGCGGGATGCCGTCGAACGAACCGGTCCTCGTCACCGGAGCCGCGGGCGGACAGCAGGGCTCCACCGGCCGCCATGTGGTGCGGCTGCTTCTCGAACGCGGTCAGGCGGTACGTGCCTTCGTGCGCACCGACGACGAACGTGCCGCCGCACTGCGGAAGATGGGCGCGGAGGTGGCAGTCGGCGATCTGCGCGAGATCACGGATGTACTCGCGGCGGTACGGGGCGTGCGGCGCGCGTTCTTCACCTATCCGGTGACCGACGGCCTGCTCGACGCGGCAGGGGCGTTCGCGGCGGCGGCTCGGCGCGAGGGGCTCGAACGCGTCGTAGAGGTGTCCCAGCTGGCCGCCGCTCCCGACGCGGGGACGCCCCGGATGCGGCAGCACTGGGTCGCCGAGGAGGTCTTCGACCGGGCCGGGGTCGGGGCGCTGCATCTGCGTGCAGGCGTCTTCTTCGAGAACCTGGACTTCCTGGTACGGGCGGGCGCCGGCCGCGAACTCGCGATGCCCCTCGGCTCCCTGGACACGGTGCTTCCGCTTATCGCGGGGGCGGATGTGGCGCGGGTGGGCGCGGGGCTCCTGGCGGATCCGGCGCCGGACCGCCCGGATCCGGTGGTGCTCCTGACCGGACAGGTCATGACCGTGGGGGAGGTCGTGGAGACGTACGGCGGGGGCCTGAAGTACGTGGACGTGCCGCCCGAGGAGTGGCGGGAGCGCGCCATGGAGCTGTACGGCGGCGACGCGCATGTGGTGGCCCACCTGGACAAGCTGTGGGAACTGTTCCGGTTGATCGGCTCGCACCATGAGCTGTACGAGGTGACTCCGTCGATCGAGCGGTTCGGGGGGAGGGAGCCGGGGACGCTGGCCGGGTTCGTGCGGGGGCGGGTGGGCTAGACCGCCGGACGAGCCAGAAGTCAGCCCCGGTTTCGGGAAGGGGCGGGGTTGGGGAATGATCGATCAAACGGAAACGGCAGCCCAGCCCAACCCCGCCCCTCCGGAGGACCACGTGCGACACCACCCCGTCACGGCAGTGACCGGCGGCAGCCGCGGCATAGGCGCGGCCATCTCCACCCGCCTCGCCGCGGACGGCCACCACATCGCCCTCGGCTACCACTCGGACGCCGAAGCCGCCGAGAAGGTGGCCGCGGAAGTCCGCGCGGCAGGCGCCCGCTGTGTCACCGTCCGGATGGACACCGCCGACGAGGCGGACGTCGACCGCCTCTTCGAGACCGCAGCCGCGGAGCTCGGCCCCGTCACGGGTCTTGTCAACAACGCCGGGGTCGGCGCCCCGGTGGGCCCCCTCGCCGAAGCCGACGCCGCGGCCATGCGCCGCGCCCTCGACGTGAACGTACTCGGCTATCTCCTCTGCGCCCGTCGCGCGATCCGCGACATGACGCGGAACGGCACCGGCGGCGTCATCGTGAACATCTCCTCCGCGGCGGCGACCCTCGGCGCCCCCGGCGAGTACGTCCACTACGCCGCCGCCAAAGGCGCCGTCGACACGATGACGGTCGGCCTGTCGAAGGAGGTCGCGGCGGACGGCATCCGCGTCAACGCCGTCGCCCCCGGCGTGATCTGGACCGAGTTCCACGCCGACCCCGAGCGCCCGGCGAAGCTCGCCGCGGGCATCCCCCTCGGCCGCTCGGGCCAACCCGAGGAGATCGCGGCGGCCGTCTCCTGGCTGCTCTCGGACGAGGCCTCCTACGCCACGGGCACGATCCTGCGCGTCGCGGGCGGCAGGTGAGCGGAGCGATGAGCCGAGCCGTGAGCCGAGCGGTGAGCTGCGCCGTACGAGACGCCCGCGCCCGCCGCACTCCCTAGGCTTTGCGCATGATCACCGAAACGGCCCGCATCGCCCCCGACGTCGTCATGCGCCCCGCCGCCATGGAGGACGCGGACGGCCTGGCCCGCGCCCGGCTGCGAAACCGCGCCCATCTGGACCGATGGGAGCCCGTCAGGGCCGAGGACTACTTCACCTCGCGGGCGCAGGCCGCCCGGCTCCGTGTCCAGCTTGAGGAGAGCCGGGCCGGGCGGATGGCGCCCTGGGTCCTTGACCGCGAGGGGGAGATCGTCGGCGCGCTCACCCTGTCGGCCATCGCCCTGGGGCCCTTCCGCAGCGGCACCCTCGGCTACTGGATCGACGCGGACCACATCGGCCGCGGCCTCGCCACCGCCGCCGTCACTCGGGCCTGCGAGGCCGCCGACACCGAGCTCGGCCTGCACCGCGTCGAGGCCAACACCCTCCTCGACAACGTCCCCTCGCAGCGCGTCCTCACCAAATGCGGCTTCGAGGAATACGGTGTCGCGCCGGAGTACCTGCACATCAACGGCGCCTGGCGCGACCACCGGCTCTTCCAGCGGATCCTCAACGACCGCCGCCCCTGAGCGAACCCTGGGGCGCACGGCCGCCGGGACTCAGACGATGTCCTCCGCGATCTCAGCCTGCTCCCGCTCAGATCCGTACGCGGAGGGAGTGCTGTAGGAACGCCTCGCCACGAACCACCACACCGTGGCGAGGATCAGCACCACGGCGAGCGCGATCGAGGCGTAGTTCATCGTGTCGACCGTCACCGGTGAGGCCTGCGGCAGGCAGAACAGCACCGTCACGAACACCACCCAGACCACGGCCACCCAGCCGATCGGCTTGCTCCAGCGGCCCAGGTTCCACGGGCCCGGCTTGAAGCGGTCGCCCGCCCGCAGCCGCAGATAGATCGGGATGGCGTACGCCGGTGTGATGCCGATGACGTTGATGGCGGTCACGGCCGTGTACGCCGTCGCCGAGTACAGGGACGGCAGGGCGATCACCGCGGCCAGACCGACCGAGAGCCACACCGCGGGCACCGGGACCTGGGTGCGGGAGCTGACCTTGCGCCACACCTTGGAGCCGGGCAGCGCGTTGTCACGGCTGAACGCGAACACCATGCGGCTGGCCGCCGCGGTCTCGGCGTTGCCGCAGAACAGCTGCGCCATGATCACTATGAGCAGCAGGGCCGTCGCGCCGGACTCGCCGATGGCGTCGATCATGATCTGGGCGGGCGGCACGTCGGCCTCCTGTGTGCCCGCGTAGTCCTGGATGGCGAACGTGAGCCCCGCGAGCAGGATGAAACCGGCTATCCACGAGGCCCAGATGGCGCGCACGATGCCGCGCGCCGCGGACACCGAGGCGTTGGAGGTCTCCTCCGAGAGGTGCGCGGACGCGTCGTACCCGCAGAAGGTGTACTGCGCGAGGAGCAGACCGATCGCCGTCACGTAGAGCGGGTTGTCCCACCCGGTGTGGTTGACGAACTCGCCGAAGACGAACGACGGCGACTGGTGGTGGTCCGGGACGATGGCGAGGACACCCACGATCACGGCGACACCGCCCACGTGCCACCACACACTGATCGAGTTGAGCAGACTCACAAGGCGTACGTTGAACAGGTTCAGGACGGCGTGCAGCAGCAGGATGCAGAGGAAGATCAGGAAGGTCTTCTCCGGCGTCGGCGTGAAGCCGAACTTCAGGTTCAGGAACGCCCCGGTGAAGAGCGCCGCGCCGTAGTCGATGCCCGCGATCGCGCCGAGCAGGCCGAGGAGGTTCAGCCAGCCCGTGTACCAGCCCCAGCGGCGCCCGCCGAGCCGGTCCGCCATGTAGTACAGGGCCCCGGAGGTCGGGTAGGCGCTGGTGACCTCGGCGAGTGCGAGGCCGACAAAGAGCACGAAGAGGCCGACACCCGCCCAGCCCCAGAGCATCACGGCGGGGCCGCCGGTGCCGAGCCCGAACCCGTACAGGGTCATGCAGCCCGAGAGGATCGAGATGACGGAGAAGCTGATGGCGAAATTGCCGAATCCGCCCATCCGGCGCGCCAGGACCGGCTGGTAGCCGAGCTCCCTGAGCCTTTGTTCCTCGTCGGGCAGTGGTGCTGAGGTCGAGGCGGGGCTCGACCAGGTGGTGCGGGACACGGATGTACCTCCGTCGGGGAGCGGTGGGTCGGGGAGCGGGTGGTGCTGACTGGGGAAGGCCGCGGGCGGTGGCCTCAGTCCGGATCGGGTAAGGCGCTGATGCAGCGCGTACGTGCCTGCATGAATGCCTCGGCCGCCGCCTCCGCGTCACCGGGCGTCCGCGTGCGGTACGTCCACGGGGCGACGGTGTAGAACGGGTCGAGGACCTCGAACACCCGGACCGCGTCCTGGAACTGGTGCGCGCCCCACAGTGCGTGCGCCAGATGGCTGAGGTCGAGGAGCGAGGTCGCCGCGGGCAGCGCGTGTTCGAACCACAGGTGCAGCGCGCGTAACGCGGACCGTGTCGCGTCCTCCCCGATCCAGTGCAGGTCCAGGGCGTTCTCGCTGCCGCCGTCCTTGCGGTACCGCTCGACGCGCACATACAGGGGCAGTACGTGGAGTGCCGAGCCCGTGTGTGCCGAACCCGACGCCCAGTGGGCGAAGTTGACCGCTTCGGTGAGTGGCCCTCCGGGGCGGCGGGTGTACGCGAACTGCAGCATCCGGTGGTAGGCCTCGCGGTTGCCCGGGTCGCGCTTGTCGGCCTCGGCGAGGAGATGCCAGGGGCCGGGGAACAGCATCGGCTCGGGGGCGGGCACCCGGTGCTCGTCCCAGCGCTGGCCCTTGTCGAGCTGGGCGAGGGCCAGCAGGCAGACCCACGGCACGGGATCCTCGGGCGACATGTCGATGGCCGCCCCGCACGCCGTCGCCGCCTCGCGCCACAACTCGTTGGTGTGGCGGTGTCCGGCGCGGTGGGCGCGCAGGGTCCGCTCGACCAGGACCCTGGTGTGCAGGACGGTGGCCGAAGCGCTGTGCGGCTCCTCGGCGAGCCAGGACCTGACCACGTCGGAACCCGCGACGGCGGCCGCCAGGATCTGTGTGCGCTGCGTCCAGAGTCCCCAGTCGGGCGTGGAGTCGAGCAGGTTGCGCGTCGACACCCAGCGGCCTGTCTTGAGGTCCTGGAGCACGGCGCGCAACTGTTCGTCGTGGCCCGCCGGGTGGTACACGGGGCGGCCTGACGGATTGGGCATGAATCCTCTGTGGGGGAGGGGCGGCGGGAAGGGGGCTTGAACTGGCCTATGACGTAAAGATGTTGCTCGGCGGTCAGTGTAGATCTGTAACTTCCGTTTCCAGGGCGGTTCGTGGATCTTTTGGAATCGACTTGTGTCCAACTCGGCGCGCCGGGTGGCCATTTGGGGCGAGGTGGGGGCGGAACGGACGCACGAGGGGGCTCTTGACGCCTTCCTGGCCGCTGTTGCACGCTTCCGCGGTGATCACGAATGGCGGCGGTCCCCGCGGCGAGGCTGTCCTCGCCATCGACCAGGGCACGTCCGGCACCAAGGCTCTCGTCCTCTGCCCGGAACGCGGAGTGATCGGCTCCGGCGCCGCTCCCGTACGTCCGCGCCACCTCCCCGGCGGCCTGGTGGAGGTCGATCCGGCCGCGCTGCTGGCTTCGGTCGTCGACGCGGGACGCCGCGCCCTGGCCGACGCGGGGGAGCCGGTCGCAGCGGTCGGCCTCGCCAACCAGGGGGAGACGGTGCTGGCCTGGGACCCCGTGTCGGGCCGACCGCTCACCGATGCGATCGTGTGGCAGGACCGGCGAGCGGAACCTCTGTGCGCGGAACTCGCCCCGTACGCAGACGAGTTGAAGGACCTGACGGGACTCCCTCTGGACCCCTACTTCGCGGCGCCCAAGATGGCCTGGATACGACGCCACCTCACCCGGGAGGGCGTCGTCACCACCAGCGACGCCTGGCTGGTGCACCGGCTCACGGGTGAGTTCGTCACCGACGCGGCGACCGCGGGGCGCACCCAGCTCCTCGACCTGGACGACGTCACCTGGTCACCGCGCGCACTGGACGTCTTCGGTCTCGCCGACGAGCGACTGCCGCGCGTCGTCGACGCGGCGGGCCCGGTCGGCACCACAAAGGCCTTCGGCCCTGAACTCCCGTTGACCGGCCTGCTCGTCGACCAGCAGGCCGCGCTGCTCGCCCAGGACGTCACCGAACCCGGTACCGCCAAGTGCACATACGGAACAGGGGCGTTCCTGCTCGCCCAGACCGGCTCCCGCCCCCGCCGAGGCGGATCGGGCCTTGTCAGCTGTGTGGCCTGGCGGCTGGATGGGCAGAGCAGCTACTGCCTCGACGGGCAGGTCTACACCGCCGCGTCCGCCGTCCGCTGGCTCACGGACCTCGGGGTGATCGAAGGGGCCGCGGACCTCGACCTGGTGGGCTCGGCGGTGCCGGACGCGGGTGGCGTCACGTTCGTCCCCGCGCTCGCCGGACTCGCCGCCCCCTGGTGGCGCGGCGATCTGCGCGGCTCGATCACCGGGCTCGGCCTCGACACGGCCCCCGGCCATCTGGTCCGCGCCCTGTGCGAGGGCATCGCCGCCCAGGTCGCCGCCCTCGCCGACGCGGTCGCCGCAGACCTGGGCGAGCCCCTGACGAGCCTGCGGGTCGACGGCGGTCTGACACGCTCGGCGCTGCTCATGCAGACCCAGGCCGACCTGCTCCAAATCCCCGTCGAAGTCTCCGCGTTGCCCGATGTCACGGCACTCGGCGTGGGGGTCGTCGCCCGCATGGGCCTCGACCCGAAGCTGGCGGTTCGGGACGTGGTCCCGCAGTGGCGGCCTTCCACCGTGTACGAGCCGAAGATCGACGCCACGCGGGCCGCCGAACGGCTCGGCGGCTTCCGCTCGGCGGTCGCAGGACTCCTCGACCGAGCGCCCGCGCCGTCGTCATGACGGTCACCACCAAGGGCCCGCTCCCTTCGGAGACGTATGACGTGACCGTCGTCGGTGCCGGGGTGGTCGGCTCGGCCATCGCCCGCGAACTGGCCAGGCACCACGGCATCCGGGTCGCCCTGGTCGAAGCCTCCGGCGATGTCGGCGACGGCACGTCGAAGGCCAACACCGCCATCCTGCACACCGGTTTCGACGCCGTGCCCGGCTCCCTGGAGTCCCGCCTCGTACGCGAGGGCCGCCACCTGCTCGCCGCGTACGCCGCCCGGTCCGGGATCCCCGTCGAACCGGTCGGAGCGCTGCTCGTGGCCTGGGACGAGGAACAACTGGCCGCGCTGCCGGACCTGTTGGAGAAGGCCGGACGCAACGGCTATGACAAGGCCCGGATCATCGGCGCCGACGAGGTGCGGGCCCGTGAATCACACCTGGGTGAGGGGGCGCTGGGGGCGCTGGACGTCCCCGGCGAGTCCATCATCTGCCCCTGGACGACGACCCTCGCGTACGCCACCCAAGCCGTCCGCGGAGGAGTGGATCTTCACCTGAACTGCCGCGTGGACAAAGCGAGTTCCGCGTCGAGGGGCGGCTACCGCGAACTGTCCACGCCCCGCGGCGCCCTACGCACCCGTTACCTCGTCAACGCCGCGGGACTGCACGCCGACACCCTCGACCGGCGGCTGCTCGGGCGGAGCGAGTTCACCGTGACCCCGCGCCGCGGCCAGCTCATCGTCTTCGACAAGCTCGCCCGCGACCTGGTCCGCCACATCCTCCTGCCGGTGCCGACCGCACTCGGGAAGGGGGTCCTGGTCGCACCGACCGTCTACGGGAACGTCCTTCTGGGCCCCACCGCCGAGGAGTTGGACGACAAGAGGGCCACGGGCACGACCCAGGACGGCCTCGCCGGACTGCGCTCCAAGGGCCGGCGGATCCTGCCCGAGTTGCTGGACGAGGAGGTCACCGCGGTCTACGCAGGGCTGCGGGCGGCCACCGAGCACGACGACTACCAGATCCACGGCTCACCGCAGGAGCGGTACATCACCGTCGGCGGCATCCGCTCCACCGGCCTCACCGCGTCGATGGCCATCGCGGAGTACGTCGTCGGTCTCCTCGCCGAGGCATCGGGCCCCGACCTCGACCTCTCGGTGGCAGGGGACCTGGACCCCATCCGCATGCCGAACCTCGGGGAGGCGTTCCCCCGCCCCTACGAGCGCGCCGACCTCATCGCCACCGATCCCGCGTACGGGAGCATCGTCTGCCACTGCGAAAGGGTGACCCGCGGGGAGATCAGGGACGCCCTCATCAGCACGGTCCCGCCCGGCTCGCTGGACGGCCTGCGGCGCCGGACCAGGGCCAGGGGCGGGCGGTGCCAGGGGTTCTACTGCGGGGCCACGGTGCGTGAACTCTTCGACGGGTGGGGCGAGTCGGGGGCGGCGCGATGAGGCGGCAGCGGAGCGTGGACGTACTCGTCGTCGGCGGCGGACCCGCGGGGCTCACCGCGGCCGAGAGCCTCGCCGCCTCGGGTGCGGGCACGGTGGAGGTCCTCGAACGCGAGGCACGGGCAGGCGGGGTGCCGCGCCACTGCGACCACGGTGGATTCGGGCGCTGGGGCGTGACGGGGCCGCAGTACGCGGCGCGGCTCGTCGAGGGCGCGCTGGGCGCGGGCGCGGTGGTGCGGACCGGGGTGAGCGCCACGGGGTGGGCGGGGCCGCTCTCCGTGGACACGACGGGGCCGCACGGCCTGGAGCGGATCACCGCGCGCACCGTGATCCTGGCCACGGGCGCGCGGGAGCGGCCGAGGGCGGCGCGGCTCGTGGCGGGGACGCGCCCGGCGGGGGTCCTGACCACGGGGGAGCTCCAGCAGGCGGTGCATGTCTACGGGCAGGAGGTCGGTACCCGGGCGGTGGTCGTGGGTGCGGAGCCGGTGAGCTACGCGGCGCTGTCCGCTCTGAGCCGCGCGGGCGTGGAGGTCGCCGCGCTCGTCACGGAGGAGGCGCGGGCCCAGGTGGGATGGGCGCGGGCCGCGGTGACCCGGCTGGGGATGGCGGGGGTACCGCTGGTGACCGGGGCGGTGGTGGCCGAACTCCTGGGGCGGGGGCGCCTTTCGGGGGTGCGGCTGCGGCGAACCGACGGCAGGGAGAGCGTGCTCGCCTGCGACACGGTGGTGTTCACCGGGGACTTCGTTCCCGACCACGAGCTGGCCCGGCGCGGGGGCGTGGAGCTGGACCCCGGGACGCGCGGACCGGCCGTGGACGGTTCGTTCCGCACGGCCTCGCGGGGCGTCTTCGCGGCGGGCAGCGCGGTGCACGCGGTGGAACCGGCTCGGGTGGCCGCGGGGGAGGGGCTGCGGGTCGCCGACGCCGTGCGGGGATATCTCGGGGGCGCGGGGTGGCCTTCCGACACGGTGCCGGTGCTCGTCGACTCCCCTCTGCGCTGGGTGGCACCGAACCGGCTCGTGTCCGGCGCTCCCGGGGGCCGCTTCGTCCTGCGGACTGCGGAGGCGCTGGTCTGGCCTGTCCTGCTGGTCACGCAGGGCGAGCGGAGCCTGTACCGGGGACGGGTCAGGCGGAGGGTTCTGCCTAACCAGGGGTTGTATCTCTCGGGGGACTGGGTCGGGGCGGTTGATGCGGAGGGCGGGGCGGTGCGGGTGGCTGTCGGCTAAGTCTGAATCGCGGGTGGGCTGGATTTCCAGCCTCTCCTGAACCGCCGGTCGGGCTGGATTTCCAGCCCGTCCGGCGTTTGAGGACGAACTCGGCGAAGCCGGTGATCAACGGTGCGCAAGGCTGCCCGCAGGCTAAACGGTGCGCAAGACCCCCCGCAGAATTCCCCCTACCGCCAAGCGCCAGCGTCCCGTACAGTCGTTAAAACTAGCAGTGCTAATTTACGTCACGAGCTACACCGCAAACGATCCGGAGCCGTATCGTGCGCCCAGTCCACTTCGCCGCAGCCCGCCGCACCCCCATCGGCAAACTCCGCGGCAGCCTCTCCACCGTCCGCCCGGACGACCTCGCCGCCACCGTCGTACGAGGTCTCATCGCGGGCACCCCCCAGCTGGATCCCGCCCGGATCGACGACGTCTACTGGGGCGCCGCCAACCAGGCGGGCGAGGACAACCGCAACGTGGCCCGCATGGCCGCCCTCCTCGCGGGTCTCCCGGAATCCGTGCCGGGCGCCACCGTGAACCGGCTCTGCGCCTCCGGGATGGAGGCCGTCACGGCCGCCGCCCGCACCATCGCGTCGGGCGAGGCGGACATCGTCCTCGCGGGCGGCTCCGAGTCGATGAGCCGCGCCCCCTTCGTCCTGCCCCGCCCGGACGAGGCGCTGCCCCACAAGATGGAGACCGCCGACACCCGGCTCGGCTGGCGCCTCGTCAATCCGGCGATGAAGGACCTGCACGGCGTCCTGGCGATGGGCGAGACCGCCGAAGAGGTCGCCGAGCGCTACGGAGTCTCCCGCGAGCGGCAGGACACCTTCGCCCTGCGCAGCCACCAGCTCGCCACCGCGGCCCGCAGGAACGGCCACTTCGACGACGAGATCCTCCCCGTCACCCGGCCTGACGGCACCCTCGTCGACCTCGACGAATGCGTCCGCGATGACACCTCGTACGAGAAGCTCAGCGGCCTGCGCCCCGTCTTCCGCAAGGGCGGCACCGTCACCGCGGGCAACGCCTCGCCGATGAACGACGGCGCGGCAGGACTCCTCCTCGTCAGCGAGGAAGCCCTGAACGAGCTGGGGCTCGAATCCCTCGGACGGTACGTCGCGGGCGCCTCCGCCGGTGTCCACCCGGACGTCATGGGCATCGGCCCCGTCCCCGCCACCCAGAAGGCGCTCGCCCGCGTCGGCTGGTCCATCGGCGACCTCCAGGAGGCCGAGTTCAACGAGGCGTTCGCGGCTCAGGCCCTCGCCTGCGTGGACGCCCTCGGCATCGACCCGGAGCTGGTCAACCCGACCGGCGGCGCCATCGCCATCGGACACCCCCTCGGCTGCTCCGGCGCCCGCATCCTGACCACGCTGCTGCACCGCATGCGCCGCACCGGCGCGGGCCGCGGTCTCGCCACCATGTGCGTGGGCGTGGGCCAGGGCAGCGCGCTGCTCGTCGAACGCGGCTGAATCTCCCTCCCCTCCCAAGGCCGCACCGGAACGCACGGAACGCACGGAACGCACGGAACGCACGGAACGCACGGAGCGCACGGAAACGGAGCACCACCCATGGCCACGCTGTCCCTCGCCGCGATCCTCGCCGAACCCGCCCGTCGCCGGCCGGACCGCACCGCCCTCGTCGAGGGTGAACTGCGCCTCACCTTCGCCGAGTTGTGGCGGCAGGCCCGCGCACAGGCCGCCGCGCTCGTGGAGCTCGGGATCCGGCCGGGGGACCGCGTGGCCCTGATGGCGCCCAACACCGCCGAGTTCCCGCGCGCCTATTACGCGATCCTCGCCGCGGGCGGCGTCGTCGTCCCCGTACACCTCCTGCTCTCCGCCGAGGAGGTCGAGCACGTCCTGCGGGACAGCGGCGCGGCCCTGCTCCTGTGTCACCCCGCGCAGGCGAAGACCGGCAAGGCGGCAGCGACCGCAACCGGCGTGCGGATGCTGGCCCTCGGCGATGACGGCGAGCTGGAAACCCTGGCGGGCGCGGCCGAGCCGCTGCCCGGCTACGTCACCCGCGAAGCCGACGACCCCGCCGTCGTCTTCTACACCAGCGGCACCACCGGCGTCCCCAAGGGCGCCGTGCTCAGCCACTTCAACCTCGTGATGAACGCGACGGTCTCCGCCTTCGACGCCCACGACGTCCACCGTGACGACATCGCGCTCGGCGCGCTCCCGCTCTTCCACGCGTTCGGCCAGACCGTCTCCATGAACGCCACCTGGCGCGTGGGCGCCACGCTCGTCCTGCTGCCGCGCTTCGACGCCGCGCGGGCCATCGAGCTGATGGTGGCGGAGGGCGTGAACACCTTCCACGGGGTGCCGACGATGTACGTGAACCTCGTGGCCGCCGCGGCCACGGCCCCCGAACTGCCCAAGCTGCGGCTCTGCGTCTCCGGCGGTGCCTCGCTGCCCGTCGCCGTACTCGAACGCTTCGAGGAGGCCTTCGGCGTACCGGTCTACGAGGGGTACGGGCTCTCCGAGACCTCGCCCAGCGCCTCCGTCAACCAGCCCGTCTTCGGCACCAGGGCGGGCAGCATCGGCCACCCGCTGTGGGGCGTGGACGTGGAGATCGCCCGCGCCGAGACCGAGGATCGCGTCGAGCTGCTGCCGGCAGGGGAGCTGGGCGAGGTCGTGGTCCGCGGCCACAACGTCTTCTCCGGCTACCTGGGACGCCCGGAAGCGACCGCCGAGGCGCTCGTCGACGGCTGGTTCCGCACCGGGGACCTCGGCACCAAGGACGCCGACGGGTTCCTTGCCATCGTCGACCGCAAGAAGGACGTCATCATCCGCGGCGGCTTCAACGTCTACCCGCGCGAGGTCGAAGAGGTACTCGTGCGCCACCCGGACGTCGCGCAGGTCGCCGTGATCGGCCTGCCCGACGACGTGCACGGCGAGGAGATCTGCGCCGTCGTCGTCCCGGCGCCGGGCAAGGCCCCCGAGGCCGCGGCGATCACCGCGTGGTCGAAGGAACACCTGGGGCGCCACAAGTACCCGCGCCGCGTCGAGTTCGCCGCGGAACTGCCGCTCGGCCCCAGCATGAAGGTCCTCAAGCGGGAGCTGCGCGGCACGTACGGCAGGGCGTCGGCGTAGGAGCAGGCCTGGTCGTCCGGCGTCCCAGGATGTGGCCGCCCGCCCGCCGCCCGGATAGGTGGGTCTAGCATTTGTTTTCGGCATGGACATATCTATCTGGGGATTCGCCGCACTCGCCGCGGCCGCGCTGCTGGTCGGCTTCTCGAAGACCGCCGTCAGCGGCGCCAACACGATCAGCCTCGCCGTCTTCGCCGCCGTGCTCCCGGCCCGCGAATCCACCGGGGTACTGCTCCCCATCCTGATCGCCGGTGACGTGCTCGCCGTCCTCACCTACCGCCGCCACGCCCACTGGCCCACCCTGTGGCGGCTGTTCCCCGCCGTCGCGGCGGGTGTGGTCGCGGGCACGGTCTTCCTCATGTGGGCCGACGACGCCATCGTCCGTACGTCGATCGGGGCGATCCTGCTCCTGATGGCGGCGGTCACGCTGTGGCGCCGCCGGACCCCGGCCAAGGACCCGGAGGAGTCGTCCGGCTCCCGGCTCAAGGGCCCCTCGTACGGCGTCCTCGGCGGCTTCACCACCATGGTCGCCAACGCGGGCGGCCCGGTCATGTCGATGTATCTCCTCTCCGCGGGCTTCAAGAAGCTGAGCTTCCTGGGGACTTCGGCGTGGTTCTTCCTGATCGTCAACACCTCCAAAGTGCCGTTCAGCGTGGGCCTCGGTCTGATCGACGGGCAGTCGCTGCTGCTCGACGCGGCGCTCGTGCTCTTCGTCGTGCCGGGCGCTCTGATCGGCAAGGCCGCCGTGCACCGGATCAACCAGCGCCTCTTCGAGCAGCTGGTGATCGGCGCCACCGTGCTCGGCGGACTCCAGCTGCTGCTGCGCTGAGCGCGCGACGTAGCCTCGGAGCCATGCATGTGCTCGTCCTCGGGGGGACCACCGAAGCCCGCCGGCTCGCCGCCGAACTCGCCGCCCGCCCCGGTGTACGGGTGACCACCTCGCTCGCGGGGCGCGTCGCACGGCCCGCCGCGCTCGAAGGGGACGTACGCGTCGGGGGATTCGGTGGCGTGGACGGTCTCGCCGCCTGGCTGCGCGAGCGGCGGGTGGACGCCGTCGTCGACGCCACGCATCCCTTCGCCGCCACCATCAGCGAGAACGCGGTCCGGGCCGCGCGACTCACCGGCGTCCCCGCCGTCATGCTCCGCAGGCCCGGCTGGCGTCCGGTGCCGGGCGACCGCTGGCACGACACCGCCTCGCTCACCGGGGCCGCGGCGCTGCTGCCCTCGCTCGGCCGCCGCGTCTTCCTGACCACCGGGCGCCTCGGCCTCGCCGCCTTCGCGGGCCCGGACCTGGCCGAACTCCACTTCCTCGTACGCTCAGTTGAACCCCCCGAGCCGCCGCTGCCCCGCCACGCCGAGATCCTCCTCGACCGCGGCCCGTACACGATCGACGGCGAGACAGCGCTGCTGCGCGAGCACCGCGTCGACGTCCTGGTGACCAAGGACAGCGGAGGCGCGGCGACAGCGGCCAAGCTCACCGCGGCCCGCGCCCTTTCGCTGCCGGTGGTGATCGTGCGCCGCCCGGAGCCGCCACAGGGTGCGCGGGTGCTGCCCGACGCGGCGGGCGTGCTGTCGCACCTGGCGAGCCTTGGCCTCCCCGGGCGCGTCTGACGGGGCTCTCCTCCGCCGCGCGCCGCTGCCTGCCAGCAGGCGCCCCGCCCGTCGGCGCTCGGGATGAGGGAGCCGGGCGGAACGATCAGGCTCAGCCCGGAACCCGGCTCAGCCTCGTGGCACCCTCCGCCGGGGGAGTCGCGAGGCCGTGCTCCAAATCCTCCACGAGGAGCCGTTTCGCGATGACATCGACCGCCTTGACGAGGTCCTGGTCGGCGGGCCGCCCGCTGTCCTTCTCCACCTGCTCGCCCAGCCACCTGCTCCACGCCTCGCCGATCACGCCGGCCTCACGTTCGCCCGCAGGCGTGTGCGAGAAGAGCATCCCGGATCGGGTGAGGTAGCCCTCCTCGACCATGCGGTTGAAGACCGGGACCAGAACTTCCGGCGGCAGTTGGCGCCGTGCGGCGATCAGGCCGAGGCTCGCGTGGCCCACCATCCGGTCGAAGAGCGCGACCTGCATCACGGCCCACGCCCCGGCGATGTCGAGACGAGTGTCGGAATCCCTGATGACGCCGCGCGCGGTGTCCATGCCGGTCTTGCGGATGATGTTGCCCACCGCGAGCTGGAGGATCTGGTCCGGGCTGCCGCTCGACGACGGCGACGCGAAACCCTCGCCCATGTCCGACGAGCTCATCCGCGCGCTGTCGCGCAGCTGGACCTGCTTGAGGAAGAGGGCGACCACGAACCCGAGCAGCGCGACCGGCACCGTCCACAGAAAGACGGTGTGGAGCGTGTCGGCGTACGCCTTGATGATGGGCGCCGCCGCGTCCGCCGGAAGACTGTGCAGCCCCTGCGGGCTCTGCGCCGCCTTGGCAAGCACCGCCGCGTCCGTGGGCCCCGAGCGGGCCGCCGCGGCGACCCCGTCCTTGAGGTTCGGCTCCAGGGTGTTGGCGTAGATCGTGCCGAACACGGCGGTGCCGAACGAGCTGCCCAGCGTACGGAAGAAGGTGACACCCGACGTGGCCGTACCCAGATCGCTGTAGACGACGGTGTTCTGCACGGCGATCGTCAGGACCTGCATGCACAGCCCGATACCGGCGCCGAGGACGAACATGTACACCGATTCGACCCAGGTGCTGGTCTCGCTGCCCATGAGCGAGAGCAGATACAGGCCGAGCGCCATCACCAGCGCCCCGACGATGGGGAAGATCCGGTACGTGCCGGTCTTGCTCACCACATTGCCGCTGAAGATCGACGCGATGAGCAGCCCGATCACCATGGGCAGCGTTCGCACGCCGGAAATAGTGGCCGAGTCCCCGTCGACGTACTGCAGATAGGTCGGCAGGAACGTCATCGCGCCGAGCATCGCGAAACCGACGATGAAACTGAGGATCGAGCAGACCGTGAAGACGGGGTTGGCGAAAAGACGCATCGGCAGCATCGGTTCGGCCGCGCGTGTCTCGACGACACAGAACAGCGCGAGCGCGAGCGCACCGCCCACGAACAGCGCGATGATGGTGCTCGAGCCCCACGCGTACTGGTTGCCGCCCCAACTCGTCGCCAGAATCAGGGCGCTGGCTCCGATCGCGACGAACGCGATGCCGAGATAGTCGATGACGGGACGCACCGCCGACTTCACGACGGGGATGTTGCGGGCCGCGGCGATCACCACGACGATCGCGATGGGTACGTTGACGTAGAACGCCCAGCGCCAGGTCAGATGGTCGGTGAAGAGCCCACCGAGGAGCGGCCCGATAACGGTGGCAACGCCGAAAACGGCGCCGATCGCACCCTGGTACTTTCCGCGCTCGCGCAGCGGGATGACGTCGGCGATCAACGCCATCGACGTCACCATGAGCCCGCCCGCGCCGATGCCCTGGAGTGCGCGCCACGCGATGAGCAGCGTCATGTTCGTGGACAGACCGCACAGGAACGACCCGGTGATGAAGACGATCGCCGAGACCTGAAAGACGATCTTCCGCCCGAAGAGATCGCCGAACTTACCGACGAGCACCGTGGCCACGGTCTCCGCGAGCAGATACGAGGTCACGACCCACGACATGTGCTCGGCGCCGCCCAGATCCGACACGATCGTGGGCAGGGCGGTGCCCACGATGGTCTGGTCGAGGGCGGCGAGCAGCATCCCCAGCATGATCGTCACGAAGACGATGTTGCGGCGGCGCTTGTCCAGGACGGGCGGGCCCTGGTCCGGGCCCTGCTCCGGGGCCTCGGCTGCGGGCTGGGCGGTGGTGGTCACACGGTCACCCTCACACCGCCCCCGGCCCGCTGCATGCGGGGCCGGTCCGGTCCGGTGACGCGGGACTCGGGAGGGTGCTCTCAGTCCAGGTTGCGGCGCAGCAGGTAGGTGTCCATGATCCAGCCCTTGCGCTCGCGGGCCTCGGCACGGAGGGTCTCGATGCGAGGCGCGGCCTCGTCGAGCGGCCCGGAGACGAGGATCTCGTCGGCGGTCCCGATGTAGGCCCCCCAGTAGATGTACATATCGCCGCCCTCCCCACCTTCGTACCGGCGGAACGCCTGATGGGCGTCGAGCATCACCACGACGTCGTCGACGCCCTCCGGAAAGCCGTGGTCGGCCAGACGGCGCCCGGTGGTGATCTGCACGGGGCGCGCGACGCGGTTCAGCCCGGTGCGGTGCTTCGCAGCGAGCGAGGAGACGCTGCTGATGCCCGGCACGACGTCGTACGAGAAAGCCACCGCGCCCCGGTCGAGAACCTCCTCCAGGATCCCGAGGGTGCTGTCGTACAGAGCGGGGTCGCCCCACACCAGGAACGCGCCGGACTCGTCCGCACCCAGCTCGTCGGCGATCAGCCGCTCATAGATGTCCGCACGGCGGCTGCGCCAGTCCCCGACGGCGGGGGAGTAGTCCGCGCCGCCCGCCTTGCGGTCGCGCGCGGGGTCCCGCGCCTCGACCACGCGGTAGGCACCGTCGGCGCGGTGCGCGCCGAGGAGATCACGCCGCAGCTGGACGAGGTCGTCCTTCTCCCCGCCCTTGTCGAGGATGAAGTACACGTCGCTGCTCTTGAGCGCCTTGACGGCCTGCAGGGTCAACTGGTCGGGGTCGCCCGCGCCGATACCGATGACATGAATCTTTCGCACGCCGAGAGTCTGCCGTACGGGGCGACTGGGGGCCTGGGCGGGTAGGTCGGGAGCTTGGGCTGTGCGGAGGCTGGGCGGGTCGGTCGGGAGCTTGGGCTGTGCGGAGGCTGGGCGGGTCGGTCGGGAGCTTGGGCTGTGCGGAGGCTGGGCGGGGCGCCGGGGCGGGCTATGGAGGTCGCGTCACTCGCCCCCGGCCCTCTCCTCACCCCCGCGCAACCGCGGCGCGCGCTCGGCCGCGTCCACGGTCAGGCCTTCGCCCTCCACAACCTTCGCCAACTCCCGCGCCCACGCCACGAGTCCGTCCACGTCGAGCCCGTGCGGTCGCTCCCCCCACTTGCCCGCGCCGATCGCGCTCGCGCCCCTGAGCAGCAGTCGCGCCCCGCCCGTGGTGTTGCCGCGGGCCGAGTGGGTGAGGCCAACTGCCAGTTGCGCCAGGCCTTTCCACAGGTCACGTTCGTCATCGGGGCCCGACTTCCAGGCGTCTTCGAAGACCTCGTGCGCGTGGAAGGGGCGTCCCGCGTCGAGCAGGGCCTGCGCCTGGGTGACCGTCTCATCGGGCGTACGCGTGACCCCCTCAGGCTGCCGCTCCACGCCTTCGGCGCCGTACGGCAAAGGCCTCCCGAGGCCGTCACGCGGGCGCGCGTTGCGGGCGCGGCCCTCGTCGTCACGGTCGCGGCCACGGTCATCGGGTCGAGGTGCGGTACTCATACGGAGATTGTCCCTCGCCGCCCACCTGGCGGGGGGCGAGGACCACCCCCGATCGTGAGGTAAAGTTCTGCTTGCGCAATCACCGCAGAACACCGCGGGAAACGCGCACCGGGACGTGGCGCAGCTTGGTAGCGCACTTGACTGGGGGTCAAGGGGTCGCAGGTTCAAATCCTGTCGTCCCGACGGAAACGTCGCAGGTAGGGGCCATCTTCGGATGGCCCCTACTTCGTGTTTGGGAGCGAGTTTGGGAGCGGGGAGCCGCTCCCTGCGCTCCCAGGGAGCGGAAGTCTGGGAGCGACGTCAACCGGCGGTCGACCGCGGGTCACCCGATCCTGTCGCGCCCTCGGAGAATCTGCGCTGCGTGACGTGGCGCGGGTGTCAAGGCTCTGTGGGTGCCCGACGAGGAAAGCGGCGAGCCGGGCGTGGGATGCAGCGGCGGCATGCGGGCCGCAGCCCAGCTGCTGGCTAGCGGAGACATTCCCCATGCCAGGTTTGCCATCTACGTCGAACCCACCGGGTTGGCGATCTGCACCGCTCAGATCGGATTCCTCATCGCCGAGATCGCGATCCGGGGCCGCAGCGCGTACTTCAGCCGACCGAATGACGGGGTAGACGCACTGCGCCTCGGGCACACGATGCTCAGCGAACTGTGGCGTCTGGGCGAGGAACTGCGCGCACGCGAAGAGCACCCGAGGCTGGGGCGCCCGCAGCTGCTGGTCACCGCCCTCAACGCGGGCGGGCTCATCGCTGTTCCGGGGGCATGCGAGCTGAGTGTCATCCGCACGGTCACCCCGGGCGAAAGCCTTTCGCGGGCTGCCGAGGACATCTGCCGGGTGGCGAACGACACAGTGAAAGACAGTGACGCATCAGTGACGATCAAGTTCCCGGCAGGCCGGGACCATGCACTCGGAGGGTGTTCAGCCGAATCCGATCCGGAATGCGAAGAAATACGGGCCCTGAGAGCAGCGGTTCGAGCCGTAGCACCACAGAAGGACAGAGTGGCGGGCGCGCCGTACTGGTCCGAGATGTCGTTCCTCAACCGCTTGGACATCCCGTGTGTCTATTGGGCGCCGGGGGACATCAGCATGTGTCACACGGACGAGGAAAGCGTATCGATCGACGAATTCCTGGCCGGTGTGAAGGCCCTGACCCTGTTCCTGTCCGAATCCTGGGCCTGAGTAGTGTGAACCGCTCCGGGTGTGGCGGACGCGACTCGAGCTGTCCACCGCGCTCTTCGAGTACCTGGAGATCTTCCACGACCGACAGCGCAGACACTCCGCACTGAGCATGCTCAGCCCAGTGGAGTACGAACTCCGCACCCCACCAGTAGCCCGAAACCAAGCAAGTCAACTCCACCCAACTCGGACAGTCCGGAGCCTCCACCAACCCCGGAGCGGTTCAGGCTTTGAGGGCGGCGACTTCTCGCGCCCGTCCCGCCAGTTCCTTTACCGGCCGCGCACCGGCATGCGCGCGCATCTCCCGGCGCATCGTCCCAAAATGCTCGTCGCCGCGTGCGGAGGAGACGAGCTCGTACTCGTTCAGGAACCGGTTCCAGGAGGCGCACGCCGCGTCCAGATGTCCGAGGGCGAGCTGCCGTTGAGCCAGCAACGCGTAGGAGTGCACGCGGCCCTGCCGCTCCTGTGCGGGCTGCACTTTGATGGAGTCCTGCAGTGCTTTGATGCTGCCGGGCAGGTCCCGCTCCTCGTACAGCACATGTGAGAGGTGCAAGAGCCATGCGGTGCGGTCGTATCCGCCCACGGCGTCGCGCCGGTTGTCGGCCTTCGACAGCGCGGCCTCGGCCTCGCTCAGTCGTGCGTGGGCCTGCCTGCGGTCCTTGACCATGGACGCGGCGTGGGCTTGCTGACCGCGCAGGAATGCCACCAGGCGGGGGCCGGCTTGTGGGGCGGCCTCGGCGGCGCTGTCGGCGAACTCCAGCCCCTTGCGGCCGTGGCGAAGGCTCGTCATCTGCAACGACATGCCTCGCAGTGTGCGGCAGTACGTCACATGGTCCCCGGCTTCGTCGGCGAGGGAGAGGGCTTTGAGGTACCAGCGTTGGGCGGCGGCGTGGTCTTTCTCGTACATCGCCATCCAGCCGGTCAGATACGTCAGATCCGAGGCTGCGGCTTTCAGGTCGGCCGCGACGGTCCCCGACGCTTGTGCCTTCATCCACGGCCCGACCGTGTTCACCAGGAATGCGGCCGCCATTGGCCGGGCGTGGCCGGCGCCGTCCTCGTCCAGGATGTCGGCGATCCTGACGGTCGTGCGCCGCACCGAGGCGACCTGCGAGCCGCCGATGCGCGTGGTGGCCTTGCCCGGTGAGACCGGCTCACTGGCGTGTGCTGCCGCCGTGCTGAAGGCGGGCACAGCCAGCGCTGCGGTGAATACACCGGCTGCGAGAACGCCGCGTCGAGAGGGATCCATGTCCGCCCTTCCCAGGTCGATCAACTCCTCAACAGTGTCGAGGTGTTGAGAGCCTTCGGCGGGCGTGGCAGGGGTCAGGCCCGCTTCCTCGTGCGTGATGGGCCTGCTGAGTTTCTCCGACAGGGCGGCCACCACTATTGCCCTGACCTGTTGCTTTGGCTGGTGTCCGCGAAGCCACATCGAGACGGACTGGCCGCTGTACGTCAGCGGCATCCCGGCGAGGTTCCCGATGCGGTTCACAGCGCGGGCGAGTTCCTCGCGCTGGCATTGTCCCTGGTCAAGCAGGTTGGCCAGCCTGGTGTTCGGCGTACGCGGTGTGCCTGCCATGGGTGATTCTCCCGCTAGCTCCGACAGCTTTTACGGCGTTTACGTGCGCGCTCTTCTTTCACGGTACCCGCGCAGCGTGACCGGTAGTTGGCTGTACGTCAGGAACCAGACGGAACCATCACGTCCATCCAGGGAGCCCACGGTGACCCTTATGACCACCCCTCACCACCAGACCAGCGACCCCGTGGACCTGGCCCTCGTCGACAACGCCGTCCACCGCGCCGAAGGGCTCGCCGTCGCCGACCCCAGTAGCCGCCTTGCCGACGCCGTGGTCGCTGAACTGGCCACCTACCTGGCCGCGTTGATCACGCCCGCCGAGTATCACCTGGGTCGCATGCCGGGCCGCAGCCCCGCCGAGCAACGCGCTCGCGACGTCCTTGCCGACAGCATCGGCCACGTCAGATCCGTCCATCGCGACCAGCAGACGGGCGCCTTCACCAACCCCACCGCCCGCCTTTACCTCCTCGCCGGGGCGTGCCGTCTGCTGAAGAACGCGATGGTGCCGTCGTGGTGAGCCCCCGGAACGGGGGCGGCTGCCGAGCCCGGCGCCCAGGGCGCTCCAGAGTGACCGAAGCGGCCATCACCACGGCGCTGGTGTCGCTGGTCGTGTTCACCTTCGGCGTGCTCCTCATCCACACCCTCACCAGGCGCTAGCCGCCCGTTTGAACTCCCGTGCCGGGCCTGACCAGCCGCCCTCGCTCCCCTGCGAGGCGGCCCGGCGCGGGTCCCCGCGGGCAGAGCCGCCCGCCCCCGAAGCACCATCGACGAAAGGAACTCGCTGTGAAGCAACGCCTTGACCAGTCCACCAGTGTGCAAGCCACCACGCTCGGCGGCATCGAGCTGGGCCCACTGTTCACCGACCGCGCCCAGTTCGAGATCCCGGACCTGGCAACCCGATTTGCCTACAAGAAGGAAGCAGGCTCCTCGGACACCAACCACGAGTACGACAGCCTCAAGGTCTGACCCGTACCCAGCACCCGTGCGCGTAGGGTCCGGCCAGGCCCAGACCCCGCCCGGCCGGGCCCCGCGCCCCACCTCGTGGAGGACCTTGTGCTCAAGCTGCGCATCCAACCCGCCCCGATGAGCCGCGAG
>NZ_JBICXP010000012.1:0-243919 GCF_043200355.1 Streptomyces sp. NPDC048436
GGGGGGAGGGTGTGCATGAGGCGGGCGCGGGTGGTGATGAGGTGGGCGGCGTCGGTGAGGGTGAGGATGCCGGCGCAGTGGGCGGCGGTGATTTCGCCGATGGAGTGTCCGATGAGGAGGTCGGGGGTGATGTTGTGGTGGGTGAGCTGGTGGAAGAGGGCGGTGCCCAGGGCGAAGAGGGCGGGCTGGGTGTAGTCGGTGCGGTCCAGGAGGGTGGCCTGGGGGGTGCCGGGGTGGGAGAAGATGATGTCGCGCAGGGGATGTTCCAGGTGCTGGTCCAGGGCACGGCAGACCTCATCCAGGGCGTCACGGAAGACCGGGTGGGTGTCATACAAGGCACGCCCCATACCCGGGTACTGACAGCCCTGGCCGGGGAAGAGGAACACGGTCTGTGTGGTGGGCTGTTCGGGCCCGGTGACCAGATCACGATGGGGCACACCCTGGGCCAGCGCCGCCAGAGCCGTAAGGGCTTCCTCACGGTCATTGACGGTGATCACGGCCCGACGATCGAAGAGTGTACGAGTGGTGGCCAGCGCATCGGCCACCCGCTCCAAAGACAACCCGGGATGACGCGTCAGATGCTCACACAACCGGCCCCCCTGCGCGGCCAACGCCACCCCGGACTTCGCCGACAACACCAACGACACCAACCCACCACCACCCGAACCCGAACCTGAATCCGAGCCCGACTCCAACGGCACCTCCGAGGAAGGAGCAGCCGCCAAGACCATGTGACAGTTCGTGCCGCCCATGCCGAAGGAGCTGACGCCCGCCACACGGGGGCCCGTGCCCGGCCACTCGGTCAGCGTGGTCTGCACCCGTAGCCCCAGGTCCGGGAGCGGTATGGAGGGGTTGGGGTGTTCGAAGTTGAGGCTCGGGGGAAGCTGGGCGTGTGTGAGGCTCAGGGCCGTCTTGAGGAGGCCCGTGATGCCCGCGGCGCCCTCCAGATGGCCGACGTTCGTCTTCGCCGAGCCGACCCGCACGGGGTTGTCCGGTGTGCGACAGGTCCCGAAGACCTCGCCGAGGGCCGCCGCCTCCACCGGATCCCCCACCCGCGTTCCCGTGCCGTGCAGTTCGACATAGGCCACCTCGTGGGGGCCGGTCCCGCTCAGCCGCTGTGCCGTGCGGACCACCTCCGCCTGCGCGGCGGCGCTGGGGCGGGTCAGCATGTCCGTGGCGCCGTCGTTGTTCACCGCGCTGCCACGGATGACGCAGTAGATGAAGTCCCCTGCGGCCACGGCCAGTTCGAGCGGCTTCAGGAGGACCACACCGCCGCCCTCCCCTCGTACGAAGCCGTTGGCCCGGGCATCGAAGGTGTAGCAGCGGCCGTCCGGTGAGAGAGCTCCGAACTTCGATGTGCCGATCGTGCTCTCGGCGGCGAGGTTCAGGTTGACGCCGCCCGCCAGAGCAAGCGTGCAGGCACCGGACCGCAGGCTCTCGCAGGCCATGTGCACGGCGACCAGCGACGACGACTGCCCGGAGTCCACGGCCAGGCTGGGGCCCCGCAGCCCGAGGGCGAAGGAGACCCGGTTGGCTATCACGCTGCGATGTGAGCCGGTCACGGAGTGCCGGGTCTGCGCGTCCGGGTCATGCCTGCGCGCCAGCGTCGCGTAGTCGTCCCACATCACGCCCGTGAAGACGCCGGTGTCACTGCCGTGCAGCGTGTCCGGCACGATGCCCGCGTCCTCCAGGACCTCCCAGCTCAGTTCCAGCATGAGCCGCTGCTGCGGGTCCATCGCCGCCGCCTCGCGCGGCGAGATGTTGAAGAAGTCCGCGTCGAACCGGTCGACGTGGGGCAGGAACCCGCCGCGCCGGGTGCCCGGCTGCGTCGGCCGAGCGGCCTCATCCCGATCGCGTTCCCGGTCCCGCTCGCGCTCCCGGTCCCGCTCCGGAAGATTCCAGCGGTCCGCCGGTACCTCACCTACCGCGTCCACCCCGTCACGCAACAATGCCCAGTATGCCTCGGGGTTCTCCGCCCCCGGCAGCCTGCACGCCATCCCCACGACGGCGATGGGAGCCGTCGAATCCTGTCCCGCGTCCGAGGCCCCCGTCCCGTTCCGGTCACCCAAAACGCCCACAGTCCAGCCCCTCTGTCGAGTTTCGTCCCAGTCACTCATCCTTGGGCAGCCGTGAGCGCCGGGCATCTCCGAGATTGCTTATGTGAATCCCGTGGCGCGACAACAGAGTTCGGGTTGCAGGGGCCCGCTGCCCCTGGTTTACTCACATCAAGTTCAGGTACCCCCCCGGAGTACTCTCCGAGCAGGATTGGGAAGCACCGTGACCTCTGTTTCAGACATGAGTACCGAGAAACTCCTTGAGGACATGCTCTCCTCTTTCAATGACGAGGCGCTCTTCAGCGAGGACGAAACCGGATCGGTCATCGACCGTTACTACGCACCTGATTTCGTAGAGGTCAGCGACGGCATCAGCATCGACCGCGCGCGTCTCATCAAGCACATCCGCCCGGTGCGCAAGCAGTTCACCGGCGCCGTGTTCAAGGTGCAGCAGGCGCTGCGCGACGGAGACCACATCTCGGCCCGGTACACGATTCGCGCGACGACGAAGACCGGCCAGGTCATCGACACCGAGATCTTCATGTTCGCCGACCTCACTCCGGACGGCCGCTTCCAGCGGGTCAACCAGATCACTCGCACGCTGCCCGCCGAGTAGCCCTCAGTCACCCTTCCTGACGTGGCAACTTGGGAGATGCTTGACGGTTGGTACTTCCGAAAGAATCCGGATGCCTGGACCTTGCGGTCTCATTCGGTAACGGAAGGACGATCATGCACAGAGCGTTCCCCAGGATCACTGCGGCCCTGCTCGGGTCGGCGGCGATCACGTTTGCCGGCACCATTCCCGCGTCGGCTCACGTCTCCGTCCGCGGCCCGGACGCCACGGTCGCCGTCGGCAGTTTTCCGACCCTGACGTTCCGCGTGCCCACCGAGGAAAACGACGCGTCGACCGTCAAGTTGCAGATCAACCTGCCGACCGACACCGCGCAGAAGCTGCCCGTCGCCCTCCACAAGGCCAACCCGGGCTGGAAGGCCACCACGAAGGGCAGCGGCGCGACCCCGGGCGCGGGCGTCACGTCCGTGACCTGGACGGCGACAGCCGGCGGCATCAAGCCGGGCGAGTTCAACGAGTTCAAGCTCGCGGCCGGCCAGATCCCCGACACCGATGTCGTCTACTTCACCGCGATACAGACCTACAGCAACGGCAAGGTCGTGCGCTGGGAGCAGATCCCCGAGCCGGGCGGCGAAGAGCCCGAGCACCCCGCACCGAGCCTGAAGGTCGTCCCCAAGGGCACCTCCACCGCCACCACCCAGGCCGCGACCGCCACGGTGGGCAAGCACACCACCGCGGGCGAGAACGAGACCACGGACAGCATCGGCTCCTCGGCCGCCACCGGCGCCGCTGCCGCCGGCGTCCTCGGCGCCGGTGGTGGCCTGCTCTGGTTCCGGCGCCGTACACAGCGTTCCGACGCGAACGCCTGATCGATCCACGGCCCCCTCACCCGGAGCAACAGTGGTCCCCGGCCGTTCCCGGCCGGCGGACCGGTTCCGTTCTCGCAGCCCGGAGGAGTTGACGACGTGCCGGAAGCCGCTTGGCACGAGGTGGTGGTCGGCGCCGGATCCGCCGGCGCGGTGCTCGCCGCCCGTCTCACCGAGAATCCCGACCGCAGGGTGCTCCTCCTGGAGGCCGGGAGCGAGCGGCTCACCGAACCCGCGGCCTCCGCGCCGCTGGGCACCTCCGTGCTCTTCGGCCACAACTGGGATTACACCGCATACCGGGGGAGCAAGGCCGAGGGGCGGCACTTTCCCTACGGCGTAGGCAAGTTGCTCGGTGGCTCCTCGGCCGTGAACGGCGCGATCGCCCTGCGTTCCCTACCCGGCGACTTCGACGCCTGGGCCGCCGCGGGGAACCCGGAGTGGGCCTGGCCGGCTGTCTTGCCGTACTTCCGCAAACTGGAGACCGACGCCGACTTCACGGGCGAGGAACACGGCAGCGACGGCCCCGTGCCGGTCCGCAGGTCGGCATCGGACGTCCTCGACCCCATGGCGACGGGCTTTCTGGAGGCCTGCCGGGAACGCGGCATCCCCCTGGTCGAAGACATCAACGTCTCGGACGTCGGCGCGAGCCGGCTGCCGAGCAACGAGCGCCGTGGCTGCCGCGTCTCCACGGCCGACGCCTATCTGGAGCCCGCCCACGCCCGGCCCAACCTCGACATATGGACCGGGGCGACGGCCTCCCGTGTGCTGTTCGACGGCGACCGGGCCATCGGCGTCGAAGTGGTGCGTGACGGCCACCGCACACGCGTGCGCGCCGACCGTGTCACGCTCTGCGCGGGCGGCATCAACACGCCGCTCATCCTGGAGCGTTCGGGCATCGGTGATCCGGAGCGGATCGCCCGGCTCGGCCTGCCCGTGGTCGCGGAGCTGCCCGGCGTGGGCGCGGATCTGGCCGACCACGCGGCGCTGGTGATCTGGGGTGTCCCGCAGCCGGGCTCCTGCCGGCCCACGGCACCGCTTCACCAGGTCCTGGCCCGGGTCGCGAGCGGCCTGCCCCACATCGGGCCTTACGACGGCGGTCCCGACCTGGCGCTCTTCCTCGTCGGCAATGTGGCGGCGCACACCGTCCCCGACATCGCGAGGATCACCGACGCCGACACCCTTGTGGCGCTCTCCACCATGCTGCTCGCCCCGGCCTCCCGGGGATCGGTGCACGCTTCGGGCCCCATGCCCGACGACCGGCCGACCATCACCCTGGGCCTCGCCACCGACCCGACGGACGTGACCCGCCTGATGGCGGGCATGCGGCTGCTCCGGTCCCTGCTCGACACGGATCAACTCTCATGCCACGTACGGGAGATGCTGCTGTGGACGCGGCGCATGACGGAGGACGACATCCGGTTGCGGCGGGCGGTCAGCCGGTTCGCCACTCCCATGTGGCACCCCTCCGGAACGGCCCGGATGGGCCCCTCGACGAGCGGTGCCGCGGTCGTGGACCAGCGCTGCCGGGTGTACGGGACCGACCGGCTGCGGGTGGTGGACGCCTCGGTGATGCCCGTTCCGCTGCGTGCCCCGACCAACCTGAGCTGCATCATGCTCGCCGAGCGCATGGCGGCTTCGACGGACTGACCACGGGAGAACCCGGGAGTGCACTGTGAGTGAGATGGACCTAACCGGCCAGGACCGCGCGGATCAGTTTCCGCTGACGGACATCCAGTCGGCGTACATCGTGGGCAAGAGCCGCCTGATGGAGCTCGGCGGCATCCAGCAGTACTACATCGAGCTGGACTCCGCGGGCTTCGACACCGCCCGGGCCGAACACGCCCTGAACCTGGTGGTCGAGCGGCACGAGACGCTGCGTACCGTCATGCAGGAGTCGGGGTACGGGCGCGTCCTCGAACCGGGCTCGGTGCCGCGCGTGCCGGTGGCGGAGGTGGACCTCACCGGGCTCGATCCGCGGGCCCAGGAAGAGGGAGTGCGCAGGACGCGGGAGCGGATGACCGGCGAGGGCCTGGACCCCACCGGCTGGCCGCTGTTCGAGGTGGTGGTGAGCAGGCTGCGCCGGCACAGGGCGCGGGTGCACTTCCGGTACAGCCTCATCCTCGTCGACGCGCCGAGCCTCAACACCACCGTGACGGAGTGGCTGGAGCTGTATCACGATCCGGATCTCCAACTGCCGCCGGTGGAGCGGACGTTCCGTGAATGGCGGCTTGATCTCCTCGCGCACGAGCAGAGCGAGGACTTCCAGAAGCAGCTGACGTACTGGGGGGAGCGGCTCGACACTCTCCCCGAGGCGCCCCAGCTGCCCCTGGTGAAGCAGCCCGCCGGTATCGAGTCGGTGATGTTCACCGCCCGCACCGCCTACCTCAGCAAAGAGCAGTGGAAGCAGTTCTGCGTCAACTTCCGTAAGCACAAGGTGCTACCCGCGACCGCCCTGATGCACGTGCTCTCCGAGGCGCTGGCCTCCTGGGCCTCGGCGCCGCACTTCTGTCTGAACGTGGTGCACCTCAACCTGGTGGCCCGTCACAGTGGCCCGCCCGCGGTGGGGCAGCGCACCGCGACACTCCCCCTCGAAGTGGATCACCGCGGTGACACGGACTTCTGGGACCGGGCCAGGACCCTGCAGCGGCGGTTGTGGAAGGACATGGCGCACAGCGACGTGACGGGGGTGCGGATCAGCCGCGAGCTCGCGGCCCGCAGCGGCTGGACCCAGCGCGCCTCGTTCCCCTATGTGTTCACCAGTAATCAGGGGCCCGGATGGGACACCCCGCCCGAGAGGCGCAGGCCCGCGTTCCGTCCCGTGGAGCGCGTCCAGCACACCCCGCAGGTGCTCCTCGACAACCAGGTCCGCGACCTGCCGGACGGCGGCCTCGCCTCGAACATCGACTTCATCGACGACGCCTTCCCGCACGGCCTGCCCGAGCTGCTCGTCGCCACCTACCAGCATCTCCTCGACGTCCTGTCCCGGCCGGACGGGGCGGAGAAGCGGCCCGACCCGGTGCCGGCCGCCCACCGGGCGCTGATCGCGGCGGTCAACGACACGGCGGCCGGGCTGCCCGATGGCCGCCTTGAGGAACGCTTCCTGCGGCAGGCGGCCGAGCACCCCGCCGCCCCGGCGCTGATCACCGACGAACGCACCGTGAGTTACGGCGAGTTGGAGTCCCGTTCCCGCGCTGTCGCACACTGGCTGCTTGACCAGGGAGTGCGGCGCGGGGACATCGTGCCGGTCGTCATGGTCAAGGGCTGGGAACAGATGGCCGCGGCGCTCGGCGTGCTGCGGGCCGGCGCCGCCTACGTACCGATCGACGCGCGGATGCCCACGGGGCCGATGCACGACCTCCTCAAGGAGTGCGCGGCACGGGTGGTCCTCGCCCAGTCGCACGCGGAGCCCGACCTCGCTCCGGCGCCGCGCCCCCTTCCGGTGCTCCACGTGGACGGGGCCGAGCCGTCGGCGCGTCCGCTGCCCGACGTGGCGGCGGCTCCCGACGACCTCGCCTACATCATCTACACCTCCGGTTCCACCGGCCGCCCCAAGGGCGTGATGATCGAGCACCGCGCCGCCCTGAACACCGTCATGGACATCAACGAGCGGCTCGGGCTCGGCCCGGACGACCGGGTGTTCGGCATCTCCTCGCTGGCCTTCGACCTGTCCGTGTGGGACGTCTTCGGGACCCTCGCGGCCGGCGCCGCCCTGGTCGTACCGGCCCCGGCGCCGCTGCCCGATCCGATCGCCTGGGCGGCGGCCGCACAGCGCCACGGCGTCACCGTGTGGAACTCGGTGCCCGCGCTCGCCGAGATGATCGTCGAAGTGGCGGAGGAGCGCCCGGAGTTGACCCCGGCCGCGATCCGCGCCTTTCTGCTGAGCGGCGACTGGGTCCCCACCGCGCTGCCGGGCCGGATGCGGCAGCTGTGGAGCGACGTGCGCACCATCGCCATGGGCGGCGCCACCGAGGCGTCCATCTGGTCCAACATCCACGAGGTGGACGAGGTGGACCCCGACTGGCGCAGCATCCCGTACGGAAAGCCCCTGAAGAACCAGACGATGCGGGTGCTCGACCACCGTCTTGACATCCGTCAGCCCTGGGCGATCGGACAGATCCACATCGGCGGCGTCGGTCTTGCCCGTGGCTACTGGCAGGATGAGGAGCGCACCGCCGAGCGTTTCATCACCCACCCGCGCACCGGGGAACGGCTCTACCGGACGGGTGACCTGGGACGCTACTGGCCCGACGGGACCATCGAGTTCATGGGCCGTGAGGACCGCCAGGTGAAGATACTCGGCTACCGCGTGGAGCCGGGTTCGGTGGAAGCGGCGCTGCGCTCGTATCCGGCGGTACGCGAATGCGTGGTGTGCGTCGACAACTCCCCCGGCGGGCAGCGGCGGCTGGTCGCCCTCGCCGTCCCCGAGCCGGGTGAGCAGGGCGAAGGCCTCGACAGCGCGGCGCTCGTGGCACATCTGCGCCGGCATCTGCCGCACTACATGATTCCGGGCCGGACGCACCTCGTGGACCAGCTCCCGCTGACGCCCAACGGAAAGGTCGACGCCGCGCGGGCCCTGCAGTTGCTGCCCGCCACTGAGCCCGCGCCGGCCACGGAAGGTCCGGCGGCCGACGACGATCCGCGCCTCAAGCAGCTGGCCGAACTGTGGACGGAGCTGCTGGAGGTCGAGTCGGTCGGGCCGGACAGCAACTTCTTCTCGCTGGGCGGCAATTCACTGCTCGCCCTGCGGATGGTCAACCGGGTGCGGGCCGAGCTCGGCGTCGACCTCCCGCTCGGGCGGGTCTTCGAAGCGCCTACGGTGCGGGAGTTCGCGGCCTGTCTCGACGAGGACGCGGACACCGGGCGCAGCCCCTCGTGCGGGGTGCGCCTCGCCGATGGCACCGGCCAGGAGCTGGTGCTCTTCCACGTGATGGGCGGTTCGGTCGCTCCGTACATCCCGCTGGCGAGAGCGTGGCCGGGGCCGGTGCACGCGTTCCAGAGCCGGCCGCACGTCGACACATCGGATGAGGCGTTCGCCCCCGACCTCGCGACCATGGCGCAGGCGTACGCGCAGGAGCTGCTGCAGCGCCGCCCGGAGGGGCCCTATGTGCTGGGCGGTTGGTCGATGGGCGGCTTCATCGCGTACGAAGTGGCCTGTCGGCTCCGCGAGTTGGGGCACGAGTCGTACGTCTTCATGATGGACAGCCGGTTCACCGACCTCCGGGTGGCCCAGACGGAGGTGGGCCGGCACCTGGCGTTCCTCGTCACGCTGGCGCTCGGCCCGCCACCCGAGGCGGCGGTGGCCGCGGTGCGGGATGCCCGCCCGGACACGCTCGCCCAGGTGGCCCGCGACGCCTGCGTGGCCCATGGTCTGCTGCCTGCCGAGGTCGATGTGGCCGGCTATGAGCGGCTGCTGCGTGTCCAGTTGCACGAGACCAGGCTGACCGCGGCCTGGCACCCCGCCCCGCACGCTCAGCCGGTGCTGCTGTTCGACGCGGTCGAGGAGCCCCAGCCGGACACGGTTCCCGCCTGGCGGGCGGCCTGCCCGGGCATCGAGGTGATGCCGGTGGCCACCGACCACGCGGGCATCGGCCTGCCCCACCGCCAGGAGGAGATCGCCCGGCACGTCACAAGGTGGCTGGCGGGCATGACATCCCACGGGTGACCACCGCCCACCATCGAAAGCGGAAGGGCGCCACCCCGAGGGGGTGGCGCCCTTCCGTGCCGTGCGTCCGCGCTGTCAGGCCGAGCGTGCGAACTCGTAGCCGATGTCGTCGAGCACCTTGGCCAGCTGGGCCTCGTCGAGCGCCTGATCCGAGTCCACGCGGACCTGTCCGGACTGGACCTCGACGGTCACGTCACGCACTCCGTCGAGACTGGTGATGGCCTCCGTGACACTGCTGGCACAGTGCTGGCAGACCATGCCCTCGACGGTGTAGTTCGCGGTGACACCCTCCATGAGCTACTCCTGTCGTAGATCTCTCCAGCACGGCACATCCCGCCGCGCATACCATCCCGGGGTATCCAGTTTACCGCAGGCGGCTCACTCGCACCCGCGGAATCAGCGGTCGCCGACGAGGTCCTTCTCGCGCTGCACGGCACCACTTGGCTCCACTTCGGCCGGCGCTTCCAGCGCGACGCGCGGCAGGGTCTTGTCCAGCCATCCGGGCAGCCACCAGTTGGCCTTGCCCATCACGTGCATCAGCGCGGGCACGAGCAGCATCCGGAGCACGAAGGCGTCGACGGCGACGGCACCGGCGAGCGCGACGCCCGTCATGACCGCGGCCTGGTCCCCGCTGAGCACGAACGAGGCGAACACACAGACCATGATCAGCGCCGCACAGTTGATGACCCGGCTGGTGTCCGACAGGCCCACCCGGATCGCACGACCGTTGTCCTTGGTCCGCACCCACTCCTCATGCATCCGGCTGACCAGGAACACCTGATAGTCCATGGAGAGGCCGAACAGGAGCGGCAGCATGAACGCCGGGATGTAGGAGGTGATCGGACCCTCCTTGCCGAGGCCGAGCGCGTCCAGGCCCCAGCCCCACTGGAAGATCGCCACGATGATGCCGAACGCGGCGCCCGCGGCCAGCAGGTTCATCACGGCGGCCATCAGCGGTACGACGATGCTGCGGAAGGCGATCATGAGCAGTACGGCGCCCAGCAACGCGATGACCGTGATGAACAGGGGCAGGCGTTCCGTGATCTCCGACGCGAAGTCCTTCTGCACCGCCGTGTTGCCGCCGATGTGCACCTGGAGGCTGCTGTCGCGCTCGGCCGCCGGCACCGTGGTGTCGCGCAGTTCGTCGATCAGGTCGTCGGTCGCCTCGTCCTGGGGCGCGTACGAGGGCACCACCTGGTAGACCCGCGTCGTGGACGCCTCCGGTACGGGCACCTCGGCGACGTTCACGACACCCTTGGTGTCCCGCACATCCTCGACCAGGCCGTCGAGGGCGCGTACGTCGCGCTCGCCGCCCGGCACATCGGCCACCAGCTGCAACGGGCCGTTGAAGCCCGGTCCGAAGCCGTCGGCGAGCATGTCGTACGCCTTGCGCGTGGTCTGCGACTCGGGCTGGTTGCCCTGATCGCTCGCGCCCAGACGCAGCGAGAACGTGGGAAGGGCGAGCACCGCCATCACCACGACGGCGACCACGGCGACGACCCTCGGGCGGCGGCCGACGAAGACGGACCAGCGCACCGACAGGGCGGCGGGGTCCTCCGCGGACACGGGCCCCGCGGCTGCCAGCGCCCGTCGCTCGCTGCGGCTCAGCACCTTCATCTTGAACAGGGCGAGCAGAGCGGGCAGCAGGGTGACCGAGCTGAGCATGGTGAACAGCACCGTGATCACGGTGGCCACGGCGATGCCGTTCAGGAACCGCATGCCGAGCGTGAAGATCGCCAGGAGGGCGATGCACACGGTGCCGCCCGCGAACAGCACGGCACGGCCCGAGGTGTTCAGGGCCCGTTCGACCGACTCGTCGACGCCCATGCCCGCCTTGAGGTTCTTGCGGTGCCGGCTCACCACGAAGAGCGCGTAGTCGATGCCGACACCGAGACCGACCAGCGAACCGATGACCGGCGCCGAGTCGGGCAGGCTCATCCCGTGGGCGAGCAGCCCCAGCAGCGAACCGCCGGTGGCCACGCCGAACAGCGCGTTCAGGATGGGCAGCAGCATCGCGATGAACGAACGGAAGGCGATCAGCAGGACCACACCAGCGGCCAGGACCCCGATCAGCTCCGCGAAGCCCTCCGCGGGCTGCTGCGCGTACTCGATGGCCTGGCCGCCGAGTTCCACGCGCAGACCGTCGGTGCGGGCCTTCTCGGCCCGGTCGACGACGTCCTTGGTCTTGTCCTTGTCCAGGTCGAACGCCTGCTTGGTGAACGTGACGTCCGCGTAGGCGACCTTTCCGTCCTTGCTGATGCCCCCGGCGGCCTGCTCGGTGTAAGGGCTCATCACGCTGCCGACTTCGGGCATCTTGGAGATGTCGTCGAGCATGCCGCTCACGCGCGCGCGTACCGCGGCGTCACGGACAGTGCCCTTCTCCACTTCCCACACCACGCGGTCGGTGTCACCGGCCTGGTCGGGGAAGGCCTTCTCCATGCGCTCCATCGCACGCGCCGACTCGGTCCCGGGGACGTCGAACGCGTTGGAGTACGCCCCTCCCGCTGTCGCGCCCACGGTCGCCGAGCCGAACAACGCCACGAGCCACAGCAGAAGGACCACGACCCGGTGTGCGCAACACCATCGTGCCAAGGCAGTCATAGCTCTCCAGTGCTCTCTCGAAACCGAGGGTTGAGGATGAGGGGAGGGGGCGACAGGCGTCGGGAAGCCCGGGGGGATTGTCAAGCAACCCGCGGCCCCGCCCCCTCCAGATGTCGGCTCTGCTGCCAACACGCCTCAGGCTGCCCTCCGGCGCTCCCAGACCGCTGTCATATGGCTCGCACGGAAGCTTCATTCCCAGCTCACACGTGGGCCGCGGATGACACCATGGGCCCATGGATGTTGGCTGTCTGGGACCACTTGAGGTCCGATCCGGGGGGAAGCCCGTCACGGTGAGCGGGGCCCGGCTCCGTACGCTCCTCATCAGGCTGGCCCTGGAGGCGGGACGGCCGGTCTCGGTGGGCTCGCTCGCCGCGGCGCTGTGGCCGGACGATCTTCCGGTCAACAGTGCCCACGCGGTGCAGTCGTTGGTCAGCCGGCTGCGCAGGGCGCTGCCCGCGGGAACACCGCTGGAGTCGTCCGCCAACGGCTACTGCCTGGACATCCCGCCGGAGGCGGTCGACTCACTGCTGTTCGAGAAGCTCGCCCGTACGGGGGGCCGCGCTCTCCAGGAGGGTGAGCCGCAGGACGCGGTCCGTGTGCTCGACGAGGCGCTCGGCCTGTGGCGCGGGGAACCGCTCGCGAACATGTCCTCCTCGCCGTTCATGACCGGAACCGTCGCGCGTCTGGAAGCGCTGCGGCTGACCGCGCTGGAGGACCGCGCGGCGGCGCGCGTCCAGACCGGCGCCGAACTGCCCGCTCTCATCGCCGATTTGGAGTCCCTCGCCGCCCAGCACCCGCACCGCGAGCGGCTGCGGTCGCTGCTGGTGCGCGCTCTGCACGCGGATGGCAGATCGGCCGAAGCCCTCGGCGCCTACGAACAGTTCAGGACCTGGCTCGCCGACCAGCTCGGCACCGACCCCTCGAGGGAGCTGCAGGAAACCCATCTGGAGGTCCTGCGCGGGCAACAGGGCTCGGTGCAGCAGCTCCTGGGCAGCCGGCGGGACAACCTGCGCGCGGAACTGACCAGCTTCGTCGGCCGCGAGCAGGAGCGCGAGGGGCTCTTCACGCAGCTCTCCGACAGCAGGCTGATCACCCTCGTCGGCACGGGCGGTACGGGCAAGACCCGGCTCGCCAAAGCCGTCGCCGGTGATCTGGTCGACGGCACACCCGGTGGCGTATGGCTGGTCGAGCTGGCGGCGGTGACCAGCGACGAGGACGTGCCCCCCGCCGTGCTCGCCGCCCTCGGCATCCGCGCCGTCGGCCTGTCCGAGGCCGCGGGCGGTCCGGGCGCCGTGACCGGGCAGCTCGTCGAGGCGCTGTCCGCGGTGCGCACCATGCTCGTACTGGACAACTGCGAGCACGTGGTCGGCGCCGTGGCCCATCTGGCCGACGAACTGCTCGCCCACTGCCCGCAGTTGACCATCCTGGCCACCAGCCGGGAGCCGCTGGGCATCCTGGGCGAAGCGCTCTTCCCGGTGCCGCCCCTCGGCCTCCCGGAGCCCGGTGCGCCCTCGCGGGAGGTGGTCGACCGCCCGGCGGTGCGGCTGTTCACCGACCGCGCCGCGCGGGTCCGCCCCGGCTTCACGGTCACCGCGGAGAACGCCGGAACAGTCGCCGAGATCTGCTGCAGGCTCGATGGACTTCCGCTGGCCATCGAGCTGGCGGCGGCCCGCCTTCGCTCGCTCTCCGTCGAGCAGTTGGCGGCCCGTCTGGACGACCGTTTCCGGGTGCTCACCGGCGGCAGCCGTACGGCACGGCCCGCGCACCGCACGCTGCGCGCGGTGGTCGCCTGGGGCTGGGACCTGCTCGACGACGAGGAGCGCCACATCGCGGAGTCGCTCGCGGTGTTCCCGGACACGGTCTCGCTGGAGGCCGCGGAGAGCCTGGGCGGACTCGGTGACCGCACCCTGGACACGCTGGCCTCGCTCGTCGAGAAGTCGGTGCTCCAGGCCGTGGACGGCCCTGAGGTCCGCTTCAGGATGCTGGAGACGCTGCGCGCGTACGGTCTGGAGCGGCTGGCCGAAGCCGGTTCGGTGGACCGGACCCGGCGTGCCCACGCGCGCTACTTCCTGCGGCTCGCCGAGTCCGCGGAGCCCCATCTGCGCAGCGGCGCGGGTCAGGTGCGCTGGGCGCGGACGCTCGCCACGGAGCGCGACAACCTCGTGGCCGCGCTCCACTTCGCCTGCGAGTCCCAGGACGCCGACACCGCCGTACGTCTGGGGGCCGCGCTCTGGTACTTCTGGCTCCAGCGCGGCGAGCACGCACAGGCGTCCCGGCAAATGCAGTCCGCGCTGGCCGTGCCGGGTGACGTCGCCCCGGAGATACGCGCCGTCGCCACCGCCGGGTACTTACTGAACTCCATCTTCTCGGGTGACTCGACGAACGCACGGGACGGCCTCGACGCACGGGACGGCCTCGCCGCACAGGCCGCCTCCGGCCCCTACCCGGCGCTGCCCCTGCTGGCGCCGCTGCTCGCATGGATCAGCGGCGACTCCGAGGGCGGCCTGCGGGCGATCGACGCGCTGCCGCCCGCCCCCGACCCGTGGACCCGGGCGATGCTCTGGCTGACTCGCTCCATGCTCACCCTCAACAGCGGCGATCCGCGGGAGGGGTGCCGTGCGCTGCGGGCCGGCGCCCGCGAGTTCAGGCTCATCGGTGAGCGCTGGGGCCTCGCCACCTCGCTGACCCATCTGGGGATCGCGCTGATGTCGCAGGGCGAGTTCGACGAATCCGTGGCCGCGCTGACGGAGGCGATGGTGCCGGCCCGCGAACTGGGCGGCGACGACTCGCAGCGGATCTGGCTCGCCGTGTCCCACCGGCAGGCCGGGCACACGGACACCGCCCGGGAGGTGCTGCAGAGCGTCGTGGCCGGCCCCTCCGCAGCGCGCCATGTGCGCCTGGCCAGGCTCAACCTGGGTGACATGGCCCGACTCGACGGCGAACTGACCGAAGCCGCGCAGCAGTACGCGCTGGCCAGGGACGTCGCCGCCCCCGACACCTTCGACGACTCCGCGTTCGGCGTCCTCTACTGGACCGGCAGCGCCCAGATCTCCCTGACGCAGGGTGACCTGACGGCCGCTCGGCACATGCTGCGCAAGGCACTCGCGGCGGCGCACACGGCGGCCGACATGCTCCTGGTGGCCATGGTCGGTGTCGCGGTGGCGCAATTTCTGCACCGCTGCGGGGACGCAGGGGCGGCGGCGACCGTACTGGGCGCCGCCCACGTACTGCGCGGAGCCCCGGATGCCGCCAACACCGATGTCTCACGGCTCACCGAAGCACTGACCGCGGAGCTCGGCGACACCGCCCACGCGGCGGCCTACGAGGACGGACGCTCGCTGGAGCGCGACGACGCCGTCTCTCTGATCGAGTCCCAGCTCGACCGGACCGGTCTGCTTCCGCTCATGGGCTTCAGCCCCGCCTGACCGGGCTTTCCCACCACTTCACCGAATGGCTGGATCAGCCAACTCCCTTTGCCTGCCCAAGACTTGAGGTGTATACCTGGGGAGGGTATTCACTCATCGACGGGCAAGACCGGAAGGAACGGCATGACAGTCGACAGCGAGCGCACTCCCGAGTCCCTGGTCTCCGAATTCTTCAATTCGTATGTGAAGGAGGTTGTTTTCGGAAGCGAAGACCCGCAGAAAAGCATTGACCGCTTTTACACGCCGGACTTCGTACAGATCGCCGACGGCACCGAGATGAACCGGGAGCAACTCGCCGAGCACGCCCCCACCGCCAAGCAGACCTTCGAGAAGGCGCACTACGAGGTGCACGAGGCCGTGCACAACGGAGCGTCGGTGGCGGCCCGGCTCACCTTCCACGCGGTGACGCGGGCGGGCGGCGCGATGGACGTGGACTTCTACGTGTTCGCCGAACTCGCCGACGACGGGAAGCGGGTACGCCGCATCCACCAGCTGACCCGGACGCACGAGGCCTGATCCCTCGCGTCCGGTCACTCGCCGCGCACCGCCCCGTGGGCGGCGAGTGACCGCCCCCGCCCTCAGGCGTGCAGCGTGATCGGCAGGCGCTCGAAACCGTGGTGCCCCAGACCCGGGCAGAGCTCGGGCTCCCCCAGGGTCACACCGCTGAACCGGTCGAGCAGCCGGTTCAGGAAGACCTCGCCCTCGATGCGCGCGAGCGGACCACCGAGGCAGTAGTGCGGCCCCGCCGCGAACGACAGATGCGGGTTGTCGGTACGGCCCACGTCGAAGGTGTCGGGATCGGCGAACACCTCCGGATCGCGGTTGGCCGCCCCCAGCATGATGATGACGTTCTGCCCCGCCGTGAGGTCGGCGCCGAGGAAGGTCGTCGGCTTCAGGACACTGATGATGTCGACATGGGCGGGCGCGTCGTAGCGCAGCATCTCCTCCACCGCCGAAGGGATCAGCGCACGGTCCGCCCGCAGCCGTTCCAGCGCGCCCGGGGTCTGCAGCATCGCGTACAGGCCGTTGCCGAGCATGTTGGCCGTCGGCTTGTTCCCGCCCGCGAAGAGCAGGATCGCGGTGGCTATGGCCTCCGTCTCGTCGAGCACCTCGTCGGCCTCGGAGGCGATGAGCCTGCTGAGCATGTCGTCGCCCGGGTTCCTGCGCTTCTCGGCGAGCAGCTCGGAGAAGTACGCGGCGAGCTTGTTCTCCGCCCTGGCGCCCTGCACGATCTCGTCGGACGTCGCCGCCGGCTCGATGAGCAGGCCCATGTCGTGAATGGCCGGGGCGATCACCGGCCGGTCGGCCTCCGGGACGCCCAGCAGGTCGGAGATGACATGGACCGGGAGCGGCATGGCGAAGGTGGTCATGAAGTCGCCGCCGGGATCCGCGACGAGACGGTCCATCAGCTCATTGTTCCAGCGTTCGATGGAGGGCCGCAGCGCGGCCACGTGCCGGGCCGTGAAGGCCGAACTGACCACACGGCGCAGCCGGGTGTGGTCCGGCGGATTGGTCAGGATCATGCTGCGCTGCATGCGCTCCATGACCGGCCGCAGCTCGGCCTCCGGTATGTCCTTGACGTGGAGCCGCAGCCATTCGTCACCTTTGCCGAAGTTGCGGTTGCGCAGGGCGGCGTCACCGTCCTGATGCCTGGTCAGCACCAGCGTGCTGCCGTCGCTGGTGAGCAGGGCGGGGGCCATCTCCCGCAGGCGGTTGTAGTCCGGGAAGGGATCGTCCGGCGGGGCCATCAGCAACTGGAAGTACAGTTGCTCGGCCTCCAGATGCTGCTGTGCCACCACGGCGGACACGGCTGTGTCAGGGCTCATTCTCTGACTCCTCACGACAGAAGCGGTTGCCTGTCGGCCTGCCGCTGCAGCCATCGTGATGGCACGGCCGCCCAGGGTACGTCGGCATCGTAAGTACGAGAGGAGCTCCGGTCGTTCTCCTGAATTGCTCCTTCTGGGGGGTCCAGCCGTCGCTCCAACAGCCTTGACACCACTGGCAACTTGCGGCCCTACTGGACCTTGCGCAGCGATGTGACAACGTTGTCCAACACGCAGGGAGGGGCTCGGGGATGCCCGACAGATCACGCAGACCTCGGTTTAGACGCCACCGTTCGGCCGCGGTCCTTGGGGCGGCGGCGTTCACTCTCGTGGCGACGGCGCAGGGCGCGGCCGTCGCCAAGCCGGAGGAGCCGCCGCGGGCCTCCCGGGAGTTCGTCTCCTCGTTCGAGGAGGGGGACGCCCAGCCGGACTGGCTCAACACCGTGGACACGGGGGCCGACGGCAAGAAGCGGACCGCCGGTGTCAACGGCGCGTTCAGTTCCGGCATCCCCGGGAGTGTGAACGACCACGTCACCGAGGTGCGGGCCAGCGGGGAGAACTCGGGCGGCGGTGAGGTCAAGGAGAACCTCGTCGACGGCGAGCCCACCAGCAAGTGGCTGACCTTCGCGCCCACCGGCTGGGCCGAGTTCGACCTCGACGAGCCCGCGAAGGCCGTGACGTACGCGCTGACCTCGGCCAACGACCACGACGAGCGCGACCCCAAGGACTGGACCCTTCAGGGCTCCACGGACGGCGAGGACTGGAAGACGCTCGACACCCGCAAGGGTGAGGTGTTCGACAAGCGTCACCAGACCAAGAAGTACGAGTTCGAGAACGGCACCGCGTACGCGCACTACCGCCTCGACGTCACCGCGAACAACGGCGCGTCCGACGCCCTCCAGCTCTCCGACGTCCAGCTCTCCGTCGGCGGCAGCGAGACGCCCGTCCCCGAGGACATGCTCTCTCTCGTGGACCGCGGCCCCAGCGGCTCCCCGACCGCGAAGTCGGGCGCCGGGTTCACCGGAAAGCACGCGCTGCGCTACGCGGGCACCCACAAGGTGGACGGCCGCGGCTACTCGTACAACAAGGTCTTCGATGTGAACGTCTCGGTGCGGCGTGACACCGAGCTCTCCTACCGGATCTTCCCGTCGATGGCCGAGGGCGACCTCGACTACGACGCCACGAACGTGTCCGTGGACCTGGCCTTCACCGATGGCACCTATTTGAGTGACCTCAAGGCCATGGACCAGCACGGCTTCCCGCTGGATCCGCGCGGTCAGGGCGCCTCCAAGGGCCTCTACGTCAACCAGTGGAACAACGTGGCCTCGCGCATCGGGCAGGTCGCGGGCGGCAAGACCGTCGATCGTGTGCTCGTCGCGTACGACTCCCCCAAGGGCCCGGCGAAGTTCCGCGGCTGGGTGGACGACGTCTCCCTGAAGGAGAAGGCTCCCGCGAGGCCGAAGGCCCACCCTTCGGACTACGCGGAGACCACCCGCGGCACCAACTCGAGCGGGGGCTTCTCGCGCGGCAACACCTTCCCCGCGACGGCCGTCCCGCACGGCTTCAACTTCTGGACGCCCGTGACCAACGCGGGCTCCCTGAGCTGGCTCTATGACTACGCGCGCGGCAACAACGCGGACAACCTGCCGACGATCCAGGCGTTCAGCGCGAGCCATGAGCCGAGCCCCTGGATGGGCGACCGGCAGACCTTCCAGATGATGCCGTCGGTCGACAAGGACACCCCGTCCGCGTCCCGCACCAAGCGCGCGCTGCCCTTCAAGCACGAGAAGGAGACGGCACGCCCGCACTACTACGGCGTGACCTTCGAGAACGGCCTGAAGGCCGAGATGGCGCCGACCGATCACGCGGCGATGATGAAGTTCACCTATCCCGGTGACGACGCGAGCGTCATCTTCGACAACGTCTCGGAGAAGGGCGGCCTGACCCTCGACAAGGAGAAGGGCATCGTCAGCGGCTTCTCGGACGTGAAGTCCGGGCTCTCCGCCGGCGCCAGCCGCCTCTTCGTGTACGGGACCTTCGACTCGCCCGTCGCAGCGGGCGGCAAGCTCGACGGCGGCGGTGGCGGCGACGTCACCGGCTACCTCCGCTTCAAGCCGGGCAAGGACCGCACGGTCAACCTGCGCCTTGCGACCTCGCTCATCAGCCTCGACCAGGCCAAGGCCAACCTGGACAGCGAGATCCCGTCCGGCACCTCCTTCGACCGCGTGAAGAACCGCGCCCAGAAGAGCTGGGACGACATACTCGGCAAGGTCGAGGTCCAGGGCGCGAGCGAGGGCCAGCGGACCTCGCTGTACTCCAGCCTGTACCGCCTCTACCTCTACCCCAACTCGGGCTTCGAGAAGGTCGCCCAGGCGGACGGCGGCACCAAGTACCAGTACGCCTCGCCCTTCTCGCCGCAGACGGGCCCCGACACGCCCACCCACACCGGCGCGAAGATCGTCGACGGAAAGCCCTACGTCAACAACGGCTTCTGGGACACGTATCGCACGACCTGGCCCGCCTACTCGCTCCTCACGCCGAAGAAGGCGGGTGAGCTGGTCGACGGCTTCGTCCAGCAGTACAAGGACGGTGGCTGGACCTCACGCTGGTCCTCGCCGGGCTACGCGGACCTGATGACGGGAACCTCCTCCGACGTCGCGTTCGCCGACGCGTACGTCAAGGGTGTCGACTTCGACGCCGAGGACGCGTACGACGCCGCCCTGAAGAACGCGACGGTGGTGCCGCCGAGTTCGGGCGTCGGCCGCAAGGGCATGGAGACGTCGCCCTTCCTCGGCTACACCTCCAGCGAGACCCACGAGGGCCTCTCCTGGGGCCTTGAGGGCTACCTCAACGACTACGGCATCTCGCGCATGGGCGACGCCCTCTTCAAGAAGACGGGCAAGAAGCACTACAAGGAAGAGTCCGCCTACTTCCTCAACCGCGCCCAGGAGTACGTGAAGCTCTTCGACGACAAGGCCGGGTTCTTCCAGGGCAAGGACAAGAAGGGCGACTGGCGCGTCCCCTCCGACAAGTTCGACCCGCGCGTGTGGGGTCACGACTACACGGAGACCAACGCCTGGGGCTACGCCTTCACCGCCCCGCAGGACTCGCGCGGCCTCGCCAACCTCTACGGCGGCCGCAAGGGCCTCGGGGACAAGCTGGACTCGTACTTCACCACTCCGGAGACGGGATCCGCCGAGTTCGCGGGCTCCTACGGGGGCGTCATCCACGAGATGACCGAGGCACGCGACGTACGCATGGGCATGTACGGGCACTCCAACCAGGTCGCCCACCACGCCGCCTACATGTACGACGCGGCCGGTGAGCCGTCCAAGACGCAGGAGAAGGTCCGCGAGGTCCTCTCCCGCCTCTACACCGGCAGCGAGATCGGCCAGGGCTACCACGGCGACGAGGACAACGGCGAGCAGTCGGCCTGGTACCTCTTCTCCTCGCTCGGCTTCTATCCGCTGGTCATGGGCAGCGGCGAGTACGCCATCGGGTCGCCGCAGTTCACCAAGATGACCGTGCACCTGGACAACGGCCGCGACCTGGTCGTCAAGGCGCCCAAGAACAGCGCGAAGAACGTGTACGTGCAGGGCCTGAGGGTCAACGGCAAGAAGTGGACCTCGACGGCCCTCCCCCACAAGGAGATCGCACGCGGCGGCGTCCTGGAGTTCGACATGGGCCCCGAGCCGTCGTCGTGGGGCACGGGCAAGGATGCCCAGCCGACGTCGGTCACGCAGGACGACAAGGTGCCGTCGCCGCGCGGTGACGCCATCAAGGGTGACGGCGCGCTCTTCGACAACACCTCGGCCACGGAGGCGACTTCGGAGTCGGTTGAGCTGCCGGTGGCCGCTTCGACCAAGGCGGTGCAGTACACGCTGACGTCGTCGTCCGACAAGGCGAAGGCGCCGCACAGCTGGGTCCTCCAGGGCTCCGCCGACGGCGAGAAGTGGACGGACCTCGACAAGCGTTCCGACGAGTCCTTCGCCTGGGACAAGCAGACGCGGGCGTTCACGATCGCCGACCCGGCCGGCTACGAGCACTACCGCCTCGTGCTGGACGGCTCGGCGACGCTGGCGGAGGTCGAGCTCCTGAGCTGACCCCCCCCGTCGCGAGGGAGTTGCAGAGAAGTTCCGCCGATACGCCGTGATTACGGCGTATCGGCGGAACTCTTTTGCAACTGGCTCACAGGCGCGCGGCAAATTCGCACCACACCACCTTGCCGGGGTCGCGTTCCGCCACCCCCCACTTGTCGGCAAGGGCCACCACGATCAGCAGGCCACGCCCCGACTCCGCGTCACCGTCCTCGCCGACGCCGAGCCGGGGCCATCCGCCGCCACTGTCGTGCACTTCGACGCGGAGTACGTCCGAGCGCGGCGCGCGTGAAGGCGCGGGCGGGACCTGTTGGACCGACTGCTGGGAGAACAATGAGCGGCAGCAACGCGCTTGAGTGGTTCAAGTCCAGCTACAGCAGTGGCGAAGGCGGCGCCTGCCTAGAAGTCGCCGCCCACCCCACCGCCATCCACATCCGCGACTCCAAAAACCCGGACGGCCCCCACTTCACCGTGGCCCCGGACGCCTGGACCGCCTTCCTGTCCCTCTCCCGGGCCGCACGGCGCTGACTCAGCGCACCGCGGTCCCGCCCAGCACCAGCCGCATGGGGTCACGCGTTCCCTCCCCTTCCGCGAAGGCCGCCGCGTAGGCCCGCTCGCCCAGAGCGCGGCGCACGTGGTGCTCGACCTCGATGTGGGCGTCGTGGAGCGGCCGCAGGCCCGTCAGCGCGACGCCCGTCGTCCGCAGGAGCCGAGCCGCCGCCCCCATCAGCCTGGCGGCGCGGCCGTGGTCCCCGGTGGCGGACACGGCCCAGGCCATGGCCTCCACGCCCCACACGGTCCCCCAGCGGTCGCCGATGGCCCACTGCTTGCGCAGGGAGTCACGGAACAGCCCTGCCGCCCGGTGCGGGTCGCCGTGCCGGAGCTCCGCGAGCCCCATGCCCCACAGCGCCCAGGAGTGTGCCCAGCCCGCGCCATGGGCCTCGGCCTCGGTCACGTACTCCCGCCCTGCCGCCAAGGCGGGCTCCCGCTCGCCGAGGAAGGCCGTCGCCATGGCCCAGAGCATCGTCGCCATATGGGCGTCGCCCACTTGGCCACCGGCCCGGAACCCCTCCCTGGCCCGCGCCAGGAGCGGGATGGCCCGTACGTCCTTGTGGATGAGCAAGGCGAAGACGCCGTCCATGTAGGCGAGCACACCCAGTGCCTCGTCGTCCGCGCTGCCCTCGCCGAGCCGCACGGCATCGGCGAGGAACTGCTCGGCGGCCGGCTGGTCCCCCTGGCACAGGCCGATCCAGGCGGCGAGCGTCAGACAGCCGATCCGCAGCGGGGCGGGGGCCTGCGGGGCGAGGTCGAGGGCGCGGGTCAGCCAGTGCCTGCCCTCGCCCAGCGAGCTGCTGAAGAACCAGTACCGCGTACGGGTGAGGCTGGCGGCGATGGCGAGGCCTGCCGTCGCGTCGCCCTTTCCCGTGACGCAGAAGTCCAGGGCCGCCCGTAGGTTCGGCGACTCCAGGCGCAGCCGGGCCAGCCAGGCGACCTCGTCGGGCCCGCACCACCGCGCCGCCGCCCTCGCGGTCATGTCCGCGTAGTACGCGCAGTGGCGCCCGCGCAGCGAGATGTCCCCGCCGCGCTCGCGGAGCCTGTCCTGCCCGTACTGGCGCAGGGTCTCCAGCATGCGATACCTCGCTCGGGGGCCGGTGGTGTCGACGGTGAGCAGCGACTTGTGCGCCAGGGCCGCGAGGACGTCCACGATGTCCTCGCGGGTGGTGTCCTCGCCCGGACACACCGCCTCGGCCGCCGCGAGGTCGAATCCGCCTGCGAACACCGACACCCCGGCCCACAAGCTCCTTTCGCGTTCGTCGCACAGGTCGTGGCTCCAGTCGACGACGCCGCGCAGGGTGCGCTGGTGCCGGGGTCCGGTGCGCGCCCCGCTGCCGGAGAGCAGCCGGAACCGGTCGTCCAGGCGCTCCAGGATCTCCTCGGCGGAGAGCGTGCCGAGGCGCACCGCGGCCAGTTCGATCGCCAGGGGAATGCCGTCGAGGCGACGGCACAGGCGGCCCACCGCTTCCTGGTTGCGTGCGGTGATCCGGAAGTGCGGGGCGCAGGCCGCGGCACGGTCGGCGAGCAGCCGCACCGCCTCACAGCGCGTCAGCGCCGGTGCCGCGCCCCGGTCCTGGGGGACGGCCAGCGGCGGTACGGGCTGCAGATACTCACCCGGGACCCCCAGTCCCTGGCGGCTCGTGGCGAGGACCCGCAGTCCCGGCGCCGAGCGCAGCAGCGTACTGACGAGGTGTCCCGCCGCCTCGGCGACGTGCTCGCAGTTGTCGAGGACCAGCAGCAGCCGCCGCTCCCGCAGGTGCTCGACGAGCACCGCCGTGCCGTCCCGTGAGGACTGGTCGGGGATGCCGAACGCCTCGGCGACCGCACGGTCCAGGAGCTGCGGCTCGGTGAGGGGCGCGAGGTCGGCGAGCCATGCCCCGTGCGGGAACGCCCAGGCGGCCTCGGCTGCCGAGCGCAGGGCGAGGCGTGTCTTGCCGACTCCGCCAGGGCCGGTGAGCGTGACGAGCCGTGCGCTGTCCAGCAGCTTCCGTGTGGTGCGGAGCATGCTCTCGCGGCCGATGAACGTCGTCGTCTCGGCGGGCAGATTCCCCTCGGTCCGTGGGCCGTTCGGTGACGCCGGCGCGGTCAGCGATGGGTCCGCGGTGAGCAACCGCTGGTGCAGTTGCCACAGCTCCGCACCCGGGTCGACGCCCAGCTCGTCGAGCAGCAGCGCGCTGACGGTCCGGTAGCAGTCCAGGGCTTCGCCCTGTCGGCCCGAGCGGTAGAGGGCCAGCATGCGCTGCGCCCAGAAGCGCTCCTGCAGCGGGTGGGCGGCGGTGAGTTCACGCAGCCGCGGCAGCACGTCCGCGTGCCGTCCGAGCTGGAAATCGACGTCGGTGCGGAACTCAAGGGCGCCCAGGCGCCGTTCGTTCAGCGCGGGCGCGACCTCAAGGCGCAGCCGCTCCGACGGAACGTCCGAGAACGGCTCCCCCCGCCACAGTGCCAGCGCCTCGCCGAGGAGCGCCGAAGCCCGCTCCGTCGCCCGCGCCGCCGCGGCGGACCGGGCCCGGGTGACCAGGGCGTCGAACCGGTGCAGGTCCAGGGCCTCTTCGGGCACGTCGATGAGATAGCCGTCCGCGCAGGTGCGGATCGGTCCGCCGGACGGACCGCCCAGGGTGCGGCGCAGCCGCAGGACGTAGTTCTGCAGGGCGTTGCGGGCGCCGTCCGGGGGCTCCTCCCACAGTCTGTCGATCAGGGTGTCGGTGGAGACGACCTTGTTCGCGTCCACCAGGAGCGACGCCAGAAGGGCCCGCTGTTTGGCTGCCCGCATCGCCACGGGCGCGCCGTCGAGCAGCACTTCAAGCGGTCCCAGAAGCCTGTACTCGAACTCCGCGATCCTCACTCCAGTCACACTGCGTCATGATCCCATCACCAGAGGTGAGTGTCGAGTGAGTAGCGCGTGAGCGGCATGAGAGGGCCGCTCGAAAGCATCACCGCAGTGCGGAAAGCGGTGCACATCCGGTGCGGCGCGACGCAGCCTCAACAGGAGATCCACGTATGAACAAGACTCGCCGTATTTCCGGGCTCACCCCCAAGCTCGCGGGCATGGTGGCCGCGACGCTGGCGGTGCTCGCCGTCACGCAGAGCGCGGCGGCGGCGCCGCAGGAACCGGCCGCGGCCGTCAAGGCCCTCAGCTGCAGCACGGACACTGACGGCTACTGGGGCCACGCGCACTGCACGAACAACACGGATGCCGTGACGGCCTTCCGCGTCGTGGTGGTCTGCGGGGGCTGGCCGGACGCCTACGGAGACTGGAAGACCCTGAAGCCGGGTGAGTCCGACGTGTCGAGCGCCCGCTGCCTCGCCGGCTCAGGTGTCGGCAGCGTGCGCTGGGAAGAAGGGTGATCCTCCGGTAACGGGCCACCATCGCCCCGGGAAACACCTCGACAGCGCGATGTCGCCGTGTCTAAGATCCACGGCGACATCGCGTGTCGGTCACCGGCCGGGTGAGGCATGGAGGTGTCGGGAGATGCCTTCTGGAGGCATTCCTTGTCGGTCGAACTGAACCACACGATCATCCACGCCCGGGACAACCGGGAGTCCGCCGAGTTCTTCTCGGACCTTCTGGGCCTCGAAATCGCCTCGGAATGGGGCCCGTTCATCGCGGTGGCCCTGAGCAACGGAGTCACCCTGGACTTCGCCACCGTCCCCGCGGACAAGATCACCCCGCAGCACTACGCGTTCCTGGTCTCCGAGACGGAGTTCGACGCGGCGTACGAGAAGATCAAGGCGCTCGGCGTCGAGCACTGGGCCGATCCGCATCAGAAGCAGCCCGGTGAGATCAACACCAACGACGGCGGTCGCGGCATGTACTTCCTGGATCCGTCGCGGCACGCCATGGAGCTCATCACCGTGCCGTACGGCGGCTTCCCCGCGTAGTCCCCGCGTAGTCGCCTGCCCGGCGCTCACGTCGGGCAGGCCTTCGCCTTGTCCCCCCGGTACGTCCTGTACAGCGGCAGCTTCTCCTTCTCGTCCGAGCGGGACACCGGAGGGAACTCGATGATCGGTACGGGCTTGCAGACCGCCCACTGATCGTTCTCGCCGGGGCCGGTGAAGCCGTAGGTGCCGCCGGCGCCTACGAGGCAGCCGGTGCACGTCCCGCCGCTGATGGTCGAGATAGTGAGCGTGCTGTACACGTCCTTGGTGGAGGGAAGGCGGTTCGCGGGGGTCTTCTTGCCGTCCTCGCTGATCTCGCTGTACGTCCGGTCGACGGCGGACACGAGGAGGGCGAAGCCGTCGTAGTACATGGCCGCGTACCCGTCCGCCAAGGCCTTGGGCCCCAGGTCGTGCTCGTTGTCGATCGTGTCGAAGCGCGCCTGGAACGGGGAGAACCCCGAGGGCGCGCCGCCCGGGTCCTTCGACCAGCCGGGGTCGTAGGCCGAAGCGTCGACGATCGTGGCGTTGGCCCTGCGCAGACTGCGTTCGATGTCGGCGGAGGTGAGCGTCGGCTCCAGGCCGATACCGACCTTGAGAATCCGCAGCTTGCCGCTGCGGGTGCAACCGCCCTCATTGGCAAGGCGGTTGATGAATGCGGGCAGGTCCTGGTCGCGTCCCGCGAAGAAGACGGTGTCCGCCTTGTCCCGGCAGATCCTCGCGACGGCGTCGGCGAAACGCTGCGGGACTCCCTGGTCCTCGCCGGACGAACCGATGTAGTGGGAGTTGTGGTTCTTCAGGTCGTACGTCTTGCCGAAGTGCCGGTCGAAGATCTCGCGCAGATTCTTCGAGTACACGTCTCCCTCACGGCTGTCCCAGAGCAGCAGGCCCTTCTTCTCCTGCGGATAGCGGTCGACGTAGTGGGACAGGGCCTTGACGAACTGTTCGTTGTTGGGTGACGTCTTGAAGAAGTACCGGAAGTTCATGGAGGCGGCCGTGATGACCGGGCCGACCGTGGGAATGCGGCGCTTGGTGAGCTCCGTGACCGCCTCGCGCGTCTCCGTCGTACTGCTCGGGATGCCGGTGACTCCGACCAACGGGGCGTCGGTGTCCCGCGTCATCTCGGCGAGACGGTCGACGACGGGCTCCCACTTGTCGAGGTGTTTGCCGTCGGGGGCGAAGAGCAGTTGGTAGTGCGGCCCGCTGGCGCTGTTCGCCTGCAGCTGTGCCGCGTGGGCGCCCGCGAGGGCGCGCCGGATCATGTCGCCGGTCATCGCGCTGGAGGCGTCCGACGTGAAGGGCATCATCAGGGCGATGCGTACGTAGGGGGTGTGGGACTTGCCGTCCGGCGGGTTCTCCCAGTCCTGCTCGACGCGGGCGTTCTCGTCGGCCACGGCCTTGATGAGGCCCTCGGTCTCCTTGTCCGCGTCGAAGGCCTGGTCGGTGACCCCGATGCACTCCCCCGCTATTTCCTCCAGGCCGTCACCGCACGGGCCGGGGCGCGAGTTGTTCCAGGTGATGACGGAGAGGGCGAGCGCGAGGGCCACCACCGCGGTCACGAGCCATTCGAGAGGGCCCCACTCCTTGGGCGGGTGGTTGAACATCATGACCCCTCACTGGCGGGGACGGGCAGGACCTGCCGCTTGCGGGCGGCCACCGGCCAGTCGCGGGCGGCCCTGCCGAGGGCTGCGTACCAGGTACGGTGACGGCGGGAGAGGAACCCGAGCTCGTCACCGACCGCCTGGCACAGGGTTTCGGCGTCCGGGTCGATCGCCGCGTCGGCATACGGCTCGGACAGATACCACAGGGCGTGCAGGAGCCGGTTGATGCAGCGGCCCGCCTCGTCGAGGTGGGTGTAGCGGGCGGCGTGCTCCCCCAGCGCGATCTCCACCCGGTGGTCGACCCAATTTCCTTCGCTGTACTCGGAGTTCGGGGCCGAACCCGCGCCCCCCGCCGGCGGGGTCGGGGCGGTGGCGCAGTGCCGCAGACAGAGCAGCCAGTGCTCGACGCTCTGTTCCGCCTCCTCCGCACCGAACTCGTCCGCCAGCATCTCCACCACCTGGGCCGCGTTGCCGGTGGCCAGGCTGTGCCGCAGCGCGTCCGCCTCCTCGGTGTCGGCGCGCTGCACGTGGTGCAGATGGAGGTAGCGGTGGATCTGGTGCCAGCTGTACGGGTCGTCCGGCGGCGGGGAGGTGCGGCGTGCCTCGTGGACGAGGAGCGCCTGGAGCAGTCTGCTCTCCACCAACGGGGCGTCGGTGAAGATGAGTTGCTGCCAGTGCCGCTCCACCAGATACTGGGCCGCCGCGTTCGCGGGCAGCTGCTCAGGACCGTCGAGGCGCAGATTCTCGGCGAGCGCCTCCGCCGCGGCGTTGTCCCGCGCCAGGCACAGCACGACGAGCCGGTCACGCTGGCGCCGGTCCGGCAGCAGATCCTCAAGGAGCACCTGGGTGACCGGGCGCCCCTGCGCGGTGGGCAGATCGAGGAGGTCCCTGGGGGCCACCATGCGGTTCTGGCGCGCCGCGTGCACCACGGCTTCGCACAGCACGGTACTGGCCGCCGGGTGTCCCCCGGTCAGTGAGTGGAGGGCCGACGCCAGGTGGGGATGGAGCAGCCGCGAGGACGCCCGGTCGAGCATCGAAAGGACGTCGTCCCTGCCCAACGGGGTGAGCGGCACGACGAGCAGCCCCGCCGATGGGTCGTGCCCGGTGCGCTGCCAGATGGCGGCGGCGTTCTTGCGCCGCGTGCCACCGGCGGCGGGCAGCAGGTCGGCGAGCTCGCGCCGGACCGCCTGCGGTGCCTCCTCCTGCGGTACGTCCCCGAGCCGCGTGGCGACGACGGCGATCCGGTCGCGGTGGGGCCGCGGCGCGGTGGCGCGGTGTTCGAGAAGCAGGTTCAGGAAGCGGTGCCCCGCCGGGGTGTGCGCCTCGTCGAGCAGGATCAGCGGCCACGGCTCACGGTTCAGGTGCCGCAGCAGGCCGTAGGCGGCGGCCACTTCCTCCAGGAACGCGGCCATGAGGATGTTCTCGACGGCGTGCTGATAGTCGCCGCCCCGGTGGAAGCGCCGCCCGAGCTCCAGCAGGGCGTCCGGTTTCGTGGTGGCACCGTCCGGCGTGGTGTGCCGCTGCCCGTACCAGTTCCGGGCCGGAGTGAGGCCGCGCAGGGACTGCAGCTCCCGCAGGATGGCGGCGGTGACGGGCTGCGAGCCGTCGTCGTCCTCCGGTGCGGCTCCGGCGGCCGCCGCTCCCGCGGCCTCGGCGATGGACGCCTCGACGCGCTCCGACCACTGACGCGCCACGTCCCGCTCGCCCCCGGCCATAAGGCCGCAGGCGGTCAGCAGCCGGGCGTGGCGCGCACACACGGCATCCCGCACGTCCACGTCGCCCAGGAACCAGCCGGAGACCGCGAAGAGACCCGGCAGCAGAACGGGGAACAGGCCGAGCTCGGGCGCGAGCGCGCACACGATCCGTTCAAGGACCTGCACGAAGTCGGCGGCGGGCGCCGCGGGCACGCTCCCGGGCAGTGCGGGGACGACGGGTCCGGCGGCGGACGTCCCCGGCGGCACGGCGCGCACATGGGCGAGCGGCAGCCGCTTGTGGTACTTCCGTGCGAGCCCGTCGAGGACCGCGCTGCGCCCGAGCCCGTGCTGCCCGGTGAGCAGGACCACGGGCACATCGTCGCCGAACTCCCTCTTCCTGCGCGCACGTTCGTCGTACGCCAGGCCGGTGAGCGAGGGGATGAGTGAGCCCACCAAAGGGTCGCGACCGTACAGCAGTGGCGCTTGCGGCTTGCCCATCCGACGACATCCTGCTTCCGCTGGGGTCTTCGGCCGCGATCAGGGCGAGTCGCAGCGCTCCCCCGGACACCAGCCGCTGACTACGGCAACAACTCCCTCCAGAACAGTGGAACTTACCCGTGCATCCGGCCTCCCGCCAGCGGAATCGAGGGAGACCCGGTGCACGTCAGAACGTGGGTCTACTCTCTTCAGGGCTGTGGGTAGATCTCAAGGTCGACCAAGTCGGGAAGTTCCGACACGCCACGGATCTCTCCCGGGTACGCGAGCCTCACCCGCCGCAGCCCGGAAAGCCCCTTCAGGGGCGAGAGATCGATGTCGGTGCCCTGGGTGAGGTGGATCTCCTTCAGACCCGGCAGCCGCCGGGCGATGCGCCGCAGCGACACGGGCGCACCCGGCTTGGCATACACATAGAGGTGTGTGACCTGCGAGACCTGCCCCTTGGGGTCGAAGAGCAGCGTACTCAGCTGCTCAGGGGAGACGGTCAGCGTGCGCAGCTCGGTCAGGCCGGCGAGCAGGGTGCCCCACCGGTCCGGCAGCAGCCGCTCGCCCGCGTCGTGCAGGCGCAGCTCCGCGAGCGCCCGGAAGTTGTTGATCTCCGAAAGCTCGACCGTGCCCAACGGCAGCGCTAGAACGCGCAGTTCCTTGAGGCGGGACAGATCGGCGAGACCTCGCCAGGGCACCTGCGGGCCCAGGTGCAGGGCGCCGAGGCTCGGGCAGTCCGCGAGCTTCGCCAGCGGCTCGAACTGCGGGAGGTCTTCCAGTACGAGGGTGTGCAGGCGGGGCAGCCGGGTGAGCGGCGCCGGGTCCCTGAGGTTGCGGCAGCCCTGGAGGGTGAGGCTCTCCAGGGCGGGGAAGCCGCCGAGCAGACCGAGGTCGTCGAGCTGGAGGGCGCCGCGCAGCCGGAGCTCACGCAGGCGCCGCGGGTCGAGCGCCGCCCGTACGGCCTCGGGCGCGAAGTCCCCGTGAATTCCCACGCGTTCACAGCCGGGCATGTCCGCGAGGGCGTCCAGCTCGGTGCGCGAGCGTACGGTGACCGGCTGCGAGGGATCAGCGGTGACGAGCGGCCGGATGATCTCATCGGCGTACACATGGGTGTCGAACCGGTCCCAGTGGCCGAGGAGTTGAGCCCGCACCACGGGCTGACGGGTGTCGAGGAACTCCCTCAGGCGCGGGATGGCGGCGTCGCCGCCGATCTGGCAGATCGCGTGCACGGTCGCCAGTTCCTCGTCGCCCTCCAGGTCCCGTGCCCTGGGCAGCAGGCCGAGCAGCAGCGGCCCGGTGCGTGCGAGGACCCTTGCCTGGCGCAGACTGCGCGGCGGGAGCATCCGGGCCGCCTCGGTCTCGATGGTCAGGCGCACATCGGGGTCGAGGCGCGTGGCCTGCTCCAGCGAGGCGAGGGCGAGCAGTCGCAGCCTGGCCTGGACCGTCGGGTCCTTCTCGCGGTTGCCGCGGTCGCTGAGCCGCAGGAGCAGATCGGCACGTCCTTTGTGATCACTCTGGGCGACGGCCATCTGCACCACGTCCTCCCACTGGTCGACATGTGCGTTCTTCACCAGAATGCCGAAGTCCCGCTCTTCGAGCACCGCCTTGGCCCCGAGATAATCCTGAAAGGTGCGATGGATGAAGTCCACGGCGCCCAGCGCGGGTTCACGCAGCAGTCCCGTACGTTCAAGGAGGTACTGCAGGGCCTCTTCCGGCCCTCCCAGCTCCTGGAGGCTCGGCACCTGGGGCTGGAGCCTGCGCACCATCTCCACGGCGTCCGCGCGCTCGATCTGGGTGCGCTCGTTGCGGATCAGCCAGTACGCGAGGCGCTTGAGGGGTTCGGAGGCGGCTTCCTCGCCGAGCTTGGGGCCCGGCACCCCGCGCTCCGTGTCACGCCGCTCAAGGAGCATGGACAGGGCCGCCTTGTAGAGCGCGGCGCGGCCTTGGGGCAGAGCGCCGCGCCGCTCGGCGTGCAGGGCGCAGATCAGGCTGCACATCAGCGGGTTGGTCGCGACCCTGCTCAACTCCGCGCTGGCGCGCAGGGACTGGATGAGGTTGTCGTCGAGACCTTCGGGCGCCGCCGACGCCGTGTGCCACCGCTGGATGAAACGACGCAGGTCGTCGGGGCGCAGCGCGTTCAGGGTGAATTCGTGGAAGCCCTCGCGCTCCAGCCAGCCGGGGGCGAGCGCGGAGGGGCGGGTGGTGACGAGCCATAGATTGCCGGGGAAGGCGGCGAGTAGCCGCCTCAGCCAGTCCCGGGCGCGGGCACGGTCGGCCTTGGGGATCTCGTCGAGGCCGTCGACGAGCAGCACGCCGCGCCCGTTCTGCAGCAGGCGCGCCGCCCAGCCGTCCGGTTCGGTGCCGGCCAGCGGGCATCCCACCCGGCGCAGGAAGTCGTCGGGCAGCGGCAGTTCGGTGCCCTCGCGGGCGAGGGTGCGCAGCGGCAGGACGAAGGGGACGCGGCCAAGGAGCTGCGGCAGATGGCCGGGCACCGAATCCTGCCGTGCGGTGGTCAGGGCCAGCCACTGCACGAGCGTCGTCTTGCCCGTACCGGCGACGCCCTGGAGCAGGACGCGTCCGTGGCTGGTGAGCACGGTCTCCACGCTCTGTTCGACCTCCGCGGCGCTGCCTTCGCGAGCCGCCTCCGGTTCGTCCTCGACGGCGGCCGTGGCGACGGCCCGCAGGCTCAGATAGGCGCTGTCCAGGGGCCACTCCTGGCCGCCGGGGTCGCGCAGGTCGACGCCGTAGATGGTGAGGCGGCCGTGGCGCTCGACGACGTAGCGCGCGTAGTTCTCCTCGAAGCGGGCGTCCGCCGCCAGCCAGTCGTCCCCCGAGACGCGGCGCAGGATGACGTCCAACTGGTCGCGCTGCTCGCGCAGTTCGCGGAACTCCTCCAGCTGGGCGCGGGCGGCGAAGCCGGGGCGCTGGGTGAAGAACCGTACGAGATGCACACAGGCCGTCTGCAGGAGTACGTCATGGAAGAGCGCCGCGTCGCGGGTGAGCAGCCTGCGTGTATCGGGCCCGGCCTGCCGGGACAGCTCCTTGGCCAGCTTCTCCGGGCCGAGCACGAAGACCTGTACGTCGTCCATGTCGAGCTCGCCGAGCGCGAAGAGTGTACGGGTCAACGCCTGTCCGACGGCGTCGTGTTCGTCGTCCGCGATCGGCCGCTGGTGGGGGCCCGCCGACCGCACCGCGCGGCGCACCAGCTCCCGGGCGAGCCGGTGCATGTCGTCCTTGCTGAGCGTGGGGTGGTCCCCGGCGAAGGACAGCAACCCCTTGATGCGCACGGGCCGTTCGGTGTACTCCGCTCCGGGCGCCTTGGGCGGCGGCAGGAGCAGCCGCTTCAGCAACGGCACCACCACCACGGACGCGACCTTGATGCCCACTGCTCCGGCGTCCACTGCCACCCCCGTCGCCGCTCTGCGAACCCTGGCACGCAAAGCGTAGGGCCCGCACCCCCCTGCCTGGGGGGTACGGGCCCAACTGTGGCGCGCTGACGCCTACTTGCGGCGTGTCTACTTCCGGATGAGCGAGCGCAGTACGTACTGCATGATGCCGCCGTTGCGGTAGTAGTCCGCCTCACCGGGAGTGTCGATGCGGACGACCGCGTCGAACTCGACGCCCGTGTCGGTGGTGACCTTCACGGTGGCCGGGGTGCGGCCCTCGTTGAGCTCGGTCACGCCGGTGAAGGAGAAGGTCTCCTCGCCGGTCAGACCGAGGTTCTCGGCGGACTGGCCCTCCGGGTACTGCAGCGGCAGGACGCCCATGCCGATGAGGTTCGAGCGGTGGATGCGCTCGTACGACTCGGCGATGACGGCCTTCACGCCGAGCAGCGCGGTGCCCTTGGCGGCCCAGTCACGGGACGAGCCCGAGCCGTACTCCTTGCCCGCGAGGATCGCGAGCGGGGTGCCCTGCTCGATGTAGTTGCGCGAGGCGTCGTAGATGAACGACACCGGCGCGTCAGCCTGGGTGAAGTCGCGGGTGAAGCCGCCCTCGGTGCCCGGCGCGATCTGGTTGCGCAGGCGGATGTTGGCGAACGTGCCGCGGATCATGACCTCGTGGTTACCACGGCGCGAGCCGTAGGAGTTGAAGTCACGGCGCTCGACGCCGTGCTCCGTGAGGTACTTGCCGGCCGGGGTGTCGGCCTTGATCGCACCGGCCGGGGAGATGTGGTCGGTGGTGACCGAGTCGCCCAGCTTGGCGAGGACGCGGGCGCCCGTGATGTCGGAGACCGGGGAGGTCTCCATCGTCATGCCCTCGAAGTAAGGGGGCTTGCGCACGTAGGTCGACTGCGGGTCCCACTCGAAGGTGTTGCCGGTCGGGATCGAGAGCGCCTGCCACTGGGCGTCGCCCGCGAAGACGTCCTGGTAGGACTTGTTGAACATGTCCTCGCCGATGGAGTTGGCGACGACGTCGTTCACCTCGGCCTCGGTCGGCCAGATGTCGGCGAGGAAGACGGGCTTGCCCTCCTGGTCCACACCGAGCGCGTCCTTGGTGATGTCGACCTTCATCGAACCGGCGAGGGCGTACGCGACGACCAGCGGCGGGGACGCCAGGTAGTTCATCTTGACGTCGGGGTTGATGCGGCCCTCGAAGTTCCGGTTACCGGAGAGGACGGACGTCACGGCCAGGTCGTGGTCGTTGACGGCCTTCGAGACCTCCTCGGGCAGCGGGCCCGAGTTGCCGATGCAGGTGGTGCAGCCGTAGCCGACGAGGTTGAAGCCGACCTTGTCGAGGTAGGGGGTGAGCCCCGCCTTGTCGAAGTAGTCGGTGACGACCTTGGAGCCGGGCGCGAGGGTGGTCTTGACCCACGGCTTGCGGGTCAGGCCCTTCTCGACGGCCTTCTTCGCGACGAGCGCGGCGGCGACCATCACGTACGGGTTCGAGGTGTTGGTGCAGGAGGTGATCGCGGCGACGGTGACGGCGCCGTGGTCGATCTCGTAGGTCGAACCGTCGGGGGCGGTGACGGTGGTCGGACGCGACGGGACTCCGTTGGCGCTGGCCGGGGCGTCGGAGGCCGGGAAGGACTCCTTGCCCGCCTCGTCGTCGTCCTCGACGTAGTTACGTACGTCGAGCGCGAACTGCTGCGCGGCGTTGGCGAGGACGATGCGGTCCTGCGGACGCTTCGGGCCCGCGATGGAGGGGACGACCGTGGAGAGGTCGAGCTCCAGCTTCTCGGAGAAGTCGGGCTCGGCTGCCGGGTCGAGCCAGAGGCCCTGCTCCTTGGCGTACGCCTCGACGAGCGCGACCTGCTGGGCGTCACGGCCGGTCAGACGGAGGTACTTCAGCGTCTCGTCGTCGATCGGGAAGATCGCGGCGGTGGAGCCGAACTCCGGCGACATGTTGCCGATGGTGGCGCGGTTGGCCAGGGAGGTGGCGGCGACGCCCTCTCCGTAGAACTCGACGAACTTGCCGACGACGCCGTGCTTGCGCAGCATCTCGGTGATCGTGAGGACGAGGTCGGTGGCGGTGGTGCCCGCGGGCAGCTCACCGGTCAGCTTGAAGCCGACGACGCGCGGGATGAGCATGGAGACCGGCTGGCCCAGCATCGCGGCCTCGGCCTCGATGCCGCCGACGCCCCAGCCGAGCACGCCGAGGCCGTTGACCATGGTGGTGTGCGAGTCGGTGCCGACCAGGGTGTCGGGGTAGGCCTGGCCACCCCGGACCATGACCGTACGGGCCAGCTTCTCGATGTTCACCTGGTGGACGATGCCGGTGCCCGGGGGGACGACCTTGAACTCGTCGAAGGCGGTCTGGCCCCAGCGCAGGAACTGGTAGCGCTCCTTGTTGCGGCCGTACTCCAGCTCGACGTTCTGGCCGAAGGCCTCCGCCGTGCCGAACTTGTCGGCGATCACGGAGTGGTCGATGACCAGCTCGGCCGGGGCCAGCGGGTTGATCTTGTCCGCGTCACCGCCGAGCTCCTTGACGGCCTCACGCATCGTGGCGAGGTCCACGACGCAGGGCACGCCGGTGAAGTCCTGCATGATCACGCGCGCCGGCGTGAACTGGATCTCCTGCGCCGGCTGCGCCTGGGAGTCCCAGCCACCGAGCGCGCGGATGTGGTCGGCGGTGATGTTCGCGCCGTCCTCGGTGCGGAGCAGGTTCTCAAGCAGCACCTTCAGGCTGTAAGGGAGGCGCGCGGAGCCCTCGACCTTGTCCAGCTTGAAGATCTCGTACGACTCGTCGCCCACGCGCAGCGTGCTGCGGGCGTCGAAGCTGTTCGCCGACACGACAGTCTCCTTCATATATGTGCGCGTTCCATCACATCCTGCCGCCACGACTTCCTGTCGATCCGCTAAGGTAAGGCTTAGTTAGGTAACCCTTACCGAGTGGCGGCTTGCGGTGCGCCTCGGCAGATATCTCGATGTCGAGATAACTCTAGTACATCACCCGGGGTCGCGACGAGGCGCGCCCGCCGACGGAAGCACGGACACCTCCAGCGCGCGCAGCCGCTCCGGATCCGCGACCACCTCGTACGCGGCGACCTTCTCGCTCTCGACCCTGATCAGAAGGGCGAGGAGCAGCCGCCCGTACGGGGCCACGACGACGCCCACCGCGCCGTTGATGAGCGCGGGCTCCGCGAAGCGGGCGTTGCGCTTCAGGAGCACCGTCTCCTCCGCCACGGCCCGTGCGCCGCGGATCACCGCGGAGAGGTCGGCCGTGCGTACGACATCGGGGGCGAGGACCGTGAGCAGCGCTTCGAGGTCACCGCTGCGGGCGGCCGCGAGGAAGGCCTCGACGACCTGCCGGTCCTGCGCGAGCTCAGGGGCGGCGAGAGCCTCGGGCGGGCCCTGGACCTTGTGGCGGGCGCGGCTCGCGAGCTTCTTCGTGGCGACCGTGGTGCGCTCCACGACGGGCGCGATCTGGTCGAACGGCACGGCGAACAGGTCGTGCAGCACAAAGGCGACACGCTCGGCGGGGCCCAGCGTGTCGAGGACCACGAGCAGGGCGCGGCCCACCGAGTCGGCGAGGAGGACCTCGTCCTCCGGGCCCGCGCCTTCGCCGGGCTGCGGGATCAGGTCGGGAAGGTGCTCGCCCGCGGGCTGCTCGTGGCGGTTCGCGGCCGAGCGCAGCATGTCGAGGCAGAGGCGGGAGACGACCGTGCGGAGCCAGCCGGTGAGGTTCTCGATCTCGTCGGCGTCCGTGCGGCTGAGACGCAGCCAGGCCTCCTGGACGGCGTCGTCGGCGTCACTGAGCGAGCCGAGCATGCGGTAGGCGACACCGCGCAGATGGCCCCGGTGCGCCTCGAAGCGGTCCGCGAGCACCTCTTGCCCGTCCATCGGTCACCTCTCACCGTCGTACGCCGTCACCTTCGTGTCCCCCGCGGCCGAGCCGCCGTGACCATAACGCCACGAAGGAGAACCGCCATGACCGCCACCCTGTCCACCGCCCTCGACCAGCCGCTCCTGCACGGCACCGGCCTGGGCGAGATGCGGCTGCCCAACCGCGTGGTGATGGCCCCGCTCACCCGTGCCCGCGCCGACAACCCCGGCCTCGTCCCCACCGAACTGCACGCCGCCTACTACGGGCAGCGGGCCTGTGCCGGGCTCATCATCACCGAAGGGACCTGGGTCAGCGAACGGGCCATCGGGTTCGTCAACGTCCCCGGCGTCTACAGCCAGGCGCAGGTCGCCGGGTGGCGGCGGGTCACCGATGTCGTCCACGCTCTCGGCGGCCGCATCGTGCAGCAGCTCTGGCACACCGGCGCCGCCTCGCACCCCGAGCACCTCGGTGGCGAGCTGCCGGCGGGGCCCTCGGCGATCGATCCCCGCGCGAGGACCTTCACCCCCGGCGGGTTCAAGGAGACTCTCACGCCGCGCGCGATGACCGCGGGCGACATCGAGGCGACCGTCGCCGACTTCCGCACGGCGGCTGCCAACGCGCGGCGCGCCGGGTTCGACGGGGTCGAGATCGGCGCCCTCGGCGCGTTCCTGTTCGCCCAGTTCCTCAACCCCCGCCTCAACCACCGCGGCGACGCCTACGGCGGTGGCCGTGCGGGACGGCGGCGCCTGCTTGTCGAGGTCGTCGACGCGGTCACCGCCGAGTGGGACGGACGGCGGGTGGGCGTGCGCCTCTCGCCGTACATGGCCGCGACCGAACGCTTCGTCGTCGACGAGGAACTGCTCGCCGACCACGACGAGCTCGTGACGGTGCTGAACGACCGGCCCCTGGCCTATCTCCATCTGCGCGGCCCCGACCTCGCCCGGCCGGGCGACACCCCCGACTTCGGAGCGGTCGCGCGCTTCCGGCAGCGGTTCGATGGACCGCTGATCGCGAACAACGGCTTCGACCGGGAGTCCGCGAACGCCCTCGTCGACGCGGGGTTCGCCGACGCCGTCTCCTTCGCCACGCACTTCGTCGCCAACCCCGACCTGGTCAGCCGGTTCGCCCTGGGGCGCGAGCTCGCGGCCGGTGATCCCGCCCTGTACTACCAGGGCGGTGCGGCGGGATACGTCGACTATCCGGCCGCGGGCTGGGCACGCGAGGAGTAGCGCACAAGGAGGCCCGCCGGTACGACGACCGGGCCCGGCGCCGTCCTGCCGCCGCCCTCGATCAGGTCGACGAGGAGGCCGACAGCGGCGCGCGCCGTCCGCTCCGGGTCGAGAGTCACCGTGGTCACGGGCGGCCGTGTCGTCGCGTATCCGGGGTCCTCGCTCGCGCACACCACACGCAACTCGTCCGGGACACCCAGACCGAGCCTGGCCGCGGCGGCCAGCAGCTGACGGCCGCCCGGGTCGTACGCCGCGTAGACGGCGTCGGCGCGGTCCGGGCCCCGCAACAGCGCGTCGAACGCCCGCCCCTGGCCGTCCGTCACGTCGAAGGGCACGACCAGCGGATCGACGCCGCGCTCCGCGCACCATCCGGCGTACGCCGCCGTCACCGCGCGCGCGTAGTGCTCGTCGCCGCTGCCGGACTGCAGGGCGATGCGGCGGGCGCCGGAAGCGGCGAGGTGGTCGAGGACCTCGCGGGTGGTCGCCTCGTGGTCGTTGTCGACCCAGTGGTCGCCGGGGCGCGGGTCGCCGGGGACGCCGTCGAAGACGAGCGGGATGCCGCGGGCGCGCAGCGCGTGGACCATCGGGTCCCCTCGCGGGCTGTCCATGATCAGCATGCCGTCGACGGTGAGGCGGTGCCACGAGTCGTCCCCCGCGCGGTCGGCGGGCAGCGTGGTGAGGGCGTAGCCGCGCGCGTGGGCCGCCGAAGTGGCCGCCGTGACGGCGCGCGAGAAGTAGGCGACCTCCGTGTAGTTCCAGGCGGTGGGGAACGTGGTGACGGCGATGCCGAGCGTCCGGCTGCGCGGCGGTCCCGGCGTGCCGTAGCCGAGTCGCGTCGCGGTCTCCCGGACCCTGCGGCGGGTGGCGTCGCCGATCCTGCCGGTGCCGTTGAGGGCGTGCGAGACCGTCGCGGTCGACACCTCGGCCGCGCGGGCTATGTCGGTGAGGGTGGGCCCTGGCACGCGGGGGATCCTACGGAATCCCCCGGCCCAGGGGCAGGGGGCCACGAATTCCGTTGCGAGCGGTCGCTTCTGGTTAACGGGTTACTCGGCGAGTCTTTGTGCCGCCCGCTTCGCGGCGAATCTCTCCCGCCCGCCCATCCGACCACCCGCGACACATCGTCGGCGCCCGGGGGTCGGCCGCACCCAGGAGCGCCCATGTTCTCTCCGCACCCCTCCCCTCTCTCCCGTCTCTCCCGGCGGGGTCTCCTCGCCGCCGCCGGAGCCGCAGGGCTCGTTACCGCCGCCGGAGGGTCCGCCGCCGCGGCGCCGCGCCGCTCCGCCGCTCTCGTCGTGCACAACGCCCGTGTCTTCAGTGGCACTCGGGAGCAGGAGCGGGCGCAGGCCGTTGCCGTGGGCCGGGACGGGAGGATTCTCGCCGTCGGGCGGGATGCCGCGCTCAGGCGGTTCATCGGGCGGGACACCGAGGTGGTGAACGCCCGGGGCGGGACACTCATGAGCGGCATCCATGACGGGCACGCCCACCCGATGGGCGCCGCCGACCGGTCGTTGAAGCCGTCCCTCGCGGGCGCCGAGCACACGGTGGAGGAGCTGAGGAAGACCCTCACCGGGTTCCTCGACGACTCCGGCGGCCAGGAGCCCGACGGGTGGCTGGTGGTGGAGGACTGGAATCCGGTGGGCCTCCTGCCCCACGGGACCGTGCCGCACCACTCGATGCTCGACGCCCTGTCGACCCGGCGGCCCGTCGCCCTGGTCGGCGGTGACGGGCACAACATCTGGGTCAATCAGCGGGCCCTCGACGTCGCGGGGATCACCGCGAGCACCCCGGACCCGGTCGGCGGGAAGATAGTCAAGGACGCGGACGGCAAACCGAGCGGCGTACTCAAGGACGACGCGCAGCCCCTGGTGACCCGGCACATCCCCGAGCCGGACCGCGAGCAGCTCATCGCCGCCGCCGCGAAGACCTTCGCCGAGGCGGCCGCCTCCGGGATCACCACCTTCATGGAAGCGGTCGTCGGCAAGGGCGAGTTGAGCGTCTATCAGGCGCTCGCCGAACGCGGCGCGCTGCCGCAGCGGATCGTGCCCGCCCTGCGGATCGACTCGGACCTGGCCAAGGACCCCGCGGCGGCAGTGGCCTACGCGCGGGGGCTTCGGGACGACTTCGGCGGCGTACGAGGACTGCGTTTCGGCACCGTCAAGGTCTTCCTCGACGGAGTCATCGAGTACCCGGCCCAGACCGCCGCGCTGCTCAAGCCCTATCTGGACAAGGACGGGAAGCCGACCGGCCACCGCGGCGAGCTGTATGTGTCCGGCGCCGACTACGGCCGGCTCACCGCCGCCTTCAACCAGGACGGCTGGCAGATGCACGCGCACGCCATCGGCGACCGCGCCGTCCGCACCTCCCTCGACGGCTACGCGTACGCACTGCGTACGACGGGCCTGCGCGGCCTGCGCAACACCACCGCCCATCTCCAGCTCGTCGACCCGGCCGACCTGCCGCGCTTCGCCGAGCTCGGCGTCGTCCCCTGCATGCAGCTCCAGTGGGCCACCCGCAACACCTGGACGATGGACGCCCTGCTGCCCTACATCGGTGCCGGGCGCCACCGCTTGCAGTACCCGGCGCGCAGCCTCGAACGGCACGGGGCGCGGCTCGCCGGTGGCTCGGACTGGCCGGTCGATCCGCTTCAGGTGTGGAACCAGGTGCGGACCGCCGTCGACCGGTTCGGGGCGGAGGGCGAGGGCGATCTGTATCGCGAGCAGGAAGGGCTGAGCCGTACGTCCGCCCTGCTCGTGCACACCCTCGGCACGGCGCGTCAGCTCCGTATGGACCATCTCACCGGAACCGTCGAACAGGGAAAGTCGGCCGATCTGGTGCTCCTCGACCGCGATGTGACGCGGTGTCCGGTGGCCGATATCAGCTCTTCCGAAGTGCGTCTGACGTTGACCGGGGGCACAGTGGTGCATGACGCCGACTCGTCGGCCGGGCGCGCCGCCGCGGCCCGGGTGACGCGCGCGGCGGCAGGGCCCAGGCCCACCGCGCAGGCCGCGGTGCACGGCAGCCGGCACGCCTCGTGCGGGTGCGGCTGAGCGGGCACGGCAGTCGGCGTACGGAAACGACGTACGGGAACTTCCGTATGGAATCGGTCGTTTCCCGTGTGGAATCGGCCAGTTCCCGTATGGCCTACCCCGACGCGCGCTTCATCTCATATCTGAGATAGCCTGCGCATCATGGCAGACGACTACCTCGTACGTATCGGCAAGCTCATCCGTGACGCCCGCCAGCACCGGGGCTGGACACAGACGCAGCTCGCCGAGGCGCTCAGCACGAGCCAGAGCGCCGTGAACCGCATCGAGCGCGGCAACCAGAACATCAGCCTTGAGATGATCGCCCGTATCGGCGAAGCGCTGGACAGCGAAATCGTCTCCCTCGGGTATGCCGGGCCGATGCATCTGCGTGTGGTCGGCGGGCGCCGGCTGTCCGGCTCCATCGACGTCAAGACGAGCAAGAACGCCTGCGTGGCGCTGCTCTGCGCGTCCCTGCTCAACAAGGGACGCACGGTGCTGCGCCGTGTGGCGCGCATCGAGGAGGTCTACCGCCTCCTCGAAGTGCTCAACTCCATCGGCGTCCGCACCCGTTGGATCAACGACGGCGTCGACCTGGAGATCGTGCCGCCCGCCAAGATCGACATGGAGGCGATCGACGCGGAGGCCGCCATCCGGACCCGCTCGATCATCATGTTCCTGGGCCCGCTGCTGCACCGCATGGACCGCTTCAAGCTGCCCTACGCGGGCGGTTGCGACCTCGGCACCCGCACGATCGAACCGCACATGATCGCGCTGCGCCGCTTCGGGCTCGACGTCGCCGCGACCGAGGGGCTCTACCACGCCGAGGTCGCGCGTGATGTCGTACCGGACCGCCCGATCGTGCTGACCGAGCGCGGCGACACCGTGACGGAGAACGCGCTGCTTGCCGCGGCGCGCAGCGCGTGCACGACCGTCATCCGCAACGCCTCGTCGAACTACATGGTCCAGGACCTGTGCTTCTTCCTTGAGGCGCTCGGTGTAAGGGTCGACGGCATTGGTACGACGACCCTTACCGTGCACGGCGTCCCGAGCATCGACGTCGACGTCGACTACTCGCCGTCCGAGGACCCGGTCGAGGCGATGAGCCTGCTCGCCGCGGCCGTCGTCACGGAGTCCGAGCTGACGGTCAAGCGCGTCCCGATCGAGTTCCTCGAGATCGAGCTCGCGGTCCTGGACGAGATGGGGCTCGACCACGACCGCACGGAGGAGTACTTCGCCGACAACGGCCGTACGAGGCTCATCGACCTCACCGTCCGGCCCTCCAAGCTGGAGGCGCCGATCGACAAGATCCACCCGATGCCGTTCCCCGGCCTCAACATCGACAACGTCCCCTTCTTCGCGGCCATCGCGGCGGCGGCGCAGGGCAAGACCCTCATCCACGACTGGGTCTACGACAACCGCGCGATCTATCTGACCGACCTGAACCGCCTCGGCGGGCGCCTCCAGCTCCTCGACCCGCACCGGGTCCTCGTGGAGGGCCCGACCCGCTGGCGCGCCGCGGAGATGATGTGCCCGCCCGCGCTGCGTCCCGCCGTGGTCGTGCTGCTCGGGATGATGGCAGCGGAGGGCACGTCAGTGCTGCGCAATGTGTACGTGATCAACCGTGGGTACGAGGAGCTGGCGGAGCGGCTCAACTCCGTGGGCGCCCAGATCGAGACGTTCCGGGACATCTGAGAGCGGCTCCGGGTGGGGGGCTTCCCCTCCCACCCGGGGCCCACCCGCCTAGGTGGCCGCCACGAACTCGCGGATCGCCGCCGCCAGGCCATCGGGGCGGTCCAGCGGGATCAGGGTGCGGCATTCGTCCAGCTCCACCAGGCGGCCCTTGGGGAGCAGTTCGGCCAGTCGGCGGCCGTGGGCGGGGGGCATCATCGCGTCCTGCCTGCCCCAGACGACCAGGGCCGGGCGGTCGTACGTGCGCAGGGCGTCCGCCGCTTCCATCATCTCCGACTTGTGTGCGGAGCGCAGATAGCGGACCAGGACGCCCCTCGCCGCCGGGTCGGTGCGCAGGGGCTTGAGCCAGCGGTCGATGAGGTCGTGCGGGACGGGGCGGTGCGCCATCACCGCGTAACCCGTGCCCGGGACGCGGCGCAGGGCGCGTACGGAGAGGGTGCGGACCAGGAAGGCGATGCCTCCGGGGACGCGCGCGGCGGCGTCCAGCATCTTGCCGCCCGCGCGCGGCGGGTAGTTGTCGAAGGCCTCGCAGCCCGCGATGACCATCCGGCCGACGCGGTCGGGCCGCTCGGCCGCGAGCTGCTGGAGCCGTCCGGCGTCGTTCTCGACGAACACCGCGTCGTCGCCCAGCTTCAGCGCGTCGGCGAACTCGCCGATCAGGCGCGCCATGCCCGTCGGCGTCACCTCGGCGCCCGGCTTCAGCGGTATGCGGTGGCAGCCGTACGGGAGGGTCGGCACCAGGCAGCGGAACTCCTCGCCCAGCAGCTCGACGACGTCGCGCCATACGCTGCCGTCCTGGACGAGGCCGTGCAGGAGGACGACCGGGGTGCCCGTGCCTCCCGTGTCCTCGTACTCGATGGGTCCCACGCCGAGATCGATCCGTGCCATGTCCGCCCCGTCCCCTCGCCTGATCGTCGGCATGACGCTATGTGCCTCAGTCGAGTACCGCCACCCCGTCCAGCTCCACCAGGCACTCCTCGTCCCAGAGCCGGACCGCCCCGATCACCGCCATGGCCGGGTAGTCGCGCCCCGCCAACTCCTTCCAGATCCTGCCCAGTTGGGGCGCCTGTCGGCGGTAGTCGGCGACGTCCGTGGCGTAGATCGTGACGCGGGCCAGGTCCGCGGGGGTGCCGCCCGCGTGACGCAGGGCGGTGAGGAGGTTGGTCAGGGCCTTCTCGAACTGCTCGGGCAGCGTGGTGCCGGTGACCTTCCCGTCCGCGTCAAGGGCGGTCTGCCCCGCGAGGAAGACGAGACGGCCGCCGGTCGCGGTGACGGCGTGCGAGAAGCCGGTGGGCGGGGAGAGTTCGACGGGGTTGAGGCGTTCGATGCTCATGCGGTGGGCTCCTCAGGGGTGGCGGGCCGTGCCTCTGCTCCGGGCTGGGCTCCGGACTGCGCCGCGGTGTGCGCCGCGTACAACTCCTTGGCGATGATGGTCCGTTGGACCTCGCTCGCCCCCTCGTAGATGCGCGGCGCCCGGACCTCGCGGTAGAGGTGCTCAAGGACATGGCCCCGCTGCAACGCCCGCGCCCCGTGCAACTGGACCGCCGCGTCGACGACGTACTGCGCGTTCTCGGTCGCCAACAGCTTTGCCATGGCGGCCCGTTGGGCGATGTCCGGTTCGCCGCGGTCGTACGCGGCGGCTGCCGCGTAGACCATGAGCCGCGCCGCCTCGGTCCGCGTCGCCATCTCCGCGACCTGGTGCGCCACCGCCTGGAGGTCCTTCAACTTGCCGCCGAACGCGTCCCGTTCGGCGGTGTGCGCGAGCGTCGCGTCCAGGGCCGCGCTCGCCATGCCGACCGCGAAGGCGCCGACGCTGGGGCGGAAACGGTTGAGGGTGGTCATCGCGACGCGGAAGCCGCGGTCGACCTCGCCGAGCACGTCGTCGCCGGTGACGCGTACGTCGTCGAAGGCGAGGGCGCCGATCGGGTGCGGGGAGAGCATGTCCAGGGGGGTTCCGACGAGGCCCGCGCGGTCGGCCGGGACGAGGAAGGCGGTGACGCCTCGGGCCCCCGCGCGGGGGGTCGTGCGGGCGAAGACGGTGTAGAAGTCGGCTTCGGGGGCGTTCGAGATCCAGCACTTCTCGCCGGTGAGCCGCCAGGAGGAGGGGCCGTCCGAAGCGGCCTCCAGAGCAAGCGCGGCGGCGTCCGAGCCCGCCCCGGGCTCGGAGAGCGCGAAGGCGGCGACGGCGCGCCCCGCGCGGGCGGGGCCGAGCCACTGCTCGCGCTGCCGCACGGAGCCGTACGCGGCGACGGGGTGCGCCCCGAGGCCCTGGAGGGCGAGCGCGGTCTCGGCCTCCGTGCAGGCGTAGGCGAGGGACTCACGCAGGAGGCAGAGGCCCAGGGCGCCGGAGGCGGGGCGCGGAGCCCTGGAGGAGGGTCCCCTGGAGGCGGATCCCTCCCCCGCGAAGAGGGGTTCGAGCAGGCACAGTTCCCCCAGGGCCTCCACGAGAGGGCGGTTCACGCGGCCCGGCTCACCCTTTTCCGCCAGCGGGCGCAGCCGCACATCGGCGAGGTCGCGTAGCTCCGCACACCAGGCGATTTGTTCGGGGTTGAGAGAGAATGCCGTCATGCCGGGCCCCTCCTTTATCGCGCACCGTTGACTGTCGTCACCATCACGATACGCTCGTTGCGCGAGCTCACCACAAGCCCGAACGGCAAGGGGGCGACCCGCTGTGGACGCCAAGAGTGCACTGCGACTCCACCCATCGGCTCACGTCGACACCTTCGCCCGGGATCATCTCCCGCCGCCGGAGCAGTGGCCCGCGTTCGTCCACGACCGGCCCGAACTGCACTACGCCGACCGCCTCAACTGCGGTGCCGAACTCCTCGACCGGACGGTCGAGCGGCTCGGCACCGAGCGGCCCGCGTTCCGCGCGGGCTCCGGGGAGGTGTGGACGTACGGCGAGCTGCAGCGGCACGTCAATCACATCGCGCACGTCCTGACCGGCGAACTCGATGTCCTGCCAGGCCAGCGCGTCCTGCTGCGCGGGCCCACCACGCCCTGGCTCGCGGCCTGCTGGCTGGCGGTGATGAAGGCGGGCGCGGTCGCGGTCACCGTGCTGGCCCAGCAGCGCTCGCACGAGCTGGCCACGATGTGCGAGATAGCGGAGGTCAGCCACGCGCTGTGCGACGACCGCGTGGTGGACGACCTGGTCAAGGCCGGGATTCCGGGGCTGAGCGTCACCACCTTCGGCGGGGACGGCGAGGACGACCTGCTCGCGCGCGCCGCTACCCGGCCGGACGTGTACGAGGCCGTGGACACCGCCGCCGACGACGTCGCCCTCATCGCCTTCACCTCCGGCACCACCGGGCGCCCCAAGGGCTGCATGCACTTCCACCGTGACGTGCTCGCCATCGCCGACACCTTCGCCCGCCACATCCTGAGGCCGACCCCCGACGACGTGTTCGCCGGCAGCCCCCCGCTCGGTTTCACCTTCGGGCTCGGCGGCCTCGTCATCTTCCCGCTGCGGGCCGGAGCCTCATCCCTGCTGCTCGAACAGGCGGGTCCCAAGCAGCTGTTGCCCGCGATCGCCGAGCACGGTGTGACGGTGCTCTTCACGGCGCCGACCGCCTACCGCACGATGCTGGACGAGCTGCGCAAGCCGGGCGCCCCTGACGTCTCCACGCTGCGCCGGTGCGTCTCCGCGGGCGAGAACCTGCCCGCCGCCACCTGGCGGGCCTGGCACGAGCGCACCGGGATCCGCGTCATCAACGGCATCGGCGCGACCGAACTCCTGCACATCTTCATCTCCGCGGCGGACGAGGCGATCCGGCCCGGCACCACGGGCCGCCCCGTCCCCGGCTGGCACGCGCGCGTGGTCGACGGTTCGGGGGCTCCGGTGCCGGACGGGGAGCCGGGACTGCTCGCTGTACGTGGTCCTGTCGGCTGCCGGTATCTGGGCGACGAACGGCAGCTCCAGTACGTACGCCACGGCTGGAACATCACCGGCGACACCTACGTCCGTGACGCGGACGGCTACTTCAGCTACGTGGCCCGCGCCGACGACATGATCATCTCGGCCGGGTACAACATCGCGGGCCCGGAGGTCGAGGAGGCGCTCCTGCGCCACCCCGACGTCCTGGAGACGGCCGTGGTGGGGCGGGCCGACGAGCTGCGCGGTCAGACGGTCGTCGCCTACGTCGTCCCGCGCGCGGGCACGCAGCGGGACCCCGAACGGCTGCGCGAGTTCGTGAAGGGCGAGCTGGTCCCGTACAAGTGCCCGCGCGAGATCATCTACCTGGACGCGCTGCCGCGCACCGCGACAGGCAAGCTGCAACGGTTCCGGCTGCGGGAGCCGGGGCCCGTAGAGTGATCACGTGTCCGAGCAGCACACTCCACGGTCCCTGATCGTCACCTTCTACGGCGCCTACGGGCGCGCGGCCCCCGGCCCGGTGCCCGTCGCCGAGCTGGTCAGGCTCCTCGCCCCGCTCGGCGTGGACGCCCCGGCCGTGCGCTCGTCCGTGTCCCGGCTCAAGCGGCGCGGGCTGCTTGTCCCCGCGCGGACGGCGGCGGGCGCGGCGGGTTACGCCCTGTCGCCGGACGCGCGGCAGCTCCTGGACGACGGCGACCGGCGCATCTACGCGGCTCCCCCGGCCGGGCGGCGCGGCGGCGGCTGGGTGCTCGCCGTCTTCTCCGTACCGGAGTCGGAACGCCAGAAGCGGCACGTGCTGCGCTCCCGGCTCGCCGGGCTCGGCTTCGGTACGGCAGCTCCGGGGGTGTGGATCGCCCCGGCGCACCTCTACGAAGAGACCCGGCACACCCTGGAGCGCCTCCAACTCGCCTCGTACGTCGACCTGTTCCGGGGCGAGCACCTGGGTTTCGCGGCGACGGCGGAGGCGGTGGGCCGGTGGTGGGACCTGTCCGCGATCGCCAAGCAGCACGAGGCGTTCCTCGACCGGCACGAGCCGGTGCTCCGGTCCTGGCAAGGGCGCACGGACACCCCGTCGGACGAGGCGTACCGGGACTATCTCCTCGCCCTGGACTCCTGGCGCAGGCTGCCGTACGCCGATCCGGGGCTGCCCGGGGAACTCCTCCCTGACGGGTGGCCCGGTGACCGGTCCGCCGAGGTGTTCTCGGCGCTCGACGGGCGGCTGCGGGACGCGGGGGCGCGGTTCGCGGAGCCGCCGGTCAACCCCCCAGCGTGAGCCGGGGTTTGGGTGCGTCCGTGCGGCCGGTCTGCGGGCGGCGGCTGCCCGCGCCGTACTGCGGGGGCCAGCTGACGCCCGGTCCCTCGTAGCCCTGCTCGGCCGCCGCGTGCAGCGTCCAGTGCGGGTCGTACAGATGCGGGCGCGCGAGCGCGCACAGGTCCGTACGTCCGGCCAGGATCAGCGAGTTGACGTCGTCCCAGGAGGAGATCGCGCCGACCGTGAGGACGGGGATGCCGGTCTCGTTGCGGATGCGGTCGGCGAACGGCGTCTGGTAGGAGCGGCCGTACGCGGGGCGCTCGTCGGAGACGACCTGGCCCGTCGACACGTCGATGGCGTCGGCCCCGTGCGCGGCGAAGGCGCGGGCGATCGCGACGGCGTCGTCCGCCGTGGTGCCGCCGTCGGCCCAGTCGGTGGCCGAGATACGGACCGTCATGGGTTTGCCGTCCGGCCACAACTCCCGTATCGCGTCGAAGACTTCCAGGGGGAAGCGCAGCCGGTTCTCCAGCGTCCCGCCGTAGGCGTCGGTCCGGTGGTTGGTCAGCGGCGAGAGGAAACCGGACAGCAAGTAGCCGTGGGCGCAGTGCAGTTCGAGGAGGTCGAAGCCCGCGCGCTCGGCTCGCAGGGCCGCGGTGGTGAACTCCTCGCGGATCGCGTCGAGTCCGGCCCGGCCCAGCTCGTGCGGGCGCCGGCTGTTGGCCTTGTACGGGAGCGACGACGGCGCCACCAGCGGCCAGTTGCCCTCGTCGAGGGGTTCGTCGATGCCCTCCCACATCAGCTTCGTCGAGCCCTTGCGGCCCGAGTGCCCGAGCTGGACGCCGATCGCGGTGCCCGGCGCCTGCGTGTGCGCGAAGTCGGTGATCCGGCGCCAGGCTTCGGCCTGACCGTCGGTGTAGAGCCCGGCGCAGCCCGGCGTGATGCGGCCCCGCTCGCTGACGCACACCATCTCCGTCATGACCAGGCCGGCGCCGCCGAGTGCCCGTGCGCCCAGGTGGACGAGGTGGAAGTCACCGGGGACGCCGTCCCGCGCGGAGTACATGTCCATGGGGGACACGACCACGCGGTTGCGCAGGGTGAGACCGCGCAGCCGGAAGGGCGTGAACATCGGCGGTGTGCCCTGGGGGCAGCCGAATTCGCGCTCGACGGATTCGGTGAAGTGGGCGTCGCGCAGACGGAGGTTGTCGTGGGTGACGCGGCGGCTGCGGGTGAGCAGGTTGAACGCGAACTGGCGCGAGGGCTGGCCCAGATAGTCCGGCAGCCGTTCGAACCACTCCAGGCTTGCGCGGGCCGCGCGCTGCGTGGACTCGACGACCGGGCGGCGCTCCGTCTCGTACGCGATGAGAGCTTGCGCGGTGTCCGGCTGCTCCTCCAGGCAGGCGGCCAGTGCGAGCGCGTCCTCGACGGCGAGCTTGGTGCCGGAGCCGATGGAGAAGTGGGCGGTATGGGCCGCGTCGCCCAGGAGGACCGTATTGCCGTGCGACCAGCGCTTGTTGACGACCGTGCGGAAGTTGATCCAGGCGGACTTGTTGCCGCGCAGAGCCCGGCCGCCGAGCGCGTCGGCGAAGATCTTGGCGCAGCGTTCGGTCGACCCCGCCTCGTCGAGCTCCGCGAACCCGGCCGCCTCCCACACCTCTTCGCGCATCTCGACGATGACGGTGGACTCGCCCGTTCCCGCCGTGGAGAACGGATAGCCGTGCAGCTGCATCACGCCGTACTCGGTCTCGGCGATCTCGAAACGGAAGGCGTCGAAGGCGAAGTCGGCCGCGAGCCAGATGTAGCGGCAGCGGTGCTCCTCGACGCTCGGCCCGAAGGCATCCGCGTACGCGGCGCGGGTGAGGCTGTGCACGCCGTCCGCCGCGATCACCAGGTCGTACGCCGCCGACAGCTCGGCGGCGGGCGGCGCATCGGAGCGGAAGCGGAGGTCGACGCCGAGCTCCCGGCACCGCTCGTGCAGGATACCGAGGAGCCTGCGCCGCCCGAGCGCCGCGAACCCGTGGCCGCCGGAGGTGTGGCGGGTGCCCCGGTGCACGATGTCGATGTCGTCCCAGCGCACGAACTCCGCCTGCAGCGCGGCGTAGACGACGGGGTCGGCGTGCTCGATGCCGCCGAGCGTCTCGTCCGAGAGGACCACGCCGAAGCCGAAGGTGTCATCGGGGGCGTTGCGCTCCCAGACGGTGATCTCGCGCTCCGGGTCGAGCCGCTTGAGGAGGGCCGCGGCGTAGAGCCCGCCGGGGCCGCCGCCGATGACGGCGATGCGGTGCGCCGTGCCGTGCCCGGGGGCCGTCATCGTCAGCGCCCCTGCCACTTGGGCGGGCGCTTCTCCGTGAACGCCGCGTGGAATTCCTTGTAGTCCTCGCCGGTCATCAGGAGGGCCTGCGTCGCCGCGTCCAGCTCCACGGAGGCGGCGAGCGGCATGTCGAGTTCCGAGGTCAGCAGCGCCTTGGTCTGCGCGTACGCGAGGGCGGGTCCTTCGGCGAGGCGGCGGGCCAGGGATTGTGCGGCCTCGGGCGCCTTGCCCTCGTCGGTCAACTCACTGATCAGGCCGATCCGTTCGGCTTCGGGCGCGCGCACCGGATCGCCCAGCATCAGGATCCGGGTGGCATGGCCGAGGCCGACGACGCGAGGCAGCAGATACGCGGCCCCCATGTCGCCGCCGGACAGGCCGACCCGCGTGAAGAGGAAGGAGAACCGCGCCGAGGGATCCGCCACCCGGAAGTCCGAGGCGAGGGCGAGCACCGCGCCGGCACCCGCGGCCACTCCGTGCACGGCGGTGATCACCGGGAAGGGGCACTCGCGGATGGCGCGCACGACCTGGCCCGTCATGCGGTTGAAGTCGAGCAGCTGCGCGGTGTCCATGCCGAGGGTCGCGCCGATGATCTCGTCGACGTCACCGCCCGAGCAGAAGCCGCGCCCCTCTCCACCGAGGACCAGGGCACGCACGGACTTGTCGCGGGACAGCTCGGCCAGGAGATCGCGCAGGTCGGCGTAGGCGCCGAAGGTGAGCGCGTTCAGCTTGTCGGGGCGGGCCAGGGTGACCGTGGCGACCCCGTCGTCCACCTCGAAACGGAGGTGCTGCCAGTCGGGGGTGCGGGGGGCGGAGCCGGTGAAGGGACTCATGACGACGTGCGGCCTCCTCGGTCGGGGCGGCGGCGGTCTGCTCCTCGAAGTTATCACCCATCCGTGACTGTCGTCACGAGCGCGCGATATTGCAGCCGTCCCCGGGCCGGACGTCCCGGACATACCCGACCGTCGACCCTGTCGACATAGCGCTTAAGATTCGTACGGTTGAAAGCAGGACCTCCTCCTGCTGCCCTGAACGGACCCGCCTTGCACGAACCCCCAGCTCCCGCCTCGTGGCGTATCGCGCTGCCGCACACCACGGCCGCCGTACCGATCGCCCGTGCGCTGGTGCGTACCGCGCTCGCGGAGATCGAGTCGCCCGCCGACAGCGACACCGCCGAGCTGCTTACGGCGGAGCTGGTGGCCAACGCGGTGGAGCACACCTCGGGGTGCGACCCCATAGAGCTGGTGATCGAGCTGCTGCCCACCGGCTGCCAGGTGGAGGTCCACGACTCGAACCCGCTGCCGCCCGGCAATCTCACCGGTCCGGCGCCGATGGAGGAGCCGGACCCCTGGCAGGAGCACGGGCGCGGCCTGCTCCTGATCCGCACCCTCAGCTCGTCCTGTGGCCACCGCCCGACCGGCTCCGGCAAGGCGGTCTGGTTCACGCTCCCCGCGGCGTAGCGGAATCGGTCTCCGCGGCCTTGCCGAGCCGCGAGTGCCCGCGCCCGTACAGGGCGTACACCAAGGTGCCCACGACGAGGAACACGGCGAACTGCACCCACGTCGTCCAGCCCGTGCCCCAGATCAGATAGAGGCAGAAGCCCACGCCCAGGATGGGGCTCACCGGGTAGAGCGGCACCCGGAAGGTGCGCTTCAGCTCCGGCGCCGAGCGGCGCAGCGCGAGGACCGCGATGTTCACCACGACCATGATCGCCAGAGTGCCGATCGTCGTCAGGTTGACCACCACGTCGAGCGACGAGAAGGCGGCGGGGACGGCGAAGACCGCAGCGACGATCCAGGTGCCCGCGGCCGGCGTCGAGGTCTTGGGCGAGACGCGCTCGAAGACGCGCGGGATGAGCCCGTCGCGGGACATCGACATCAGGATGCGGGTCTGCCCGTACATCACGGCGAGTACGACGGACGCGATGGCCACGACCGCACCGAGGGCGATGATCCCGCCGCCGACCGTCGAATCCGTGACCTGGTTGACGACCAGCGAGAGCGCGGCGGGCTTGTCGGCGACCGCGTCGGCGCCGAGTGCGCCGATCGCCCCGAGGGCGACGGCGACGTACAGCAGGGTGACGACGCCGATGCAGACCAGGATGGCGATCGGGATGTTCCGGCGGGGGTTCTTGACCTCTTCGCCCGCCGTGGTGATCGCGTCGAAGCCGATGAAGGAGAAGAAGGCGAGCGAGGCACCCGCGGTGATGCCGGAGACACCGGCGCCCGCGAAGGGGGTGAGGTGGCCGGCCTTGAACGCGGTGAACGCGACCGCCAGGAAGAACAGCAGGATCCCGATCTTGAGCACGGCCATCGCGGCCGTCGCCCGCGCGCTCTCCCGGATACCGCGTACGAGCAGCACCGCGGCCAGCAGGATCACGACCACGGCGGGCAGGTTCACGACACCGCCCTCGCCGGGTCCCGCGGAGAGCGCGTCGGGCAGGTGCCGGCCGGTGACACTTTCGAGCAGCTCGTTCAGGTACTGGCTCCAGCCGACCGCCACGGCCGAGACGGAGACGCCGTACTCCAGGAGCAGGCACCAGCCGACGAGGAACGCGGTGCGCTCGCCGAGCGAGGCGTACGCGAAGGAGTACGAGCTGCCGGAGACCGGGATCGCGCCACCCAGCTCGGCGAACGAGAAGGCGGTGAAGATGCAGGTGACGGCGGCCAGGAAGTACGAGACGGCGACCGCGGGGCCGGCCTCGGCGACGCTGTCGGAGAGGCCGACGAAGATGCCCGTGCCGACGATCGCGCCGACGCCGAAGCAGATCAGTTGGAACAGGCCCATGGTGCGCTTGAGGCCATGGCCTTCGAGGTCGGCGCCCGATTCGGCGACGAGGAGTTCGGGGGACTTGATGCGGAGTCCTGCCGGACCGGTCGGGCGCATGCGGTGGTTCTCATTTCAGGTGGTGCGGGGTCGCGGCGGGGGTATGCCGCAAAAAAGCGGGGCCGGGGGAAGGTGTTCCCCGGCCCCGCCGACGTGAGTTCTGTCAGGCCAGGGTGGCGACGAGGATCGCCTTGATCGTGTGCAGGCGGTTCTCGGCCTCGTCGAAGACGACGGAGTGCGCCGACTCGAAGACCTCGTCGGTGACCTCGAGAGAGCTTAGACCGTGGCGCTCGTAAATCTCGCGGCCGACCTTGGTGCCCAGGTCGTGGAAGGCGGGGAGGCAGTGCAGGAACTTCACGTCCGCGTTGCCCGTCGCCCGCAGCACGTCCATCGTCACGGCGTACGGCGCGAGCGCGGTTATGCGCTCGTCCCAGACCTCCTTGGGCTCGCCCATGGAGACCCAGACGTCGGTCACGACGAAGTCGGCACCGGCGACGCCCTCGGCGATGTCCTCGCTGAGCGTGATCCGGGCGCCGCTGGTCTCGGCGAGCCCGCGTGCCTGGGCGACGATGGCCTCGGCGGGCCAGTAGGCCTTCGGGGCGACGATGCGTACGTCCATGCCGAGCAGCGCGGCGGTGACGAGGTAGGAGTTGCCCATGTTGAAACGGGCGTCACCGAGATAGGCGAAAGTGATCTCACCGAGCGGCTTCGCGCTGTGCTCGGTCATCGTGAGCACGTCGGCGAGCATCTGGGTGGGGTGCCAGTCGTCGGTCAGGCCGTTGTAGACCGGCACGCCCGCGTGAGCGCCCAGCTCCTCGACCGTCGCCTGGGCGTCGCCGCGGAACTCGATGGCGTCGAACATCCGGCCGAGCACCCGGGCGGTGTCCTTGGGGGACTCCTTGCTGCCGATGTGCGATCCGGCCGGATCGATGTACGTCGTGGAAGCGCCCTGGTCCGCGGCCGCGACCTCGAAGGAGCAGCGCGTACGGGTGGAGGACTTCTCGAAGATCAGCGCGATGTTCCTGCCGCGCAGCCGCTGCGTCTCGGTGCCCGCCTTCTTGGCCGCCTTCAGCTCAGCGGCAAGATCGATCAGGCCGCGGAACTCCTCGGCGGTGAAGTCCAGCTCCTTGAGGAAATGGCGGCCGGTGAGGTCGATGGCCATGGGGCGCTCCAGGGGTACACGTAAGGGGACACTGGAAGTCTATACGATGCTCCACATTTCTATACAGGTACGGCTTGGGCGGCTCAGTCGACGGCGTCCCGCTGCACCGGACAGCTCATGCACCGCGGACCGCCCCGGCCCCGCCCCAGCTCGCTCCCCCGGATCTCGATCACCTCGATGCCCTCCTTGCGCAGATGCGTGTTCGTCGTCGAGTTCCGTTCGTAGGCGACGACGACGCCCGGCTCGACCGCGAGTACGTTGCAGCCGTCGTCCCACTGCTCCCGCTCGGCCGCGTGCACGTCCTGGGTGGCCGTGAGGACCCTGATCCCGCTCAGTCCGAGGGCCGCGGCGATCGCCCGGTGCATGTGCTCGGGCGGATGGTCGGTGACCTTCAACTCCCGCCCGTCCACGCCTGGTTCGATGGTGTACGAGCGGAGCATGCCAAGGCCCGCGTACTGCGTGAAGGTGTCGCCGTCGATCATCGTCATCACCGTGTCGAGATGCATGAACGCGCGCCTCTTCGGCATGTCCAGGGCCACGATCGTCTGCGCCGAGCCCGCCGCGAACAGCTTGTGCGCGAGCATCTCGACGGCCTGCGGCGTGGTGCGCTCGCTCATGCCGATGAGGACGGCGCCCCTGCCGATGACCAGGACGTCGCCGCCCTCGATGGTCGAGGGATAGTCAGCCTGCCCCTGGGACCAGACGCGGAAGTCCTGGGCCGCGAACAGCGGGTGGTGCTGGTAGATCGCCTCGAAGTGCACGGTCTCGCGCTGCCGTGCGGGCCAGCGCATCGCGTTGATGGAGACGCCGTCGTAGATCCAGGCGGAGGTGTCGCGCGTGAAGAGGTGGTTGGGCAGCGGGCCGAGCAGGAAGTCGTCCAGGTCCATGCAGTGGAAGCGCACGGACGTCGGCTCGGGGTGGCGCTCCAGGAACTCCCGCTTCGTCATCCCGCCTATCAGCGCCTCGGCGAGTTCGGCGGACGGCATCGTCTCGAAGGCGGCCCGCAGATGGCCCGTCGCCAGCGGCCCGTACTCCTTCTCGTCGAAGACCCGGTCGAGGACGAGGAGACGGGCGGCCGGCACGTCCAGGGCCTCGGTCAGGAGGTCGCCGAAGAGGTGCACCGCCACCCCCCGGTCGCGCAGCACGTCGGCGAATCCGTCGTGTTCCTGGCGGGCCCTGCGGACCCACAAGACGTCGTCGAAGAGCAACGCGTCCTTGTTGCTCGGGGTGAGCCGCTTGAGCTCCAGATCAGGGCGGTGCAGGATCACGCGGCGCAGCCGCCCGGCCTCGGAGTCGACATGGAATCCCATGGGGTCCATCTTTCCCCGGCCGGACGGCCGACGCCCGTGCAATGCGGCACCCAGTGCGGAGCTAGAGCCGCGGGTCCACCGGCTCCGACTCCAGGGCGAGGACCGCGAACACCGCCTCGTGCACTCGCCACAGCGGCTCACCGGCCGCGAGGCGGTCCAGGGACTCAAGGCCGAGCGCGTACTCACGGATCGCGAGCGAGCGCTTGTGCCCGAGGAAGCGGCCGCGGAGCTTGTCCAGGTGTTCGGGCCGGGTGTACTCCGGGCCGTAGATGATCCGGAGGTACTCGCGTCCGCGGCACTTGATGCCGGGCTGCACGATCCGGCCCTTCCCGTCGCGGACCAGCGCCTCGACCGGCTTGACGACCATGCCCTCACCGCCGCGGTTGGTCATCTCCAGCCACCAGTCGATGCCCGCCTGGACCGACGCCTCGTCGCCGGTGTCGACGTAGAGCCGCCGGGTGGTCTGCAGCAGGCCCGTGCCGTCGTGCTCCACCATGCGGTCGATCAGGGCGAGCTGCTCGTCGTGCGGGAGCGCGGCGAGGCTGCGGCCCTGGACGGCCAGGATCTGGAACGGCGCGAGGCGCACGCCCTCCAGGCCGTCGGTCGGCCAGCAGTAGCGGCGGTAGGCGTCCGTGAACAGGGCCGCGTCCACGGCTCGTTCGCGCTGCCTGGCCAGGAGTTCCCCGGTGTCCACGCCACGCTCCTTCGCCGCTTCCAGGGCGGCGATCGCGCCGGGGAAGACCGCTCCGGAGGCGGCGCCCACGGCTGCGTACTGCGTGCGGAGCAGGCCGGACGCCTTCAGCGACCAGGGCATCAACTCCGCGTCGAGGAGCAGCCAGTCGGTGTCGAGCTCCTGCCACAGGTTCGCCTCGGTGAGGGCGGAGCGCACCCGGCCGAGTATCTCTTCGGTGACCTCCGTGTCGCTGAAGAAGGGGCGGCCTGTGCGGGTGCAGAGCGAGCCGGTCGGGCCGTCCACGCCGAAGCGCTCGCGGGCCACGTCCGCGTCGCGGCACACCAGGGCCACGGCGCGCGAGCCCATGTGCTTCTCCTCGCACACGACCCGTGCGACACCGTCCTGGGCGTACGAGGCGAAGGCCTCGGCCGGGTGTTCCAAGTAGCCCTCGCGCTGCGAGGTGGCGGTGGGCGCCATCGTCGGCGGGAGGTAGGGAAGCAGTCGCGGGTCGACGGCGAAACGGCTCATCACCTCAAGGGCCGCCGCCGCGTTCTCCTCCCGCACGGCGACGCGGCCCGCGGTTGGGGTCTCCCCTGCTCGAACGGAGTTGAGAGCCAGGGGAAGGGTCTCCACGGCGCGGCGGCCGTGCACGTCGTTCAGGTCGAGCGGCCGCCCGTCGTGACCGCCGGGCGCCTCCGTGCGCAGCGGCTTCGTCGGCTCGTACCAGACCTGCTCCGCCGGTACGTCGACGAGCTCACGCTCCGGCCAGCGCAGCGCGGTGAGCCTGCCGCCGAACACGGCTCCGGTGTCAAGGCAGATGGTGTTGTTCAGCCAGGTCGCCGTGGGCACGGGGGTGTGGCCGTAGACCACGGCGGCGCTGCCGCGGTAGTCCTCCGCCCAGGGGTAGCGCACGGGCAGGCCGAACTCGTCGGTCTCGCCGGTGGTGTCGCCGTAGAGGGCGTGCGAGCGCACCCGGCCCGACGTGCGCCCGTGGTACTTCTCGGGAAGGCCCGCGTGGCAGACGACGAGCTTGCCCGCGTCGAGGACGTAGTGCGAGACGAGACCGTCGACGAACTCCCGCACCCTCGCGCGGAATTCGTCGCTCTCTCCCTCCAACTGCGCGATCGTCTCCGCGAGTCCGTGGGTGGGCTGGACCTTTCGGCCCTTGAGGTGGCGGCCGAGCTTGTTCTCGTGGTTGCCCGGTACGCACAGGGCGTTGCCGCCGCCGACCATCGCCATCACGCGGCGCAGCACGCCCGGGGTGTCGGGACCGCGGTCGACGAGGTCACCGACGAAGACGGCCGTACGCCCTTCGGGGTGCGCGCCGTCCACGTAGCCGAGCTTGCCGAGCAGGGTCTCCAGCTCGGAAGCGCAGCCGTGGATGTCGCCGATGATGTCGAAGGGGCCTGTGAGGTGGGAGAGGTCGTTGTAGCGCTTCTCCGTGACGATGGTGGCGCCGTCGACCTCCTCCACGCCCCTGAGAACGTGGACCTTCCTGAAACCCTCGCGCTCCAAATGCCGCAGTGAGCGCCGCAGTTCACGCTGATGGCGCTGGATGACGCGGCGCGGCATGTCCGCCCGGTCGGCGCGCGAGGCGTTGCGCTGGGCGCACACCTCCTCGGGTACGTCGAGGACGATGGCGATGGGCAGCACGTCGTACTGCCTGGCGAGCTCGATCAGCTGCTTCCGGCTGTCGCTCTGCACGTTGGTCGCGTCGACGACGGTGCGGCGGCCCGCCGCGAGGCGCTTGCCCGCGATGTAGTGCAGCACGTCGAAGGCGTCGCGGCTCGCGCCCTGGTCGTTCTCGTCGTCGGCGACGAGGCCGCGGCAGAAGTCACTGGAGAGCACTTCGGTGGGCTTGAAGTGCTCGCGGGCGAAGGTGGACTTGCCGGATCCCGTGGCGCCGACGAGGACCACGAGGGAGAGATCGGTGACGGGCAGCACCCGCCCCGCGCGGGTGACTGCGGTGCTGGTGCCAGTGCCGGTGCCGGTTTCATTGGTCATGCCGCCCGCACCCCCTTCGCAGTCTTGTGGTCTTGCACTCTTGTGTCGCTCTTGTCGTTCTGCGTGAACACGGCCATCTGGGTGGGCGGCCCGACCTCGGGGTCGTCGTCACCGACAGGCACGAACTCCACGCCGTAGCCGTGCCGTTCGGCCACCTCACCGGCCCATGCGCGGAACTCCGCACGCGTCCACTCGAACCGGTGGTCGCCGTGCCGCACATGCCCGGCGGGGAGCGTCTCCCAGCGGACGTTGTACTCGACGTTCGGCGTCGTCACGAGCACGGTGCGAGGCCGCGCGGAGCCGAACACCGCGTACTCCAGGGCGGGCAGCTGCTCCACGTCGAGGTGCTCGATGACCTCGCTGAGCACGGCGGCGTCGTACCCCTTGAGCCGCTTGTCGGTGTACGCCAGCGAGCCCTGGAAGAGCTTGACGCGCTCCGCCTGGCGCTCACCCATGCGGTCCAGCTTCAGCCGCCGCGACGCGATGGTCAGCGCGCGCATGGACACGTCGACTCCGGCGATCTCGGTGAACCGGGTGTCCTTGAGCAGCGCCTGCACCAACTGGCCCTGACCGCAACCGAGATCGAGCACGCGTCCGGCGCCCGCGGAGGCCAGGGCCGCGAGGATCGCCTCGCGGCGCAGCACGGCGAGCGGCACCGGCTTCTCTTCTGTGTCGCTCTCCTCGTCGACCGCGTTGTCGATCTCCTCGACGTCGGTGTCGTCCGCGTCGGCGAGCCGCACCAGTTCGAGCCGCTCCGTGGCCTCCCGGGTCAGCGACCAGCGCCGCGAGAGGTAGCGGCTGGTGATGACCTTCTGCTCCGGGTGGCCCGCGAGCCAGCCCTCACCGGCGCGCAGCAGCTTGTCGACCTCGTCGGGCGAGACCCAGTAGTGCTTGGCGTCGTCGAGCACGGGGAGGAGGACATAGAGGTGCCGAAGCGCCTGGCTCAGGGTCAGCTTCCCGTCCGGTACGTCGAGTACGAGATGGACGTAGCGCGATTCACCCCACTCGGGGAACCGCTCGTCCAGCACCACCGGCGTCAGCGTCACCGTCCAGCCCAGCGGCTCGAACAGCTTGCGCACCAGCGCGGCACCGCCGCGCGCGGGCAGCGCGGGCACCTCGATGCGCAGGGGCAGCGGCTGCCCGGCCCGCTCGGGTCGCGCGTTGCACACCCCGCGCATCGCGCTGGAGAACACCGCGCTCAACGCCACGGCGAGCAGCGACGACGCGGCGTAGGGCCGGTCGTTCACGTACTGCGCGAGCGCCGCGTCGGGCGCACCGCCCCGCCCCTTGCCCTTCCCCTTGCCCCGCCGGACCAGCGCCACGGGATCCACCTCGAGCAGCAGCGCGGCCGTGCACCGCGCCTCGGACACCTCGGGGTAGAAGACGTGCGCGGTGCCGTAAGAGGTGGAGAAGGGCTGGGCCTTGTCGGGATGCTTGTGCAGCAGGAACCCGAGGTCGGTGGCGGGGCGGTCAGGGCTGCCGGAGGTGCTGATCGTCAAGAACACGGTGGTTGGGCCTCAAGACATGGTCTGAGCTGCGGATACGGACCGCGTCGTCTGGCGCGGTTCCTCTAGAACGTACAGCGGACACCGCAGCCGCACACGAGAATTTCCACTCCACCGGCCGGACGCGGCCCGGCCCCTCACCAGTCGTGAACGGTCCCGTCCCGAAGGCGGTTGACCAGCAGGCAGACCGCCTCGCACGAGGCACGCTCAGCCCTCAGCCCATCCATGGCTCTTGCCGTGCTGCACCAGCTGTTCGCGGAGGTGTTTGATCTGTTCGCCCGTCATCCATGGCGCCGTGCTGAGCAGCAGCTCCGTCACCTCGAACGAGTACTCCGCGACACTGAGCACATCGCACGTGGGGTCCTCGTCGTCGTCGAGCGCCGCGGCCGACGCCTGAATCGACGGGGGTACCTGCGCCCTGCCCACGAACGGAGGTCCCGTGGGCGCCTGCGCTCCCTTGGGGAGTCGCACCGACGAAGCCTTCGGCCCGCGCTCGCCCTCCTCGATCTCGAACTCGACCAGCGCCCCCGTGTACACCAAAGGCTCCGGAATCAGCAGATCGTTGGCGTGCAGGAACACGTCCTCCCCGCCATGATCCGGGGCGATGAATCCGTAACCCCGCGCGCCGTCGAACCGGACAACTCTGCCAGCGACCATCTCAACCCCAACAACACCATCTCCGGGCCCCTTGCCCGGACAGCCGGTGCCGAAGCCTAGCCGCCGGACCAGGGGGCATGTGACCGGGCCCATCCCGGCCCGTGGACCCGGCGGCGGCAACACGGGCCGGTCGGGACCCAAACCGGAACCGGCCGCCGGGCAAGATAGCTGCATGGATCTTCGAATCTTCACCGAACCGCAGCAGGGTGCGACCTACGAGACGCTCCTCCGCGTCGCCAAGGCCACCGAGGACCTCGACTACAGCGCCTTTTTCCGCTCCGACCACTACCTCGTGATGGGCTCGTCCGACGGTCTTCCCGGCCCCACGGACGCCTGGATCACCCTCGCCGGTCTTGCCCGTGAGACACGGCGGATCCGGCTCGGCACCCTGATGACCGCGGGCACCTTCCGGCTGCCCGGCGTCCTGGCGATCCAGGTCGCGCAGGTCGACCAGATGTCGGGCGGCCGCATCGAGCTCGGTCTCGGCTCCGGGTGGTACGAGGCTGAGCACACCGCGTACGGGATCCCCTTCCCGAAGGAGAAGTTCGGGCGGCTCGAGGAGCAACTCGCCATTGTGACCGGCCTGTGGGAGACCCCGGTCGGTGAACGCTTCAGTTTCGACGGCACCTACTACCAGCTCTCCGATTCCCCCGCCCTTCCCAAGCCCGCCCAGCCGAAGGTGCCCCTGCTCATCGGCGGTCACGGCGCCAAGCGGACACCCGCCCTCGCGGCGCGCTACGCCGACGAGTTCAACATCCCCTTCGCCTCCCTGGCCGATGCCGAGCAGCAGTTCAAGCGCGTACGCTCCGCCGCCGAAGAGCACGGTCGCAAGGCCGACGACCTCGTCTACTCCAACGCCCTGGTGGCCTGCGTGGGCAAGACGGACGCCGAGGTGAAGCGCCGCGCCGACGCGATCGGGCGCGATGTGGAGGACCTGAAGGCCAACGGGCTCGCCGGATCCCCCGCGGAGGTCGTCGAGACGATCGCCGCCTATCAGGCCGTCGGCTCGCAGCGCATGTATCTCCAGATCCTCGACCTGGACGACCTTGACCATCTGGAGCTGATCTCCTCCCAGGTCATGCCGCAGCTCGGCTGACCGGTCCTGGGCGGGTCCTGCGGGACCCGAGGCGGGCGGCGCAGGTCGGGCCGGTCCCGCCCGCGCCTCCGTCAACTCCCGCGGTCCCGCCCGCCACGCGCCGCCCCCGCCGGGTGAAAATCCGTCAACCCGGCGGCCGGTGCGGCTCCGCCCCAGTGACCCCGCTTCTGACCTCACGGTGGCCCCGTCGCCGAGTCGGGCTCGGGCAGGCTCTGTTCGCGCACCGCGAGCCTGCGCAGCATCTCGAGCACCCGGTCCCTCGCCTCGTCGGCGGCGTCGATCGCCTCCATGCACTGCCAATACACCCCCTCGTCGTCCGCCCCCATCGCCACGGCGACCAGTGCGATACCCACATCGCCGAGCAGTTCGTCAAGCCCTCCCAGCACTTCTTGGGCCTCGCCGATCGTCGTAAGCCGCGACGCCCGGATGCCCTCCGTGCCCAGGCCCGGGGCGTCGAGAACCCCGCAGCCCCTGCCGCCGACCTCGCTCAGGCCGAGCGCCTCGCTCCGTAACTCCTGTGGCCCGGCGACCGCGAGACGGCTGCCGATCGCCTGCGCGAGAGCCTGGGACTGCCACACTTCCGCCACGATGCCCGCCGGCTCCTGGCTCCGTGCCAGAGCGCGTCTGCTCGCCTCGATGAGTCGCATCGCGTCCATGCTCACCCCCGCCCGTCCCGCGCGCACCCGTCGCACGATCGCCTCGGCTCCCTTGCTCACTACCCAGAGTGAGGGCCAGCGGGACGAAAAGCCAGAGCAACCAGGAAATCTGTGGACAAGTTATCGACTGGGGACAACGTGTCCACTCCGGAGAGTGACGATCGTACAGAGAATGAGGCGGTGGACGGGCTCACGGACGAGCTCACGGACGGGCTCGCAGACGAGCTCACGGCGCCGGGAAACGCCCCTCGTTCCGGTCGATCTTCGCGGCGAGCGCCGCCAGCGCGTCGATGCCCAACACCTCGCAGAACTGCAGCAGATAGGCCAGCACGTCGGCGACCTCGTCCGTCACCCGGTGCGCGGAGTCCGGGGATTCCATCACCCGCGCCGACTCCTCGGGCGTCAACCACTGGAAGATCTCGACAAGTTCGGAGGCCTCGACGCTGAGCGCGGCGGCCAGGTTCTTGGGCGTGTGGTACTGCTCCCAGTCCCGCTTCGCGGCGAAGTCGGCCAGTCTGCGCTGCAGTCCCGCTACATCAAGTTCAGTCACGGCTCCAGGTTTACCACCGAGGCCCCGCCCACTTCAGCGGCCCATGCCCCGTCGCTCACCGTCCCCACGAGCCGGATGTGCCCGCTCCCGCAGGAACGCGCCGCCAGTTCGCCGAGTGCGCGCTTCTGCCGCGGGTCGAGGCAGTGGTCGATGCCGTCGGCGACCACGGTGAGGTTCTGGTACGCCCCCGGCACCTCGGCCACCGGGTCGACCTCGAGCACCCCCGGGCCGGTGAGCAGCACCAGGGCGAGCGCCAGATACCTCAACTCGCCGTCCCCGAGCCGCCCGACCGGTGTCCTGATCCCCGCGCCCCGCTCGATGAGCGCGTGCACCGACCCGTCCTCGGCCACCTCCGCGCGCACGTCGGCGACCGGCCCCGCGCACCCGGCGCGCACGGCAGCCACCAGTCGCCCATGACGGTTGCCGCACTCCTCCCTCGTACGAAGAAGGACCTCGGCGAGGTTGTCGCAGCCGCTCAGGAGGCGTCCCGAACCGATGAGTCCGGGCGGCACCGGCAGCCGCATCGGGCCGGGCCTGGGAGCGCACGGGAACACCGAACGGAGCGCGACCACCACCTGTTCCGCCGCCGCGAGCACCAGGCGCTGCCCTTCCGTCTTGCCCGCGACGCGCAGCGGAAGGAGCGCCGTGCCGAGCCGGTCGTCCGGCAGCGGGCCGCGCGTGACCGGTGACGCGCCCGCCGTATGCCAGGCCGCCTGCACGGCGCGCCGCCCCGGGTCGCGCAGGGCGGTCTCGAGCAGGGTGAGCCCGTCCCGGGTCAGCCGCTCGCCGACGACGCGCAGTTCGGGCTCGGCCTGTACGGCGACGTCGAGCCGCACCGCTCCGACCGGCCCCTCGATCGTGCAGCCGATGCGGAACCCGCGCCGCCGCTGTCCGTCGGCCCGTGCGCCTTCGGGCACGCAGGCCACCGGATCGGCGAAGACATCGACGAGTTCCTCACCGGCGCCGAGCCGCGCCAGTGCTTCGTACGCGGCGAGCGCGGTGGTTTTCCCGCTGCCGCTCGGCCCCGATACGAAGGTCAGCGGGCCGAGCGGGAACACGGCGCCCCGGTGTGAGGCGAAGGCCGAGAGCCGCAGTTCGGTGACGCGGCTCCGTTCCGGGCCCGACGGTGGTTCGGCGACCGCCTCCGGGAGGTGCACTGCTGTCATGTCCGGAAGGTAAGCGGCAAGGTGCCTGGGGAACCGTTCCGCCCAAGTGACCTTCCTACGAATGAGGGATTAGCAGAGAAGGGTCACCTACGACTGCGCCGCCGCGACAAGGCCCTTCACCTCGGTGCCGGGCGGGGCGAGCAGGAAGACGTTCTTGTCGACCCGGTGCATTCCGCAGCCGAGGCCGAGGACCACACCGCTGCTGAAGTCAAGGACGCGCTTGGCGACTTCCGTCTCCGCCCCGGTCAGGTCGAGCAGGACCGGGATCTGCGCCATCACGGTCTCGGCGACCTCGCGGGCGTCCGAGAAGACGTTGACCCGCATCACCACAAATCGCCGTCGCGCCTCGGTCTCCGCGTCGGGCAGCGCACGGTGGCCGGGCCAGGACGGCCATTCGTTGCGGCTGCGCAGCGGTACGACCTGGGCGAGCCCTTCCCACTGTTCATCGGTGACGTCGTGGCTGTTCAACGATCCACCCCGTCCTGGCTCGCACTGGATATCTGCACTGAGTCATTCTTACGCGACCTCACCCGTTCAGCCCAACAGCGACACGGAGCAGGCGGTCCAGTGTGCCAGTGCCGGCAGGAGACCACCTCCGCCGCTCAGCCCCTGAGCGGCCGGAAGAACGCCCGCAGCTCCCGCGCCACTTGCTCCGGCTCCTCATGCGCCATGAAGTGCCCGCCTCGCTTCGGAGTGCTCCAGTGGCGCAGATCCGTGAGGGTGCGCTCGGCAAGGCTCCTGGGGAAGTCCGCGAACGCCGGTTCATGGCTGAGGGTGATGGCCGCGGGCACGGTGATGCGTGGCACGGGCTTGTTCCGGGGGTAGTCGTAGTACTGCCGGAAGGACGAGCCGATGCTGCCGGTGACCCAGTAGAGCGTCGCGACGGTGAGCAAGGTGTCCTTGTCCCAGCGGCTTTCGAGGTCGCCCCCGCAGTCGCTCCAGTCGCGGTACTTGTCGGCGATCCAGGCGACGAGCCCCGCCGGGGAGTCCATCAGGGCTGCGGCGATCGTGTCGGGGCGGGTGCACATGATCTCGCTGTAGCCCTGGTCGATCACGTCGTACGCTGCGAGCGCGTCGAGGAACGTCTGTTCGTCGGGGGTCGGCGGCGCCGCGTCGTCGAACTGCTCCGTGATCACCGCGGACGTGACGTGCACCCCGGCGACTTCCTGCGGATACAGGGCGCCGAGCCACTGCGTCACCCCGCCCCCGATGTCCCCGCCGAAGGCCCCGAAGCGTTCGTAGCCCAGGGTTTGGGTCATCAGCTCGTGCCAGATCCCGGCGACGCCCCTGCGCGTGAACGGCTCGCGCGGCAGTTCGGAGTGGACGAAGCCCGGCAGCGAGGGAATCACCACGTCGAAGGCGTCGGCCGGGTCGCCGCCGTGCGCGGCCGGGTCGGCGAGGCGGTCGGCGACCCGCAGCATCTCCACGAAACTGCTCGGCCAGCCATGGCTGAGGACCAACGGCAGTGGCGCGGGGGCCCCTTCGGGCCGCCGGCCCCGCAGATGGACGAAGTGCACGCGCCGTCCGGCGACTTCGGCGACGTACTGGGGAAAGGCGTTGAGCGCGGCCTCGGCGGCGCGCCAGTCGAAGCCGTCCGCCCAGTAGGCGACCAGTTCGCGCAGATAGCCGGGGTCGGTGCCCGCCGCCCAGTACGTGGAGTCGGAGGGCTGGGTGAAGAGGGTGCGGTTCAGGCGTGACCGCAGGTCGTTCAGCACGTCATCGGAGACGGAGGTCCGGAAGGGAGCGGGCTCGGTCGGCATGGTTCCTTCGATGCAGGGGGCAGATGCAGCCCGTCACCGGACGCAGCGAGCGGCGAGCGGCAAACGGCAAGCGGCAAGCGGCAAGCGGCAAGCAGTCCTCCGACGGGCACGCCCATGATGCGCGACGCGTGAGAATACGCCCATGGATTTTGCTGAGACAGCTGCCTATCTGCGCCGCATCGACGCCGCGCCCCCCGCGGCGCCCACCACCCGCGCGCTGCACGACCTGCAGCTCGCACACCTCCTCGCCGTTCCCTTCGAGAACCTCTCCATCCACCTCGGCGAGGACATCGAACTGACCGAGAAGGCCTTGGCAGCGAAGGTCGTCGGCGCCCGCCGCGGCGGCTTCTGCTACGAACTCAACGGGGCGTTCGCCGCGCTGCTCACCGCCCTCGGCTTCGAGGTCACCTTGTTGCAGGCCCGTGTGTACGACCCATCCGGGCACCCCGGAATCCCTTACGACCACCTGGCGTTGCGTGTGCTCACCTCCGACGGCGGCGACTGGATCGCCGATGTCGGCTTCGGCGCCCACAGCCACTTCCCGCTGGCCTTCGGCGAGCGCGGCGACCAGTCGGATCCCGGCGGCACCTTCCGCGTCGCCGAGACTCCCGAAGGCGATCTTGACGTCCTCATGGACGGCAAGCCGCAGTACGTGATCGACCTGCGCCCGCGCGCCCTCGCCGACTTCACGTCCGGCGCCTGGTGGCACCGCACCTCGCCCCGGTCCCATTTCACCCAGTCCCTGGTCTGCTCGCTGCTCACCGAGTCCGGCCGGATCACCCTCAGCGGCCGGACCCTCACGACGACGGAGGGCGGAGAGCGCCGCACCGCCGAGCTGGCCACGGACGCCGACGTGCTCGACGCGTACGCCACCCACTTCGGCATCGCGTTGGAGCAGGTGCCGCAGGTGAAGCAGGCGAAACAGGGCGCTTGACACTTCCTCCAAGGCGCCCCGCATCTGCCATGGAGGAACCCCCAGGAATGTTGTAGATGCCAGGCCAGGCGGCATATCGTGGCGCGCATGCAGTCCTACACGATCGGCCAGGCGGCGCGTCTGCTCGGCGTCAGCCCGGACACGGCACGCCGCTGGGCCGACGCCGGGCGGGTCGCGACCCACCGGGAGGAAGGCGGCCGTCGCCTCATCGACGGCCGTGACCTCGCCGCGTTCTCCGTCGAGGTCGCGCAGAGCCAGGGGCAGGGGGGCAGCGGCGAGGACGACGTCCCCTACACCTCCGCCCGCAACGCCTTTCCCGGCATCGTCACCGCGGTGAAGCTCGGCGACGTCGCCGCCCAGGTCGAGATCCAGGCGGGCCCGCACCGGCTCGTCTCGCTCCTGACCCGGGAGGCCGTGGAGGAGCTGGGCCTGGAGGTCGGCATGCAGGCCACCGCCCGCGTGAAGTCCACCAGCGTGCACATCGACCGCACCTGACCGACCCCTGGTCCGCACCCCAGGGTCCTCAATCACGGCCGGACCGCGCCGCCGGCCGCGTCCCCAAGGAGTCTCACGCTCATGTCTCTCGCTCTCAGCCCCGCCAGGCGCCGCACGGCCGCCGCCGTTCTGACGGCGGCCCTGCTCGTGCCGCTCGCCGCCTGCGGCAACGACGACAGCAAGAACGACAGTGCGAAGAAGGGCGGTGGCTCCGCCGGAGCGCCGAAGGCCGACCTGACCGTGCTCGCCGCCTCCTCGCTCACCGATGTGTTCGAGACCGCTGGAGCCGCGTACGAGAAGGAGAACCCGGGCACGAAGGTCAACTTCTCCTTCGCCGGTTCCCAGGAGCTGGCCGCCCAGGTCAAGCAGGGCGCCCCGGCCGACGCGCTGGTCACCGCCGACACCAAGACGATGGACGGCCTCAAGTCGGACACCGGCAGCCCCACCGTGATCGCCAAGAACCGACTGGTGATCGCGGTCGGCGAGGGCAACCCGAAGAAGATCGCGAAGCTGAAGGACCTCTCCGCCGGCGAGCTGAAGGTCGTCCTCGCCGCGTCCGAGGTGCCGGTCGGCCGCTACAGCAAGCAGATCCTGGACGACCAGAAGATCGACGTGAAGCCGGTCTCGCAGGAGCCCAACGTCCGCGCCGTGCTGAGCAAGGTCGAGCTGGGCGAGGCGGACGCGGGCCTGGTCTACAAGACCGACGCCGCCACCGCGCCCAAGAAGGTCGACGCGGTCAAGATCCCCGACGGCGAGAACGCGATCGCCGACTACCCGGCGGCCACGCTGAAGACGTCGAAGCACGGCGAGGCCGCGGCGGCGTTCGTGAAGTGGCTGTCCACGCCCGCGGCGCAGAAGATCCTCCGGGACGCGGGCTTCGAGAAGCCGTAGCGGAACCCACCCCGGCCACGGTCACGCCGACCGAGGTGAGGGGGCCGGCCGCCTCCCCGGGCCGGGGCAGCCGGGCCGTCCCCGGCGGCCCCGGACGCCCCCTCACCTCGTACCACCGCACCGAGCGCACTCCAGGGACCACGATGAAACGCCTCCGCGGCCGCACCCCTGGCCCCCGTACCCCGATCGCCCTGGCGATCCCCGCGCTGCTCGCCATCGCGTTCCTGATGCTGCCGCTGCTCGGGATTCTCGCGCGTACCCAGTGGAGCGACCTCGGCGCCCATCTGACCAGTGAGGGAACCACCGAGGCGCTGAAGCTGTCCCTTGTCGTCTCATTCTGGGCGCTGGGGCTCTCCCTGCTGCTCGGGGTGCCGCTCGCCTGGCTGCTCGCCCGTGTCGACTTTCCGGGCAAGGCGCTCGTACGTTCCCTGGTCCTGCTCCCGATGGTGCTTCCGCCCACCGTGGGCGGCGTCGCCCTGCTCCTCGCCTTCGGGCGGCGCGGTCTGCTGGGCCCGTGGATGGAGGACACGTTCGGGCTCACCCTGCCGTTCCAGACGTCGGGCGCTGTGGTGGCGGCGACGTTCGTCGCGATGCCGTTCCTGGTGATCAGCCTCGAAGGCGCGCTCGGTGGGCTCCGCCCGCGTTACGAGGAGACCGCGGCGTCCCTGGGAGCCTCGCCGGTACGGGTGTTCCGCACGGTCACGCTGCCCATGGTCGCCCCTGGACTCATCGCGGGAGCGGCCCTGACCTGGGCGCGGGCGCTCGGCGAATTCGGCGCGACCATCACCTTCGCCGGCAACCTCCCCGGCACCACCCAGACCCTGCCCCTCCAGGTGTACCTGCTGCTCCAGGACTCCCCCGAGGCCGCGACATCGGTGTCCCTGCTCCTGCTCGCCATCGCCATGGCGGTGCTCGTCGCGCTGCGGGGCCGGTGGATCGGCACTCCGGGCGACCTCCGCCGCGGGCGGCCCGAACCCCTGTCGGACGAGGCGGTTCCTCCCGCGCTCCCGGACGTCCCCGCGGTGGACGCCGCGCCGCCCGCGGAACGCTGGTCCCTGCACGCCGAAGTCACCGGCTTCAACCAGCTCGTCCTGGACGCCGAACCGGGCACCACCATCGCCGTCGTGGGCCCCAACGGCGCGGGCAAGACCACCCTGCTGCGCGCCCTCCTCGGCCTCACCCCGCGCGCCCACGCGACGCTGCGCCTCGGCGGCACCGACGTCACCGAGCTGCCGCCGCACCGCCGCCACGTCGCGTGGGTCCCGCAGGACGGCGCCCTGTTCCCGCACATGAGCGCCCTCGCCAACACCGCGTACGGTCCGCGTGCGCGAGGCGTCCCACGCGGCGAGGCCAGGCGCCGCGCGCAGGAGTGGCTCGACCGGCTCGGCGTCGGTCACCTCGCGCACCGCAGACCGGCCCAGGTCTCCGGCGGCCAGGCCCAACGGGTGGCGCTGGCCAGGGCGTTGGCGGCCCGACCCCGGCTTCTCCTCCTGGACGAACCACTCGCCGCCCTCGACCAGACGACGCGGGCCCACGTACGCCACACCCTGCGCACGCACCTCGACACCTTCGGCGGTGTCTGCCTGATCGTCACCCATGACCCCGTCGAGGCGGTGTCGCTGGCCGACCGGGTGCTCGTACTGGACCAGGGCCTGGCCCTCCAGGACGAGACGCCCGCCGAAGTGACCCGGCATCCTCGCTCCCCGTGGGTGGCCAGGATGCTGGGGCGCAACGCATGGCCCGGCGTCGCGGGACCCGAGGGTCTCGCCCTGCCCGGCGGCGGCACCCTCGTGGTCGCCGACCCGCTGCCTCCGGGCACCGAGGCGCTGGCGATCATCGCCCCGGAGGCGGTCTCCGTGCACCGCGACAAGCCCGGCGGCAGCCCCCGCAACGTCTGGCCCGGCACCATCCGCGAGATCACCACCAGCGGCAGCCGCCTCCGGCTCCTGATCACCTCACCCCAGGCCCCCGACCTCGTCGCCGAGATCACCCCGCAGGCCGCCGCCGAACTTGGCCTCGCAGACGGGACGCCGGTGTGGACGAGCGTGAAGGCGACGGAGGCCACGGTCGTGCCTACGTAACGCCTACGCAAGGCGCCCCCGCCCCTCCCGCCTGCTCTCAGCCGAAGTGCTCGTGGTCGTCCAGGACCTCCGCGATCACGCGCTGGTTGAGGGCGGCCTTTTCCTGGTCCGTGTCGACGCACCCGGACAGGTTCAGCAGGCACTTCCACAGCAGCCAGCCGCGGGCCCGCGCCCAGGTGCCGTCGTCCTGGCCCATCGCGTGGCGGAAGGCCTCGCGGCTCTCGCCCGAGAACATGCCCCACGCGATGACCAGATCGCAGGCGGGATCGCCGACACCCGAGGTGCCGAAGTCGATGACGGCGGTCAGTTTTCCGTCGGCGACCAGGAGGTTGCCTGACGCGATGTCGCCGTGGAACCAGACGGGCTCCCCGCGCCACTCGGCGGCGAGGGCGGCCTCCCAGACGGCGGCGGCCCTGCCCGTGTCGAGGCGGCCGTCGAGCGCGGCCAGACACCGCCGGGTCTCCTCGTCGTAGTACGCGGGCGACGCCCCTCGGTACCAGTTGTGCTCGCCCGCGAGGGGGCCGCCTGTGGTGTCGCAGCGCTGGAGGGCGAGGAGGAATCCGGCCAGCGATACCGCGAACCGCTCCATGTCGCCGATGCGTTCGCGGGCCGCGGTCTCACCGTCGAGCCAGCCGCGCACGGACCACGGGAAGGGGTACCCCTCGCCCGGCACGCCCTTGCCCAGGATCGGCGGGACGGCGACCGGCAGGGACGGCGCGAGCCGGGGCAGCCACTCGCTCTCCTTGGCGACGGCCGGCACGTAGCCGGCGGCGGTCGGCAGCCGGGCCGTCATGGAGTCGCCCAGGCGATAGGTCCGGTTGTCCCAGCCGTCGACCTCCACGGGTCTCACCGGAAGTCCGCTCCACCGGGGGAACTGTGTGGTGATCAGACGTTTCACCAGGGCCGCGTCGATACCGGCGCGACCGTCAGGGGGAGTCGAAACCATGCGGGGATCATCACTTCCGCGATCGCGTCACGCAACGAAATATCGCGGTCCCGGAACGACTTCAGTCAACTGTGATCACGAACGCCGTGGCGCCTCGCGCACCCCTAGGCTGCGCTCCATGGATGCCAGTTCCGTGTCCAGGACGGTCTCTGTCACACGTATGAACTCCGGGGACCACGCCTGTCTCGGATTCGACGACGACGAAGCCCGCTGGGAACTCCGCGCCGCGTACGCCGACATCGGTCTGTCACGCGGTGAGCAGGTGATGTTCTTCACCGACCCGGCGACCACGCCCGCCGTCGCGGCCGAGCAGCTGTCCACCGGCGGATTCCCGCTGGGTCCCGCGCTCACGGACGGCCGCCTGGTCGTGGTCAACGAAGTCCCGGGGTACGACCCGGTCACCGGCTTCGACCCGGCCGAACGGGCGCACACCTGGGTGGAGTTGACCGAAGAGGCCCGCCACAACGGCTTCGCCGGGCTCCGGGCGGTCGGTGACATGGGCTGGGCCGCCGAACCGGGCGTCGACCTGGACATGCTGGTCAAGTACGAGGCCGAACTCTCGCCCCTGTTCACGGAGATCGGCTTCACCGCCATCTGTGAGTACGACCGGCGGAGGTTCGACGAGAGCCTCCTGGACCGGATCCACCTGGCCCACCCCAAGCGTGCCCTGCCCCGCCTGGGATCCCTGGACATCACCCGGGCGGGGCCCCAGCTGCGGGTCGCGGGTGACGTCGACCTCGCCACGCGGGAGGAGTTCGACTCGGCGCTCAGGCACGCCCTCACCGGCCCGGGCCGCCCCGGGGCCGTCGACCTGACGGAGCTCTGCTTCATGGACGTACACAGCGCTTCGACGCTGGTGCGGCTCGCGCGCGGGATCCCCCGCGACCAGCTCCTCACGGTCCACTGCCGACCCGAACAACACAAGGTGATCCGGCTCTGCGGAGCCGCCGAAGTACCTCAACTCGTCCTGGGCGAAGGGTAATCCGCGCAGTGATCCTCAACCGCGGCATCGGCAACGACGAAAACGGCGGCGAACCGGCTGCCCGGCAGGAGCACATCAACGGCACCCTCGCGCCAGCACCAGCACCAGCACCAACACCAGCAGCCGCACCGGACAGGACCACCCTCCTGGAACTGAACTTCACCATCGCCGACTTGGCACGGCTACGCCTCCACGTCAGCCGCCGCGCCGAGGACGCGGGCCTCTGCGATCCCCGGCTCAGCGACTTCGTGCTCGCCGTGCACGAGGTCGCGAGCAACGCCGTCGTGCACGGCGGCGGCAAGGGCTACCTCCAACTCGCCCACGTGGGCGCCAGGTTGCGCTGCGTCGTCACCGACAGCGGGCCGGGTCCGGACCTGCGGGCACCGTCACACCCGGGATCGGATCTGGGATCGGAACCGGGGGCAGGACCGGCCTCCCTGCCCGACTGCGACGAAGCCGAGAACGGCCGCGGCCTGTGGCTGGCAGAGGCGCTCACGGACCACTTCGACATCGCCGCCTGCCCGGCCGGGACCATGGTCACGCTGGTGACACTCCTGCCCTGAGCGGCCTGCCACCGCCGCCTCACAGCAACCCGGGGGACGGGCGCGTCGCAGCGATCGGGGTGGAGGCGCGCCCGCGGACAAATGCCCCCACGTATGAGCGATTGAGGCCAACTGGCTCACGGGGCGACCTAGTTGACTTCTCTCCGCCCAGTCCTCGCGACATCGTGCGCACCCCCTTGACGCACCTTGCCGCAGACACAACTATCCAACGCGTGAGAGCGCTCTCACAGGGATCACCGTTCAGGTTCTGAACTCATCTGGCCCCATGCGGCACCGCCCACCGGCGTACCCATCCCCCGCTATCAGGAAGAGCCGCCCATGTCTGAGCACCAGTCCCCGACCGCCACGGAATCCGGATCCTCCCTCTCCCGCCGCACCGCCCTGGCCGCCGCCCTCGCGGTCCCGGCCACCGGTCTGCTCGCCTCCCACGCGACCGCCGCTCCCCGCGCGTCGGCGCCAGAGGCTCCGGTCGCCCGCCCGAAGCCGGCCAACGCCGCCGCTCCCGACTTCGGCCCGAACGTCATCATCTTCGACCCGTCCACCGGAGGCATCCAGGCGAAGCTGGACGAGGTTTTCAAGCAGCAGGAGTCCGCCCAGTTCGGCACCAGGCGCTACGCCCTGCTGTTCAAGCCCGGCACCTACAGCGGCCTCAACGCCCAGATCGGGTTCTACACCTCGATCATGGGCCTTGGCCTGTCCCCCGACGACACCCACATCAACGGTGACGTCACGGTCGACGCAGGCTGGTTCAACGGCAACGCCACCCAGAACTTCTGGCGTTCGGCGGAGAACCTCTCGCTCGCTCCGGTCAGCGGCGCCAACCGCTGGGCGGTCGCCCAGGCCGCCCCGTTCCGCCGGATGCACGTGCGCGGCGACCTGAACCTCGCGCCCAACGGCTACGGCTGGGCCAGCGGCGGCTACATAGCCGACAGCCGCATCGACGGCACCGTCCAGCCGTACTCCCAGCAGCAGTGGTACACCCGCGACAGCTCGATCGGCGGCTGGCTCAACGCGGTGTGGAACATGGTGTTCTCCGGGGTGGAGGGCGCGCCCGGCGACTCCTTCCCCAACCCGCCGTACACCACCCTGAACACCACCCCGTACTCCCGGGAGAAGCCCTTCCTCTACCTCGCCGGCGGGGAGTACAAGGTCTTCCTGCCCGCCCTGCGCACCAACGCCCGCGGCACCAGCTGGGGCCACGGCACCCCGCAGGGTCAGTCCCTCTCCCTCTCCGCCTTCTACGTCGCCAAGCAGGGCGACAGCGCGGCCACCCTCAACGCGGCCCTCAACCAGGGGCTCAACCTCCTGCTCACGCCCGGCATTTACCACCTCGACCGGCCGATCGAGGTCAAGAGAGCGAACACCGTGGTCCTGGGCCTCGGTTACGCCACCCTCGTCCCGGACGGCGGCGTGACCGCGCTGAAGACGGCCGACGTGGACGGGGTGCGTCTCGCGGGATTCCTGGTCGACGCCGGGCCGCAGAGGTCCAACACGCTCGTCGAGATCGGCCCCGGGGGCGCGAGCGCCTCGCACGTCGGCAACCCGACCACCGTCCAGGACGTGTTCATCCGCATCGGCGGGGCGGGCGCGGGCAAGGCCACCACCAGTCTGGTGGTCAACAGCCGCCACACCATCGTCGACCACACCTGGATCTGGCGCGCCGACCACGGCGACGGTGTCGGCTGGGAGACCAACCGCGCCGACTACGGAGTCGTCGTCAACGGCGCGGACGTCCTGGCCACCGGTCTGTTCGTGGAGCACTTCAACAAGTACGACGTGCAGTGGAAGGGCGAGCGCGGACGCACGATCTTCTACCAGAACGAGAAGGCGTACGACGCCCCCAACCAGGCCGCCATCCAGAACGGCTCCACCAGGGGCTTCGCCTCCTACAAGGTCGCCGACTCCGTCACCACCCACGAGGGCTGGGGCCTGGGCAGCTACTGCTTCTACAACGTCGACCCGACGATCATCCAGGAGCACGGTTTCGCCGCCCCGAACAAGCCGGGCGTGAAGTTCCACCACCTCCAGGTCGTCTCACTCGGCGGCAAGGGCCAGTACGCCCACGTCATCAACAACATCGGCGCCCCCACGTCGGGCACGTCGACGGTGCCGTCCACGGTGGTCTCCTTCCCCTGAGCCGCACCGGCAGAAGACGACGGTTCGTACCAATACCGCACTTGTGTACGGACAGTGAAAGGTAGGCGGAGTACATTCGTAACGGTGCGACAGGAGCGGCAAGTTGATGGCGGCCGCCGCGCATCTGGGTGGCGACGGCCGCCCCGGGCGCGAGGAACGAGGCTCCCCCTCGTCGATTCCTCGCGCGGTGCCCTCCACAGGTGAGATGCGGGAATTCCCACCGCGAAGGGCTCTGGCGGGAGCCGCGTTGTCGGTGATGCGGCTCCCGCTGGCCCTGGGAGTGCCGATCGGCGCCGAGTGGAAAGGCGTAGGACAGCTACCGGTGTGGCCACGGAGCTGCGTCCTAACTCCACAGCCGAGGATAAGTCTTACTCCCGCATGATCGGAACAGGCTCTGACCTGCCTCTTCTCGCCTCGCACCCTCAACCGCGGCCACGGTCGTCAGGGGCGGGGCCGCAGTCCGGGCGGGTCGGGAGGCTGCTCTCCGGTGAGGCGGGCGATCAGGTCGACGCACAGTTCGCGGAGTTTGACGTTGCGGTTCTGCGAGGCGCTGCGCAGGATCGCGAACGCCTGCCGGGCGGTGCAGCCCTGCTGGGCGATGATGACGCCGATGGCCTGATCGATGACCCCGCGGTAGTGCAGGGCGTGTTGTACGTCTTCCGTGAACTGCTTGGACTTCGTCATGCGCCGGGCCAGCGCGATGGCACCGGTGGCCTGGGAGGCCAGGGCGCGCAGCGCGGTCAGGTCGACGTCGTCGAAGCCGTGGGACTTGGGCGAGTAGAGGTTGAGGGCGCCCGCGGTGTCGGTGCGTGCGGCGATGGGGAGCGAGAAGGAGGAACGGGCACCGCAGGCGAGGGCGTGCGCGGGGTAGGGGCCCCAGCGCTGTTCGTCCATGAGGTCGGGGATGTGGATCTCCGTGCCGGTGCGCAGGGACTCAAGGCACGGGCCCTGGTCGAGGCCGTACTGCCTCTCGTCAAGGGCGGGTGCGTTGGGGCCCACGCTGGTCATGGTCAGGAACCGGCCGTCGAACTGCAGGGTGATCCCGCAGCCGTCGGCCTTCGGCGCGAAGCCCATCGCCGCGACGGCCAGGGCGTGGAGGAACTCGTCGAGGGTTTCGGTGTTCAGGAGCAGGTCGACGATGGTGGCGCTCTGCGGGGCAGCGTCTCCGTAGTCGGCGGTCACGGGGAACTCCGTCCCGCGGGCAGAGGCACCCGGCGTCGGACGAAGCCGCAGGCGTGCGCCGCACTCGGCACCACCCTCCTCCTGCGGCCTTGCGTCCACAAGACCGCGTTCCCCGGGCCGAGTTCCCGCTGTCTCCTGCGGTACGCCGAGTCGATCATGGATCGCCTCGTTCGGGGCACTCAGTCGTACGAAGAGATTCGTAACGACGTCGAGGAGGCCCAGTGCTGATGCGGGAGACCAAGAGTGACACCGGCCGCCCGAAAGCCGCGGAGTCACTGCGCGGGCCGGTCGTCGCCCTCGCGTTGGTCGGCGTACTGCTCGGCGCCGCCGTGCTGCTCTTCCTGCGCTTCGCTCACTGGGCCGGGGCGCATCCGCCGGCTGCCGTACTCGTCGGGCTGCTGGCCATTCCCGTGCTCTACACCCTGTTCCGCGCGATGCCGAGGGCCCGGGAGCTGCGCCGCGCCGCCCGTGCGGGGATGGCCGATGCCGACCGCGAGATAGCCGAGACGGCGCGGGTGGACGTCGTCCCCGCCCCTCCGGTGTGGGACGGATCCACCGACCCCGATGGTTTCGAGGCCGCCGTCGCCGCGCTGTGCGAACGGGACGGCTGCCTGGATGTCGAGGTCGTCGGGGGCGCCGGTGACCTCGGCGCCGACATCCTGGCGACCGCGCCCGACGGACGGCGCGTCGTCGTGCAGTGCAAGCAGTACGGCGCTTCGAACAAGGTCGGCTCCCAGGACCTCCAACGCTTCGGCGGCACCTGCTGGACGGTGCACGGAGCTCAGCTCGCGGCGGTCGTGACGACCGGCCAGTTCACGGAACCGGCCCAGGAGTACGCCGCGGCATGCGGTATCCGCTGCGTGGACGGCGATGCGCTCACCGCCTGGGCAGAGGGGTCGGGACCGGCGCCCTGGGGACCCGCGATGGTCGAGGAAGCGCGGACGGCCACCGCGGCTACGCGGGTGCTGCCCCGTCCGGATCATCGGGAGTGATCAAAGCACCCGGAGCGTCCGCAGCGTCCGGATCATCGTGGGCATCGTCCGTGAGAGCGATGCCCACGATGATGCGCTTGCCGACCGGCTCGCGCCGGGCCTCGACGCTCCGGGCGAGCGCCGTGACGATCTCCAGGCCATGCCTGCCGATGCGGTCGGCGTTCGCGGGCCGGGCCAGCGGCAGAGCCGGGTTGGAGTCCCAGATGTTCACCTCGACCAGTGCGTCGGAGATCCCCAGCTCCATCAGGATCGGGCCCGGCGCGTACTTGCACGCGTTGGTGACCAGTTCACTGACCACCAGCTGGGTGACGTCCAGCGCGCGACGGTAGACCGGCAGGCCGAGCTCGGCCTGCACGCCGGCCAGAAAGTCCGCGGCGAGGTGCCGGGCCCGCGCGATGCAAGGGCCGTCACCCTCCAGGGCCACCGTGGTCCGCAGGTCCCTCGCGTCCACCGGGGCGTTGCCGTGATGGGCGTACCCCGCCTGCGCCTGGACCGTCGTCTTCCCCGCGTTCATACGCGTCGCATACCCGCGCTCTTGTGGGGCACACCCGCGAGCGCCGTGCGACGCGCGTCGCCGGTGGTGGGGTGGTGGGTCTGGACCCACTCAGTCGTACGTTCAGACCCATACCGCGCCCCCTCACGCGCTCCGTAGCGTCGGCATCACATCGAGACGGAGGCAGGGAAAGCCATGGGAAAGACCACCAAGACCGCCGAGCCCGACAAGCCCGCCGAGCCCGCTGCGACCGGCGTCGAAGAAGCGCAGCTCGCCACCCCGCAGGCCCAGGACGCCCTCGACACGCTCAAGAAGAGCATCGTGCTCTACGGCACCGTCAGCGCCATCATCCTCGCCACGGTCGCCGTGATGGCGATCGGCGGCCAGTCGGTGTCGTCGTTCATGTGGGTCCGCTCCGCGATCCTGCTCGCGGTCACCGTGCTGATCCACCGGATGGCCGTCGACGTCTCCAAGGGATCACGTCAGGCGTACGAGCGTCTGAGCACGCTCACCGTCATCCTGCCGATCGCGATCATCGGCGTAGACCTGATCCCCGGCCTCTGCCCGGCGTGGTTCGCCGTGATGCAGGGAGTGTCCGCCCTGGGCCTCGTGCATGCCGCGGTCGTCCTCAAGGTCGCCGCACTGCGCGCCGTCTTCCCCAAGGCTTCCTGACAGCAGGGCCTTTCGCGGTACGGCGGTGGACTGGAGCGCACTGGAACTCCCTTGTCCGGGCACGCCGGAATGTGTTCTCGTGACATCCGACGTGTGTGCGGGCGGGGCGAGGGGGACACAACGATGGACGACGGTACGGGGCAGCTGCTTGCCATCAGCGACCTGCACATCAGTTACGCCGAGAACCGTGCTCTGGTCGAGCGCATGGTGCCCGGCTCCGACGACGACTGGCTGATCGTGGCCGGTGACGTCGCCGAGACCGTGGCCGATATCGACTGGGCCCTCAAGACCCTCGCGAGCCGCTTCCGCAAGGTCGTGTGGGCTCCCGGCAACCACGAACTGTGGACCCATCCGAAAGACGCCGTCACCCTGCGCGGCGTCGCCCGCTACGAGCATCTCGTCGAGAACTGCCGCGACTTGGGCGTGATCACCCCCGAGGACCCCTACCCGGTCTGGGACGGCCCCGGCGGCCCGGTCGCCGTGGCACCGCTGTTCCTCCTGTACGACTACAGCTTCCTGCCGGCCGGCCACACCACCAAGGACGCGGGGCTCGCCTACGCGTACAAGACCGGCGTCGTCTGCAACGACGAATATCTGCTGCACCCCGACCCCTACCCGAGCCGCGAGGCCTGGTGCCGGGACCGGGTGGCCGCGACCGAACGCCGACTGGCCGAGCTCCCCGACGACTTGCCCACGGTCCTCGTCAACCACTACCCACTGGACCGCCATCCCACGGACGTCCTTTGGTACCCGGAGTTCGCCATGTGGTGCGGCACTGAGCTGACCGCCGACTGGCACCGCCGGTTCCGCGTGGCCGCCATGGTGTACGGCCATCTCCACATCCCGCGTACGACCTGGCACGAAGGGGTCCGCTTCGAGGAGGTGTCGGTGGGCTATCCCCGCGAGTGGCGCAAGCGGCCCGATCCGCCCGGCATTCCGCGCCGCATCCTGCCGGTGGAAGGACTCGGCCGGTGATCGAGGAACTGCTTCCGGACGCGGTGGTGGTCGTGGAGTCCTACGGCGACGACGACGCAGACCAGGGACCGCTCTACCCCGCGGAACAGGCCGTGATCGCACGGGCGGTGGTCAAGCGGCGCCGCGAGTTCACCGCCGCGCGCACCTGCGCCCGCCGTGCCATGGAGAAGCTCGGCGTGCCGCCCCAGCCCGTACTGCCCGGTGAGCGCGGCGCCCCGCAGTGGCCGGACGGACTGCTCGGCAGCATGACCCACTGTGACGGCTACCGCGCCGCCGCCCTGGTCCGCGCCACCGACCTGGCCTCCCTCGGCATAGACGCCGAACCCCACGGCCCGCTCCCGGACGATGTCCTGCACACCGTGGCGCTCCCCGCCGAACGGGAGCGCCTGGACCTCCTCGCCGCCCGGCACCCCGCCGTCCACTGGGACCGGCTGCTGTTCAGCGCGAAGGAGTCCGTCTACAAGGCGTGGTTCCCGCTGACGGGGAAGTGGCTCGGCTTCGAGGAAGCGGACATCGCCCTCCACGTGGACCCCGCGACGGCGTCGTACGGCAGCTTCCGTGCCGAACTCCTCGTCCCCGGCCCCCTGGTGGGCACCCGGCGGCTCGGGCACTTCGAGGGGCGGTGGACCGTCCGCCAGGGCCTGGTCACCACCGCGGTGAGCGTCCGCCACCCGTGATCGTCGAGATCGTGCGTGGGTTGTACCGGTCCGCGGTACTGACCGGGCTGACGTGGCTGATGCCGGCTGTCTGCCTGGGCGTCGGGATCGGCGGCTCCCAAGTGGTCAGCTCCTGGTCCGAGGGCCTGAGCGCGCCGCCGGCCGTCCGGGCGCTGGTGACCGTCGGGCAGGTCTTGATGGTGATCCTGTGGATCACCATCGCCGTCTGGATCGTGCACCCACCGACCAGCCGCCCCCTCGCCAAGGCCGCACGCGGCTGCGCGGAACGCTGGCTCGGCGTACGACTCGAAGTGACGTACCGCGCCATTCCCCAGGTCAGCCGCATGTCGACGGGCTACTGGTGGGACGGCCACGAGTACCACCGCTCCGAGCGCGAAGCACGCCGCAGGGCCGGGGTGCACGCCCGCTTCCACGACCCGCAACTGCACTGGGACGGGCTGTGGGGCCTGATCGCCGGTGTGACGGTGCTGCCGGTCGCGGCCCTGCCGCTGCTCGGGCTCGTCGGCGGCGTGTACATGGCGCTGACACCGGACCTCATCGGGTACGGCGTCGTCCCGATCGTCGCGAGTCTGGCCGGCGCCCCGTTCGCCTGGCGGATCTTGGGGCCCGTGGCGCGTCGGTTCCTCGGGCCGATCCCGCGCTCGTGGCTCGGCAGGCGGGTGGAGGAGCTCGAAGCCATCCAGGCGGACCTGACCCTGACCCAGGCGGTCGAACTGGAGCGCATCGAGCGGGACTTGCACGACGGCACCCAGGCCCGGCTGCTGGCCATGGGCATGTCGGTGGGCGCCGCCGAGCAGCTCGTCGACACCGATCCCGCCGCCGCGAAGGCGATCCTCGCCGAAGCCCGTACGGCGTCCGCGACCGCGCTCGCCGAGTTGCGCTCACTGGTACGCGGCATCAATCCGCCCGTGCTCGCCGAGCGCGGCCTGGTGGACGCCGTCCGCGCCCTGGCACTCGACGCCCCGGTCGAGATCTCCGTGCACAGCACGGTCCCCTCCCGGGTCGAGCGTCCCGTCGAGTCGGCGGTCTACTTCGCCGTCGCCGAGCTGATGGCGAATGTCGCCAAGCATGCCGGGGCCTCGCGGGTGAACGTCGAATTCGTCTACGCGCAGCAGCTGCTCACCGCGACGGTGACCGACGACGGGATCGGCGGAGCCGTCGCGTCGGCGGGCTCCGGGCTGCGCGGGATCGAGCGCAGGATGGCGGCCTTCAGCGGCCGTCTGGAAGTCGAAAGCCCCGCTGGGGGACCTACTCGGATCACCGTGGCGGTGCCGTGCGCGTTGTCGTAGCCGAAGACCTCTTCCTGCTCCGCGACGGGATGGTCCGCATCGTCGAGGCGCACGGGCACACCGTGGTCGCGGCGGTCGACACCGGCCCCGCCACGCTCGACGCGCTGCTCACCCTGCGTCCTGACGCGGCGATCGTCGACGTCCGGCTGCCGCCGACGTTCTCCGACGAGGGACTTCAGGCCGCTCTCGCCGCCCGCCGGGAGATTCCCGGGCTGCCCGTACTCATCCTCTCCCAGCACGTGGAACAGCTGTACGCGCGCGAACTCCTCGCCGACGGGCACGGCGGCATCGGCTACCAGCTCAAGGACCGCGTCCTGGACGCCGGTCAGTTCATGGACGCGCTGGGCCGCGTCGCCGAGGGCGGCACGGCACTCGACCCGACCGTGGTGGCGAAACTCCTCGGCCGCCCCAAGCGGGCGGACCCGCTCGCCACGCTCACCGAGCGGGAACGCTCGGTGCTCGCGCTGATGGCCGAAGGCCTCTCCAACACGGCGATCGCGGCCCGGCTGTTCCTGAGCGAGGGCGCCATCAGTAAGTACACGACGACGATCTTCGCCAAGCTCGGCCTCGCCACCGACAACGACACCAACCGCCGGGTCCGGGCGGTCCTCGCCTATCTCGGCGCGGACGAACCGAGCGACCAGGGCCGCTGAGGGTGCGCCCGTGGCTACTTAGTGCGCACCGAAGGGCCCCTTGAAGCGGAACAGCGCGGTGGAGATCGTCCCGTTGTCCTCCGATGGCAAGTCCAGTTCGGCGCGGACGGTCTTGCCGACGGGCAGCCGGTCCAGCACCGCCCACCGGTCGGCCAGCGCCTCGACGAGAAGCAGCCCCCGACCGCCCTCCGCCCCTCCTGCCGGAGCCGTGAGCGCGCCTGGCCCGACCGGGCGGCATTCACCGCGGGCGTCCGATACGTCGATCCGAAGCGTGCGGGCGTCGAGACTCAACCTCAATTCGAAGTCCCGCCCGGCCACGCGGCCATGGGTGACGGCGTTGGCTGCGAGTTCGGCTACCAGCAGCGCTGCGGTGTCCGAGGAGTCGCAGCCGTACGGGATGCCCCAGACGTCCAGCCGATGCAGGGCGAGATGGCGGGCGAGACGGGCCCCTCGTGGAGTGGAACTGAACCGCTGGGTGAACACGCGTACGGTAACCGGGATTTGGGGGGCGGGGGTCGGCGTCATTGCCCCAAAGTGGCCGCCCGCGAGCCTCGCGCACCAGGTCAGCGACTAGCACTCTGAGTGAGAGTACGAGCACGGAGGGTAGACAGGGGCGGCCACGGACCGTAACCATGACCGGGTCGGAAGTGGTTCGCGGGGCAGGCGTACGGGAGGGGTCCTCGCATGACGGACGGTACGGGCGGGTCGCCGGGCGGCAGCGAGCCGGAGGTGTCGGACAGCCTCAGGACATTCGGCGAGGTCCTCAAGGCCTTCCGCAAACGGGCAGGCCTCACGCAGGAGGAGTTCGCGGAACTGGTCCCGTACTCGGTCCAGACGGTCGCCAAGATCGAACAGGGCCGCCGCTTTCCGCAGCCGGATTTTGTGGAGCGGGCGGAGGAGGCGCTGGACGCGTTCGGGGCGCTGCGGGGCGCGGCGCGGCATCTGTCGCGGCAGCCGGGGCTTGCCAGTTGGTTCCGGCAGTGGGCGCGGCTGGAGGCGGAGGCGGTCACTCTTTGGACCTACGAATGCCGGGTCATTCCAGGTCTGTTGCAGACGGAGGCGTACGCAAGGGCGGTGACCGTCAGCGTGCCTCCAGTGAAGGATGACGAGCAGGTCGACCAGCAGGTGGTAGCCCGCCTGGAACGCCAGAAGCTCTTCGAGCGACGGCCGCCGATCACGTTCAGTTTCATCATCGAGCAGGCGCTGATCGAGCGTCGGACCGGCGGGCCAGAGGCGACGCGGGAGCTGCTCGGCCATCTGCTGGAGCGCGCGGGGCAGTTCAACGTGGAGTTGCAGGTCATGCCGCTGTTGCAGCCGGATCATGCGGGGTTCGACGGGCCATTGCGGGTGCTGGAGACCTCCGAGAACAGGTGGTACGGCTACGCCGAAGGGCAGCGCGGTGGCCTGCTGATCGCGGACCCCAAAGAGGTCAGCATCATGCTCCAGCGCTATGCGAGACTGCGTTCACAGGCCCTCACCCCCGAGGACTCCAAGGGCCTGTTGAAGCGGATGCGAGGAGCGCTATGAGCATGTCCGAACTGGCCTGGTTCAAGAGCAGCTACAGCGGCTCCGACGGCGACGACTGCGTCGAAGTAGCCCTCTCCTGGCACAAGTCCAGCTACAGCAGCGGCAGCCAAGGCGACTGCGTCGAGGTGGCCACATGCCCCGAGGCTGTGCATGTCCGGGATTCAAAGCTGCGGCAGAGCCCGCAGCTTGCCGTCACCGCTGAGACGTGGCAGAGCTTCGTCTCGTACGCGACCCAAGGCTGACGCTGCCGCACCCACGAGCGCCCCGCCGGACCAAGTTCCGGGCGGGGCGCTCCACTTACGCCTTGGCTTGTCAAGGACGCCCCTGCCCGTGGGACGTTCAGCGCTCCTTGAACCAGGCGAGCGCCCGCAACCGTGACAGTGGATGGTCGCGGGTACCGATGCCCATGGCTGATCAACGCCGGTCAGTTCGGCACCCCGCGCCAGCGGCGCACAGCACCCGAGCGCAGGTCAGTCGTCCTTCTTCACCGGCTCAAGAATCGCCACGCACTCCACATGATGCGTCATCGGAAACAGATCGAACGCCCGCAGAGACCGCACCCGGTACCCACCGTCCCGGAAGTACCCCAAGTCCCGTGCCAGCGCGGCCGGATCGCACGCCACGTACGCGATCCTCCGCGCCCCCAGCTTCGTCAGGTGCTTCACCGTCTGCTTTCCCGCGCCCGCGCGGGGCGGGTCGAGGACGATGAGGTCTACCTCCGTGATGCCGGTGCGCGGCAGGGTCGCCTCGACCTTGCCCTGTTCGATGCGGACGCGGTCGAAGGCGGCAAGGTTGTGGCGGGCGTCCTCCACCGCTCGCTTGCCGGACTCGATGCCGACGACCGCACCCTTGTCGCCCACGCGGTCGGCCAGCGCGCCCGCGAAGAGGCCGACGCCGCAGTAGAGGTCGAGGGCCGTGTCGCCCTTGCGGGGCGTGAGGCCCTGCATGACGGCGAGCATCAGGGTGTCCGCCGCCTTCGGGTGGACCTGCCAGAAGCCGCCGTTGCCGACGCGGTACGTGCGGTTGTCGGCGCGCTCGCGGACGAAGGGGCGGCCGTGGACGCGGTGGATGCCGCCGTCCTGTTCGGCGACCCGGAGGACTGAAACCGGCTTGTCCAGCTCCACCAGCGGGAGGCGGGCGCCCGGCTTCGGTTCCAGGATCACCTGGCGGTCCTGGGAGCCCGTGGCCGCGATCGCCTCGACCGACTCCATGCCGGACCAGTCGTGCTTCTCGATGCCCAGCTCGGAGACCCCGGGAGCGGCGATCATGCAGTGCTCGATCGGCTCGACCTCGTGCGAGCGGTGGCGGCGCAGACCCGCGTTGCCGTCGGGGTCGACCGCGTACTGCAAGCGCGTACGCCAGGCCGGGACCTCACCCGGGGGCAGCTTGTCGCCCTCGGCCGGGACGACCGTGCCGTCCCATCCGGCCTCCTCGGGGGTCAGCCCCGCCAGCCGCTGCAGCTGCTCGGTGATGACCTCGCCCTTGAGACGGCGCTGGGCTCCCGGCTTCGCGTGCTGCCAGTCGCAGCCGCCGCAGCGGCCGGGACCCGCGTAGGGGCAGGGGGCCTCGACCCGGTCCTTGGAGGGGTCGAGGACCGTCACCGCGTCCGCGCGCAGAAAGCGGGAGTCCTCGTCGCCGTCCGTCACGCGCGCGATGACCTTCTCGCCGGGGAGCGTGTGGCGGACGAACAGCACCCGGCCCTCTGCCGTGCGGGCGACGCAGTGGCCGCCGTGGGCCACGGGGCCGACCTCGACCTCGTACTCCTTGCCGACGAGCGAGTTCTCCTGCGAGAGCGAGTCCTCCTGCACGTTCCCCGCCTGCGAATTCTTCGGATCTGCCTGCATGGCGGGGTGACTCCACAACGTAAAAGGGGATCGGCCGAACGGGAACGGCCGGACTACAGCCCACCAGTCTACGTGGGTGTCGTCCGGCCGCTCACCAACCACAGGGAACGCACAGCGCGACCGTCAGGACTTGTTGCCCCTGCCGTTGCTCGTCTCCTTCGCGCGCTTCTCCACGGGGCCCCTGCGCACCGCACCCGGCGCGTTCCACTCCGAACGCTTGCGGGCGCGCTTCTTGGCGGCCTCGGAGGAGTCCAGCTGGTACGGGACCGAGGTCACCATCACGCCCGGCGTGAAGAGCAGGCGGCCCTTGAGCCTGAGCGCGCTCTGGTTGTGGAGCAGGTGCTCGTACCAGTGGCCCACCACGTACTCGGGGATGATCACGCTGATGACCTCGCGCGGGCTCTCCCGGCGCAGGTTCTTCACGTACTCGATGATCGGCCGGGTGATCTCGCGATAGGGCGAGTCGAGGATCTTCAGCGGCACCGTGATGCCGCGCCGCTCCCACTCGACCTTGAGCGCCTTGGTCTCCACCGGATCGACGTTGATGCTGAGCGCCTCAAGGGTGTCCGAGCGCATCAGCTTGGCATAGGCCAGGGCACGGAGCGTCGGCCGGTGGATCTTGGAGACCAGGACGATGGAGTGCACCCGGGAAGGGCGCACGCTGTCGTCGGACGGCGTCTCGGGGGCGGCGATCTCCTCGGCCACGCGGTCGTAGTGGCGGCGGATCGCCGTCATCGTCGCGTAGAAGATCACCATGCCGAGCAGCGCGACCCAGGCGCCGTGCGTGAACTTCGTGACGAGTACGACGATCAGGACGAGGCCCGTGAAGAAGGCGCCGAAGGTGTTGATCGCCCGCGAGCGGAGCATGTGGCGGCGCTTGGCCTGGTCCTTCTCGCTGCGCAGATGGCGGTTCCAGTGCCGGACCATGCCGATCTGGCTGAGCGTGAAGGAGACGAAGACGCCGACGATGTAGAGCTGGATGAGGCGGGTCGAGTCCGCGCCGTAGATGACGACGAGGAGGGCCGCGGCGCCCGCGAGCAGCACGATGCCGTTGGAGAAGGCGAGCCGGTCGCCGCGGGTGTGCAGCTGGCGGGGCAGGTAGCGGTCCTGGGCGAGGATGGAGCCGAGCAGCGGGAAGCCGTTGTACGCGGTGTTGGCCGCGAGGAACAGGACAAGCGCGGTGGCCGCGGCGAGCACGATGAACAGGAAGCTGCCGTTGCCGAAGACCGCCTCGGCGACCTGGGAGATGACCGGGTTCTGGACGTAGTCCACGCCGACCGGGACGCCGTTGTGGAACAGGTCCTTGCCCGGGTACTCGGCCATGCGGACCTTGGTCGTCATGGCAAGCGCGATGATGCCGCAGAACATGGTGACGGCCAGGGCGCCCATCAGGGCCAGGGTGCTCGCCGCGTTCTTGCTCTTGGGCTTGCGGAAGGCCGGGACGCCGTTGCTGATCGCCTCGACGCCGGTGAGGGCGGCACAGCCGGAGGAGAAGGCCCGTAGGAGGAGGAACACCAGCGCGAAGCCGGCGAGGCCCTGGTGCTCGGGTTTGATCTCGTAGTCCGCGGTGGGCGCCTTCATCGTCTCGTCGAGGACGATGCCCCGGAAGGCACCCCACGCGATCATGATGAAGACGCCGGCCACGAAGACGTACGTCGGGATGGCGAAGAGCTTGCCGGACTCCTTCACGCCGCGCAGGTTCATCAGCGTAAGGAGCACGATGACAGCGACGGCGCAGAGCACCTTGTGCTCGACGACGAACGGGACCGCCGAGCCGAGGTTCTCGATGCCGGAGGAGATCGACACCGCCACGGTCAGGACGTAGTCGACGAGCAGGGCGCTCGCCACGGTGAGTCCCGCCTTGGGGCCGAGGTTGGTGGTGGCGACTTCGTAGTCGCCGCCACCGCTCGGATAGGCGTGCACGTTCTGCCGGTACGACGCGACGACGGTGAACATCAGCACGACGACCGCGACAGCGATCCAGGGGCTGAAGTGGTACGCCGACACACCCGCGATCGAGAGGACTAGGAGCACTTCCCCCGGTGCGTAGGCCACGGAGGAGAGCGGGTCGGACGCGAACACGGGTAGAGCGATGCGCTTCGGCAGGAGAGTCTCTCCGAGCCGGTCGCTGCGCAGTGCGCGCCCGATGAGGATCCGTTTGGGCACGTCGGTCAGTTTGGACACGCAGAGGATCGTAAGCGTTCGAATGGGCGCCCGCCCACTCCCCACCCCCCAACTGCTCCAGTTATCCGTTCCGTGAGATCCCGCGCCCTGCGGAGTGACGGGAAAACGGACGCTCCTCGGCACTCACGGGCGCCGCGTGACGCGCCGTCTGCCGCGCCGTCCGCCGAGCCGCGACCTGCTCCTCCGCGCGGCGGATCGCACCCGAGGGCCACCAGGTGGCGCGCCCGAGGAGGAGCAGCGCCGCGGGCAGGATCATGACGCGGATCACGAACGCGTCGAGCAGTACGGCCGCCGCGAGGACGAAGCCCATCTGCTTCATCTCCAGGATGTGCAGCATCACGAAGCTCGCGAAGACGGTGACCATGACGATCGCGGCGCTGGTGACGACCTTGGCCGAGGAGCCGATGCCCTCGATGACCGCCTGCCGGGTGGGTACGCCGTTCAGCGCGGCCTCCCGGATCCGGCTGACCACGAAGACCTGATAGTCCATCGAGAGCCCGAAGAGGATCACGAAGAGGAAGAGCGGGACGCGCGAGGAGATGCCGCCGAGCGAGACGAAGGAGAGCAGGCCCTCGGCCCAGTCGCCCTGGAAGACGAGTACGAGCAGTCCGAGCGCGGAGGCGGCGGAGAGCAGGTTGAGGGCGGCGCTGAGCAGTCCGAGGACGACGGAGCGGAAGGCGTAGACCGTCATGGCGAAGGTCATCAGGAGCAGGAAGCCGAGCACGAGCGGCAGCTTCTGGTTCTGGTGCTCCACGTAGTCCATGCCGCGCGCCACCTCGCCGGTGACGGCCGTCTCGGCGCCGGGCAACTTGCCGACGGTGGCGCGGAGATGGCCGGCGCGCAGGTGGCGGAGCGAGTCCTCGGCCTTCTTGGAGTACGTGGGGTGTGAGGTGTTCAGCTCCAGGGTGGTGGTCCTCCGGTCCTCCGAGGAGCGGAGGACCGGAGCGCCTGAGGGGTGCGAGAAGAGCGGGTCAGCCTTCGCCTCGCGGTCAAGCGCCGTCAGGGCCTCCCGCACGTCGCCGGCCTGCGAGGCCTCGGCCCGCACCACGACCAGATGCCGGACGCGCAACTCCGGGAAGTCCTTGAGCAGCCTGTCGTACCCCTGCATCGCCTCGATGTCGCGCGAGAAGCTGTCCCGTGCCGGGTTCTTGAGGTTCATGTTCAGCGCGGGCAGCGCGAGCCCCAGCATGGCGAGGACCGCGAGGCACAGGGTGAGCGCGGGGCGCTTGCGGGCGGGCGTGAGCAGGGCGTTCCAGGCGCGCCCCGGCTTCTTCTCGCCGTACGGGCGTACGGACTTGCCCCGCGCCAGGCGCCCCGCCGCCCGCCGTTCGGCCCGGCGTCCGAGCTTGACCAGGAGGGCGGGCAGCACCGTCACCGAGCTGACCATGGCCACGGCGACGACCAGGATGGTGCCGGTCGCGAGCGAGTCGAAGATGACGTCACGGGCCAGGAAGAGCGCGGTGGTGGAGACGATCACGGCGAGTCCCGAGACCACGATCGCGCGGCCCGCCGTCGCGGCGGCGGCCTCGACGAGCGCCTCGGAGGTGAGGCGGCCGCCCGCCCGGGCCCTCTCCTCGCGTTCGCGCTTGAGGTAGAAGAGCGTGTAGTCGACGCCGACGGCCATGCCGATGAGCAGGATCATGCTCATGCCCACGCCGGTGTCGGGCAGCAGGTGCGAGGCCAGCATCGCCAGGCCCATGGTCGCCATGATCGAGGTGACGGCGAGCAGCAGCGGTACGCCGACCATGACCACCGAGCCGAAGACCACGGCCAGCGTGATCAGCGTGACGGGCAGCGTGATCGCCTCGGAGAACTGCAGGTCCTTGTCGCGCTGGTCGTCGACGCCCTTACTCACGGAGGCGTCGCCGGTCTCCTCGATCACCAGACCCGGATGGGCCTTCGCGGCCTGTTCGGTCTGGGCCTGGAGCGGCGGCACGTTCTCCTGGTCGTCCTGTTCGGAGCCGTTCAGCTCCACCTGGACCCGCAGGACGCGCCCGTCGGCGGAGCGCACCGGGGTCGCGACCGATGCGACCTCCGGCAGCGCCTTCATCCGGGCGGTGACGTCCTTGACCGCGGCATCGGCCGCCGCCTTGTCCAGCGGGCCCGAAGCGGCCCGGATCAGCACGTGTTCCGTGGACCGCGGCTGGACGCCGCCCTCCGTCGCCAGGGCCTCGGCCCTTCCCGCCTCGCCGACGCGGAAGTCCTCAGCGGTCGCACTGTTCATCCCCGCGGCGATCCCGCCGCCGAGGCACAGCACCACGAACAGCAGCCAGCCGGTGATCGCCCGCCATGGATTCAGCGCGCTCCATCTCGCCACGCGCACCGTCACGGTTCTCTTACTCATGCCAACCCCACCCCTTCGCCCTTCATGTGTAAGTGGAGACTGACAGGTGAAGGAACGAGCCGTCAACTGTCATTCAAGGGCGCGAGGAAGCGGATTGACAGTGGAACCCGTCATGCGTAAGCCTTGGCTGACAGGTTTCGGGACCAGCACGAAGGCGGGCCATGGACAGCGAGGAGCTACTCGCCTTTCTCGCGGCCGTCGGCCACGCGCAGCGCCTCCGGATCATCACGGAGCTCGCCTCCGGCCAGCTGTACGTCAGCGAACTGGCCCGGCGCCTCGGGGTCTCCCGCCCCCTGCTCTACATGCATCTCGAACGTATGGAGAAGGCAGGTCTCGTCGTCGGCCGCCTGGAACTCTCCGACGACGGCAAGGCGCTCAAGTACTTCGAACTGACGCCGTTCGACGTGCGGTTGAACGTGGATACGATCGTCGCGGCCGTCCGGCAGGGCCAGACGGGTGATGACGGACAGCACTCAGCAAAGGGGACGTCCTAGTGGACGACGTGATCATTCCGGTTGCCTTCTTCCTGATACTCGCCGGCGCGGTCGTGTCGGTCGCCTACTTCCAGTCGCAGCGGAATCGCGAGCGCGACCGCCAGTGGGCCGAGGCGATGGAGCAGTACCGCGAGGTCGTCGAACGCGCCAGGTCCGAGCAGGAGGCGGCGCGGCTGCAGATCGTCGAGCTCGGCTACCGGCTCAAGTCCGTCGAGGGGCTCCTGCGCAGCGTGGACTGAGTCCGCGCCGAGACCGCGCCGAGTCCGCCAGGACCGGCAGGTGCACGGGGGTGCCCTCCACGGACCGCGCGTGTGTAGCTTGGGCGTCGGTCTGAGACGCTTTTACCGTTCAGCCTGAGCAAAAAGTATTGACACAGCCGGAAGGACGGGCGTGCACATCGTCATCATGGGCTGCGGGAGAGTCGGATCGGCTCTCGCGCAAACCCTGGAACAACAGGGGCACACGGTCGCCGTGATCGACCAGGACCCCACCGCCTTCCGCCGTCTGGGCTCCGGCTTCGGCGGCCGTCGCGTCACCGGCATCGGCTTCGACCAGGACACCCTGCGCGAAGCCGGCATCGAGGAAGCGGGGGCCTTCGCCGCGGTCAGCAGTGGCGACAACTCGAACATCATCGCCGCCCGCGTGGCCCGCGAGATGTTCGGCATCGAGAACGTCGCGGCCCGCATCTACGACCCGCGCCGAGCCGAGGTCTACCAGCGCCTGGGCATCCCCACCGTCGCCACGGTCCGCTGGACCGCCGACCAGATGCTGCGCAGGCTGCTGCCTTCCGGCGCCGAGCCGCTGTGGCGCGACCCCACCGGCGGTGTGCAGCTCGCCGAGGTGCACACGTCCTCGTCCTGGATCGGCCACAAGATCAGCGAGCTCCAGGAGGAGACCGGCGTCCGCGTCGCCTTCCTCACCCGGCTGGGCGAGGCGGTCCTGCCGACCTCCCAGACGGTGCTCCAGGAGGGCGACCTGGTGCACGTGATGATGCGCACCGACGAGGTCGAGAAGGTCGAAGCGGCGTTCGCCGAAGGCCCCGAGGAAGGCGGTCAGTGATGAGGGTCGCCATTGCCGGAGCCGGCGCGGTGGGTCGTTCCATCGCCGGTGAGCTCCTGGAGAACGGGCACGAGATTCTGCTCATCGACAAGGCGCCGACGGCCATCTCGGTCGAGCGCGTCCCGCAGGCGGAGTGGCTCCTCGCCGACGCCTGCGAGATCACCTCGCTCGACGAGGCGGCGCTCCAGCGCTGCAACGTGGTGATCGCCGCGACCGGCGACGACAAGGTCAACCTCGTCGTCTCGCTGCTCGCGAAGACGGAGTACGGCGTCCCGCGGGTCGTCGCCCGCGTGAACAACCCCAAGAACGAATGGCTCTTCAACGAGTCCTGGGGCGTCGACGTCGCCGTCTCGACCCCGCGCCTGATGTCCGCGCTCGTCGAGGAGGCGGTGAGCGTCGGCGATCTCGTCCGGCTGCTTCGCTTCAGCCACGGCGACGCGAACCTCGTCGAGCTGACGCTGCCGCCCGAGTCGGCGCTCGCGGGCACGCAGGTCAGCGATGTGGAGTGGCCCGAGGACACCTCGCTGGTCACGATCATCCGCGGCACGCGCGTTCTCGCGCCGACCCCGGACGACTCGCTGGAGGCCGGCGACGAACTCCTCTTCGTGGCCGCGCAGGCGCGCGAGGAGCAGCTGGAGGACCTGCTGTCGGTACGCAGGGAAGGCGCGACGAGCTAGTCGCCGCGCTCGCTTGTACGCAGATAGGGGCGCCCGGAGTCTTCCGGGCGCCCCTATCTGTTCCAGCTGCGGCTAGACCTCGCGCTTGGCGGCGGCCTTGCGCTCGTCCTCCGCTTCCATCTCGGCGAAGACGTCGATCGGCGGCGGCGCCTTCGCGAGGAAGACCCAGGTCAGCCAGACGGCGAGCAGGAACGGCGGGATCTTCAGGGCGATCAGGACCCAGCCGAACTGGGTCGTGTCCGCCCACCAGTAGAGCGGGAAGAGGACCGCGCACTTGGCGAGCAGGATCAGGCCCCAGGCCCAACTGGCCTTCGCGTACGCCTTCTTGCGTCCTGGGTTGCGGGTGCGCCAGGAGAGGTTCTCCTTGAAGACCGGGCCGAGGATCAGGCCGATCAGGGGGGCGCCCGCGAGGGTCGTGATGATGTACGCGAGGGCGAGGCCCAGAGTGTAGAGCATGCCCGGGAGGTAGAAGTCCTTGGCGTTGCCCGTCATCATCGCGAAGACCACGCCGAAGGCGACGCCGAAAACGCCGCTGAAGGCGTGCTTGACGGTGTCCTTCATGACCAGGCGGACCACCACGAGCACCAGAGACACCGCGAGGGCCGCGATGGCCGACATGTGCAGGTCCTTGTTGAGCGTGAAGATCGTCACGAAGAGGAGGCCCGGGACAACGGTCTCCACCATGCCCCGCACGCCGCCGAAGGCCTCGAAGAGCGCGGCCTCGGTCACGGCCCTGGAATCGGCTTCCTGATCCGTGGTTCCCTGGTCCGTCGGCTTGTCGAGGGACGTCACCGGCTACTCCCGTCCGAGGGGTCTGAGTTCGTATTTCGGGTTGAAGAGCACCCGGCGGCCGCGGCTCAACGAGATCCGGCCGGACGCGATCAGCTTGCGCCCCGGTTCTATCCCCACTATGGAGCGCCTGCCGAGCCACACCACGTCCAGCGCCGCGGAGCCGTCGAACAGCTCCGCCTCCAGGGCGGGGACGCCGGCGCGTGGTCGCAGGGTGACCGTGCGCAAGGTACCAGTAACCGTGACTATCTGGCGGTCGTGGCAGTCTCCGATGCGGGTGCACCCCGCCGTTTCCGCGTCTTCGCGCAGCTCCTCCGACTCCAGATCCTCCTGGGAGGAGGACAGCCGGTCGAGCATGCGCCGGAAGCGGCCTGCCGGCTTCTCTGAACCAGGAACAGCACTCATACAAGAAGCGTACCGGGGGTCACCGACAGCGCCGCAATGGGTGCGCTCATCTGTGCTTATGCCCGCTCAGCCACCCCGCGACTCTTTACTCATCGCTCGAACCTGTAACCCATCCCCGGCTCGGTGATGAAGTGCCGCGGATGCGCCGGATCCGCCTCCAGCTTGCGGCGCAGCTGCGCCATGTAGACGCGCAGGTAGTTCGTCTCCGTGCCGTACGAAGGGCCCCACACCTCCTGGAGCAGCTGCTTCTGGCTGACCAGGCGTCCGGTGTTGCGGACCAGAACTTCCAGCAGATGCCATTCGGTGGGTGTCAGGCGTACGTCACGTCCGGCGCGGTTGACCTTCTTCGCGGCCAGGTCGACCGTGAAGTCCTCCGTGTCCACCATCACGTCGTCCTCGCCCGCCCCGATGGGCTCCGCCCTGCGGATGGAGGCGCGCAGCCGGGCCAGGAGCTCGTCCATGCCGAAGGGCTTGGTGACGTAGTCGTCGGCGCCCGCGTCGAGCGCCTCGACCTTCTCGTCCGAGCTGTGCCGCGCCGAGAGCACCAGGATCGGCACGCGCGTCCAGCCGCGCAGGCCCCTGATGACCTCGACCCCGTCCATGTCGGGCAGACCGAGGTCGAGCACGATCACGTCGGGGTGGCGGGCGGCGGCGAGCTGGAGCGCGGTGGCTCCGTCCGGGGCGGCGTCCACGTCGTACTTGCGTGCCTTGAGGTTGATCACGAGGGCGCGGACGATCTGCGGCTCGTCGTCGACCACGAGCACCCTCGTGGGGGTCCGGGGGTCTCCCCCGGGAGAGTGCGGCATGCGTGCCTGCCTTTCGGGCTCGTGGATCTTGTCGATGGTGGCGGTCATGAGGTCATGTGGGCGGAGAGGTCCGGCAGGGCCGCAGGTCCGCCCGCCGCCGCCCGCAGGGTGAGGACCATGGTGAGGCCGCCGCCCGGGGTGTCCTCGGCTTCGAGCGTGCCGCCCATGGCCTCGACGAAACCGCGGGCGACCGCGAGGCCCAGACCGACGCCGGCGCCGCGCGGAGCGTCACCGTAGCGCTGAAAGGGCTCGAAGATGCGGTCCTTGGCTCCGTCCGGGACGCCGGGGCCGCGGTCCACGACGCGCAGTTCGACGCGGTCGCCTAGCGTGCTCGCGGCCACCAGGACGGGTTCGGCGTCGAGGCTGTACTTGACCGCGTTCTCGACGATGTTGGCGACCGCGCGCTCCAGGAGGCCCTTGTCGACGGAGACCATGGGCAGCGTCTCGGGGATGTCGAGCTCCGCGCTGCCGTCGGGGACACCGCCGAGCGCCATCGGGACGACCTCGTCGAGGTCGATCGCGCGGATCAGCGGGGTGACGGTACCGGTCTGCAGGCGTGACATGTCCAGGAGGTTGCCGACCAGGTGGTCCAGGCGGTCGGCGCCGTCCTCGATGCCCTTGAGGAGCTCGGCCTGGTCCTCCTCGGACCAGGACACGTCGTCGGAGCGCAGCGAGGAGACAGCGGCCTTGATGCCCGCGAGGGGCGTACGCAGGTCATGGCTGACGGCGGCGAGCAGCGCCGTGCGGATGCGGTTGCCCTCGGCGAGGGTGCGGGCCTGGTCAGCCTCGGACTTCAGGCGCTGGCGGTCAAGGACGACGGCGGCCTGCGCGGCGAACGCGGCGAGCACGCGCCGGTCCGCGGCGGGCAGGACACGGCCGGACAGGGCGAGCGCCATGTGGTCGCCGACCGGCATGTCGACGTCCGCGTCCTCGGGGCGGCCGAGCGGCCGGGGGCCCACGCTGCCCGCGCAGGTCCAGGGCGCGACATCGCTCTCCCGTTCGAGGAGGGCCACGGACTCCATGGCGAAGGTCTCGCGCACCCGCTCCAGGAGAGCGTCAAGACTCGTCTCACCGCGCAACACGCTGCCCGCAAGGAACGAGAGTATTTCCGACTCCGCGCGCAGCCGGGCCGCCTGATGCGTACGGCGGGCGGCGAGGTCCACGACGGAGGCGACGGAGATCGCGACGCTGACGAAGACGATGATGGCGACGATGTTCTTGGAGTCGGAGATCGTCCACAGGTGCAGCGGCGGCGTGAAGTAGTAGTTCAGGAGCAGCGAACCGAACGCGGCCGATGCGAGGGCCGGAAGGAGCCCGCCGAGGAGTGCCGCGGCGACCGTCAGTGTCAGGAAGAGCAGCATGTCGTTGGCGAGGCCGAGCTGTGCGTCGACATGGGTGAGCAGCAGCGTGAGGAGCGCTGGGCCGCCGACCCCGACCAGCCAGCCCCAGATGATCCGGGACCGCCCAAGGCGTGCCCCGCGCGCGACGGGCAGGCCGCGCCCCTTGGCGACCTCGCCGTGCGTGACGATGTGGACGTCCAGGTCGGGACCCGATTCGCGGGCCACGGTCGCCCCGACGCCGGGCCCGAAGATGTACTGCCAGGCCTTGCGGCGCGAGGAGCCGAGAACGATCTGGGTGGCGTTGACACCGCGGGCGAAGTCCAGCAGCGCGGCCGGTATGTCGTCGCCTATGACGTGGTGGAAGGTGCCGCCCAGGTCCTCGACGAGGGTGCGCTGCACCGCGAGTTCCTTGGGCGAGGCCGCGGTCAGGCCGTCACTGCGGGCGATGTAGACGGCGAGGATCTCGCTGCCGGAGCCCTTGGCGGCCATCCGCGACGCACGGCGGATCAGCGTGCGGCCTTCGGGGCCGCCGGTGAGGCCGACGACGATGCGCTCGCGGGCCTGCCAGGTGGAGCGGATGCCGTGCTCGCCGCGGTACTGCTGGAGGTATTCGTCGACCCGGTCGGCGACCCAGAGCAGCGCGAGCTCGCGCAGGGCGGTGAGGTTGCCGGGCCGGAAGTAGTTGGACAGGGCCGCGTCGACCTTGTCGGACTTGTAGATGTTGCCGTGTGCCATCCGGCGGCGCAGCGCCTGTGGCGACATGTCGACCAGCTCGATCTGGTCGGCCCTGCGCACCACCTCGTCCGGCAGCGTCTCGCGCTGGCGTACGCCGGTGATCGACTCGACGACGTCGCCGAGCGACTCCAGGTGCTGGATGTTCACGGTCGACACGACGTCGATGCCCGCGGAGAGGAGCTCCTCGACGTCCTGCCAACGCTTGGCGTTGCGCGAGCCGGGGACGTTGGTGTGCGCCAGCTCGTCCACGAGGGCGACGGCGGGCGCCCGTTCCAGTACGGCGTCCACGTCCATCTCGGTGAAGAGGGTGCCGCGGTACTCCAGGTCCTTGCGGGGCACCTGCTCCAGGCCGTGCAGCATCACCTCGGTGCGCTGCCTGTCGTGGTGCTCCACGAAGGCGACGACGCAGTCGGTGCCGCGCTCGATGCGGCGGTGCGCCTCGGAGAGCATGGCGTACGTCTTGCCGACGCCCGGTGCCGAACCGAGGTATATCCGAAGCTTGCCGCGTGCCATGGCCCCATTGTCTTCCCGAAACTGCTCTGTACGCAGTGTCGACCTTACGGCCAACAATTGCCGCGAATCAGACAATGGGGCACGGGAGGGTGCTCCTTGACGTAACCCTGATGTGGCGGGTTCCGGAGCGACTCAGCTCGGGTTCTGCGCGTGCGTCAGGGTCTCCCAGGCGACGAAGAGGTTGTTGGAGCCCGCCGGGCGCTGCTGCTCGGTGAGCTTCTGGGTGTTGCTCATGGCGTGCCCGAGCCGGTTGTGGAGCGCGTTGTAGCCGACCTCGGTGACCGGCCCGAGACCCCGGTCGACGGAGCCGCCACAGAGCGAGCTCGGCGGTGCCTCACCCAGTTCGTACTTGGCGTGGAAGCCGAGGCCCTGGCGCAGCCGCTCGCCGACGTCGGTCCTGTAGAGGTCCTCGCCCTGGATGCGGCTGGTCTCAGCGACATGGGAGATCGCGGAGAGTCCGTATCCGGTGTGGGTGAAGTCGCGGCAGGTCTCCTGGGTGAGCCCGGTGGTGAAGGTGCCCTGGCCCTGCCAGTACTTGACGATCTTCTCGCGGGTGTCGAGGTTCTGGCTCGGCACCGTCTTGGGCAGCGCGCCGTCGGAGGCGAGGTAGACGTAGGCGGCGGTGCGCGTGCGGAACTTCGCCATCGCCTTGTCGTACGACGCCTTGTCCTCCAGGAAGACGGAGATGCCGACGGCGGCCTCCATCATCGAAAGCTCCCAGTTGCCGTTGGAGTTGGAGCCGTTGATGACCTTCGGCAGATAGACGTTCCGCAGCATCGTCGCGAAGCGCCCCGAGTTGCTCCAGGCGCCGCTGTACGTGTACTTGATGATCTCGGCCGCCCGCGGCCAGGACGATCCCGCCCAGCCGGTCTGCAGCGGAGCGTTGCTGTTGGTGTGGTCCTTGATGGTGGCCGACCAGGCGTCCATCAGCTCGATGGACTTCTTGGCGTAGCGGTCGTCGCGGGTGACGTACCAGGCGAGTGCCGTGGTGTACGCGGCTGTCGCGTCCTCACGCTCGTCCGTGCAGCCGTAGTCGGGGTCCGAGTAGGAGCCGCACTCGACGATCGCGCGGGGCTTGGGGGTGCGCGACAGGGAGGCGTACTTGCTCCCCATCATCTGGTCGTATGCGCCCTTCCAGGGCTGGGCGCCGGCGTTGACCTTCTCCCTGGTGAAGTCCAGCTGGCCGCGGGAGACGGTGACTCCGGGGTGCGCGAAGGCACTGGGCGCGGCCTCGGCTCGTTCGGCGCCGGGCCAGGCGATGAGGGCGGCGACCAGGGCGGTCACCACGGAGGCGATGGTCGCGAGGACTGTCGTGCGGGTTCTGCGGCGGTGGCGCACGGGTGTGGGGGTGTCAGCCATGCGAAGGCCATCCATTCTCGTATGTGAACTTCAAGTACCTTTCTGAATACGCGTGTTGGGCCGAGACCATAGGTACAGACCATGCTCACGTCAAGACACGAGGACCGAGGGCCTGCCTGCGTACGCGAAGGCGGCCCGCGACGCTCCGGTCGGCAGGACCGGATCACCGCGGGCCACAGGCGGGTCGGGCGGGCGTCAGCCCTTGGCGGCCACAAGCTCCTTCAGCGCGACGTTGAGCTGGAGGACGTTCACGCGGGGCTCCCCCATGAAGCCGAGGATCCGCCCGTCGGTGTGCGCGCCGACCAGCTTCTCGACCTTGTTCACGTCCAGGCCGTTCTTCTCCGCGACCCGGTGAGCCTGCAACTCCGCGTACTGAGGGGAGATGTGCGGGTCCAGACCCGAACCCGAGGAGGTGACGGCCTCGGCCGGTACCTCCGAGGGCTTGACCTTGAAGCCGGCCGTGGAGTTGTCCTTGACCACGGCGGCCTTGGCGGCCCTGACGTTCGCGATGAGGTCCTTGTTGTCGCCGGACAGGTTCGTCGCCCCGGACAGGATCAGGTCGTACCGCGTGTTCACACCCGCGTCCCGGTTGGAACCGAGGCCGTTGGACGGCCGTGGCTGGAACCACTTCAGGTCGGGCGCCGGCGTCTCCTGGCCCTTCTTCAGGGGCAGGTCGTACCTCTGTCCGATGAGCTCGGAACCGACGACCTTCCCCTCGCTCTTGATCTCGGAGCCGTTGGCCTTGTTGCCGAACAGACCCTGGGCGATGCCCGTCACGGCCAGCGGATAGACGACACCGCAGATCACGGTCAGCACGAGCAGGGCACGCAGGCCCGCCCCCAGCAACCGCGCCGTACTTACAACGGAGTTGTTCATGACGAATAGCACGCTTTCCAGAAATTACAGCCCGGGGATGAGGGAGATGACCAGATCGATGATCTTGATGCCGATGAACGGGGCGATGAGACCGCCGAGCCCGTAGATCCCGAGGTTGCGCCGCAGCATCCTGTCGGCGCTCATCGGCCGGTAGCGCACGCCCTTCAGGGCCAGCGGCACGAGGGCGATGATGATGAGCGCGTTGAAGACGACGGCGGACAGAATCGCCGACTCCGGAGACGACAGGTTCATGATGTTGAGCTTGTCGAGGCCCGGATAGACCACCGCGAACATGGCGGGGATGATCGCGAAGTACTTCGCCACGTCGTTGGCGATCGAGAAGGTCGTCAACGCGCCCCGCGTGATCAGGAGTTGCTTGCCGATCTCGACGATCTCGATGAGCTTGGTGGGGTTGGAGTCCAGATCCACCATGTTCCCGGCCTCCTTGGCGGCCGAGGTCCCGGTGTTCATCGCCACGCCCACGTCGGCCTGGGCAAGGGCCGGCGCGTCGTTCGTGCCGTCACCGGTCATCGCGACGAGCTTGCCACCGGCCTGCTCGCGCTTGATCAGCGCCATCTTGTCCTCGGGCGTGGCCTCGGCGAGGAAGTCGTCCACGCCCGCCTCGTCCGCGATGGCCTTGGCGGTCAGCGGGTTGTCACCCGTGATCATGACCGTCTTGATGCCCATCCGGCGCAGCTCGTCGAACCGCTCCCGCATGCCGTCCTTGACGACGTCCTTGAGGTGGATGACGCCGAGTACGCGCGCTCCCTTGCCGTCCTCGGCGGCGACGAGCAGCGGTGTGCCACCGGCCTGGGCGATGGAGTCGGTCAGCTCCTGGGCGTCCTTGGAGACCGTGCCGCCGTGCTCGGTGACCCAGGCGACGACCGAACCGGCGGCGCCCTTGCGGACCTTGCGGCCGGTACCGCCTTCGAAGAGGTCGACGCCCGACATGCGCGTCTGTGCCGTGAAGGCGACCCACTCGGCCCCCGCCAACTCCCCCTGGTGGCGCTCGCGGAGCCCGTACTTCTCCTTCGCCAGTACGACGACGGAGCGGCCCTCCGGCGTCTCGTCGGCCAGTGACGAGAGCTGGGCGGCGTCCGCGAGCTCGGCCTCGGTCGTCCCGCGCACCGGCACGAACTCGGCGGCCTGACGATTGCCGAGGGTGATGGTGCCGGTCTTGTCCAGGAGCAGCGTGGACACATCACCGGCGGCCTCGACGGCCCGGCCCGACATGGCGAGGACGTTGCGCTGGACCAGGCGGTCCATGCCCGCGATGCCGATCGCGGAGAGCAGTGCGCCGATGGTCGTGGGAATCAGGCACACCAGGAGGGCGGCCAGCACGATCATGGACTGCTCGGCACCGGCGTACACGGCGAACGGCTGGAGCGTGACGACCGCGAGCAGGAAGACGATGGTGAGGGACGCCAGCAGGATGTTGAGGGCGATCTCGTTGGGCGTCTTCTGCCGGGCCGCGCCCTCGACCAGGTTGATCATCCGGTCGATGAACGTCTCGCCCGGCTTCGTCGTGATCTTGATGACGACGCGGTCGGAAAGCACCTTCGTGCCACCCGTGACCGCGGACCGGTCGCCGCCCGACTCCCGGATGACCGGGGCCGATTCGCCGGTGATCGCCGACTCGTCGACGCTCGCGACCCCCTCGACGACGTCACCGTCCCCGGGGATCACATCGCCCGCCTCGCAGACCACGAGGTCGCCGACGCGCAGCTCCGTGCCGGGCACCTGCTCCTCGGCCGTGCCGTTCAGCCGGCGCGCGACCGTGTCGGTCTTGGCCTTGCGCAGCGTGTCCGCCTGCGCCTTGCCGCGGCCCTCGGCCACCGCCTCCGCCAGGTTGGCGAAGACCGTCGTCAGCCACAGCCAGCCGGCGATGGCCCAGCCGAACAAGTCCCCCGGGTCCTTGAGAGCCAGGACCGTGGTGATCACCGAGCCGACGAGCACCACGAACATCACGGGAGACTTGATCATCACCCGCGGATCGAGCTTCTTCACGGCGTCCGGAAAGGACTTGAGAAGTTGCCTGGGGTCGAACAGGCCCCCGCCGACCCGGCCGTCGTCCTTGTGCCCGCCGGTCACGTCCTGGTGCGGTGCGCGGGTGGGAGTGGGGGTAACGGTGGACATGGAGCCGGGCTCCTCTTGCTTCTCTATGTCGGTGGTCATGACGCAAGCCCCTCGGCCAGCGGCCCAAGCGCGAGCGCCGGGAAGTAGGTCAGACCGGTGATGATCATGATGCTGCCGACCAGCAACCCGGTGAACAGCGGTTTCTCCGTACGCAGCGTGCCCGCCGTCGCCGGGATCGGCTTCTGCTCCGCCAGCGAACCCGCCAGCGCCAGCACGAAGACCATCGGCAGGAAGCGGCCCAGGAGCATCGCGAGGCCGATCGTGGTGTTGAACCAGTTCGTGTCCGCGCTCAGCCCCGCGAATGCCGAGCCGTTGTTGTTCGCGCCCGATGTGTAGGCGTAGAGGATCTCGGAGAAGCCGTGCGCCCCGGAGTTGAGCATCGAGTCCTTGGGCGTGGGCAGTGCCATCGACACCGCCGTGAAGCCGAGCACGAGAGCGGGGGTGATGAGGATGTAGCAGGCCGCGAGCTTGATCTCGCGGGTGCCGATCTTCTTGCCCAGGTACTCCGGCGTACGGCCCACCATCAGTCCCGCGATGAACACCGCGATGATCGCCATGATCAGCATGCCGTAGAGACCCGATCCGGTGCCGCCCGGCGCGATTTCTCCGAGCTGCATTCCCAGCAGATCAAGGCCGCCGCCAAAACCGGTGTTCGAGGAGTGAAAGGAATTCACGGCACCGGTCGAGGTGAGCGTCGTGGCGACCGAGAAGATCGCCGATCCGCCGATTCCGAACCGCGTCTCCTTGCCTTCCATCGCCCCACCCGCGATGTCGAAGGCGGGACCGCCGTGATGGAACTCCGTCCACATCATCAGCGCGGTGAATCCGACCCAGATCGTCACCATCGTCGCCAGGATCGCGTATCCCTGCCGCAGGCTGCCCACCATGCGACCGAAGGTGCGGGTCAGCGCGAACGGGATCACCAGGATCAGAAATACCTCGAACAGGTTGGAGAAGGCGTTGGGATTCTCGAAGGGGTGGGCGGAGTTCGCGTTGAAATACCCGCCGCCATTCGTCCCCAGTTCCTTGATGACCTCCTGCGAGGCCACCGCCCCGCCGTTCCATTCCTGTGTGCCGCCCATGAACTGCCCGACCTCATGGATGCCGGAGAAGTTCTGGATCGCGCCACAGGCGACCAGTATGAGGGCGCCGATCACCGAGACCGGAATGAGAATGCGTACGACACCGCGTACTAGGTCCGCCCAGAAATTCCCCAACTCGCCGGTGCGGGAACGGGCGAACCCGCGCACCAGCGCGACGGCCACGGCGATGCCGACGGCCGCGGAGACGAAGTTCTGTACCGCGAGGCCGCCGGTCTGCACGACGTGGCCCATGGCCTGCTCGCCGTAGTACGACTGCCAGTTGGTGTTCGCCACGAACGAGGCCGCGGTGTTGAACGCCTGGTCCGGATCGATCGACCTGAACCCCAGCGATCCGGGCAGCGAACCCTGCAGCCGCTGCAGCAGATAGAGGAAGAGCACGCTCACCGCGGAGAACGCCAGGACCCCGCGCAGATAGGCGGGCCAGCGCATCTCGGCATTCGGGTTGGCGCCAATGCCCTTGTAGATCCACTTCTCCACCCGCAGATGCTTGTCGGAGGAGTAGACCCTGGCCATGTGGTCGCCGAGGGGACGGTATGCGAGGGCCAGCGCCGCCATCAGCGCCAGCAGCTGGAGCACACCAGCAAGAACAGGGCTTATCACGTACTCAGAACCTCTCCGGGAACACGAGAGCGAGAATGAGATAACCCAGCAGGGAGACGGCCACGACGAGGCCGACAATGTTCTCGGCAGTCACAGCTTCGCCACCCCCTTGGCGACAAGTGCCACCAACGCGAAAACGGCGATCGTGGTGACGACGAAGGCCACGTCGGCCATCGTGTGCTCCTAGATGAGATTCGGGTGGTCTGACGTCTTGAGCAAACCCCCTCCATGGCCGGAATTGACCGCCGTTGACGCCTCCCTTACGGCCCGGGCCAATCCATTGACGAATCTCATACGCCGTTCCATACCAGTCCATGAAAAAGCCGATGGGCCGCACTCCCGTCAGGGAGTACGGCCCATCGGCCTGCGACTGGTGGCGCCTCAGCGCACCTCGGTGATCTCGGGGCCCCGCTGGAGCTGGCCCATGCCGCCCGAGAAGCGGGAGCCTTCCTGCTGCTCCTGCTGGACGGTGCCTTCGGCGACCATCTGGGCGTCGTCCGGCAGCTTCAGGACGATCGGGTCACGGGGAGCCATCGGGCCCTCACCGCGCACGATGACGGTGTCCCGGAAGATCTGCTCCAGAAGACCCGCGGCCTGCGGCTGCACCGCACCCTGGCCGGAGATGACCCCGCGCAGGAACCACCGCGGTCCGTCGACGCCGATGAAGCGCACGACCTGCACCCCGCCCGTGCCGTCCGGCAGCTGCACCGGCACCTGCGCGCGCAGCTCCCAGCCGAGGGGGCCCTCGACCTCGTCGATGACACCGCCCTGCTGGGTGATGCCCGAGGCGATCTCCTCGCGGACCTCGCCCCAGATGCCCTGCTTCTTGGGGGCGGCGAAGCCCTGCAGCTGGATGGCGCTGTCCTGGAGCACGACGGTCGCGGCGACGATCGCGTCACCCGCGACCTCCACCCGCAGCTCCATGCCCTCGACACCGGGCACGAAGAGGCCGCCCAGGTCCACGCGCCCCTCGCCGGGCTCGCGGACTTCCGAGACGTCCCAGGGACCGTCGGGACGGGGCTCGGGCTCGAGCCTCACGCGCGACGGAGCCGCGGCCGAGTCGTCGGTGTCGGCACCGTCAGGGTCCTCGACGACCTGCTCGGCCTCGCCCGCCGCGTCCTCGGCGGCACTGTCCTTCTTGCGACGTCCGAACACGTCACTGTCCTTCCCGGTCAGATACGACCGATGCGTATCGATTCCCACCCGTTTGTTCACCCGAGCCGGCACCCACGGCGGCATGACCGCCGGTGGACCCGAAGCCCCCCTCGGCCCGCGCCGAGTCGGGAAGCTCCGCCACCTCCCGGAAGCGCACCTTCTCGACCTGCTGGACGACCAGTTGGGCAATCCGGTCGAAGCGCTCGAACCGCACGGACTCGCGCGGGTCGAGATTCACCACGATCACCTTGATCTCTCCACGGTACCCGGCATCCACCGTCCCTGGGGCATTCACCAGGGCGACACCGCAGCGGGCGGCGAGCCCGGAACGCGGGTGCACGAAGGCCGCGTACCCCTCCGGCAGCGCGACAGACACTCCGGTCGGCAGCACCACGCGCTCACCCGGCGCGAGTTCACAGGCTTCGGTGGTCCGCAGATCCGCTCCGGCGTCGCCGGGCTTGGCGTACGACGGCAGCGGCACTTCGGGGTCGACGCGACGGATCAGGACGTCGAGTTCCGGGCGGGATACGGGGGTCACGGATACGGGGGTCACGGGTTCACCTCGAAAGCGCGTGCGCGCCGGATCTGGTCCGGGTCGTCCATGGCGGCCCGGATCTCCTCGGGGCGGCCGTTGTCGATGAAGTGGTCGACCTTGACCTCGATGAAGAGGGCCTCGGCACGGACGGCGACAGGCCCGTCGGGGCCGCCGATCCGCCCGGTGGCCCGGGAGTAGATCTTCCGCCCGGAGACGGCGGTGACCTCGGCCTCAAGGAAGAGCACGGTGCCCAGCGGCACGGGGCGCGCGAAGTCGGTCTCGAGCCGACCGGTCACGGCGATCACCCGCAGCAGCCAGTTCAGCGAGCCGAGCGTCTCGTCGAGCGCCGTGGCGAGCACCCCGCCGTGGGCGAGGCCCGGCGCGCCCTGGTGGGCCTCCCGGACCGTGAACTCCGCGGTGACGCCCACACCTTCACCGGCACGCGTCGCGAGGTGCAGCCCGTGGGCCTGCCCCTCACCACAGCCGAAGCAGTGCTCGTAGTGGGCTCCGATGAGCTCGCCGGGGGCGGGCGCGTCGGGGTGGCGGACGGGCGCTATTGCGTCGGCCGGGGGCGTCAGAGCTGCAGAAGTACCACTCACAGCCGCAGACCTTACCCGCGAGTCCACCACCTCTTCTCATCATGCCAAGCTTGGGAACATGCAGCCTTACGAAGAACGCCTGACGGCGCCCCGTTCCTGGTGGTTTGTCTCGCTCCTGGTGGGCATCGCGGCGGCGCTGGTCATGGTCCCCTTCGGGACCCTGCCGCTGCTGGGGGGCCTGGTGGGCGGGACGGCGGTCGCCGCGGTGGTCACCAGTTCGTACGGCTCCCCCCGGATCCGCGTGGTGGCGGGCTCGCTCGTCATGGGGGACGCGAAGATCCCGGTCTCCGCGCTGGGAGAGCCGGAGGTGCTCGACGCGGAGGAGGCGCGTGCCTGGCGCGGCCAGAAGGCCGACGCGCGCGCCTTCATGCTGCTGCGCGCCTACATCCCCACGGCGCTGCGCGTAGAGATCACGGATCCTCAGGACCCGACTCCGTACGTGTACGTGTCGACGCGGCACCCCGAGGCGCTCGCCGCGGCGCTGACGGCGGTGCGGGCGTCGTAGTCGGGGCCGGGCCGGTCAGCGCCCCAGCTCCTTGGGCGGCCCTTCCGGGCGCAAGGGGTCCAGAGGCTTGAGGGGCTGCTCAAGGGGCGGCAGCGCGGGCAGGGCATCCCAGGGCACCTGCGCCCTCCGCAGGTCCGCACGGACCCGCTCAGCGAGCTTCTTGGTGTCACGGCGGTTCATCACCGCCCCGACCGCGGCGCCCACCATGAAGGGCATCAGGTTCGGGAGGTTGCGCACCATGCGCTTCATGATCTGCTGGCGCAGCTCGCGCTTCATCTGACCGCCGAGGGCCGCGTTGATCGAGGCGGGCTTCACCACGTCGATGCCGCGCTCCTCGGTCCACGCGGTGAGGTAGGCGGTGCTGCGCTCCTTGAGATTGCCCGGCGGGCGCAGGCCGTAGACCTCGTGGAGTTCGGCGATCAGCTTGAGCTCTATGGCCGCGACGCCGGTGATCTCGGCGGCCAGTTCCGCGGGCATCGCGGGCGGCACCGGCATCATCGCGGCGGCGCCGACACCGGCCCCGACCGTGGAGGTCGCGTTGGCCGCGCCGGCGATGAGTTTGTCCGCGAGCTGCTCGGGGCCGAGGCCCGGGAACTGCTTGCGGAGGGTGCCCAGGTCACGGACCGGGATCCGCGGGGCGTTCTCGATGACCCGGTCGGCGAGATAGCCGATCCCGGCCTTGGCGCCGCGTCCGCTTTTGCGCACGCCCGCCTTGACTCCGTCCGTGACGGCGGCAACGCGACCCTTGGACGCTCTGGTCCAAGACGCCTTGTCGGCCGCCGTCTCGTCGTCTGCCACTTCGTGTGCCACCTCAAGGGCGTCCGCTGGTCCGAGCGAGGCTGTTCCTGTGGGGGAAGAGCCCCGCTCGTCGTCACGCACGCCGTCGTGGGTGGCGCTTTCTTGGTCCGCTCCGCGCTTGCGGAAGCGGCGCTTCCTCGGCGGGGTCGAGCCAGTCACGGCCGACCCTGCCCTAGTCGCAGTCGCGGCAGATCGGCTGGCCGTTCTTCTCCTTGGCCAGCTGGCTGCGGTGGTGCACCAGGAAGCAGCTCATGCAGGTGAACTCGTCCTGCTGCTTCGGGAGCACCCGAACGGCGAGCTCCTCGTTCGAAAGGTCCGCGCCGGGCAGCTCAAGGCCTTCGGCGGCCTCGAACTCGTCGACGTCTACGGCCGACGTCGACTTGTCGTTCCGCCGCGCCTTGAGTTCCTCGATGCTGTCCTCGTTGACGTCATCGTCGGTCTTGCGTGGGGTGTCGTAGTCCGTTGCCATGTCGCTCTCCCCCTCTGGGTGTCTGCGGTGTCTCAGCGCACGTAACGCGTGAGAGGCCGGACTTGTGCCCGACCTGAGGCGGAGATTTTGCCTCACATCAAGGTCTGTTACTCAATCGACACCCAACCGCACCCCTTGGGAGGTGATCGGTTTGGATGGCGATCGGGACCGTACACGGTCCGAATGTCGCACTCCACGGGCGCCACCCCGTGTACTTCCCGTGATCAAGACCCCTGAAAACCCGGATTTTCCCGGCTTTCCAACGACTTTCACGATCACAGAGAGTAGATGGCCGAAAATTCGCCCCTGTGATCGATCGCACACGAAATCTCCTGGATCAGGTCCCGAAAATTCCGCTAAAAGCGAACATCGCGGCGAGCCCGCGGCAGCATCTCAGAGGGGAAGGGTGACTCGCATCACGAGCCCACCCCCCTCGCGCGGCTCCGCGATGATACGGCCCCCGTGGGCCCGCGCCACCGACCGGGCGATCGACAGGCCGAGTCCCACGCCCTTGTCGCTGCCCGTGCGCTCGGTCCGCAGCCGCCTGAACGGCTCGAAGAGGTTGTCGATCTCGTACGCCGGCACCACAGGACCCGTGTTCGACACCACGAGGACCGCCTGGCCGTGCTGGGCCTCGGTGGTGACCTCGATCCAGCCGTCCTGCGGGGCGTTGTACCGAACGGCGTTCTGTACGAGGTTCAGGGCGATGCGCTCCAGCAGGACGCCGTTGCCCTGGACGACGGCCGGGCCGCGCTCCCCGCGGATCTCGACGCTCTTCGCGTCGGCTTCGGTGCGCACCTGGTCGATGGCGCGCGAGGCGACCTCGGCGAGGTCGACGGGTTTGCGCTCCACGATCTGGTTGTCGCTGCGGGCGAGCAGCAGGAGGCCCTCCACGAGCTGCTCACTGCGCTCGTTGGTGGCCAGCAGCGTCTTGCCGAGCTGCTGGAGCTCAGGGGGCGCCGCGGGGTCGGAGAGCTGCACCTCGAGGAGCGTGCGGTTGATCGCGAGCGGTGTGCGCAGTTCGTGCGAGGCGTTCCCGACGAACCGCTGCTGAGCGGTGAAGGCGCGCTCCAGGCGGTCGAGCATCTCGTCGAAGGTGTCCGAGAGCTCCTTCAACTCGTCGTCGGGGCCGTCGAGTTCGATGCGCCGGGACAGGTCCGTGCCGGCCACCCTGCGCGCGGTGCGCGTGATGCGGCCGAGCGGTGACAGGACGCGGCCCGCCATCGCGTACCCGAAGGCGAAGGCGATCACGGCGAGCCCGAGCAGGGCGAGCAGCGAGCGGCTCAGGAGGTTGTCCAGGGCGTGCTGGCGCTGTTCGTTGACGCAGGCGTTCATGGCGTTGTTGAGCTCACCGGCGGACGGCGACGACGGGAAGTTGCAGGTGTCGCTTGCCACCTGCCCCGAGACGATCTTGAACGGCAGGTCGCTGCCCACGTTCAGGGCCTGCGCGGCCAGCAGATAGATGATCGAGAGCAGCAGGATGCCCGCGATCAGGAACATCCCGCCGTAGAGCAGGGTGAGGCGTATACGGATCGTGGGGCGCAGCCACGGGAAGGGCGGTTCGGCCTTCCTCGGGTCCCACGTCGGCTTCGGCGGCGCCGCTGGTGGCGCCGGGGTCGCGGCCACCGGGGATCAGATCCGGTAGCCGGAGCCGGGCACCGTCACGATGACGGCGGGCTCGCCGAGCTTCCGCCGCAGGGTCATGACGGTCACCCTGACCACGTTCGTGAACGGGTCGGTGTTCTCGTCCCAGGCCTTCTCCAGGAGCTGCTCGGCGGAGACGACGGCGCCCTCGCTGCGCAGCAGCACTTCGAGGACCGCGAACTCCTTGGGCGCCAGCTGGATCTCCTTGCCGTCGCGGAAGATCTCGCGGCGGTTGGGGTCGAGCTTGATCCCGGCGCGCTCCAGGACGGGCGGCAGCGGGACGCTCGTACGCCGCCCGAGGGCACGCACGCGTGCCGTGAGCTCGCTGAACGCGAAAGGCTTGGGGAGATAGTCGTCGGCGCCGATCTCCAGGCCCTCGACGCGGTCGCTGACGTCGCCCGACGCGGTGAGCATCAGGACGCGGGTCGGCATGCCGAGCTCGACGATCTTGCGGCAGACGTCGTCCCCGTGCACGAGCGGGAGGTCCCGGTCGAGCACCACGACGTCGTAGTCATTGACCCCGATGCGTTCCAGGGCGGCCGCTCCGTCGTACACGACGTCGACGGCCATGGCCTCCCGGCGAAGTCCGGTTGCCACCGCATCGGCGAGCAGTTGCTCGTCCTCGACGACGAGTACGCGCACGGCGCTGTCCTTCCTCTGTGCCCCTGAGGGCAGGTCTGTACGTGGGGTGTGGCCTCCATCCTGCCCCTTTCGGTCATAAACCGGCTGTAAGACGGTGTGCTGACCCGGGAATGCGGGATTTCCTCGGGCGGTTGAGGTTTCCGTGGAAGGGAGCCCGGGGAGGACGACCTCACACCCCGCGATCACGCTTTGTATGTGGCGCGCCACAACACGCTTTCTCCAGAGCGGCCCGAGACGTGATCGCCCCTTCTTGAGGGCACACCCCCGTGCCATCGACCCACGACCCAGCCGAGGGGGCGCAACCATGGACGCATTCACCGCAGGACTCCTGCAGCGCATAAAGGCCACGGAGTCCGACCTCACGATGGCCCGTGAGACGGGCGACGACTTCCTTGCCGAGGTCGAGCAGGCCGAGCTGGAGGACCTGCACCGGCTGGCCGCCGAGCACGGCGTGGAGGTCGGCGTACTGCACGCCTGATCGAGTACGCGAACGGAAGGGCCCCGGCATCTGTGGACGAGATGCCGGGGCCCTTCTGTGCGCCGGTCGAGCGCTTGTGTGCGTCAGTCGTGCCAGGCGCCGAGCTCCTCCAGGCGGCCCTGCAGATCCTCGAAGAGGCCGGGCGGGGCCGCGATGGTCAGCTCGCCCGTGGGGGGCTGGCCGGGGCGCCCGCCGGTCAGCGCGCCCGCCTCCCGGGCGATGAGGTCACCGGCCGCGAAGTCCCACGGGTTGAGGCCACGCTCGTAGTACGCGTCCAGGCGGCCGAGCGCCACATCGCACAGGTCGATCGCCGCCGAGCCGCCCCTGCGGATGTCCCGGACCAGCGGGATCAGCTGCCGGGCCACGTCGGCCTGGCGGACGCGGCGCTCGGTGACGTAGCCGAAGCCTGTGCCGACGAGGGCCTGTTCGAACGGGGGCGCGGGGCGGGTGTGGGCGGGCTTGTCGTTGACGAAGGCGCCCTCTCCGAGGACCGCGCGGTATGTCTCGCCGCGCATCGGGGCGTGCACGACTCCGACGAGCGTCTCGCCGTCCTTGAGGGCCGCGATGGACACCGACCAGTCGGGGCGCCCGTAGAGGTAGTTGACGGTGCCGTCGATCGGGTCGATCACCCACTGGATGCCGCTGCTGCCCTCGGAGCTCGCCCCTTCCTCGCCGAGCACGCCGTCGTCCGGCCTGCGCTCGGCGAAGAAGTCGGTGATCAGCTTCTCCGAGGCGATGTCCATCTCGGTGACCACGTCGACGGCGCTCGTCTTCGTGGCGGCCACCCCCAGGTCGTCCGGGCGGCCTTCGCGCAGGAACACCCCGGCGCGGTGCGCGGCCTCCAGGGCGACACCGAGGAGTTCGGCCTTCAGCTGCTGGTCTGCGGGGTCGGTCACGGAGCTCCTTGTGCCTACGGGGGTGCCTGCGAGGGCGCGGGGTGCCTGGGTTACACGTACGGACTGTCGGCGCCCGCGGCAGCGGGCTTCGGGGCGCGGGCCGGGCAGCAGCCCACCGGACACAGGTCGTGGCTCGCGCCGAGCGTGCCCAGGGCGCAGGGCGCGACCTTGTGCCCGTTCTCCGTGGCGGCGCGCTCCAGGACGAGGTCCCGGACCGCCGCGGCGAATCGCGGGTCGGCGCCGACCGTGGCCGAGCGGCGGACCGGCAGGCCCAGTTCGGCGGCCTTCGCCTCGGCCTCGGTGTCGAGGTCGTACAGGACCTCCATGTGGTCCGAGACGAAGCCGATCGGGACCATGACCACCGCGGGCGCGCCGGCCGCGTGCCGCTCCTCCAGGTGGTCACAGATGTCCGGCTCCAGCCACGGGATGTGCGGGGCGCCGCTGCGGGACTGGTAGACGAGCTGCCAGGGGTGCTCGACGCCGGTCTCCTCGCGCACCGCGTCGGCGATGAGCCGTGCCACGTCCAGGTGCTCGGCTACGTACGCGCCGCCGTCTCCGTGGTCCTCCACGCGCCCCGAGGTGTCGGCTGCCGCGGTCGGGATGGAGTGTGTCGTGAAGGCCAGGTGCGCCCCTTCGCGGACGTCCTCGGGGAGGCCGGCCAGGGATTCAAGGACGCCGTCGATCATGGGGCGGACGAAGCCGGGGTGGTTGAAGTAATGCCGCAGCTTGTCGACGCGCGGCAGCTCCAGGCCCTCCGACGCGAGCACGGCGAGGGAGTCCGCCAGGTTCTCGCGGTACTGCCGGCAGCCCGAGTACGAGGCGTACGCGCTGGTCGCGAGGACCAGCACCCGGCGGTGTCCGTCCTGGACGAGCTCGCGCAGGGTGTCGGTCAGATAGGGCGCCCAATTGCGGTTGCCCCAGTAGACCGGCAGGTCCAGGCCGTGCTCCGCGAAGTCCTTGCGCAGGGCGTCGAGCAGGGCGCGGTTCTGGTCGTTGATCGGGCTGACCCCGCCGAACAGGAAGTAATGCTGCCCCACCTCCTTGAGCCGCTCCTTGGGGATGCCGCGGCCCCGCGTCACGTTCTCCAGGAACGGGACTACGTCGTCGGGTCCTTCGGGGCCGCCGAAGGAGAGCAGCAGCAGGGCGTCATAGGGAGTGGCATCGAGCGCATCGGACATGCATCCGATCCTGCCACCCGCCACTGACAGCCGGAGAATCCCGGTGCGTTCGGCCCTGTCGGAGCCGTAAGCTGTATCGACCACCTTTACGCCTTACCGGAGCAGCTCTGTACAGGGTCCCCACGGAACCGCCCCGGCGCCTCAGCGGAGTCCCACGTGCCGAGCCCCTACCGCGCCATCTTCGCCGCCCCCGGCACCAAGGGGTTCTCCACGGCCGGCTTCCTCGGCCGGATGCCGCTGTCGATGATGGGCATCGGCATCGTGACGATGGTGTCCCAGCTCACCGGGCGGTACGGACTCGCGGGCGCGCTCTCCGCGACCGTCGCGCTGTCCGCCGCGGCGATCGGCCCGCAGATCTCGCGCCTGGTCGACCGGTACGGCCAGCGCCGGGTGCTGCGCCCCGCGACCCTGGCGTCCCTGACCGCGGTCGCCGGTCTCCTGCTCTCCGCGAAGCTCGCGCTCCCGGACTTCACGCTCTTCGTCTTCGCCGCCCTCGTGGGCTGTGTGCCGAGCGTGGGCTCGATGATCAGGTCGCGCTGGGCGGTCCTCTACCGGGACACTCCCCAGCTGCACACCGCGTACTCCTTCGAGTCCGTGGTGGACGAGGTCTGCTTCATCTTCGGACCGATCATCTCGATCGGGCTCTCCACGGCGTGGTTCCCCGAGGCCGGGCCGCTCCTGGCAGGGGTCTTCCTGGCCGTGGGTGTCTTCTGGCTGACGGCCCAGCGCGCCACCGAGCCGGTGCCGCAGGGGCGTGAACACCACACCAAGGGCTCGGCGTTGCGCTCCGGAGGGCTGCAGGTCCTGGTCGCGACCTTCGTGGCGACAGGTGCGATCTTCGGCTCGATCGACGTGGTGACCGTCGCGTACGCCGAGGACCACGGCCACAAGGCCGCGGCGAGTCTGGTGCTCGCGGTGTACGCGCTCGGCTCCTGTGTTGCGGGGGCGGCCTTCGGTCTCATGCACTTCAAGGGCGCTCCGGCCCCGAGGTGGCTGCTGGGTGTCTGTGCGATGGCCGTGAGTATGATCCCGCTTCAGTTGGTCGGGAACCTGCCGTTTCTGGCCGTGGCGTTGTTCATCGCGGGCCTCTCCATAGCACCGACCATGATCACGACGATGGCCCTCGTCGAACAGCACGTACCACGCGCGAAGCTGACCGAGGGCATGACCTGGGTGAGCACCGGACTCGCGGTCGGCGTCGCGCTCGGCTCCTCCGCGGCCGGCTGGGTCATCGACTCCGCCGGATCGGACGCCGGGTACGCGGTCCCCGGATTCTCCGGGGCCGCCGCGGTGGCGGTCGGGTTCCTTGGGTATCGCCGGCTGAAGAAGCCGGTTCCGCAACGGGGAGGGACCCATGAGCACGGCAACGGGCACGGGCAGCGGGAAGAGCGCGGCAGCATGGCGTAACTGGGCGGGCAACGTCACCGCCCGCCCGGCCAGGGAGGTCACCCCCGCGTCGGTCGACGAGCTCTCCGCCGCGCTGCGGCAGGCCAGGGAGGACGGCCTGAGGGTGAAGCCGGTCGGCACCGGCCACTCCTTCACGGCGGCGGCGGCCACCGACGGCCTCCTGATACGCCCCGAACTCCTCACCGGCATCAGGAAGATCGACCGCGAGGCCGGCACGGTCACCGTGGAGGCCGGGACTCCGCTGAAGCGCCTGAACGCGGCGCTCGCCCGCGAGGGCCTCTCGCTCACGAACATGGGCGACATCATGGAGCAGACGGTCTCGGGCGCGATCAGCACCGGAACGCACGGCACGGGCCGTGACTCGGCGTCCATCTCCGCACAGATCACGGCACTTGAGCTGGTCACGGCGGACGGCAGGGTCCTCACCTGCTCCGAGAAGGAGAATCCCGAGGTCTTCGCCGCGGCCCGGATCGGCCTCGGCGCGCTCGGCGTGATCAGCGCGATCACCTTCGCCGTCGAACCGATCTTCTTCCTCACCGCCCGCGAGGAACCGATGACCTTCGACAAGGTCACCGGCGAGTTCGACGCGCTCTACGCCGAGAACGAGCACTTCGAGTTCTACTGGTTCCCGCACACCGGCAACTGCACCACCAAGCGCAACAACCGCAGCGCGGGCCCCGCGGCCCCGCCCGGGAAAATCAGCGCCTTCGTAGAGGACGAAATTCTCTCCAACGGCCTCTTCCAGGTGGTCAACTCGCTCGGCAGAGCCGTCCCCGCGACCATCCCCGGCATCGCCAAGATCTCCAGCAAGGCGCTCTCCGCCCGGACCTACACGGACATCCCCTACAAGGTCTTCACAAGCCCGCGCCGCGTGCGCTTCATGGAGATGGAGTACGCCGTCCCGCGTGCGGCCCTGGTCGAGACGCTGCGTGAACTGAAGGCCATGGTGGAGCGTTCCGATCTGCGGATCAGCTTCCCCGTGGAGGTCCGCACGGCGCCCGCTGACGACATCACGCTCTCCACGGCCTCGGGCCGGGAGAGCGCGTACATCGCCGTACACATGTACCGGGGCACGCCCTATCAGGCGTACTTCACCGCCGCCGAGCGGATCTTCACCGCGCACGAGGGCCGGCCCCACTGGGGCAAGATCCACACGCGCGGGGCCGAGTACTTCGCGCAGGCCTATCCGCGCTTCGGCGAGTTCACGGCCCTGCGCGACCGCCTGGACCCGGACCGTCTGTTCGGCAACGACTACCTGCGCCGCGTCCTGGGCGACTGAACCGTACGCCTACGGGGCAAGGGTGTCGTCCTGCTGTGCGTCGTCCCCGCTGCCGGTGTCGCCCGTGTGGGTCGGCGTCGGTGTCGGGGTCGGCGTGGGCGTGGGTGTCGGGTCCGTCTTGGAACCGTCGTCCTTCGAGTCCGAGCCGGAGTCCGACCCCTTGTCCTTGCCCGGATCCGTCTTCGAATCGGAGTCCGAGCCGCTGCCGTTGTCCGGCGTCTGCGAGTTCGACCCGTTCGGGTCCTGCGACGCGCCGCCACCCTGCTGCGAACCATCGCCCGTGCCGGTGGAAGCGCCGCCGGACGGCTGATCGGAGGGGCCGGTCGAGGGCGTGGAGGGCTGCTTCGGGGAACTGTCCCGGCCCGTGAAGCTGTTGCTGATCGTGGTGCCGTGTCCCCCGCTGAAGTCCTCGCCGGAGACGATCTCGTACGTCGTGATCCCGGCCATGGCCACGCCAAAGACCACCGCTGCGGCGATCAGCGGACGCTTCCAGCTGCGGACCTGCGTGCGGTGGGTGGTGCCGTCCGTGAACTCGTCCGAGGGGAGCGGCGATTCGACCGGCACAGCGGGGGACGTCTGCCGCAGCACGCGCGTCGCGTCGTCCCGCGGCATCAACTGCGTGGCGTCGACCGATCCGAGCAACTGGGTCTTCTCGGCATCGGCGTCGGCACCAGCACCGGCGCCCGCCACGGGCAGCACTGTCGTGCGATCAGCGTCAACTGTTCTCCCCCAGGTGGTCTTTACGGGCCCCGTCGCCGTAAAGCGCTCCGCGCCCGTGCCCGACCCCACCTCCGTGTAAGCCGCCGATCTGAAGGTCTCCGCCACCGGCACGCCCGCGGCATCGGTCACGGGGACCTGGTGCGCCCGCGGCTTGGCCTGCACCGCGACGTCGCGTATCTGCTCACCCGTACGACTGAAGAAGTGCTGGAAGACCGTGCCGCCGCACGTCGCGACCGCGCTCACCACACCGGCGCCGAGGATCGTGCCGTAGACCCCGAAACTCGAGGCGAGCTTGGCCGCCACGACCGCGGCCACCGCGCTTCCCGCCACCTGCGGCACACTCAGGTCGAGGCGCCGCTTCTGCTTCGGCTCCCCCGAATCCGGCTTTTCACCCATCTCAGACCCTTGCCTCCCTTTCTCGGCTGACTGCACGAGAAAGGGACGTATGGGTGAAGTGGATAGTTCCGTTTCTGGAGATTCAGTGAAGTGTGCCACTCATGCACCACCCTGCCCGGGTATCCCCGGGCGCCAACTCCCGTCCCCTGCGAGAAGTTCAGCGGCGCGGCGGACCACCCGCGTGGCCCGAATGGAGTACTGTTGCGAGCCCTGGGTCCGGTCTCCCACCTGGGTGCCCGGGGGCCTTCCAGGACCGCCGGGAGGGGGCTCGCCGCACAGGGTGACCGAAGTGGTCACTGAGAGTTGCGAAAAGGTAACCGTGCCATAACGGCGACCTTGGGCCCATGCCCGACACGCCGGGCAACTCGGCAAGGTTGTGGCAGGCTGCACCCGGGCAGGCCACACTCGACTAGCGGAAGCAGCGACGCACGTGACGTCGGCAGGCACCACCCGGGAGGTTCCCATGCCCGAACTGCGTGTCGTGGCCGTCAGCAACGACGGCACACGGCTGGTGCTCAAAGCTGCGGACAGCACGGAGTACACGCTTCCGATCGACGAGCGGCTGCGCGCGGCGGTGCGCGGCGACCGACCGCGTCTCGGCCAGATCGAGATCGAGGTGGAGAGCCACCTCCGCCCCCGCGACATCCAGGCACGGATACGAGCCGGTGCCAGCGCGGAGGAAGTCGCCTCGCTCGCGGGAATTCCCGTCGATCGCGTCCGCCGCTTCGAAGGACCCGTGCTCGCCGAGCGCGCCTTCATGGCCGAGCGGGCCCGGAAGACCCCCGTGCGCCGTCCCGGCGAGAACACCGGACCCCAGCTCGGCGAGGCCGTATCGGAGCGACTGCTCCTGCGCGGCGCCGACAAGGAGACCGTCCAGTGGGACTCCTGGCGCCGCGACGACGGCACCTGGGAGGTCCTGCTCGTCTACTGCGTCGCGACCGAACCGCACTCCGCGAGCTGGACGTACGACCCGCCGCGGCGGCTCGTACAGGCAGTCGACGACGAGGCGCGCTCGCTGATCGGCGAGACGGACGACATCGCCGCGCCGGAGCCCAGCTTCCCGTTCGTGCCGCGCATCGCCCGGCTGCCCCGGGACAGGCCCGCGCTCGACCGGCCGCTGGACCGCGCCCTGGACCGGCAGTTGGACCGCCCCAGCGGGCCGCCGCCCCCGGAGCCCGCGGAGGAGAACACCGCCACGGCCGCGACCGCAGCCGTATCGGAGGCGGAGCGCGACTCGCTCACCAGCCTCCTGGAGGCGGTGCCGAGCTTCCGCGGCGACATGATCGTGCCGGAGCGCCCCGCGCTGCCGACCACGGACCTGCCGCCCGCGGAGGAGGACGAGCAGGACCCTGAGGCCGAAGAGCCCCCGGCGGCGTCGGCCGGCGCGGGTTCGGCGTACGCGGACGTCCTGATGCCCCGCTCGGTGGCCAGCCACCGCGACCGCCTCACCGGCACCACCGACCGCCAGGCCGAGGCCGACGGCGTACGGCCCGGGCGGCGCGCCGCGGTGCCCAGCTGGGACGAGATCGTCTTCGGCACGCGGCGCAAGAAGCAGGAGTAACAGGAGTAACAAGAGCAACAGGCAGCAGTCGGGCCCCGCACCGGCCGGTGCGGGGCCCGACTGCGCATGACCGGTCGGTTACTGCGGATCGGGGCCCTTGGCCACCGGCCGTGACTCGTCCGAGGACCACTCCGACCAGGAGCCGACATACAGCGACGCCGGGATCCCGGCCACCGCGAGCGCCAGCACCTCGTGGGCGCCGGACACTCCGGAGCCGCAGTAGACGCCGACCTCGGAAGTGTCGGACACCCCCAGGGAGTTGAAGCGGAACGCGAGTTCGGCGGCCGGCTTGAAAGTGCCGTCCTCCGTGACGTTCTCCGTGGTCGGCGCGGAGACCGCACCCGGGATGTGGCCGCCGACACGGTCGATCGGCTCGACGTCACCGCGGTAGCGCTCGGCCGCGCGGGCGTCCAGGAGCAGCCCTGAGCGCGCCACAGAGGCCGCCTCGTCGGCGTCCAGGAGGTCCGTGGTGTTCGCGGCGGGGACGAAGGAGCCCTCGGCCGCCGGACGCCGGTCCCCCGTCTCCAGCGGGCCGGTCCACGCGGCGAGCCCGCCGTCAAGCACACGCACCGAGGGATGACCCGTCCAGCGCAGCAGCCACCAGGCGCGTGCGGCGGCCCAGCCCTGCCCGCCGTCGTACACGACGACGTCCCGGTCGGCCGACACCCCGGCCGCGCGCATCACCGCGCCGAAGTGGTCCACGTCCGGCAGGGGATGCCGTCCGGCGGAGCCCGCCGGGCCCGCGAGATCGGCGTCCAGATCGACGAAGACGGCGCCCGGGATGTGGCCCGCCTCGTACTCGGCGCGGCCGTCGAAGGCCGGGGCGCCCGCGGCCTTGGCCATGCTCAACTGCCAGCGGATGTCCAGGAGCACTGGCGGGTTCTCGCCCGCCGAGTCGCTCGCGAGTTCGGATGCGGAGATGATGGCATTCATGCGCTCCATCCTCGCGCACGGGGTGGCCGCATCCGCCAGGTCCGGCTACCCTGCTCCGCCGTAGACCGGCGAACACGGGGCGTATGGAACCGGGCACGCCGTGTACTGCCGTACGGCACCACCGAGCAAGAGCGCGCCAACGGATGAGAAGCGGCAAATCGGGCATCCTCTGGGCGGAGGGCAAGCCCGCGCCCGGGACGCGCGGCGCCGTGGGTGGTGCGAGCATCTGCACGGTCGGGCAGACGTGCGACAGGAACGCGTGTTCGCAAGCGGAAGCCGAGCGGCCGCCATGACGGGCCGAGGAGAGAGTGACGATGACGGAGGCACGGGGGTCGACGGGTCAGCGTGACGGCATGGGGGCCGTCCGCCGCACGCCCGGCACACCCTGCTGGGTGAGCCTGATGGCACACGGCCTGGCCGCGACCCAGGAGTTCTACGGAGCGCTGTTCGGCTGGGAGTTCCGGCCAGGCCCCGACCAGCTCGGACCCTACGTACGGGCGCTGCTCGACGGCCACGAGGTCGCCGGGATCGGTCAGCTGCCGCCCGATCACCATCTGCCGATCGCCTGGACGCCCTACTTGGCGTCCGACGACGTGGACGCCACCGCGGAGTCGGTGCGGCACTGCTGCGGCACCCTTGGCGTCGGCCCGCTGGACGCGGGACCGGCCGGCAGGATGGCCATCGCTTCGGACCCGGCGGGCGCGGTCTTCGGAATCTGGCAGGCGGCGGAGCACCTCGGCGCCGGCCTCGTCGGGGTACCCGGAGCGCCCGCGTGGAACGAACTGGTGACTCCGGAGACAGCGGGTGTCCTCAAGTTCTACGAAGCCGTCTTCGGCTACACCGAAGAGGCGGTCGTCTCCGCCGACTTCGACTATGTGACGCTGCAGGTCGACGGCCGGCCCGTGGCCTCCGTGCACGGCGTGGGCCAGGCCCTGCCGCGGGACCGGGGCCCGCACTGGATGACGTACTTCGAAGTCGCCGATGTCGACGAGTCGGTGGAGCGCGTCACCGAGCTCGGCGGCCACGTCGTCAGTTCCGCGCGGGCGGGCACCCACGGGCGGGAGGCCACCGTGGCCGACCCGGAGGGCGCGGTCTTCACTCTCCTGCGGTCCGAGAGCTGACGAGCTGCCCCACGGCTCAGAGGCTCAGACGCCGGTCGCCGTGTCGACCGGCAGCACGTCGGGCGACAGGGCCCCCGCGTGTGAGGTCGCCGCCGTCATCCTTCGCCTGTGGTGACGGCGGCACAGCACCTCGTAACCCACCTCGTCCGCCGCGTGGTTGACGTCGCCGATGACGACCTGGGCGCCTTCGACGACCATCGCGCCGCCTATCGTGCGGGCGTTGTGAGTGGCGCGGGCGCCGCACCAGCACAGGGCCTCGACCTGCAACACCTCTACGCGGTCGGCGAGTTCGACCAGGCGCTGCGAGCCGGGGAAGAGCTTGGAGCGGAAGTCCGTGGTGATGCCGAAGGCGAAGACGTCAAGGCCCAGGTCGTCCACGACGCGGGCCAGCTGGTCGATCTGCGCGGGGGCGAGGAACTGCGCCTCGTCCGCGATCACGTAGTCCGCGCGGCCGCCCTGCGAGAGGTGGTCGACGAGATGGGCGTAGAAGTCGAAGGCGTCCCCGGCCTCGATCGCGTCCGTGACGAGACCGAGCCGCGATGACAGCTTGCCCTCGCCCGCGCGGTCGTCACGGGTGAAGATCATCCCCTTCAGTCCGCGGGCCGAGCGGTTGTGCTCGATCTGCAGAGCCAGGGTGCTCTTTCCGCAGTCCATCGTTCCGGAGAAGAACACCAGCTCGGGCATGGGGAGTTGAGCCTTTCGGGACATACGGGGGACGGTGTTCACCGGGTTCACCGGGTTCACGGGGGCTTGGTCAGGAGCGTACTTCGAGGAGCGGCACGAGCTGTTCGACGGCGGTCATGGAGCCGTGCATGCCGACCAGGGCCGACTCCTTCGGCTCCTTCTCGGTGGCGATGATCGCCACGTCGTCGTGGGCCGCGGCGACGACGTCACCGATGCGCCCGTACACCCGTTCGTCACAGGCGCCGGGCGGCCCGAACCAGCCCGCCGCGATCGCCTCGTCCCGGCTCGCGATCCAGAACTGCTCGCCGAGCACCTCGCGCCAGACGGTCAGTACGTCGTTCTCGGCGCCCGGCACCGCGTACACATGGCGTGCACGGCCCTCACCGCCGAGGAGGGCGACGCCCGCGCGCAGCTCCCAGTCCTCGTCGAAGTCGATGCGGGACTGTTCGTCGAACGGGATGTCGAGCATGCCGTGGTCGGCGGTGACGTACAGGGCGCTGCGCGGCGGGAGCTGCTCGGCGAGGCGCTGGACGAGACGGTCGACGTACATGAGCTGGCCGCGCCAGGCGTCGGAGTCGACGCCGTAACGGTGGCCCTTGCCGTCCACTTCCGCGTAGTACGTATAGACCAGCGACCGGTCGCCCGCGGCCAGTTGCTCGGCGGCGAGGTCCATGCGGTCCTCGCCGGAGAGCCGGCCGTGGAAGCGGCCGCCGCTCAGCGCGATCTTGGTGAGCGGGGTCTTCTCGAAGGTCGGGGACGACACCTGGGCGGTGTGCACGCCCGCCGCGTGGGCCTGCTGGAAGACGGTGGGGTACGGCTGCCACTTGCGCGGGTCCGTCCACGGGTTCCAGCGGAGCTGGTTCATCAGCTCGCCGGTGGCGGGGTTGCGGACGGTGTAGCCGGGCAGGCCGTGCGAGGCAGGCGGCAGGCCCGTGCCGACCGAGGCGAGGGAGGTGGCCGTGGTGGCGGGGAACCCCGCGGTGATCGGACGTCCCGTACCGCCGCGTGAGGTGCTGAGGAGCGAGGTCAGGAAGGGTGCCTCGGCCGGGTGGGCGATGAGCTGCTCCCAGCCGAGACCGTCGATCAGGAAGACGCAGTTCCGGTCGGCCGGGGTGAGCTCCGGGATGACGGGCGTGAAGCCGTCCACGCCCTGGTGGGAGACCAGGGTGGGCAGCAGGTCGGCGAGCGAGCCCGCGCCGTACGCGGGCAGGGGGGCGGAGTCGAGGGAGAGCGGCTCCACGTCGTCCCAGGCGGGCAGGGACATCAGCGGGCGGTGTCCGCGGTCGCCTCGGACAGGGCCTGCGCGAAGGCCAGGGTCTGGCGCACGGCGTCCGGGCCGTCGCCCGCCTCGCTGACGCGGAGGCTGAGGTCGTCGGCGGTGGAGCTGCCGGTGTAGCCGTGGTCGGCCTCGCAGTTGGGGTCGCCGCAGGCGGCGGGCTCCAGGTCGATGCGGGCCACGGCGCCCCAGCCGATGGTCAGGACGACCTCGCGGGGCAGCGAGCCCGGGACGTACTTCTCCGGGTTGGCGACGACGCGGCTGACGACGACGGACGAGATCCGGCCGATCTTCACGGACTCCGTGGAGGTCGTCGCGTACGGCGTGGGCGAGGTGCTGTCCGCCGCCTGCTCGTCCGTGTGGCTGACGATGAAGCGCGTGCCGGTCAGGACGAGGACCGTCACGTGACGGCGCACTTCGTTCGCGTCGAACGTGGTCTCCTGGTGGACCAGGTAGGACCCGATGGGCTCGCCGCCGATCGCGGCCTCCACCGCCTCGGCCACGAGGGCCGGGTAGTAGCCGCTGCGCTCGATCGCCGCACGCAGCCCCTGGGTCGTCGTACCGGTCTTTGCCATGCCGTCCATCCTACGACCCGGCGGAGGGCCCACGGTGCCCCACCGGCCGCCTCAGTACCCGGGCAGGGTGCGCGGACCGAGGTCGTTGCGGGCGGGCGGGGGCGCGAGCCGCACGGAGGCGCCGAGCACGGAGAGGCCGCGCTGGGCGACGACCACGGGCTCCAGGGAGACACCGACCACCTCGGGGTGGTCGTCCACGAGCCGCGACACGCGCTGGAGCAGCTCTTCGAGGGCCGGGGTGTCCACGGGCGCCGAGCCGCGCCAGCCGAAGAGGAGCGGGGCGGTCCGGATGGATCTGACCAGGGAACCCGCCTCGCGTTCGGTGACCGGGATCAGCCGGTGCCCGGTGTCGCCGAGCAGCTCGGACGGGGCGCCGGCGAGCCCGAACGAGAGCACCGCTCCGGCCGCCGGGTCGATCACCGCGCGGACGACGGTGTCGACGCCGCGGGGTGCCATCGCCTGCACGACGGGCCGCAGCTCGGCGGGCTTGCCGAAGGCCTCGGTCAATTCGGCGTAGGCGCGGCGCAGTTGCTCCTCGTCCGCCAGGTCGAGCCGTACACCGCCGAGGTCGGCGCGGTGCCGCAGGTGAGGGGCGGTGGTCTTGAGGGCCACGGGGTAGCCGAGCGTGCGGGCGGCCTCGACGGCCGCGTCCGGGTCGGGCGCGGGCAGGGCGTGCCGTACGTCGATGCCGTAGCGCCCCAGCAGTTCACTTGCGTCGGCTTCGGCCAGGGTGGCGCCACGGGGGTCGTCGTCCGCGCGGAGCAGCTCGGCGATGCGGTCGGCGGCGCCGCTCTCGTCGATGTCGTCGTACTCATGAACCTTCCCGGGCTCCTTGCCCTCGCGCCGCCACTGGGCGTACTTCACGGCTTCGGCGAGGGCCCGGACGGCACGCTCGGCGGCGGGGTAGGCGGGGATGCGGTACTGCTGCGCGGGGCTCAGCGGTTCGCTCTGCGTGGCATGCGCCTCTGGTGCTGTCGCTGCGGGGGCCGTTGCCGCCGCTGTGGGCACGCGTCCCGTAGGGGCGTTCGGGCCGGTGCGGGTGGCCGCGGACAGTACCTCGGCGAGACCCCCCAACTCGACGTGGACCACAAGCACCGGTTTGGCGGGGCACCCCTCCGCGGCGGCGCGCAGCGCGGTGGCCAGGGCCTCCGCTTCCGGGGACTCCGTGGCTCCGTCCTCCTGGACCCAGGGAATCGCGGTGACGATGACCGCATCGCAGGCATGGTCCGACAACGCCTCGGCCAGAGCAGCCCGGAAGTCCCCCGGCGTGGCCCCCGTGGTGAGGTCCCGCGGCGGCAGCGGCCGAAGCCCGTCGGCGACGCACGCGTCGTACGTGAGAAGACCGAGCGACTCGGAGTTGCCGAGAATGGCGACCCGCGGCCCCGAGGGCAACGGCTGCCCCGCGAGCAGCAGCCCCGCGTCCACCATCTCGGTGACCGTGTCGACCCGGATCACCCCCGCCTGGCGCAGCAGCGCCGACACCGTGGCATGCGGAAGGCGCGTGGCCTGCACCGCGTGCCCCGTGGGTGAGATCCCGCTGTGCTTCGCCCCCTGCACCACCACCAGCGGCTTCGCCGTCGCCGCGCGCCGGGCCAGGCGCGTGAACTTGCGCGGGTTGCCGATGGATTCGAGGTACATCAGGGCGACATCGGTGTCCGGGTCCTCGTACCAGTACTGCAGGACGTCGTTGCCGGACACGTCCGCGCGGTTGCCCGCGCTCACGAAGGTGGACAAGCCCGCCCCGCGCCGGTGCAGACCGGAAAGGAGTGCGATGCCGATCGCACCGGACTGGGTGAAGAGACCGATCCTGCCGCGCTCGGGAGGATGCGGGGCCAGCGAGGCGTTGAGCCGTACCTCGGGAGAGGTGTTGATGACGCCGAAGGCGTTCGGGCCGAGGATCCGCGTACCGTACGACCGCGCCTGGCGCACCAGTTCGCGCTGCCGCTCACGCCCTTCGGGGCCGCTCTCCGCGTACCCGGCGGAGATCACGACCAGGCCGAGCACCCCGCGCTCGCCGCACTCGTCGACGGCCCTTGGCACCCGCTCGGCGGGCACGGTGACGACCGCGAGCTCGACGGGCTCCTCGATGTCCCGCACCGAGCGGTAGGCGGGCACGCCGTCGACCTCGGTCTCCTCCTCGAACGCGCTGTTCACCGCGTACAGACGTCCCGTGAAGCCCGCGTCGCGCAGATTGCGCAGGACGCTGCGCCCCACGCCGCCCGGCGTGCGCCCGACGCCGATCACGGCGACCGATCCCGGCGTGAGCAGCCGCTGCACGGACCGCGCCTCGGCGCGCTGCTCACGGGCGTACTGCACGGCGAGCGAGCGGTCGGTCGGCTCCAGATCGAACTCGAGACGTACGACGCCGTCCTCGAAGCTGCGTTTCTGCTGGTAGCCCGCGTCCGTGAACACCTTGATCATCTTGGTGTTGGCCGGCAGCACCTCGGCGACGAAGCGGCGGATGCCGCGCTCCCTGGCGACGGCGGCGATGTGTTCGAGGAGCGTGGACGCGACACCACGGCCCTGGTGGGCGTCCTGCACGAGGAAGGCGACCTCGGCCTGGTCGGCGGGCGCGCTGGCGGACATGCCGCGGGAGTCGATGCGGTCGAAGCGCACGGTGGCGATGAACTCGCCGCTCACCGTCGCCGCCAGACCGACCCGGTCCACCTGGTCGTGATGGGTGAAGCGGTGGACGTCCTTGGCGGACAGGCGGGGGTAGGGCGCGAAGAAGCGGTAGTACTTCGACTCGTCGGAGACCTGTTCGTAGAAGCTGACCAGCCGGTCCGCATCCTCGGCCGTGATGGGCCTGATCCGGGCGGTGCCGCCGTCCCTGAGAACGACGTCGGCTTCCCAGTGGGAGGGGTATGCGTGCCGGTCCGACGGGGTCTGCATGGGGCCAGGGTACGGGTCGCGGGGGCGCCTTGGCCGGGGCAGGCTAGGAGAGCGCCGGAGGCCGGGACGCGGGCCCGGTGGCCCAGGACGTACGGTCGACGGAGCACGGACCAGCTGTCGGCCGGGTGCGGATCAACGGCCTGCGGAGCACTCGTGATGGCATGAGACACTGGTCTAGACAAGTGTGAGACACCTGGAAGGGCAGCAACACATGGCTGAGCGCCGCGTCAACGTCGGCTGGGCCGAGGGCCTTCACGCCCGACCCGCCTCCATCTTCGTCCGCGCGGCCACGGCCGCCGGCGTCCCCGTGACGATCGCCAAGGCTGACGGCAACCCCGTGAACGCCGGCTCCATGCTCGCCGTGCTCGGTCTGGGCGCGCAGGGCGGCGAGGAGATCGTGCTCGCCTCCGACGCGGAGGGTGCGGACGCCGCTCTCGACCGGCTGGCGAAGCTGGTCGCGGACGGCCTCGAGGAACTCCCCGAGACCGTCTGACAAAGACTGGAACTCATACGCCGAAGGGCCCGCCCGAATTAGGGGCGGGCCCTTCGGCGTTTCCACGCCCGGTTACTTCAATTCCGCGCGGGACACGGTCCGACGCCGAATTCGGGCAGCGGAAATAATCCCCCGCCGAATAGCACTTCTTTGTATACGGCGCCTCTGTTAATGCCGGAGGCCCACCGTGTTTACGGCATGTTGCGAATCCCTCACACGGACACGGTCGTTTTGGGGCGCGAACCGCAGCCGGTGCGCCGAGACCGTCCGCTCCGTATGCTGCGCGGTCAGCGCGCGGGCCCGCTCGGCGTCGCCGCGCGCCACCGCGTCGACGATCGCTGCGTGCTCCGCCCAGGTCTCGGCGGGAGCGGCCGAGCTCTCGACGACGTACATCCAGGCGATCTTGTGCCGGAGCTGGGTGAGCAGCGCGGTGAGCCCAGGGCTGCCGGACGACTGTGCGAGCGTCTCGTGGAACCAGCCGCTCAGCGAGCGCAGATCCTCGCTCTGACCGCGCCTTGAGCGCTCCTGGCCGAGCCTGACGAGGCCGCGCAGGACCTTCAGGTGCGCCTCTGTGCGGCGGCGTGCGGCACGGGCCGCGCCCAGCGGCTCCAGGAGCATGCGTATCTCCAGGAGGTCGGCCGCATCCTCCTCGGTGGGCTCCGCGACACACGCGCCCGCGTGCCTTCGCGTGACGACGAAGCCCTCGGACTCCAGGGTGCGCAGGGCCTCGCGCACAGGGACGCGGGAGACTCCGTAGCGGCGCGCGAGGAGTTCCTCGGTGAGCCGGCCACCCCGTTCGTAGACACCGGAGACGATGTCGTCCCGGATGGCCGTGCATACCGAGTGCGCGGGAATGCGCATGACCTGACCTCCGCCTTAATCCCCGCGTAACGCGGTCGATTGACGCCTGTTCAGTGACTCTATTGCAGAGCGACTGAATTTCCGACGGCAGGTCGAAATCCATGGATATTTTTTGGCCAAAGCGATGCGGTGCGACAACAAGGCCATGCGGGAACGCCGAAAGCCCCGGCTCTCGATGAGCCGGGGCTTTCGGTAAACGACTGGGGTCAGACGTTGACGCCGTGCGAACGGAGGTACGCGGTCGGGTCGATGTCCGTGCCGTACTCCTCGCCGGTGCGGGCCTCGAAGTGCAGGTGCGGGCCGCTGGAGTTGCCGGTGGAGCCGGAGAGGCCTATCTGCTGGCCCGGAGTGACCGCCTGGCCGACGGAGACGCCGAGGGACGACATGTGGCCGTACTGGGTGTACGTGCCGTCGTTCATCTTGATGACCACGTTGTTGCCGTAGGCACCGCCCCAGCCCGCCTCGACGACGGTGCCGGAACCGACGGCGTGGACCGAGGTGCCGGACGCGGCGTGGAAGTCGATGCCGGTGTGGCTGCCGGAGGACCACATGGCGCCGCCGGTCTGGTAGCCCGTGGAGACGTACGAGCCTTCGACGGGGGCGACGTAGGTGTTCAAGCGCTTGCGCTCGGCCTCGCGGGCGGCGCGCTCCTTGACCTCGCGCTCCTTCTTGGCCTTTGCCTTGGCCTCGGCCTCGGCCTTGCGCTTCGCCTCGGCGGCCTTCTTCTTGGCGGCCTCTTCGGCCTTCTTGGCGGCAGCGGCGTCGTCGGCGGCCTGCTGCTGGGCGGCGGCCTGCGCGTCGATGCTCTCGGCGAGCGAGTCGCCGACGGAGATCGCCTGGGTGAGGCCGGTGTGCTCGACGGCCGCGCCGTCGGCGGCGAGCGCCGGAGCGGCCAGACCTCCGATGACACCGGTGGTGGTCAGCGCGGCGACGCCCGCGACATTCGCGGTCGTACGTGTGAGGCGGCTCGGGCGACGGTGCTTCCCGGTGGCACGGGTGAACGCCATGTAGCGGCTGATCCTTTCCTTCCTTCTCGCCTACCGGGTTAGCTGACGGGTTCGGAGCAGGAAGGTCTCCTACGGGTTCCTCACCTCGCGGCAAGGCGCCCGATTCACCCCAGGGGACATGTGGGTCCCCGGCTCCCCTGGCTCGCGCCGTACGGGGACTCGGCGATGACTGTCCGGTGCCGCGGACGCGGCGTACTGCATGACGAACAGCCGGACCGACGCTAAGCGGGACATCTTTCAATCGACAAACGGATCAGGACTTTTGTAGCGCACGCCACAGGGCAGACACGCAACCTCTGTACTAATTCGGGCATACAGGGACCCCAGCAGCCAATTCCCGCCACTGGGGTCCCGATATGTCCTGACTGTCACTCAGGCGGTGACATGCCACTCAGCCCGTGACCACACTCACTTCACCGATGCCGAGTGCCTTGACGGGCTCCTCGATCTGCGCGGCGTCACCGACGAGCACCGTCACGAGCCGGTCACCGGGGAAGGCGCTCACCACGGCGGCGGTGGCCTCCACGGTGCCGGTTTCGGCCAACTGCCGGTACAGCCGCGCCTGGAAGTCGTCCGGCAGGTGCTGCTCGACCTGGTCGGCGAGCGTGGCCGCGACGGACGCCGCCATCTCGTACTTGAGCGGCGCCACGCCCACCAGGTTCTGCACGGCGACGTCGCGCTCGGCGTCCGTGAGGCCCTCGGCGGCGAGCGTGCGCAGCACCTTCCACAGGTCTTCGAGCGCCGGTCCCGTGGACTCGGTGTCCACGGAGCCGCTGATGGCGAGCATCGCGGCGCCGCTGCCGTCCGGCGCGGAACGCAGGACCTGGGCGAACGACCGTACGCCGTAGGTGTATCCCTTCTCCTCGCGCAGGACGCGGTCCAGACGGGAGGTGAGGGTGCCGCCCAGGCAGTACGTGCCGAGCACCTGCGCGGGCCAGACCCGGTCGTGGCGGTCCGGTCCCACGCGGCCGATGAGCAGCTGCGTCTGGACGGCTCCAGGGCGGTCGACGATGACGACGCGCCCGGTGTCGTCGGCGGTCACCGGAGGCACCGGGCGCGGCTCGGCCATGTCACCGGTCCAGGCGCCGACGGTGTCGGCGATGACGGCGTCCAGGTCGACGCCGGTCAGATCACCCACGACGACGGCGGTCGCCGTGGCCGGACGCACGTGCTTCTCGTAGAAGGCACGCACCGCCGCCGAGTCGATGGCCGTGACCGTCTCCTCGGTGCCCTGGCGGGGGCGCGACATGCGCGAGGTCGCCGGGAAGAGCTGCCGGGAGAGCTCCTTGGCGGCGCGGCGCGCCGGGTTGGCGGCCTCGTGCGGGATCTCGTCCAGGCGGTTGCGTACGAGGCGTTCGATCTCGCTGTCCGCGAAGGCGGGGGCGCGCAGCGCGTCGGCGAGCAGCCCGAGGGCCTTCGGGAGACGCGATACGGGGACTTCGAGGGAGACGCGGACGCCGGGGTGGTCGGCGTGCGCGTCCATGGAGGCGCCGCAGCGGTCGAGTTCGGCGGCGAACTCCTCCGCGGAGTGTTTGTCGGTGCCTTCGTTGAAGGCCCTCGCCATGATCGTGGCGACGCCGTCGAGGCCCTGGGGCTCGGCTTCGAGCGGCGCCTCAAGGTGGACCTCGACGGCGACGACCTGCTGGCCGGGGCGGTGGCAGCGCAGCACGGTGAGGCCGTTGTCCAGGGTGGCGCGCTCGGGCGCGGGGAAGGCCCACGGCCGTGCGGTGCCCGCCTGGGGCTGGGGGTGGAACTGCATCGTCGCGGCCTCGGTCACTTCGCCGCCTCCTCTTCGTCCTCGTCGGTGGCTTCGGCGTCAGAAGCCGCGGTGCCGTCGATGGGCTCGTACACGAGCACCGCGCGGTTGTCCGGGCGCAGGCGGGCAGCGGCGGCGGCCTGGACCTCTTCCGCGGTGACCTCAAGGACGCGCCCGACGGCGGTGAGGGCGAGCTGCGGGTCGCCGAACAGGACGGCGTACCGGCACAGTTCGTCGGCGCGGCCCGACACCGTGGCGAGGCGGTCGAGCCACTCGCGCTCCAGCTGTGCCTGGGCGCGCTCCATCTCCTCCTCGGTGGGGCCCTCCTGTGCGAAACGGGCGAGCTCCTCGTCGACGGCGGCCTCGATGACCGGGACCTCGACATCACCGGACGTCTTCACGTCGAGCCAGCCGAGCGAGGGGGCTCCGGCAAGGCGCAGCAGCCCGAATCCGGCCGCCACGGCGGTGCGGTCGCGGCGCACGAGGCGGTTGTAGAGCCTTGAGGACTCGCCGCTGCCGAGGATAGTGAGCGCCAGGTCGGCCGCGTCGCACGCGCGCGTGCCGTCCTCCGGGAGGCGGTAGGCGGCCATCAGGGCGCGGGCCGGGACCTCCTCCTCGACGACCTCGCGCAGCTCCTTGCCGATCGTGTCGGGCAGGGAGCCGTCGCGCGGCGGCTGCTTGCCGTCGTGCGAGGGGATGGACCCGAAGTACTTCTCGACCCAGGCGAGGGTCTGCTCCGGGTCGATGTCGCCGACGATCGACAGGACCGCGTTGTTGGGCGCGTAGTACGTACGGAAGAAGTGCCGCGCGTCTTCGAGCGTCGCCGCGTCCAGATCGGCCATGGAGCCGATCGGGGTGTGGTGGTAGGGGTGGCCCTCGGGGTACGAGAGGGCGGTCAGCTTCTCGAACGCCGTGCCGTACGGAACGTTGTCGTAGCGCTGGCGGCGCTCGTTCTTGACGACGTCACGCTGGTTCTCCATGGATTCTTCGTCGAGCGCGGAGAGCAGCGAGCCCATCCGGTCGGCTTCCAGCCACAGGGCCAGCTCCAGCTGGTGTGTGGGCATGGTCTCGAAATAGTTCGTCCGCTCGAAGCTCGTGGTGCCGTTGAGCGAACCGCCCGCTCCCTGCACCAGCTCGAAGTGGCCGTTGCCGTGCACCTGCTTCGACCCCTGGAACATGAGGTGCTCGAAGAGGTGCGCGAGGCCCGTACGCCCCTTGACCTCGTGCCGTGAGCCGACGTCGTACCAGAGGCAGACCGCGGCGACCGGGGTCAGGTGGTCCTCGGAGAGCACCACGCGCAGGCCATTGGCCAGCCGGTGCTCGGTCGCTGTCAGGCCGCCGGAGCCGGCCTCGGCTGTGGCCGTGTGACCCATGGGCATGTACGTCCCTTCGATCGCGAAAAGCTGGAAATTCTGCCAGTCCTGCCACTGTATGCAAGCGTGCCGACAACCTGTGAAGTTCCCGCTCCGCGCTCGGCGTAGTCGGCCCCGAAGTCCGGGTCGTGGTCGGCGTTGTCAGTGGGACAGTCCACAATGGTCGGCGTCAGATCCCGCTGATGCCCTGGCAGACACCGTGAAGGAGCCGCAGCCGCGATGGCCCGCCGCAGCACGAAGACCCCGCCGCCCGATGAGTCGTTCGAGGAGAAGATCCTCGACATCGACGTCGTCGACGAGATGCAGGGCTCCTTCCTCGAGTACGCGTATTCGGTCATCTACTCGCGCGCCCTGCCGGACGCCCGCGACGGCATGAAGCCGGTACACCGCCGGATCGTGTACCAGATGAGCGAAATGGGCCTGCGCCCCGAACGTGGGTATGTGAAGTGCGCCCGCGTCGTCGGCGAGGTCATGGGTAAGTTGCACCCGCATGGCGACGCGTCGATCTACGACGCCCTGGTGCGCATGGCCCAGCCCTTCTCCATGCGCCTGCCGCTGGTGGACGGCCACGGAAACTTCGGCTCGCTCGGCAACGACGACCCGCCGGCCGCCATGCGGTACACCGAGTGCAAGATGGCCGACGCCACCTCCCTGATGACGGAGTCGATCGACGAGAACACGGTCGACTTCGAGCCGAACTACGACGGCCAGGAGCAGGAGCCGGTCGCCCTGCCCGCGGCCTACCCGAACCTTCTGGTGAACGGCGCGTCCGGCATCGCCGTGGGCATGGCGACGAACATGCCGCCGCACAACCTGGGCGAGGTCATCGCCGCCGCCCGCCATCTGATCAAGCACCCCGGGGCCGACCTGGAGACGCTGATGCGTTTCGTGCCGGGTCCCGACCTGCCCACGGGGGGCCGCATCGTCGGCCTGTCCGGGGTGAAGGACGCGTACGAATCAGGGCGAGGCACCTTCAAGATCCGCGCGACGGTGGCCGTCGAGGCCGTCACCGCGCGCCGCAAGGGCCTGGTCGTGACCGAACTGCCCTTCTCCGTAGGCCCCGAGAAGGTCATCGCGAAGATCAAGGACCTGGTCGGCTCGAAGAAGCTCCAGGGCATCGCCGACGTCAAGGACCTCACGGACCGCTCGCACGGCCTGCGTCTGGTCATCGAGGTCAAGAACGGCTTCGTTCCTGAGGCCGTCCTTGAGCAGCTCTACAAACTGACGCCGATGGAGGAGTCCTTCGGCATCAACAACGTGGCCCTGGTGGACGGCCAGCCGCTCACCCTCGGCCTCAAGGAGCTTCTTGAGGTCTATCTGGACCACCGTTTCAACGTCGTGCGCCGCCGCAGCGAGTTCCGCCGCGGCAAGAAGCAGGCCCGGCTGCACCTGGTCGAGGGGCTCCTGGTCGCGCTCCTGGACATCGACGAGGTCATCCGCCTCATCCGCTCAAGCGACAACTCCGCGCAGGCCAAGGAGCGCCTGATCGAGCGCTTCTCGTTGAGCGAGACCCAGACGCAGTACATCCTCGACACGCCTCTGCGCCGCCTCACCAAGTTCGACCGCATCGAGCTGGAGTCCGAGCGCGACAAGCTCAACGCCGAGATCGCCGAACTGACCCGCATCCTCGAGTCGGACGCCGAGCTGCGCAAGCTCGTCTCCGCCGAACTGGCCGCCGTGTCCAAGAAGTTCGGCACGGACCGGCGCACGGTGCTCCTGGAGTCGGCGGGCACCCCGGCGCTCACCGTCTCCCTTCAGGTGGCGGACGACCCCTGCCGCGTGCTGCTCTCCTCGACCGGTCTGCTCGCCCGTACGGCCAATGGCGAGCCGTTCGCGGAGAACGACAGCAAGCGCGTCAAGCACGACGTGATCGTCTCGGCCGTGCCCGCGACCGCGCGGGGCGAGGTCGGAGCGGTGACGTCCGATGGGCGGCTGCTGCGCCTTGCCGTGGTGGACCTCCCGCAGCTTCCGGACACGGCGGCGACGCCCAACCTCTCCGGAGGCGCGCCGGTCTCGGAGCTGCTCTCCCTGGAGGCGGACGAGAAGCTGATCTGCCTGATGACGCTTGACGAGTCCTCTCCGGGGCTCGCCATCGGCACCGAACAGGGCGTGGTCAAGCGCGTGGTCCCCGACTATCCGTCGAACAAGGACGAGTTGGAGGTCATCACCCTCAAGGACGGTGACCGTATCGTCGGCGCGGCCGAGCTGCGTACGGGCGAGGAGGACCTGGTCTTCATCACGGACGACGCCCAGTTGCTCCGTTACCAGGCCTCGCAGGTCCGTCCGCAGGGCCGCCCCGCGGGCGGCATGACGGGCATCAAGCTCGCGGACGGCGTCAAGGTCATCTCCTTCACGGCGGTGGACCCTGCCGTGGAAGCCGTGGTGTTCACGGTGGCGGGCTCGCGCGGCACGCTCGACGACTCGGTGCAGACGACGGCCAAGGTGACGCCGTTCGACCAGTACCCCCGCAAGGGCCGGGCCACCGGCGGCGTGCGCGTCCAGCGCCTGCTCAAGGGCGAGGACTGTCTGAGCTTCGCGTGGGCGGGCCCGACGCCGCCGCTCGCGGCCCAGCGCAGCGGCCTTCCGGCGGAGCTGCCGGAGATCGACCCGCGGCGGGACGGCTCGGGGGTCTCGCTGGCGAAGCCGGTGGCCGCGGTGGCGGGCCCGGCGTAGTCAGTCGCTCCGGTCGCCCTGCGGTTCCTGGACGTAGCGAAGTACGCCCCACATGCTGTGCTCATCGGCACCGGCCTGTGGGGCGTACGCGCGTGAGGCCTCCAGTTCCCTCTCCAAGGCCGGTACGTCGACGCCCGACCCGATGAGCACGAGCTGGGTGAGCCGGGGCTCGCCCGCGGCCCACGGCTCGGGGTAGAAGCGCAGAAACCGCCCCACGGCGTGCACGGCGTACTTGTTGCGCGGGTCGGCGGCGCCGAAATCGACGTACCCCTTGATGCGGTAGAGCCCTTCGGGCCGGCTGTCGAGGAGGGCCATGAACGGGCGGGGGCTCAGGGGCACTTCGGAGGAGAAGGAGAGGCTTTCGTAGGCGGAGTGCAGGTGGTCGTGGTGCTCATCGCGCACGTCGTGCTCGTGCTGATGCAGGTCGTCGAAGGAGAGCTGCCCCACCCGCTCCCCCACGGGCTTGCGGTCGAGGATCAGCTCCACGTCCACGCGCCCGTACGAGGCGGGGACCACGGCGGCGCGATCGGTGAAACCGCGGACGACACCGAGAATCCGGTCCCGCTCCTCGTCCGGGACGCGGTCGGCCTTGTTGACGACCACGAGATCGGCGATCCCCAGATGCCGGTCCACTTCGGGATGCCGCTGCCGCGTGGAGTCGAACTCGGCGGCATCGACGACCTCGATCAGCCCTCCGTACACGATGTACGGGTTCTCGCTGGCGAGGACCATCTTCACGAGCTCCTGCGGCTCGGCGAGCCCGCTCGCCTCGATGACGATGACGTCGATCCGGGCCGAGGGCCTGGCGAGCCGCTCCAGATATTCGTCGAGCTCACTGGCGTCCACGGCGCAGCACAGACATCCGTTGCCGAGCGAGACGGTGGAGTCACCGAGCTGCCCGGCGACGGACATGGCGTCGATCTCGATGGACCCGAAGTCATTGACGATGGCGCCGATCCGGCTGCCCCCGCTGCGGTGGAGGAGGTGGTTGAGCAGGGTCGTCTTGCCGGAGCCGAGGAAGCCCGTGAGGACGATGACGGGGATCTGCCGCACGCTGGACGGCACCCTCGCACCCGACTGAGTTCCTGCACCCGGCTGAGTCAACGTGCGACCCCTTTCACACTGACGCGTGCACCGGCGCGTGCGCCAGCTCCCGTACGACGATTGAATGCCGCCTCAGCATACGAGCGCGTAGAAACCCCTCGAAGTGAACGATTGTTAGCGGCGCAGGCGGGGCACACATTGGGCACGGCGCCGGGACATGCGACCACCGCTTCCTTCCGTGCGCCTCCTCTCCGCCTCCCTGCCGGTCAGAGCCGCTCGGCATCCTGGGAGGCGGCAAGCGCACCGCCCATCGCTCGCCGGTCCTCTCCCTGTCGACCCGCATCCGACGACCGGCGGACGGTCGCCGATTCGGGGGTTGACATGGCCACACAGAACTTTGGGGTACGGGGGTTGAGGTACGCCACTGCTGCGGGCCTCGCTTTCGCGGTCGGGATGATCGCGGCCTCAGCCGCACAGCGCAAGCACGACACACTCCGGCTGCGCGTCGACTGCGCGGAGCAGACCGATCACCAGCGCAACGCCGCCCTGATCTCGCAGCAGCGCCTGCAGTTCGACATGCTCAGCAAGGCGATGGACGATCCCGACCTCGCGGCTGTCCTCGACACCTTCGACGTACCCCTCGATCCACGCACCCTCCGGCAGTACCTCTTCGCCAACGCGGTGTACACCAACGCCTTGCTGTTCTGGCGTGTAGGCAACTTCGGGTGGGAAGAGGTGCACGGTCATCTGCGCCTGATCTGCCAGAACCCGATCTTCCGCGGCTACTGGAAGGCCACACGGCCGCACCGGGCCAGCCTGCTGGACACGTCGGACGAGGCCCGCCTGGGCCGAATGGTGGACAAGCTCATCCAGGACCTGGAGGACGCGGACACCGACGAATGGTGGGTCGTGGGCGAACCGCCTTGCGAATAGGGGCAGTTGAGTGGCCAGTTGAGCCCTGCGCGACGGGTGCGCGCGATGTTGACGCAGTTTGTCTCAGGCATCGCCAGTCCCTAGGGTAGGCGCGCGCGTCGCGTTCTACCCCGCGCGCGACCCCTTAAAACTTCAGCAACGCCTCAGACAGCGCTGCTTTCCCGCCACCTCCTCGCCACCGCTCCTAGGACTGGAAAACCGTTGAAGATCGTGCGCCGCATCGGTGCCTCTCCCCAGCAGCGGGGAAGCGCCTCAGGACAGTCATGCCCGGATGTCTTCGAACTCAGCGACGGGAACTTCGCTGTCATCGGGACAGAGGCAACAGCGGCGCTCGAAAAGGAACTCCCGCCCGACGCCTCGCGAGCGGACTACGAACGCATCGTGATCGTGAGCCGCGAGACGCTGCTGCGCGCCAAGATCGACATCCCCGATTCCTGAAGGTCCCTGGTGTACGTCGCCGGGGACTGGCGTACGCCCTTACAGGCTCGGCCGCTCCGGCCGAGCCTGCTTCGCCCAGGGCCTGATCCGAACGACAGGACCTAGCGGGCCGGCGGCACCGCCTGTGGTGCGGGCTCCCCCACATACCGCGCCGCAGGCCGAATAATCTTCGAATCCTCCGCCTGCTCAAGGATGTTGGCCCCCCACCCCACCACCCGCGCCGACGCGAACGTAGGCGTGAACATCTCCCTCGGCAGACCGCACAGCTCCATGACGACCCCCGCATAGAACTCCACGTTGGTGTGCAGCTCGCGCCCCGGCTTCAGTTCGGCGAGAATCGCCTCGACCTGGCGCTCGACCTCGACCGCGAACTCCACCATCCGCCCGCCGAATTGCCGCGCGATTTCCCGCAGCATGCGCGAGCGCGGGTCCTCGGTGCGGTAGACGGGGTGGCCGAAGCCCATGATGCGGTCCCCCGCGAGGACCCGTTCGCGGATCCAGCCGTCGATGCGGTCGGGGGTGCCGATGGCATCGAGAGTGTCGAGCGCGCGGCTCGGCGCTCCGCCGTGCAGCGGGCCCGACAGCGCGCCCACGGCGCCCACCAGGCAGGCCGCGACATCCGCGCCGGTCGAGGTGATGACCCTGGCCGTGAACGTTGACGCGTTGAATCCGTGATCAATGGTCGAGATCAAGTACTGCTCGATCGCCCGCGCACGGCCCGGGTCCGGCTCCGAACCGGTCATCATGTAGAGGTAGTTGGCCGCGTACGACAGGTCGTCGCGGGGTTCGACCGGGTCGAGTCCCTGGCCCAGCCGGTACAGAGCGGTGAGCAGCGTCGGTACGACGGCGGACGCGGCGAGGGCGTCGGCACGACGCTGGTCGCCGTCAATGTCGTACACGGGGCGGAAGCCTTTTGCCGCGCCGAAGAGCGACAACGCCGTACGCAGTCCGGAGAGCGGTCCCGACAGTGCGCTGGCCTTGGCTATCGCGGGCAGCGCGGCCCGCACCTCGTCGGGCAGCCGGCGCAGGGACGCGGTCTGCGCGGTGAAGGCCGCGCGCCGCGCCTCATCCGGCAGCTCGCCGTGGAACATCAGGTGCCATACGTCCTCGAAGCTGCGGTTCTGCGCGAGCTCGACGGCCGAGTACTGGCGGTAGTGGTAGAAGCCCTCGTAACCCCTGACATCGCCGAGCCGGGTCTCGGTCACGACGACGCCCGCGAGCCCGCGGGGTACCTCCACGGGGGCGGTGGCGGTGGTGGTGGAGCCATTGATCGGCATGTTCTTCCTCGACTTCCTCCCTGGACTTGATTCGACTGTCCATGCTTGACTGAAGCTCTGTCAATATTGATTCAATCAATGTAGATACGGTGACGTCATGACGGATCAAGAGGCCACCCCGAGGGAAGGCCGACGCCTGAGCACCCGCGAAGCCGCTGAACTGCTCGGCGTGAAACCGGAGACCGTGTACGCCTACGTGAGCCGTGGTCAGCTCAGCAGCCGCCGCGGCCCCGGCGCCCGGGGCAGCACCTTCGACGCCAAGGAAGTCGAGTCGCTCGCCCGCAAGAACCGCCGGGAGCCCGCCGCGGCCTCCGCGAGCAGCGAGCTCTCCGTCCGCACCCGCATCACCCTCATCGACAAGGACCGCTACTACTACCGGGGGGTCGACGCGAAGGAGCTGGCTCTGGCGCACTCCTACGAAGAGGTCGCCGAGTGGCTGTGGACCGGAGTCATGCGCCCCGGAGTCCGTTTCACCGCCCCCAGGGAGACCGTGGTGGCCGCACGCCGCGCCGTCGACGCGCTGCCCGAGCACAGCGGCCCCACCGACCAGCTGCGGGTGGCCGCCATCTCCGCCGCGGCAGCGGACCCCCTGCGCTTCGACCTCTCCGAAGAAGCCGTCATCGGCACCGCCCGCACGCTCATCCCCACCCTCGTCACCGCCCTGCCCCCGGTGAGCCGTGCCCACCAGGACGAGGGCCCTCTGGCCCACCAGCTCTGGGCGCGGCTGACCGGCCGGCGCCCGCACGAGGCCTCCCTGCACGCCCTGGACACCGCGCTGGCGCTGCTCGTCGACCACGACCTCGCCGCATCGACACTCGCCGTCCGCGTCGCCGCCTCCGCACGCGCCCACCCGTACGCGGCGGTCTCCGCCGGACTCGGCGTCCTGGAGGGCCCCCTGCACGGCGCGGCAAGCGGCCTCGCGCACCGCATGCTCCTGGAGGTCCTCGACCGGGGAAGTGCGGCACCCGTAGTGGCCGACGAGCTCCGCGCGGGCCGCCGCGTCCCGGGCCTCGGCCACCGCCTCTACCCCGGGGACGACCCTCGCGCGAAGGCCCTGTTCGCCCTCCTGGAGGGCATCCCCAAGGCGGGTCCCGCCCTGGCCGCGGCCCGTGACGTGGTCGCCACCACGGCCCGGCACACGGACCTGCACGCCAACGTCGACCTCGCCCTCGCCGTCCTCACCGCGTCATCCGGGATGCCCGCCGAGGCAGGCGAGACGATCTTCGCGGTGGCCCGTACGGCCGGCTGGATCGCTCACGCCCTTGAGGAGTACGAGGAACGCCCGCTGCGCATGCGCCCCAGCGGGCAGTACGTCGGGCTGCGTCCGCCCCAGCCGATGCCCACGGCCGACGGCGACTGATTCGCCCCGCATCCGGCGCAGGTTAGGCTCCCCTGTGTGAGTACGTGCGCCACCGCTTCGTCCGTGAGTAAGTGCGCCAGCGCCTCGCGGGACCTGGACGAGCCTCTCGCGGGGACCGCGGCCACCGCCAGGACGTGGCTTCTGCTGGAGCAGCCCGGTCCCTGGGGTGCCAAAGCGCTCACTTCGAGCCACCTGGACCCGGAGGTCGGCCGCGCCCTCAACGCCGCCGCCGAGGGGACCGGCGTACGCGTCGCACTCATCCGCCGCCCCGGCCGCCACGCCGACGACCAGGCCTCCACGCGCCGCCGGGTGTACGTGGCCCACACCGTGCCCGGCAGATCCTGGCTGCGCGCTCATGTCACGGACAAGCCGGAGGAGCTGCTCGGCCTCGACTTCGGTGCTCTCGGGGCGGGTGACCACGGCGGATTCGGCACCCCGCACACGGGCGCGCCGCTCGCCCTGGTCTGCACGAACGGCCGCCGCGACCGCTGCTGCGCCCTCCTCGGCAGGCCGCTCGCCGCCGAGCTCGTCGCGTCCGGTGAACAAGGCACCTGGGAAGTCACTCATCTGGGCGGTCACCGCTTCTCCCCCACCCTGCTGGTCCTGCCCTACGGGTACGCGTACGGCCGCTCCGACCCCGCCTCCGTCAAGGAAATCCTCGAAGCGGTGCGCGCGGGCCGCGTCGTCGCCGAAGGCTGCCGGGGCAATTCCGCCTGGGATCGCCCTGGACAGGCCGCGGAGCTCGCGGTGCGCACCTCGACCGGCGAGGACGCCGCGGGCGCCCTGAGCGTCGTCCACACGGACGGCACGGGGCCACGCTGGGACGTGACGGTGGCGCACACCGACGGGCGGCGCTGGCGCGTGACGGTCGCCCAGGGGGCTTCGCTGCCGACGCGGCCCGAGAGCTGCGGCGCCGAGCCGGCGGCCCCGGCGCGCATGGACGTCGTGGCGGTGCTGCCGATCGCGTACGAGTCGTGACATACGGGGTCGGACAGGAGATCCGCGCCACAGTGACTTCGGAGTAGCCCTCCGCTCGCCGTACCGTTCGTACCCATGAGCCCGACCTCCCCTGCACGACGACTCCGCCTCGGCCTGCCGCGGCGTGTCTTCTCGCAGGTGCTGCTGATGCAGCTGGCCATCGCCGCCGGGGTCGCCGTGCTCGCCACGGGGCTCTTCCTCGCGCCGCTCAGCGATCAACTGGACGACCAGGCGATGCGCCGCGCCCTCGCCATCGCGCAGACGACGGCGGCCCAGCCGCAGATCGCCGACGACCTGCGCTCTTCGAAGCCCACGGTCGACGGTCCCGTACAGACGGAAGCCGAGCGGATCCGACATGCCAGCGGCGCCGAATACGTCGTGATCATGAACAAGGAAGGCGTTCGCTGGTCCCACACCGAGCACGACGAGATCGGCCAGGTCGTCTCGACCGACCCGAGCGACGCGCTCGCCGGGGACGAGGTCATGGAGATCGACGACGGCACCCTGGGCCGCTCGGCCCGCGGCAAGGTGCCACTGCGGGACGTCGACGGGGACATCGTGGGCGCCGTGTCCGTGGGCATCGAGTACGACAGCGTGCGCGCCCGGCTGATCCACGCGATCCCCGGCCTCTTCGCGTACGCGGGCGGCGCCCTGGCCGTGGGCGCCCTCGCCGCCTATCTGATCTCGCGCAGGGTGCAGCGGCAGACGCGTGACCTGGCCTTCTCCGATATTTCGGCGCTCCTTGCGGAACGCGAGGCGATGCTGCACAGCATCCGCGAGGGAGTCGTCGCGCTGGACCGTTCCGGCCGCATCCGCCTGCTCAACGACGAGGCCCAGCGCCTCCTCGGCCTCGGCCCGGAAGCCATCGGCAAGCCCCTAGACGGCGCGCTCGGCCCGGGTCGTACGACCGATGTGCTCGCCGGACGGGTCACGGGCACCGACCTCCTGACCGTCCGCGGTCAGCGCGTCCTGGTCGCCAACCGCATGCCCACGGACGACGGCGGCGCCGTCGCCACCCTGCGCGACCGCACCGAACTGGAGCAGCTGGGCCGCGAACTGGACTCCACCCGCGGCCTCATCGACGCGCTGCGCGCCCAGGACCACGAACACGCCAACCGTATGCACACCCTGCTCGGCCTCCTGGAGCTGGAGATGTACGAGGAGGCCGCGGAGTTCGTCGGCGAAGTCGCGGGCGCACACCGGGTGACCGCCGAGCAGATCACGGAGAAGATCGGCGATCCGCTGCTCGCGGCGCTCCTGGTGGGCAAGGCCACGGTCGCCGCCGAGCGTGGCGTCGTCCTCGCCGTCCCGCGCGACACCGCGCTGCCCGACCGTCTGATCGACCCGGGTGGCCTTGTCACCATCGTCGGCAACCTCGTCGACAACGCGCTCGACGCGGCGGCCGGCACGCCGCACGCGCGCGTGGAGGTCGATGTGCGCACCGAGGGACGCGCCGTCGTCCTCCAGGTGCGCGATACGGGCCCCGGCGTACCGCCCGAGCACCGCGAGACGATCTTCACGGAGGGCTGGACCACCAAGGAGCCCCCGGCACACGGCAAGCGGGGCATCGGGCTCGCCCTGGTCCGCAGGCTCGCCGAGCGGCAGGGCGGCAGCGCACATGCCGACGCGTCGCCCGACGGGGGCGCCGAGTTCACCGTCGTACTGCCCGAAGCCCTCGCGCAGTCCGAACTGGCCGCCACGGAGGAGACACGATGATCGAGGTGCTCGTCGTGGACGACGACGTCCGGGTCGCGGACGTCAACGCCGCCTACGTGGCGAAGGTCCCCGGCTTCCGGGTGGCCGCGAAGGCCCACAGCGCGGGCGAGGCGCTGCGGCTCATCGAGGAACTCCCCGTCGACCTCGTACTCCTCGACCACTATCTGCCGGACGAGACGGGTCTCGCGGTCGTCCGTGCGTTGCGTGAGCGTGGCCATCAGACCGACGTGATCATGGTGACCGCGGCGCGCGACGTCGCCACCGTCCAGGCCGCGATGCGCCATGGCGCCCTGCAGTACCTGGTCAAGCCCTTCTCCTACGCGGGACTTCGCGCCAAGCTCGACGCGTACGCGACCCTGCGACGCACCTTGGACGGCGGGGGCGAGGCGGAGCAGGCCGAGGTCGACCGCATCTTCGGCGCCCTCTCGGCCACTCCGGCACCGGAGCTGCCCAAGGGGCACTCCCCCACCACGGCCGAGCTGGTCCGCAGGGCTCTGATGGGCGCTGAGGGGCCGCTCTCCGCCCAGGAGCTGGCGGACCGCACCCGGCTCAGTCGGCAGACGGCCCAGCGCTATCTGAAGCTCCTGGAGCGCTCGGGCCGGGTGCGGCTCAGCCTCAAGTACGGCGACACGGGCCGCCCGGAGCACCGCTACGAATGGGCGTCCAGCGTTTCCTAGAACGCCGTGGCCGGCCCGGGGGCCGCGGGCGCGGAGCCGTCATGCCGCTCCCGCGCCGGTGAGCGAGCGCACTTCGGTCTCCGCGTGCTTGGCCTCGTCCGCCGGTTCCCGCGAGGTGACGGTGCCCAGCCAGCCGGCGAGGAAGCCCAGCGGGATGGAGACGAGCCCCGGGTTCTCCAGGGGGAAGTACTGGAAGTCCACCCCGGGGAAGAGGGAGCTCGGCCCGCCGGAGACCACGGGTGACAGCACGACGAGTGCCAGGGAAGGCACCAGGCCCCCGTAGACCGACCAGACCGCGCCCCGCGTGGTGAAGTGCCGCCAGAACAGCGAGTAGAGCAGCACGGGCAGATTGGCGGACGCGGCGACCGCGAAGGCCAGGCCCACCAGGAACGCCACGTTGAGATCCCGGGCGAGCAGCCCAAGGCCGATCGCGACCACACCGACACCGGCCGCCGCGACGCGCGCCACCGCCACCTCACTGCGGGGCTTCGCGTGCTTGCGCCGCAGCGACGCGTACAGATCGTGGGCCACTGAGGCCGACGAGGCGAGCGTGATCCCGGCGACGACGGCGAGGATCGTGGCGAAGGCGATCGCGGCGACGACCGCGAACAGGACCGTTCCGCCCGTGGTGTCGGCGCCGCCTCCCAGATCGAGCGCGAGAAGCGGAACTGCCGTGTTCCCCGCGGCATTCGACCCCCGCACGGCATCGGGTCCCACGATCGCGGCGGCCCCGAAGCCGAGCACGATCGTCATCAGGTAGAAGCTGCCGATGAGGCCGATGGACCAGACGACGGAGCGACGTGCGGCCCGCGCTGTCGGCACGGTGTAGAAGCGGGAGAGGATGTGCGGCAGCCCGGCCGTGCCGAGAACGAGCGCGAGCCCGAGGCTGATGAAGTCCAGCCGCGCGGTCCAGCCACCGCCGTACTTGAGGCCGGGCGCGAGGAACTGGCTGCCGTGGCCGCTGCGGTCTGCCGCGGTCCGCAGCAACTGGTCGAAGTCGCCGTGGAATCGCACCAGGACGAGCACGGTCAGCGCGATCGTGCCGCCCATCAGCAGAACCGCCTTGACGATCTGGATCCAGGTGGTGGCCCGCATCCCTCCCAACGACACATAGATGACCATGAGCGCGCCGACGCCGATCACGGTCCAGGTCTGGGCCGCCCCGCTCGTCCCGCCGAGCAGCAGCGCCACCAGTGAGCCCGCCCCCACCATCTGCGCCACCAGATAGAGAACGGACACGGTCACCGAGGAAGTTCCCGCCGCGATGCGCACCGGCCGCTCTTTCATCCGGGCGGCGACGACATCGGCGAGCGTGAACCGGCCGCAGTTACGCACCAGTTCGGCCACCAGGAACAGCACGACCAGCCAGGCGACGAGGAAGCCGACGGAGTAGAGCAGCCCGTCGTAGCCGAAGAGCGCGATCAGTCCGGAGATGCCGAGGAAGGAGGCGGCCGACATGTAGTCGCCCGCGATGGCGAATCCATTCTCCATGGGCGAGAAGAGCCGCCCGCCCGCGTAGAACTCCTCCGCCGAGCCATGCCGGTTCCGGCTCACCCACGTCGTGATCGCGAGCGTGACGGCCACGAACACGCCGAACAGCAGGAGCGCGAGCGTCTGGTGGTCCCCGGTCATCGCTCGCTCCCCCGGGCCAGTTCCTGCTCTCTCCGCAGGCTCTCCTCCCGTTTGGCGTCCTGCTCCCGCTGCTGGTCCTGCTCCCGCTTCTGCTCGAACACGGCCCAGCGCAGATCGAGCGCCGCACCATCTCTCCGCAGCCGGGCATGACGGGCATAGGCCCAGGTCAGCAGGAAGGTCGTAAGGAACTGTCCGAGCCCGGCGAGCATCGCGACATTCACCGATCCGGCTACGGGGCGCGCCATCAGTCCGGGCGCCGTCGTCGCCGTCACGACATACGCGACGTACCAGGTGAAGAAGAGGGCCACCCCGGGGAAGACGAACCGCCGATACCGGCCACGCACCTCCTGGAAGGCCGCACTGCGCTGGACCTCCAGATAGATGTCGGCCGCGCTCGCGCTCCGCTCCGGGCCCGCTTGCGGCGGCACCGAGGGCGCCGGCGCACCCGTGCCGTCCAACTCGCCCCAGCCGGACGCAAGCGCGTCGTACCAGGGATCCCTGGGATCACCGGCCCGCGCCTGACCGGCATCGCGCCCGTCGTGCTTCTCCACCGAACTCTCCTTGTCCGCGGCCTTGTTCGGCCGCGTGCCCAAGGATGGACAGAACGGGAAGATCCCTGACTCTTCTCTCCCTCCTCTTCACCCCATCAGGTGACGGGCCCATTCACATACCCCCTCGGCTCGGAGCGGCACTCGGCGGCTTCGCGAGCCCGTGCCGGTAGGCGTAACGGACCGCCTGCGCGCGGTCCTTGAGCCCCGTCTTGGCGAAGAGGTTGTTGATGTGCGTCTTCACCGTCGCGGTGGAGACGTGCATCGCGCGGGCGATCTCCTGGTTCGTCATCCCCTCGGCGATCAGGACGAGCACCTCGGTCTCGCGCGTGGTGAGACCGTCGGGAGGCTCTGCCGCCGGTGCGAGCCCCTCCGGCTCCGACAGCCGCTCCAGCAGGCGCCGCTGGATCTGCGGCGAGAGCCCGGCATCACCCGAGAGCACGTCCTCGACGGCCCGCACGATCTCGTCCCCACCGGCGTCCTTGGTGAGATAGCCGCGCGCACCGGCTCTCAGTGCGGGGAAGAGCGAATCGTCGTCGGCGAAGGTCGTCAGCACGACGACCTGCGTTCCCGGGTACTCGGCACGGATACGGCGGGTGGCCTCCGCGCCGTCGACCCGGGGCATGCGCAGGTCCATCAGGACGACGTCCGGGGCGAGTTCGGCCACGAGCCGGACGGCCTCCTCGCCATCTCCCCCGGATCCGACGACCTCGATACCGGGGAGCAGCCCCAGCAGCATCACGATGCCCTCGCGCACCACGGTCTGGTCGTCGACCACAACCACCCGCGCCGGCGCCTTGGCGCCGCCCTCCGCCGTCATGTGGGCACCTTCAGCGTCACGATGAAGCCCTCCTCGCCCGGCCCAGCTGTCAGGGACCCGCCCAGCAGCTCGGCCCGTTCCCGCATTCCGAGCAGACCGTACCCGGCTCCCGTCGCGGCGAGTTCACCCGGCGGCGCGCCCGAATCCCGTATGTCCAGCGTCACTTCACCCTCTTCGTACGCGAGCCGCACGAACACCTTGGCGCCCGGCGCGTGCTTGCGCACATTCGTCATGGCCTCCTGCGCGACGCGACGCACCGCCTGCGACGCCTCGGCGGGCAGGGCACGCCGCTCCCCCGTCACCGACACCGCGGCCCTGTCCGAGGCGACCAGCTCCCGCAGGAAGTCCTCGACCGGCGTCATCTCCCCCCGCAGCGCGGAGAGCGCCTGCCGGGTCTCCGCGAGCCCTTCGCGGGCCATGGACCGTGCGGCGACCACCCGATCCAGTATCTGGTCGCGCGTGGCCTCACCCTCGATCAGCAGACGCGCCGCCTCCAGATGAACGAGCTGCGCGGAGAGACTGTGCGCCAGCACGTCATGGATCTCCCGGGCGATGCGAGCCCGCTCCGCCAGCGCGGCCGATTCTGCCTCCGCGGCGCGGGCGGCCCTCTCCTGGGCGAGCAGCCGCTGGGCGTTGCCCCGGGCGTCGGCATCGAGCCGCAGGGTGTATCCGGCCAGCGCGAGCCCGATCAGGATGAGGCCTGTGACGAGCCAGTTGTCGTTGTTGTACACGGCGAACGGGGCCATCGCCACGGGCACACAGGCCGCGCCCGCCAGGAGCGGCAGCCGTTCCAGGGCCAGGACTGCCGTACTGCACCAGAGGGCCAGCGCCAGCACCCTCCAGTCACCCGCCTGCGCGGCATACCCGGCCCCCATCAGCAGGACCAGGAGAGTGGCCGAGGGCCACAGCCGCTGGGCGAACGAGATGCGCAGGAACGCCCAGGCGAGCCCGCCGCAGAGCAGGACCAGGCCGACCCCGGCCACCAGGCGCCAGCCCCTGTCGTTGTGGAACGCGTTCCACAACAGGCTCGCGGCGATCACCGCCCGCAGGACCCTGACGAACCACAGCCGGGCCTGGCTCTGCTCCTCCCGGATGAGAGACTCCCGGGCGGGCCATCTCATCCACCGGTCCGCGTTCACACGGGGTCCTTCCGCATCGGCTCGTACGCCGCGTCCGCAACACCGTACGCCGGGCGGAGCACACCGGCCCGCTGCGCCAGGAGGCCGCCGCGCACCAGCAGAGTGGCCGCGAGCGCCGGCATCAGGGCGGCACTTCCCTGCCGCACCCCCAGCAGCGCTCCGATCCCGAACAATCCGAGCCGCACCGCGATCCCGACGCCCCAGACGATGGCGGTGCCCTTGGTTCCCCTGCCCCACACCGCGCCGTCCGGCGCCGTCCACACATGAGTGGTCCGCGCCCAGCCGACGCCGATGGCGAGACCGACCAGCACCTCCACGCCGATCAGGGCGATGGAAACCGTCTGGTGATGAGGGTCCAGCACGTCGGGCTCGCGCACGGCCAGGAAGACCAGCACGGCAGGTATGACCCACCAGCGCCGGTCCGCGGTGATCTGCTGCGCCTTGAACTGACGCACGATCACCAGAGCGATGACGGCGCAGACCACCAGAACATTGGCGAGCCCAGACATGGCGTCCTCCGTGTGACGAACAGGAGCGGAGCCGATCCGAGGAGGATCAACGCCTTCGACGCTACGGAAAAGGCCTGGTCAAGACATCGGCGCAGGGGTGGAACGTGGGTGGAGCCAAGGGCTCCACCCACGGGTGGAGTGCGCTGCGCCCGAGGCGCCCGCACGGTGCATCCGTGCGAGACGACGGCGCGAGGCGCCACCGAAACGTCTCACCGAAACGCACCGGCGCCTCGCGTCGGCGCTACGCGTCGATGCGTGAGCGGTCCAGCGTCGCCGCCGAGCTGGTGATGAACTCCTTGCGGGGCGCCACGTCGTTGCCCATCAGCAGATCGAAGACCTGCTCCGCGGCATCCAGGTCCCCGATGTTGACCCGTCGCAGGGTGCGGAAGCGCGGATCCATGGTGGTCTCCGCGAGCTGGTCGGCATCCATCTCGCCGAGGCCCTTGTAACGCTGGATGGAGTCCTTGAAACGGATCCCCTTGCGCTGGTACTCCAGGAGCGTCTCCCGCAGCTCGTTGTCCGAGTACGTGTAGACGTACTTGTCCTGGCCCTTCTTCGGCTGGACCAGCTCGATCCGGTGCAGGGGCGGTACGGCCGCGAAGACCCGGCCCGCCTCCACCATCGGGCGCATGTAGCGCTGGAACAGGGTGAGCAGCAGAATCCGGATGTGCGCGCCGTCGACATCGGCGTCGACGAGAAGAATGATCTTCCCGTAGCGCGCCGCGTCGATGTCGAACGTCCGGCCGGACCCCGCCCCTATGACCTGGATGATCGCGCCGCACTCGGCGTTCTTCAGCATGTCCGTCACGGACGCCTTCTGAACGTTGAGGATCTTGCCGCGGATCGGCAGGAGCGCCTGGAACTCGGAGTTCCGCGCCAGCTTGGCGGTACCGAGCGCCGAGTCTCCCTCGACGATGAAGAGCTCACTGCGCTCCACGTCGTCACTGCGGCAGTCGGCGAGCTTCGCGGGCAGCGAGGAGGACTCCAGGGCCGTCTTCCGGCGCTGGGCGTCCTTGTGCTGACGGGCCGCGATGCGCGTACGGGCCGCGGCGACGGCCTTCTCCATCACGGCGCGGGCCTGCGCCTTGGCGTCGCGCTTGGTGGAGGTCAAGAACGCCTTGAGCTCCTTGGCGATGACGTTGGCGACGATCCGGTTGGCCGCCGACGTTCCGAGCACCTCCTTGGTCTGGCCCTCGAACTGCGGCTCCGCGAGACGGACCGTGACGACCGCGGTCAGACCCTCCAGGGCGTCGTCCTTGACGATGTCGTCCTCGGCGACGCGCAGCACCTTCTGGCTGCGCAGCACCTCGTTCATCGTCCTGGTGAGGGAGCGCTCGAAGCCCGACACATGGGTGCCGCCCTTGGGGGTGGCGATGATGTTGACGAAGGACCGCAGCGTCGTGTCGTACCCGGTGCCCCAGCGCAGCGCCACGTCCACGGTGAGCTCGCGGGTGACCTCGGTGGGGGTCATCTGGCCGTGATCGTCGAGGACCGGGACCGTCTCCTTGAAGGTCCCCTGACCGCTGAGGCGCAGGACATCGCAGACGGCCTTGTCCTGGGCGAGGTACTCACAGAACTCGCTGATGCCGCCGTCGAAGCGGAAAGACTCCTCGCCCTTGGTACCGCCCTCACCGAGCCCGTACTCGTCGCGGACGACGATGGTCAGGCCCGGCACCAGGAACGCGGTCTGGCGGGCACGCTGGTGCAGCGTCTCCAGGTTGAGCTTGGCGTCCTTGAGGAAGATCTGACGGTCGGCCCAGTAACGCACGCGCGTGCCGGTACGGGTCTTGGGGATCTTCTTCGCCTTGCGCAGCTTGGCCGACGAGTCGAACTCGGCGTCCGGTCCAGGCTTGGCGAAGGCGCCGGGAACGCCACGACGGAAGCTGATCGCATGGGTGTGTCCCGCACGGTCCACCTCCACGTCGAGGCGCGCGGACAGGGCGTTCACCACGGAGGCACCGACGCCGTGCAGGCCGCCGGAGGCGGCGTAGGAGCCACCGCCGAACTTGCCGCCGGCGTGGAGCTTGGTCATGACGACCTCGACTCCGGAGAGGCCGGTCTTGGGCTCGACATCCACCGGAATGCCTCGGCCGTTGTCCCGGACCTCTACGGAGGCGTCGTCGTGGAGGATGACTTCGATGTGGTCGCAGTAGCCGCCCAGGGCCTCATCGACGGAGTTGTCGATGATCTCCCAGAGGCAGTGCACCAGGCCACGGCTGTCCGTCGACCCGATGTACATGCCCGGACGCTTGCGAACGGCCTCGAGCCCCTCCAGGACGAGCAGGTGCCGCGCGGTGTAGTTGGAACCGTCCCGGTCTGCTCCGGTCAGCAACGCTGTGGACGGCACGGACGTTTCGGCGGTCACGCGGTTCGCTCCTCGCTGAATTTCAATGGGACCCTTTTGGGTAAGGACCCGGCTTCGGTTGCCGGTCAGAGGGTACCGAGGCCTGGTAGAGCCGTTGTAACGCCACCCTCGTCTCAACTCAGACTAGTCCAGGCCCGCACGCTTGTTCGATCCCTCGTTGGAGTGAAGCGCACGTCACGTTCCCTTCCAGGCATGAACCATTTAGGCTCCGGGCACGTCCTCATGAACAACCGGCAACCCAGCCGGCGGACGACCGACCTGACAGACAGCGCGAAACCGTACGACACGTTAGAGACGTACTACGGCACATTCGCCGCCAACCGGCAGCAGACAACCACCTCGGAAAAAACATTCGAGGAAAAGCCACGAGCGGGAACGTTTTCGGCCTGGTTGGATGTTGACCCTGGTACGACAGCTCGTCGAGCTAGAGAAGAGGCGACGTGACTACTGTTCTGACCCCCGCGAGCCCCCTGACGGCCGCTGATCGCTGCGACCGCTGCGGCGCCCAGGCATACCTGCGCGTCGTCCTGTTGAGCGGCGGTGAACTGCTCTTCTGCGCCCACCATGGCCGCAAGTTCGAGCCGGAACTCAAGAAGATCGCCGCTGAGATACAGGACGAGACGGAGCGGCTGACGGCCGCCCCGGAGACCACTGACGAGGAACACTGACACACCTCGCAGCCAAGACGAGCCAACCGGCGCACACCAGGCCGGCGATCGGGCGGCCGACCCTGTAGACCCCAGGGCCGGCCGCCCGATCTCGTTACACAGGCGCCCAGGCGCCTTCTCGGCGGTCCCTCGCGGCACCCCACTCCCTCCGCGAGCAACTCCCGTACTTCTCAGCCGCGCAGAGGCATGTCCTGTGCGACGCCTGAGATCCGCGTATAGACGCCGGGACTCCCGACCTTCCCGCAGCCGCTCCCCCACGAGACCAGGCCGATGAGCCGCCCACGCGCGACCAGCGGACCACCGCTGTCGCCCTGGCAGGCGTCCCGCCCGCCCTCAAGTTCCCCCGCACACAGCATGGATGCGGCCGAATACGTTCCGTCAGAACTGCCCGGGTAAGCCTCTCCGCACTTCGCGTCGGAGAGTACATGCACGCTCGCGGAGCGCAACGAACGGGCGTAAGCGCCTGCTCCCGTTGTGTCACCCCAGCCGTAGACGGCCGCGCGTGTACCGGGCGTGTACGCCCTGTCACCGGCGGCGGCCATGGGGATCGCGTAGTTCTCGGGAAGCGGGCTCGCCAGCGACAGCACCGCCACGTCACCGGCGTTCGTGGAGCTGTCGTACTTCGGATTGACCGATGCCTCGCGCACCGGAATCTCTCGGCCCTCCGACGTACCCAGATCATCCCGGCCGGCGATCACCTTCAGGTCGCTCATCTCGCGCAGCCGCACACCAAGGACTTCCTCGCTCAGACAGTGGGCCGCGGTGAGGACCGTCGAGCGTCCGACCACGACGCCTCCGCAGAACTGCCCCGAGCGCGTACCCCCGAACCGGTCACGGCTGGACAGCGCCACCACCCAGGGGCTGTCGGCCACCCGCACCGGGCTGCCCCCGATGACCACGCTGTCGGCCGCCGCGGGGCCCGGGGATGCCAGCGGCAGCGCCACCGCCGGGGCAGCAAGAGCCAGTACCGCCGTGAGTGTTCGGGCGAAAGGACGAGGCATGCGATCTCCTCACTTTGGGTTGCCATGGCACACCCACAGTGATCCAGGGCGGCACGCCCCGCACCCGCGGCACGCGCGTCCACGCAGGGCCGTCACATCCTGACGGGCACGGCACGGCACGGCAGGCACGGCCTGGCGCACACAAGAGAAAGACCCGAAGCCTCGTGTGAGGCTTCGGGTCTTTCCTGTGGAGCGCTGGTGACTAGTCGAGGTAGTCGCGCAGGACCTGCGAACGCGACGGGTGCCGCAGCTTCGACATCGTCTTCGACTCGATCTGACGGATACGCTCACGCGTCACTCCGTAGACCTTGCCGATCTCGTCGAGGGTCTTCGGCTGGCCGTCGGTGAGACCGAAGCGCATGGAGACCACGCCCGCCTCACGCTCGGACAGGGTGTCGAGCACGGAGTGCAGCTGCTCCTGGAGGAGCGTGAAGCTGACCGCGTCGGCCGGAACGACCGCCTCGGAGTCCTCGATGAGGTCACCGAACTCGCTGTCGCCGTCCTCACCCAGGGGGGTGTGGAGGGAGATCGGCTCGCGGCCGTACTTCTGGACCTCGATGACCTTCTCCGGGGTCATGTCGAGTTCCTTGGCCAGCTCCTCCGGAGTGGGCTCACGGCCCAGGTCCTGGAGCATCTGGCGCTGCACGCGCGCGAGCTTGTTGATGACCTCGACCATGTGCACCGGGATACGGATGGTGCGGGCCTGGTCGGCCATGGCGCGGGTGATCGCCTGACGGATCCACCAGGTGGCGTACGTGGAGAACTTGTAGCCCTTGGTGTAGTCGAACTTCTCGACCGCGCGGATCAGACCGAGGTTGCCCTCCTGGATGAGGTCCAGGAAGAGCATGCCGCGGCCGGTGTAGCGCTTGGCCAGGGAGACCACCAGACGGAGGTTGGCCTCCAGGAGGTGGTTCTTGGCGCGGCGCCCGTCCTCGGCGATGATCTCCAGCTCGCGCTTGAGCTTCGGTGCGAGCTTGTCGGCGTTGGCCAGCTTGTCCTCGGCGAACAGGCCGGCCTCGATGCGCTTGGCGAGCTCGACCTCCTGCTCGGCGTTGAGGAGCGGGACCTTGCCGATCTGCTTCAGGTAGTCCTTGACGGGGTCGGCGGTGGCACCGGCCGCGGCGACCTGCTGGGCCGGCGCGTCGTCCTCGTCCTCGTCGGACAGCACGAAGCCCTTGGCGCCCTCTTCCTCGGGGGCGTCCTCACCGGGCTTGCCCTTGGCGGGCGTCTCCTCGGTGGCCTCGTCGTCCAGGATCTCGTCGTCCTTGGACGCACTCTTCTTTGCCGTCGCCTTCTTGGCGACGGTCTTCTTGGCGACGGCCTTCTTTGCCGTCGTCTTCTTGGCGGCGACCTTCTTCGCGGGCGCGTCCTCAGCTGCGACATCTACGGCCGACGCCTCGGGGGCGGCGGTCGCGGTGGCCTGCTTAGCCGTGGCCGTCTTGGCCGCGACCGTCTTGGTCGCGGTGCGCTTGACCGGGCTCTTCGCTGCGACGCTCTTGCGGGGGCGTTTCGGCTCCGCGGCACTGACCATCAGCGTCACACCCTCTTCCTCGAGGATCTGGTTGAGGCTGCGCAGAACGTTCTTCCACTGAGTGGCCGGAATCTGGTCAGCTTCGAAGGCACGACGCACGTCATCGCCGGCGATCTGCCCATCAGCCTTTCCCCGCTCGATGAGCGCCATGACAGAGACGGATTCGGCGATCTCCGGCGGGAGCGTACGGGATGTGCTGGCCGACACGAACAACCTCTCGGAACGTTGGAAAACGGCTTCCGGCCCCGTCCATTGTGGACCAGGACCGACGACCGACGACTGGGGATGGGCCGACGGCGCAGGCGGGGCCGGGGAGCTACACAGCGCCGCGAACGACTGCTGTATTCCCTCCTCGGCTATCACCTCTTAGGTCATCGCGCTGCCCCGAGGAGCGTTACGCCCAATCTACGTGGCCCGAGTCACACCCCGTAAGCACTCAAAAACAGCCAGATGCGGGCAGAAGAGATCAAACCCAACCCCAGATGGCCCTTCCGGTAGCCGACGACCGCGACGCCGGGCCTCCGCCGGATCCCGAGGAACCCGCAGAAGCCCGGCGACGGTACCGCGTCAGCGGAGAGATGAGGTCGGATCGCCAGGCGCATGAGCCGGCCGTACGGACGCAGACCCGGCCCGTCAGTGCTCGCGGGGGGCGGGCACGACGCGCTCCACCTCCGGGTGGACTGTGAGCAGCTGACGCATGGCGGCTTCGGCACCGGGCCCGTCACCCGCCGCGAGAGCGTCGGCGATGCGGGAGTGGTGCACCAGGGACGCCTCGGTCGGACGGTCGCATCCGGCGACCGGGCCGCCCGACACCTGGAGCGCGGCCGAGACGATCCCGGACAGGTGCTCCAGCATGCGGTTGCTCGCGAGCTGGATGAGCAGCGAGTGGAACTCGGCGTCGGCGCGGGAGAAGGTGATCGCATCGCCCTGGCTCAGCGCGTGGCCCATGATCTCGACCATGTCGGCGAGCCGCTGCTGCACCTCCTCGCGGCCGTGGCCCGCGGCGAGCCGGGCGGCGAGCGGCTCGATCGTCCAGCGCAGCTCGCTCAGTTCACGGCGCTGGTCGTCGCGCTGCGGCCCGAAGGCCCGCCATTCGATGATGTCCGGATCCAGCAGGTTCCAGTCACTGACGGGCCGAACACGCGTTCCGACATTGGGCCTGGCGCTGACCAGGCCCTTGGCCTCCAGCACGCGCAGCGACTCACGGACGACGGTGCGGGAGACCTCGAAGCGCTGGCCGATCTCCTCGGGGACCAGCGGGCGGTCGGCGCCCAGGTCGCCCGAGACGATCATCTGGCCGAGTTGCTGGACGAGTTGGCCGTGCAGTCCACGGCCGCGACTGCCGGCGGCGCGACGGCCGACGCGGCCGAGATCCTGGTCGGCGCTGTCCCACGAGGGGGCGACGACGCGGTCGGCACCGGGGGCCTCCGCGAAGGGGTAGCGGTCGAGATCGCCCGGGCCGGCGAGGCCGGAGTCGACGGAGCGGGCGGCGGTCATCATGGTGTGCGCAAGGGTACTCACGGATCCTTTGTCGGCGTTGCTCCCAAGCCCCTTGAGGTCTTTGGTGAAAAGCACACGAAAGGGTGATCGCTTACCCCGTCGCAATTGACGCCTTATCGGAAAGAAATGGCCGTTCTCCGCAGAGTTGTCGCGCAGCACTGGAACGGAAGCGTCCGACGGTCGTCATCGGGCTCTGCCACGCATCCCCGTGAGCAGATATGCGCAGAGCAGAGCGGTCAGCGACAACATCAGGGCGCTGCCCACAGGTTGGGCGACCATCCGCACTCCCCCGGCCAGATATCGCTCGACCCCGAACGGCCACTGCACCAACGCGAGGTCGCGCAGCCGCCCGGGCAGCCCGGCCGCCGATCGCACAGACGGTCCCTCCAAGGCCTTTTGTACGAGCGGTACGACGACGATCGGCACCGCGAGAACCGCGGCGAGACCGGCGGTAGTGGACCGGAAGACTCCGCCCGCCAACACCCCCGCCCAGGCGCAGGCCGCCACCAAGACGATCCAACTGGCGCTCAGCGAAAGCCAGTCAGCGGGAACCTTCGCGACCTCCTCTCCGTATACCAGGTGGAGCAGCGCGGCGTCGGAAGCCAGGACCAGCAGGCCCAGCAAGAGCGCGGTGGCCGCCGCGACGGCCAACTTGGCGCAGAGCAGCCCCAAGCGGCGGGGGACGGTGCCCCGGTCGACGGCGAGGGCGGGGTGCCGGAACTCCTCACCGAAGGCGAGGGCGCCGAGCAGCCCTGCGCCAAGGGCCGCGGGCGGCAAGGGGAGTTCCTGGGGCCAGGCGGCCAGCAGGCGCGGCTGCGGGGTGTGGCCGCTCCTGGCGAGGAATACGCAGAGGACGGCGGAGACGGCGAGCACGGCGGCCGTGGTCAGGTAGCCCGTACCGATACCGGTGGCGCGGCGCAACTCGTACCGCAAGGGGCGGAGCGGGCTGCGAGCCGGGCGGATCGAGACGGGAGGCGGGAGGGGAGACGGTGACGCGGGAGCCCGTGGGGCACTTGAGGTGGCCGGGGCTGCGGTGGCGAGCGGGACGAGGTTCTCGGCTGCGGAAGGGGATGAGGCAGCGGCTGGGCAGGGGGACGGGGTCGAGGCCGGAGACGGAGATGAGGCGGGGGCTTGAGACGAGGATGAGGCTGGGGCCGAGGGCACGGCGTCCGGCAGGGCTTCGGCCGCTGGGGCCGGCCCCTCCTCCCCCGAGCTGCCTTCCAAGCCCTGGGGCGACGACTGGCTCATGTCCGCGTCCGCGGCGGCGCCTGTCTCCGCGCCGGCCGCTCCAGCCCCGGTTTCGGACGTGACTTCGGACGCGAGTTCGGCCGCGGGCGACGCGTCGTAAGGCCCGGCATCCCCGATTTCATCGGCGAGTTGATGGACGAGAATTCCGTGCCGGAACGCCGTCTCACCGATGTCGGCACAATTGCTTCCGTACACCGAGAGCCTGTTGCCCTCCTCCTTCACCACCTCGATGGAACGCCGCCCGGCCCGGGCCTCCTTGGACAGCAGCACGCCGAGCCGAGCCGCGTGCGGACTGCGTACCGCGACCCGGGGGCGCAGCCGGGTGCGGGCGAAGTCCCCGGCCTCCTGGTCGGCGACGAGGCGGCCCGCTTCCAGCGTGACGACCCGGTCGGCGGTCCGTGCGGCTTCCTTGGGGTCGGCCGTGGAGAACAGGACGGTTCCGCCCTGGGCCGCGTGCGCGCGCAGAATCCCGTGCAGCCATCCGCCCTCCCGGGCCGAGAGCCCCTCGGCGGGGCCGTCCAGGACGAGCGTGTGCGGGTCGGCGAGCAGCGCGCAGCCCAGGCCGAGGCGGCGGTCCATGCCGCGTGAGAGCGTGCCGAGCCGCTGATCGCGGAGGCTGACGAGCCCGACGACTTCGAGTACGTCGTCGGCGCGCTGCACGGGCACACCGGCGGCGGCACAGAGCATGCGCAGCTGCCCGCGGACGGTGCGGCCGGGGTGTCCCGGAACCTCGCCCAGAAGGACGCCCACCTCGCGTGACGGGTGGGTGATGCGGTGCAGCGGGCGGCCTCTGAAGTAGGTGACTCCGCGGCCCTGTTGGAGTTCGAGCATGAGCCTCAGCGCCGTCGTCTTGCCGGCGCCCTGCGCGCCGAGCAGCGCCGTGACACGGCCTGTCCGCGCCTCGAAGGACACGTCGTCGACGGCGGGCGGCAGCTCCTGGCGGGGATTGCTGGTCAGTCCGATGGCCTGGATCATCGCTTCTCTCGCGGGATGTGCGACCGCTCGGCGGCCAGGGCTCGTCCGCCGGGTCGGGGACGGACGAACCCCGTGGGTACTGCAGCAAGATAACGCGATATTTCCGTCATTTCGGTCAGGTTGTGGGCCACGAGTGTTCGTCACACGGCACAGACCTACAGGTGACCAGCGGGGCGACCGCCGGCGCGGGCCTCAGACCTCGGGGCGCAGCATCGGCGGGTTGAGGAGCGTCGCGCCGCCCGCACGGAAGAGCTGGGCGGGACGGCCGCCCTGGCGTGTGGTGGTGCCGCCGGTGGGGACGAGGAACCCTGGAGTGCCGGTCACCTTGCGGTGGAAGTTGCGCGGGTCGAGCACGACGCCCCACACGGCCTCGTACACACGTCGGAGCTCACCGACGGTGAACTCCGGCGGGCAGAAGGCCGTCGCCAGCGAGGAGTACTCGATCTTCGAACGTGCGCGCTCCACACCGTCGGCCAGGATCTGTGCGTGATCGAAGGCGAGTGGCGCCGCCTGCTCGTCCTCACGGCCGTATCCGCCCTGGTGGAGCAGCGCCTCGACCGGTGCCCACCGCGCGCTCTTCGCGTCACCACCGGCTCGCGGCGCGGGCAGGTCGGGAGCGAGCGCGAGATGAGCGACGCTGACGACCCGCATCCGCGGGTCGCGCTTGGGATCGCCGTACGTGGCGAGCTGTTCCAGGTGCGCGCCGTTCGCCTGCACCGGGGTGTCCGGATCATGGGCACACAGCCCGGTCTCCTCGACCAGCTCACGGGCAGCCGCCGCCGACAGATCCTCGTCGTCGCGTACGAATCCGCCGGGAAGCGCCCATCGGCCTTGGAACGGCGGCTCACCACGGCGTACGGCAAGCGCGCAGAGCGCGTGGCGGCGCACGGTCAGCACGACCAGGTCGACGGTGACAGCAAAGGGCGGGAAGGCCGACGGGTCGTAGGGCGACATGCCGCGATCATAGTCGTCTGCCTGACGATAAACAGCTCCTCCAGCATCCGATCCCGCTTCGATTCGCCGGGCCTCGCGCCGGGCCACGTACGCACGCGTCTCCTGTCCCGCGTCGGTGGGTCACACCCCCAGTTGCAGCCCGTCGGCGGCCTCTTCGACCATGGCGAGGCCGAGCCTGCTGACGCGTACGGAGAACGGGGCGTCCGCGACACGCAGAGCCGTCAGTCCCAGTTCCCCCAGGGGCGCGCCACGGAGGGGTCTCAGCGTCACCGTGCCCGAGGGTGCGTCGGGCCTGATCCCCGCGAGTGCCGCGAGGAGATGCACCCCTGCGGCCGCGGCGGTGGCCGCCGGCCGGCAGGCAGCCGGATGCGGCACTGGTGCGCCGCCCTGCGTCCGCTGCTCCCCCGCGTACATCTCAGGCAGCCGGAAGCCGAACGCCTCGGCCGCCGCGAGCACCCCTCGCAGCAGCCCACTCGCCTCCTTTTCGTAGCCCGCGGCGGCCAGTCCCGCGGCGGCGACCGCCGTCTCGTGGACCTGGACCGCTCCGCCACGGTGCCCGAAGGGGTTGTACGCGGCTTCCTTGACGCCCACGCTCCGCAGCCCCCACCCCGAGTCCATGGTGGGCCCGCCGAGCAGCCGGGCAAGCTGTTCCGTCTGCACCTTGTCCAGCAGCCCCGGTGCGAGCGCCCCTGAACCGAGCAGGCCCGTGTCGAGAAGGTGGGCCGTGGCGCCGGTGAGGAGGGGCACGGGACGGCCGTCGGCCAGGCAAGCCGCGGCGGGCCGGCCACCCGCCCGGTCGTCCACCCAGAACTCCTGTCGGAACGCACCCCGTAGCCGCTCCGCCCACTGCCTCAGCTCCGTGCCGCCCGGACGGCCGTGCGCGTCGAGGAGATCGGCACCGAGCAGCGCGGCCCGATGCGCATGGGCCTGGGTCTCGCAGCGTGCGGGACCATCCGGATACGGGTCCGGCAGCCGTGCCCCGTCGCCGACCGCGGCGAGCAGCCAGCGCAGGCAGCGCTCGGCCGCCGGCAACAGCTCCTCTGTCTCCTGTTCCGAAAGCCCCCAGCGCCACGCCTCCGTCAGCACCACCGGGAAGAGCAGCGTCGCCTCGATCCCGGTGCATCCGGGCGGCAGATGCGGTCCGGCGTTGCGCAGTGGTCCGGGGATCATGCCCGCCCGCGGCCCCTGGCCCACGAGCTGACGGCGGGCGAGCGTGCGCAGCGTTCCCACGGCGATCCGGGTGCCGAGCGGCAGGGCCATGCGGGCGCCCGCCAGTGCTTCGGCCGGAGCGAGACCGCAGCGCCATGGCGCCCCCGCGGCCAGGTGGACGTCGGTCGGGTGCTCGGGGTCCCGCAGCAGCAGTGCCTGCAGATCCTCCACCGACCTGTCCAGCAAGGCCTGGGCCCTGGGGTCGTCGCCCGCCGCCCGCGCCGGGGCGAGGGAGAGCGAAGCGCCATGCCCGACCGGCCTCACCGGGCCCGCGCCTTCGGGCCTGACCCGCAGCTCCAGGCTCCAGGTGCCGCCGGGCGAAAGCTCCACGTCCCAGCGCAGCAGCCCGGCGGAGGCCAATGCGTCCGCGGGCGCCGGGTGGGCGCTGATCACACAGTGGCCCGACGGCGAGGACCAGCGCATACCGGAGTCGTGGACGCTGGGCGGAAGTTCGGGCCCGGTGTTGCCCGAAGCGACCGCGCCGAGCTCCGCCAGATCCGTACCGAGCGACACCTCGACGGGCAGTCTCAGGGTTCGGGCCGCCGCACTGCGCAAGATGATCCGCTCCGTACCGTCGGCATACCGGATCCGCTCGACGACGACGTCCGGGTCCGGGCCGCCGTCCGCCGACGGACGCAGTGTCGCGACGAAGCGGGCGCTGTCCGCCGAGAGCATCCGGGCCTGGACGGCGACTGGTTCCCGTCCCGCCACCCGCAGCTGGCAGCGGGACAGCAGCCTTCGCCCCGATCGGTAGAACCCTTCGAGTCCGTGGCCGGTCAACTGCCCCTGGTCCGTGGAAATGGCGAGGGCGGGCATGGCCACGCAGATCAGCGCGGTGTGTGCGGGCGGCAGCTGCGCGGCGCGACGCGGCGCCGGAACCGGGCCCTGTCCGCCGGGCAGACGGGCGGGAACCGGCGCGGGCCGCTGGGGACCCTCTCTGCCGGAGGCAGGGGGCGGGGCGGGCAGGCGCATGGGGCGGCCTCTTCTGCGCTGTCCGCGCTACGGGGATTCGGAGGTCGTACGGCGGCGCGGCCCAGGCACGGGTACCGCCACTCAGGTGAACGGACCCGCCCCGCGCCAAGTCACGCCCGCGGGGTGGGAAGCCACCCGGCCGGCCCCTGTCTCTCTCGTACGACGTCCCGCGGGGCACCCGTCTCACCATGCTCCCCGTTGCCGAGCCCTCCGCGCTCACGTGTCGTTCCTCGTTCCTCGCCGGGTGGTGCGGCGGTGGTTCTGCGGTCCCGTGCTCGGCCTGTCGGTGGCCCGTGGCCCAGTGCCGCCCTTCGGGCGTGCGGGGCGGCGGCGTCGCGGAGCGGCCCCCACTGCCTCGCCTGCGGAGTCCATGGGCTTCGCGGGCAGGGGCAGTTCCGCCTGGACCTCGTTCGTGTCGCGGCCAGTTCGCCCCTTGCGCAGGCAGCGCCGGATCGGCTCGGGGTCCAGATCTCCGCTGCAGGCCTGCTGCAGGAGCTGGGCGAAGGTGTAGCGAGGGTCGGCGCACAAGGCCATGTCCAGGGCTTCTTGGCCCTCGGTGGCGTCACCGAGGGACCACGCGACCCAGCCCGCGAGGGACAGCGGTGCCGCGGCGTGCTCTCCATAGGCTCCGACGCAGCGGCGGGACAGAGCCCTCCAGAGCCGGAGCGCCGGCGCCGCGGCGTCGCCTTCCATCCATTCCGCCGCCTGATCGCGGGTCGTGCGGTCCTGGAGGCCGAGGATCAGGGCCGCGGCTTCGTCGTGCGCGAGGAGTTCGTCGTCCTGGAGGTCCGCCTCCAGCCTGCCGGTGACCAGGGGCGCGGACGCCATCCGCCCCATGATCCGGCGGGCCAGGTCGAGTGTGTCAGCGGCGACCTCGGCATGCCCGTCCTCCTCCAGGATGCGACGCACGATCGCCATGCCCGCCGCATCGAGCGCGGCCTCCTGGTCCGTCGCGGCGGCGGATTCCCACGGGGTCAGCCGTGCCCGCATCTCCCGTGGAGTGGGGCCCATCTGGACACCCGAGTAGGCCGTGGCCGCGGCCAGGACCGACGTGCCGGGCCGGAGCAGCGGGACGCCCTCCGGCGGGCAGCACTGCGTGTTCGGGCAGCAGTAAGTCCAGAAATGGCCGGCCGAGATGCACACGACTTCGAATACGGGGACGTCGAGGGTGCCGCAGGCGGTGCGCAGCACTTGTGCCAGGGGACGCAGGCGCTCCATGACCTGCCGACCGGATTCGGCGCCGACGGGCTCCGCGCAGAGGAAGGCGACGATGCCGTCAGGCCGGGCGCCGCGCCGCTCGCAGCCGCTCACCAGACACTGGGCGAGTTGCTCCGCGATGGGCGGCCAGTCCTCGGCGCGTCCCGGGATACCGAGGCGCACTCGCCCGCCGAACCGCCCCCGCTCGCCGTGCAGGGCGATGAGGACGACGCTCTCCTCGGGCCGGAACCCGAGCAAGTACGGCAAGGCGTCCGCGAGTTCGGCCGGGGTGCGCAGGGTAACCAGGGTCTCGTCGAGTGAGTCGAGCGGGGCGTTGTGTTCGCTGTGGTTCGTCATGGGCCGACTCTCCCGCGGATCACAAGGTTCCGGTTTTCCCTGTGGATAACTGCGGTCAGGGACACGCCAAGAGTTATCCACAGCTCGGCGGTCTCGTTCGCCTAATGTCAGACCCATCGGGTTGCATGGGGGCATGAGCAACGAAGATCTGCGCACGGCGGCCGATGCCGTACTCGCCCGCCTTGTCGGCGGCCCCGCGCCCGAGTCCGGCGGGGCGCGCCCGTCGGACGGTCCACGACTGCGCGAGGACCAGTGGCGTGCGATCGAAGCTCTGGTCGCCGACAAGCGCCGGGCACTGGTCGTGCAGCGCACGGGCTGGGGCAAGTCCGCCGTGTACTTCGTCGCGACCGCGCTGCTTCGGGAGCGGGGCAGCGGCCCCACCGTGATCGTCTCGCCGCTGCTCGCTCTCATGCGCAACCAGGTGGAGTCCGCGGCGCGAGCCGGAATCCGCGCCCGCACGATCAACTCCTCCAACACGGAGGAGTGGGAGACCATCCAGGCCGAGGTGGCCTCGGGCGACGTGGACGTCCTCCTCGTCAGCCCCGAGCGGCTGAACAACCCGGACTTCCGCGACCAGGTCCTGCCCAAGCTCGCCGCGGCGACGGGCCTGCTCGTGGTCGACGAAGCGCACTGCATCTCCGACTGGGGTCACGACTTCCGGCCCGACTACCGGCGATTGCGCACGATGCTGGCCGACCTGCCGCCGGGCGTCCCCGTCCTCGCCACCACCGCTACGGCCAACGCGCGCGTGACGGCCGATGTGGCCGAGCAGCTGGGCACCGGCGGCACCTCGGACGCGCTCGTACTGCGGGGACCCCTGGACCGGGAGAGCCTGAGTCTGGGCGTGCTCCAACTTCCCAACGCCGCGCACCGGTTGGCCTGGCTCGCCGACCACCTCAACGATCTTCCGGGTTCCGGGATCATCTACACACTCACCGTCGCCGCCGCCGAGGAGATCACCGCCTTCTTGCGACAGTGCGGGCACACCGTCACCTCGTACACGGGAAAGACGGAGAACTCCGACCGCCAGCAGGCCGAGGACGACCTGCTCGCCAACCGCGTGAAGGCCTTGGTCGCCACTTCGGCACTCGGGATGGGCTTCGACAAACCCGATCTCGGCTTCGTGGTCCATCTTGGCTCCCCTTCATCCCCGATCGCCTACTACCAGCAAGTGGGTCGCGCGGGCCGCGGTGTCGATCACGCGGAGGTGCTCCTGCTGCCGGGCAAGGAGGACGAAGCGATCTGGACCTACTTCGCCTCCCTCGCCTTCCCGCCTGAGGAACAGGTCCGGCGCACCCTGGACGTGCTGGCCCAGGCGGGCAGGCCGCTTTCGCTGCCCGCGTTGGAGCCGCTGGTCGAGCTGCGCCGGTCACGGCTCGAGACGATGCTCAAGGTTCTCGACGTGGACGGAGCGGTCCGACGGGTCAAGGGCGGCTGGATCTCCACCGGAATGCCCTGGGCGTACGACGCCGAGCGTTACGCCTGGGTCGCCAAGCAGCGGCAGACGGAACAGCAGGCCATGCGTGACTACGCCACCACCACGGGCTGCCGGATGGAGTTTCTGCGGCTCCAGCTCGACGACGAGGCGGCCGCACCCTGCGGGCGCTGCGACAACTGCGCCGGCGCGCGCTTCACCGAGGCCGTGTCCTCCGGGGCGCTGGACACGGCGAAGGGGGAGCTGGTCCGCGCGGGTGTCGACGTGGAGCCCCGCAGGATGTGGCCGACCGGCCTTGCCGCGGTCGGCATCGAGCTCAAGGGACGTATCCCCGCAGGGGAACAGGCGGCCCAGGGCCGGGCTTTGGGGCGCCTCTCGGACATCGGATGGGGCAACCGGCTCCGGCCGATGCTCGCACCGCAGGCTCCCGACGGGCCCGTGCCCGACGATGTGGCGAAGGCCGTGGTCGGCGTTCTGGCCGACTGGGCGAAGGGCCCCGGTGGCTGGGCATCGGGCGGCGCCGACGCCCAGCCACGGCCTGCGGGCGTCGTGACCATGAGCTCGCACACCAGGCCCCAGCTGATCCAGTCGCTGGGTGCGCGGATCGCCGAGATCGGCCGGCTTCCGCTTCTCGGCTCCATCGAGTACGCCGAAGGAGCCGATACGGCGCACGCGCTGAGGAGCAACAGCGCGCAGCGGCTGCGCGCTCTCGAAGGAACGCTGACCGTGCCTCCCGCCCTCGCGGCCGCGCTCCAGGAAGCAGATGGCCCCGTTCTGCTCGTCGACGACCTGACGGACAGCGGCTGGACCCTGGCCGTGGCCGCGCGCATGCTCCGCCGAGCAGGAGCCAAGGGGGTGTTGCCGCTGGTCCTGGCCGTACAGGGCTGACGCACGCGTCGAAGCCGGGCACCCTGGGCAAGGATATATAAGACGCATAGCCAGATTCCGGTCGCCGGTCCCAATTGTTCGTTGCCGCAAGCCAGTACGACGGGAAGAATTGGAACCGCTCCCGCGTGGCTCACCGTGGCCCGGTAGGGCTGTGCCGCGGCGCGCTCCCCCAATCCGACCCCGCCCTCTGGGCGCGTAGCCGAAGGGAGGACCGTGACCTTCGGATTCACTCCGTCCACTGCGGCATCGACGCCGGAGACTTCGACGTCGGCTGAGATGCCCACCGATTCCGCCAACCGCCTGGTCCGGATGCTCGAGCCCGCGGAGTGGTCAGCCGCGGGAATTCCCCTGCTGCGCAATCCGCGTGAGGTCGTCAGCGGCCTGCATGCCCGCCATCTTCCGATGCCGGCGACAGCCGTCGTAGCGGTCCTCGATCCGGAGGAGAGGCTCCGGGCAAGCGCTTCGTTCACCCGGCGGCCGAGCGCGGCGGACGGCTGGGTGTTCCGTAACGCGCTGCTCGCACAGTTGCGCAGGGTCATCCCGCACGACCTGCGGCGCCGCACCCCGGTGCGCACCGCCGTCCTGCTCTACTGCCGTGACGGTGACGCGCGTTGGACGCCGGAGGATGGAGCGTGGATGTGGGGGCTGCGGGACGCCTGCACGCTGCACGGGCTGCGGTGCGGCGCGTACATCACGCTGACCCGTGACGGCTGGCAGGTGCTGGGCGAGGGGCGCGGCGGACGCAGGCCCAGTACCGGCTCACGCCCCGAGGACTTCGCCGAAACCGGCCTGGTTCCACCGCGTACCGGCGGCGCCGCGTCCGATGTACTGCGCCGAGCGGCGGCACGCTGAGGTCTCCGCCGCACCGCCTCGACGAGGCGGGCCACAGGCATGGACCGGCGGGGGGAGCGTCGCCGCCGGCGCCGCGCGGTACGCAACGCACCCGGCACCCAGCACAGCGTCCAACTCATCCGGCAGGCCACGTACACCGGCCACACGACGGCGGAGCCGAGCAGCTGAACCGTCAGCGACCGCCCCTAGCCCACGGCACCGGTCACCCGGCAACACTGGTCACCAGCACCCGAACGCAGAGGTCCGACAGCCGAAGTCAGGGCACAGATGCCAGACCACAGATGCCGGACGGACCGCGGGCGTCGGACGGAAAGCGAACGTCAGACGCCCGCGCCCAGCATCGCGTTGATCCGCTGCGGGTCGCCGCACACGATCAGCAGGGCTCCGGCCCGGGTGAGCGCCGTCGGCAGCGCGCCGACCGCGGTCTCCTCGCTGCCGCCGTTGATGGCGACGACGACCACGGGGCGGGACACGGCACGGTCGAGGGCGGCGGCGTCCGCGTAGAAGACGTCGTCGCCCGCGTCGTGCTGCGCCCAGTAGGAGGCTTCGCCGAACGACAGCTCGTGCGTGGCCCACGGGTGCGGGTCGCCGGTGGTGATCACCAGGACCTCGCCCGGGGCGCGACCCGAGTCGAGCAGCAGGTCGACGGCTTCCTCGGCGGCGTCGAGCGCCCCCTCGACCGAAGCCGGGATCAGCTGGATCTGCGGGACCGAAGCACCGGCTGCCGGAGCGCCGGCTACCGGAGCAGCAGCATCCGAAGCACCGGCAATCAAAGCACCGGCATCCGTGGCGGTGCCCGCAGGGGAACCAACGGGAGTGGCGGAAGGAGCAGCCGGGGCGGGCTGTCCGGGCTTGGCGGCCGGCTCACGCGGCGTGCGCTGCGCCGGAGGCGTCGGCCGGGCAGGGCCCGGTCGGCCAGGACGCGGGGCAGTCGCGGGACGCGGGCCGGGTACGGGGCGGGGGGTCGGCGTGGTGCGGCCACTGGCCGGGGTCACGCGGGGACCCTGGGCACTCTCGGGAATCTGAGGCTCCTGGGGACTGAGAGGCATGCGTTGTTATTTATCAAACGCCGGTGCGCGTGGCATCGGCGGGTGGCACGTGAGTGCGAGTGGAACTGCCGAAAACGTCAGAACTCAAAGCCGAGCTGGCCCTCGATTTCCGGAACGCTTCCATCCGCCCAGCTGCGGGCCTTCTTGAGGTGCCGCCACTGGGGCAACGCATCAAGATACGCCCATGTCATCCGGTGGTACGGGGTGGGCCCCCGCTCCTCCAGTGCGGCCTTGTGCACCGGCGACGGATAGCCGGCGTTGGCCGCAAAACCGAAGTCTGCATGTTCGATGCCCAGTTCGGCCATCATTTTGTCGCGCCGAACCTTGGCGATCACCGACGCGGCGGCGACGGCCACACAGGACTGGTCGCCCTTGATCACCGTACGAACCTGCCAAGGAGACCCGAGATAGTTGTGCTTGCCGTCGAGAATGATCGCTTCCGGACGCACCGGCAGCGCCTCGAGGGCACGCCCCGCGGCAAGCCGCAGCGCGGCAGTCATCCCCATTTCGTCGATCTCCTCGGGCGAGGAGTGCCCGAGGGCATACGACGTGACCCAACTTTCCAGCTCCCCGGCGAGCGTGGTGCGCCGCTTGGGGGTGATCAGCTTGGAATCGGTGAGTCCTTCGGGCGGTCTGCGCAGACCCGTGATCGCCGCACAGACAGTGACCGGGCCCGCCCACGCTCCGCGCCCGACCTCGTCGACCCCGGCAACGATCTTCGCTCCGGTGGTAGCGCGAAGGGAGCGCTCGACGGTGTGGGTGGGTGGTTCGTACGGCATGGCGCCAGACAGCGTACGCCGCCCGACGCCACCTGCGACACCCAGGTCTACCGGCGGAGCAGCGGAACCATCACCTGGTCGATCAGCGCGGTGAATTCCTCGTCCCCCCATTCGCTCCCGCACACCTTGGAGCGATACATCATCATCGCCGGAATGACGTCGCAGACGTAGGGATCCATGGCCTCGGCACGTACTTCTCCACGCTCCACTCCACGGCGTACGACCTCCTTGATCAGCTCCACGCTCGGCTCGATGACCCCGTTGAAGATCACTCCGTGGAAACGTTCGGCCGACACCGTGTCGCACTCGTGAAGCACAGCACGGAGAGCGAATCCGGGACGCGAGAACATCGCCTCGCGCATCTGGCGGCACAGCTGGAGGAGATCCTCCCTGACCCCGCCGCAGTCCGGTGCGGAGTCGAGCTTCGGAAGGCCGGCCCGCAGCGCTTCCACGACGAGGTCCTCCTTGGAGGGCCAGCGGCGGTAGACCGCGGCCTTGCCGGTCTGCGCGCTCGCGGCCACACCTTCCATCGTCAGGCCGTTCCAGCCGACGGTACTGAGCTGCTCGAGCGCGGCCTCCAGGATCGCCCGCTCCAGTACGGGGCCCCGGCGCCGCAGGGAGGCCGTTTGAGCGGTAGCGGCGCTCCAGCGCGAAGTAGCCATCGATATCTCTCCGTTGAACGTTCGAGGCAGTGTCAGTGAACGGTTGCGTTCACTGATGGGGATCACTACCGTGGTCGACACAGTGAACGGTTGCGTTCACTAAGGCACTTATGGGGGACCCATAGTGACAACCTCTCAGTTAACTAAAGATCAGAAACCGGGGGCCGCCCGCCGAGAAGGCCGACCCGGTATCGCCCTGGCCGTCATCGCGGCCTGCCAACTCATGGTGGTCCTCGACGCGACGATTGTGAACATCGCGCTCCCGCACATTCAGGACGCGCTCACATTCTCGACAACTGACCTCACTTGGGTCGTCAGCGCGTACACGCTCACCTTCGGTGGCCTGCTACTTCTCGGTGGCCGCGCCGGTGACATCCTCGGCCGCCGCCGGGTCTTCATGACCGGCATCCTGCTCTTCACTCTCGCCTCGCTCCTGGGTGGATTCGCCCAGGAACCATGGCAGTTGCTGGCCGCGCGCGCCCTCCAGGGCGTAGGTGGCGCGATAGCATCACCCACCTCCCTGGCGCTCATCACCACGACCTTCCCCGAAGGCCCCGAGCGCAACCGCGCGTTCGGTGTCTTCGCCGCGGTCTCCGCGGGGGGCGGCGCCATCGGACTGCTCGCCGGCGGCATGCTCACGGAGTGGCTCGACTGGCGCTGGGTGCTGTTCGTGAACGTACCCATCGGTCTGCTGATCGCCTTCCTCGCCCCGCTCTACATCAACGAGTCCGAGCGCCATCCGGGCCGCTTCGACATCGCGGGCGCGCTCACGTCGACCCTCGGCATGGCCTCCTTGGTCTACGGCTTCATCCGGGCTGCCGCGGAGGGCTGGCGCGACAGCCTCACCCTGGGGTCCTTCGGCGCCGCGATCGTGCTGCTCCTGGCCTTCGCCCTGGTCGAGAGCCGGGCCAAGGAACCGATCACTCCGCTGAAGATGTTCGCCGACCGGAACCGCTCGGGCACGTACGTGATCATGCTGAGCCTGGCCGCGGCGATGTTCGGCATGTTCTTCTTCATCGTGCTCTTCGTCCAGAACGTCCTGGACTACACACCGATCGAGGCAGGTCTCGCCTTCCTGCCCGTGACGGTCGCGATCGTGGTGGGAGCGGGCATCTCCCAGCGGCTGCTGCCGGTCCTCGGACCGAAGCCGTTCATGGTGACCGGCTCGTCCATCGTGGCCCTCGGGCTCGGCTGGCAGGCCCTCATCAGCCCGGACAGTTCGTATCTGGGCGGGGTGCTCGGCCCGATGCTGCTGTTCGGCTTCGGCATGGGCCTGAACTTCGTGACCCTTACATTGACGGCCGTCTCCGGAGTGGCCCCGCACGAGGCGGGCGCCGCATCAGGGCTGCTCAACGCGACGCAACAGGTCGGCGGCTCGCTCGGCCTCTCCATCCTCACCACGGTGTTCGGCTCGGCTAGCCGGGACGAGGGCAAGGAACAGATGGCCGACTTCATGGCGAACGCGTCGCCGCAGCAGAAGGCCACCTTCGCCAAGTCCGGTGAACTGCCGGCGCCCTGGGGGCATGAGGTGCTGGCGCACGGCATCTCGACGGCCTTCATTCCGGCCGCGGCCATGGCCGTACTCGCTCTGATCACCGCCCTGGTGCTGGTCAGGGTGCGCAAGAGCGACCTGGACGCGCTGTCCGGGACGGCGAGCGCGGCGGGACCCGCCGGGGGCTGAGGGGCGTGCAGGGGCCCCAAGGGGTGGGCGTGGGCGGGCGGCACGCGGGGGCCGCCCCGCCCCCCTCTCAGCGGTACGCAACCTCCTGGCGGGTTTGCCCGCAGCTCATCGGATTCGCCGCCGTAGGAGGCCGTTCGGCGATGATGTCCCGGGCCCGCGACTCCCCCAGGCTTGTGGCGTACCAGGGGCCACGCTCGGCCCCGAGGCCATCCGCGATGCCCTCCAGAGCGCAGGAACGGAGCGGCTCCGGCAGCCCGTCGGCGGCCGGGGCGGCATCGGCGGACAGCCCACGTGCGTAGTCCAGGTCGAACTTCCCGGTGTCCTGGTAGCGCTGGACATTGCGCTCGGCGATGAGCGCGTCGGGCGAGAGCAGTCCGAAGGCAAGCACACCGACCGCGGCACTGGCGGCGACGGCGCGCGGCAGCCAGCGGGCGCCCCACACCCCGGCCGCAATGATCAACACGATGATCACGCCGAGCCAGAGCTCGACGGCGACGACCGACACCCGCAGCCTGGTCAGGCCGTACGCGTCGACGTACATGTCCATGCGCCGCACCGCCGACGCCACCACGACCAACGTGAGGGCACAGAGCGTGCCGAGCACGGCTCGCACGAGAGTGCGGTCACCGGGCCCGCCGCGCGGCGCCCAGCGCAGCGCGAGGACGATGACGGCCAGGGTGAGCAGCGTGGCCAGGAGCAGCTGCCAGAAGCCCTGACGCGCGTACTCGGAGTACGACAGGTCGGTCGTGTCGAGGACGGCGTCGTAGCCGCCGAAGAGCACGGCGAGCTGCACCACGTTGAACACCGCGAAGAGCACGTTGAGCACGATCAGCGGCAGCGCCCACTCGACGCGGCCTCGCGCCCGGCCGGGGCCCACGGTGAGGCGGTCCCAGCGCACCGGCGAGGCGGCGGTGTGCGCCGCGGCGAGCGCCCCGATGACACCGACCACGAAGAGCAGCACGCGCCACGGACCATCGGCTACGGACGCGTCGGGCATCAGATCGCCCAGCAGCCCCGCGAAGGCGGCGTCGGCCCCGGCGAACAGCGCCCCGAAGACGAGCAGCAGCACGGCGGTCACCGCGGCGGCCCGCAGCACGGGCCCGCTCCGGGTCCCGCTCGCGCGCCCCCGCACCCCGCGCCAGCCCCACCGGATGCCGGAGAGCACGCCGTCGAGGAGACCGAGCGGGCCGAGCAGTACGCCGAGCCAGGTGCGGCAGCCGTGCAGGGCGAGGGAGCCGAGTGCGACGGCGGAGACGATGGCGAGGAACGAGGGCCAGCCCGCGTCCCGCAGCGCGGGCACGACAAGCAGCGCGAGGCCGCCGATCGCCCAGGCCAGCGTCCATGGGCGCGGCCTGCGACCGGCCTGCTCGGCGGCGAAGTACGCGGCAAGGGCGGCCGGCACGGCGACGATCAGCAGATTGATCGCCAGCCCGTCGCCGAGCAGCATCATGCTCAGGAGCCCGGTCGCGAGCGCGGCGCCGAGCGTGCCCGTGCGGATCGCGGCGGGCGGCTCGGCCCGCAGATCGGCGAGCAGCGGCTCAGGTTTGCTCGCGCCCGCCGGGTACGCCCAGTCGGGATGAGGCCGCGGGCCCTCCTCCGCCCTTCGCGGCACGGGGACGGCGTCCTCGGGTTGTTCAGGTACGCCGACGGCATCTGCCGGCTCGGGGTTGGACGGTGTGGACGGTGTATCGGACACGGGACCCCCTCCCGGCCGGTCCGCACGCGCAGCAGACGGCACGCGCGCGTGGCCGGGCCGCCGGGCGACCGGCATCTCGTTGAGGACACGCAAGTCATGATCAACTCACGGCCTGCGGAAAAGGGTAGCCGCGTAACCGAAGACCGCCGACGAGCCCTCCATCCTGTGGCATGACCGTGACAGTGAGACGCGCTGTGGCCTGACCTGACAGTGAGACGCCGAGAACCCGGTGTCAGCCCGCCTCGACCGGCATCCAGCCGGGCAGCGGCTCGGTCCGCTCCAGCCACTCGTCGCCGGGCGATCCGCCCGCCCCGCCGGCGACGACTCCTCCGACGATCGCGCAGGTCGTGTCCATGTCGCCGCCCACCTGGGCGGTGTCCCAGATGGCCTTCTCGTAGGCACCGAGGCCACGGGCGGCCGACCACAGGGCGAACGGAACCGTGTCGTGAGCGGTCGTACGACGGCCGCAGCCGAGGACAGCGGCGACCGTGGCCGCGTCTCCGTAGTCGAGCATGTCCCGCGCCCTGCGCAGCCCCGCCCCCACCGCACTGCGCGGCACGAGGTCGATGACACCGTCGAGCAGCGCCTTCGGAGCGGGCGGCCCCGCGGGATCGGCTGTCAGCGCCGCCGCCGCAGCCACCGCCATGGCGCCCACGACGGCCTCGCGGTGCTGATGCGTGGGGTACGCCGAGATCTCCGCCTGGTGCGTGGCCTGCTCGGGGTCATCCGCGTACCAGGCACCGAGCGGCGCGATGCGCATGGCCGCGCCGTTCCCCCAGGAGCCCTGGCCCTTGAACAGCGCGGAAGCCAGCTCCCGCCAGTCCCCGCCCTCTCTGACCTGCCGGAGCAGCCTGTTGACGGCAGGGCCGTAGCCACGGTCGAAGTCGTGGTGCTCGGCGAAGGACAGCGCGAGGGCGTCCTGGTCGATGCGGTGGTGGCGGACCAGGATCGCCAGCACGGAGCAGGCCATCTCGGTGTCGTCGGTCCATTGCCAGGGGCCTGGAGGCGCTTCGCGGCGGCGCAGCAGGGGGTAGTTCGCGGGCACGAAGAACTGTGAGCCCAGCGCGTCCCCCACCGCCAGTCCACGCAGGCTGGCCAGAGCGCGGGCCAGGCGCCGGTCGGGAGAGGAGTCAGCGGTCATCGCTCTGCCACTCTATCCGGTGACGCCGTACGGCTCAGGTTCGCGCCAGCGTTCGAACGGCCGGTCCAGTGTGTACTTGCCGTCATCGCCGAGCACCAGCGTCCGCATCTCGCCGTTCCCGGGGTTGGACAGCGACTCGAACTCCGCCACCGACCAGTGGAACCACCGCATGCAGAACAGGCGCATGGTCAGGCCGTGGGTGACGAGGAGGACGTTCGGCGGGTGGTCCGGGGCCTCGAAACTCCGGTACAGGCTCTCCAGGAACGCGCCCACCCTGTCGTAGACATCGGCTCCCGACTCGCCCTGCGCGAAACGGTAGAAGAAGTGTCCGTACGCGTCGCGGTAGGCCTTCTGCAGCCTGACGTCGTCCCTGTCCTGCCAGTTCCCCCAGTCCTGCTCCCGCAGTCGCGGCTCCTCGCGCACCCGCACCAGCTCGGGGTCCAGGCGCAGCGCCCGGAAGGTCTCATGGGTGCGGCGGTACGGCGAGACGTACACGCTCACCCGTTCGTTTCCGACCGCTTCGCGCACTTGCTCGCCCGTCTCCTCCGCCTGCCGCCACCCCTTCTCGGTGAGCGCCAAGGCGTGATCGGGCTCGCGCTCGTACACGGTGTCGTCGGCGTTTCCGGCCGACTCGCCGTGCCGGACAAGGAAGATGCGCCGCGGGCGTGCCATAGGGAAACCCTAGATCGGCCCACCTCGGACGGCCCAACCGGTCGGCGGTCCTGGCTCCATCCGGCCTATGCGGACGCCGCTCGCAGCGCCGTTCACAGCGATATCGCGGCAGGTCACCGGGGCCGGCCGCGCCTGGCGTCACACCGTCCAGGACGGCTCCAGCTCCACGATGTCGCCGGCGAGGGCCGCGACATCGGCCTCCGTCCGGGCACGCAGCAACAGGCGTTCCACCCGTTCCCTGCGGTACTTGCCGTGCTCGGCGGCCGCCTGCCACATCGAGAGGATGAGGAACTCATGCCCGGGCGCCTCACCGAAGAGCCCGCGCACCATCCCCGGGGAGCCGGCCATCGCCGGATTCCAGACCTTCTCCTGCATCAGGGCGAAATGCTCCACCCGCGCCTCGCGCACCCGGCAGTGCGCGACCCGCACCACATCAGCGTCCGCGAAGCGGGGCTCGAAGCCCGTCTTCACGTCGAAACGGTGGTCGAAGAGCTTGACCTGGATGTCCTTGAAGGTGCCCGCCTGGGTGGCGGCGAGCCGGTCATGGGAGCGTGCCATGAAGGAGTCGTAGAAGGCCCGGCTCTCCCAGAAGGCGAAGACGTGGGCCACACCCGGCCGCTCCCGGCTCCACCCCCCGCCCTGTCCCCGGAACCCCGGCTCCCCCAGAAGCCCCGCCCACTTCCGCTGTCCCCGTTCGAACCCCCGTCGGTCCACCACGGTGCAGCGAATCCACTTGACCAGCACCGCGCCATCGTACGGCGCTGAGCGTGGCGCGGGTCACGCTCCGGCGTAGTGCGCCCGGATCAGCTCGGCGTGGTCGTCGGCGTTCAGTTCAATACCGAACTCCAGGGCGAGTACGTCCCTCAACTCCTCGGCGGATACGTCGCGTTCGTCCGATGTGCCGTCCGGACGCGTCACCGCCAGGTGCTCGCCGACCAAGATGCGGCGGGCCTCCGGAGCGGCCCTCTGGATCACCGGTCGGCGGATGAACGACGACATGGGGTGGGTCGATGTGTAGTGGTTCATGACTACGTAGTCGACGGGAAAGCGCTCTTCCAGCGTGTACTCATAGAGATCGAACCAGCCGTCCGCGTGCTCGGTACGCAACACCCGGGCACCGTTTGCCTCTTGGACGATCCCGAACCGCCACTCTCCTTGTCGTACGTCCTGTCGTACGTCGGTCTCATCCCCCATGGCGATCGGTTCGAGCAGTCCTTCGGCACCGAAACCGACGTCGCAGTGCCACTGCCGCCCGTCCGCCTCGACCTTCAGGAGCATGTGTGTCACGGCGCGACGCGACGAGGCGCCAACGCGCACCCGGGCGCCAAGTCCCGTGACGGCGAAGCCGATACGTTCCAGAGCCGCCGCGAACAGCAGGTTCTGCTCATAGCAGTAACCGCCCCTGCGCCGACGCACCAGCTTGTCCTGCAGCGCCGCCAGATCCAGCGGCACGGGCCGGCCGACCATCATCTCCAGGTTCTCGAAGGGGATGGCCGCCACGTGCGCTCTGTGGAGCGCACGGAGGGTGTCGAAGCCGGGCTTCGTCTCCCCGTCGTGGCCGATCCTCGCCAAATAGGCCTCGATATCCAGTTCTTCGCCGTTCCACGTCATGGGCCAACGATGTCAGTCATGCGTCGTAGCGTGTCTGTTGGACATGCCTAGTGCATCGGCGTCAGCGGGGACTACGGAGGGGGATCTCTGATGAGCAGTGTCAGCAAGGGAATTGAGAAGGTCGAGGTAGGGCTCAAGTGGGATCCGAGCCCCGTCGGATCGCCGTCGCACGATCTCGACATCATCGCCGCGACCTACTCCACGGACGCTCCGTACGGCAGCCCCGTGTATCTCGTGCACTTCGACAGCCGTGCCCCCGACGGGACGATCACCCTCAACAGGGACAGCCAGACGGGACAGGGCTTCGGTTTCGACGAGGTCATGACCCTGGAGCTCGGCCGCCTCTCGACCACGTACGCGCGCGTGGTGGTCGGTGTGGCCATACAGCCTCATGAGGGACAGAAGGTCTTCGGCGACATCGCCAACACCTCCGTACGCATCCGCCAGGGATACACGGACCTCGCCCTGAGCGACCTCTCCGGTGTCTCCCGGTTCACGGCGGCGACCGTCGCCGAGTTCGCAAGGGACGAGTCGGGCGCCTGGACCTTCCGCGAGATCATCCGCGGATTCGACGCCGACCCGACGTCCTTCGCCGCGCTGATGGGCGGTGAGCTCTGAGAACGCGATGAGGGGCCGGCGGAGCCGACCGGCTCCACCAACCCCTCACTCGGCTGGATCAGCCGATCAGCCGATCAGCTGCAGCCACTGGTCGAGCCGCAGCCCTCGCAGATGTAGCAGGAGCCGGCGCGCTGCATCTTCGTCCCGCAGGAGAAGCACAGCGGTGCGTCGGCCTGGATGCCGAGCTGCATCTCGACGAGCTCGGCGCTGGTGTGCGCCTGCTGCGGAGCGGGCTTCTCGGCCTCGGCCTTCGGCTCGGCGACGGCCTTCAGGGCTTCGGGCTGCCGCGGCGCGGACTGGGCCAGACCCTCGACGTCGAGGTCGGACTCGTCCATGGACGGCTCGTACGAACCGGTGTCCAGGTGACGCTGACGCTCCTCGGCGGAGTGGATGCCGAGCGCGGAGCGCGTCTCGAAGGGCAGGAAGTCCAGCGCCAGGCGACGGAAGATGTAGTCGACGATCGACTGCGCCATCCGCACGTCCGGGTCGTCCGTCATGCCGGCCGGCTCGAAGCGCATGTTCGTGAACTTCGAGACGTACGTCTCCAGCGGGACGCCGTACTGCAGGCCCACGGAGACGGCGATCGAGAAGGCGTCCATCATGCCCGCGAGGGTCGAACCCTGCTTGGACATCTTCAGGAAGACCTCGCCGAGACCGTCGTCCGGGTAGGAGTTGGCGGTCATGTAGCCCTCGGCGCCACCCACGGTGAAGGAGGTGGTGATCCCCGGACGGCCCTTGGGAAGGCGCTTGCGGACGGGGCGGTACTCGACCACCTTCTCGACCGCGGCACGGATCGTGTCCTCGGTCTTCTCGGTGACCTCGGCCTTCTCCTTCTCCTTCTTCTTGGCGGAGAGGGGCTGGCCGACCTTGCAGTTGTCGCGGTAGATGGCGAGCGCCTTGACGCCCATCTTCCAGGCCTCGTAGTAGACCTCTTCGACGTCCTCGACGGTGGCCGTCTCCGGGAGGTTGACCGTCTTGGAGAGCGCGCCGGAGATCCACGGCTGGATGGCCGCCATCATCCGGACGTGGCCCATCGCGGAGATGGAACGCTCGCCCATCGCGCAGTCGAAGACCTCGTAGTGCTCGGGCTTCAGACCCGGGGCGTCGATCACATTGCCGTGGTCGGCGATGTGGGCGACGATCGCCTCGATCTGCTCCTCCTGGTAACCCAGGCGACGCAGGGCCTGCGGCACGGTGCCGTTGACGATCTGCATCGAGCCGCCGCCGACGAGCTTCTTGAACTTGACCAGGGCGAGGTCGGGCTCAAGGCCGGTGGTGTCGCAGGACATCGCGAGACCGATGGTGCCGGTCGGGGCGATGACCGACGCCTGGGAGTTACGGAACCCGTTCTTCTCGCCGAGGCGGAGTACGTCCTGCCAGGCCTCCGTGGCGGCGGCCCAGATCGGCGAGTCCAGGTCGTCCACGCGGGGGGCCGTGGCGTTGGCGTCGGAGTGCTGCTTCATGACGCGCTTGTGCGGCGTGGCGTTCTTGGCGTAGCCGTCGTAGGGACCGACGACCGCGGCGAGCTCGGCGGAACGCTTGTACGACGTGCCCGTCATCAGGGAGGTGATGGCGCCGGCCAGGGAGCGGCCGCCGTCGGAGTCGTACGCGTGACCGGTGGCCATCAGCAGGGCGCCGAGGTTGGCGTAGCCGATGCCCAGCTGGCGGAAGGCGCGGGTGTTCTCGCCGATCTTCTGCGTCGGGAAGTCCGCGAAGCAGATCGAGATGTCCATCGCGGTGATGACCAGCTCGACGACCTTCGAGAAGCGCTCGGCGTCGAAGGACTGCGTGCCCAGGCCGTCGTCCTTGAGGAACTTCATCAGGTTCAGCGAGGCGAGGTTGCAGGACGTGTTGTCCAGGTGCATGTACTCGCTGCACGGGTTCGAGCCGTTGATCCGGCCGGACTCCGGGCAGGTGTGCCAGGCGTTGATGGTGTCGTCGTACTGGATGCCGGGGTCGGCACAGGCCCACGCGGCCTCGGCCATCTTGCGGAAGAGCGACTTGGCGTCGACCTCCTCGATGACGTCGCCCGTCATGCGGGACGTCAGACCGAACTTGCCGCCCTCCTCGACCGCCTTCATGAACGTGTCGTTCACGCGGACCGAGTTGTTGGCGTTCTGGTACTGGACGGACGTGATGTCGTCGCCGCCCAGGTCCATGTCGAAGCCCGCGTCACGCAGGGCGCGGATCTTCTCCTCTTCCTTCACCTTGGTCTCGATGAAGCCCTCGATGTCGGGGTGGTCGACGTCGAGGATGACCATCTTGGCCGCGCGGCGCGTGGCGCCACCCGACTTGATCGTTCCTGCGGACGCGTCGGCACCTCGCATGAAGGAGACCGGCCCCGAGGCGTTGCCGCCGGAGGACAGCAGTTCCTTCGAGGAACGGATGCGGGAGAGGTTCAGGCCGGCTCCGGAGCCGCCCTTGAAGATCATCCCCTCTTCCTTGTACCAGTCGAGGATCGAGTCCATGGAGTCGTCGACGGCCAGGATGAAGCAGGCGGAGACCTGCTGCGGCTGGGGCGTACCGACGTTGAACCAGACCGGCGAGTTGAAGCTGAAGATCTGGTGCAGGAGGGCGTACGCCAGCTCGTGCTCGAAGATCTCGGCGTCGGCGGGCGAAGCGAAGTAGCTGTAGTCCTCGCCGGCCTTCCGGTACGTCTTCACGATGCGGTCGATCAGCTGCTTGAGGCCGGTCTCGCGCTGCGGGGTGCCAACGGCCCCGCGGAAGTACTTACTGGTGACGATGTTGACCGCGTTCACCGACCAGAAGTCGGGGAACTCGACGCCACGCTGCTCGAAGTTCACCGAGCCGTCGCGCCAGTTGGTCATGACGACGTCTCGGCGCTCCCAGACCACCTCGTCGTACGGATGCACGCCGGGCGTCGTATGGATGCGCTCGATACGCAGACCCTTGCTGGCCTTGGATCCCTTGGCTCGGGAACCTCGTGCCGGGCCGCTCGTCGTCTCGGTCATGCCGCCTCCCTGTATCAGGCTGAAACGCCCTGAAGTACCACGTTCTTCCCGTGGCACATATGTGTCTGGTGCCGCGGAATCCCACGAAGGTCATCCGCAACAGGTCTGGTGTGCCGCCGTCGGCCGTTCAGCCGGTCAGTCGGCGGCAGTGGCGGGCACCGGGACTTCGACAGTCCCTCCGGGCCCGCGGTCTGCTCCGCCGCGCTCCCCGCCGGCGTCCCGCGGCTCCACGTCGAGCCGCTTTTCCCGCTTGTCCCTCAGCTCCCCGATGGCAGCCTCGAAGTCCTCAAGTGAGTCGAACGCCCGGTAGACGGACGCGAAGCGCAGGTAGGCCACGAGGTCCAGCTCCTGCAACGGACCGAGTATGGCCAGACCCACGTCGTGCGTCGTCAGTTCGGCGCTCCCGGTGGCGCGCACCGCCTCTTCGACCCGCTGGCCGAGCTGGGCGAGGGCGTCCTCGGTGACCGGCCGCCCCTGGCACGCCTTGCGTACGCCGTTGATCACCTTCGTACGGCTGAAGGGTTCGGTGACGCCGCTGCGCTTGACCACCATCAGCGAACACGTCTCCACGGTCGTGAAACGACGGGAGCAGTCGGGACACTGACGGCGCCTGCGGATCGACGTGCCGTCGTCGGTGGTGCGGCTGTCGACCACGCGACTGTCGGGGTGCCTGCAGAAGGGGCAGTGCATGGAACTCCCAACCCTCCTTCATGACACGACTCATAGGCCTCAACAGGCCCATGAGGCCCTCGAAGCAGCCCCAAGCATAGGTGATGCCCGAGGCCTGGAAAGACCGGGGACCACAACTTCTGGGCCGTGGTTGCAATCCAACCACTAGATCTGGGGTTTGACCGTAAATCCGGCGCCATCGCGTGTCGCGCACCCGCGGCTCGCCGTGAACGCCTGGGCGGGCCGCGCGCGGCGCACGAGAAGGGGGTCGGTGCCGGGTTGACGGAGCGCCGGATGGCAGTATGGGAGCCCCACTGAGGGGGCCTCGACCCCGGCGGTGAAGCGTACCGTAATGAACCGAAATGCCGTTCGGCCCGAACGTTAGCCATACACCCAGACACATGATCGCGGCAGGCAATCTGCGATTTTTCACTCGAACGTGTGTTTGGCGCAACCTTTCGAAAGCAACTACCGTTGGCTAACTAGGGAGAGAACATCTCGAGAGGGGCCGACCGACGTGACCACCACCGCAGACAGTGCCACCATCACTGCTCAGGACCGCCAGAGCCGACTCGAGCCGGTGCATGCCATGAATGACGCAGCCACGAACCCGGAGGGCCCCAAGCCCACCCGCTCCCTACCGGGACGACCTCCCGGCATCCGCGCCGACAGCTCGGGGCTCACGGACCGGCAGCGCCGGGTCATCGAGGTCATCAGGGACTCGGTGCAGCGCCGGGGGTACCCGCCGTCGATGCGGGAGATCGGGCAGGCGGTGGGCCTCTCCAGCACGTCATCGGTGGCCCACCAGCTGATGGCCCTGGAGCGCAAGGGCTTCCTGCGCCGCGACCCGCACCGCCCGCGGGCGTACGAGGTCCGTGGCTCGGACCAGCCGAGCAGCCAGCCCACCGACACGGCGGGCAAGCCGGCCGCTTCGTACGTCCCGCTCGTCGGCCGCATCGCGGCAGGCGGCCCGATCCTCGCCGAGGAGTCGGTGGAGGACGTATTCCCGCTCCCCCGGCAGCTCGTCGGCGACGGTGAGCTGTTCGTGCTCAAGGTCGTCGGTGACTCGATGATCGAGGCCGCGATTTGCGACGGCGACTGGGTGACGGTGCGGCGCCAGCCGGTCGCGGAGAACGGCGACATCGTGGCCGCCATGCTCGACGGCGAGGCGACCGTCAAGCGGTTCAAGCGCGAGGACGGGCACGTGTGGCTCCTGCCTCACAACTCCGCGTACCAGCCCATTCCCGGTGACGAGGCGACGATCCTCGGCAAGGTCGTGGCGGTGCTGCGGCGGGTGTGAGCCTCCGCCCCTGACCGGGCCCCGGAACCAACTGCGCCGGTTCCGGGGCCCTGCTGCGTCTTGAGGCAGTACGCGACGCGAACTATTCCTCGTCGGCCCCAGCCCCGTCGGCAGCCTCGGCTGTGGCCTTCGCCGACGCGTCGATCGCGGCCAGGGAGCGGCGCGCCTGATTACGGTCCGTCGTGTACCAGAAGTCGGGCAGTGAAGCCCGCAGGTACCTGCCGTAGCGCGCGGTGGCCAGCCGGGGGTCCAGGACGGCGACCACTCCGCGGTCCGCGGAGGCCCGCACGAGACGCCCCGCGCCCTGCGCCATCAGGAGCGCCGCATGCGTCGCGGCGATGGCCATGAAGCCATTGCCGCCGCCGTCGTCCACCGCCTTCTGGCGGGCGCTCATCAGCGGGTCGTCGGGACGCGGGAACGGGATCTTGTCCATGACCACCAGCTGGCAGCTGGCGCCCGGCACATCGACGCCCTGCCACAGCGAGAGCGTCCCGAACAGGCAGGTCTGCGAGTCCGCCGCGAAGTTCTTGATCAGCTCGCCCAGCGTCTCCTCACCCTGCAGCAGGATGGGCACGTCGAGGCGGCCCCGGAGCTCCTCGGCCGCGTTCTGAGCAGCGCGCATGGACGAGAACAGGCCGAGCGTGCGGCCGCCCGCCGCCTCTATCAGCTCGGCCAGCTCGTCGATCATGTCGCTGCGCGTGCCCTCACGGCCCGGACGGGCCAGGTGCTGGGCGACGTACAAGATCCCCTGCTTGCGGTAGTCGAAGGGCGAACCGACGTCGAGGCCCTTCCAGGCCGGGGCCTCATCGGAGTGGGTGCCCTCGGGGGCGAGCCCCAGGGACGCCCCCACTCCGTTGAAGTCGCCGCCGAGCTTGAGGGTGGCGGAGGTGAGGACCACGGAGCGGTCGCTGAAGAGCTTCTCGCGGAGCAGGCCCGATACGGACATGGGTGCCACCCGCAGGGAGGCTCCGAAGCGGTCATGGCGCTCGTACCAGACGACGTCCCACTCGGAGCCGTTCGAGATGCGCTCCGCCACGTCGTGGATCGACTCGACGGAGGCGAGGGCCTGCTTGCGCACGGCGTCCTCGTCCTGGACCGACTTGTCGCGGGTGGAGCCGAGCGCGGAGATGACCTGGCGGGCGGCGTCACGCAGGGCCATGAGCGCGTACCCGAGGTCCTCCGGGACCTCTTCGAGGCGACCGGGCAGGGCAAGCTCCATCACCCGCTCGAAGCCCTCGGAGGCCGTCTGGAGCTGGTCGGCCGCCTTTTCGTTGACCAGCTTGGCGGCGCGGCGCACGGCGCGGTTGACCTGGCCCGGAGTGAGCTCGCCGGTGGCGACGCCGGTGACCCGGGAGACCAGTTCGTGGGCCTCGTCCACGATCAGCACTTCGTGCTGGGGCAGCACGGGAGCGCCCTCGATGGCGTCGATCGCGAGGAGCGCGTGGTTCGTGACGATGACCTCGGACAGCTTGGCCCGCTCACGTGCCGCCTCGGCGAAGCACTCCGCTCCATAGGCGCACTTCGACGCGCCCAGGCACTCCCTGGAGGAGACGGACACCTGGGACCAGGCGCGGTCGGAGACCCCGGGAGTGAGGTCGTCACGGTCACCGGTCTCGGTCTCGTCGGCCCAGTCGCGCATCCGCAGCAGGTCCTGGCCGAGCTTGCTGGTGGGGGCGGCGGCCTCGAACTGGTCGAAGAGGCCCGGGCCCTCCTCCTCTTCCTGCGGCACTCCTTCGTGGAGGCGGTGCAGGCACAGGTAGTTCGAGCGGCCCTTCAGCATGGCGAACTGGGGGCGGCGGCGCAGCAGCGGGTGCAGGGCGTCCACCGTCCGCGGCAGGTCGCGCTCCACGAGCTGACGCTGCAGCGCGAGCGTGGCCGTCGCGACCACCACGCGTTCGCCGTGTGCGAGGGCCGGCACCAGATAGCCGAGGGACTTGCCCGTGCCGGTACCGGCCTGGATCAGGAGGTGGGAGCCGTCGTCGATCGCCTCGGCGACGGTCTCGGCCATCGTCACCTGGCCAGGGCGCTCTGTGCCGCCGACGGCGGTGACGGCGGCGTGCAGGAGCTCGGGAAGGGAGGGCTTTGTCATAGCGCGACCACCCTACGGGGCCCCACTGACAATCCCGCGATCAAGGCTGATGGAGGGGGTTCGGCACGCTCCCGTGCACGGCGGCGTGCGGGCGCTCGGGGCGGTCCCGGTACCCGTCGAGGTGAAGCCGGTTCCGGTTGAGGCACAGCCGCTCGATTCGTGGGGTGAGCAGGTCGAACATCTCGTACCGCTCCTTGAGGTGGGGGGCGCGCGCCTGGTGGCGGAGGATCTCGGCCCGGACGAGGGACCAGAAGCGGGATTCCGGGATGCCCAGCTGTTCTTGGCAGAGAGGGGCGAGATAGCGGAAGACACCCACGAAGAGCCCCGAGTGGATGAACTGGGTGAGGAAGTCGGCGCGTTCGGTGAGCAGGACGTCACGGACGTCGTCCGGCATCGAAGCGTGCTCCGGTAGGGCCTCGGCGCTGACGTTGATGTCGTCCACGAAGTCCTTCACCGCGAGTCTTACGGGTACGTCCTTGTCGTCGAAGACGACGATGGCGTTCTCCCCGTGGGGGGAGAACACGGTTCCGTACCGGTACAGGAACTGCAGGAGCGGTGGCAGCAGGGCGGCGAAGAGACGCCGCAGCCAGACTTCTGGGGCCAGGCCCGAGCGGTGGACAAGCTCGGCGACGAAGGCTCTGCCGTGCGGGTCGGTGTGCAGCAAGGAGGCAAGCGTGCGGGCGCGCTCATCGGGCGCGAGATACCGGGTGATCGGCTCACGCCAGATCGCACCGAGCAGTTCCTTGTACTGGTACGGGACCTCGGCGAGGCCGTCGTACAGCGGGTGCTCGACGGTCACCGAGGCGACCTCGCCGAGCAGGATCACCCGGCATTCGTCACGCAGGAAGGGGTCCGCGTCCCGCAGGGCGTGCATCCAGGCGGTGACGGCGGGTGCGGCCAGGGTGCGGTCGGTCGGGAGGCCGCGCCACACCAGGGTGTTGAGGACCGACAGGGGCAGCTTGACGGTGTGGCGGTCGGGGCGGGACGTGTTGAGGAACGTACGAATGGACTGCTGGGGCAGTCGTACGTCGCCGTCGGTGGGGAGGGGGACGATCGCGCCCGCGGCCACGGAAGGGGCGAAGAGGGGCAGGATGATGTCGTCCCACTGCCACGGGTGGACCGGCAGATAGAGATAGGCGTGCGGGTTGAGGCCGCGTGCCACGAGTATGTCCCTGAAGGACTCCCGTGTGGCGGGAGCGAGTTCACGGGTGTAGAGCCTGTCCGCTGTCTCCAGGCCGGTGACGCCTCGGTAGGCGGCGAGGTCGGTGTGGACCGCGATCCAGGGAAGCGGCCCGGAGGTGCGGCCCTCGGGGGCCCAGCGGGCGGCGTCGCTCGCGGAGAAGCCGATGCGGCCCTTGTTGAGGACGATCCAGGGGTGGCCGGTCTGGTGGCCTTCGAGTTCCGCGTATCCGAGGTCGGCGAGCTCCGCCGCGGTGAGCGCGGTGCGGTCGAGCCGGGCGTCGGCGGCGAGCGTGACGGTCAGCTCGCGGATGAGGTGGCCCAGGGTGGCGCCGTCGATTCCCAGGGTCCTGCGGGCCTCGGTGAGGAAGCGCAGGGGGTCACCGAAGGGGGTGGGCGGTCCTACGCCTTCGGCCAGGGCCAGGCTGGCGGGGTCGACGTGCCAACTGCCGTACGAGCCGCGGCGGGCGCGGAAGATGAGGCGGCGGGCCGCTGGGCGGTGGGCCTGGCTGCCTTTGCTCTCTAATGCGGGTAGGGATACGGATTCTTCCTGCGGCCCGCTTGCCGCGTCGAGGCTGAAGCTGTAGCTCTCCGTGTCGCCAGACCCAGCGGCAACGGGCTTGATGATCTCCTCGTAGGCGAACTCACCGACCATTTTGGCGAGCAGGCGACGGCCGCTCCTCGCCCACCTGTCCGGGGTCAGCTCGGGCGGGTCGTAGAGAGCGGGCGACGGTTCACGGGATGTCGGGGGTACGGAGGGATTCGGCACGGGGACTCCTGAGGGAGGGAACCGGATCAGGTCGAGCGGTGCATGGGGAAATGGGGAGTAAGCAGGTCAGAGCAGTGCGCGCAGGGCGCGGTCACGGACCATGAGCGCCGCGCGCTTGTCGGGCAGGTCCACCTCGGCGGCGAAGCGGAATCCACCGCTCAGGAACGCGGAGACGGAGGGGGTGTTGCGCAAGTCGGGTTCTGCGATGACGCGTGCGCATGCCGCGCGGTGGTCGAGCACAAGGTCGGCGACGGCTCTCAGCAAGGAGGTGCCGAGCCCCCGGCCGCGGTCGGCGACACCGCCGATGAGGAGGTGAAGGCCGGTGTCGTGCGGGCGGGCCGGGTAGTGGCGGGCCAAGGTGTCGAGGTCCGCGCGGTAGATCTCCCAGTAACTCATCGGCGTGCCTTCCAGGACGCCGAGGCAGGGCACGCTGCGGCCGTCGCCGTCGATCTGGGCCCGTAGATGTGCCTCCGTGACGGCGTCCGAGCCGGCCAGCTCCCAGAAGGCCGCCACGGCGGGGTCGTTCATCCACCGGCTGATGAGGGCGAGATCGCGTTCCACGCGCACGGGGACGAGTTGGAACACACCGGCAGAGGTGGTCGCGGGGCCCCAGTCGGCGACATTGTCGAGGAGGTCGTCGGCTGACGAAACGGCCGACGAGGCGGCCGACGAGACCGCCGATGAGGCCGCGACGCGGTCTGCCGTGCGCCCACCACTCGTGCCGAACAGGGCGATGAGTTCGTCCGGAAGGCGCAGGTCCAGTGTGTCCTGGGCGTCAGTCCTGTCGGCGCCGGCGGAGTCGGTGGCGGATTCGGTGGCGGACCCGGTTCCCGCGTCGGTGCTCGCATCGGGGGGAGGCACGGCCTCGCTCCTCTCACAAAGGGTGGGGCATGTTCCTCAGGAATGCAGGGGGTTGGCGATGGTGACGTAGACGGACTGGGTGTCGACCGGGCCCACGAGCTCGTCGAGCCCGCGCAGCCGGGTCAGCAGGTTGGCCTTGCATCGCAGCACGGGTGAGTCCAGAAGCAGTCGGGGCAGCGGTGAGCGCAGGGCACCCGGGCCGGTGACGGTGTCGCCGAGGAAGCGGCGGAACGCGGCGAGCAACAGCTTCTCGTCGGCCAGGTGTTGGGCGCCGAGGGCACCGATGAGGCCGAGGACGTTGTTGATGCCGAGGTAGTAGGCGAAGCGCTCGTCGGCCACGTCGTCGGAGACGAACGTGTCGCTGTGCTCACCGATGCCCGGCAGCCGCTGCTCCAGTTCGACACGGCGGGACTCGCGGAAGTAGTAGCCCTGGTTGTCGCGGTACCGGCCGCCCACGGGCCACCCATCCGCGTCCAGCAGCAGGAGCGTGTTCTGCTGGTGGGCCTCCAGGGCGACGCCTGCCGCACTGTCCAGCCAGAGCACGGGGCGTACGACTTTCTGCAGGTAGCGCAGGAACCACTCCGTGGCGACCGCTCCCCGTGGGCGGCCCGTCCATCCGGCGAGGCGGGTGACGATCTCGCCGAGCCGGGACCGCATCGGGGGGCGGTCGTGCCCCGTGCAGTGCGGTGACGGCCTGGGTGAGACGAGTCCCGCGATGCAGGTGGCGTCGTCGCCGGGGCCGAAGGGGTTGTGCCGGATCATGACGTCAAGGCCGGCCACGGGCTCGCCGTCGAGGCCGGTCACGGCGAGCCAGGCCGGGTCGCGGATCACGTCGAAGCCGGGGTGGGCCGCCTGCCACTGCTTGGCGAGACCGCTGCGGAGCAGCCGGTGGACCTCGACGCCGCGGTGGAGTTCCTTACGGAGGTTCTCCCGCCGCGAGTTGGTGATGCGCAGGCCGAGCGAGAGCTTGAGCATGGCGGGGGCGCCGGATCGGTAGAGGGTGCGTACGGAGGAGGTGGGGTACCACGGTGCTCCGTGCGGGCCCAGGTCCTGGAGAAGTCCGGCTTCCAGGAGCGCGGCGGTGGCGGGGCGGTGCCTGAGCTCGCGGATCTGCCACGGGTGCAGGGGCAGGGCGGCTCGGCCTTCCGGCAGCGGCAGGTCAGGGCCTGCGAGCCGGGCGATGAGCTGTTCGGCCGGGAGGGTGCGGCCACGTTCGGTCCAGGCCGAGTCCGCGGCGAGCACGGAGGGGTCCACGGCGAGCCAGTGCAGAGCGAAGGCGCCGCGCAACTCCGGTGAGTAGAGCCGGGATTCGGTGTCGGAGAGTCCCTCGCGGCTCTTCGGGGTGGGGTGCAGGGGGTGGCCGAGGAGCAGGGACTGCTCGGCGGCGAGGAAGAGGTCCGGCTCGTCGCCGGGGTTGTTCCGGCGGTCGGCGATGAAGGTGGCGGTGCGCCGCACGGAGTCGGCGACGCGGCCGACGAGGTCTCCGCCCTCCACTTCCCGGCTCTCCACGTGCCCGCCCTCCACGCGCCCATCTGAAGCGGCGGTTCCGCTCTGTCGGCCCGTCTCGCGGCCCAGGAGGGCGGCGACGGTGACGGCGTCGGCCGGTGGCGCGCTCTGGGGGCCGTCTTCCAGGTACGGAAGGCCGAAACGGTGCCAGCCGGTGGCCGACCAGTAGTGCACGGGCACGAGGAGGGCGGTGCCGCTGGCGGGGAGCGGAATACGCAGGGCGCCGTGCTCCGGGGCGGGGAAGTCGTTCTCGCGTACCCAGCAGCGCAGGAGGTTCTCGATGGCGGCGACCTGCGCGGCGGTGTGCGGATCCGGGTGCTCGAGGAGGTCGGAGGTCGCGCCTCGCAGGTGCTCGGCCTGCCGGCCTCCCTTCTGCCGGGGGACCGTACCGGGCTCCACCACCAGCGAGGATTGCGTGCCGCACGCGCCTGGGGCGTGCGGGTGGGGTGGGCCGTCGGATGCGGGGGTGGCGTTCAAGAGGCTTCCTTGTGGGGTCGTTCGGGCTCCGGGGCGACGGGCTGGAGCTGCGCTGATGTCTCTTGAGTTGTGCGGTGTCTCTTGAGTCCTGCGTGGCTATACGTGACGCGGGCTCGCCGCCGCCGAGAGCGCGTCGGCGAGACGGTCGAGGATCGCGGCCGCCTGCTCGTCCGTGATGGTGAGAGGAGGAAGGAGGCGTACGACGCTGGAGTGGCGTCCGCCGAGTTCGACGATGAGTCCGCGGCGCAGGCACTCCCGCTGCACCGCGGCGGCAAGTTCGGGCGCCGGGGGAAGCGGCCGGACCCGGCGGCCAAGAAGTCCCACGGGCTCGACGGGCACTGCGGACACAGGCAGCTCCGCAGCCGGGTCCACGAGTTCGACGCCGATCATCAAGCCCCTCCCCCGGACATCACCGATGCAGGGATGCCCGGCGGCCAGGTCCCGCAGTCGGCTGAGCATGTGGTCGCCCAGGACTCGCGCGCGTTCCGCGAGGCCGTTCTCACGGACGTACGCGAGGGTGGCCGCGCCCGCCGCCATGGCGAGTTGGTTGCCGCGGAAGGTGCCCGCGTGGGCGCCGGGCTGCCAGACGTCGAGGTCGTCGCGGTAGACCACCACGGCCAGCGGCAGGCTGCCGCCGATGGCCTTGGAGAGCACCATCACATCGGGCACCACGCCGCTGTGCTCGACGGCCCAGAAGGCACCGGTGCGTCCGACGCCGGTCTGGACCTCGTCCGCGATGAGCGGGATGGCGCGGGCCTCGGTGATCTCGCGCATCCGGCGCAGCCAGTCGTCGGGGGCGGGGATCACGCCGCCTTCGCCCTGCACCGGTTCGAGGATCATCCCGGCCGGATGCGGTACGCCCGACTTCGTGTCGTCCAGGAGGCTTTCGGTCCAGCGGGCCGCGAGTTCGGCGCCGTCCGCGCCGCCGATCCCGAAGGGGCAGCGGTAGTCCTGCGGGTAGGGCAGCCGCGCGACGCGTACGTCGGTCGCGCCGCCGGATGCTTCGAGCGCCCCCGACGTCATCCCGTGGTAGGCGCCGGTGAAGGCCAACATGCCGTCGCGCCCGGTCGCCGTACGGACGAGTTTGAGCGCGGCCTCCACCGCGTCCGTGCCTGCCGGACCGCAGAACTGGATCCGCCCGCGGTCCGCGAGCCCGCGGGGCAGCGTGCGGAACAGCTCCGTGGTGAAGGCGTCCTTGACCGGCGTGGCCAGGTCGAGGACGTGCAGGGGCGCCCCCGAGTCGAGGACCTTTCTGATGGCCTCCAGCACCACGGGGTGGTTGTGCCCCAGAGCGAGGGTCCCCGCGCCCGAGAGGCAGTCGAGGTAGCGCCGCCCGTCGGCGCCCTCGATCGTCAGTCCGCGCGCCCGCACCGGCACGATCGGCAGGGCGCGCGCATAGGTGCGCGCCGCCGACTCGCGCGCCGACTGGCGTCGCAGGATCCCCTCGTGTGCTGCGGAGGGTTCCGTGGAAAGCGCCGCGGGCGCCGGCTCGGTCACGGCCACGACTGTTGGTCCTCCCGCTGGGAATGGGCGCTTCCCACTCGATCTGGGCGAGCGCGCCGACGAGTTGGCAGGGGAGATGAACACAGACCGCCAGTCCCCCGTACGTACCAACGACGGGGGCTGCGGGGGATCACGGGTAACCAGAAGATCCTTGCCGTGACGGAACCGTTGCCGTTCCGTCGGCAGTCCCCTACGGCACCGGCATAGTGTGAGGTGCCGTTCATCCGACCGTGGTGTGCAGCGCCGCAGCAGTACGGGGCGCGCGACACGCCCCGCGCCGCGCGATGTCCGGCACGTGGAACGATCTCGAAGCCCAGGGGGAATCTCTCTATGCGACCCATACGCCCGCTCAACACCGCCCGTCGTGGGAGGAGCGTGCGCGGCAGGACCTCCCCCGTGGCGGCCGCCGTCGCCATCGGCGCGGCGCTCGTTCTGACCGCGACGGCCTGCGGACCCAGCGAGGACAACGCGGGCGATGAGCCGTCCGCGTCCCAGCCCGCCGACGACGGCAATGACGGCGACGGCGGCAACGACGACGTCAAGATCCCCGACGACATCCAGGACCGGCTCAAGGAGCACGGCATCGACCTGGACAAGTGGCGGGACGGGGCCTGGAAGAACTGGGACAAGGACGACTGGCTGCGCGAGGCCGGCGACTACGTCAACCCGATCATCGACGGTCTGTGGGACTCGGACCGCATGCGGGACGCGGACAAGAACCCCGACCGCGGCGTCGACGACAACGACATCTCCGGGGACCAGGGCGTGACGGACCCGACTCCCGCGCCGGTGGAAGCGGCGGCCGTGAAGACGCCGTACGACGCCAGCGTTCCCGAGTCGGGCAAGCTGTTCTTCGACGGCCCCGAAGGCTCGATGGTCTGCTCCGCCACGGTTGTCAAGGACCCGGCCCACCCTGGCAAGTCCAACATGGTGTGGACGGCGGGCCACTGCGTGCACGCGGGCGCCGATGGCGGCTGGTACCGCAACATCGCCTTCGTGCCCTCGTACAACAACAGCGGCAAGTCGGCCGCCGAGCTGAAGAACGCCCCCAAGGAGGAAGTGGCTCCGCACGGCGTCTGGTGGGGCGACTGGGCGCAGACCTCCGACCAGTGGATCGAGCAGGGCGGCCCGACGGGCGGCAAGGGCGCGCCGTACGACTTCGCGGTCATCCACGTGACGCCCGAGAAGGGCAGCGAGGGCCAGTCCCTCGAGGAGCAGGTCGGCTCGGCGCTTCCGGTGGACTTCAACGCCCCGGCCGTGCCGCAGATCGCCGACATGACGGCGACCGGCTACCCGGCCGCTCCCCCGTTCGACGGCCAGAAGGCGTTCCAGTGCGCCGACAAGCCGGGCCGCCTCTCGATCAGCAAGCCCGACCCGACGATGTACCGCGTCGGCTGCACGATGACCGGTGGTTCGTCCGGCGGCGGCTGGGTCGCCGAGGGCGCGGACGGCAAGCCCGCCCTGGTGTCCAACACCTCCATCGGCCCGGTGACCGCCGGCTGGCTGGCCGGCCCGCGTCTGGGCAAGGAAGCCAAGGGCGTCTACGGCTCGGTCAGCAAGAAGTTCGCAGGCCAGTAACTTCGCAGGCCAGTAACTTCGCGGGCCAGTAAGCACGTTGCGTACGACGGCGGGGGCGCCGGAAATCTTCACGACCCCGCCGTCATTCGTCCCCAAACACACAGGCATAGTGGGGTGTTGCCTCGGCGGGGAGCTTTCGGAGTTCCCACGCCCGCACATGACACGTACATGGCAATTGCTTGGCCAGTACAGCAACTACACGTTCTACACGGGGGTTTACAGCACCATGCGTTCCACTCGTGCGCCTTTCGCGCGCAGTCGCGGACGGCGTATCGCACTCGCCGCCACCGGACTCGCCGCGACTCTGGCACTCACCGCCACGGCCTGCGGCCCCAGCGACGACAAGGCCAGTGACAAGCCGGACTCCGGCACTTCCCAGGGCACGGACAAGGGTTCCGACACCGACACCGGATCCGACGCCAAGCTGCCCGGCGACATCGCCGACAAGCTCAAGAAGCACGGCATCGACCCGGACAAGTGGAAGGACGGTGCCTGGAAGAACTGGGACAAGGACGACTGGCTGCGCGAGTCCAAGGACTTCGTCAACCCGGTCATCGACGGGCTGTGGAAGCCCGAGCGGATGAAGAAGGCCAAGGACCCGAACAAGACGATCGCCGCGAAGGACGCACCCTCCGACCAGGGCGCGACCGACCCCGAGCCTTCGCCGGTCCAGGCCAAGCGCGAGAAGACGCCGTACCACGAGAACGCCGCCCCGGTCGGGAAGATCTTCTTCGACTCCCCCGAGGGCTCGATGGTCTGCTCCGGCACGGTCGTCACGGACCCGCGCAACCCGGGCAAGTCCAACCTCGTGTGGACCGCGGGCCACTGCGTGCACGCCGGTTCCGCCGGTGGCTGGTACCGCAACATCACCTTCGTGCCGGCGTACAACGACCTCGGCAAGTCCGAGGCCGAGCTGAGCAACGCCGCCCCGCAGGAAGTCGCCCCCTACGGCCAGTACTGGGCCGACTGGGTCTCGACCTCCGCCGAGTGGATCGACCAGGGCGCCGCGTCGGGCGGTGCCGGTGCCCCGTACGACTACGCCGTGATGCACGTGAAGCCGAAGCAGGGCGCCAAGTCGCTCGAGGAGACGGTGGGCAACGCGCTGGACGTCGACTTCTCGACTCCGTCGACGCAGAGCGTCAGCTCGATGGGCGCCTGGGGCTACCCCGCCGCCCCGCCGTACGACGGCCAGATCATGCACAAGTGCATCGACAAGCCGGGCCGTCTCTCGCTGACCTCCGCCCAGCCGACGATGTACCGCATCGGCTGCACCATGACCGGCGGTTCGTCCGGCGGCGGCTGGTTCCGGATGGTGGGTGACAAGACCCGGCTGGTCTCGAACACCTCGATCGGCCCGGCCGAAAACACCTGGCTGGCAGGCCCGCAGCTGGGCAAGGGTGCCGAGCAGGTCTACGACATGATGAGCAAGAAGTACGGCTCGCAGTAACCGCTCCCCTGAGCCAGGAGCTTCTGAGCGTGACACGGCGAAGGCCCGCCCCCCTACGAGAGGGGGCGGGCCTTCGCTTCGCTCTGTGCGCTCGCTCTGTGCGCTCGCGCTACGCGAGCCCCGGGCTTTCCTCAGCCCGCGACCGGGACGTACGGCGCGAGATCCGCCGCCAGTTCCGGGTGCACCTTCGCCTTGAGCAACGTGCCTTCGCCGGTGTGCTCCTCGGAGAGCACCTCGCCCTCGGCATGTGCGCGCGAGATGAGCTGGCCCTGCGTGTACGGCACGAGGGCCTCGATCTCGACCTCGGGCCGCGGCAGTTCGGCGTCGATGAGCGCGAGCAGCTCTTCGATGCCGGCGCCCGTGCGCGCGGAGACAGCGATCGCGTGCTTCTCGTTGCGCAGCAGCCGCTGGAGGACCAGCGGGTCGGCCGCGTCCGCCTTGTTGACGATCACGATCTCGGGCACGTCGGTCGCGCCCACATCGCGGATCACCTCACGCACGGCGGCCAGCTGCTCCTCCGGCACCGGGTGCGCACCGTCCACCACGTGCAGGATCAGGTCGGACTCGCCGACCTCCTCCATCGTGGAGCGGAACGCCTCGACGAGGTGGTGCGGCAGATGCCGTACGAACCCGACGGTGTCGGCCAGGGTGTAGATCCGGCCGCTCGGCGTCTCGGCCCGGCGCACGGTCGGGTCGAGGGTGGCGAACAGCGAGTTCTCCACCAGGACGCCCGCGCCCGTGAGGCGGTTGAGCAGGGAGGACTTGCCCGCGTTCGTGTAACCGGCGATCGCGACCGAAGGCACCTTGTTGCGCTTGCGCTCCTGGCGCTTGATCTCGCGGCCCGTCTTCATGTCCGCGATCTCCCGGCGCATCTTCGCCATCTTCTCGCGGATCCGACGGCGGTCCGTCTCGATCTTGGTCTCACCGGGACCACGGGTCGCCATGCCGCCGCCACCGCTGGATCCGCCGCCGCCCATCTGACGGGAGAGCGACTGACCCCAGCCGCGAAGGCGCGGGAGCATGTACTGCATCTGGGCAAGGGCGACCTGCGCCTTGCCCTCTCGGGACTTGGCGTGCTGGGCGAAGATGTCGAGGATCAGGGCGGTCCGGTCGACCACCTTGACCTTGACGACGTCTTCGAGGTGGATCAGCTGGCCGGGGCTGAGCTCACCGTCACAGACGACGGTGTCGGCCCCGGTCTCCAGGACGATGTCGCGCAGCTCCTGGGCCTTGCCGGATCCGATGTACGTGGCCGGGTCGGGCTTGTCACGGCGCTGGATGACGCCGTCGAGCACCAGCGCGCCCGCCGTCTCGGCGAGTGCGGCCAGCTCGGCGACCGAGTTCTCCGCGTCCTGCACGGTGCCCGAGGTCCACACGCCGACGAGCACCACGCGCTCCAGACGGAGCTGGCGGTACTCGACTTCGGTGACGTCCTCGAGCTCGGTGGAGAGGCCCGCGACGCGGCGCAGGGCCGCGCGCTCGGAGCGGTCGAACTGGTCGCCGTCCCGCTCTCCGTCGTGTCCGTGGCTCCAGGCGACGTCCTCTTCCATCAGGGCATCGGCCCGAAGACCTTCGGGGTAGTTCTGCGCGAGGCTCTGCGCGTCCTGGGAAGAGGAAGAAGAGGAGGTCATTGGATCCTTAACGTCGATGGGATTCGTCATAGTGCTCAACGCACGGGGCCGCCCCGAGATTCCCCGGACCGGCGGTTGCGCCGACCTGAAGATGGTTGCACGGAACGGCCCGTCTCGTCACGTAGGTTATTTCCCGGCGGGTGGGGCCTTACGCCAGTCCGGATGCCCGGGCATCGGCGGCGTCTTCTTGGCGTACAGCCAGTCTTCGAAGAATCCGCCCAGGTCACGGCCCGCGGTCGACGAGGCGAGGCGCACGAAGTCCGCGGTCGTGGCGTTCCCGTCACGGTAGGTGCGCACCCAGTCCCGCTCCAGGCGTTCGAAGTTCCGCTGCCCGATCTCCTGGCGCAGCGCGTAGAGGACCAGTGCGCTGCCGTCGTACACCACCGGTCGGAAGAGGCTGATCTTCTGTCCCGGCGCGGGCTCCTTCGGTGCGGCGGGCGGCCCGCCCGCGGCGCGCCAGCCGTCCGACTGCCGGTAGGCCTCACGCATCCGCTTCTTGAGGGGCTTCTTCGCCTTCTCCTCCGCGAAGAGTGCCTCGTACCAGGTGGCGTGTCCTTCGTTGAGCCAGACGTCGGACCAGGAGTTCGGGCTCACGCTGTCGCCGAACCACTGGTGCGCCAGCTCGTGCACCATGATCGAGTCCACGTACCACTCGGGGAACTCGGGCCGCGTGAACAGTTCCCTCTCGAAGAGCGAGAGGGTCTGCGTCTCGAGTTCGAACCCGGTCCGCGCCTGCGCGATCAGCACGCCGTACGTCTCGAACGGGTAGCGGCCGACCTTCCCCTCCATCCAGCCGATCTGGCCGGGCGTCCTCTTCAGCCATCGCTCCAGCTTCTTGCGGTCCTTGGTGGGCACCACATCGCGTACGGGAAGCCCGTTCGGCCCGGAGCGGCGCACCACGGAGGAGCGGCCGATGGACACCTGCGCCAGTTCCGTCGCCATGGGGTGAAGGGTCTGATAGGACCAGGTGGTGGTGGAGCCGGTCCGCGCGGTGGCGACGCGAACGCCGTTGGCGACGGCGGTGAGGCCGTTGGGCGCGGTGACGTGGAACGTGAACATCGCCTTGTCGGCGGGGTGGTCGTTGCACGGGAACACGCGGTGCCCGGCATCGGCCTGGTTGGCCATGGCGAGCCCGTCGCCGGTGGGCAGCCAGCCGCCCTCCTGGTCCTTCGCGGGCGCGGGATCGCTGGTGTGCCGGACCGTGATCCGCATCGGTTCGCCCTGGTTCAGCGGCCGTGGGGGCGTGACGACCAGGTCCTCACCGGTGGATTCGAAGCGGGCGGACTCGCCGTTGACGTCGACGGAGCGGACCTTGCCGTGGGCGAAGTCGAGGTTGATCCGCTCCAGCGCGGACGTCGTGCGGGCGTCGATCTCCGTCACGGCGTCGAGCGGCTTCTTGTTGTCGCCGCGATAGGTCAAGTCGATGTCGTACGAGTTGACGTCGTAGCCCGGGTTGCCCAGGTGCGGGAAGAGCCGGTCGCCGATGCCGAGCGGCTTGGCCGGTGAGGGCGCGCTCGCGGCGAGGAGAGTGGCGGAGGTGGCCGCGGCCAGGAGCGCGGTCGCGATGCGGAGAGTCTGAGTCTTCGGCCGCGAGGCCTTGACCCGAGGGGTGAGCAGCATGAACTACCGCTATCAGCGCGGGCCTTCCACGCCGGTGTCGGCGCGCGTCACACCACTCGAACGAGTCGCCGGCGGGGGCGGTCGACACGCCGTCGACGGCTCCGGGTGGGCCACTACGGAGAAGTCGACAACCCCGGACAGGCCACTACGAAGTCGCCGCCGCCGGGTGCTGGGCGCGGCTGACGTCGTACACGCCGGGCACCGCACGCATCGCGCGCATCAGCCCCGGCAGGCGCGCCGCGTCCGGGAGTTGCAGGGTGTACGTGTGACGCACGCGCTGCTGGCTCGGCGGCTCGACGGTCGCCGACATGACCTCGACCCCTTCCAGGGCGATGGCTTCGGTGAGGTCGGCCAGCAGATGCGCCCGCCCGAACGACTCGGCGATCAGCGTGACGCGGCACTCCGCGCTGTCCCCCCAGCGCACTCCGACCTCCGCGCGCCCCACTTCCTTCATGCGTTCGACCGCGGGGCACTCGACGCGGTGGACGGTGACGACGCCGCCGCGCACCGCGAAGGCGGTCACCTCGTCCGGCGGCACGGGCGTACAGCAGCCCGCCAGCCGGACGCTCGCGCCTTCCCTGTCCACGACGGCGTTCGCCGCGGCGGGGCGCGGGAAGTCCGAGGCCTGGACGGTCTTCTCCGGCTTCTGGGGGGTCGAGACGGCAGGGGCAGGGGCGGGCGCGGGGTGCGTCGTGAGCCAGCGCCGGATGGCGATCCGCGCGCCGGGCGTCCGCGCGTGGTCGAGCCACTCGCGGGAGGGCCCTGCCGCCGCGTCCTGGCCCATGAGCAGCTGGACCGTGTCGCCGTCCCGCAGCACCGTGCTCAGCGTCGCGAGGCGTCCGTTGACGCGTGCGCCGATACAGGCGTGGGCGTCCTCGCCGTACTGCGCGTACGCGGCGTCCACGCAGCTGGCGCCCGCGGGCAGTCCGAGCGTGCCGCCGTCGGGGCGGAAGACGGCGATCTCCCGGTCCTGGGCGAGGTCTTCGCGGAGCGTGGACCAGAACGTGTCCGGGTCGGGGGCCGCTTCCTGCCAGTCGAGCAGGCGGGAGAGCCAGCCGGGCCGGGTCGGGTCGGCGCGCTCACCCTCGTCGGCAGTGTCGGACTGCTCCTCCGAAGGAGGAGCGTACGGATTGGGCAGGGCGACGACGCCGGCCTCGGCCACCTTGTGCATCTGGTGCGTACGGATGAGGACTTCGGCGACCTCTCCGTCCGGACGGGCCACGGCCGTGTGCAGCGACTGGTAGAGGTTGAACTTCGGAACGGCGATGAAGTCCTTGAACTCCGAGACCACCGGCGTGAAACACGTGTGCAGTTCGCCGAGTACGCCGTAACAGTCCGCGTCCTCGTTCACGAGGACCAGCAGCCGTCCGAAGTCCGCCGCGCGCATCTCGCCGCGTTTGCGGTGCACCCGGTGGACCGATACGAAGTGCCGCGGCCTGATGAGGACTTCCGCCGCGATGCCCGCGTCACGGAGCACCGCGCGGACGTCGTCGGCGGTGTGCTCCAGGGGGTCGCCGCCGTTGACGGCGTTGGCCGCGATCAGCTCCTGGACCTGGGAGTACTCCTCCGGGTGGAGGATCGCGAAGACGAGGTCCTCCAGCTCGGTCTTGAGTGCCTGCACTCCGAGGCGTTCGGCGAGCGGGATCAGTACGTCCCGGGTGACCTTGGCGATCCGCGCCTGTTTCTCGGGGCGCATGACACCGAGAGTGCGCATGTTGTGCAGGCGGTCGGCCAGCTTGATCGACATGACGCGTACGTCGTTGCCCGTGGCCACCAGCATCTTGCGGAAGGTCTCCGGCTCCGCGGCCGCTCCGTAATCGACCTTTTCCAGTTTTGTGACGCCGTCGACGAGATAGCAGACGTCGTCGCCGAACTCCGTACGCACCTGATCGAGCGTCACGTCCGTGTCCTCGACGGTGTCGTGGAGCAGGGACGCGGTCAAGGTCGTGGTCTCGGCGCCCAGTTGGGCGAGGATCAGGGTGACGGCGAGCGGATGTGTGATGTACGGCTCACCGCTTTTGCGCATCTGGCCGCGGTGGGAGGACTCCGCGAGCACCCAGGCGCGGCGCAGCGGCTCCAGGTCCGCGTCCGGATAGTGGGCCCGATGGGCTTCCGCCACATGGCCGATCGCGTCCGGCAGGCGGTCCCGGGTGGCGGGGCCAAGGAGGGCCGCCCGGCCGAGCCTGCGCAGGTCAAGCCGTGGAAGGCCGCGCCTGCGCTGCACCGCGGGCGTCACGGGACCAGGCATCGCGGGGTTTGTGGCCTCCGCACTCATGGGCACCTCCGGCTGCTCAAACCGGCGGTGAGCGGACGGCGGCGTGCTCCGTCCGGGCCGGTGCTTGATGCTACCGAGCCCATCACGCGCCGCTGACCGCCTCTCGCCGAGCGTGAAACGGATCACCCATTCGAGCGACAGTTCACGGGTTTACAGTTTCGAGCCATTCCGCGTCGATCTCGCCTTCGGCGACGATCACCGCGGGACCCGTCATCTCGATCTCGCCGTCGGGCCGCTCGGTGATGACCAGGCGCCCACCAGGCAGATCGACGGTGTACGCGACCGGCGAACCGGTCGCCGCGGGGTCCGCCCCGTCCCTGCGCGCCGCCGCCACGGCCACGGCGCACGCCCCCGTGCCGCACGAGCGGGTCTCGCCCGAGCCGCGCTCGTGCACGCGCATGGCGACGTGACGCGGGCCACGGTCGACGACGAACTCGACGTTCACGCCGTCCGGGTAGGCCGAAGCGGGGCTGAACGGCGGCGGGTCGTAGAGAGTGCCCGCGTCGGCCAGGTCGTCGACGAAGGCGACCGCGTGCGGATTGCCCACGTTCACGTTGCGCGCGGGCCAGTGGCGGTCGGCCACGGAGACGGTGACGTCCCCTTCGGGGAGGAGCGCCTTGCCCATGCCGACGGTGATGTCCCCGCCGGCGGCGGCCTTGGCGATGTGCACGGTCTTCACGCCACCGCGGGTCGCGACGGCCAGATCACCCTCGCCGGCCAGGCCTGCACGCTGCAGATAGCGGGCGAAGACGCGCACTCCATTGCCGCACATCTCGGCGATCGAACCGTCGCCGTTGCGGTAGTCCATGAACCACTCGGCCTCGTCGGCCAGATGGCGCGCCTCGGGGTGCGCCGCGGACCGTACGACATGCAGCAGACCGTCGCCCCCGATGCCCGCACGGCGGTCGCACAGCGCGGCGACGGCGGCCGCGGGCAGCTCGATGGCGTTGTCGGGGTCGGGAACGATCACGAAGTCGTTCTCGGTCCCGTGCCCCTTGAGGAAGGCGATCCGCGTGCTCATTCCTCGATCGTACGGGGTAGCTACGACAGTCCGTCGCGACGGTGCCCGCCGGGGCTCTGACCTCGTACGACGTGGTCAGCGAAGTCGGGCTACGCGCCACACCGCGAGGACCGCGACGGCCAGGAACACGACGGCGTACGCCAAGACGATCCGCCAGTCCGGGCGGCGTCCGGAACCGCGCTCCGGCAGCCCCGGCCAGGTGTGCCCCACGCGGCGCGCGGCCATCATGCCCCAGCCCGCGGCGCAGCAGCTGATCAGGAGTCCGAGCATGGCGACGACGGCGCCGCCGTCACCGAACTCGAAGGCCAGCGGGAAGGCGAACATCAGCGATCCAGCGGCGGCGAGGATGACGATCGGTGCGAGCTGCCAGATGCGCAGACGGCGCTGCGGGCGCAGTTCGACCTCGACCTCGGCGGCGGCCATGCCGTCCACGCCGGGACCGTCGTCGGCCATGCCGTCCGGCGCCCCGTCAGGGCCGTCCGGGGTCAGCTCGCCGCCGTCATGCGCGGTGTCACGAGGGCCGGCCTCCATCGCCATCCGCCCTCCCGCTTCGGACTCCACTGGTCGATCGATGGTCGATGATGGCACGGCGTCAGGGGCCGGGATGACCGCCTGAGCGTCCCGATGCCATCACGTGATCAGGCTGTGACCGGTCGTTCGATCAACGCCAGGGCCCGGCCAGGAAGTTCCCCTCGATCGGCCGTCGCGCCGCTGAGCCAGTGCACCCGGGGATCGCGCCGGAACCAAGAGTCCTGGCGGCGCGCGAAACGCTTGGTCGCGCGCACGGTCTCGGCACGCGCCTCGGCGTCGGTGCACTCCCCCGCGAGCGCCGCGAGCACCTGCTGGTACCCGAGCGCGCGCGACGCCGTACGCCCCTCGCGCAGCCCTTCGGCCTCCAAGGCGCGCACCTCGTCGACGAGGCCCGCGTCCCACATGCGGTCCACGCGCATGGCGATGCGTTCGTCGAGCTCGGGGCGGGCGACGTCGACGCCGATCTGGACGGTGTCGTAGACGGAGTCGTGACCGGGGAGGTTGGCGGTGAAGGGCTTGCCGGTGATCTCGATGACCTCAAGGGCCCGGACGATGCGGCGGCCGTTGCTGGGCAGGATGGCCCGCGCGGCGTCAGGGTCGGCGGCGGCGAGGCGGGCGTGCAGCGCGCCGGGGCCCTGCGCTTCGAGCTCGCCCTCCAGGCGGGCCCGTACGGCGGGGTCGGTGCCGGGGAACTCCAGCTGGTCGACGGCGCCCCTGACGTAGAGCCCGGAGCCGCCGACCAGGATCGGCCAGCGCCCCTCGGCGAGGAGGCGGTCGATCTCCGCACGCGCCAGCTTCTGGTACTCCGCGACGCTCGCCGCCTCCGTGACGTCCCAGATGTCGAGGAGGTGGTGCGGTACTCCGTCGCGCTCTTCGAGCGTCAGCTTGGCGGTCCCGATGTCCATCCCTCTGTAGAGCTGCATGGAGTCGGCGTTGACGACCTCGCCGCCGAGGCGCTGGGCGAGGAAAACACCCAGATCGGACTTTCCCGCCGCGGTTGGACCGACGACGGCGATGACCCGCGGGGCGGGAGCTGCTCTACTCACCGCCCCAGTCTCGCAAACATCGGGCCCGCTCCCCGAACGAGCTACGTGACGCCACAGGTCCGGGGTCGTTGCCTGTTGCGAGGTTCCGGCCGCCGGTTTCACGGACCGGTGACCCGGGAGGCGCAACAGGGCGCACCGGGCAGCGCGGGATTTCGCCCACACGAGTAACGTATGGAGTAGATATGGGCGTTTTTGCACGGTTTCGCAGGAAGTCGAAGGATGCGGAAGAGGCGTCAACAACCGAGGCGGCGGGCGACACCCTGACGGTTGAGGCGGAAGCGGCCGAGGAGACCCCCGAGGCCGGGGCCGACAAGGCGGAGGCCAAGACCGAATCCGCCACCGAAGCCGTCGCCGAAGCCTCCGTCGAGGATGGCGCCAAGACCGAGCCGGAGGCCTCCGCTGACGCGAAGTCCGACGACGAGGCCGCTGCCAAGGCCGAGGACAAGCAGGCGGACGCCGAGGCGGCCGACGGGGAGAACGTGGACATCCCCAAGCAGCAGTCCGCGGAGAAGGCGGCCGACAACGAAGCCGACGAAGGCGCCCGCAAGTAACTCTCCCAGTGAGGGAAGGTGAATCAATGGGCTTCCTGGACAATTTGAAATCCAAGCTCGCCCCGGCCAAGAGCAAGGTCTCGGACCTCGCTCAGCAGCACGGGGACAAGATCGACCAGGGTCTCGACAAGGCCGCGAAGGTGGTCGACGAGAAGACCAAGGGCAAGTACAGCGACAAGATCCAGACGGGCACGGGCAAGGCGAAGGACGCCATGGACCGCCTCGCCGGGACTTCCGACGCGGGCAAGGACACGGGCGGCACGAGCACCCCTCCGACGCCCCCTCCGGCTCCCTGAACCACCCGGCTGCCTGACAGAGCCGGGGGCCACCGGCTGAGTCGGCCACGCCACCGCTGAACGACACCGGCGAACGGCCGTGGAGCGCCACCAGCTCCACGGCCGTCGCCGTGCGCCGGCGGGGATCGGCGGGGGTCGCGGTCGCCAGGACCGGGCGAGGCCCGGATGGGGCCCGGATGGGGCCTACGACCAGGCAGCCACCAGGTACCCGACGCCGTACGGCGCGTCCTCGTAGAGCAGTTCGCCGCTCAGGCCCGCACCCTCGGCCGCGCCCGCGAGCACCTGCCAGGGCGCCCGGCCCGCCGCCTTCAGTTCGTACGCCAGATCCTCGTCCAGCGCCATGAGCGCCCCGACGTCCGCCGCGCCCAGCGCCCGGGCGGCCTCCGCGTCGAACGCCGCCGCCCGCTCGTCGAAATACCCCGGCGCCTTCAGCGTGCGGCACGCGCTGGCGTCGCCCATCACCAGCAGGGCCACCCGGTCGGCAGCCCCCGCGATCTCCCCTCCGACCTCGATACACCGCTCGGCGGCCAGAGGTTCACCCACGCCGAGCCCTTCCAGCGGGGAGGCCGACCACTCCGTACGGTCGAGCAGCCAGGCGGCGACAGCGAGCGACGGCGGAAGCCCGTCCTCCGCTGCGTCACCCGGGGATCGTCCCAGCCGCACGTCGAGATCCACGCCGAAGCCGCGGAAGGACCCCCTGGCGCCCTGCGGATGCCGGCCACGCCCGCTCCGGTCGGCCGGGCCGACCACGACGAGCCGGTCCGGCCGGGCGGCGGCGAGCACCCCCACAGCGTCCGTGCACGCGGCGCGCGCGGCGTCCAGCTCAGGGGCGGCGCCCGCGGCGACCTCGGGCACGAGCAGGGGCGGGCAGGGGCAGACGGCTGCGGCGACAAGCATGATCCGCAGCGTAACGCGGGCTAGTAGGCGATCGGGCCCGAGTCCCACTCCAGCTCGACGATCGAGAAGCGGTACGGGAAGGAGCCCCCGGAGGAGCCGTCGCCGATCACCATCCAGCCGTCGCCCGTGCGGTAGCGCCGCACCCGTACCGGATACCTGGGGTGCTTGGGGCGGTACAGGCGCACGAACTCCCCGAACCGCTCCACCGCCTCCTCGCGCGTGCCGTCGACCGTGGCCATCTGCTCGAACAGATGCCACGCTCCCGGGCCGGGCGGGTTCTCCATCATCAGAGCCCAGCGAGCCATCCCGGTCAGTCGCAGCCGCAGCCGCTGCCCGCGGCCACCGGCAGCGGCTCCGGAGCGCCCACCCTCGGCAGCCCCAGCATCACGCCGGCGGGCTTGGCCGCCTCTTCGGTGTTGCGCTTCTCCCAGGCGTCGCCCGCGCGCGTGGGGCGCACGTTGAGGACGGCGCCCTCGGCGAGCAGGTGGTGCGGCGCCGCGTACGTGATCTCGACCGTCACGACGTCACCGGGCCGGACCTCGGTGTCCGGCTTGGTGAAGTGGACCAGGCGGTTGTCGGGGGCGCGGCCGGAGAGCCGGTGGGTGGCACCGTCCTTGCGGCCCTCGCCCTCGGCCACCATCAGGTCCAGGGTCCTGCCGATCTGCTTCTTGTTCTCGTCCCAGGCGATCTCCTCCTGGAGGGCGGACAGACGCATGTAACGCGCCTGCACGACCTCCTTGGGGATCTGCCCCTCCATGGTCGCCGCCGGCGTACCGGGACGCTTGGAGTACTGGAAGGTGAAGGCGTTGGCGAAGCGGGCCTCACGGACCACGTGCATCGTCTGCTCGAAGTCCTCCTCGGTCTCCCCGGGGAAGCCGACGATGATGTCGGTGGTGATCGCGGCCTCGGGCATGGCGGCGCGGACCTTCTCGATGATCCCCAGGAAGCGGTCCTGGCGGTACGAGCGACGCATCGCCTTGAGGACGGTGTCGGAGCCGGACTGGAGCGGCATGTGCAGCTGCGGCATCACGTTCGGCGTCTCGGCCATGGCGGCGATCACGTCGTCCGTGAAGTCGCGCGGGTGCGGGGAGGTGAAGCGCACGCGCTCCAGGCCCTCGATCTTCCCGCAGGCGCGAAGCAGCTTGCTGAAGGCCTCGCGGTCGCCGATGTCCGAGCCGTACGCGTTCACGTTCTGCCCGAGCAGCGTGATCTCGGAGACGCCCTCACCGACGAGCGTCTCGATCTCGGCGAGGATGTCGCCCGTCCTGCGGTCCTTCTCCTTGCCGCGCAGGGCGGGCACGATGCAGAACGTGCAGGTGTTGTTGCAGCCCACGGAGATGGACACCCAGGCCGCGTAGGCGCTCTCGCGGCGCGTGGGCAGCGTCGAGGGGAAGGCTTCGAGCGACTCGGCGATCTCGACCTGCGCCTCTTCCTGGACGCGGGCGCGCTCCAGGAGGACCGGCAGCTTGCCGATGTTGTGCGTACCGAAGACGACGTCGACCCAGGGCGCCTTCTTGACGATGGTGTCGCGGTCCTTCTGGGCCAGGCAGCCGCCGACGGCGATCTGCATGCCGGGCCGCTTGGTCTTCATCGGCGCCAGGCGGCCGAGGTTGCCGTACAGACGGTTGTCGGCGTTCTCCCGCACGGCGCACGTGTTGAAGACCACCACGTCGGCGTCGCCGTCCGAGCCTTCGGGGGCACGTTCGTAGCCGGCGCCCTCCAAAAGCCCTGAGAGCCGTTCGGAGTCGTGGACGTTCATCTGGCACCCGTAAGTGCGTACCTCGTACGTTCCTTTGACGCCCACTGCCTGTCCCCGGTCTCCGCTGCTCATGTGACAAGGGTAGGCGGTCGCGGAAGTATCCCTGCCGCGAGCTCGGCCCTGGCCATCACCGTGAGTGGCTGGCAGGATCGCGCGCATGCTCAAGGCACTCCCCCCCATCAGCAGGCGTCGCGCACTCCAGGGTGCGGCGGCCGCCCTCGTGGCGTTCGGGCTCCTGATGTGGTGGCTCGTGCCGATGGGCGACGACTCTCCGGGGGGCCGGATGACGTTCAGTACGGGCGTGAAGAACGCGGTGTACGAGCGGTACGGCAAGCTCCTTCGGACCGCGGTCTCCCATGACATGCCCAAGGTGGACGTGGAGCTGCTCAACAGCCAGGGCTCGCAGCAGAACGTCGAACGCGTGGCCACCGGGAAGGCCGATTTCACCATCGCGGCCGCTGACGCCGTGGAGAAGTACCGCTTGGAGGGCCGCCCCGGCGCGGACCGCCTGCGGGGCTGCGCACGGCTGTACGACGACTACGTCCAGCTCGTCGTGCGGCGCTCGTCGGACATCGATACGGCGCGGGACCTGCGGGGCAAGAAGGTGGCCGTGGGGCAGCCGCGCTCGGGCGTACGGCTGATAGCGGACCGTGTGCTCCGGGCCGCCGATCTCGATCCGGACAAGGACAAGGACCTGACGGCGGTGGACGCCGGTATCGACACGGCGCCCGATCTCCTGAAAAAGGGCGAAATCGACGCCTTCTTCTGGTCGGGCGGCCTGCCGACCCTCACCGTGCAGGAGCTCTCCAAGGACCTCGACATCGACCTTGTCCCGCTCGGCGACCTCGTGAACGCCCTGCACGAGCAGGGCGGCGCCTCCCGCTACTACCGGGCGGCGGTGATGCCCGCCGACGCCTATCCCGCCGCCCAGCAGAACTCCTCCGTGCCGACCCTGGCGGTGGCGAATCTCCTGGTCACCACCGACCGGGCGGACGCGAAGCTGACCGAGGGGCTGACGCGCACGGTGATCGACAGCCGCGACCACATCGGTGACCAGGTGCACGCGGCCCAGCTGGTGGACCTGCGGACGGCGCTCTACACGGACCCGCTCACCCTGCACGAGGGCGCACGCCGCTACTACCAGTCGGTCAAGCCGTAGCCCTCAGACCGCGTGCCCCGGCTCGTGGCGCGGGACGCTGACCGTCACCCGCAGCCCGTGCGGCTCGTGCTGTGCGTACGCGATGGAGCCGCCGCCCGCCGTGAGCAGGGCCCGCGAGATGGACAGGCCGAGGCCCGAACCCTTCACGTTCTGATGGCGGTTGCTGCGCCAGAAGCGGTCCCCGATGCGGGCGAGTTCGTCCTCCGTGAGGCCGGGTCCGCCGTCCGTGATCACTACGGTCGTCACTTCACCGCTCCAGGAGACCTCCACGCGCACCTCCTCGCCCTCGGGCGTGAACTTGAGGGCGTTGTCGATCACCGCGTCCAGGGCGCTGGAGAGCGCGACCGGATCGGCCCAGCCGGTGGTCGCCGGGCAGGCGCCCGTCAGCCGCACCCCGTGCTCCTCGGCGAACGGGCGCCAGGCGCCGACCCGTTCGGCCGCGAGGTCGCCGATGTCGGTCAGCCTCAGGTCCGCCGCCGCGTGCTCGGCGAGCGCGAGGCCGAGGAGGTCGTCGAGGACTTGGGCCAGGCGTTTGCCCTCGGTGCGTACGGAGGCGATCTCCTCGTTCCCCTCGGGCAGTTCGAGGGCGAGCAGCTCGATGCGGAGCAGCAGGGCGGAGAGCGGGTTGCGCAGCTGGTGCGAGGCGTCGGCGACGAAGGCGCGCTGCTGTTCGAGGACGTCCTCGACGTTGTCGGCCATCTCGTTGAACGACCGGGCCAGGCGTCTGAGTTCCGGCGGACCGCCCGCGGCCGCCACCCGTGACTTCAGGCGCCCGGTGGCGATGTCGTGCGTGGTCGCGTCCAGTACCCGCACCGGACGCAGCACCCAGCCGGTGAGCCGCAGCGCGGCGCCGACGGCGAGGAGCATCGCCGCCGACTCACCGGCGCCGATGAGCAGCCACCCCTGCAGCGTCTTCGAACGCATGCGCCCGGTAGGTGAGTCGGTGACGACGACGGCGATGACGTCGCCGTCCCTGATCACCGGAGAGGCGACGACGAGCCGGCCGCGCTGCCAGGGCCACACCTGGCGCGGATCGTGGCTCCCACGGGACCTGAGGGCCTCGTCGAAAGCCGCGCGCACCTCTCCGCCCGAATGGGGCAGGTACCAGTTCCCGGGGGCGTGAGCCATCGGCTCACGGTCCCGGAAGAAGACGCCCGCCCTGATCCCGTACACCTCGTGGTAGTAGTCGAGTTCGGTCTGGAGCGTTTCGCGCCGTTCGTCCTTGTCCCGCAGACGCGACCCCGTGGGACGTTTCGTGACGAACTGCGCGAGCGCCGCGAAGCGCGCCGTGTCGTCGATCCGGTCGACGACCACCTTCTGCTGCTGGGCCGCCGCCACACTCACCGCGAGCGGGAAGCCGAGCGCGAGCAGCACACCCGCCATGAGGACGATGAGCAGCGGGAGGAGGCGAGAGCGCACCTGACCTCGCTACTCGCTACGCGGCCGGGGCGACGAGCCGGTAGCCCACGCCTCGTACGGTCTCGATGAGGGCCGGCATGTGCAACTTGGAGCGCAGGGACGCGACATGCACCTCAAGGGTGCGCCCGGTCCCCTCCCAGCTGGTGCGCCACACCTCACTGATGATCTGCTCCCGGCGGAACACCACGCCGGGCCGCTGCGCGAGGAGAGCGAGCAGGTCGAACTCCTTGCGGGTCAGTTGGACTGTCGAACCCTCCACGCTGACCTGGCGGGTGGGCAGTTCGATGCGTACGGAACCGAGGCGCAGTTCGCTGTCGGCGGGCCCGGCCGCTGCGCCGGACGGGGGGCGGCGGATGACCGCGTGGATGCGGGCGATCAGCTCCCCGGTGTCGTACGGCTTCACTACGTAGTCGTCGGCCCCGAGGTTCAGACCGTGGATCCGGGAGCGTACGTCGGCACGCGCGGTCACCATGATCACCGGGATCGACCCGCGCTTGCGGATCTTTCCGCACACTTCGTAGCCGTCCTGGTCGGGCAGCCCCAGATCCAGGAGTACGACTCCGAAGGGTGCCGTTTCGCCGGGCAGGAGGGCCTGCAGCGCTTCCTCGCCGCTGCGCGCGTGCACGACGTGGAAGCCGTGCCTGGCCAGGACCGCGGACAGGGCGGCGGCCACGTGATCGTCGTCCTCGACGAGGAGCAGTCTCATGCGGGCCCCCTCCGGTTCATCGGTCGTTCCGTTCGCGCTCGCCGATGGCCGGTATGCGCGCGTGCACAGGCACCAAGGCATCCACGCCGATAGATAAGGACCGCGTCAAGAGGGTTCGGGTTACGGGCACGTTCCGTTATGTAGCCGGTACGCGCGCAGGGTGCCGTCTTCACATGGAGTGTCCGGTTGCGGCCGGATCGTTATGCTCAATTTCCCCTCAGATGTAATGACGCTGGTCGCACCGGGTTATTACTGTCCTCCCAACCGAGGAGGATGGAGCAACAACCCGTGACCGAAGTTTCGGTGACCAAGGACGCCATACCGCCCGGGGCGGACGACCTGGTCGTGCTGAAGAACGTCAACAAGCACTTCGGCGCTCTGCACGTCCTCCAGGACATCGACCTGACCATCACCCGCGGCGAGGTCGTCGTCGTGATCGGCCCCTCCGGGTCGGGCAAGTCGACGCTGTGCCGCGCCATCAACCGTCTGGAGACGGTCGAGTCGGGAGACATCTCGATCGACGGCAAGCCACTGCCCCAGGAGGGCAAGGAGCTCGCCCGTCTCCGTGCGGACGTGGGCATGGTCTTCCAGTCGTTCAACCTCTTCGCGCACAAGACCGTGCTCGAGAACGTGATGCTGGGCCAGATCAAGGTGCGCAAGACGTCCAAGGCGGAAGCAGAGACAAAGGCACGCGGCCTCCTGGACCGCGTGGGTGTCGCCTCGCAGGCCGACAAGTACCCCGCGCAGCTCTCCGGTGGCCAGCAGCAACGCGTCGCGATCGCCCGCGCGTTGGCCATGGACCCGAAGGTCATGCTCTTCGACGAGCCCACGTCGGCGCTCGACCCGGAGATGATCAATGAGGTCCTGGAGGTCATGCAGCAGCTCGCGCGTGACGGCATGACCATGGTCGTGGTCACCCACGAGATGGGCTTCGCCCGGTCCGCGGCCAACCGCGTCGTCTTCATGGCGGACGGCCGCATCGTCGAAGAGGCCGTACCGGACCAGTTCTTCAGCAACCCGCGCAGCGACCGGGCCAAGGACTTCCTGTCGAAGATCCTGCACCACTGACGCGTGGCGCCCCCTGCGTCTCACCCCTCTTCCGCCACTCAAAGGATGTTCACCATGAAGGTTCGCAAGGTCACCGCGGCAGCCGCCGTCGTACTCGCCCTCTCCGTCACCGCCACCGCCTGTGGTTCGGACGACAAGGATGACAAGGGCTCCGGTGGTGGCAAGAAGATCACCATCGGCATCAAGTTCGACCAGCCGGGTATCGGCCTGAAGACGCCGGACGGTTACACCGGTTTTGACGTCGATGTCGCGACCTATGTCGCCAAGGAGCTCGGCTACAAGGCCGGTGACATCGAGTGGAAGGAAACCCCCAGCGCCGACCGTGAGACGGCCCTGCAGCGCGGTGACGTCAAGTTCATCGCGGCGTCGTACTCCATCAACGACGAGCGCGAGAAGAAGGTCGACTTCGCGGGCCCGTACCTCCTTGCCCACCAGGACCTGCTTGTCCGGGCCGACGACAAGATCAACAAGGGCACTGACCTCAACGGCAAGAAGCTCTGCTCGGTGACCGGCTCCACCTCGGCGCAGAACGTCAAGAAGGAGATCGCGCCGAAGGCCCAGCTGCGTCAGAACAGCACCTACTCCGAGTGCATCGACGGCCTTGGCAGCGGCACCATCGACGCGCTGACCACCGACGACTCGATCCTCGCCGGCTACGCGGCGCAGGAGCAGTACAAGGGCAAGTTCAAGCTCGCCCACCTGAAGCTGACCAACGAGAATTACGGCATCGGCGTCAAGAAGGGCGACACCAAGCTCAAGGACAAGATCAACAAGGCCCTCGAGAAGATGGTCTCGGACAAGTCCTGGGACAAGGCCGTCAAGAAGAACTTCGGCCCGGCCGGCTACAAGAACGAGCCCGCCCCGAAGATCGGCGACATCGTCAAGTGACCTCGTGGAAGCGGCTCCTGAAGCCGGTCCACTGACAGGCACACGCCGGTACGCCGCCGCCTGAGCGCGGCGGCGTACCTCGCCATCACCACATGCGAGAGCGCGGGAGATCGTGTTCGACTTTCTTGAAGACTACGACTTGCTCGAGGCCTTCTGGATGACGGTGAAGCTCACCGTCTTCGCAGGCATCGGCTCCTTGGTCTGGGGCACTCTGCTGGCCGCCATGCGGGTCAGCCCGGTTCCGGTCATGCGTTGGTTCGGCACCGCCTACGTCAACATCGTGCGGAACATCCCGCTGACGGTCATCATCGTGTTCAGCTCGCTCGGGCTCGCCGACGTCTTCGGCATCACCCTGGGCGCGGCCGACGACGTCGACGTCATGACCTTCCGTCTCTCGGTGCTCGGCCTCGGGGCCTACACGGCGGCGTTCGTGTGCGAGGCGGTGCGGTCCGGCATCAACACCGTGCCGGTGGGCCAGGCGGAGGCCGCACGCGCCCTCGGGCTGAGCTTCAGCCAGGTACTCGGTCTCATCGTGCTGCCGCAGGCGTTCCGCTCCGTGATCGGGCCGCTCACCAACGTACTGATCGCCCTGACCAAGAACACCACGGTCGCAGCGGCCATCGGCGTGGCCGAAGCGGCACTACTGATGAAGGAAATGCTCGAGAATGAGGCACAGTTGTTCCTCATCGCCGCGATATTCGCCTTCGGGTTCGTGGTGCTGACCCTGCCGACGGGCCTCATACTCGGATGGCTCGGCAAGCGCCTGGCGGTGAAGCGATGACCTCCGTCCTCTACGACGCTCCCGGGCCACGCGCCAAGCGGCGCAACGTCCTTCTCTCCCTGCTCTTCCTCGCCCTCCTGCTCCTGGGATTCTGGTGGACCTGGGGCGCCATGTCCGACAAGGGGCAGCTGGACTGGGCCAAGTGGGAACCCTGGCTCGCCGACTCCGAGTCATGGACGACGTATCTGCTGCCCGGACTCGCGAACACGCTGAAGGCCGCGGGCCTTTCCATGGTGATCGCCCTTCCGCTGGGAGCGCTCTTCGGTATCGCCCGGCTCTCCGACCACCGGTGGGTCAGGGTTCCCGCCGCTGTGGTCGTCGAGTTCTTCCGGGCGATCCCGGTGCTGCTCCTCATGGTCTTCGCCAACCAGTTCTACTCGGCATCCACCGACATCAGCGTCGACAGCCGCCCGATGTACGCCGTGGTCACGGGCCTGGTGCTCTACAACGCCTCGGTGCTCGCCGAGATCGTGCGGGCGGGCATCCTGTCGCTGCCCAAGGGGCAGACAGAGGCCGCCAAGGCGATCGGTCTGCGCAAGGGTCAGACGATGACGAGCGTGCTGCTTCCGCAGTCGGTGACCGCGATGCTCCCGGCCCTCGTCAGCCAGCTCGTCGTCATCGTCAAGGACACCGCACTCGGCGGCGCGATGCTCAGCTTCGCCGAGCTGCTCAGCGCGCGAAAGACGGCGGCGTCGTACTACGCGAGCGTCATCCCCAGCTTCATCGTGGTCGCGGTGATCTTCATCGTGCTGAACCTGATCCTCACCAGCCTCGCGTCCTGGCTCGAGCGTCGTATGCGGCGGTCCAAGAAGAGCACCGGGGCCGTGGTGGGCCCGGAGGCGCTCGAGAACCTGGAGACGATCGGCCCCAAGACGATCCGGATGGATCACGGTGAGAACACCGGGGGCGGGAGCTGACCCCATAGGGACAGCTCGCCCCGTCAGCACCTCGACCACTGGGCGGTGCGGCCAACGGAAAACGTTCGCCGCGCCGCCCAGCCGCGTTCCAACTTGACGCAGGCACCCGCGGTGGGTTGCATACGTTCTGTGATCGTGCACCGGGCTCCAACTGCCAGTTCCTGTACGTACCTCCAGCGCTCCCGGGCCCTCGCGGCGGGAGGGTACGCACCGTGGACCCGGTGATCGTCGTCGGCGCGGGCCCCGTGGGGCTCACGCTCGCCCTGGCTCTCGCGCGGCACTCCGTACCCACGGTCGTGCTCGACGAAGGGCCCGGCAAGGACGAGCAACGGCCCGCCAGGACCGTCGTTCTGCGGGAGGACACCGCGGCCCTCATGGAGCGGCTAGCCGGTCACTCGTTCGGGGACCAGGAGTCCGGCTCCCGGTGGGTCGGCTGGCGGTCCCTGCGGCGCAAGCAGCTGCTGCGCGAGTTCACGTTCAGTGATGATGTGCCCGCCCCGCTGCATGTGCCCCAGCATGTACTGACCGGTTCCCTGCGGGCAGCCATCGCCACGGAGCGGCTCGTCAAGATCGCGGTGGAGAGCAAGCTCGACTCCGTGGAGCAGGACGCGGGCGGGGTCACCGCCCACACCCGCGGGCCCAAGGAAACCTGGTGGCGCGGCAGTTATCTGGTGGGCTGCGACGGGCCGCGGTCCACGGTGCGCAAGCTTCTCGACATCCGCTTCCCCGGACGTACGGCCGTCGAGCGACACGCCGTGGCCGCGCTGCGCACCGAACTTCCGAGGCCCGGCGAGGCGTTGTTGCATCGGATGCCTCCGTGGCGCGGCGGCGGCGCCGAAGTGACGGGCCGTCCGCTCGCCGGTGGGGTGTGGCGGCTCGACTGGCTGCTGCCGTCACGCGGCGAGTTCGTGACGCCCGACGCGCTCGTCCTGCGCATCCGGGAGACCCTCGCGGGCTGGTGCGAGGGATCGACACCGCCGTACGAACTGCTCGACACGGGCGTACACACCGTCCACCACCGCCTGGCCCGCCGGTGGCGCGTCGGCCGTGGCTTCGTCGCGGGGGACGCCGCACATCTGCTCGGCGCGCTCGGCACACAGGGGCTCGACGAGGGGCTGCGGGACGCGGACAACCTCGCCTGGAAGCTGGCCATCGCCTGGCACCACGGCCCGCGTGACTCCCTGCTCGACAGCTATCAGGCCGAGCGGCGGGCAAGCGTCGCCGCACGCCTGCGCGCCGCCGACCAGTCGCTGCCGATACTGCGGGGTGGCGGTGGACTGCGCTCGTACGTGCCCGGCTCGGCCCGCGGCCACGACACACTCCTCACCGACGGCCACGTGGGGCGCGGTCCCCTCGGCGCGCCCGCGTCGTACGCGGAGTCACCGCTGGCGCCCGGACCCTCGGAGTCCGAGGTGGAGGTGGGCACGGAGCTGGGAGCGCCGGTCGCCGACGTGCCGGTGACGGCGCCCGACGGGTCCTTCGTGCGGCTGCGGGACCGGCTCGGCCTGGGACGGCTGCTCGTCGTGCTCGTCGCGCCCGGCACGGTGGTGTGGGAGCGGCGGCACTGGGTGACGGCCGGGGTCATGCCCCGGCTCGCCGCCGCCGTCACGGCGCTGCCGCACCCCGCGGAACTGCTCGTCGCCGAGAGCTACCCGGGGGCGCCCGCGCACTCGGTGCTGCTCATCCGCCCCGACGGCCACCTGGTCACCGCGCTCGGCGGGGTGCGCCCCGCCGAGCTGTATACGGCCGCAGAGGCGGCCCTCGGCGGAGCGGCGGCGAAGCAGCGGCCGGGCAGCGCGGACACCGCGGAGAAGGCCGAGAGCACGGCCGCCGGGAGCCGGCCGACCGCACAGTGAGAATGAGTTGACCGGTCCGCAGCGTCATGGTCTACTCCGAAACGTGACTGACACCGACGTGCGCCTGTGGCGGAGGGTCCATATGGACCTCGTCCGCTATGCGGGCTGCGTGTGTCGTCCGTCCTGCTGAATTCGCCTTCTTTCCCGCGCGCCCTCTCCGTGGCGCGCCTTCCGCGAACTTCCAGGACGGAACCCGTGTCTCACTCCGCTTCCTCCGTATCCTCTGCTCCCTCTGTTTCTCCCACGCATGCCTCCACTGCGGCCTCCGCGCCCACCGCCGCCGAGCTCCTCGATTTCGTACGTCGCAGCGCCGCCGACCCCGAGCTCATCGCCTCCCTTCCGCTCGACCCCGAGGGCCGCACCTGGGTGCGCCTCGAAGGGCCGGGCGGCAGCGAAGCCTGGCTGATCGGCTGGCCGCCGGGCACCGGTACCGGCTGGCACGACCATGCCGAATCGGTCGGTGCCTTCCTCACCGCTGCCGGCGCCCTCAAGGAGAACTCCCTCGCCGCCCGGCTGCCCACCGACGGCTGGAAGACCCTGGAGCTGTCCGAAGGGGTGGACCGTGAACGGGAGTTGACGGCCGGCAAGGGCCGGGCCTTCGGCCAGAACCACGTTCATGAGGTCCTGAACGAGTCCACGGCCGACCACGCCATCTCCGTACACGCCTACTACCCGCCGCTGCCGCGCATCCGCCGCTACAGCCGTACGGGGCCCGTTCTGCGCCTGGAGTCCGTGGAGCGCCCGGAGGACTGGCAGTGACCGAACACCCCGTAGGCATCGACGAGTTGCTGGAACGCGTGCGGCTCGGCCTCGACCGGGTCACTCCGGAGGAGGCGCAGGAGACTGCAGCCGCGGGGGGACTCCTCGTCGACATCCGGTACGCGGCCCTGCGCGAGCGTGACGGGCTGATCCCCGGCGCCCTTGTCGTCGAACGCAACGAACTGGAGTGGCGCCTGGACCCGCAGGGCAGCCACCGCGCCCCGGAGGCCGTCAGCCACGATCTGCGGGTCGTGGTGGTCTGCAACGAGGGCTACGCGTCGAGCCTCGCGGCGGTCTCCTTGCGGCAGTTGGGGCTGCGGCACGCGACCGATCTCGTCGGTGGATTCCAGGCGTGGAAGGCGGCCGGGCTTCCGGTCGCGGGGGTCGCGGCGGTCGCCGAGTAGGCAGGCGCGGGGGCGCTCCTTGTACGCGTGCGTGGGCGTGCGTGGGCGTCCCTACCGGGATTCGGTAAGGGGCGCCCACCGTTGCGTACCGCCTCTTACTTGCTGCCGCCGCTCACTCCTTGGCCATCGCCACCGTGACGGGGCGCGGCTTCAGCGCGACGCGGCCCGGGAGCGCGGTCGCCGTGAGGGCGAGCAGTGCCGCGACGGCCACCACGGAGACGTACACCAATGCTCCACGACCCCGGAACGGGGAGCGGCCTCGTGGGCCCGGGAAAGGGTCCCGGGACGCGAAAGGGCCGGGCTTGCGGTTCTCACCGCGCTGCCCGGCCCTGACCTGGGCCCCACCCCCGCGAGGGCCCTGGTCAGTTCATCCCCCGTCGTATCCCAGGTCCTCCGTGTCCTCGCCCTCGTCTTCGAGCGCCTGCCGGACGATCTGGAGTGCCAGGCCTTGCGAATAGCCCTTGCGGGCGAGCATGCCCGCGAGGCGGCGCAGCCGCTTGTCGCGGTCGAGCCCGCGCGTGGAGCGGAGCTTGCGGGCGACGAGCTCGCGAGCCGTCGCCTCTTCCTGCTCCGAGTCGAGCTGGCCGACGGCCTCCTCGATCAGCGTGGCGTCCACGCCCTTCGTACGCAGCTCCTGCGCGAGCGCTCGTCGGGCCAGGCCCCGGCCGTGGTGCCGGGACTCCACCCACGCGCCCGCGAAGGCACCGTCATTGATCAGGCCGACCTCTTCGAAGCGGGTCAGCACCTCGTCCGCCACATCCTCCGGGATGTCCCGCTTGCTCAGCGCGTCCGCCAGCTGTTTGCGCGTGCGCGGGGTCCCGGTGAGCAGGCGCAGGCAGATCGCCCTCGCCCGCTCACCCGGATCCCCCGCCGGCGGTTCCCCCTTCTCGGCCCTCGACGAGGAAGGGGGGCCGCTGTCCTGTGAGCCGTCGCCTCGGCCTTCGCCGAAGCCGCCACGCCGTCGGCGACGACCACCGCTCCGGCCACCGCCCCCGCGGTAGCCGGCGTCGTCACCACCCTGGTCGGCGCCACCCTGATCCACACCGTCCGCGAGGCCCTGGCCCGCGTGGGCGGTGTGGTGCTCGGGGGCGATCTGTTCCGCCCAGTCGGTTCGCCGCGTCACGGGTCAGCTCTTGGCCGCGGCGGCCTTGGGCTTGGTGGCCTTGGCCGCCGGTGCGGGCACCGTCTTGGCGGCGTCCTCGGCCGTGCCCGTCGCACCCGCGGCGTCCTTGCCCGGCTCGGCGGCCGGCTCCTCCGGCTTCGGCTTCACGCCGACGCCCAGCTTCTCCTTGATCTTCTTCTCGATCTCGTCGGCGAGATCAGGGTTGTCCTTCAGGAAGTTACGGGCGTTCTCCTTGCCCTGGCCGAGCTGGTCGCCCTCGTACGTGTACCAGGCGCCCGCCTTGCGGACGAAGCCGTTGTCCACGCCCATGTCGATCAGGCCGCCCTCGCGGCTGATGCCATGGCCGTAGAGGATGTCGAACTCGGCCTGCTTGAAGGGCGGCGCGACCTTGTTCTTGACGACCTTGACGCGGGTGCGGTTGCCGACCGCGTCCGTGCCGTCCTTCAAGGTCTCGATACGGCGGATGTCGAGCCGCACCGATGCGTAGAACTTCAGCGCGCGGCCACCGGTCGTGGTCTCCGGGGAGCCGAACATCACGCCGATCTTCTCGCGGAGCTGGTTGATGAAGATCGCGGTGGTCTTGGACTGGTTGAGCGCGCTGGTGATCTTCCGGAGCGCCTGGCTCATCAGGCGGGCCTGCAGGCCCACGTGCGAGTCGCCCATCTCGCCCTCGATTTCCGCGCGCGGCACCAGGGCCGCGACGGAGTCGATGACGATCAGGTCGAGTGCGCCGGAGCGGACCAGCATGTCGACGATCTCCAGAGCCTGCTCGCCGTTGTCCGGCTGGGACAGGATCAGGTTGTCGATGTCGACGCCCAGCTTCTTCGCGTACTCGGGGTCGAGTGCGTGCTCGGCGTCGATGAAGGCCACCGAGCCGCCCGCTCGCTGCGCGTTGGCCACGGCGTGCAGCGTCAGCGTCGTCTTACCGGAGGCTTCCGGTCCGTACACCTCCACCACACGGCCGCGCGGGATGCCGCCGACGCCGAGCGCGACGTCGAGCGCGGTCGACCCGGTGGGGATGACCTCGATGGGTTCGTTCGGCCGCTCGCCCATGCGCATCACTGCGCCCTTGCCGAATTGCCGTTCAATTTGTGCGAGCGCGGCTTCGAGCGCCTTCTCGCGGTCGGTTCCTGCCATGGGTTCCACCCGATTTGCTTGTGTCGATCGCTTCACGTCAATGACGCTAGCGCCTGCCACTGACAATCCGCCCCGGCGCCCGTCCGGCCTGTGGATAACTCGAGGCGTCGGCCCCGCCGAAATCCGCCGGAGCCCCAGGAATCCCCCCGCGAAAACCCCGGGAAAACGCCGCCAGGCACCCCATGAGAATGGATGTTCGATTTTGGTGTCAAGCGCACCACGCGGCTCCACCGAGAGTACGGAACGGACCGGTCCGTCGTACGGAACCGGCCGGTCCGCCGAGCACACATCGGCCTTCCGGCCCTCCGTGCCGCGCCCCGCACCCGTGGCTACTCCCCCAGGCGTACGCCGGGTGCCTCCGGCCGGACGACGACTGACCGGCGGCTTCCCACCAGGCTCACCCTCATGAGAAGTCGCCCGATGAGCTCGTCCAGCGCCCTGTGGCGCTCCGCGCGTCCTGCCGAGCGCGTCAGCTACGCGACCGGCGGCGTCCTGATCCTCTCGGGCCTCGCGCACCTGCTGGTCTTCGCTGTCGACGGCGGTCCGTGGGAAGGGCCTGTCTCCTGGCGCAAGCCCGTCACCTTCGGGCTCTCCTTCGGTCTGACGCTGATCGCGGTCGTGTGGGTGACGTCGTATCTGCGCATGGGGGCCGGCCTCCGGACCGCGCTCCTCGTCCTCTTCGCCGCGGACTGCGTGCTTGAGGTCGGCGGGATCACGCTTCAGGCGTGGCGGCGGGTGCCCTCGCATCTCAACATGGAGACCGGCTTCGACTCCGCGGTGTCGATGTCCCTCGCGGTGGGCGGCGGAATCCTGGTCGTCCTGCTGTCGGCGTTCGCGATCGCTTCCTTCCGGCACCGGCCGGGCGGCCCCACCGGGATGCCGCTCGCGCTCCGGTCCGGCTTCGCCGTCCTCTCTTGGAGCGAGCCCACCAGAGAGCGGGTGATGACGGCGGCGGTCGGCTGCTACGTAGTGGCCGTTCTCGGCGCCGGCGCCTGGGCCCTCGTCACCTACTGACGCTCGCCCGGGCCCGAACCGGACCCTGAATCAGGACTGGCGCCAGAAGCCGGCCCCGAATCCGACCCCGAGGCTGAGCCCGATCCCGGACCTTCGCCCGAGCCCGTCATCCGCTCCCGCTCCACCTGTGACGCCGCCTCCGGGTGGTTCGGCCCGCCCAGAGCATGCCGCGCACGCGCCAGGAGGGACGCTCCGCCCCTGCGCCGGTGCCCGTGGACCCGCGGGTCGTCCGTGACGTCGTACCGCTTCACGTACGCCCCCAGGAAGGCCTGCAGCGTCGCGACCGCCGGGATGGAGATCAGGGCACCGACCGCGCCGAGGAGTGCCGTACCCGCGATGACCGACCCGAAGGCCACGGCCGGGTGGATGTCCACGCTCTTGGCGGTGAGTTTGGGCTGCAGTACGTAGTTCTCGAACTGCTGGTAGACCACTACGAAGATCAGTACCCACAGCGCGAACCAGGGATCGACCGTGAAGGCGATCAGCATCGGCAGCGCGCCCGCCAGATACGTGCCGATGGTGGGGATGAACTGGGAGACCAGGCCCACCCACACCGCGAGCACGGGCGCGTACGGCACGCCGAGCACCTGCAGCAGGATGTAGTGCGCCACTCCGGAGATCAGCGCCATCAGACCGCGCGAGTAGAGATAGCCGCCGGTCTTGTTGACCGCGATCTCCCAGGCGCGGAGCACCTCGGCCTGGCGGGCGGGCGGCAGCACGGAGCAGAGCGCGCGCCGCAGCCGCGGTCCGTCGGCCGCGAAGTAGAACGAGAACAACAGGACCGTCAGGAGCTGGAAGAGGCCCCCTAGGACCTGCGCCGACACGTCCAGGACGCCGCTGGCGCTGTTCTGCACGTACTTCTGCAGCCAGTCCGAGTGGACCAGGCTGTCCTGGATCTCGACCCGGGAGAGCTCCGTGTGGAACGTCTGGTTGATCCAGCTGATGACCTTGTCGAGGTAGTCGGGGAAGTCCTCGACCATGTCCACGATCTGGCCCGCGAGCATCGATCCCATGAGCGTGATGAAGCCCGCGCTCACGATCAGGACGCCGAGGAAGACCAGGAAGGTGGCGAAGCCCCTGCGCAGCCCTCGTGCGGCCATCCAGCTCACCGCGGGCTCGACCGCGAGCGCCAGGAAGAAGGCGATCAGGATGTTGATCAGCAGCCCGGTCAGCTGGTGGAAGGCCCAACTGCCCAGCTGGAAACAGGCGATGAGCGCGAGGGCCAGCACCATGGCGCGCGGCAGCCAGCGCGGCATACTGGCGGCCCGCCCGGCCTCGGCCCCGGCCGGGGGCTGTGCGGGCGGCGTCGTGCCGAGCGGAGCTGCGTCCTGAGTGACCTGCGCGGTCTCGTCTGTCGATGCCACGGTGTCAGTCTCGCCCACGCCACCGACATTCGGGCCCGCCACCCCCGCATGTTCGGGCTCACCAGCGCGCGGGACAGACCTCGATGGGCGACGAAGTGTCGGCCGTCAGCGCCTTTCGGCCGGTACGTCCATCGCCGCGCACACCGCGCGCCAGACGTCCTTGGCGTCCAAGCCCGCGTCCAGCGCCTGATGGACCGTGCGCCCACCGAGCTCCGCCATCACATGATCGCGAGCGAAGGAGTCGGCGTACCCCGCTCCGAAATGGTCCGCCATACGTTCCCAGAACACCGTCAACCGCATGCCTCAAGTATCGCGCCCTAGAGAGTGCAGCCGGCCCCAGGGGGCTTACCGAAGGCGCTTTCCGGCCTACCGTCTGTCCATGGCCGAAACCGGAGCATCCCCGCACGCCGCGCTCTCGCCGGTCGCGCGCGCCGAGCACTTCGTCTGGCTCACCGCGCGCGTCCTTGAGCAGCGGCGGTTCGCGTACCACTTCCTGAGCGGCGCGGGCGGCGCCGGCGCGACCGAGGCCGCCGACGCGGTCGAGACCGCACTGGCCGCGTACGGCAACGAGGACGGCGGGTACGGCCACGCGCTCGAGCCGGATCTGCGCGGCCCCGTCAGCCAGCCCCTGCACACCGGGCACGCGCTGCGCGTCCTGGACTCGATCCGGCGCTGCGGCGGCCGGCGGGTGGAGCGCGTGGGGCGCTACCTGACTTCGGTGTCCACGCCCGACGGCGCCCTTCCGGCCGTCCACCCCAGCCAGCGCGGCTATCCGTCGGCGCCGTTCGTGCCCGTCGTGGACGATCCACCGAGCGAACTCCTCGCCACCGGCCCCGTGGTGGGCCTGCTGCATCGCAATGAGGTCTGGCACGCGTGGCTGTTCCGGGCCACGGATTTCTGCTGGTCCGCCGTGGAGTCCTTGGAGAAGTCACACCCGTACGAGATCCAGGCGGCCGTCGCCTTCCTGGACGGCGCGCCCGACCGCCCGCGCGCGGAGGCGGCCGCCGACCGGCTGGGCAGGCTCGCGCGAGAGCAGCGCCTTGTGGCGCTCGACCCCGGGCGGCTCGACGCGTACCCCGTGGCGTCCGGCTACGCACCGGGTGAGCACCACTTCGCGTACGACTACGCGAAGGCACCCGAGTCGCTCGCGCGCGCGTGGTTCACGGATGAGGAGATGGCACGCTCCTTGGACCACCTCGAACAGGAGCAGCAGGAGGACGGCGGCTGGCCCGTCCGCTGGAGGCAGTGGGCGCCGGGCACCGCCCTCGAAGCGCGCCCGATCGTCACCATCGAGGCGCTGCGCACGCTGAGGGCGTACGGACGGTCCATCGGCGGGTGACCCGAGGTCAGCCTGTCAGGGCCCTTATCCCCGCGGTGACGACCACGGCCGCTCCGATGACGACCAGGAACGGGGCACGCAGCAGCAGCGCGACGGCCGCCGCCGCGAGCCCCACGGCCTTGGCGTCGAGCTCCAGGACCCGCCCGTCGGCGAAGGCCTGCTGGGCCGTCAGGGCGGCGAGCAGCGCCACGGGCAACAGGGCGGCCAGGCGTTTGACGAGCGGGCGCTCCAGGGCGCCCACGGGCACCAGCAGGCCTGCGAGCTTGACGAGGTAGCAGCCGACGAAGGTCACGCCGATGGCGATCCAGATGTTCAACGGTCTTCCTTCCTGGCGGCGTCGGAGCGTGCGGCGTCCTTCGTGGCGGCTCTGCGGCCCTCTACGTAGAGCACGGCCGGCGCGGCGAGCGCGGCCACCAGGACCGGTACTCCCGCGGGCAGCACCGGCAGCAGGCCGAGCCCCAGGAGGACCGCGATCGCCGCGACGGCCCGCTCCGTAGTCGTACGCAGCATCGGCGCGAGCAGGGCGAGGAAGACGGCGGGTCCCGCGGCGTCAAGGCCCCACGCGTCGGTGTCGCCGATCGCCTCTGCGCCGAGCGCCCCCAAGAGCGTGGTGAGGTTCCACAGCACGTAGAGGCTGACCCCCGTCACGGTGAACCCGATGCGGGCGGCGCGCCGCGTGGGCTGCGCGAGCGAGACGGCGGTGGTCTCGTCGATGACCCAGTGCGCGGCGAACGGCCGCACCGCGCGCGGGAGGGCGAGGAGCTGCGAAAGGCGCAGCCCGTAGAACGCGTTGCGTACGCCGAGGAAGAAGGCCCCGGCCGCCGCGGTGAACGGGTTGCCGCCGCCCGCGAGCGCGCCGACCAGCGCGAACTGCGAGGCACCGGTGAAGACGAGCAGGCTGAGCGCGCACGTCTGCAGGACGGTGAGGCCGCTGCCCGCCGAGGTCACTCCGAACGCGAAACCGGAGAGTCCGACGGCGATGCCCACTCCGAGGGCGTCGCGGACGACGGCGGAATCGGGCTTCTTCGGAGTGTCATCGCCGGACCCGGAGCCTCCTGGAGCCGGACCGTCGGCGGTCATGTCTGCGGGGGTCGTCTGTTCTGCCACACGCCGGACGGTAGGAGCAGGTCCGATGCCCCGTCTTGTACGTTCTTGCGCTCGCGCTGGTACGCCCCCGGAGGCACCCCGACAATTCGCGTGAAGTGCCGGTTCAGGTGGGGCTGGTCGGTGAAGCCCACGGCGACGGCCGCTTCGGCGGGCGTCGTTCCCGCGTCCAGGAGTCGTCGTGCGGCGCGCACACGCGCGTCGGTGAGCCACGCGTGCGGAGGCATCCCGTACGCGTCACGGAAGGCCCGCAGCAGGCCGAAGGAGCCGACTCCGAGACCGGCGGCGAGCCGCTCCAGGCTCGGCGGGTCGGCGAGCCGCTCCTCGAGGACGGCACGCGCGCGTGCCGCGACCCTGGCTCCTGCCGTGCGCACCGCGCGCTGCGGAACGGGCCCGCCGTTCAACCGCAGCAGCCTGGTCACGGCCACCCGCAACAAGGTATCGGCGGCGAGCGCGTTGCCCTCCTCCGCGGCACACAGCACCCGGTGGACGAGGTTGACGGCGTACGGATCGTGGAGCACCGGACGGACGAAGCCGGGAGTGCCGCGGATGCTTGTCGTCTCGGCCGCGATGTCGGCGACGAGTTCCGGCGACGGATAGACCGCCGCGTACCGCCACCCCTCGGGCGCGCCGGCCCGGCCCGTGTGCGGGGTGTCGGGGTTGATCAGGGCGAGGGTTCCGGGCCCGGCGTGCTGGTCGGCTCCGCCGTGGCGGAAGACGTCGACGCCCTCGGTGACCGCCGCGATCACGTAGTGCTCGTGGGTGTGCCGGACGAACGTCTTGCTGATGTAGTGCGCCCGCAGCAGGTCGACCCCGGGCAGCTCCGCGTACCGCCAGTGCCTCGCCTGTTCGGCCGAACCTCCCATACGCCCATTCTGCGGCAGCGGCGCAAGCCGTTTTCCGCAAGCCACGCGAGCCCTTCTCCGCAGGTCGGGGCCGTTGTCAGTGGCGGGGTGCACGATGGGGTCATGGTCAGGTCCGCATCCAGTGCCCGCAGCGCCCTTGATGGGTTCTCCCCCGCCACCCGCAGCTGGTTCACGGGGGCCTTCTCCGCGCCCACCTCCGCCCAGGCCGGGGCGTGGAAGGCGATCGGTGAGGGCTCGGACGTGCTGGTCGTCGCGCCGACCGGCTCCGGAAAGACGCTGGCCGCGTTCCTCGCCGCCCTGGACCAGCTGGCCTCGACGCCACCGCCCGCCGATCCCAAGAAGCGCTGCCGGGTGCTGTACGTGTCACCCCTGAAAGCCCTCGCGGTCGACGTCGAGCGCAATCTGCGCAGCCCGCTGACCGGCATCCGCCAGGAGTCCGTGCGCCTGGGCCTCCCCGAGCCCGAGGTGCGCGTCGGTATCCGCTCGGGCGACACCCCGCCCGCCGAGCGCCGCTCGCTGTCCACGCGCCCGCCGGACATCCTGATCACCACCCCTGAGTCGCTCTTCCTGATGCTCACATCCGCCGCGCGGGACGCGCTGACGGGCATCGAGACGGTGATCCTGGACGAGGTGCACGCGGTCGCGAGCACCAAGCGCGGCGCCCATCTCGCCCTCTCCCTTGAGCGGCTCGACGAGCTGCTGCCCAGGCCCGCCCGCCGTATCGGCCTTTCGGCGACGGTCCGTCCGGTGGACGAGGTGGCGCGCTATCTGTCCCCGCAGCGCAGGGTGGAGATCGTCCAGCCGCGGTCCGGCAAGGAGTTCGACCTGTCGGTGGTCGTGCCGGTCGAGGACCTCGGGGAGCTGGGCGGTTCCCCGGTCGCCGACTCCGATCAGGCAGCGGAGCGTCCCTCGATCTGGCCGCACGTCGAGGAGCGCATCACCGACCTCGTCCAGGCACACCGCTCGACGATCGTGTTCGCCAACTCCCGGCGCCTCGCCGAGCGCCTGTGCAACCGGCTCAACGAAATCGCGTACGAACGCGCGACGGGCGAGCCCCTTCCGGAGGAACACTCCCCTGCGGAGATGATGGCCCAGTCGGGCGCCGCCAAGGGCGCCCCGCCGGTGCTCGCACGGGCCCACCACGGCTCGGTGTCCAAGGAGCAGCGGGCGCTCGTCGAGGAGGACCTCAAGGCGGGCCGCCTGCCGGCCGTCGTCGCGACGTCCAGCCTGGAGCTGGGCATCGACATGGGCGCGGTCGACCTGGTGATCCAGGTCGAGTCACCGCCCTCCGTGGCGTCCGGACTGCAGCGGGTCGGGCGTGCGGGCCACCAGGTGGGCGCGGTCTCCACCGGCGTCGTCTTCCCCAAGTACCGCGGGGATCTGGTGCAGGCCGCCGTGGTCACCGAGCGGATGCGCACGGGTTCCATCGAGTCGCTGCGCATCCCGGCCAACCCGCTGGACGTCCTGGCCCAGCAGCTCGTGGCGATGGTCTCCCTCGACACGTGGCAGGCCGATGACCTGCTGGCGCTGGTCCGCAGGGCCGCCTCCTTCGCCTCGCTCCCCGAGTCGGCGTTCACGGCCGTCCTGGACATGCTCGCGGGCCGCTATCCGTCGGACGCCTTCGCGGAGCTGCGCCCCCGGGTGGTCTGGGACCGCATCGCGGGCACGGTCACCGGGAGACCGGGCGCGCAGCGCCTCGCCGTCACCTCCGGGGGCACGATCCCCGACCGCGGCCTCTTCGGGGTCTTCCTCGCCGGCGCCGACCCCAAGAAGGGCGGCGGCCGCGTCGGAGAACTCGACGAGGAGATGGTGTACGAATCCCGGATCGGTGACGTCTTCACGCTCGGCACGAGTTCCTGGCGCATCGAGGACATCACGCGCGACCGCGTGCTCGTCTCCCCCGCCCCCGGCGTCCCAGGAAGGCTCCCCTTCTGGAAGGGCGACCAGCTGGGCCGCCCGCTCGAACTGGGCCGTGCGGTGGGCGCGTTCCTCCGGGAGGTCGGTTCGCTGTCCCGCGACGACGCGCGCGTGCGTCTGCTCGCCGCGGGCCTCGACGACTGGGCGGCCGACAACGTCCTGACGTATCTCGCCGAGCAGCGTGAGGCCTGCGGCCACATCCCGGACGACCGCACGATCGTGGTCGAGCGGTTCCGCGACGAGCTGGGGGACTGGCGGGTCGTGGTGCACTCCCCCTTCGGCGCGCAGGTGCACGCCCCCTGGGCCCTGGCCCTGGCCTCCCGGCTCACCGAGCGGTACGGCATGGACGCCCAGGTCATGCACGCCGACGACGGCATCGTGCTGCGCCTGCCGGACGCCGACGTGATGGGCCTCGACCTGTTCGACCAGGAGCCCGCGCAACAGCACGCGGAGTACGACGCCGAGCAGGCGCCCGTAGGGGCCGGGGACGTCGTCTTCGACAAGGGCGAGGTCAATCAGATCGTCACCGACCAGGTGGGCGGCTCGGCCCTGTTCGCCTCGCGCTTCCGCGAATGCGCCGCCCGCGCGTTGCTGCTGCCGCGCCGCAGCCCCGGAAAGCGCACACCCCTGTGGCAGCAGCGCCAGCGCGCCGCGCAACTGCTCCAGGTGGCCAGTGAGTTCGGGTCGTTCCCCATCGTCCTGGAAGCGATCAGGGAGTGCCTCCAGGACGTCTTCGATGTCCCGGGTCTCACGGAACTGATGGGCGACATCGAGTCCCGCAAGGTCCGGCTCGTGGAAGTCACCACACCGGAGCCGTCCCCGTTCGCGCGCTCGCTCCTGTTCGGATACGTGGCGCAGTTCTTGTACGAGGGTGACTCACCGCTCGCCGAGCGCCGGGCGGCGGCCCTCTCCCTGGACTCCCGGCTGCTCTCCGAGCTCCTCGGCCAGGCCGAGCTGCGCGAGCTCCTTGACGCCGACGTCCTCGCGGAACTGGAGCAGGAACTCCAGTGGCGCACAGAGGACCGCCGCGTCAAGGACGCCGAAGGCGTCGCCGACCTGCTGCGTCTCCTCGGACCCCTCACCGACGGCGAGCTGGCCGAGCGCGGCGCCGAGCCTGGATGGGCGCGGGAGCTGGCGTCCGCACGCCGCGCGATCAGCGTCCGGATCGCCGGAGCCGACCACTGGGCGGCGATCGAGGACGCGGGCCGCCTGCGCGACGCGCTGGGCACGGCGCTGCCGGTCGGCGTCCCCGAGGCATTCACCGAGCCGGTCAAGGACCCTCTCGGTGACCTCATCGGGCGGTATGCGCGCACGCACGGCCCGTTCACCTCGGCGACGGCGGCGGCCCGCTTCGGCCTCGGCGCCGCGGTCACCGAGGGGGCCTTGCAGCGCCTGGCAGCCAACGGACGTGTCGTACAAGGAGAGTTCCATCCGGCGGGCATCGGCCAGGAGTGGTGCGACGCGGCCGTCCTGCGCCGGCTGCGCCGCCGCTCCCTTGCCGCCCTGAGGCACGAGCTGGAGCCGGTGCCGCCCGCCGCGCTCGCCCAGTTCCTGCCCCAGTGGCAGCACTTGAGCGGGCACGGCCTGCGGGGCATGGACGGACTGGTGCGCGCCATCGAGCAGTTGCAGGGGGCGACGGTGCCCGCGTCCGCGCTCGAAAAGCTCGTCCTGCCCTCCCGCGTCTCCGGCTACGCACCGGCGATGCTCGACGAACTCACCGCCGCCGGAGAGGTGGTGTGGGCCGGCGCCGGATCCCTGCCGGGTAAGGACGGCTGGGTCTCCCTGTATCTGGCCGACGCCGCGCCCCTCCTCCTGCCACCGCCACACCCCCTGGAACTCACCGCGCTCCACCAGTCCGTCCTGGACACCCTCTCCGGGGGGTACGGCCTGTTCTTCCGGCAGATCGCGGACCAGGTCCGCGCCACGACCCACCCCGAGGCCGCCGACCCCCAACTGGCCGACACGATCTGGGACCTGGCCTGGTCCGGGCGGCTCACGAACGACACGCTCGCCCCGATGCGCTCGCTCCTCGGATCGGGCCGCACCGCGGGCTCCACGGCCCACCGCGCCAAGCGCACGATCCCGCGCGGACGCTACGGCACGCTGACCGGCGCCGCCCGCCCCACGTCGCGTACGGGACCGCCGACCGTCGCGGGCCGCTGGTCGCTGCTCCCCGCCCAGGAACCCGACCCGACCCTGCGCGCCCACGCCCTGGCGCGCACCCTCCTGGACCGGCACGGCGTGGTGACCCGTGGCGCGGTCGCGGCCGAGGGGGTCCAAGGCGGCTTCTCGGCGACGTACCGCGTCCTGTCGGCCTTCGAGGACAGCGGCCAGGCGCGGCGCGGCTACGTCGTCGAGGGGCTCGGCGCCGCCCAGTTCGCGATGGACGGCGCGGTGGACCGGCTGCGCGCTGCGGCCAACGCCCGTGACCGCACGGACAGCGCACCGCCCGCCATGAGCTACTCCACGCGCCCCACCTCGGACACCCAGGCCCTCGTCCTGGCCGCCGCCGACCCGGCCAACGCCTACGGCGCCGCGCTGCCCTGGCCCGATCCGCCCACCGACGTGGGTCACAAGCCCGGCCGCAAGGCCGGCTCCCTGGTCGTCCTCGTCGACGGCGAGCTGACCCTCTACATGGAGCGCGGCGGCAAGAGCCTGCTGGCCTGGCCCACGTCCCAGGACGACACCCCGGCCACCGATGACGCCCGTCTGCACGCGGCTGCCGAGGCTTTGGCCGGCGCGGCCCGTGCGGGCTCACTCGGCACGGTCACGGTCGAACGCATCAACGGCGCGTCCGCCCTGACCTCCCCCTTCGCCCCCCTCCTGGAAGGAGCAGGCTTCCACGCCACCCCACGGGGCCTACGCCTGCGCGCGTAACGACTCCAGCCCCCGCCACCAGGCCGAGCCCGAACCCGCGCCCCCGCACACATGCCACCCTGGATCCATGCCCGAAGGTGACACAGTCCACCAGGCAGCCCGGCGCCTGCACGCAGCGCTCGCCGGGCATACGGTCACGCGCTCCGACCTCCGCGTACCGAAACTCGCCACGGTCGACCTCACCGGACGCACCGTCCTGGACGTCACCGCCCGCGGCAAGCACCTCCTGACCCGCTTCGAGGGTGGGCTCACGCTGCACTCCCACCTCAGGATGGACGGCTCCTGGAAGGTGTACGCCCCCGGTGAGCGCTGGAGAGGCGGCCCCGGGCACCAGATCAGGGCGATCCTCGGCACCGCCGAGCGCACAGCCGTGGGGTACCGCCTGCCTGTGCTCGAACTCCTGCGCACCGCCGAGGAGCACAAGGCCGTGGGCCACCTCGGTCCCGACCTCCTCGGCCCCGACTGGGACCCCGAGCAAGCCCTGCGCAACCTCCTCGCGACCCCCGAGCGCCCCCTCGGTGAGGCCCTACTGGACCAGCGCAATCTCGCGGGCATCGGCAACATCTACAAGAGCGAGGTCTGTTTCCTCCTGGGCGCCACCCCCTGGCTCCCCGTCGGCGAGCTCCCCGCCGAGACGGCCTCCCGCCTCCCCGCCCTCGCCAAAAGCCTCCTGGAGGCCAACCGCGACCGCCCGGACCGCACCACCACGGGCCGCCTCACCCCAAGGCCCCTCTCCACGGGCACAAACCCAACCCGCGCCCGCCCCAGCCAACGCCTGTACGTCTACGGCCGCGCGCCCCGACCCTGCCTGCGCTGCGGCACCCCCATCCGCACAGCCGAGCAGGGCGACGGCTCCCGCAGCCGCCCCACCTACTGGTGCCCCGACTGCCAGCAGGGCCCTACCCCCTGAAGGCCCGAGCCGCGCACGCCAGTTGACGCACCGTCAGATCCAGTCGTACCGTCCCGTCATGCCCCTCACGGCGTACGACCTCACCGGACGGACCGCATTCGTCACCGGCGCCGCCAGCGGAATCGGCCGGGCCTCGGCCGTACTCCTCGCGGAAGCGGGCGCCACCGTCCACTGCGCCGACCGTGACACCCAGGGACTCCACGAGACGGCCACGCTCATCAAGGCCACGGGCGGCACCGCGCACATCCACCCCCTGGACGTGTCCGACAGGGCCCAGGTCGACCAAGCCGTCACCACGGCCATCGCGTCCTCGCCCAACGGCCGCCTGGACGTCATGGCCGCCATCGCCGGGATCATGCACAGCAGCCCGGTCCTGGAGACCCGTGACGAGGACCTGGACCGGGTCCTGAGCATCAACTTCAAGGGCGTTCTGTACGCCTGCCAGGCCGCGGCCCGCGCCATGATCGCGGCGAACACCGAAGGCCCCGGCGACGTACGTCCGCGGGGCAGCATCATCACCATGGCCTCGGGCGCCGTGGACACCGGCGGCCCCGGCCTCCTCTGCTACGGCGCGGCGAAGGCCGCCGTCGTCCAGCTCACGAAGACCCTCGCCACCGAGGTGGGCCCGCACGGCATCCGCGTGAACGCCGTCGCGCCCGGCTGGATCCGCACCCCCATGACCGACCGCCACGACACCGACGCCCAGGCGCACACCGAGGCGCTCATGGTCCGCATGTCCCCCCTGCGCCGCGTCGGCGAACCGGAGGACATCGCTCACGCCGTACTGCACCTGGCATCCGACGCCTCCGCCTTCACGACGGGTCAGATCCTCCGCCCGAACGGCGGCGTCGCCATGCCTTGGTAAAGGCGCGGGTGACAGGGCCGACGGCGTTCTCGCCCATACGTTCGCCGCGCCACCACGACGCACCATCCGGCCGCCCGGTCCAGCCGCTCCGCCCAGTCCCTCCGGTCTCCCCGGTCCGTCCGCTCCGCGCGGCCCGCTCCCGGGACCAGAACGCGGCCCCGGCCGCCCGGGACTTCGGCACGCAGTGCACGGGCAGCAGACTCAGTCCCCACCCCCCGGCAGCGACGGCGCCCTCCAGGACCCCCGCGTCAGGCGCGAGGGCCAGCCTCAGCACACCCCACCACCAGAGCACACCGAGCGCCAGAGCCGGCGCCCACCGCACGACCCTCCATGCCACGGCCACCACCTCCACCCGAGGTCCGATGCCCTACGCCTCACGCCCGACGCCTCACCCTTGACGCCTCGCGCCTGAACGCCTCGCGCCCGACGCCTCACGACGCGCTCGACGCTAGACGCCCTCCGCCACCCGGCGGGAGGGCGCACCACGGCGCACACGGGGCACGGAGGCCCCCCGGATCAACAGAGGCCCGACGCGCGCCCAGCGCTCAGCTCCCAGCGCCCAGCTCCCGGCGCCCAGCCCTCAGCGCCCCGCTCCCAGCAGCCCCGCTCAGCCTCAGCCGTTCTCCGCCTGGAACATCCAGTGATGCTTCTCCAGATCAGCGGTGATCTGGATGAAGATGTCCTGGCTCACCGGATCCGCCTCGCCGGTCGCCTCGACCCGCTCCCGCATCCGCGTGATCACCGCACCGAGCGCGTCCACGAGCGTCCCCACCGCGTCCGCGTCCTTGACCCAGCCCTCGGGGACCGCGCCGATACCGCTGCTCCGCGCCACCGTCGCCGCCCGCCCGTCGGGCGAGACACCGAGCGTCGAGGCCCGCTCCGCCACCGTGTCGGAGTGCAGCCGTGCCGTGTCCACGACCTCGTCGAGCTGCAGATGAACCGAGCGGAAGCGCGTCCCGACCACGTTCCAGTGAATCTGCTTTGCGACCAGGGAGAGGTCGACGAGATCCACGAGTGCCCCTTGCAGGGCGTCCGAGACCGTCTTCAGATCCGCGTCCGACAGAGGGCTCTTCACGACGTACATGCATCCTCCAAAGCTGACGAACCCCCGTAATCGAAAATCCCCACCAACCATGGCACAAGTGCACCAATCGGGGCATCCCGGGGATGCTCAAGGACCCACCGAACGCCTCGCAAGCGCCGCGCGGCCACCCCGGAAGCACTCCGGGGACACCCAGGCCACTCCGAGTACCCCCAGGGACACCGGCCAAGCACCGTGAACCCCGCGAATCCAACCCGGAACCCCGCACATCAAACAGCCCGACCTGCCCGGACAGCCGAAAGCCCCGGCCGGTGGAACCCGGCCGGGGCTTCGAGAAAACCTGTATCCGTCACAGCGTCACGCGGCGACGACATCCACCGCCTCCGCTGGCGCCTTGATCGTCACCCGTTCCGGCGGCACACCGCTCACCGAGACGGAATTGAGCATCGGGCGAACCGGCGCGCGCACCGGTTCCGTAGCCGCTGCCGACGCAGCCAGTTCAGCGAGGGAAAGCTCGTCGCTCACCTCACGCATGAGCTCGGACATCCGTACGTCAAGCGCGTCGCAGATCGCGGAAAGCAGCTCGGAGGATGCCTCCTTCTGCCCCCGCTCCACCTCGGAAAGATAGCCGAGCGAGACTCGGGCGGACGAGGAGACTTCGCGCAGAGTACGGCCCTGGCGCTGGCGCTGCCGACGCAGCACGTCACCCAACAGGCGACGGAGCAGAATCATCGGTGGCTCCCTCCTCGGACCGCGTAGCCGCATCCTTCACGCCCCACCGTACCGCCTCGCGCGGCGGCCGTGCGGGGAGCGATGTCGTGTTCACTCAGGGCTGCAAACATCAAAACCCCCCGTTCTGTTCCGTATCCTGTGCCCGCCCATTCCCGGCATGTTCGCCGGAAAGCCGCTCGAGCAGCAGCTTGAGCACGCTCCGTACACTCTCCATACGGATGTCCGAACGCTCACCGTTCAACCGCAGCGCGGCCACTTTCCCCTCAGAGCGAAGAGCGGAAACCCCCTCGCCGCCCGCGGATCCCGGACCGGAAATCCCGGATTCCGGCCCACCGACGGCGAAGCCCGAACCGAAAGTCGAACCGAAACCCGAACCATACGGCCCGTCCACGGCCACGAACACGGTCCCGACTGCCTGGCCGTCCTGTGGGTCCGGCCCCGCGACCCCCGTGGTCGCGATCCCCCAGTCGGCACCGAGGACCGCACGCACACCTGCCGCCATCTGCAGCGCCACATCAGGGTCCACGGCGCCCCGCTCGGCCAGCAGAGTGCCGTCGACCCCGAGCACCTCGTGCTTCAGCTCGGTCGCGTACGCCGTCACCGACCCCCGGAAGACCCGCGAGGCCCCGGGCACCGCAGTCACCTCAGCGGCCACAAGCCCTCCGGTCAGCGACTCGGCCACGGCGAGGGTCTCCCCCCGCGCCTCGAGCAGCCGCAGCACCTCCACGGCCAGGCTCGCGGACGTCACGGCGCCGACTCCCGTGACCCTTCACCAGAGGCGGAGGCGGAGGCGGCAGCCGCGGACGCCGCCGAGGCGGCAGACGCCGCACGCGCCTCCGCGAGACCCTGCCGCCGCAGCAGCACGGCCTGCCGGACGTAGTCGAGCCCCGTCAGCACGGTCAGCAGGACGGCGACCGCCATCACCCAGAACCGCAGCGTGGCGAGCGGCCCGGTCAGCGCGAGAACGTACATCCCAGCCGCCACGCCCTGCCAGAGCGTCTTCATCTTGCCGCCGCGACTGGCCGGAATGACTCCGAAGCGGATCACCCAGAACCGCAGCAAGGTGATCCCGAGCTCACGCCCGAGGATCACGCCGGTCACCCACCAGGGCAGATCGCCGAGGTAGGACAGGCAGACCAGCGCGGCGCCCATGATCGCCTTGTCGGCGATCGGGTCGGCGATCTTCCCGAAGTCCGTGACCAGGTTGTACGTGCGTGCCAGGTGCCCGTCGAACAGGTCGGTGATCATGGCGACGGCGAACGCCGCCCAGGCCCACGCACGCCAGGCCGGGTCGTACCCGCCCTCGGCGAGCAGCAGCATCACGAAGCCGGGCACGAGCAGCAGCCGGATCACCGTCAGCAAGTTGGCGACGTTCCACACGCTGGCCTGATTGACGGCCGCAGCGCCCAACTTTCCGCCGCGCACCGGCTTGGCGCCCTGCGCGCCGGAGCCGCCCGCCGCGGATGCCGGGACTCCGGTCATCTGCGCGCCTCCTCGGCCGGGATCCGGGGCGGAAGCCCCAGAATTTCGCTGTACTCAGCCAACAGGTCCACGCCTTCCGTGCCGACCACCTTTGCCACGACCATACGACCGACCTGCAGCTCGTCCCCACCCGTAGCGCCACCCGTGGCGCCCGTGAAGCGGATCTGGCCGTCCGTCTCGGGCGCCTGGTGCGCCGCCCGGCCAATCGCGCCGTCCTCCTCGTCCACGGCCTCCACCAGCACCTCGACCGTCTCACCGAGGCGCTCGTCGGCGCGCTGCGAGGTCAGTTCCTCGGCGAGCCGCGAGATGCGCGCGAGCCGCTCGTCGACGACATCCTGGTCCAGCTTCTTGTCGTACGTCGCCGCTTCCGTGCCCTCCTCGTCGGAGTACCCGAAGACGCCGATGGCGTCCAGCCGCGCACCCGTGAGGAACCGCTCGAGCTCGGCCACGTCGGCATCGGTCTCGCCGGGGAAGCCCACGATGAAGTTCGACCGCACACCGGCCTGCGGTGCCTTGGTCCGGATGGTGTCCAGGAGCTCAAGGAAGCGGTCGGTGTCCCCGAAGCGCCGCATCGCCCGCAGCACACTGGGAGCGGAGTGCTGGAAGGACAGGTCGAAGTAGGGGGCGACCTTCTCCGTCGAGGTGAGTACGTCGATGAGTCCGGGGCGCATCTCGGCGGGCTGCAGGTAGCTGACCCGCACCCGCTCGATCCCGTCGACGGCGGCAAGCTCGGGAAGCAGCGTCTCCAGGAGACGGATGTCACCCAGGTCCTTGCCGTACGAGGTGTTGTTCTCGGAGACGAGCATGACCTCCTTGACGCCCTGCTCGGCAAGCCAGCGCGTCTCGCCGAGGACGTCCGAGGGGCGCCGCGAGATGAAGGACCCGCGGAAGGAGGGGATGGCGCAGAACGAGCAGCGCCGGTCGCAGCCGGACGCCAGCTTCACCGAGGCGACGGGGTTGCTGCCCAGACGCCGGCGCAGCGGGGCGCGCGGCCCAGAGGCGGGCGCGAGGCCGTCCGGCAGGTCCACGGGCGCGTGCCCGGGCAGTGCGACGCCGGAGCCCGCGTCCTGGCGCTCGGCGGGGCTGATCGGCAGCAGCTTGCGCCGGTCACGCGGGGTGTGAGCCTCGACGCTGCCACCGCCGAGGATGGTCTGCAGGCGGCTGGAGATGTCGGAGTAGTCGTCGAAGCCGAGGACACCATCGGCTTCGGGGAGGGCGTCGGCAAGCTCCTTGCCGTACCGCTCGGCCATGCAGCCGACGGCCACGACGGCCTGGGTCTTGCCGTGACCCTTGAGGTCATTGGCTTCCAGGAGGGCGTCGACGGAGTCCTTCTTGGCGGCTTCGACGAATCCACAGGTGTTGACTACGGCGACGTCCGCGTCTTCGGCGGCCTCGACGAGTTGCCAGCCGTCCGCCTCCAAGCGGCCTGCGAGCTCCTCCGAGTCCACCTCGTTGCGGGCGCAGCCAAGAGTGACAAGGGCGACGGTGCGGCGTTCGGGCATGGTCTCAAGACTACTTTGTCCCTGCCCGGGCCCCCGCCGCGAGGGTCCGGGCCCCACGCCGCACGGGTTGCGACCCTCTCCGCGCCGGTCCGCGCGGGTCCGGGGCCCGTCCGCGCCGGGCTATCCGACCTCGGGGTCGCCCTTCGTGTACGAAAGTCGCTCGACCTGGCCCGGCTCGAACTTGTTCTCGACCGACTTGCCGTTCACGAACAGCTGGATCGCGCCCGCGTCGCCGAGGACGAGGTCGATCTGCTGCTGGTCCTGGAAGGTCTTCGACTTGCCTTCCTCGAGGACTCCGTCGAAGAGCGTCCGGCCGTTGTGGTCCTTCGCGGAGATCCAGCTGCGGCCGTCCGGCGCGCTGACCTTGACCGTGACCTTGTCCTTGGGGGCGCCCGCGATGGCGCTGTCCGAGGGGTCCGGCTTCGGGTCGGTGGGCTTGCTGGGCGTCGGCTTCGTGGCGGGCTTGCTGGTGGCGGGCGTGGCGCCTTCCGCGACCTGCGGCTTCGTCCCGTCCTCGTCGTCGCCGCCGCTGAACGCGGTGAAGCCGACGAAGCCGATGACGGCGACGATCGCGGCGACCATCGCCGCGGTCCAGTTGGGCCTGCGTACGTCGGACCTGATCCGCTCGGCCTCGAAGAGGGGCGCCGCGGGGGTGGGCGCGGGCGGCCGACCGCCGTGCGCCTCGTCGTACTGGGCCAGCAGGAGGGCGGGATCGAGCCCCACGGCGCGTGCCAGCGTCCGGATGTGGCCGCGGGCGTAGACATCGCCGCCGCACCGGGAGAAGTCATCCTGTTCGATCGCGTGCACGATCGGAATGCGCACCCGGGTGGACGTGCTGATCTCATCGACGGTCAGATCCGCGTCGATGCGTGCCTGCTGCAGGGCACGCCCGATCGAGGGCCGGTCATCCGCTGGAATCTCAGCTGCCGGCGTGTCAGCTGCCGGGCGCTCGTCGAGGCGCCGTTCGTCAGTGAGTCGGTCGTCTGAAGGGCTGTCGTCTTCAGGGGAGTTGCCGATGGACACGGGGGCGCCTTTCGAGCGTGTAGCCACCTGCCGGATGTTCAGTCTAGGGGGGTTCGGAAAAGGTGGGGCAACTGGGCGACGGAGTTTGTACGCCATCGGAATGGCCGAACATCCTGATCGTGGACCATGGTGTCGTCCCTTCCCTCAACTTGACGTATGCCGAAGGGAAACGGTTGCCTGCCGCACCCTTATGGGTGAGCCTCCCCGCGGATCACGGCGAGCACGCCATCCAGCTCATCGGGTTTCACAAGAACGTCACGAGCCTTGGAGCCCTCGCTGGGGCCCACGATGCCGCGCGATTCCATGAGGTCCATGAGCCGTCCGGCCTTCGCGAAGCCGACGCGCAGCTTGCGCTGGAGCATCGACGTGGATCCGAACTGGGTGGAAACCACCAGCTCAGCGGCCTGGCAGAGCAGATCGAGGTCGTCGCCGATGTCCTCGTCGATCTCCTTCTTCTGCTTGGTGGCCACGGTGACGTCTTCCCGGAAGACGGGCGCCATCTGGTCCTTGCAGTGCTGGACGACCGCGTGGATCTCGTCCTCGGTGACGAAGGCGCCCTGCATGCGGGTGGGCTTGTTCGCGCCCATCGGCAGGAAGAGTCCGTCGCCCTTGCCGATCAGCTTCTCGGCGCCCGGCTGGTCCAGGATGACGCGGCTGTCGGCGAGCGAGGAGGTGGCGAAGGCGAGCCTCGAGGGGACGTTCGCCTTGATCAGGCCGGTGACGACGTCCACGGAAGGCCGCTGCGTGGCGAGCACCAGGTGGATGCCCGCCGCGCGCGCGAGCTGCGTGATGCGCACGATCGAGTCCTCGACGTCACGCGGCGCGACCATCATCAGGTCGGCGAGCTCGTCGACGATCACCAGTAGGTACGGATACGGGCTGAGCTCCCGCTCGCTGCCCTCGGGCGTCTTGAGCTTGCCCTCGCGGACGGCCTGGTTGAAGTCGTCGATGTGCCGGTAGCCGAACGCGGCGAGGTCGTCGTAGCGCAGATCCATCTCGCGTACGACCCACTGGAGCGCCTCGGCGGCCCGCTTCGGGTTGGTGATGATCGGCGTGATCAGGTGCGGGATGCCCTCGTACGCGGTGAGCTCGACGCGCTTGGGGTCGACGAGGACCATCCGTACGTCCTCGGGGGTCGCCCGCATCATGATCGAGGTGATCAGACAGTTGATGCACGAGGACTTACCGGAACCGGTGGCTCCGGCTACCAGGATGTGCGGCATCTTCGCCATGTTGGCCATGACGTAACCGCCCTCGACGTCCTTGCCGAGCGCGACCAGCATCGGGTGGTCGTCCTCGGCCGCGTCCGCAAGACGCAGCACGTCGCCCACGTTGACCATCTCGCGGTCGGTGTTCGGGATCTCGATGCCGACCGCGGACTTGCCGGGGATGGGGCTGATGATCCGGACGTCCGGACTGGCGACCGCGTACGCGATGTTCTTGGCCAGAGCCGTGATCTTCTCGACCTTCACGGCGGGGCCGAGCTCGATCTCGTACCGCGTGACCGTCGGACCGCGCGTGAAGCCGGTGACGTCCGCGTCGACCTTGAACTCGCTGAAGACGTTGCTGAGCGAGGCCACGACCGCGTCGTTCGCGGCGCTGCGGGTCTTGCCGGGGCCGCCGCGCTCCAGCAGGTCGAGCGCGGGCAGCGAGTACGTGATGTCGCCGGCCAGCTGCAACTGCTCGGCCCGCGGCGGAAGGTCCCGCGGCTTGTCCGGGGCGGACTTCGTCAGGTCGGGTACGCCGGAGTCGGCGGAGGCGGCGGCCTTCCCCGTCGTCTTGCGGAGCACACCGGGCGGCGGGCTGTCCGTGGCGCGCGCGGTCGGCACCGGGGCGGACTTCTCCGCGGGCCGCTGCTCATCGCGCTCCCCGGAGACCCCCTGCGTGAGGTCGGCGACCAGCGGCGAGGGCGGCATGCCGTGCAGGACGGCTCCGTCCAGTGCGGCGGCAGCGGCGGCCGCCACGTCCACCGCGTCCATCGGCCGGTCGAGACCGGGCTGCGTGGCCGCCCTGCGGGGCCTGCGCCGCCTGGTGAGAGCGGCCTCCTCGGCCTGGTCCGGCGCGTACTCATCGGCGTCGGCGCGCCTGCGCGAGCGGGCAGGCAGGGCCTCGCGCCACTGCTCGTCGTACCGCTCGTCATCGTCGGAGAAGTCACTCCCGGCCGCTTCGGGCTCCGGCTGGACGATGCCCAGCTTGGTGCCGAGCAGCCGCAGCCGCTGCGGGATGGCGTTGACGGGCGTCGCCGTGACGACGAGCAGCCCGAAGACGGTGAGGAGGACCAGGAGCGGTACGGCCAGGACCTCGCCCATGGTGAAGATCAGCGGCGTGGAAACGGCCCAGCCGATGAGGCCGCCCGCGTCCCTTATGGCCTGCATGCCGTCGGCGCGGGCCGGCGACCCGCAGGCGATGTGGACCTGGCCGAGCACGCCGATGACGAGCGCGGACAGGCCGATCACGATGCGGCCGTTCGCGTCGGGCTTCTCGGGGTGCCGGATGAGGCGTACGCCGATGACCGCGAGCAGTATCGGAAGCAGCAGATCGAGGCGGCCGAACGCCCCGGTCACGAGCATCTCGACGAGGTCGCCCACAGGCCCGCGCAGATTCGACCACGTGCCCGCGGCGACGATCAGCGCGATGCCGAGCAGCAGCAGCGCGAGGCCGTCCTTGCGGTGCGCCGGGTCGAGTCCCTTGGCGCCCCGCCCTATGCCGCGGAACAGTGCGCCCACGCTGTGTGCGAGACCGAGCCAGAGGGCGCGCGCGAGGCGGTAGACGCCGCCCGTGGGACTGGGCGCCGGCTTGGGCGCGGGCTTCTTCGCCGCGGCTTTCCTGGCGGGCGCCTTCTTGGCCGGAGCCTTCTTGGGCGGCGGCTTCTTGGCGGCGGCCTTCTTCGCCGGAGCCTTTGTGGGCGCGGCCGCCTTCTTCGCGGGCGTCTTCTTGGCTGCGGACGGACGTGAGGCCATGGGACCGAGGTTACCGGTGGAGGCCACTGCCGACACGTGTGCCTCCCCCGAGTTCTCGACTTCGCTCGAACAGGGGGGACCCCCGCCTTCACCCGTGTGTCGCCCTTGCGAGGCGGTGAACTGACGGGTGTTCACCGCCTCCGGACCGGCTTCACCCGGCCTCCCGCGCAGGCTCAGCTCTGCGAGGACACCGAAGCCGCACCGCTGCCGGTGCCCGGCTCCAAGGCGTCAAGAGCCCGCCGCAAGCCGGTGAGTTTGCGTTCGAGATGGGCGGCGGTGGCGACCGCGGCGGCGTCCGCCGATTCGTCGTCCAGCTGTTTCGACAGCGCCTCCGCCTGCTCCTCGACGGCCGCCAGGCGCGCGGAGAGCTCGGCGAGGAGCCCCGCGGGCTCCTTGGCTTCGCCCGCCGCCGACTTGCCGCCGCCTTCGAGCTGGAGCCGCAGCAGCGCTGCCTGCTCCCGCAGTTGGCAGTTCTTCATGTACAGCTCGACGAAAACCGAGACCTTCGCGCGCAGCACCCACGGATCGAACGGCTTGGAGATGTAGTCCACCGCACCTGCCGCATACCCACGGAACGTGTGGTGCGGGCCGTGGTTGATGGCGGTGAGGAAGATGATCGGGATGTCCCGGGTCCGCTCCCGCCGCTTGATGTGCGCGGCGGTTTCGAAACCGTCCATGCCTGGCATCTGGACGTCCAGCAGAATGACCGCGAAGTCGTCCGTGAGTAGTGCTTTGAGCGCTTCCTCCCCGGACGATGCCCGCACCAGGGTCTGATCGAGCGCAGAGAGGATGGCCTCCAGCGCCAGCAGATTCTCCGGCCGGTCATCGACCAGGAGGATCTTGGCCTTCTGCACCATGGCCCGCCCTCCTCGCCCCGGCGGTACACCGGGCGCCGCCCCAGGGGACGACTCCCTTACGCCGTCCGTCCTTGTGCCGGTCATGGTAGCCGCACCCCGCCTGTCGCCACACCCTGTCACCGCGATGTCACTGTGCACGTAGCAGAAACGCGGTGGGAGACCAGAAGGTTCCCCGAATACCGTGGTTCTACACGGCTTCGGCCACACTCTGTCAGCAACTCCGCGTAATGACGCCGCTTCTCGGTCACTCCCCGCGCATCCACTGCTCCATCACCGACAGCAGATGATCGGGGTCGACCGGCTTCGTAACGTAATCGGAAGCGCCGGAGTCGATGGCCTTCTCCCGATCACCCTTCATGGCCTTCGCGGTGAGCGCGATGATCGGGAGCCCGGCGAACTGCGGCATCCTGCGGATCGCCGTCGTCGTCGCGTACCCGTCCATCTCCGGCATCATGATGTCCATCAGGACGACCGTCACATCGTCGTGCTGTTCGAGGACTTCGATGCCTTCGCGGCCGTTCTCCGCGTACAGCACCGAAAGCCCGTGCTGCTCCAGGACGCTGGTGAGCGCGAACACATTGCGGATGTCGTCGTCGACGATGAGGACCTTCTCACCGCCGAACTGGAAGCCGGGACGCGCCTCGGCCGTCTCCTGCCCTGCCGCCGCCCACTGTTCCTGGGACCGCTGCTCCGCGGTGGGCCCCTGCCCCGGCAGGACCGGCGGCTGCTCCGATGAGGCGTGCGCGGCACGTCGGCGGCGCCGGAAGAGCGTGCCGGAGTCGGGCATCGCGTCGAGCCGCGGCGTCGGCGCCTCGTCCCTCTGCGGCGGCTGCTCGGCCGTGGAGGGAGCCTCCTCCAGAGCGGGCCGCGGTGACGTCCCCGGCAGCGGACCGAGCTGCGCGTAGCCCTGGGGCGGCAGTTCGCTGGGGTGCAGCGGCAAATAGAGCGTGAACGTCGAACCGCGGCCCGGCTCGCTCGCCGCGTGGATCTCGCCGCCGAGGAGCCGTGCGATCTCCCGGCTGATGGAGAGCCCGAGGCCCGTACCGCCGTACTTCCTGCTCGTCGTTCCGTCGGCCTGCTTGAACGCCTCGAAGATGACCCGCATCTTGCTGCCCGCGATGCCGATGCCGGTGTCGCTCACCGAGAAGGCGATCAGGTCCGCGTCCGCGTCCCGCAGCGACCCCGCCTCCAGGAGCTGCTCGCGGATGGCGTTGGGTACATCGGCGTTGGCGTGCCGGATCACCAGCTCGACCGCTCCGGAGTCGGTGAACTTCACCGCGTTGGACAGGAGGTTGCGCAGCACCTGGAGGAGGCGCTGTTCGTCCGTGTGCAGCGTCGCGGGCAGCTCCGGGGACACGCGTACGGAGAAGTCGAGTCCCTTCTCCGCGGTCAGGGGCCGGAAAGTGGCCTCTACGTAGTCCACGAGTTGGACGAGTGCGATGCGCGTCGGGGAGACATCCATCTTGCCCGCCTCGACCTTCGACAGGTCGAGGATGTCGTTGATGAGCTGCAGCAGGTCCGAGCCCGCCCCGTGGATCGTCTCGGCGAACTCCACCTGCTTGGGAGTGAGGTTCGCGTCGGCGTTGTCCGCGAGCAACTTGGCCAGGATCAGCAGGGAGTTGAGCGGCGTACGCAGTTCGTGGGACATGTTCGCCAGGAACTCGGACTTGTACCGCATCGAGACCGCGAGCTGCTCGGCGCGCTCTTCGAGCACCTGCCGTGCCTCTTCGATCTCGGTGTTCTTGACCTCGATGTCGCGGTTCTGCTGGGCGAGCAGCTCGGCCTTCTCCTCCAGCTCGGCGTTGGAGTCCTGCAGCGCCTTCTGCCGGCTCTCCAACTCCGCCGACCGCTCCCGCAGTTGCTCGGTGAGCTCCTGCGACTGCTTGAGCAGCACCTCGGTCTTGGTGTTGACGCTGATGGTGTTGACGCTCGTCGCGATCATCTCGGCGATCTGGCTGAGGAAGTCCTTCTGGATCTGCGTGAACGCCTGGAACGCGGCCAGCTCGATCACACCGAGGACGGTCCCTTCGAAGAGCACCGGAAGGACGATCACCTGGGCGGGCGGCGCCTCGCCGAGGCCGGAGGCGATCCGCAGATAGCCGGACGGCGCGTTCTCCACGAGGATCGTGCGCCGCTCCTGGGCCGCCGTGCCGATCAGCGTCTCGCCGGGCCGGAAGGACGTCGGCATGGAGCCCATGGAGTAGCCGTAACTGCCCATCATGCGCAGTTCGTACGCGTCTTGCTGCTCGGCTCCGGGCTCGGTGCCGTCGTCCGTGGGCAGCGCCAGGAAGAAGGCGCCGTGCTGCGCGGAGACCACCGGCGTCAGCTCGCTCATGATCAGCGAGGCGACGTCCGCCAGGTCACGGCGGCCCTGCATCAGACCGGAGATGCGGGCGAGGTTGCCCTTGAGCCAGTCCTGTTCCTTGTTGGCCAGGGTGGTGTCGCGGAGGTTGGCGATCATCGAGTTGATGTTGTCCTGGAGAACCTGGATCTCGCCCGCCGCGTCCACGTCGATCTTCAGGTTCAGGTCGCCGCGCGTCACCGCGGTGGCGACCTCGGCGATGGCGCGCACCTGACGGGTCAGGTTCCCGGCCATCTCGTTCACGGATTCGGTGAGGTCGCGCCAGGTGCCGTCGACGTCCCGCACCCGCGCCTGACCGCCCAACTGGCCTTCCGTGCCCACCTCGCGGGCCACCCGCGTGACCTGCTCGGCGAAGGACGACAGCTGGTCGACCATCGTGTTGATGGTGGTCTTCAGCTCCAGGATCTCGCCCCGGGCGTCGATGTCGATCTTCTTGGTCAGGTCACCCTTGGCGATCGCGGTGGTGACCATCGCGATGTTGCGGACCTGTCCGGTGAGATTGGAGGCCATGCCGTTCACGGACTCCGTCAGGTCCTTCCACGTGCCCGACACTCCGGGCACCCGGGCCTGACCGCCGAGGATGCCGTCCGTGCCCACCTCGCGGGCCACCCGGGTCACCTCGTCCGCGAACGAACTCAGCGTCTTCACCATGGTGTTGACGGTGTCGGCGAGCTGCGCGACCTCGCCGCGCGCCTCGACCGTGACCTTCTTGGTGAGGTCTCCGTTGGCGACCGCCGCCGCGACCTGGGAGATCCCCCGCACCTGCGCGGTCAGGTTGTTCGCCATCAGGTTGACGTTGTCGCTGAGGTCCTTCCAGGTGCCGGTGACGCCCGGGACCCGCGCCTGGCCGCCCAGGTTGCCCTCGGTGCCCACCTCGCGGGCCACGCGGTTGACCTGCTCGGCGAAGTTGGAGAGCTGGTCGACCATCGTGTTCACGGTGGTGACGAGTTCGAGGATCTCGCCCTTCGCGTCGACGGTGATCTTCTTGGAGAGGTCGCCCATGGCGACGGCCGTGGTGACCTCGGCGATGTTGCGGACCTGAAGGGTCAGGTTGTTCGCCATGCCGTTCACGGACTGCGTGAGGTCCTTCCAGGTGCCGGAGACACCCTGCACCTCGGCCTGGCCGCCCAGGATGCCGTCCGTGCCCACCTCGCGGGCCACCCGCGTCACCTGCTCGGCGAAGGCGGACAGCTGGTCCACCATGGTGTTGAGGGTGTTCTTCAGCTCCAGGATCTCGCCGCGCGCGTCCACGTCGATCTTCTGCGACAGGTCACCTCGCGCCACCGCGGTCGCGACCTGCGCGATGTTGCGGACCTGAGCGGTGAGGTTGCCGGCCATGCCGTTCACGGAGTCGGTCAGATCGCGCCACACACCGGCGACGCCGGGCACCTGTGCCTGCCCGCCGAGGCGGCCCTCCGTGCCCACCTCGCGGGCCACCCGGGTCACCTGGTCGGCGAAGGCGGAGAGCTGGTCGACCATCGTGTTGATGGTGTTCTTCAGCTCCAGGATCTCGCCGCGCGCGTCCACGTCGATCTTCTGGGAGAGGTCGCCGCGGGCGACCGCCGTGGTGACCTGGGCGATCTGGCGTACCTGCGACGTCAGGTTCCCCGCCATGAAGTTGACGGAGTCGGTGAGTTCCTTCCAGGTTCCGCTGACACCGTCCACGCGGGCCTGGCCGCCGAGGCGGCCTTCGGTGCCCACGTCGCGCGCCATCCGCGTGACCTGGTCGGCGAAGGACGACAGCTGGTCCACCATCGTGTTGACGGTGTTCTTCAACTGAAGCATCTCGCCGGAGACGTCGACGGTGACCTTCTGCGACAGATCACCGTTGGCGACGGCCGTCGTCACCTGCGCGATGTTGCGGACCTGACCCGTCAGGTTGCGGAAGGCGGTGTTGACCGAGTCCGTCAGGTCCTTCCACGTGCCTGCCGCGCCCTGCACCTGCGCCTGGCCGCCCAGCTCACCCTCGACACCGATCTCCCGCGCCACACGCGTCACTTCGGCGCCGAAGGCGGAGAGCTGGTCCACCATCGTGTTGACGGTGTTCTTCAGCTCGAGCATCTCGCCCGCGACGTCGACGGTGACCTTCTGCGACAGATCACCGTTGGCGACCGCCGTCGTCACCGTCGCGATGTCCCGCACCTGTGTGGTGAGGTTCCGGAAGACCGTGTTCACCGAGTCGGTGAGGTCCTTCCACGTCCCCGCGGCGCCCGGCACATTCGCCTGACCGCCCAGCTGCCCCTCGGCACCGACCTCGTTCGCGACGCGGGTGACCTCGTCCGCGAACGTACGCAGCGTCTCCGTCATCTGGTTGATCGTCTCGGCGAGTTGAGCGACCTCGCCGCGTGCGCTGACCGTCACCTTCTGGGACAGATCGCCGTTCGCGACAGCCGTGGTGACCTGGGCGATCCCACGCACCTGTGCGGTGAGATTGCCGGCCATGAGATTCACCGAATCGGTGAGGTCCTTCCACACTCCCGCCACACCCGGCACCTGCGCCTGGCCGCCGAGCTCGCCCTCCGTGCCGACCTCACGCGCGACACGCGTCACCTCGGATGAGAACGACGAGAGCTGGTCCACCATCGTGTTGACGGTGTTCTTCAGCTCCAGCATCTCGCCGGCGACGTGGACGGTCACCTTCCGGGACAAGTCACCCTTGGCGACCGCCGTAGTAACGAGAGCAATGTCACGCACCTGCGCGGTCAGCCGGTACGCCATGGTGTTCACCGAATCCGTGAGATCCTTCCACGAACCCGACATTCCACGCACCCGCGCCTGGCCGCCCAGCTTGCCCTCGGTGCCCACCTCACTGGCCACCCGCGTGACCTCGTCGGTGAACGTCGAGAGCTGATCGACCAGGTTGTTGACCGTCCGGCCGACCTTCAGGAACTCCCCGCGCAGCGGATGACCGTTCCCCTCGTCCGCCTGCGCCCGCAGCTCCATCCGCTGCTCCAGGTCACCATCGGCGACCGCGGACAGCACCCGCCCGACCTCGGAGACAGGGCGTACGAGATCGTCGACGAGCGCGTTCGACGCGTCGATCGCGGCGGACCACGAGCCCTCACTGGCGCCGGTTTCCAGCCGTTCCGTGAGCTTTCCCTCACGCCCGACCATGCGCCGGACCCGGGCGATCTCACCGGTCAGATGCAGATTCCGGTCGGCCACCTCATTGAAGACGGCCGCGATCTCGGACATCACGTCATCGCCCGAGACCGTGAGCCGCTTGCGGAAGTTACCGTCCCGCATGGCCACCAGCGCCGCGAGCAACCTGTTCAGGGCTGCCGCGTCCACTGACGTCGTCGTCCCATGGCGCGGTTTGCGCTGTTTACTCAGGGACTGTCCGTCTTTCGCACGCGTTTTAGTGCCCCGCGTCGCTGCGCCAGACTCCACTGTGTCCCTCCCGCAAGGGTCGACCGTACTGCTCGGGTTACCTGGGCTCTCTCCAAGAAGCTTGCCCAGTGTTTCACCATGGCTGAACCAGGCCATAACAGTTCGGCAGCTTCGCACACCGTCCGCACACCCTCCGGGCGGAAACACTGACGACCGGCATCAGCATGGACGGCGAAGGTAAGTAACCTGGCATCCGGCTGTCCAACCACCCCGGTCCTGCCCGGCCTGGGCGGTGGCACACGTACAAGCGGGCATCGGAGGGGCGGCCGCACCATGGTGGGAGATCTGGGCGTCGATACTCGTACGAGGAGTTCTGTGATCACCGCGCGCGCGGCTGCGACCTTCGACCCCGTCGGACGTTCCGTCGCGACGGCGCGCTCCTTTGTCCGCGACACCCTCCAGGGCTGGGGGTTCACCGACATCGTCGACGACGCGGTCGTCCTCACCAGCGAGCTCGTCACCAACGCCGTGGTGCACGCGGGAACCGCGGCGGACGTCCTCTGCCTGCGCAGCGAGGACGCCGTACGCATCGAGGTCTCCGACCACTACCCCGAACGTGAGATCCCTCTCCAGCAGTCCGCGGCGAGCATGGGCAGCCCCGACCGCGAGGGCGGCCGCGGCCTCCAGCTGTGCGCGGCGCTCGCCACCCGCTGGGGCGTCGACTACACCCCCACCAACAAGCAGGTCTGGTTCCAACTCGACCTCCCCGACCGTTCGGTGGGCACCCGCGCCGCGGGCCCCGCGCTCCCCGCCGAACTGCTCCCGATCACCGACGGCAGAGTCCGCGTCGCCGTCGTACAGATCGACCGCGTGGGCGCCATCTCCGCCTGGAACGAAGACGCGGAAGAGCTCTTCGGGTACGCCGCCGAACAGGTCACCGGCAAACCGCTCACCGACTTCGCCGCCTGGCCGCACACCCCGGGCACCAGCACGGGCATCGTGGAAGCGCTCAAGCTCTCCCGCTGGGAGGGCAGTTACGGCATCCGCGGCTCGGACGGCCGCGTGACCCCCGTCTACGCCTCCCACCTGCGCGTCCGCGACACCGACGGCGAACCATCCACGGTCTGCCTGCTCGTCCGCGACGACGAGCGCGCCGTCCTGCAGACCCCGCTGCGCGGCCCCTCCCCCGAGCCCGGGACGCTCAACGAATCGCACACCGCCGACCCCTTCGAGGTCTTCATCGGCTCACCCGCGCCGGACGACCTCGACGGTCTCCTCCAGCGCACGGTCGAGCGCGCCCGCGACATGCTCGACGGCGACGCCGCCTTCCTGCTCCTCGCCACGGACGACGAGACGGAACTCGAGGTACGCGCCTCCACAGGGCTGCCGTCCGCCCGCCAGCGCTTCGCCCGCGTCCCCGTGGAGGCGGGCCCCGGACGCTACGGCTCCGCCCGCATGCCGGCCGTCCACGAGGACCTCACGGTCGTCCCCGGCGCCGTCCCTCTGCTCAGCGGCACCGGCATGCGCTCCGTCGTCACGGTCCCGCTGAAGGTCGAGGGGCGCCTCACCGGCTCCCTGGGAGTGGCCGCCGAAGCCCCCGACCGGTACTCGAACGAAGAGGCCCTGCGCCTCCAGTTCGCCGCCGACCGCATCGCCCTCGCCGTCGAGTCGGCCCGCCTCGGCGAACTCGAGAAGCTCCGCCGCGGCTCCCTCAGCTTCCTCGTCGAGGCGTCCGACCTCCTCGCCGGCACGCTCGACCGCGACCAGACCCTGGCCCTCATGGCCCAGATGACGGTCCCGACGCTCGCCACCTGGTGCGCCGTCTACACGATCGCCGACCAGTCGTCCGAGCCCTATCTGTCGTACGTTCTCCATGAGGACGAGGAGCGCATCGACGGCCTGAAGGTGCTCCTCTCCAAGATCGCCCCTCCCGACCCCGTGCCGACCCCGGGAGCCCGCGTCTGGGCCGCCCCCTCGGAAGCGGCCCACCAGGCCGCCCTGCGCACCTCCATGCGCAGCCTCGGCCTCGGCGAACCACTGAGCCTGGCCTCCGGCATCGGCACGACGCTTTCTACGGCGTCGGCTGTGGGCGGCGAGACGGTCGTCCTGCCCCTGGTCGCCCGCAACCGCGTCATCGGCATGCTCACGCTGGGTAAGCCTTCGGACGAACACTTCCGTCAAGAGATCCTGGAATTGGCCGAAGATCTCTCCCGCCGAGCGGCCCTCGCCCTCGACAACGCCCGCCTGTACTCGGAGCGCATGGCCATCAGCCAGTCCCTCCAGCGCAGCCTGCTCCCCCCGGAGCTCCCGCAGATCCCGGGTGTCGAGGTCGAGGTCATCTACCGCGCGGCCGGCGAGGGCAACGAAGTCGGCGGTGACTTCTACGATCTCTTCCCCATCCGCGACGGTGCGTACGGCTTCGCGATCGGCGACGTCTGCGGCACGGGCCCGGAGGCCGCCGCCGTCACCGGCCTGGCCCGGCACGCCCTGCGCCTCCTCGCCCGCGAGGGCTTCGGCGGCCCCGCGGTCCTGGAGCGCCTGAACGCCGCGATCCTCGACGAGGGAGCCCGCAGCCGCTTCCTTACCCTGCTGTACGGGGAGCTCTGGCCCCAGGAGGACGGCTCGGCGGTCCTGAAGATCGTCTGCGCCGGGCATCCGCTCCCGCTCCGTCTGCGCCAGGACGGCACGGTGGAGCCGTACGCGGAACCGCAGCCGCTGCTCGGCGTGATGGAGGATCTGGAGCTCTACGAACAGACGATGACGCTCGACCCGGGCGACGTCCTGCTCTGCGTGACGGACGGCGTCACCGAGCGCCGCGAGGGCACCCGCATGCTCGGCGACGACGGCCTGGCGGACGTCCTGACGGCCTGCACGGGTCTCACGGCGGGCGCGGTCGCGGCTCGCATCATGCGCGCGGTGGAACGCTTCGCGACGGATGCCCCGTCGGACGACATGGCGATCCTCGCGATGCGGGTCCCCGGCCTCCAGAAGGACTGAGACACAAAAAAAGTCCCCGCCCAACTGGGCGGGGACTTTCCTGACTTACTCTCTGAGCCCCCAAGCGGAATCGAACCGCTGACCTTCTCCTTACCATGGAGACGCTCTACCGACTGAGCTATAGGGGCCTGTTGCGCGGTCGCGGTTTCCCACGCGGCAACGGAATAGATAATACCCGAGATCGAAGCCGCCTTGAACCGGCCGCCCTGCCCGCTGTTCCTAGAAGGCCGGCTGGAGAAGCCCGCCGAGCGCGTTGCAGGCGGACACCAGGCGCTGCAGATCGCGCCGCGACATCGACGCGTCGACCGGAAGGGCCAGTGTCTCGTCCGCGGCCCGCTCGGTCTCGGGCAGACAGACGTCCCGCCAGAACTTCGGCGTGCGATGCACGGGCGTCTTCACCGGCACCCGGCAGTCAATTCCCTTGGCCCGCACGGACCGCGCGAAAGCGTCCCGGTCCGGCCGCCCGTTGCCGGGCACGCGCACGACGTACTGCTGGTAGCCGTGCCCCTCGGCTCCGTCCGGGGTCACCACACCGCTCAGCCGCCCGCTCAGGTACGCGGCGTGCGCACGCCGCTGCGCGAGCTCGTCGAACGGGGCGTCCAACTCGCCCTGTTCCAGTACGAGAACTCCGTGCCGCTGCCCAACGTCCCTGAGCCGCCTGACGTCCGCGGGGTGCCCGAAGCGGTGCACCACGACGACCGCAGCGGTACGGGAGTTCACGGAGGCGGCCACCGCGGCAGGATCCAGGCAGTACGTCGACTGCTCTATGTCCGCGAAGACGGGCACCGCCCCGGCCAGGACCACGGCCTCGGCGATCTCTACATTCCCGAAGGCCGGCACGATGACCTCGTCACCGGTGCCGATACCTGCGGCTCGCAACATGCCAACTGTCCCCATGTCTCCGGATGTTGGCCGCGGAACGTGAACAGCAAGTTACGCAAAACAAAAAAGAGCTGGTCCCTGAACCGAAGTTCAGGGACCAGCTCTTTCAATATTAGTTCGGCGGCGTCCTACTCTCCCACAGGGTCCCCCCTGCAGTACCATCGGCGCTGTGAGGCTTAGCTTCCGGGTTCGGAATGTAACCGGGCGT